>NZ_RXYB01000020.1 GCF_008086615.1 Acetobacterium tundrae
ATGGTCTCAGGAATTGCCCGAGGTTTGCAGACTCAAGCATAACTACAAAAAGTGCCTCAAATAATGATGTGCTCAGTATAGCAGGTTTGGATTGAACTTGCTATACGCCATCTTTTGAGGCACTTACATCCTAAAACCGCTAATCGGAACTTTTTTTGGATTCATTAACGCCTTGGTGGTTCCCGTGCTGTTTCTTTCCACCATCGGCAGCATTTTCAACATGGATAATATGGCTCAGATGAAGCGTATTTTTCGGAGCTTATTGATTTGGTCGCTGGGAATCATTTTGGTGTCCTCCGCAATTGCCCTTTTAACCGCCTGGATATTCTTCGTGGGTGAGGGTTCCGCTTCATCAGGTGGAGGGTCTGGTGACTTATGGAACCAAATCGGAACGATGGTGTTTGGCATTATCCCAAGCAATATCATCCAGCCTTTTTTAGATGGCAACACCCTTCAAATTATGTTCCTCGCCATTGTCAGCGGAATTGTAATGCTCACCCTTAAAGGGCGATTTCCCTTTATAACCAAAATTATTACAGAAGGCAATTTGATTTTCACAACCATATTAGATGCCGTTTGTGCCATGATGCCCTTGATTATATTTATCAACATCTTAAATATGATGATCGCCGGTAACGGTGGTGCTCTTTTGGGATCGATCGGTTTGATTGCCATGATGTTAGTGCCACTTCTTGCCCTAGTGGTGATTATGCTGCTAAGTGTGGCATTGATTGAAAAAATGAACCCCGTTACATATTTTAAATCAGCCGGTTCAATTTTACTGATTGCCTTTTCCACCGGTAGCTCAAGTGCCACCTTTGCCAGCCATACCTTGATCGCTTCTGTCAAACAGAAAGTCAGAGATTACGTGGTTAGTTTTTCAATTCCGGTCGGTGCACTCTTTAACAAACAGTTTGCAATCCCCATATGGCTATTAATATCCCTGTTTGTAGCCAACCTTTATGGGATATCGTTTACCATGGCGGAAATCATTCCCGTGGTCATCCTCTGTATGATTCTCTCTGTTGCAGTACCACCGTCTCCAGGGATTGGTCCTTTTCTGTTCACTATTATTTTCAACCTCCTGAATATTCCACTTGACGGGTTGGCAATGGCAGTAACCATTGCCATATTTATGAATTACCCGGCTACTGCAGGCCAAGTGATGGTTACAAATATCGGTATGCTGCACACCGAACACATGCTTTGTGCAAAGGAAATCAAGGTTGATTATTAAGAGCCTGTACCCTGATGATAAAAACCAATCATTTAGAAATGACTCAGGGACACAAAACCTCCGTCCTCGTGTGTATTTGAAATATATTGTTTCATAATGTTATTTGCTGCAACTCGCTCTTTTGAAAAATATTCAATGTTATATTTAATGATTGGGATCTTCATCAGTTCAAGCCAACCATCATAAACACCATCGATAAAGGCCTGGCGCCACTCTGGCATTCGTTCAATCAGTACACAGCCATGAATCTGCTCTTTTTCAATCACAATTGAGAATTTACCATTTTCGATATGGGGTTCAAAGGGGTAGGTCCGGCATTGAATGGGACGATGGTCTCTTAGGCAACCTTCTGCTAGATGGCAATAGATATAATAATATTTCTTAATTTTAGAAGGCATATTATACTGCAGATGACTGTGCAGATCGTAATCTGTAACGATCTCACATTGCATATATTCATATTCAAGGGGTAATAAATACATACCCAATCGCTTACCATCGGCGTCGTTACGGCGGCAACAATGATAGCCACAACATTCACCACAATTACCCGCTATGATCGCTTCATCCATCAAATGATATGCTTCTTCAAAAATTACTTGATAGTCCGTTCTCATTGATTTTTTATTTTTATCTGACACCGATGCTCCCACCTTCTTAATCCCTGAAAATTTTCTTCACATGTTCCTACTCAGATCCTCGCCAAGGCGTATTTACCGATTTCGTGGTCAAATAATTTCATAATCATCAACTCGGCCATGGCCTTTTCCCGGGAATACTCCAGGTCAGGCGTGATGCCGTTGGCATAGAGGGCGTCTGCGTACATCCCAACGTGATCCTTAAACGGCGTGAGGATATTATAAATTAGTGTCAGGCATGTGTTTCACGGGTCTCATTTGCTATTGAAACTGCCAATTCCTGTAAATTAATGGCCTCAGGACAAAACTCCGGGTTCTTTTTACGCAAAGTGTTCATATAATCGATATCCAACTCACCCAACTTCTGAAAATAACAGTTTATCCGGTGATTTAAGAACAGGTTATTCATCTGAAAACTAATCGGCACCGAAAAATCAACGTGTTCATAAAATAACCCCTTTTCCGTAAAAGGCGGCGGATATTCAGATGCCGGCAGGGTTGGGATAAAATCATGAACATTAAAAATTCGGTAGCTATTTTTAACATGCGTGTTGTAAGCGCCCACAAAATCCGGATCTCCCGGTCGACCCGCAGCATAAGTGTAAACAACAAGGTCTTTATTCGGTATATTGACAGCAAAGTCCAGAGCTGCCATGATGGCAAGATCCCCTCCCAGACTATGGCCGGTTAGATAGAGTCTTTTGCCTTCCGGAAGTTTCTGTACAATCTCGATCAACTCTTCGCGCATCGACTGATAAACCCGGGTAATTCCTCTATGGCTGTTGCCGACATTTTCCACATAGGGAAATGGAGTCTGAAAAAGATCGAGATCAGAATCCAGATTCAGAGTCGAATCCGATCCACGAAAAGCCA
Organism: Acetobacterium tundrae; assembly: GCF_008086615.1. Taxonomy (GTDB): domain Bacteria; phylum Bacillota; class Clostridia; order Eubacteriales; family Eubacteriaceae; genus Acetobacterium; species Acetobacterium tundrae. The sequence continues at coordinate 2,749 of NZ_RXYB01000020.1, forward strand.
GTACAATCCGATTCTCAGACTCCGCGATGAAGCCAAACTTTTCTTCTGCTTTTTCAGTCACCCCTGCCATACCACAGAATGAGCAGCAAAGTTCAAACTCCATTGGCAGATTTAATTTATTTTGATCAAAAAACGGATAGGTCTGATAACAGAAACCCGCGAATAAAATGGCATCCTGTTTGTTATAGGATTCAGTTTGCTTCATTTGCTTCATTTGCTTCATTTGCTTCATCTTTTTTCTCCTTATATTTTAAGATCGTTTATAGTTAATTTGAACCAGGCACCGTCAGTGTTATAAAGAATATTCCTCCATATCTTAATTTAAACCGATATCTTTCTCCCTTGGTCATCTCAAAGCTCTTGTTGTCTTCTTCTTTTGAATCCTTCTGTTCGATTTCTCTAATCATCCTTAACCTCATAAATTCTTGAATCCTTATTGTCCAGTCTCTAACAGCAATTCCTTCCGATCAATTATGCTGTCGTTATCAAGAATGGAAAATACAAATGGGTAGAAACATTAAATTTCAAACTGGAAATACATCTTGTTGTGTATGTTAAAACTGATCTAACGTTACAATTACCGAATAAAAAGTATGGTTCCCTAATTCTTTTTGGCTTTTCAAATATTTATCAATCTGATCTTCACTTTAGTAATGAATTGACTTTATGTTCACAAATAAACCCAATTGTATCATTTATTTTTATGACTAAATCAATTCTTCCACTCGTTACCGTCACTTGCGTCTCGACATTTATAAAATCATTCTGTTGTATGATATGATTATTAGTTTGTTCTAATCTTAAAAGCAATTTTTTACAATACTTGTGAGCAAGATGATCCACATTCTGCAAAAGCCATGCAAATAGCTGCATAAAATAGTCTTCCTTTGCCTCACGTTTATCTGTTGGTATATATGCCTTTGGATAATCGAAAATCGATTCCTGCATCGTTGTTACCCTCCGAGTTTTAATTATTTTAAAATCTTAGTATATGCATTGGAAAACACAGCTATGTTTTAGTGACAAATATCCTAAAAACGACTACATATGTTGATCGAAGCGTCCATGCATCCAGTATTTTAGTTAAGGGTGCCGACCCCATGTGCTCCATTTGCAGGAAAGACTTCAGCATTTGACGATTGAAGCGACCCCACGTCATTTTTGATTAGAATGGGACTTCTGATTCTTCTTCTACAACATCAATCATAGATAGTTTGGAAATTATATTCGTTAATATCAGTTTCTGTGATTGGGGCATCGATTTTTTAAACCAATCAAGAAAATCTTTTACGATAGTACACGGTATATCAACGTGATTATTGTACTTATAACTGCCAGAAACCACACTATTGATTACGTCTGCATTTTTGTGAATAACCTCTTCAAAAAGATTGTCTCTTAATGCCTTTTCAAGTTTAGCTATGAATATTTCTGAATCATAATTGAATTTCTGCTCATCAGTAAAGGAAGAAAGGGCTTTATAAATTAGATTAACAAATTTTTGATAAACCACCTTATCTTCTTTGGAAATTTTCATGTTTATAAAATCATGTTTCCCCATTGCTCCTTTAATTTCTACAAAGTTCTCAAATCTATCTACCGGCAGTTTTTCCATCATCTTATTTAAAATATCCTGATAAGAAAAATCTAACATCTCCTGTATTTTAGCACCTTTGAGTAAACGATTTACTAGTTCGGCAAGATAAAACATATCCGTTTGAGATGTATAAAAACCTTCAAAATATTCCTGCGGCAATGTATCGGACCCTTTTCGATTAATTTCTGTAACTAAACTATCAAAACCCATAGTTGACTTTTCGAAAATTTTACCAATACCAAAATCAATAACCTTTACAGTACCGAACTTATCAATTAAAATATTTCCTTCTCTTATATCCCTATGTATAATAGAATGTTCTTCAATATAGCAAAATCCATCGATTAATTGCATAAACAAGTCATCCAATGTTACAGGATCGCCGATGCCAGTGTATTCAGTTATGTATTCTTCAATGTTTGCTCCATCAATATATTCCATCAAAATATAGCCAGTAAAAACATCCTCATAAGCATAATAATTATAGATCCTAACAATATTTCGATGGTTCAGTTTATATAGAATCTTAATTTCATCGAGAAAATTTTTATAAAACTTTTCCTTAAGGCCCTCATATAAGGGCTCATATTTTTTTGCTACAAATAATTCATCAATGAATGGATCTTGTAACAGTACCGTTTTCGCAAATGATCCACCTCCAAATACATTGTTAACCATTATATAGTCTTTTTGTTTGATAAAAGGTACGATATCACCGTTGTTTTTCATTTTTTACCAATCCTTTCGTTTCACTCAAGATGTAGAAGACGCAGATTAATTTTTACTATATTTTCACAGGATGCGTTCTGAAAACATCACTCGATTAATTTCCGCAACATTCGTCAAACTACCTCAAAAGATCACATATTACTAAATATAATCTGATCCTAATTTATCAGTGCCTAGCACTGGATCCGAAATATAATATATAATTCTTTACTCTAACATTTTGATGAGTTTGTCATATTGTGCAAGTTGCGTTGTATTCATACTATAATTGTCAATCATTTTTAATGCCATTACATATCGTTCTCTGCAACATTTATAGTTTTTTGTTTTTTCTGTAAAGAGTGATTTTAAATTGTTTAGTTTAAGCAAATAATCTATTTCCCTTGGTGAAAAGTTTCTTATCATTTCCTCATAAAAATATATTGCTGCGTTTGATACACCATATGGATTACCAATATACCCCATTAAAACTGTATACACATATTCGTTTTGGACTGTTTCAGGGGTTTTTAGTGAGCTAGTTATTTCTAATAATCTTTGTGCAAATGGTGGCTCATTATAAAAATTATTAAATTCAAGATGAGCATTTAATAAATTCTTACATGCATTTTTTACAATTGAATGTTGTTCAGAAGTACTTAAAAGGTTAAGCATTTTGAGCTTTTCAAAAAATCTTTTTGCAGCAGTACATTTGTCTGTATCCCCCTTGACAAAATACCTATTGTATTGTTCTATCATTGACGATTTTGTTTTGTCATCAATATATTCAATGATTAATAAGCAAATTTTTAAAGCGTTTAGTCTAGTAGTTTCAGACGAATCAGGGTCACAGTAGATTCCCATAAGCATTGGTATTAACAATTGCCTCTGTGCCGGGAAAGTTTCAATAAGTCGTTGCTTCCATATTTCTAATTCGTCTTCATCAAGCTTTCTACCCTTTATTGATGATAAGAAATCTGAGACATGTACGCCTTGTAACAAATAATCATTTGTAATTCCGTATTTACAGCATCTGCTAATAAAGTTGATTAATTCTCTATCGTCAATTTGAGCTATACTCGGATGTGCGGATGAAAAGTTGTTGCGTATGTCGCGACATTGATTTAAAAAGAAATAACCATCTTCTGAAAGCAATTCCAGTTTGTAACACATATCAAGCAATTGGGAATCCATATAGTTGTTTAGATCTTGTTCATCAAAACTTTTTCCTAATGTGCTTGCAACTAATGAAAGACCAAAATTTTTAACTTTCTGTTTCAATGTTATTATGACAGAATTCCATATGTAATTGATCGCTCCATCAAATAACCCAACTGAAGTGGCAACACACATTCTCACAATTAAACCATCTCTTAATTCAGGTGGGATTCTCATTATTTCTCTCGGTAATTCACTCCAAGCATAAGCGATTTCAGCGTCACTGGCAAGTATGTCTCTTGGAAGGTTAAAAGCTTTCATAATTTCATTAATTTGCGGAAGTGTTGCATCTAATGCGTTCGGAAGGTTTATATTGTTTGTAGACACTAGTCCATTGTTCATTTTACATTCTCCATAAATATAAATTTTTGGCAACTGATAACACCTTTTAATTTCCTATGTAACTCAGTATCGATACATTGTGTAAAAAATCCACCAGTTTAATCTGATTAACTACCTCATCATTTGATTTGTATTTTAAACATTGTTTCTATTTTATTCACTGTTCTCTTTAACAAGTTGAGTGACAGACACCACCAACGCAAAAATTTTAAGGTGGTGTCAGGTACAAACTTCCACAAAAATCCACTATTAGAACAGAAAAGCAATGTTTCTTTAAACCCCAAATTTGCAAAAGACCCTTGTTTCCACAGTGATAACAGTTTTCTAAAATTTGTTTTTGTTGAGTCATTTAATTTACTTCATTTAAGGGAATACGTATTTCCCCCGCCATCAGTTTTGGTAGAAGTAAATCCCTGATTGCTCTTAAGTTTTCATTCTGCTTTATATTTTCAAAAATAAAATTATAAATCGCTAAAATCTGAACGCTTATACTATTTTGAATTTCTAATGACGGAATTACTATTTTTATTGCGTAAACCGTATTTCTATTCAATCCTGGAACAGCGCTGTCTTCGTTATATTGTTTTAAATCTATTTCTTTAAGGAATTGATACATCAATATTAATGGGTATTTACTATCTGTTTGTGTCGCATAATATGCCGTATCAATGCAAAAGGCAGGTACTGTGGAAAAATAAACCGTTCCAATCGTTCCTTTTCTTCCTACAATTATGCTTGGTTCATAAATTAAAGCTTTATTATGCAAACCAGTTAAGCCTGCTGAACTATAAACCTTCACATTACCTTCCAATCTGTTTTTAGCAGGTAATGATTTCCCATAATTCAACGTCAGAATATCGCCTAGAGAACCTACTTTCCACCCCTTCGGTATCAACCCCAGCTCACTTTTAACCATTTCCCCACCGCTGGACTGGTAGAGTTCGCCCTCTTCATTGGGAAATTCAAAAGCCACAAACCATTGCTTGAAAATAGCCTGGGCCATTTTCTCCAGGGTTTTGTTGATCTGGTTGTTGACTTCGATTTTTTCGTCCAAGGTTGAGAGGATATGGGCAACGGCTTTTTGTTCCCCTTTTTCTCTAAACATATGTGTATATTTTTTAATATCCTTTTGAGTTATACTTGCCTGATTTGCACTCCCTTGTGCAGTATTGATTATATACTCCTTGAAATCATTATTACGAAGCAGATAGTATAAATACTTTTGATCAAAATTTTCCCTACTTCTAATACGAACCGCATTTTGATTAAGTAAACACGTCTTTTTTTTGGGGGAACTCTAATAACTTTGCCAACAACAGATGCTGGATTAGTTGGCCATGAACCAACAGTAGTTATAATGATATCATCCATTTTTAATGAATATTTTTCTAAATCTTTGGCAACACTTTCGTTAATACAAACACATGAACCAAAATTAATAGAATCATCTGTTAAATTCTAAACTTTTATAATTTTCACACCAATATCAACATAATCTTTTGATTTAAATGCAAAACCCTTTTGAAATTCCGCCACTACCGCTAGCCTAAAACTCATACCCAATTCCCCCCCAGATTCTTCCGGATCTCATCTTCCAGGTGCCGGGATTTGGCAAACAGTTCGGCCAGATTGGCAGTCATGTTTTCCATTTTTTCTTCAAAGGGAATGCCATCATCTATCGCGTCTTCAATCCCCACGTAGCGGCCCGGGGTCAACACGTATTCATGCTCTCGGATTTCTGACAGGTTGGCAGATTTGCAGAAGCCTTTGCTATCTTCATAGTGGCCGTCACGGTTTCGCCACTGGTGGTAGGTGTCGGCGATTTTGGCCACATCGTCGGCTTTTAGCACCTTGTGTCGGCGGTCGATCATTTCACCTAACTGACGGGCATCAATAAAAAGCACTTCATGGTAGCGGCTTCTAAAGCCAGAGTTATCCGCTTTATTGCGGTTGAGAATCCACAGCGAAACGGGAATCCCGGTGGAATAGAACAGCTTGTCCGGGAGGGCCACAATGGCGTCCACCATGTCCCCTTCCAGCAGGTTCTTGCGGATCTCCCCTTCATTGGAGGTGTTAGAGCTAAGCGATCCGTTAGCCAGAACAATCCCGGCGGCGCCGTTGGGAGCCAGGTGGTAGACCATGTGCTGGAGCCAGGCGTAGTTGGCGTTGCCGGTGGGAGGAATCCCGAATTTCCAGCGGACATCGTCGGTTAACTGGTCGCCACCCCAGTCGCTGATATTAAAGGGCGGATTGGCCAGGATAAAGTCGGCCTTCAAGGTTTTGTGGAGATCGTTATGGAAGGTGTCGTCATAGTGGGTGCCGAGGTTGGCATCCAGGCCCCGGATGGCCAGATTCATCCGGCAGAGCTTCCAGGTGGTGGCATTCATTTCCTGGCCATAAATGGACAGGTTTTCGATTTTACCCTGATGATCCTCCACAAACTTTTCACTTTGAACAAACATCCCGCCGGAACCGCAGCAGGGATCATAGACCCGGCCCTGGTAGGGTTCGATCATGTCAACCAGGGTTTTAACATGCTGGTGGGCGTATAGAATTCTCCGCCGCCTTTGCCTTCGACACTGGCAAACTGGCCCAGAAAATATTCGTAGACTCGGCCCAGTAAATCTTTTTCACTGTTGTCATGCATTTTAATGGTGGAAATTAAATCGATGAGTTCTCCTAACCGCCGTTTATCGATTTCCGGACGGGCATAACGTTTATCCAGAACACCTTTTAAGGAGGTGTTTTCTTTTTCAATCAGGATCATGGCGTCATCGATGTATTGCCCCACCTTGGTGTCCTTGGCATTATCCATGATAAAGGTCCAGCGGGCTTCTTTGGGGACCCAGAAGATGTTCTCGGATTCGTATTCATCCCGATCTTCTTCAAAGCCTTCCCCTTCTGCGGTCAGTTCGTTATATTTGGTTTCAAATTTGTCCGAGATATATTTTAAGAAGATCAGCCCCAGCACGACGTGCTTATATTCGCTGGCGTCCATGCTGTCTCTGAGCTTGTCTGCGGCTTTCCAAAGTGTTTCTTCAAATCCGATGTTGCCTGTGTTTTCCATTGTTCCTCCGTGTATGCGTTTTTATGTCACCGGGCTTAAGCGCTGCCGGGCACGTTTAAAATGAATCATTCCGAATCGAATCAATATTTTTCAGATGATTTTATTATACGCTCCAAGCACATAAATAGCCAGAATAAATCATCCTTTTTCGCCACGCTGCTTCTTTACTTTCACTTTCTGGTTGCCGATGAGTAACACAAAAAAGCACACCCGTTAGAATGTGCTCGTGAAATAAAACCAGCGATTAAAATTTTCTTGTGACTGTATCTATCCGATCACATCATCACGATACGCCAACTGGAAAGGACTGAAAATTATGAAAAAAATCCCCGGCAATGCTGCGCCGGGGAACTGTCTGATTCTTTAATGCTGATCATTATGATGATGCTTTTTTTAAACTATTTCCTGTTTTTTATCGAGCACCATGTTGCCAATCCAGGACAGGGCACCCGTTCCAAATAGTCCGACGGCAGCCATCAGAAACTTGACAGAAATATTGCCTCCGGCGGCGTTGGCCACTGCATTGGACAGAATTGGCGAGACAAAGATTCCCACACTGGTGGCGGCGGTGACAACGGCAATCGCCAATGAACTGATGGATGAATGAACGGCATTGGCGGCCACAAATGTTCCCGCTGGGTTAATCGTCGCCAGACAGAAGCCGCAGCACATGGCGCCGACAAACAGCGATGGCAGCGAGCCGATCACAAAGATCGACAGCATCCCCAGACTGCCTACCAGTAACGAAACGGGCATGACCAGCTTCTTGAGGACACGCTGCATCCGTCCAAACAGAACCCCGGTGAGCATCCCGGCGGCCGACATGGCGGTGTTGATCAGCCCACTGGTTGACGCATCGCCAAATCCTTTTGCGGCAACATACATGGCGACATTGGTCTGATAGACAAAGAGGAATGCGCCAAACAGGAACATGATCAGCGCGGTGAAATAAACCCGGGCATTCAGTTTTGCACTTTTTTCAGGGTGCTTTTCATCGGCATGGGTCTGAGGCTGATCATTGGGCAGATTTTTCATGACAATCACGATCACCGGAATAAAAACCAGATAAACCAGATAGGACATCTGCCATTGAATCCCGGCCAGCATCCCGGAAGTAAAGAGCAGCACCATGCTGCCGCCATTGACAAAAGCTGACTGCAGGCCCATCAGGGCGCCGCTTTCATTAGCCACAAAATAATCTGCAATCAAGGCCATCGACATGGTCGAATTAATCCCCTGGGCAATCCCCAACAACAGGCTGCAGCCCAGCAGCACATAAATACTGATGGTACCGAAAAGCAGCGCCACCATCCCACCGGTTAAGCCGCAGACCAGGCCAAAAATGACCAGGCTTTTTTTTGGCATCCGCAGGGATAGGGGCCCGGATGCAAAGGCAAACACCATCGCCATTAATGAGGGGATGGTTACTACCATCTGAATCAGCGACGAATCAACACCCACAAAATAGCGTTGCATATCCGCCAGAACGGCAGAAGCTGTCATCGATATCATCAATAGTGATGATATCGACAGAATCGCAATTTTAATCTTTTTCTTATCCAAAATTTTCTCCTAACAATAATAGCGTTTTTCGTCCGATCAATTCATCAGTCGCATCAATAGCTTTACCGGTTAAATTATAAATATTATATTCTATCCATATTTTTCTGTCAACGGAATACTCAAATGACAGTTCAGCCGGTGTATTTTTTTCAGAAGGCGAGCTGCGGTTGTCAAACAACAATTAGACCTTTGAGCAATTGGAAAACCGGCAATTGCCGCATAATCATGAAAGCCCCCGACAGATAAAATCGTCAGGGGCTTTCATGCCATCCTTAGCTCTATTCAAGTGGAATTGCTTATTCGCGATTAGCGCTTTTTGTATTTTTCGACCGCGGCATTAATCGGTGCCAGGGCACCCAGAAAAGCCATCATATCGGAACCGCTGACCAATCTAAAGCCCATGAATACATAGCTGCCATAAGGTCCGTAGGTTTCCATACAGCGCTTGACTTCCCCATCGATTTCTTCATTGGTCGCAGCTTCCAAACCAGCCCGGCCATTGGTATCGTAACCGCCGACCACGGCGATCTGGCGGCCGTATTTTTGCAAAATACCGGCAATGTCGTTCATCGGTTGAGCCGAAGACCAGGCCGCTGTGCCGATTTCAATATAATCCGAAATCACATCTTCGCATTTCCCGCAGGTATGGATAAAGGGGACAATTCCCTGCGCTTTAATGGCCTCATTCAACCGTTTATGATGCGGTTTAATCAGCGACCGATAATTACCCGGGGACATGAACAGCCCTCTTTCGGTGGCAATATCGTCATAGTTGGTAATGATGTCCGGTTTGAAGTGTTGGGCCACCCGTTCGACCAGTTCAATTTTATAATCGGTGATCGCGCTAAACAGGGCGTCACAGGCCTCTGGTTCTTCCAGCATGGCGCAAAGGGCATTTTCAAAACCCATCAGATGCGTCAACCGTAAAAACTGACCATTCCAAATGCCATATTCGACCACGCGCTGATCGCGATCGGCGCCCATGATGCCAAACTGCATGGCGGCGCTGCCCTCCCAGTCAAACTCATCCAGATTCGGAAACTTAACTACCTCCTCCCATCGGGTAACATCATCCAGTACCGGTTTACCACCGGGAACCGGTTGCCCGCCAGCGGATTCGGTGGCATGCCAGGTCACCCCGAATCCGTCCAGGCCCCCGCCGGCCGGCCCGTTTTCAAAACTCTCAAACGCACCGCCAACCATAATGACATCACTCATTTCGTTGGGAACCCACTCCGGGTTTTTGTGTTCGACTGCTGCCATTAAAAAATTTTCTTTTGGTGTTAACATGCTGTTTCCTCCTGAATTTTATCAATATATGCCAATTTAATGTTAATTTTCAATTATAACCGTTTACATAGTTTGATTATATCGATATTTTTACGAAATGTACATACGGCACAATGGAGGGTAATGGCGGTCGCATACCCGACATGTTGTAGGATAACGATTCAAAATAGGAATACGCTCTTGCAAAATGATTTTGAATGACATAGAATGAAGAAACAGCCATGACATTTCTAAAAAACTTTATCTGGCAATTTAAAATTGAGAGGTGACTATGAGACTTTCTCAGGATATGATCTATTACTGGCTGGCCAAAATTCTGCCGGTGCGATATGAAAAAAAGAGTGAAACTGAAATTGGATTTAAGCGTCCGGTATTTTATGAAACCGGCCTGGATCTTTCCGCGGCCGTGGTCATCATCGATGGCGATGGGCTCAAAGCTCTGATCGACAGCCGCAACCATGGTGCCGATTCCCTCTTTTTATGCACCGAAAAACCAAACCGATCGCTGAAGATGATTGAAGGGACGGTTCTGGTGATGGAAGCCGAACTTTCCAAGGCAGCACTTTTCAATTATCTTCAGGATGTCTACAACCAGTTCGACCAGTGGGATGAACGACTCAGCCAGATCTATTATGAAAACGGCAGCTTTCAAGACCTGATTGACAGCTGTGATCCGATTCTCGCGGAGCAGATTCTCCTGATTGATAAGAAATTTCATTACACAGCCTATTCCAAATCCATTTCGGCCAACAGCGATGAACTTTATATGGACGAAAATAACAATGCCTTGCCTGAAGTGGTCAATGATTTCATCAGCGATGCGGATTTTGAATTGCTTTATGAGGTCCCGGAAGTTTTTGATTATGTCGCTGTTTCGGCAACAGGTGCCGACGAAATGATCTGTAAAAATGTTTTTGACGAGAATAAATATGTGGGACGGTTTGTCATTCTGCTGGTTAGCGGCAGTGCGGAATTCGTGAAAATCTATGTCCGGAGCATTCTGGCCCATTTATTTATCACGGCGGATAAGCTGTATCAGAAATATCAGTCCTTTGATTTAAAGGAAGTGGCTCTGAACAGTCTGCGGGAGCCGCTGGGGCAGCTGCTCCGGAATGATCAGAACGCCATTGAACAATGGCAAAAAGCAGCTCTGGAAAATGGCTGGAAAAATACCGATCATCTCCAGCTGATCCAGTTTCGGTCCAACACCCGGTATTCCAAAAATGTCTATACGGATTATCTCAGTACCGAAATTGAAAATCAATGGCAGGGCTGCGTGTGTCTGAATTTCCAGGAACGTCTGCTGATGCTGATTAATCTGGATCAGTTCAAATCCGCGGATGATAAAGACTTTTATCGCCAACTCCCCTATTTTCTCCGGGAAAGTCTGCTGGTTGCCGGATTAAGCCGGGTTTTTTCAGATATGGCTGATTTGCGGGCAGCCTATCGACAGACAGAAATCGCACTGGATTTCGGCACCCGCAATCAACCGATGTTCTGGATTTATAAATTTGACGACTACGCCTTCAGTTATCTTTTGAAAAACAGCCCCGGTTCCTTTGAAAGGCATCAGATCTGCAGTGAAAAGCTGCTGGCGCTCAGACAGCATGATGCCAATAAGCATACGGAGTATTACCAAACCCTGCTGGTCTATTTTGACTGTCGGCTCAATGCGGCCGCGGCGGCCAAAAAGCTGTTTATCCATCGCAGTTCCTTCCTCAACCGGCTGGAGCGGATGCAGCAACTGTTTAAAATTGACTTTGATTCCAACGACGAACTGCTTTATCTGGGCTTGTCCCTGCTGATTCTGGAACGCAACTGAAACGGCCCGAACAAAACAGCCCAGAGAATCTTGGGCCTGGTGAGGCATACCCCTGTCACAGGTAAGATGAGGTAAAAATAAATTTAATTAATTGGTAGCCGATCCGCGTTTTATGTTATAAAATGAAACGTAACTATTAAAAAAAAAACGATTGATTATTTAAATACGATTTCGTGTTTTAATCTTAAAATAATCTTTGGAGGAACAATGTTAAGAGATAAAATTATCAACGCCATCAATGAAGTCGGTTTCGACGAATACAAGGAAATTTCTTCAGCCGATATTATTTTTGCTGACGCTGTTTTTGCCAGCTGCAAAGCCAACACCTGTGGAAATTACGGTCTAAACTACGCGTGCCCACCACTTTCCGGCGATATGGAAGAAAATAAGCAACGCTTCTTAAACTATGATCATGCCATTATCCTGAATAAAATTATGTTTCTCGGGGAATACTATGAAAAGATGGAAGACAGTATGACTGAAGTCTTTGAACGATTAGATGAACTGCGCCAAAAACTCAAAGATGAACTGGTAATGATTGCTGGTCCCGGCGGCTGCAATCTTTGCAAAGAGTGTGCCGCCAAAACATCTGAGCCCTGTCGTTTTCCGGAAAAGAAGCGCTATTCCATGGAAGGCAGCGGCATGGATATTGTTTCCATGTCAAGAAAGCTTGGGATGATCTATAATGCCGGCGACAAGAAGGTCGGTTTTTTTATGATGGTACTGTATTAAGTTAAGCTGAAACCGGTAACCTTAATTTTACTTTTTATTTTTTTCTTTCAATTTGACTTTGTTGCCATCCACCGATATTTCGTCAATGCTTCTCAACAGGCTTGAAAAGCGACTGTATCCATAATCTTTTAAATTGAAATGATTATGTTTCGTTTTCAAAGCATTATGGATGATCGATAGGTTTCCCACAACCCCGTGGTTACTTTTGATGATCTCGATTATTTCCCTTTTAACTGTAATGATATCAACATCATTTTTCATCTTTACAAAGAAAGACCCGTCCTTTTCTTCAATTTGAATTTTCGGAAATTCTTCCCGAATAAAAACATTGAGTTTCGAATAACCATAATTTCTGACATCAAAATCAGTAAATAGTTTACCCAGCGAAGAGCCAACTTCACCTAAGGTCAGACAATCTGATTCCGCAATCATATTGAGGATTGATTCCTGAATTTGACTGATCGGGGTGACATTTGATTCCATCGTTTCTGGTATTTCAACATTTTTTTCATTCGGCACGTTCTCTTTAATTTCTTCAACCTTTGGCTCATCAGAGGCGATCAAATCAAGATGCAAAAATTTATTGCAGGCTTTAGTAAGCGCCATCGGTGTCTTCGATTCCCCCATGCCAATCACATATGCTTGTGATTCTCGCAACCGCATCGCCAATTTCGTGAAATCACTGTCACTGGTGACGATGCAAAAGACATCGATATGATGCGTATACAGAATGTCCATGGCGTCAATAACCATGGCCATATCCGTCGCATTCTTTCCTTTGGTATAATCAAATTGCTGAATTGGCTGGATGGAATATTCCAGCAAGATATCTTCATTCCAGCCATAAGTTCTTTTCCAGTTACCATAAATTCTTCTAATTGACACGGTACCAAAAGCATTTAGCTCATCAAAGATGCTTTTTACATATTTTGCACTAACATTGTCGACATCGATCAATAAAGCTATATTATTCTCGCTCAAAAAAGTTCCTCCATTCAATATTTTCGGATTGTAAAATTAATTTGTTCGTGTCGCTGGGCCGACACTGGTCACCCCAACGACCGTCTTAATATAAACAAAGAACGCTACCCGGTATTGAGTACACGTTCTTTTTTAACAGATGCGTTTAACGCCCTAAATTCAAGGGATTTACTTGTCAAAATTCACCACCGCAATTCCCCAGCTACTGCCTATAAGTTGTTTAGTCTTTTAGCTATTATATAACAATAATCCATTTAAAACAATTAAGAAAGCCTATTCATTTTTGTTATTTAGTAAAATGCATGTTACACTTGACATAAAGCAAATTAGTTATTCCGAATACATGATTGATAATCGGCAATAACTTTTAATAGAGTAACACGGGAGGAAATATGTTAGAATTATTATTAATCATTTTCATTCAATTGTTATATGTACCAATGCTTACCTTGCGTACCATTTGTATGGTAAAGAATTTAAAAATCCTAACAGCAATATTTGGATTTTTAGAAACGCTTGTCTATATATTTGGCTTAACAATAGTGTTATCCGGAGAGCGAAACATCGTTGAAATGATTGTCTATGCATTCGGATTCGCATTAGGTTTGGTAGTGGGAATTTTAGTTGAAGAAAAGTTGGCCATTGGCTTTGCTAGTATGCAAGTTAACATTACCCATGACAATGAAGTATTAGTCAATATTCTCCGAGATGAAGGGTTTGGCGTTACCGTTTATTTGGGAGAAGGCAAGTATGGTAAACGAATTAATCTGGATATATTAACAAAACGAAAAAAAGAAGCCAAATTGTTAGGAATAATTCATGAGTATGAACCTGAAGCCTTTATCATGGCCTTTGAGCCAAAGATGTTTCGCGGCGGGTACTTAACTGAAATGATGAAGAAACGATTAAAACCTAACAAAAGAAATATAAATCAAGATGAAAATAAATTAAAATGTATTATTAAAAGAACTGTTGATGGAATAAATTTTGAGGCAACGGAACTTAAAAAGAATTGGATGCGAAATAAATAACCTCAATTTAAACCTAGATGTTCATTAATAAAAAGATCAAAACAGACCCTTGTCGGGTCTGTTTTTTTGGTATTGATTCGGTTATGTTTGAAAAGTTCAAAATTACGAAAAAAGCAAGAAATGAAAAGCGGTTTGCGAGGAGGGCTGGACAAATAATGGTGAAAGCGCGGGTACCGAAGGTTTTGCACTAAGACTGGAAGCCATTAAAATAATGGAGCTCCCAAAAGGGTTAGCAGCTCCTGGTTCAACGGTACAACCATTTGTAAAAATATAAATGGCAACCCATGCCATGGAAAGTTTAACTATTTTGATATTAAGCCTTTATTTAACAGATATTCATGTGCGACGTCTTCTGGCGTTCTGCCATTAACATCAACTTCATAAGTAAGATCGGTCATGATTTCATCTGTGAACTGTCCTCCTAAACTATTTAATACTTCTTCTAAATTCGGCGCAATATCTTTGAATCGTTCAAACAAATCGTTTCTCACAAGTAATGCATCATTATATTCCGGAAAGAAATTTCGATCATCTTTCAAAATAACCAAGCCGGCTTCTTTATTCAAGCCATCAGTTGTATAAACAATCGTAACATCAATACTCCCATTTTTAATCGCTGCATATTTTAACGACAAATCAATCGGTTTATTTTCTTTAAAATTAAGACCATAAAACTTTATGAATGGTGTATATTTCATACTACCTTCTTCAGTATAAAAACCATGTTCAGCTCCAAAAATAAGTTGATCAGAAACAGCGGCTAAATCAGATATTGTTTTTAGATTATATTTTTCAGCAGTTTCTGGTAACACACCAACTGCATAGGTGTTTTCTGATCCTAATTTATTAAGCAAATGAACCCCTTTTTCCTTTGAGGCAACTCCATTCGCATAGTCATAAAGCGACATTCCTTCAGGTATATCCGATGTATCTAACTTCAAGAATGTTGTTAATAATGTTCCATCATAGGTATTTAATATATCCACATGTCCAGCGACCATTTCTTTAAATGTATTCACTTCATCCATTTCATCTCGAATATCGACGGTTGCCTTCGTATGATCTTCAACAACCATTTTAACCATTTGATGAACAATTTTCATTTCCGAAAACGTTCCATCATAAATAATGATTGAAGCCTCGTCTTTGCCTGTGCTACAACCTGTAGCAGCGAGCGCCAATAATACTACAACAATAAAGCTCATTAACTTTTTCATGTTTTTCCCTTTCATATCGTAATACCAATTTGTATCATTACAAAATTTCTGTATGGTTACCTGCGCAACATGAATTTTTCAACCACACGCCTTTACACATGCTCTTTTCATTTGGTAAATGTTCTTAATTTGACGTTCGTTTAGTGAGACGATTATTAATCCATATCATTAAAACATCAAACAATATCGCCATAATCATCAATGCTACTGTACCAAAAAGAATCAACTCCATATTTTGCGTACGAATTCCCTTGTAAATTACTGCTCCTAAACCACCTCCTCCAACTGAAGTTGCGAATACCGCAACCCCTATTGTGGTAACTGTTGCAATGCGAATGCCGGTAAAAATCATCGGTAATGCCAATGGTATTTCAACTGAAATAAGACGATCAAATTGAGTTAATCCCATTCCTTTTCCAGCCTCTTTAATCCCACTATCGACAGATTCCAGACCAATATAGGTGTTATGAACAATCGGCAAAAGTGAATAAAGTACAAGTCCTACAATAACAGTTGTTTTTCCCGGGCCAAGTGCGATGATGATCAAACCAAGAAGAGCTAACGCTGGAATTGTTTGTAATATTTCAACTGCCCACAATACGATTTTTCGAACCGATGGTGTTATATAAGCTAAAACGCCCAAAGGCAGTCCCACGATAACTGAAAATAAAACCGTCATCAATACAAGATAAAGATGTTCAAATACTAATGAAAAATCCATTATTTCGCCCCCCTTAACCCTTTTGGAATAATAAATCGACCTAATACATCAATTAATAAACTCAAAATAATTGCCATAATCGCAGATGGAATCGCACCCGCTAAGATTAATTCGTTATTGTTTGATGCAATGCCAATATAGATAAATTCGCCAAGACCTCCTAAGCCGATCATCGCCGCTAATACAGCCCAACTAACTGTATAAATGGTCGACATCCTCAGACCGGTAATAATAGACGGCGATGCTAAAGGCAACTCTACTTCAAAAAGCGTTTGTAACGGTGACATCCCACAGCCTTTCGCCGCTTCGATATATTCGGGTTTTACATCTAATAATCCGGTATACGTATTTTTAAGTACCGGAAAAATCGCGTAAACAGCTAACGCGATAATAACCGTCGCTGGAATCATCCCCAAGTATAGGAATAATACTCCAATGAAAACAATACCTGGAATTGTCTGAAAGATTGAAAGAATCGGCATGATGATTTTTGCATATTGAGGAATGCGAGATAGAAGAATACCCAGAATCAGTGCAACGACAAATCCAATCGTTACAGAAGTCAACACATAACATAAATGTACTTGGATAGCGGTAATCAGGCGGTCACCATATGTTTCAAAAAAGCTCATTGCATATCACCCCACAACGTATCCGCCATAGCTGTTGCCATGCTTGTTTTGGAAATGATCCCAGCGATAGTTTTATCATTATTTAAAACAACGACATAATTATCCCCAGAATTATAAAGCTTATCGAAGGCGTCTTTTGCATTTTCGCCAGCATCAGACGTAATGTTTTCGTTGGGTATTATCTCGCCAATCGAACCTGACGATTTTCCATGCTTTCTTACGTCTTTTATTGTAATGATACCGACATACGTATCATCATCATTTTTAATTAAGAGGGAATCAATGTGTTGCCGGGCCATCAAATCCGTGCATTCACGAATGCTTCTTTTTTTATAAACACTAATGGCATTCGTCCTCATAAAATCTGCTGCCGTTAAATTTGAAGGATCCGAAGTCGCAGACGATTTTCGCATAAAATCACGAATTAAATCATTGGCAGGATTAGCCAGCATTTCATCTGGAGTGGCCATCTGGACAATTTCACCATGTTCCATGAAAATAATCTTGTCTGCTAAATCCAGGGCTTCATTCATATCATGAGTAACAAAAACAATGGTTTTTTTTAACTTTTTCTGTAATCTGACAATTTCCTCCTGAAGCGTCGCTCGCGTCATTGGATCGAGTGCTCCAAATGGTTCATCCATTAGCACAATTGGCGGTGATGCCGCTAACGCACGTAACACCCCAATTCTTTGTTGTTGTCCACCCGAAAGTTCTGTCGGATACTTATGGGCATATTCATCGTAGGACATATCAACCATTTCCATCAAATCTTTGGTAATTTTCTTAATTTCGCTCTTGGAATATTTCAGACGTTTTGGCACAAGTCCAATATTTTGTTCAATCGTCATATTTGGGAAAAGACCAATTTGCTGGATGACATAACCAATCTTACGTCTGAGTTTAACTGGGTTTGCTTTTGAAATATCCTGTCCATTGACAAATATTTTTCCCTCCTCCGGTGTAATCAGTCGGTTAATTGATTTTAGTGTTGTTGTTTTCCCGCAACCACTGGGACCAATAAGAACAATGAACTCTCCCGGTTCAATATTAAAACTGATATTATTCAAAACGACTGTATCCCCAAATTTTTTCTTTACGTTTTCAAAACGTATCATGACCATTACCTCTCTTCATCTCCGATTATCGGCTTTTTCTAAAATATTATATTATTTAAAATAATATAAAAAGCAACAGCTTCATGATATTGTAATTAAAAAAACCAATTCATGATTTAATCGCCGCTAACACCATTTAGCCATTGCTTTAATATTTAATTTAAATAGAATAATATTATTTAAACGTGTATTTTATTTACTGTATTCTTACTCAATTTACAAGAAAGCAGCGAGTTATATTACCATTCCCAGCTTCTTAATAGCGCTGTCCTCATAGCGCTATTAATTTAAGTAAATTCGCTTGCAATTAAGTCCAATTAAATTGTATTATTTTACTATCATAACATATTGTTTACACCTTGTCAAATTCCATGATTTTTTTTCAATGAAATTGATAGACTTTTCCTCGCAAATATGCTAAAATATTTGTCTTTTTCAGACATAACCAATCGCAAAGATCTTATCCATCTTATCATCGTTCTTGTCAGGGTAAAGATTGCTTGAACCACTCGTGAAAATTGACGGATTTTTAAAAATAGGGTAAAATATTGTTCATGTCAGATTTTTTTATCCTGATCTTTTTAGATGCAGATCAGGGGCTGGCTTCACTTTTTCTTAAAGGAGGTCCTCAATATGGATCAACTATTATTAGTTTTAATGCCTTTTTCCACATGGGTGGTGAATTTGATCTTCCTATCTTTATGCTGCATCTCAACCATTGCCTACACCTACCATACCGTTCTCTTTCTCAAAGAGTTGAAACGTGCAATCATCATAACTCTTAATGCGATGTTTGTCAGGTGCGTCACCATCTATCGCTTTTATGATTTTTGTCATTGTTTAATTCCCCTGGCGATTTTTGGGCCAGGCGCCTATCTTTCATCCTATTTAGTGTTTAATGCCTATCGGTTTCCTTTTGAGTTTAAGACGCAAACTGTTTTTGGTGCTGCAATCATCTATGGCATAATATTTCTTTGGGATTGTGAAAAGATGACCCGCTCATATAAATCTGAGGATTGATCCCCCGCAACAACATATCCTGCTGAATGGGTTGCGTGTCCTCGCTACTTTCTAGTCACGAAGACAGGGACTTGGTTTCCCTTCGTAAAACAGAACCAGGCGATGCTGGGCTCGGGTGCAGCTAATGTAATGCAGCCGCTTGTCAGCCTCGCTGCGATAATTGGCCTGACTGGTATCACAGATAAAAACCGCATCAAACTCCAGACCCTTCGACAGATACACCGACAAGATCGAAACACCCTCAATCGCTGCGACTGTATCTTGCCAGATCAGATTGACCACGCCAGCCAATTGAACCCTGGCTTCTGCAATGGTTTCCTTCAGTCTTTCTTCTTAAATACCCAATCTTTGTGTTTTTTATTCATCAAATATTCCTCTCTTTAAAAATCGCTAATCATCTTATCAATCTTTGGCATCATATCAGATGTTTGGTACATTTTTCTGTTAACTTCTGTTTTTTAGAAGCTTCAGATTGTGTTACTTAAACGTCTCAGCTGAATTTCGAAGCTGGAAAATTACGTTATATATTTATACTTTTTAATTCAAAAACTAATCAAGTCGAGGATAATATGGTAATTTTTGTGATACCGCTATAGATATTTGCAGTTGAAAGCGCTATAATATTACGGTGTGAATTTACTAAAGTATTTATACTTTAGTATCTTAATATTCTGAATCGGTTTCGAATGACATTGAAATTTGTTATCTAAACCAAAGGATTATCTTTGAAAGGGGTTATTATGAACAAAAATCAAGAAACGATGTTGGATCCGGAGACAAGTCCGGTTACAAATGCAGCACAAGAGATCACGGGGCATCCGGCTGGACTCATTCATGCTAAAGATCACCGCGAATCCAAAATATCTACTAAACTGCTGCTGTTTACTGTTTCTCTCATTGTCTTGGCGGTATTATCTCAGGGAATTATTGCCGTTAATCTGGGTGCATCAGCGCTAACAAACCAGGCCAATGCCACGACACAAGCATTAACCACCGCAGGAGCTTCTCATACTGGCGCCATTTCTGAAAACGATGTTCTGGCTTCAATCACCAATCTGCGCAATCAAATCTTGTTATGCTCATTGCTGATTATCTTAATTGCCGGCGTCGCTGCTTATGTTATGGCGCAAAAGTTTGCCAAACCCATTATCAAGCTCAAAGAAGTGGCCGATCAGATTGCTGTGGGAAAAGTTGATATGGACATTGAAATGACCAGCAATGACGAATTTAGCGATTTAATGCTGTCATTTGAAACCATGATTCAAAACAATAAGAACATTGCGGCGACTGCTCAGCGGATGGCTCAGGGTAATTTTGAAGTTAAAATCATCCCTCATTCTGCTGATGATGTGATCAGTGATTCAATGATTGCGGTAAGGAAGGCAATGAACAGCGTTCATGATGCCATCGTAAAAATTGGCAATGCCGCTTTAGCAGGTCAGCTTAACTATCGCGGTAACACCAATGAGTACAGCGGCGCTTACAAAGATATGGTTATATCCTTAAATAATGTTATTAACACCTTTGTCAAGCCCCTCAAGGTGGCCAACAAGGCCATTGAACGCATCGGCAACGGGGTAATTCCACCAAAAATAACCACCGAATATAATGGTGATTTCAACGATCTTAAAAGTAATATTAACGCCTGTATTGACGGTCTGGGAGCCTTAACCGAAACCGGTGATGTCCTCCACCGCCTTTACAACAATGATTTTTCAACCAACGTGGAAGGTGTCTATTTAGGCATCTATGGCGATTTGGCGACCTCTGTTAATAACATCCAAGGGAAGCTCAACTATATTCACGCCATTGTCAATAATGTTTCCAAAGGTGTTTTGAGTGACTATGACGACTTGTTGACAATCGGCAAACGCAGTGACAAGGATGAATTTATTCCAAGTCTGATTCAAATGATTGAAAACATCCACGCACTGATCAGCGAAGCCGATATAATGACCAAACGAGCCGTTGAAGGCGATCTGGATCATCGGGGTGACCCCACCAAGTTCCGGGGCGAATATGCCAAAGTTATTTCCGGGTTCAACCAGACCCTGGATGCTGTTATCGAGCCGATCCAGGCCACCTCGGCCGCTTTGGATGAACTGTCAAAAGGTAATCTGACCTTTACCATGGAAGGTGATTATAAAGGACAGCATGGCAAAATCAAAGAAAACATGAACCGTACCATCATCTTCCTGAAAAATTATGTGGCTGACATTACTTCCTTACTTGAACTCATTGGTGATGGTGATCTCAGTCAGGAAATTAAAGCCTATTATCATGGCGATTTTAATACCGCCAAGCTGGTCCTAAATAATATTACCACCCATTTAAGCGAAGTGATGAAGGAAATTGATGGTGCCGCCGAACAAGTTAATGCCGGTGCCATCCAGATCTCCGGCGGCGGCCAGGCATTAGCCCAGGGGACAACGGAACAGGCTAGTTCCATCCAGGAACTCACCGCTTCCATTGAAGAGGTGGCCGCGGAAACTAAACGAAACGCCATGAATGCCAACGAAGCCAATAAACGGGCCCTTGAGGTTCGGACCAACGCTGAAGTGGGCAATTCGCAAATGTCAAAAATGGTATCGGCCATGGTCGAAATCAACGAATCATCCAAAAATATTTCTAAGATTATCAAGGTAATTGATGACATCGCCTTCCAGACTAATATTCTGGCCCTAAACGCCGCCGTAGAGGCGGCCCGAGCCGGACAGCATGGCAAAGGTTTCGCCGTTGTTGCTGAAGAAGTACGAACCCTCGCGGCTCGCAGTGCTGAAGCGGCTAAACAAACCACCGGTCTGATCGAAGGATCCATCGACAAGGTCGCGATTGGCACCAAGATTGCCGATGAAACAGCCGAAAGTCTGGTTGAAATTCTGAATGAAATTGAAAAGGTTACCGGTCTGGTCGGCAATATTGCCCAGGCCTCCAATGATCAGGCCTCAGAGATCGCTCAAATAACTAAGGGCATTGAGCAGGTCTCAATTGTTGTTCAAACCAACTCTGCCACCGCCGAAGAAAGTGCCGCATCCGCCGAAGAACTTTCCGGCCAGGCCGAAATGCTTAAACACATGACCAGTACCTTCAAACTAAAACAGCAAAAACAGACCAGTAAAGAAGATGATAACAAAGCTGCCCTTTTACTCGGTAAAATGGCTCAACAATCGTCAGTTGCCACCATGGATTGGCAAACCCAGGTGGATACGCTTGCTGGTGAAGTGACCCAAATGGGATACCAGGATATCGCGGTAATGAGCCTTGCCGGACACGCCAAGTACGTCAAAGATAACGGTGAATTTGATGCCTGGGACGAATTCTGGTATGAAGCTGGCTTCAAAGGAGAATCGGCCACTTCTGAAGAGACCCTTAGTAAAGTCACCAATAAACCCGTTATATTTGATGTGGCTCCCATTAAAAGCAATGACCAGGTCGTCGGGCTGCTGGTTGGCCGACGGACCCCCTCCCTATAGCAAACTGCCATATAAAACGAACCAATTATTATCTCAACCATCCTGAAGACAATGAACCATGATTGTCTTCAGGATTTTTTATGACGCAACTTTCTCCACTTGAAAATACAACTGACCGCGTTATGACTATTTTGTCGCGAAATATTATTTTGCGACAAAATAGTCCTTCATTTCCTAATCATGAAGCAAAGGACTCGGTTCTCCTTCGTAAAACAGAACCAGGCGATGCAGAGCTCGGGTGCAGCAAATGTAAAGCAGCCGCTTGTCAGCCTCGCTGCGATAATTGGCCTGACTGGCATCACAGATAAAAACCGCATCAAACTCAAGACCCTTCGACAGATACACCGGCATGATCGAAATACCCTCAATCGCTGCGACTGTATCATGGCGGATCAGATTGACCGCTATTTTTTTATTTAATGCCTCAAAGAGCGCGGTAGTATTTTTCTGGGTTTTTAAAATCAGCCCAATCGACTGGTATCCGGCCTTCAAACACTGGCTGATTGCTTCACAAAGCATGTCAACCAAATGATTGGCATCGGGCGCTCTCATCAAAATCGGTTCTTCCCCATGACGATTAAAGCTTTCCACCGGGATGGCATCATCAATAAATTTAGTACTGTAATTCAAAATCTCGCTGGTGCAGCGATAGCTCTTATTCATGGTCACCAGCTCATTTTTTTTGCGGTTCAATTGGCGGGCGATTTGTTCGTAAAAGCTGAGATCTTCGTTTTTTTGAAGGGTCTGGTTGATATCCCCCAGAATGGTAAACTTGGATTTTAAAAACAATCGATTCAGGATTTCATAATGAAGAAAATAATAATCCTGGCCTTCATCGATGATCACCTGTTTGATGGGCGCATATTCTTTGGCGCCAAATAAGCGTAAGTTCAGGTACCCAAGGGCAACGGCATCATCATAGGTCAGGTTTTTCTGAGCCAGATTTCTTCTGGTAATGGTCAGCATTTTATCAATGCGGTCAGGCAGCTCAAGCCCTTCGGCCATTTTAAAAAAATAACCATCGTGCTCAAAAAGCTGCTGATAAAGATTGAACGCATCCATTTCGGCAAAGCGCATCATTTCATTGCGGAGCGAATTTTTAAGCGGGCCGCGCCATTTTTCGTTGATTGTTTCCCTGATCGCTTCTTCAAGATAGCCCAGTTTCGTTTTCAGGGGCGTGTCCGGATTGATCCGCAGGCGGCTTATTATTTCGGCCCGGGTAAAAAGCTGTTCACCTTTGTAGCTGATATTCTGGATCTTCATAAAGTGCTCGGGAATATCATCAATAAAACGATCCAGGATTTTGATGAAATCCGACGAGCCTTTAAACGCCATGCTTTCCATTTTCAACCGGCTCTGTTGACTCTTTGACAAAATTCTTTCCAGAAAAATGTTCTTTGTTTCAAATTTTCTGCCGATCAGATCCTTGAGAATTTCATCAAAGATCATGGTCCGCACATTTTCAGCGTCCAGCTCCGGGATCACATTGGCAATGTACTGTTCAAAGAGTTTATGAGGGGAGATGATTAAAATTTCCCGGCCATAAAGGCGATCTGATAAGCCCTGATACATCAGATAGGCCGCCCGGTGCAGAGCGATGGAAGTTTTGCCGCTGCCCGCCACGCCCTGGACAATCAACAGGTCGTGTTCCATATCCCGGATGACCAGATCCTGATCCCGCTGGATCGATTCCACAATAGTTTTCATTTGGGGGGAGGTATTGTTTGACAAAAGCTTGCGCAGAAAATCATCGAACACCTGCAGATCCGCATCAAAAAAATAGACCAGCTGACCCGCCTTTATTTCAAACTGCCGTTTTATCAGCAGCTTGCCCTCAATCCGACCGACCGGGGCATCATAAAAAGCATCGCCCGGCGAAAATCGGTAGAAAACGCTGGCAACGGGTGACCGCCAGTCATGGATCAGCAGTTTATAGGCGTTTTCTTTTTTCAGTGAATGGCGGCCGATATAGATGTGTTCGATATGATCCCCCTCACTGAAGCAAAAATCGATGCGGGCAAAATAGGGCGTCTCAAGAATTCCCCGGAGTCTGGTAATCTTGGCTTCCGTAAATTCATAAAGTGCCATCATATCGGTTACCGGATTCATCGACTGACTCAATTCAACCAGCGCTTCAAATCCATCGGAACCCCAGAGATTGCCCATGGAGTGGGAAGTGTTCTCGCGGATTTCATTTTTAGCCTCCTGAATCGTTTCCCGGTTTTTCTCATTCGCACTGATCGCGCCATCCAATTGAGCCCTGGCTTCTGCAATGGTTTCCTTCAGTCTTTCTGCTTCAATACCCCAATCTTTGTGTTTTTCATTCATTAAATATTCCCCTTTTTTACTGTCTAGCTTATCGCGTCCATATATAGTATTTTCTTATTTTATCTCTTTATCCGTTTCTTTTCAACGTATTTCAATGATGCATCGACTATCAGAAATCTACAAAGCTCCTTGTGTTTTCCACAAGGAGCTCAATAAGTTAAGGATACCTGACATCATCATTTATTTGTAAATTATTTGCTCCCAATAAAGTCTTTACCAATGTTGATGGACTTGCCAGTCCAGAAATTGACGGATATATAGAAAAACTATTTTGAGAGTTTATCCATGACTTTCATAATTTCTTCAATTTTTATATGGGCATCACCCTTTTCAAAAGCTTCTTCGACGCAACTTTCTAGATGTGCATTCAAAACCATACTGTTAATCTTGCGTAAAATAGCTTGCGTGGCCATCAATTGGGTGGATATATCAATACAATATCGATCATCCTCAACCATTTTAAGAAGACCGTCAAGCTGACCTCGGGCCGTTTTCAACAGGCGGGTCACTTTTTCTTTGTCTGCTTTCATTTTCTTTCCCCTATTTCATTTCCTGGTTTAACAGCTGAACGTTTATTCTTTTATCTCCGTCACAGAAACCGCTTCATAGCCTGCTTCATTAACAACATTCATCAGGGTCTGATCATCAATAGGCTCCTTCATCTCCAGGGTTGCTGTCTTATTTTCCAGATCGACGATCGCTTCTATGCCACTTAATGCATTCAGTTCCTTTTCAACTCTGGCTTTGCAGTGTCCACATGACATGCCATTAATTACCATTACTTTTTTCATGATTTTTTGTTCTCCTTCTATTTTTTTTGAATTATTTATATTTAAATCACTTTTATCTAAATCATGGGTTTGATTTGTTTCCAAATGACTGGGTTTGAAAAACTTTAATCTCAGTGCATTGGTGACTACACTTACTGAACTCAATCCCATTGCTGCAGCTCCAATCATGGGGCTGAGTTTCCAGCCAAGTAAACCGTAAAACACGCCTGCTGCAAGTGGTATTCCAATCATGTTATAGAAAAATGCCCAAAACAGGTTCTGCTTGATATTTCTCATAGTAGCTTTGCTGAGCTGAATGGCCGTTACCACATCCTGCAAATCACTTTTCATTAAAACGATATCTGCTGATTCAATGGCAATATCTGTTCCGGCGCCAATGGCAATCCCCACATCGGCTCTCGCCAGGGCCGGTGCATCATTGATACCATCTCCAACCATGGCAACCTTTTTACCGGTACTCTGAATGCTTCGGATCTCCCCTTCTTTGTCCTGGGGCAATACTTCTGCTACAACCCGATCTATATGGAGCTGTCTTCTGATCGCCTCTGCCGTTCGTTTGTTATCCCCGGTAAGCATAACCACATCAATACCCATGAATCTTAACTGGTCAATGGCCGCCTGACTTGTTGGTTTCACCACATCGGCTACGGCAATCAACCCCAATAGGTTTTTATCATCCGCAAAATACAATGAGGTTTTCCCATCTTCCGCGAATGTATCGGAAACATCTTTCAGGATATCCGTATTGATTTGATTATCATTCATCATCCCAAGGTTCCCGGCAATATACTGCTGTCCATCGATCATGGCTGCAATTCCCCTTCCAGAAATAGAAGAGAACTCGCTCACATCTTTTAATATGATATTATTTTCATTCGCTTTTTCCACAATGGCAGTCGACAAAGGGTGCTCGGAAGGTTTTTCCATGGATGCCGCAATTTCAAGAAGCTGCTGTTCGGTAGCACCATTTGCGGTGACGATATCCGTGACCTTTGGTTTCCCCTCAGTAATTGTTCCGGTTTTGTCAAGAACCACCGTATTGATGGTATGGGCTGTTTCCAAAGCTTCTGCCGATTTAATCAGAATACCGTTGGAAGCGCCTTTTCCGGTTCCCACCATGATGGCAACCGGCGTGGCCAGACCAAGGGCACAAGGACAAGCAATAACCAGTACTGCGATCCCGATAGATAGAGCAAATTCAAAGGATTGACCTAAAAGCAGCCATGTAATGATCGCGACAATTGCAATTGCAATCACCGTCGGAACAAAAATCCCGCTTATTTTATCCGCCAGTTTTGATATCGGTGCTTTGGAGGAACTGGCTTCTTCAACCAGTTTGATAATCTGGGCCAGGGTTGTATCTTGACCAATCTTTTGTGCTTTGAACTTAAAAAATCCAGTTTTGTTAATGGTGGCAACAATGACCTTATCTCCCACCTTCTTTTCCACGGGAATACTTTCCCCCGTGATGGCCGACTGATCGACCGAGGAACGACCTTCAACGATAACCCCGTCAACAGGAATGCTTTGCCCGGGGCGTACCAAAATCAGATCATCAATAACAACTTCTTCCACTGGAATTTCCAGTTCTTGTCCACCGCGAACAACGGTTGCTGTCTTGGGTGCTAAATCAATGAGTTTGTTAATCGCTTCTGATGTTTTTCCCTTGGATCGGGTTTCAAAATACTTACCAAGGGTGATCAGTGAGAGGATCGCTCCCGCTGACTCAAAATAGATATCCATGAGATACTGGTCCGCTGTGGCTAAATCCCCGACTCCCAGGCTAATCCCGATTTTGTAAATGGCAAATATCCCATAGACAATGGCTGCTGTCGAACCAATTGCAATCAGCGAATCCATATTGGGAGACCCTTTTGAAAGCGTTTTAAATCCCACCTGAAAGTATTTTCGATTGACATAAACAATCGGCAACAGCAGTAAAAACTGGGTGAATGCAAAGGTGATACCATTTTCAGGTCCATGGAATATTTCATCAATAACTACCGGTACCGGTAGACCGATCCATTCATTGAGCATGTGGTGCATAGCAAGGTAGAGCAGCGGAATGAGAAATGCAAAAGACACGATGAGCCTCTTTTTCATTTCTTTCGTTTCACTTTCCACCAGATTAACTGGCTTTTGGTTTTTCGCCTCAGCATCGCCCCGTGAAATAAATACGGAAGCATTATAGCCGGCATCAACAACTGCTTTAATAATTTTATTGTTATCCGTGATATTACTGTCATATTCAACGGTCATGCTGTTGGTGAGGAGATTGACATTAACTAGTTCCACACCTTCTAATTTTTTTACATTTCTTTCCACACTGGCAGAGCACGCTGAACAGGTCATCCCCATTACATTAAATTTTTGTTTCATAAGACCACTCCTAACCACACCCCTGGTGGGGTATAAAGAAAGAATACACCTGCTGTTATGATTTGTCAATATTTATTTAATTCCATTTAAATCATATTCTTGGAGATTTTAAATAAATTTTATACGGTGTTTATTGCGTTGGCTTTGTCTGCCAGATCGCCACCCGGTCACCCGGTGCGACATACATTTTATCGCCTTCCTTAATCCCATAGACATCATAAAATTCATCGATTGAACTGAGCACCGCATTGACACGCACCTGAGCCGGTGAATGCACATCGGTCAGCAAATAATTCTTTTCCAGATCCGGGGTCGAGAGTTGTGCCCAGATCGTGGCCCAGTTTGTATAAACATCTTTCAGGGTTATACCCTGTTTTTCGGCCACCGCCGTGACCGTGGTCAAGGCCCCCAGATCAGCAATGTTTTCTGACAGAGTCAGGGTGCCATTAACCGAATCGCCCGTAGAAATGGTATAGTTCCCATAATAAGCGATGATCTTCTGTGACAATGCATCGTAGTTTTGATATTCCGCAGCCGTCCACCAGACATTATAATTGCCTTTCTCATCATATAACGATCCGTTTTTATCAAAAGCATGACTGATTTCATGCGCAATAACGGTGCCGATCCCACCAAGGTTTTTGCCGCTACTTTGATTTTCATCAAAAAATGGGGTCTGTAAGATGGCTGCCGGAAAGACGATTTCATTATTGCTGGGATTATAATAAGCATTGACCGTCTGGGGTGTCATATACCATTGTTCCCGGTTAACACCTTTTTTATATTCATCATAGTCAAATTGTCTGGCGGCCTGCTGAAGTCCAATCGCATTTGCCAGATAACTGCCGCCTTCTGCCAGCGATGTCACCTGGAGATAATCGTCGATGGTACTCCACTGGTCCGGATAACCAATTTTTAAATCCATGGTGTCCAGCTTCAGGATAGCTTTCTGTTTTGTCTCTAGGCTCATCCAATCCTGATCGTTGATGATTTCTTTGTATTCGTCAATGATTGTTGCAACCATAGTTTTAACATCCTGCTTGGCTTTTTCGTCAAAGTATTTTTCCACATAGAGCTTTCCGAATTCCCATTCCAGAAACGTTTCCACATCATCAGAGGCCAGCCGCTGATCGGTTTTTTTCTCAGTCGAGCCAGACAGTTTCATTGCCATATCGAGTTTCAGATCGCGATATGCCGCCGGTGCATACTCAGCCAGATCATTTAAGACAACAAATTTTGTATATTCTTTCAAAACCGGCATATTTTCTTCTGTAAACATCGCATTGATCTGCTTTGCCGCATCCACTTCCTTTACAATATAGTGGTCATCGCTGGAAAGGCCCTGAGACTCCAAATATTTGTTCATGTCGATGTTTGAGTAAAGAGCCAGCAGATCATCATAGCTATAGGTATTATAATAGCTGCTCGGGTCATATAATTGCTCCGGTGCCAATTCCTGGGATGCCACTGTGCTGGCAAAGGCATAAATAGCTTTTGCATTTGTCTCGGCGGTCCCGCTTTCCTCACCACTGAGAACCAGCATATTCTGGATGTATTTCTGATAGGCATCACAATAGTCCTGCATTGAATTGTTTTCCATGTATTCTTTGCCAATTAAATCATTCATGGAATCCAAGCTAATCATCATCTTGTCTGAATTCATATCATCCTGATTATAACTGTAACCAAGCAGGCTGGACTCGCCGATTCCCGATAATGCGATCAGTCCATCCAGATACTCATCCAGATTCTGGGCGGACTCAATCTGCTCAAGATACG
Source organism: Acetobacterium tundrae (assembly GCF_008086615.1). Lineage (GTDB taxonomy): Bacteria > Bacillota > Clostridia > Eubacteriales > Eubacteriaceae > Acetobacterium > Acetobacterium tundrae. The sequence goes on from NZ_RXYB01000020.1 coordinate 32,558, forward strand.
GTGTCACGGCAGACAGACCCTGAGCGTTGCGGTTGTCCATATCGATGGCACTGGCGTATAAATCGCTTATTTTCTGCTCACTGCTGCCCTTGGGATAAGTTTCCCCGCTATTTGACAAGTCGGTGATAATCTCCTGGAGTTGACCTGATGTTTTTTCGTCCAATTCATAGAAGTAAGTCCATTCGCCTTCAGTTGGCGGAATGGTCTTTTGCTGTAGCAAATCATAATTAATGGCGCCATAATAATCCTCCGACACACTTGGTTTAACCATTTTTCCGTCCGTTGAATTCGTACAGCCGGTTAAACTGCCAATTGTCAATAATAAAACCATGACCAGGACGATCTTTTGAATCCCCTTGTTGTTTTTCATTTCATCTCCTTTGTTATCTTTGGTTACACCTAATAAATTTGTGTCTGAATAATTTTAGTACAGGATGGGGCAAAACGTTTTCAAACAAAAACGTTCGCAGCATGATTTCCATACTGTTGGTTCACAACATACCGACATCATAAAAATTTCTCAATTTGATTGGACAACTCGATATCTTTTTACGATCTGATAGAGCATTAGTCCATAGAATGCCAGAATAAAACTGGAATTTCCCGGGCCAGTGTATATGCTTAAACTGAAAATTTGATTAACAATTGGCAGATTAATATTAAAATAAATGGGATAGCTAAGCAGAATTATCAGGGCGTAAATAGCACCTATCATATATCCCCCTACGATCGCTTTAGACTTATATTTTTTAAAACCAAATCCCAAAATAAATACACTGCTGCCAATAAACAGGTTAAATACAATGGGGAGAATAAATACCGATAAAGTCTGATAGAACATGCTGGCATTGGGTCCAAATGATAATTCATCCCGGGCTAAAAATTTTGTGTAGTTTAAAATCCATGGGAAGATGGTCAGATATAAAAATGGTGTTGCCCAAATTAAAAGCGTATAACCAAACTGCATCAATTTCATTTTACTGTTACTCTGATCTTTATTTACATCCATTGTCGCACTCCTTAATAGCTATTGCTATAATCTAATTCCATCACCAATGACTGGGATTCACCATTTTCATTGGTCAAATTTCCCGAGAAAATGGTTTTAGCATGAACAAAATCTTTCACCCGAAGAAACCAGGGACTGGGCGCGATTCTTTCTGTTTCATAGGCATTGGCGTCAGTTTCCAGATTCCATAGCTTCAGCTCATTGACAGCGCCATTTTCCACGCCAATGCCGTTCATAATACGGTAACCTAATTGTACATCAGTCAACTGGACCGTTGGATCAGTTATTTTCCAATTCACATAAACGCCGTCAATCCGAATGACTTTATAAATCCCTGAGTCCCCCATTGAGAACCCTATTCCCAGCACCACAGAAATCCCATTGTTTTCATCTGTCATGGGACTGCTGATTAGTGTCCCATGAGCACTTTGAACAATATTATCAGGAATGCTCACCACGAATTCCTGATAATAATCCTTTGCATCAGTAGCATTATTGAAATAAACAAGTTGGGAATCACCGCTTTGCGTCACCAATTGTTTGTCATCTTCTGAATTGATTTCAATGGTTTCACCGGTCGCTGCATTGACGATGGTACCCTTCCACGCAATGAGCTTCAGTATACCCGGGTCTTCTTGCCCCTGAAAGTCAAGATTTGTCTTATTTTTTTCCATTGTTGTGATTCCCGTTGGCAACAACCCCAAAATCAGAATTACGAGTAAAGCCAGAGATGTCTTTATTTTTCTGAATTTCAATAATTTATCTTCCCTTCGTTCTGAATTTTTAACCAATTCATTTTGTTAAAACATATATATTCCTCGAGTCTCCCTCTTGTTTATCTTTTTTCCTCTTATCATCCATTGTAAACCATCTCATCGCTTTGTTCAAGCATTATTCAAACTTGGATATTGTATCTTTCAGATCGTCTGATTCACAGTAAACTGCACCATTCACTAGATGAAATAACAAAATATCATAACGTTTACCATTCATTTCTGCCTTTTTATTAAAATGATTGTAAGTCACTTTATTTTTGTACTATAATAAAGGAATTCACTGATCCTATTAACAGAAAGGACTACTCAATTGCAAAAACTCATTTATAATAATATTTTAGAAACCATCGGCCATACCTCAATGGTTCGGATTAATCATCTAAATCCTAATCCGGATGTGAAAATTGTCGAGGCTCAACCAGTGCTTGGGCATTACATCCAGGGCCTTAAAAACATGGAGGAAGCTATTGTTCCAGCCCTGTATCAACCAGATGAAATTGATGAACATATCATGGTTGAATCGGAAATCGCCTTTGATTTTGCCCGTCAAATTGTCAAAAAAGAAGGAATCTTTGTGGGCATGAGCAGTGGAGCAGCCATGTATGCTGCTGCCGAGGTGGCCAAAAAAATTGATGCCGGGGTGATTGTGGTGATCTTCCCGGACCGCGGCGAAAAATATCTTAGCACCGATTTATTCAAGCTGTAAACCGTCACCAGCACCTCAGGCCAGTTGCCCAAATAACTTCAAAAAACCTACAACTATCAAATATATCCAAGCCATGTTTTCACCTTTGGAAAATAAAATTAAGCCTGAAAGATATCATCTTGATATCTCCCAGGCTTTTATCTTTCAGTGACACAGCTATAAACTGTGAGTTCTCTCTTGGTCTCTGGCCAGTAATACTGCAGAGCCATAGAGAAATTTAATCGTTTCTATAATACATTAACTATAATAATGTCTTTTAAGCAATTACTATTTTACATTTTCCTGCTATACTTGATATCAGTTTATCATGATCAGCCAATAAATATTTATCAATCTAAGGAGGCCCAACCGATGAATAAAAAAGAGTTGTTGATGTATGCCACAAGCTTTCTGGAAAGCCTTCCAGACAATACCATCTCAGCCGAGCTTGCCATGTCAAAAAATGTTGTGGGATTAAAAATTTATGATGCTCCGATTCTGGCAATTGGAAATTCACAGGATCCCTACTTCAGATTGTTCAAAGATGAAACAATCATCGGAAATCATTTTATTTTACCAGAAGAATGGTTGCCGGAAGCCCAAACGGTTATTTCCTTCTTCCTACCCTATACAAGTGACGTCCGGGCCGGCAACAAAACGGAGCCTTTTTGGCCCGCAGAAGAGTGGCTTCATGCCCGGGTTGAAGGACAAACCGTCGTGAAAAAAATGGGTCAGCATTTACAGTCAGAACTGGCGAAAGCCGGTTATCAAAGTGTCATTCCAACGCTGGATCCGCGGTTCCAAATCCGCAGAAGCACAGATCCGATTGAGCAACCATTTGCCAGCAACTGGTCGGAACGGCACGTGGCCTTTGTCTGCGGTCTGGGCACTTTTGGCCTGTCCAAGGGGCTGATCACCGCCAGGGGAATGGCCGGCAGACTTGGGAGTCTGGTCACAAACCTGCCGCTGACGGCGGATGAACGGCCGTATTCTGAAATATATGAATACTGCACCCAATGCGGAGCCTGCGTAAAACAGTGCCCGGTGGCGGCTATCTCAATTGAAGCCGGCAAAAATCATCTGCGCTGTTCCGACTTTCTCGACGAAACCGCTGAAAAGTTCAAGCCACGCTATGGCTGTGGCAAATGCCAGGTTAACGTCCCCTGCGAGAACCGCATTCCCCTGTCGCCGGTTTCGAAATAGGGCTTTTAACGATTGATGCCAGGCCCTGCGGCTGGTCAAACAAAATCGTTTTTTTATAACATTTCATTGGCATCATTGACCGCCGTTGCAGGATTTGCTATTTTTTCAAATTCTGGGACGTGCGCTTTCACCGTCACAGTGGACCGTTTATGAAGGCCGTTGCTATAATAATAAGCAACCAGGACGCCTAACCACAGCGGTCCGACAATAACGGCCACGCGCGTATCGGGACTCATGAACATGATGATGACCAGAATGACTAAAAAAACAATACTGATGTAATTGGAATAAGGGTATCCTTTCATCGGAAATTTTATTTTCTTGACCTGTTCAGGCGTCAGGGTTTTACGATATTTCATTTGGGCGAGCAAAATCATAAACCACGAAAAAACGCCCGCAAAGGTTGCCACACTAGTGACATAGGCAAACACTTTAGCCGGGACAACGTAATTAAGCAAAACACCAATCAGCATGAAACCAGCCGAAATGAGGATGGCGGTGCTGGGAACTTGAGCCTTGCTGAGTTTACCAAACATTTTTGGTGCCGAACCCTGCAGCGAAAGGTTATAGAGCATCCGTCCGGTCGTGAAAATACCGCTGTTGCAGGAAGATAATGCGGCCGTCAAGACGACGAAATTGACAATACCGGCGGCCGCACCGATGCCAAATTTAACAAAGGTCGTCACAAAGGGACTGCCGCTGGTTCCGATTGTCGCCCAGGGGTAAAGGGCCAGGATGACAAACATTGAACCGACATAGAAAATCAGAATCCGGATTAAAACCTTGTTGATCGCAGAAGGGATTACTTTATCCGGGTTTTTAGCTTCGCCAGCGGTCACGCCGATCAGCTCAATGCCCACAAAAGCAAATGCCACCATGACCATCGCCAGGGCCGGCCCTTTCAGGCCATTGGGAAAGAAACCGCCATTATTCCATAAGTTCGAAATTCCAATGGGAACGCCGCCGTTACCAAAGCCCGTGGTAATCATCACGATCCCCAGGATAATCATCACAACAATGGTCGTCACTTTGATCAGGGCAAACCAGAATTCAAACTCGCCAAAAGCTTTGACGGCGATTAAGTTCACCAAAGTCAATAAAACAACCGCAGCCAGTGCGGAAGCCCATTGTGGCACACTGGGAAACCAGAAATTAACATAAATACCCACGGCCGTAACCTCTGCCATACACGTTACAATCCACATAAACCAATAAGTCCAGCCGGTTAAGTAACCAGCCAGCGGACCGATAAACTCACTGGCATAGGCACTGAATGATCCGGCCACTGGATTTTCAACCGCCATTTCGCCCAGCGCGCGCATAATAAAAAACAAAATAACGCCGGCAATGGCATAACAAAATAAAATCGATGGTCCCGCCGTCTTTATCGCCATGGCTGACCCTAAAAATAGACCAACCCCAATTGCGCCACCGATTGCCATCATCTGAATATGTCTTTCTTCTAGACCACGATGAAGATCTTCACTCGAGACATTTTCTATTTCACTCATTTATAAATTCCCCCATTCAAATTTTTCCTTTGAGTATTTTATCATGTCTCTCCCGAAATGCCAATTGGATTCACTCTTTTACCGGTTTATTATTTATTTAAACGCGTTTCAATGGTTGTAATCGTCTCTTAAGTTAAGTGAACCTGGCACCGTCGGTTAAGTGTACCTCGGAAACTGCGGTAACGATCTTCTCCGATTTTGAAATCAAACGCTTTTTTGCCATCAGATAAAAAATTGAGTTCTTCCAAACGATTTTCGCTTCCCGTTTCAAAACGAAACAGTTGCTGCCTGGCAATGTCAGCTGAATATCGCGCAGGTATGGTATTTTTCGATGGAGACGGCGGTAACATAGGCTGCTTTTAATGCCTGCAGCATTTTGTAATGCGCTGTTTTCCCATGGGCTGCTTGCGCTTCACTGCTGACCCACATTTCCATCAGGAACAAGTCGTTTTCCGATTCCACCGGGATGTAATACTCGTATTTGATATTGCCCGGCTCCGCCCGGGATTCGCTGATGATGCCCTGCCTGCTAGCTTCTTCAAGGAACTCATTCCGTTTCCCCGGCTTGACGGTATAGCGGACATTGACAAGCAGACGGTCTTTCATTTGGCGGATCGCCTGTTGATAGCTTTGCACCTTGATAACTGCAAAGTACTTTCCGAACTCCTTTGTCCACATATCCATTTCGTCTTCGATAACAGCTGCTTTTTCCATGATGAATATTACGAATTGACAGTCGGTTTTTGCCATGCTGGGAAGCAACTCGGAAAAGCCCCATTTAACATCCTCCGGATCGTCTTCAAACCCATTTCTGGCATCAACAATAAAATTGCTCTGCGGATGCTGCCGCAGTAACTGCAATGCGAAGTGCGTCGGTTCCCTGTAATCGTTGATTCTCGCGAATTTTTTCCAGGTCAGCAAGACCACTTTGTCGCTTTCCATATACCGTACGTTACAAAATTCGGAATTAAATTCTGATTGGCTGTTCATATGATAGCTCCTCTTTTCCTGTTTCTACTTTATAAATGACACGATCATCCTTTTGTTCCCGATCAGTCAAAATAGATGCTGCCGCCGATGAATTCCCGCAATATTGAATTAAAAGGGACTTTCTCCGTATTCATTGGCTCACAGAAAGATAGAATGTTCAACAGGCGGTCCCGGGTCTGCGCATAGGGGCTATTATCCGCTATTTTATGAAGGGAGGCATCGGCAAACGTTCTCAATGCATTTAATTCGTAAAGAAGGCTCGAATTAAACATCACGTCCGATTCTTCCTGGAATTTAAACACGTTTTTATACTCTCCGCGCCGGACATTTTCCCATTGATCCAGAGTATCCTCGGGATCGGTACCGCGGAATTGGTCGCCTCTGACGATGCGTCTGATCAGTCGCACTTCGGAACTCGGCACTCTGTTTTCCAAGTCGAAATTTAATTGAAAAAGTGAGCTGAGGTAGACCTTAAACAGCATGTTCCGGTTGATCCCCAAAAACAATACCGGATTCAAAGCATGGATCCCTTCAACGACAAGTATTTCATCAGGTCCAACTTGTAGCCGCCTGGTTTGGGTGGAACGATAGCCGGTTATAAAATCATAGATCGGGGTTTCAATCGTTTTTCCCTCGATCAGCTCGGCCAGCTGCTGCTGCAAAACGGGTAGATCCAAAGCTTCCAGGCAGTCGAAATCGGGCTTGCCGTCCTCCGTAAGCGGGGTCTCTTCCCGGTTCACAAAATAATCATCCATCGAAAGCGTAACCGGCTTTAATCCATTCACACTCAACTGTGTCGATAACCGTTGCGCAAATGTCGTCTTCCCCGAAGAGGATGGACCTGAAATCAGCAGTACCCGCAAGGCCCGCTTCTGCTGCAGAATCATTACGGCAATATCGGATATCTCTTTTTCATGTAGGGCTTCGGCCATCCCCAACAGTTTCAGGCTGGCACTTCTAGCGCTATAGTCGTTAACATCATTAAGCAGCTCGATATTAATATTTTTCAGCCATTGCTGGGTCTTATCATACATGGCCGATAGTTTATCCGGCGGAATCAGCGGCGTGTTGAAATCGCGGTCAATGTCTCCAAAGTCAACAATAAAACCGTCGGCATAGGGAATCACACAGAAAGGATCCATCTGTTTAACGTTGGTTTCGCAGGGATAAATCATTTTAACTACATCGCCATCGGCCTGATAATAGTAGTAGCCGTCCTGATGCTTCAAAAAGTCAATCTCCGGATTTGTCAAAATCCATTCTTTTAGCTTCTTTTCAATCTGAGCGACTTCTCTGATGGAAATTGCGGAATTGGCAAACCGGCAAAACACGCCCTCCATAATTGAATAAGCGGTTTTAAGGGATTCTTGCGGAAAAAGCTGCCTAATGACAATGATCAATCCCAGCTTACAAGTCTGCCGGCTTTTAATCAGATGCGTTTCTAGCATCGCCCCACCTTCTTTCTTTATAATTTATTGTTGCGTGTTGAGTATTATATTCTTATGTCGCAATATCAATGTCGTCATGAATTTTCATATTCTTGCCGTCTAGCTCCTTCATTTTTGTTATAGTTCAGCCTCTATAGTATGAAATGATTGAGATAATGAGACATCAAGACCAAGTTAAGTTGGTGTTAGACACGGTCATAATGAAAAGAGGCTTCTTTGTTCATAGATGTCATCATATACATCGGTATATTCAATACAAAGATAATAGCCGTTAAGTTTTTCTTTCAATTGCGTCATTTCACTCTGTACAAGTATCCCCTGAATCAGGTTCAACTCGCATAATGATGCCAAAACATATTCATCCGTATGCTGGATAAAAACATCACAATTTAATTCAAAAGATAAAACCTGCCCTAACGGAATACCCACGTGAAGGAAGTCATCCTGATTCTTCAAAAGAACGATCTTTTGAATCCGCATGGGACCCATCCCTGCATTCTGTATACTTATTCTTATCTCTGTGTCAGTAACCTTATTATGGATGTTACAAAAAGGTCTGACGGTTTTGCGATTATGACTTCGGTCAAATGCCATTGTTAGTGCGGCAAAAGTGATTGCTCCTAAAGCCATGATCGCCGTTGTAATCAATAATCCGGTTGCAGTATCCAAGTTCCATACTTCCACTCATGTGTTTTATTAATAAGTATAGGAGCGGGCATCATTACCTGGGCATCAAGGATTGCCTCCAACTGTTCAGATACTACTTGTTGGTCCGTAAATCAGCGGGTACTCATTTCACAATCATTTTCATCGGCGTAAATCTGAAGCAGTTATCCGAAAATTCCGGATAACTGACACTTTCTCTAACCCATTATCCAATAATGTTTATCGTTTTTTCTTTGCGAATAGGCACCGGCGATGCTGCACCTTTATAACCGATCGCCGCCGCAGAACAGATTGTATATTCCATTGGGATTCCCATTTCAAACAGATATGACCGGACATCCGGATCATCCCGCAACCAATGAAGTTGGTTGATATAACAACTTCCCAATTCCAAAGAGTGAGCCGCAAGAAAAATATTTTCCATGGCCAGAGAACAGTCTGCCATGGCATTTTCGTAATTTGGCCGATTGGATGCAATGATCAGCGTTGGCGCCTGGTAATAAAAGTTATAGGTTTCTTTTTGTGACTGTTCTTTTATCCTCAGTTTCCCTGGGTAATCGTCATCCGGAATCCAACGCTGAAAGCCCTCGCGAACAAGCCCATTTAAATGAAGAAGGATATCTTTTTTGCGAATCGCCGTAAACAGCCAGCTTTGATTGTTACCACCGCTAGGTGCCCATATTGCAGCATCAAGGATTGCCTCCAACTGTTCAGTTGATACTTGTTGGTCGGTAAATCGGCGGGTACTCCTCCGCTCATGGATGCAAGTTAAGATTTCGTTATTGATACTCATATTATTTTCCCCTTCCATATTCTAAATTATTTGATCATTATTTCAGCATTCTTATCTTACAACAAACAATCACCACTTAATCAGTAAACCCAATGTCCATTAATGTCAGATTTGCATATTTTTATCCATATCATCCCCCAGTTTACGCTGCTCATTTTTTGCTAAGATCATTACTTTACTGTAATCACAATGGATTGTTTGGGTTATCTGAAAACCATATCGGGCGAAATATTGATCCTGATCACATTTTAGAAAGTCCTCAAAGCCTTTGGGTTCGGTTTTTTTAACCAGATAAAACGCAATTTTTTGAAGCCAGTTCACCGGTTCTTCCCATTCCAGAATCATTAGTTTTCCGTCGGTTTTTAACACTCTTCTAGCCTCGGCAATCATTTGTCCCGCCAACTCCGTCTTGATCTCGTGCAAAACCAACGAAATCAAGACGACATCAAATTTGCCATTAGGAAATTGCAGATTTGCAGCATCCATCTGCATCAGTTCAACCGTGGTTACCCCCGCTTGTTTTAGTTTAATGGCAGCTCTTTCTAACATTGCCCCAGAAATATCAATGCCGACAAGGCTGACCTTTCTTTTTGCCCTAGCAAGGGCGATGGCATTAGACCCGGTTCCGGTGCATAAATCCAAAACGGTTAAGGATTCATTTCCTATTGCGGAAATGACCGCATTACGGGGACTGGTGGCCGGCTTTCTGAAGTAGGTCCGATCCAGGATATCATAGACCTTGGCATTGTTTTGATAAAATACATCCGCTTCCATTTTTACCTCGCTTTCATATTTCAGGGTTGGGTTCTGCTGTTATCGATAAATTTAGTTTGTGATGATCTATCTTCTCACTGGAATGTTCATTCAAGAATATAACTTTCACCGTCGTTGCATTTTTGGCAATCCGCTTTTCTCTCAGATAGTGAGTTACTTGTTTTTCGATCCAATCTTGTGTATCGCGATTAACATATCTTTAAATCAGGTCATCCGCTAATTGACAAATCATCAGATATTCCTGTTCTAATTCATCAATCACCCTAAAGCCTACCGTCTGATACATTTTCAGGGCATAATTGTCTTTCTGCACGGCCAGCGACGCCCGCCGGTATCCCGCTGTTTTCAATCGCTTGAGCATCTGCTTCATCAGTTCGGTACCAATGCCTCTGTTGCGGTATTCCTGAACCAGAGAGATGGCAAATTCCGGTGTTTGATCATCCACATTTCCAAATCCGCTAATTTTTCCTGACAGTATTCGGGTCCAGACCGCGCCAACGATTTTACCATCGCATTCGACGACCAGGCACTGATCATTTTTCCGACCGAAATCTTCGATATACACCATGAGTTCAGGCTGATTGATCACCTCCCGTGGCAAGCGATTCTGTTCGTCACGCTGAAAAATGGCCTCGTATAAAAAATCACCAAGAAGTGATATTTCTGCTTGTTTTATTTCTCGAATAATATAATCTTTCATTGTTACCTCTCAAATTAAAGCATATTTTAACAACATTAATCAATCATCGTTACCCATCCTTTCTCACTGTTAATTGGTTTGGTTCTGGTTTTTGAAATGACGAACAAAACCGTAAATTTGCGTTTTTTAGTGCATTTTCGCTGCGAGAATGATTCAATACTTATTTTAACCCTTCAATCACTGCCACAAAAGTATCAACTGTTTGTGCGCCATTTATTGTCTCTTTTCCATTAAACAAGAAATATGGCACGCCATTTATCTGGCGTGAATAGGCATTAGCCTCATCTTGTCGGACCGCTTCTGCGAAAGCTGATGATTCTAAAATGCGTAATGCTTCAACTCGATCTAATCCCACTTCTACGGCAATTGACGTTAACACTTCAAAATCTGAAATGTTCAACGAATCAGTAAAATAGCTTTTCATCACGGCTTCGGTATAGGTCTTCTGCTTACCCTGATCCTTGGCATAATGTGACAACCGGTGGGCATCAAAGGTATTGGTTGACTGCAATTTGTCGAAATTGAAAACCAGATCCACTTCTTTCGCCGCATTGATAATATTATTATTGGCCGCTATGGCTTGATCCATGCTCATCCCATACTTCTTGGCAAGCAGTTGATTAATGTTCTCTTCAACACTCTTTTTTGCGTTCGGGTCTAATTCAAACGAATTAAAGACAATCTCGACGTCTGCAGTCATTCCTGTTTGCTCAAGGGCTAAGGCAAGCTTTCTTTCTCCAATATAACAAAAAGGACAACCATAATCTGACCAAATTTCTACTTTCACTGTTTTTCCCTATCATTCTTACCGCTGGCAAGACCTTTCACATATAATTTACGGTGCCTGGCACCGGGGCTTGATAATTTATTATATACAAGTTTGTTTAGAAAATGTAGCCCATATAGCTGATATCTGTATAATACCCCCAGATTACTGTGACAATAAATAAAATACCGAGGACCAAGTCACAAACACTTCTCACTTTATTTTTCAAATAATTTCCTCCGCAATTTCTGTGTTGATGCTATTAAATAGTGTGTTTATTCTTACATCACATTTTTCCAATTATAATTTCTCGTTTCTAATTTATTTTACTCAAACTTACGGACGTTCTCGAAAGATTATCTCGTTGCTCTGCCAGCAACAGATTTACCATTTTATCATAGCTACTCACACCCTCTGTCTGGTTGTTCGCCTTCAGATAGACATCATTGACACTCCTTGAAACATTTGAAATAATACCTTCATACTTGCCCCAATACTGCTCACTCTGTACCATGTCATGCTGCACCTTCTGGGACAAACTGGACTTTATCACCAAAGCCTTATCCGAATCAACTTTCTCGAGCAAAGATATGGAATGATCAAACGCTAGAAAAAGTCCACTATAAAGTATCATTGGTTCATCCTGCTGCGTGCATGCCAGATAGGATATAAAACCCGCCTCATCCTCTTGCATAAAACCACACTGATGTGCCAATTCATGGGTCATCGCGGCAGGTATCATGAAAACTGGCATATCAACATTGATATTAGCTTCCAAAGTAAAAGGGCAAGAATTACCTTGTATACCTGCACGAGACATCAGTTTTGACATCACCACTGGTTTTGGTGTGGAATATAAAGATCTCTCCAAAATAGGATACTTCTCTGACAACATTTGCAGCGCCAACACTGAGTGTTGTGCATAATAATCAAAATCATCTGGGGCTTGGACCAAAAGGTCAGTGTCTTCTCCCAGTTCCGCTCTTACCAGTCCCATGTCATCGGCAAGTGACTGACACAATTCCTCCAGTTCCTCCACACTGTATGTCTCCGCATGATATTCGGTATAAGACAAAAAAGAATACCGATAATAGTTTAATCCACTCAAAACAGTAAAGCAAAAATATATCATGCTGCACATCGCAACTATTCCCATCACACCACGATAAGATTCTAGCCTACGAGTCCCTTTACTGATGATAACCTTACGCACATAATAAACAATATATAATAGCAAAAACAACAAAACCAATACAACCAGCCATTCACTAACAGAAAACTTTACGAGAGAAGGTAAAAATCCCACGGCATTTGACAATGCCGGATAACCTGACCTACTGTATTGTTCCGCCCAATCCGGATGATTCTGAGCATATTTATTAAGTATATATGCCACAACTCCAGGTATGATAAACAGCAATCGTTTAGATAAATACTTTTTAATAATGCTCTCCTTCTGTTAAACTACTCACCTCCAATATGTAACATCACCCTTGTTTCTGACAGAAGCACCTTTTGGTATTTGCTTGAGAATAACAAAAAAGGAAAAGATATCTCCGCAAGAGAGCATTCCATTTATTAGAGATATTTTCGTCAATATTTCAATATATGAGTTGAATATCAAAATACATATGATTGGTAAAAAAGTCAATACCACGAATGGGAATAATCTAACGATTAAGCATCTAGCTTTTTTTATATCATTTGCGTAATCTACATAAAATGAACCGCCATAATATCCAATGTATATATTAGGTGAAGTAAATTTTCCCGGGAAAAGTATCACATGCAAGAATTCATGAATTGGAATGATACCAATCAAAATAACAACCCACATGTAGTTATCCCAAATAGCAAATTTATAGTTAACCCCAATAATTAATTTTATAATAAATCCATCTAATATTACAACGAGAGTCGCAACTAATATTTCCATTGTGACTGTCTTTATACGACTCGGTTCATTAATTCCTTTATAGCCTTGCTTAGCTGGATCAAAATCTTCATATTCAGGTAATTTATTAAAAAACCACTTCACAATTCTACCTCTCATTCAAATTAATTTGCTATATCGATTATGTTAAGTCAATAAGTTAAGGGGCAGGCACCAAGGCTATTTTAGTTCTCCTTCGTTATTTTTATTTCGAGGGAGAGTCCTCTTAATTATTCTCCAGGAACGTGAATGCTTGCCTCAATTTCACACTGTTTCTTTTTTGTCAATTTGACGAATACGGTGTGATGAGCCAGTTGGATGCAGTCGACCAGCACCTGCTCGGGCACATCGCCGTTCAAGATGATCGAATTCCAGTGTTGTTTGTTCATGTAATATCCGGGAATAATATCCGGATAGTGCAAACGGAGGATTTCACCATCGCCAATGGGCAGCTTGACGGTCAGCAGAGCGTCCCCTTCTTTGTTTTCACCACGCATGGCAAACATCACATCGCCGACAAAGTATCGGATGGCATCCCATTCCGATTTATAATCCCGGGTTGTTCCTGGCATCGATTCAACCGTTTTTTCAATCAGTTCGTCCCATTTTTTACAAGGTTTCATTTTTTTCTCCTTCCATATTTGCAGGTTATCAGATCATTAAGTTAAGAGAGCCAGGCACCGTCAGAGTTTAAATCTTTTTTCAAACTTTTTTCAAATATTCTTGAACTATGATATCAACATTCTTATTTAAGTTCTCCTCTCCATTCAACCGTAGTACTTTACAAGGTAATGAATTAGCCCACTGCTCATGTGTCTTCTTACACGGAGAACCATCCGAATCATATCTAGCTGAGTTATCAAGAAAACAACAATGTTCTTCATACATATCTCCGCCTTTGACGATTCTTTCTCCAAATATTTCATATTCTCTTTTATGAATCCGAACAATTCTTGTTTCGGCAGATGCTGTAATATGTGCTGCCAAATCGAACAATGGAACAAATGGTGCATTAAAACTATCCATTGAGCCAGCCATCACAAAATAGCTTCTTTTCGATATATCTGTCATTAATCTATTAATCTTCTTTTCACGAGTATACATAACTGTGAAAGGTTTATCAGTATCTTTTCTCCATATATAATTATCTATGTCGAAATATGGAAAGCCAAGCTTATCAGCGACCATTTTCCCCAATGTTGTTTTTCCTGAACCTGCTGAACCAAAAATAATAATTCCTCTTGCCATATCTTTTACCCCATAACAAAAAATTCTGATTTATATTAAGTGTGCCTAGAACCTGGCACCGTCAGTGTCTTTTATTTCCTTTAACCAGAACATAAATTCCCAGCCGATTATAACAGGTCGATGCATCAATGGCTCGGATTCTGATCCAAGTTTCCCTTCGCTGCCTTGTCTTTAAGATGTGCCGGTTTTAGATTTTAAAAAACGATCATATTCTGTTCATCGTATTGAAAATCAGGCCCCCATGCAACTTCCCAGTAATAGCCATCCGGATCAGAAAAATAGGCATGATATCCGCCCCAAAATACATTGGTTGGTTCTTTTACTATCGTTGCCCCGGCGGCTTTGGCCATCTTTATGGTCTCATCAACTTCTTTTTTTTCTTTCACATTAATGGCTAATGTGATTCCTGCAAAACCATTGCTCAATGCCGGCGGATTGTCAGGATTAATATCCTCGGCCAACAGCATCAGCGGATATAGTTCAAATTTAGTCCCGGCGGTATTAAAAAATATAACTGTCGGATTATCAGCCATTTCATCAGTTTCAAAACCAAGACCATCGCGATAAAAACGAATGGATCTTGCCATATCGCGGACTCCCATACAAATAATATTAATTCGATTTATCATTTCTCATCCTTTCAGGTATGTTGCAGAGTATTTTTTGACAGAAATATTTAGCACCCTATTTAATATGACCGATGATACGCCCTTCGACCTGTCGCAGCGCAGTCTTCAGCAGCAAATCTTTCGCCACCTTATCAACCCATACCGCTTCTTGATGAACCGTCCCGCACCAGTCCGGCGGTGTAGAAAACCATGGAGTTAAGATAAGTGGTACCTGGCTCCAGCGACACAATTTTTCAATGCCTAAAAACGTTAACACCGAACTATTGGTTTGTAACTTTTAAAATATTATTCGTTCTTAACTTAAGTCAATGAAATACCATATCCGCCATGCTAACATAATTACAAACAAACAGGAGGTAATTATATTAGTGTTTGAAACAGAAAGAATATCACCAAGAAAAGCGGCTGTCATCGTTGGGGTGGCGATGATTATGATCGCACTATGTGCCGGTTTTGCCTATGGATTTATTCACTCAAGTCTGGTTATCACAGGGAATGCGGCGGCAACCGTGAGCCAGATCCAACAAAACACCCCCCTCTTTCGGGCGGAAATATTCAGTTGGTTCCTGATTCTGGTCTTCGATATTATTATTGCAGGGGCCTTAACTATTTTCATGAAGCAGATTGATGCTCATCTGTCATTACTAGGTGGCTGGTTTCGACTAATCTATGCAATGATTTTAGGCATTGCCATTTCCAATTTAGTGATGGTGTCGCTTTTACTCAGCGGCGATGATTATTCGGCATCCCTGCCGGCCGATCAATTGAGTGCTCAAGTCATGTTCTCTCTCAGTGCATTTAATAGCATCTGGTCACTGGGCTTGATTATTTTTGGTCTCCATTTATTAATCATTGCTTATTTAATTTTAAAGTCAGACTTTATCCCAAAATTCCTGGGTATCCTTTTAGTCATTGCGGCTTTAAGTTACGTTCTTATTCATTCGATGTATGTGTTTCTGCCCCAATATGAAACCACAACAATGCTAATCGAAAAGATCTTAAGCCTGCCGATGACTGCGGGTGAATTGGGTTTTGGAATCTGGCTATTGATAAAGGGTGGCAAGAGACCCAAAAAAGCAACTGAATTCTAACCACTACTGTCTTGGGATAACCGCTTCTTAATTCTACTCAAGGATTCTGGCGTTATTCCAAGATAGCTTGCTAATTGATGTTGCGGCACCCGGTTGATCAATCCCGGTCTTTGTTCTACCAAGCTGCGGTAACGTTCCTCTGGGGTTTTCGACATAAACCGCGCACTGGCATCCTGGGTTTCCCCCAAATTCAACTCTAACATCGATCTTGTGATGTTTTGGAGTGCTGGATATTCTACATACATCTTTTCTTCTGTATCGGCATCGCCAATTAGCAAGGTTGTTTTTTCGACACAGGATAGCGAATAATCAGATGGCAGTCTTAACTTATAACTTTTGAATAGTGTAACGGATTGTTCCTCGGTAAAAAAATCATTTGTAATTTCTTTGCCTTCCACCCCATAGCTGTATTGTCTGACACACCCATTCAAAACCAGATAGCACTTACTGGATATGTCCCCTTGTCTAAGCAGTATTGTCCCTTTTTCATAGGTTTCAACCACCATATGCCCCATTATTTCCTGTAATGCTTCTTTATTAAAATCAGTATACTTCGCCATAAATTTCATTAAATACAGATCCATCTTTTCGTTCCTTTCATCGATGTCCGTGTGGATGTTTCCCGGGACACTGGAATATCGGCAGGCAGGGGCTGGTTTGCCAGCCGGTAAAGATGATGACATTCTTCCCGGTCAAGCTGCAATACCCTGGAAAGACTTTCCACCACCGGGGTGGAAACATGAATTGGTCGACCCTGTTCAAGCCAGGTATACCAGGTTAGACTGATCCCAGCCATTTGGGCGACTTCCTCCCTTCGCAAACCAGGGGTTCGCCGTCGCTGGCCTGATGAGAGACCAACCTGAGAAGGCAGTATTTTTGCTCTCCGGGTTTTCAGAAAATCACCAAGTTCCTTATATCGTTGCTGCTCACTGTGCATAGGGTTATGCCTCTTTCTATTATAATTTATACCAGTATAAATACACTTCTGGTAATATTATAACATCTGTAATATGCTTATTCTAGAAAATAGAATAATGGAGGTTTTCAAATGAAAATAAAGTCAACAAAACTGGTTTATTTTTCGCCAACAGGAACCACAAAAGCAGTGGTTGAAGGCGTTGCACAGGGCATTGATGCAATTGAAGTGGAACGGATTGATCTGACCAAACCGGAGTCTCGGTTAAAACCATTGCATACCGGAAAAGACGAATTGCTGATTATTGGGGTACCTGTTTATATGGGAAGGGTGCCGGAGGTGATCCGGGAATGGCTCCAATCCATTAAAGCCAAAAAAACTCCCGTGGTCTGCATTATTGTGTACGGTAACCGTGTCTATGACGATGCCTTACTTGAACTTACAGAAATTCTCGTTGCTGACGGATGCTTCCCCATTGCCTCAGGGGCTTTTATCGGCGAGCGTTCCTTTTCCAGTGTTGAAATACCCATTGCCGCCGGTCGCCCAAATATTCAAGATTTGAGTCAAGCGGAAGCATTTGGCTGCAAAATCAATGAAAAACTGGCTGCAATTTTATCTGTCGATGAAATTGGGAAGCTGAATGTACCTGGTGAATTCCCCTTTCGCGGCGCAACCAAGCTCTGGAATGTCGATTTTATCACCGTTGGCAGTGACTGCAATCAATGCCAGATCTGTGCTGAAGTCTGTCCAGTGGGAGCGATTTTCAAGGAAAACAGCCGCCAGATTGATCAAGAAAAATGCATCACCTGCTGCGCCTGCATCAAAAAATGCCCCCAGCATGCCAGAACCATCAAACTCGGCCCGGTACATGATGCATCAATCCGATTGAACACCCTGTTCAAAGAACCCAAGCAGCCGGATTTTTTTTATTTGGGACCCCGATCATAGTATTTGTCCAAATATACGATATGGGCAGATATTGCCTATTCAACCCCCTCCAAGGGATTGATTTACTTCAATAAAAGGATATACATGATTTTCTCCTTTTATTGAAGTAATAATTTACCTAAAAAATAGATTGATCAGACTAAACCGAAACATCCGGTTTTTCATTGAGCGACTCTGGCAGGTGATCAAGAACATCCTGCAAACAGCCAGCCTTTTTTAGCATCAGCATGGTATCCCGGTGAGGATTGGCATAAATACCCGGCCAGTAGTATTCATCATATTCCGTTCGATTCGAAAAAGCAAGAACCGGTTTTTTCAATGAAAATTGTGCATGCACACCTGGCTTATTTCCTCTTGCATCCAGCCTAATCCAATGGTCTTCCAAAAAAACGGCATTATAAGCATGGACACAATATCCCAGAGAATCATCATCGGCAAGGGTGATGTGCTGAAAACAGAAACCCGTTGGGATATTCTGAGACCGAAGAAGTGCTGCCAGCAAATTTGCTTTGGCCTGGCAAATTCCCGTTTTGTGGATGAGTACATCCGATGCTCTCGCCGTAATGACCTTGGCATTGCAGTCAAAGGAATGAGGAATTTCATCTCTGACAAATTCATAGGCAATTATTGCCTTTTCAGCATCCGACATCTTTGGTGTGAATAGCTGGAGCGATTTTTGTATCATTTTCGGATGCCCAAAATCAATCGCATCCGTTTCCAATATAAATTTTTGAAACATCGACTTTCCCTTCTTAACCGTATTTTTGTGTTTGTAAGGAATAATAGTGGGCAGACAAGTAAGTTGACGATTGTAATCTCCCACACTAACAACTTGTCATCGGACAAACAGAACGATCCCAAGACTTATGCTTTAATTTTTTTTCAGGAAATGCTCGTGATATCTTAATAAGACCAGAAATAAGTTACGGAGCAGGCAACCGGTCAACCTAAGATACTGAATTTCAATTTTAAAAAGGATGGTTTTGATGCGAAACAGGTAGCGCAGATGTAGAGCGTTGCGACGGAATCGTCCCACAACTGCAATCCTCTTTGAGTAAAAAAATGATTGCTTAACTGTGCAGCAATTCCTTGATTACGCTAATTTGGTATCACATTAAGACTAAAAATAGTCTGATAATCTCCGTTAGGAACATCTTGCTCTCCCTTTTTGATCTCGGCAAATGAATAAGGCCACCGCTTCCTAATACTTTAGGTTTCGGTAGTACGCAATAATGCTTTCGACATGGATTTTGGTGGTGTTAAAAAACGGGATCCCCAGTTGACTTTCCGGCAGGATCAGCGGCAGCTCGGTACAGCCCAGGATGACCCCTTCGATCGTGTCATCGGCCATCATCCGTTTGATGATACCAAGCAATCCCCGCCGGGTTTCATCCCGAAACATACCCAACTCGATCTCCGTCATCAGTTTATTCTGAATGTAAGCCTGCTCCGTTTCATTGGGAATCACCGCCTCGATTCCCTCCCGGTGACAAGCTTTCTGATAAAAATCACTTTGCATGGTAAAACTAGTGCCCAGCAGTGACACCCGGCGACACCCTGCTTTTTTTATGTATCGGCAGGTTTCATCGACAATGCTGATCAACGGAATGGGTGACCGTTCGCTAACGCGGTCAAACACAATATGTGGGGTATTCGCAGAAATAAATCCAAAATCAGCCCCTCCTCGGTAAAGATCATCGATGCCTTCAATCAGCCATTTCACCAGCTGATCCCAGTCCCGGTTTTCCATTAGTTTCATCAGAATACTCATATTCATGCTGTTGATTATTATTTCCGGGTTGTTCCCGTCATTTACCTTTTGGCGATGGGTTTCTATCAACAGTCGATAATAATCCAGCGTTGATTCGGGGCCGAAGCCGCCGATCATTCCAATTCTTGACATGATATTTCCTCCTTTTAAAATGCATCGTAAGATTTCATAGAACCGCCCCTCAGTTGGTTAATGTGTTCGATTTGAATGGCATTATTGTATCATTTAATTGCCTGAAACGAAAGATTTTAAATAGAAACAAAGTAAAGTGAGCCAGGGAAACTTACTCGACTTAACTTATTGAGATTGCGGGTAAAGAAACAGCGAGAAGAGAAAGAAGAGAGACGATTCGAGTTCTACGGGACTCAGGTTGTCTCTCTTCTCTCTGTTTTTTAAAGAGGCTGGAAAATCTGGCGGAAAAATAAAAGAATTCAAAAAACGACATTAGAATAGTCCGTCTCTTACCCAATAACAGATTCAGCCCATTAACAAGTGATAAACCGCGTCAATACCGGTTTGTAAAATACGTTCCACTTCAATTTCATTTTTGTAAAAAACAATTTGATCGACAATCGAACTGATTAAATTGAAAGCGATGATCGCAGCAGCTTCGGGATCCTTCGCGGTGATATATTCACTGGACGAATGAAAACTATCGAGGGTCGTTTGCCATGTTTTTTCCCGCTGTTTGACCATGACCGAGGCAACTGCTGGCATTGTGAAACAGAGAATTTCCATTTCGCGATTCAGTGCTTTTGACGATTGATGCACTTCAATCAGGTTCTCAATGAGTAGACGAATCCATTTTTTAGGATCGTTTTTATAAATCTCAATTTCTGCGGATAAGTCATCATGAACTTTAAGAAATGAATTGTTGTATCGTTCTAAGATATCAAGCAGGATGGTGTCTTTATCTTTATAATATGCGTAAAGACTGCCAATTGAAACTTTGGCAACCTTGGCAATTTCATTGGTTGTGGTACTGAAATAGCCTTTTTCACAAAAAAGTGTGTAGGCGGCGCTTAGGATCTTCTCTTTTGTTTCGATGCTTCTTTTTTGCTGTGGTTTACGCACGGGTTTACTTTCAGCCATATCATCATCTCCTTTAACCCTATTTTAAAGTAATGGGGTGTTTTTGTCAAATAATACGAGCATTTACTCATATTGTTGTTGACAAGCAAAACAAAGGTACTTATAATATGAGTAATTACTCATGTTATGATGAAAGAAGGATGAATATGAATCTTATTAAAAAAAATAGCCGCTTAACCGTTGCGACTGTAGCTCTCGGTACCTTTATGACTTGTTTTGATATCAATGCGACAAATGTCGCATTGCCCTTAATCCAGTCTGGATTCAATACCACCATAGCGATTGTGCAGTGGGTCGTAGTTGCCTATTTGCTCACACTTTGCGCAACTCAGCTGACCTTTGGCCGAGTTTCAGATCTGTATGGTTTAAAGAAAATCTATGTCATTGGTTTTGCCGGTTTCACTGTCAGTTCACTGTTGTGTGGTCTATCAGCAAATATCGGGATGTTAATAATTTTCCGAATCATTCAGGCATTGTGCGGTTCCATGCTGATGTCAACCGGCAGCGCCATTGTTATTAATGCAGTATCACCTGAGAATCGCGGAAAAGCATTGAGTGTAACCGCCATTGCCGTTGCTGTTGCCACCTGTGCCGGACCTTCCATCGGTGGAATCATGACCGATTGGTTGGGATGGAGCAGTATCTTTTTTATCAATATTCCCACTGGTATCATAGGAACGGTCTTAGCAATGCGAAACATTCAAAAAGATCGACCGAAATCAGGATCAAAGTTTGATCCGATTGGAAGCGTACTGATTATACTGGCTTTGGTGCTGATTTTACTGCCACTGGATATGCTCAGTAAATCAACAGTTAATCCAATTTTGATTTTTGGTTCGCTAATTACAGGCATCGTGGCACTGGGAGCATTCATTCTTTATGAAATGAAAAGTGACCATCCCATTCTCGATTTAAACCTTTTTAAAAACAGAGTATTTACCACGGCAAATTTCGCAGCCATCTTTTTTTATATGTGTGAATTCATGCTGGTTTTTATTTCACCTTATTATCTGCAACAACAGCGGATGCTCTCTGTTTCATTTTCGGGATTGATGATGCTCCCAATGTCATTGGCAATGATGATTATGGCACCCATCAGCGGTTCAATCTCGGATAAGTATGATAGCCGTTTCATCAGTTGTGCGGGACTGGGAATTTTGGGAATCGCGGTTATTGCTTTTAGTACTTTTCATCCGGACACACCAACGGTATTGCTGTTGATTGTCTTTGCTGTCACCGGGATCGGAGCAGGAATGTTTCATACACCCAACAACAGCGCCGTGATGGGAAGTGTACCGGCTTCCAGCCGAGGGGTTGCCGGAGCCACCCTGGGGACAATGCGTAATATCGGTATGGTTCTGGGAGAGGCCACATCGGCAGCTTTGTTGTCATACAATATCGATCATGCAACGACCATCTTTGCGGCAACAGGGCTTGAAGGAGCAGCGCTCCAACAGGCTGCCTTTAGTCAGGCAATGGGGATAGTATGTATCGTGTCAGCCGGTTGTGCATTAGTAGCTCTTTTTTTATCTTTGGTACGTGGTAAAAACAGGTGTGTTGACGTCTTAAAAGAAACTGAGATGAAAGTCGTTTAAGGATATCTGACAAAGTGGCAACTAGCCAATTGAATGAGTTCCTTTATGGTATTGGTGAGGCTGTCTCCTACGCTTCTAAGGGAGAGACAATATATCCGGAAGAATTCATGGGAACCGGGATCATACCGGATTGCAGTGGTCTTGAAAATAGTTATTTACTAAAAGATGGAGATTGCATTCGCATGGAAATAGATCAAATTGGCTTTGTGGAAAATATAGTGAGAAAGCAGTCCAATGAATAGAATAAGATATTGATTGTTTTTTACCAAGGATGGGCTTATGCCTGTTGTAAAATAAGAGAAAGGAATGGAAAGTGTGGCAATATATAAGTGAATATCGATTTTAATGCTTCACCTCGGTATGTCCTTAACGGGACAATATCGAGGTATTTTTATTTAAAATTCAAATACAGCATTAAATAACGGCGGAACTGTTGATTGTCTCACTTAAATGTGTTCATGAAAAACAATAAGCTAAAGCAATTATAGGGGATATACTGAACAGAATTAGCAGTTATAATTCGCTGGCAAACCAAGCATCACTTGGGAGCAGACAACAATTTATCCAGATAAATTGATTTAAACTGTTTACTGGCCAAAATCTGTTTAACCGGAGGTAATTTAAGAATAACTCCAAATACCGCGGCCATCGCACGATGATTGGCAAAGGCCTGATTATCAAAGACAAGGTTCTGAAGCGTCCCTTTTTCAATTGCCTGCAGGACAAACCGATGGGTGCTGTTCACGGGGGTGATCACTTCGATTTCTCGTCGTTCCAAATGAATCGCATGTGTCGGACAATTTCTGACACAGACCCCACATCCCAGACATATCTGATGATCCACTGCAGCGACGTCCTGGCCCGCCTGCTTATTTTTCATGGAAATAGCCAGTACCGGACAGACCTTTTCGCATTTACCGCACCCGATACACGCATCGGAGATAACCGGGATATAATTCGTTGTCGCTACTGGCTGCATGGGGCTGAACTTTCTTGCAGCTTGTAGGGCTTCACAGCAGCAACCGCAGCAATTACAGATAAATGCCGGATTTTCCCGGACATTTTCCCCAATTTGCACCAAATTCGCTGCATAAGAACGTTCCAATACCGCCATCGCCTCGTTTTTGTCAATTAACCTGGCATGCTGACCATTTTCTGCCAGGGACCGGGCCACGTTTCCGAGGGTCAGACAAACATCCAAAGGCGCATCGATCTGACAGGGATGTCCGACATGCAACATTTTATGCCGGCAATAACAAGTTCCCAGTCCGATATGCGATGCTTCCGCGATCATCTGGCTAGCTCTTTCATAATCCAGAATATGAACCGTATTATCATTTGTCAGAACCGGCTCCTGAACATAGACGCGTCCCAAAAATGTTTCGGTGGCAAAAAAAAGATCTTTGACAAAATCTTCTTCGACATTCATATACTGATAGTACAACTCACTTAAATACTTCTGATCAATATCGCCTCTTGTCCGCATTAAGGCAAATTCAATAAAACCGGCCATGGGTGGCGGCATTACAAATTCACGTTTTCCGTCATAAAAGGAATCCACCAGCAATGCCTTCTCGCACAAATGCTCTAAAAAGGTTTCCGCTTTGGCTTCATTGATATGCCAGATTTGAGCTGCTTTTTTAGCGGTAAATGGACGAACCGGCAGCAAGGCAACCCATTTGGCCTCCTGGTCTGTGTACAAAACCTGTAATATTTTATACAGGCTCTCCGTCGGCGGAGCACCCTGGGTAAACCAGTTAATTCTTTCTTCTAAATTCTTGTAGGCATCTTTACTTGTAATATGTCCCATTCATTCACCTTCCTGACGCTTAATTTATGTCAAAATTATTTTACCAAAAATCCCCTTTCTACCAGTTTCCTGATCCGTGTTCAGCTGATTTCTGATTCTTCAATCTGTTTTGTTGTGATACTGCCATCTACATTTTCGGCAATGTCCTTTGATGCGAAACAGATTCTAACGCGGATGTAAACCATTGTGACTGAATCGTCCCAGAACTGCAATTCTCTTTGAGTAAAAAAATGATTGCTTAACTGTGCTGCAATTCCTTGATTACGCTAATTTAGTATCACATCAAGACCAAAAATAGTCTGATAATCTCCGCCAGGAACATGTTGCTCCTCATTTTTGATCTCGTCAAATGAATAAGGCCACCGCCCCCTAATACTTTAGGTTTCGGTAGTACGCAATAATGTGTTCGATTTGAATGGCATTATTGTATCATTTAATTGCCTGAAACGAAAGTTTTTAATAGAAAAAAGCCCCCAGTGTACCGATGGGCAATCATCATCAGTAATCCAATGCTGAAAACCCTCACGAACAAGCCCATTTAAATGAAGAAGGATATCTTTTTTGCGAATCGCCGGCGGTAGTTGTCACACCAACGCCGCCGTTCACGATAATTGGAGCGATGGCTATTGGCTTGTTTATTTCCGCTTAGAGTGCTGCCAATGAACCGTCGCTGGATTCACAGCCGATGCATCCACGATTATCGACATTTCTTTATTTATTAGGGAATCTGAAAAATTCTATTAACTTTGTGCAATGACCTGATTGATAAAATCAATCATCCCGTCTTCTACCTCATCACGAATATCCCGATATTTATGGATTTCATGACAATACCCGGAATAAAGCTTTGTTTTGACCTCATTTCCGGTTTCTGCCAACCAGCTTGAAACCGCATAGACACCTTCGCCATAAAGTCCAACCGGATCCTGGTCGCCGGCAATATTATAAACCGGAATAGAAACCGGCACTTTCTCTGCCCACTGTGTTCCAATAATGGTTTCAATCATCATAATAGAATCGTAAGTCGAACGAATATTCGGCGGGCTTGTAAAATTATTGATTCTTTCTTTTTTGTCTTTTTCCATTTCCTGATCTATAAATTTTCTAATGCTTCATTATATCTTAACAAAAGGTCGCTCCACGTTCCCCGGTGCTTCACTTCCTTTTAACACAACTTGAACTTTGATCCCTTCCATACGATAACCAAAACCTTCGGTTCCGGCCGGCTCACCATTCTTGGCCCAATCCATCCAACCGATATTCTGGATATGAACCTGATAGTAAACATCAAAAAGATCTGCATCCGTCCCGGTTAACTCAATTTTAATGGCTTCTAAGCGTAGCGATTCTCCGACGGTGCCGCTTAATGCGCCATTCTCCACAAAATCCTGCCAGCCTTGATTCTCCACCTGAGTTTTATACCGAACGCCGATATCGTAGGCGCTGGTATCGGCGTTGAGTTCAATCGCTTCTAAGCGCAGCGATTCACCCACAGTGCCACTTACTTCGCCATTTTTTACAATCGCCTGCCAGCCGTTATTCTGAACATGGGTGCGATAGGCAGTTGTAACGATAGGGTTTTCGATGACATAATTGATAATATTTGCTTGTGCCACCTCATGATCGGCATCCTGCACGGCGACCCTAAAGCTGTAAATCCCAGGGACATTCGGAATAAAGGTAACCGTATTGGCCTTGCTAAAATCCTGAATCATCGTGGTTTCACCATTTAAATCATAGGAGAAGGCATAGCTGTAAGCCCCTGTTCCACCGCTGGCGACGGCATTTAAAACAATGGGTGTATTAATTGGTTGACCTGTTAATACATTGGTACTAAAATCAGAGACGCTCAGACGTTCTTTCGGGGTGACCTGGGCCAACGCTTGATCAAGTTGAATGAGACCATCGCCATAGTAATTATCACGGCCTGTTTCACCCAGATCAATGGCCGTTTCTTTTAAAATCGTCTCGACCTCAGCCGGTGTAATCGTCGCATCCGCTGCCACTAAAACAGCACAGGCACCCGCGACTATAGGACTAGAAGCAGAAGTCCCGGAACCGGATATATACCCATCCTTACCCCAAAGGGTCAGGGCATCAACCCCGGGCGCACAAAAATCAACCATCTTATTATGCTGGGAAAAATCGGCGATCACATTATCCCGATCCGTTGCGCCAACTGATATGACATTGTCATAGGCGGAAGGAATTTCAATGTTTCCACCAGTTACAGGGTCGTTTCCATCATTACCAGCAGCCGCAACTAAAATTTTTCCCTTACTGGCCGCATAAGCAACGGCGTTCTCAAGAACTGGCGACACCTCATCTCCGGCAAAACTCATATTGATGACCCGAACCTCCGGTCGATTCGCCGCCGCATAAAGAGCGGCG
The DNA here is from genome assembly GCF_008086615.1 of Acetobacterium tundrae. Taxonomy (GTDB): domain Bacteria; phylum Bacillota; class Clostridia; order Eubacteriales; family Eubacteriaceae; genus Acetobacterium; species Acetobacterium tundrae. The sequence continues at coordinate 59,303 of NZ_RXYB01000020.1, forward strand.
CAGGCATAACCGAGGTCAACGTTGTAATCATCTTCTGTTTTACCACCAACCCGATAAGGAGCGATTTTAATATTTGCAATTCCAGTCACTCCGGCAATACCAATCTCATTATTAGCAACTGCGGCAATATAGCCACTCATAGCGGTTCCATGGCCAATCATATCAACTGTCTCCGTTTTTCCGGTGACGAAATCATAACCGGTGGTTGTCTTGCCAACGATATCCGGGTGGTTGATGTTAAGACCAGAATCGATGACCGCCACGACGACGGTTTCTTTATTATTAACCTGATCCCAGGTCTGATCGGCACCGATGGCTTCAAATTGCCATGCTTGAGATAGTAATTCATCGTTTGGCAGGGTTGTTAATTTGAGGTAAGTATTTTTTTGAACGGCCAACACATTGGGATTATCTGAAAGCTCTGAAACCAGCGCATCGACTTGATTCCCATCCTTGACCTTTATAATGTCAACTTGATCACCTAGTTTTTCTCCGGCTTCGATCTGATTCGTTGTCAGCCCCAGATCTTTAACCGAGCCTTGATTTTGATAAATAACGACAATTTCGTCATCAATACCGGCATCATGATCTAAAGTATTGATTTGATCATAACTCTGGATACCTTGATTGGCGGCAACTGCCCCTATTGGTAATCCAGACAGGATTAACCCCACGATGAGACAAATAATACACTTCTTTAATTTCATTACATTCCTTCTTTCTTATAATGTTCCATCACTAACTAACTTTTTCCGACACGTTGATAAGCCACCCGTTCGGCCCCACTCTTGAGATAAATCAGGCCACAATAGGTGAAACCATTTTTATTGAAAGCATTCTCCGGCGGGGTCTGCCCGCTCGCTTCGAGCAGATATGGCGATTCCATATCAAAGTCCTCGATGACCCGTAGCAGCCGTATTTCATGTTCCCAATTGTCCCCCATGTCATAGGTATAGCGCAGCTGTTGATACTCCGGCAGATATAAGGAAAAACTGAATGCGTATTTGTTGACGAAACTGATATCAATCATTACCTTTTTTTATTTTTCACCTGATAGTTACACTTGATAAATTTCATATCATCAATTTCAAACTTCTTTTCTGTCAGAGGCTTTGTCATTTCACGACTTTCAATAAACTCATTTGTTACCATAACAAAATACTGTTTATTATCTTTATTTACCAAATAGAAAGATTTATCACTATTTTTAAGCCCATTAGCTAACCCCGGTATCCCAAATGGTGCGTTAAATATAAATCCTAATACATTATCAATTATTTTCTCACCCTTTGTAAGCTTTTGTTCGGCAATTAACAAATATATCTCAGCCTCTGGATATTTTCCCGTAATAATCTGGTCTTTCGGATTCTTTTTATACTTTGATATGTCAATCTTTTCTCTAATAATTGATGTATCGATATCCTGTTCATTATCAAACAGATGATCAATACTTACATTTAACAAGCTTGAAATTGCCTTTAAATTATCAACATTTGGAATTTCTTGATCAGCTTCCCATTTTGTAATTACTTGGCTTGATACCATCAGTTTCTCAGCCATCTGCTCCTGTGTAAGTCCCGCACTCTTTCTAGCTTCCTTAATTTTTTCTCCAATAGTCATACTTTTGTTCCTCCTTATTTATGTGAAACCTTTCATTTACCATATTTTTGATGTGCTCCCTCTAACTCACACAGTCCTTTTCAACAGACAGATGCTTGCTCCCCTGTTTGCTATTCTATGCATACCTTCTTTTCATAGAGGATATTTTTTCTCAAGCTCTCGGCCTCTTTCTCACCAGCTAAAACCGTCACAATTTCAAGGGCAAAATCCACCGCTTTTCCCGGTCCACGCGATGTGATAATGTTTCCATCCTTCACCACCGCATCCTCTTGATAGATTGAATTGGGCAGATCCTTTTCAAATCCGGGGTAAGAGGTCACTTTTTTTCCATCAATGATCTTCGCTTTTTCTAAGACGATGGGCCCGGCACAGATCGCTGCCACTAATTTCCCTGCTTCATTCATTTCTCTGACGATTTTTACGACCCGCTGATCATCTCTTAGATTCGCTGCTCCCGGTATTCCGCCGGGAATAATAACGGCCTCGTAGGAGTCAAGTTTTGACAGCTCATCGATTTGTTTGTCGGCTTTTACTTCGATATGATGGTTTCCTGAAACCTGAAGGGTATCTCTGATACTAATCATATGAACCGTAATTTGCTTGACTCTTCTTAAATAATCGACAACGGTTAAAGCTTCTACTTCTTCAAATCCTGCTGCTAAAAAAACAATTACATTCATCATTTTCCTCCTTTTGGGCACTTATTACAATGCCATTTTATGCATTATCGGTTTTTAAAAGAAACCTCTTGTGTGTCGTGACAAACCACCACACCAAAGGAATGATCAATTTCATAACATTTCCTCAAAAATATCGCTACCTGCCTATGATCTCCCGAATCTCATCGGACAAATCACTCTGCAATGATTACAATCAACCGTATCAAAACCTCTTGCCGTTTTTCCATAGGTATTCATGCGGCAAAGTTTTTGATTCACCACACCGTTTTTGATGGCCTGAACCGGACAGGCATCGATGCATTTTGTGCACCCTTCGATGCAAATATTTTCGCCCAACGGATCTGATTTTAGATCTAAATTCGTGAGGATCACACCAATGGTCAGCAAATTTCCATACTTCGGATTCAAGAGTAAGGTACTTTTCCCTATTTCTCCGATTCCACACAAAGCTGCGGTGTGTTTCATGGATATCAGCCCCTTGCCACGCATATTTTCTTCTTCCCAGTATTCATAAGGTGCGTCACAAGGAAGTATAATGTGCACGCTTGTCAAGACACGAAATCAAAATATTTAAGATAACTCTCCTTTCGTGTGATTGATTATGCTGCCAGGGTCTGATTTTCATAAAATACAACTGCTGGAGTTTCATAATCATACC
>NZ_RXYB01000021.1 GCF_008086615.1 Acetobacterium tundrae
CCGGAATGGACAAACCACTGGTGCACCAGTTGTTCCGCCAGGAGCATAGCTGGGTAGCTAAGTTTGGAAAGGATAAGTGCTGAAGGCATCTAAGCACGAAGCCCCCTTCAAGATAAGATATCTCACCGAAAGGTTAAGGTCCCTGGTAGACGACCAGGTAGATAGGCTGGATGTGGAAGTATGGCAACATATGGAGCTGACCAGTACTAATCGACCGAGGTCTTGATCCAAATATATACACTGTGCTGTTTTGAATGATTTGTCCGATTTTTGATAAAAAATCGTATTGAGCTTGGAGCGTTAGCGCGTGAAAGGTGACAAACATTCGGCATTTTTCAGGGTTTCTTATCCATTTAGAGATAAGAGAAGAAAGCCTGAAAAATACCATCCAATAAAAAAGAGATCATAAAGACAATTGATAAATGCAATCATAATTAAATAGTATTAGCTAGTCTCGCGACGATGGCGGAAGGGCTACACCTGTTCCCATACCGAACACAGAAGTAAAGTCTTCCAGCGCCGAAAGTACTTGGTGGGTAACTGCCTGGGAGGATAGGACGTTGCGGGACTTTTATAATAATGAAGCCGTGCAAAAAAATAGATATATGAATATTGATTCAAGTTCACTTGAAAATCAATGTTCATATATCTATTTTTTTATGGGGCGAAGCCCCTAACGGAGGCGCAGCGTGAGCGGAGACGGAGTTGCACGGATTCATTGAACAATAGTGATGTTAAAATTATTCTGGCTACTGACGCGACTGAGGCGCAGCGCAGCGGAGACGAAGTGTATGTCTTCATTTAAGCGGCAGTATTTCCACGAGCTATCTGACGACTGACGCGATGAAAGCAGTCCAATTGATGAGACGATTGGACTGCTTTGGGGATTTCAATTAACAGCGGCATTCTATGTTCATTTTTAGCTTTGATGAAAAAGAAACCGACGCTTGTCCAGTGCAAAATACAAAACTGAACCCAAAACAACACAAGAGATCACTTCACCGATACCAACTGTTGCCATCATAACCGGTATAGGTAAAGGGATACCATAGCTGAACTTTAAAATAAAAGGTACTACGATCATATTTGTAACAACTGGAGGAAGTGTAACCAGAAGCGGGTACTTATGGTTTCTCAGCTGATAACTGAGGACCGCGGCAATGAGGGTTGCCAGACTTCCAAAGAGAATATCAATTACGGTACATCCGGTTAAGAGATTGCTCAGTAAACAGCCGAGGAAAAGGCCTGGAATGGCTGCCGGTGTAAAAGCCGGCAAGATACAAAGTATCTCGGAGAGTCGAATCTGAATTTCACCACTGGACAAACCCAGTGAGCTGGACACAAAGGTTAGAACGACATACATTGCGGCAATGACCGCCGCCTGGGTAACAAAGAGAACACTGATTTTTTGCATAAAAAAAACTCCTTTAGTTTTGTTTTACGTGTGGAAGGTCACGAACACACGAAGAAATTTACTGAATCCGAAAAAAATATCAGTTCAATTATTATAACTATATCGGATTTATGAGAAAAATGCAAGAAAAAAGGGAAAGTATTAAAAATATAAAGAAAAGTTTATAATAGGCTGCAGTAATCTGAGCGCCCCGAAATAAGAGCTTATAGAATAACCTGATGGCGCTCTTGTGAAAGAGAAATCGGCCACAGCATCTTCGATAGCAATAATTTCAAACAATCATCTTTACATTCTGATAAACATTGATTTATTTGGTTTAATTTAGTATGATTATATTAGTAATTCAGCATGATGCTGACAAGCTCCTTAAATGAATTGGAGGAATGCGGTATTGTTCATTAGGAATCCTACAATGAGGTGCCACCAAAGGTCGAATACTCTAAGGGCAAGCTTAATGCCAATTTTATTCGAACTTGGCCGCTGGAACTCACAACTAAATATGAATAAGGATAGGGCAAATGAATAACGAAGAAAAATTTTCAACATTAGATGAGCTTATTGGAAATACGCCATTATTAAAAATCAATTTCTTGTATCAAGGAAAACCGCGTTGTATTTATGCAAAGGCTGAACATTATAATCTTACCGGAAGTTTGAAAGATCGAGTGGCTTTGCATATCTTGAAAAAAGCCTATGAAAAAGGTGAAATATTTGAAGGGGAAACCATTGTTGAAGCAACAAGCGGAAATACAGGCATTTCATTTGCGGCCATTGGTGCTTATTTAGGACATCCGGTCGTCATTTACATGCCGGATTGGATGAGTGATGAGCGAAAAAATTTAATTAAAGGTTTTGGCGGTGAAGTTCGTTTGGTATCAAAAGAAGAAGGTGGATTTTTAGGAAGTATTGCACAATCAGAGGCTTTGGCGGCAGAAGGTAATGCATTTTTACCTTGTCAATTTTCGAATCAGGAAAACAGCCAGGCACAGTATGAGACAACAGCGCCGGAATTAGAGGCTCAATTAGACAAGTTTCACGTGAAACCTCAAGCCCTAGTAGCAGGAGTTGGAACCGGTGGTACTATCATGGGATTAGCCAAATATTTCAAAGAAAAGAATCCGGAAATCAAAGGCCATCCTTTGGAGCCGGTTACTTCACCAACCTTATCAACGGGATATCGTGTGGGAAAACATCGAATCCAGGGTATTTCAGATGAATTTGTGCCTGATCTTATTAAACTGGATAAATTGGATGAGATTATTGCAGTGGATGATGGCGATGCCATCATCATGGCTCAGAGGCTTTCCCGAGAGCTGGGCTTAGGCGTTGGAATTTCTTCAGGCGCTAATTTCTTAGGTGCCATCATGGCGCAGAACTTGCTGGACGATTCGCAAGCAGTAGTGGCTACCGTATTCCCAGATGACAACAAGAAATATCTAAGTACCGACTATGTTAATGAAGAACCAATGAAAGGCCGTTATTTATCGAAAAATGTCGAGCTTATAGATTTTGACGCCTGCCGATAAAAGTTCGAATGTACAAATGAAATAATTGAAAGGTTAGGATGAGTTATGGAAAATAAATATGTTGATGTTGTAATCGAAAAAACTAAAAAGATAGCTTTGATTGCACATGATGGAAAAAAAGCGGAACTATTGGATTGGGTTGTCAGAAACAAAGAAATATTACAAACCCATTTCTTATGTGGAACGGGAACAACTGGTCGGCTGATCCAGGAAAAAACAGGATTGCCGGTGAAAATTTTTAAAAGCGGACCTTTAGGCGGTGATCAACAGATTGGTGCACAGATTGTGGACGGTAAAATCAATATGCTTATTTTTATCTGGGATCCTTTAGAGGCTCAACCTCATGATCCAGATATAAAGGCATTACTTCGGATTGCCACTGTTTATGATATCCCAGTAGCCAATAATCTGGCAACGGCGGATTTCATAATACATTCCCGATTTATGAGTGAAGAATATGTGCACCCGATAGAGGATTACAGTAAACAAATAACAAAAAGAGTTGAAAAGTTTTAATAATAGAAAGAGGAAAAAATGACATATCGATATATACCCCAAGGCGTTTGCCCCCAGGAAATTGATTTTGAATTAGACGGTGATAAAATTATAGATTTATCTTTTGTGGGTGGCTGCAGCGGTAATTTAAAAGCTTTATCCATCATGATTAAAGGAAAAACCGTTGATGAAATCAGCAGCTTGTTTAAAGGTCATACCTGTGGAAATAAGACGAGCTCTTGTATGGATCAATTAGCAATCGGATTAGAAGAAGCCCAGAGGGTATCATCATGAATGGACAAAAAAGAAGTGATGTAAAAGTTGGCGCATTGGTTGATATTGTTTTAAAGGCAGATCAGAGAACTGGAAAATTAACTCAAGGACGAGTAGGTCGATTGTTAACTAAAAGTCCTAATCATCCCCACGGGATTAAAGTGATGCTTGCCGATGGTCAGGTTGGACGTATTGCAAAAATATACGAAGAAAACAGATAATAATAAAGTGTTTTATAAAAAACAAAGCCACCAGTTAGAAAATAATCGGTGGCTTTGTTTTTTTTTTGTGCAATAAAACTCAATAAGATCGATTGACATAAAAGAGGTTGTAATATAAGATTACATACAACTAAAAAGAGCAAAACATAATAAAACATAATAAAAAAGACTAAAATAGAATGACGTAAAATTGCGGATTATTAAAAGATGCCATCATGCCATAAAAAAATAAAGTTAATAAAGGAAGTATGTTTACAAATATAAGCTAATAACGGAGGAGAAGTTAAAATGTATAAAAAACCAGGTTTTGAACCGAGTAGAAATGAAATGTTTAGCATCCTTGAAAATAATATTAAACCCATGTTAGAAGATGAAACAATATCGGTAGCAACATCACTGGGAAGAATTTGTGCTGAGGATGTTTATGCGAAAAATACCCTTCCCAATAAACCGGTCAGTGCACGTGATGGGATAGCCGTTCATTTTTCTGATTTTGCAAAAGGAACGCCTGATACTTCAGAATGGTCAGAAGGAAAAGAATATTGTTTTAGCAATACCGGGGTTGCTCTAAGTGAGGGCTATGACACGGTTATCACGATAGAAAATGTTAAATTTGATAAATCAGGAAAGGTAAGACTTTTATCGGTTCCCGAAAAGTGTGGTGAAGGTGTTGGTGTTGAAGGCGGTCAGGTAAAAGAGGGGGAACTGTTGGCGTACACCGGCGAGCGAATCAGCCCATCTTTAATCGGGATCCTTCTCACCGGTGGGGTTGCAAATATCAAGGTTCTATCAAAACCTAAGGTGGCATTTATTCCAACCGGAGACGAACTTGTTCCTAGTGGATTTGAGATCCCATTGGGTAAAAATGCAGAGTCTAACAGTCTTATGCTGAAAGCATACATAGACGAATGCGGTGGTGAAGCGATTCTTTATCCGATTATTCCGGATGTGTTTGAAAAACTGAAGGAAGCGATTCTATCGGCCATCGAAATTGCGGATTTAGTTTTGATTTGCGCAGGTTCTTCAAAAGGAAGCAAGGATTTCACAATAGACATACTGGAAAGTGTGGGTAATGTGATTGTGTATGAGTTAGGGCATGGACCAGGAAAGCATTGCAGTTTGGCGTGTTCGGGAAATACACCCATTATCGGTTTGCCGGGACCGCCTACCGGTGCGGATTTGACGGCAGCACTGTATGTTAAAAACACATTAAGATTAATGCAAATGCAGCCGATACACTTGCCATATCGAATCATTGCGATGCTTGCGGAAGATATAAATGGACGCAAGATTGATTTTGTGAGTTTTATGAGAGTGTTTATTAAAGATGGCCAATATTATGCAAAACCGGTTGAGATGCAGGGAAAAACAAGAGCAGAAGTTTATCACTTGCAAAATGGACAGTTTTATTTAGAGAAGGGATCCGGTATTAAAGCAGGAACGTCGATTTCGGTAGAAATGCGGTATCCCAGGGAATATATTACGGAGGCATAATGATGTAAAATGAAAGAAAGGAGTACCGAGTGATAAATCTAGAATCAAGTAGCAAGTCGATCCCTATAGATAAGCCCAAACCGCAAATATCCGCGGTTTGGCATGCCCATAAAATAATTTATTTTTCAATCTTTTTATTCATTGCTGCTTTTTTAATCTCGCTGTCCATCGGACGTTTTAATGTACCGCTCATTCAAGTCGTTAAAATATTGATTTCACAAGTAGTTCCGACAGGCATGGAAGTCACCTGGACAGAGCAGATGCAAAATGTAATCATCAATATTCGCTTGCCACGCTTGGTGGGGGCTTCGTTGGTAGGGGGCGCACTGGCATTGTCCGGGGCGACCTATCAGGGATTGTTTAAAAATCCACTAGTTTCACCTGATCTGCTTGGCGTTTCCAATGGCGCCTGTGTCGGTGCTGCCATCGCAATCCTGCTGGGTTTTCCGTCATTGGTGATTCAGGGCTGTGCACTTTTGACCGGTCTTTTGGCAGTCTTGATTTCAACCAGTATTCCTAAGTTCTTCAAGAACAATTCTTCATTGATGCTGGTACTGGGCGGGGTGATTGTATCTGGTTTTATGAGTTCGTTGCTCGGAATTACCAAGTACGTTGCTGATCCGGATAATCAGTTAGCTGCGATTGTCTACTGGACGATGGGCTCCTTCGCCACGACGAATATGAATCAGGTACTTTTGGTGATGCCGGCAATACTGAGCGTCATGGTTGTTCTGCTACTGATGCGCTGGAGGATCAATCTGTTGTCTTTGGGTGATAAAGAGGCAAGATCGCTGGGCGTTAATATTCGAAAAACACGTGGCCTGGCAATCTTTTGTGCTACTATCCTCACGGCGTGTGCGGTCTGTCTGTGCGGGACCATTGGGTGGGTTGGCTTGATCATTCCTCATTTTGGCAGACTGATTATTGGACATGATAACCGCTATTTGCTGCCGATTTCCACCATCATCGGGGCGGTATTTATGATTGTGGTAGATACGATTGCGAGAAATCTGACTGGCAGTGAAATTCCTTTGAGTATCATCACCGGATTACTGGGGGCACCATTATTTGTCTGGTTGCTGGCTCGTCAGAAAGTGAGAATCAGCTGATGTGTGATGAGGTAATGCTTGAAGTGAAAAACCTTGCCTATTCCTATGATGGGGTGAAAAAAATATTTACCAATATTGATTTTGAACTGCATAAGGGCGAAGTTCTTGTTATTTTAGGTGCCAACGGCGCCGGTAAATCTACGCTGCTTGATTGCATAAGCAATATGCTGACACCCACAACGGGAGAGATTCTGCTAAAAGGGAAGAACATTGCAAAATATGCAATTAACGATGTAGCGAAGCTAATGGGTTACGTCCCGCAAATTTCTACTCCGACGTTTTCCTACACAGTCAGGGATTATATTGTCATGGGCCGCGCACCTCACATGGGGATTCTCAACGTCCCTGGTCCGGCTGAGTATGACAAAGTGGATGAGGTTATGAAAGATATGTGGATCAGTGGTTTGGCTGATAAAATTTACGCCAACATCAGCGGAGGTGAGCGCCAGCAGGCGCAGATAGCTCGTATTCTGGTCCAGGAGACGGATATCATTTTGTTGGATGAGCCGACTAATCATCTGGATTACGGCAACCAGTTGAAAATTATCCAGATTATTTCCAAACTTGCCAGGAATCGAGGATTGACAGTGGTGTTGACATCCCATATACCGGATCACGCGATCATGATTGATGAAAAAGTTGGAATTATGGATAACCTTGGGCATATGACGGTCGGTCCGGTAAAAGAAGTAATCTCGGAGGAGTCCCTGAAGGAGCTCTACCATACGGACCTGCACTTGGTCTATATTGATGAGCTTAAACGTATTGCCTGTGTAGCAGGAAAATTGAATGATGAGAATCGGAAGTAATTCCGTTCCATATAAATAATGAAAGAGAGATAATATTAAATGGAGAAAAAAATGAAAAGAAAAATTGTTGGTATGATGTTGGTAGTTGTGATGATCGCAACACTGGCCACTGGTTGCAGTAGCAGTAGTAGTGCAGAGACTTCTAATTCGACCAAAACCGGTACCCATACCGTTGTTGACCTGGCCGGTCGTGAGGTCACCATTCCAAACGACGTAACCAAGGTTGCTACTCTATGCGGTCCCAGCTACGAGACGGCAATCATGCTTGGCGTAGCTGACCAGGTTGTCATGACAGGTAGCAAAAGCGGTTCAACAGGTTGGGCGAATGTCGTCTGTCCGGAGTTTGCCAGTATTCCTGTTTCAGAGAATGCCATGGCCCCCAATGTCGAAGAGCTAGTCAGCAAGGGTACACAGGTTGTTCTGTACTGGGACTCTTATCCCGATGTTATTAAAGAACTGGAAGATGCTGGTATAGCCGTTGTTGTGACGCAGCTGGATAAGACTGGCGTCAATACAGACGCGGATTTTCTTAAATTGAAAGAAAAGGAAGTAACCCTGGTGGGAGATGTTTTTGGTGGGGATGCTGTTGAAAAAGCCCAAAAATGGTGCGAATATGCGGAAAAAACCACGACTTCCATTACCAGCAAAACGGCCAATCTGACTGCGAACGAGATCCCCAGTGTCTATTATGTACGTGGCCCTGAAGCACTGAGCATCCATGGCGGTCAATCCTACACTAATTATCTAGTTGATATGGCCGGTGGCAGCCTTGTCAGTAAAGTTGATGATGAGCTGCTTTATACTACCACTATGGAGCAGGTCGTTCAGTGGAATCCCGAGTATATTTTCATGGGGCGTGTTAACAATGTCGAGTTGATCACTCAGGACCCTGCTTGGAGTTCGATCCAGGCTGTGAAAAACGGAAAAGTGTACGTGAATCTCAAAGGTGTCGGCCCGGCGGATTATTCGACCGACTGCTTCTTGCTGATGGAGCAGATCGCAAAGACTCTTCATCCAGACTTATTTAAAGATCTGAATATGACTGAAGAAGTCAAGTCCTATTACAATGATTTCTACAACTACAAACTGACGGACGAACAGGCTAATCTTATTTTGAATTTTAAGACTCCAGACGGAAAGTAGAATGAAAATGGAAACTAATCGATGGAGATTATATGATTCTCTATTGGAATCGCTGCCTGACAATGCCGTGATTGAGTCGTGCATGATCGGACCGATCTGGACCGTCGTGTGCACCTCAGTCGGCACGGGAATGGCAATGACACCACCCGATGCTCCACATGCTAATCGATTGGCAGGGACGATTGCGGGTACACCGCTCAGAGAGCTTGCCGAACTGGTGAAATCCTGGGATTTTGGAGAGGCCGCAATAGGGCTGGCCGCCATCAACGCCTGGTATAATCAACCGGAACGGGTGCAGAGCAAGTGCTGCAGATCAAAAGAAAATGAATCAATGTTTAGCGAGTTTGAGACCCGCATGGTGGGAAAAAAGGTGGCAGTGATCGGTCATTTTCCAGGAGTGGAACCATTGCGGCCAATCTGTGAGCTTTCAGTGTTGGAACGCATCTGTCAGACTGGTGATTATCCAGACCCCGCTTGTGAATATCTACTGCCCGATCAGGACTTCGTTTTTATAACGGCAACGGCATTGGAAAATAAAACAATGCCGCGTTTGTTGGAGCTTTGCCAAAAACCATTTACCGTGATTTGGGGACCAAGTACCCCCTTGACGAATGTTCTGTTTGAATTCGGTGCCGATGCACTGATTGGAAGCCTGGTCAGTTCAACGGCGGATGTAATCCGCATTGCGGGAGAAGGGGGAATCGCAACCCGTCTGCGACCCTATATGGAAAGCCGATTGTGGCTCTCTGATGGTGGGACGAGCTAAGAATACAAGGACGTTTTTGGCGGGTGTAACTGAATTGGGAGGATGAGATGAAAAAAATTGCTATTTATGGAAAAGGTGGAATAGGAAAGTCGACAACCACTTCCAATATTTCAGCAGCCCTAAGCGAAAAGGGATATAAGGTCATGCAGATTGGCTGTGATCCGAAATCTGATTCAACAAAAACATTGATGCATGGGATAAAAATCCCAACAGTTTTGGCTCAAATGAAAGAAAAAGGCGAAAATATTGAGCTTGAAGATATCGTATTTGAGGCTTCCAATGGGGTTTTTTGTGTAGAAGCGGGTGGTCCGACGCCGGGGATAGGGTGTGCCGGTAGAGGCATTATCACGGCTTTTGAAAAACTGGAGGACCTCGGAGCATATGAGAAATTCAAACCGGATGTAGTGTTCTACGATGTGTTGGGAGATGTTGTTTGCGGTGGCTTTGCGATGCCTATTCGAGGGGGATACGCGGATAAAGTATTTATCGTAACCTCTGGTGAAATGATGGCGATGTACGCGGCGTCCAATATCGTATCGGCAATCAATAATTTTGGGAAACGAGGCTATGCAAAATATGGAGGCCTGATTTTAAATTCCCGTAATGTTGAAAACGAAGTGGGACTGGTTTTTAAACTGGCGGAGGAAACCAATGGCAGTATTGTCAGTATCCTGCCACGGGATGGGATTGTGCAACAGGCGGAAGAACAGAATCGGACAGTTATTGAGTCTTTCCCTGAAGCGGATATGGCAAATTGCTATCGGGAACTTGCTGAGAAAGTTATCAATAGGCTTTGATGTGGAAAAATATTTTGAAGAATCTCTGCAATATTACAATCCTAAGTCATCAATGAGGGAGGAAAATGCCAAAACGCTGATTCCGGAAAGTCACGAATTGCACGTCGGCCCCTCTGCCTGCGCAAGACGTTTATCCATTGGTGCTTACCAATACCACAATGAGGATAGGATCACAAATTTGTATATTACCGAAGACGATATTGTTTCCGGCTCCTATGAAGATATCATACCAGATGCAGTTGAAGAGTTGCTGGAGTTGCTGGAGAAAAAACCGCGTGTCATTATCATTTTTGTAACCTGTATCGATGATCTTTTGGGAACTGATCATGAGGCGTTATTGATACTGCTGAAAGAAAGATTTCCGGATATAAGATTTATAACCTGTCACATTGATCCCCTGATTATGGACAGATCGATTAAGCCGGGAATGAAGATGCTGGAACAGCTTTATAGTGTATTGGATAAAAGCGAGCTTCGAGAGAAATGCATTAATTTGATCGGAAACAAGTTTCTATTGTCCAATAAAAGCGAATTTAGAAATATCATGAATTCCGTAGGCTGGGAACTCAAAGAGATGAATGCTTGCAAAACATTCGATGAGTACAATGAGATGGGAAAAAGCAGTCTAAATATCGTGGTTGATCCGGTTGCAAAGTATGCCGCCGAACAGATGGAAAGAGCCTTGGATATACCACTTCGACTGACATATGACTCCTATGATCTCGATATTATTGAGGAAAACTATAAAAAAATATTTAAGGCCATCGCTGAAAAGATGCCGAAATTAAGCGATTATCGTAAAAGCACAGTGAAAAAAATCAGTGAAACGGTAAAATATTTAAAAAATATCCCGATCGTTATTGACAATGGCGCGGTGAGTCGGTCGATACCGCTGGCAAGAGCACTGGACAAATATGGTTTTAATGTAAAGTTAGTATTTGATGGGACGATCATTTTCAGTGATGTTGAAGATTTAGAATGGCTGAAAGAAAATCGACCGGATATCAAAATTGCCGATGGCCGGAATTTCAACATCATGAATATGAAAAATAATTTAGGAGATTGTCTCTGTATCGGTTTCAGCTGCGGCTATACTTTAGGTGCAAAACATATTGTGGAACGGCTGCCTTCCTGCTTCGCATTTGGATACTATGGGGTGGAGTTGTTAATGGAGCTTATGATTCATGCATACAACACGGTTGTCGATTATGAAAAAATTAGAGAGCGAAGTGAGGCGTGGAAATATGAGCCAATTAAGTAGATATTTACCGCCCTTTTCAAGTGATTATTCTGGAATTTGCTCCAGTTTATTTGATTTGGATGGGATGGTTGTCATTCATGACGCCCATTGTTGCAGTATGAATTATGTCAATATGGATGAACCACGTTGGTACGGAAATAAAAAACCGATCTTTTCTTCTGGACTTCGGGAGATAGATGCGATCATGGGCGATGATGATAAACTCATTCGTAAAATCATCAAAGCATATCATGAGCTGAATCCAGAGTTTATTGCCATACTTGGTAGCCCCGTTCCAACGATTGTCGGTGCCGATATGGCGGGAATTGCTCAGGAATTGGAAAATAAACTTGAGATTCCGGTTTTTGGTTTTTCTTCAACGGGACTAAGATATTATAATCGCGGCATTTCCGAGACCATGATAAAGTTGACAAAACGTTATGCCCAGGAAGGTTCTAAAGTCAATAAAAGCGTCAATATTCTGGGCCTGAATGCGCTTGATTTCTCTGATAGCAATAATGCCGAGGATATCAGAGAAGTGCTGAAATCAGCAGGCTGGAAAGTGAGCTGCAGTTTTATGATGGGTTGTTCCATAGCGGAGATTATAAATTCTCCCCGGGCAGCGGTAAATGTTGTTGTCTCTCAATCCGGTATGGATTTAGCAGAATACATGGAAAGAACATGGGGAATTCCATACGTTGCTTTTACACCGATGGGTTTAAATGATAATAAGATGATATTCAGTATCATTGAAAAAGCATTCAGAGAGGGAAAAAGCCGGGTAATCCGTTCTGATGATTTATACGATGGCGAAATACTGATTATCGGAGAACAACTGATTGCGAATTCAATCCGTGAAGTGTTGGCTAGCCATTATGGAGTAAAGGGTGTTACGGTTGGTTGCTTATTTGGAAAAGACAAAAGACTGGCGACTGACTTTGATATCGATTTAAAAAGTGAGCTCCAGATCGCCAGAAAATTAAAAGAAAACAAATATACGGTTGTCATCGGCGATCCGCTACTAAAAGCTTTGGTGGATAAGTCACAGGCAAGGCTTTTTTCTTTACCACATGTTGCGGTATCAAGCAAGTTATATTGGCATCAGTATCCAACGTTTGTGGGCGATGAGATGGAAAATTTTATTAGTGCAGCTTTTAAGGCGTCAAAAAAATAAATCAGATGCCTGACCATCAAACGAGCTAACATAAAAAAAGACGTGCTTTTAAAAAGAAAGCACGTCTTTTTTTGACTGAAAGTTAGGGTTCAACAGAGATGAGCTTATCACCAAAATTCTTCACAAAATCATCAAAATGGTCAGGTCCTAACAGCAGGGTACGGTTGGTGGTTTGTACCAGTAAAACGGTATTGCCATCGTAAAATACGGTCGCTTCGATGCCATTTTCCAAATTGAAAACCCCTTCATGATAATGACGGATTCCGGCCCCGACAACCTTGGATTTAATGGCATATTCGGGATGCTCATCCAAGTTAATTACCTTAGCGGAAAGAATATCCTCTTTAGGTATGGTTTCATAAGTCAATCCAGACGGAAGACGAAGGGACAGATTGTTTTCATTGATGGTTATCCCGGCTAATAGAGGAAGTACAATAAAGGCGGCAATAATAAAAATAAGAACCAGGCTGCCCAAGACTATTTCTCTAATGGCTTTTCCCCGTAAATCACGATAAGTTTTATACGTATAAATGGCCTTTCCCAGAAGGAGACCGACTATAGCTAAAGCAGCAAAAAAAAGTGGATTGATGGTACTTAAAAGAGAAACTGAATAATTCATGGTTAGTTAATTATGGCAATATTCTAATTTGAAAAGCCATACCCTTCTATAATAATTAATAAATTTACTGATGACCTATTTATGATTCTTTTTTTCATAACGAGAAAGTTCGATGCTTAATTCTGATGGTGATTTGTCTTTTAGATTTGCCAATTGCACACTAAAATAATAATAATTGATATACTCAATAATGGAAAAAATATAAAGAATTAAACCGAAAATATTCATTGTTACCAAAAGATTTTCCGGCTCTGTGATGATCAGATAAAGACAAAACAAAGGGTAGAGAAAAAATAAAAACTGGTCAAATTTCTTCAATACTGAAAAAAGCGGCATGATCCACTCATCAGCTGAGCCGGGATTATCCACTTGATAATGGCGGTAATACCAATAACCGGCGCTTTGCAGGATAATGAAAATAAGGATAGCACCAGGTAAAAGCAGGCGCAAATCCAGCGGCTGATCGGTAGAATCGGTGAGTAAATACATTAATATCCCGCAGATCATCGCGGTTACCAATTCACTCATATATAAACGATAAAGTTCTTTTTTTGTTTTTTCTGCCATCTAAAGCTCCTTGTCATGTGGTTCTTGATTTGAATTCGCATCTTTTCTTTTTTTACTTTGGTGAATATAGGTGTCCAATCGTTTGCGATTAAGAAAAAGAATTAAAGCAAAAACAGCATAAATGGACACGGCGATAATAAATTGGGTGGGGGTATCATCCATGATACCGGCCCCAACCATGTTATTGATAAAAACACTGGGACATCGTGCCAGCGTGGCGATGACCAAAAATGTTTTGAAAGGCATCGTCGAAAGACCGGCTATGAAACAGAGCATATCGTCAGGAAAAAGCGGAAACAGAAAAATAAGAAAAAGAACAATGTTTAGCTTTGAGTCCTCGATATTGTCATATTTTTCGACCACTTTCGAACTTGCAAATTTTAAAACAAAAGGGCGGCCAAATCGTTTAGCTAAAAGAAAAACAATCGCAGAACCGATCAAGGTGCCCGATGCGCTTAATAAAAAACCGCCGACTGTGCCAAAAAGTGCGCCACCGATTAAACCAACAGTTCCCCCTGGAATTGGAGCAATGATGATTTGAAGAAGCTGCAATATAAAAAAGGCCAATGGGGTCCAAATTCCAAATTGTAATAAAAAGTTCTGGAGTGAATCCAGCGTTGAAAAAATTTCCATCAATTACCTCTTATATCTCTTTGATCATTTTAGCATAAAAGCGGCAGATCTTCACCATGTTTTGCAGATCTGCCGAAAGTAAAATTTTTATTTCAGATTTTAGATGCTAAGTTAGACAATGGCAAATTGCGGTGTGCTTCGCTGCCAGTTGATACGTGACAAAGTTATGGGTAAAAACTGAAATCAAAGCAATGGATCATTTGTTTAGCTAGTATTTTTCGGTTTCGAAAGACGTCCAGGGAATATCGACGGCAGCCCCGTTGTTAATAATGTTATCAACATGCATGAGTAGCGGGAAATCGCTTAACTGAAGCATACCTCTTTTGGCAAGCCGTCGCACACAACAGGCGGTACGGGTGGCAATAACGATGGACTCCAAGGTGATCCCTTCCAGTTCTCCCATGGCCTTTTCGAAAGAAAAGCCCCGTCCCAAAAGGGTGCCGATTTTTCGGGTGCGTCCGCCAAAAATGGTGACATATAAGTCTCCGGCGCCGTAGATAATATTTTCTGCGCCGCCATTTATGATTTCCAGCAGGTGTTTCATTTCTTTGACGCTTTGACCAAAGAGGGCGGCCTGGGAATTGTAATGTTCTTTCCCAGATCCATCTGTACCAATAGCCAGGCCGACAGCCAGAGAAACCCCAAGGGCATAAGCATTCTTCAGAGCAACGGCACATTCAACACCGACCACATCTGTGGAGAGACTGATATGGTAATAGGAAGTTTCAAAAAGTTTTTTGAATCGTCTCAGAATTTCTATGTCGGTTCCGCAAAATGCAACAGCGGAGTGATCCTTATCTGCCAGTTCATAGCTAGTACAGGGCCCTCCAATGGCGTTAATGGAAAGTTTCTTTCCATCCGGCAGTTTACTGATAAAGTAATCGGGGTAGGTTATCATAAAACCGTCCGCCAGAGCAATCATTCCTTTAGTGACTAAAAGCAGGGGAACGGAATCAGGAATCAGGGGCAGAATCTTTTCACAGAACCAGTCCACACCAAAGCTGCTGACACCGCAAAGAACGGCATTCGTCCCATCTAAAGCCAGTTCAACATCTTCAATTTGATAGTATTTAATCCCTTCATTGGGTAATTGCCGTTTTAAAGTCGGGTGAAATCCGCTTGCTTCGGCGGTCTCAATAATTTCTCGGTCCAGATGGGTACCAACCAGACGCACTTCGTGGCCATTTTCGGTAGCCGGAAAAGATAAGGCGGAAGCCATTTGTCCAGCTCCCACAAAGGTAATGATACTCATAATAAAGCTCCTTTTTTTATTTATTTGAATCTCAGGTTTTGTTCAGGCCAACGGCATTTCGGGAAGCGGAGAGGGCATCGTAGAAAACAGATTCGTTTTTCATGAATGCACTCAGATAGAGGATATCGATGATGGTCAGTTGGACAATTCGGGAGGCCATGGCTTCAGAATGGTACTTTTTATCATTGGTGGAGCTGGATAAAAAGACATCGGCCTTTTGAGCTAGAGATGAATTTTCAAAACTGGATAGGGCGATGATTTTGGTGTTATTCTTTTTGGCGATAGACACCGTATTCAAAACCTCTAAACTTTCACCAGTATGAGAAACCGCAAACAATACATCATCCGAAGTGGCATGGGATGCAATGATGTTCATAAAATGAGGATCGGGATAACTGCAGACATTTAGTCCGATTTTACTGAACTTATGCATGGCATCCATGGAAATGGAGGCAGAAGCACCTACTCCAAAAAACAGAATGCGTTTGGCAGCAAGCAGGATGTCCAAGGCTTTTTCAATGACCTCATCCTTAAGAGCATGTTCCAGATCATTAATGGCGGTGATGGTATGACCAATGACTTTTTTCTTAATGGTATTGATGTCGTCATCCCCTAGAATTTCCTCAATGATGCTTTCTGAGGGGGTATCCGAAAACTCTTTGGCCAGATTGATGCGAAAAATCTGGTAGGAGCTGTAATCCATTTTTTTCAAGAGTCGCATGACAGTGGTTTCGCTGGTATTGCATTTTTTAGCCAGCTCGGTGATGGAAAGCAGGGATACCGTATCCGGGTGGTCTAATATGTAATTGGCAATTACTTTTTGGGTGATTGAGAACAAGTTGTATTTTGTGCGTATTTCAGTTAGTAATGAAGTCAATGAGCGTGCCTCCGATCTATTTTCTAAGATCATTATACGTTAAAAAAGGATGTTTGACAATTGCGGGAAACCTAAAAAAGTTAATAATTGACGCAAAGAGTATTGACAGCGTTAATTTATGATGGTAGAATGAGTTTAAAATCAACGGTATCTATCAACACATAGTGTATTTTAAACGGTCTGGCATTTTGAGAAGTAGGCAATAATGATGCTTATATATTTTTAGGTAAAAAGAAAAGGGTTACATAGATCAAAAAGACTGATTTAAAGCTATTTTTAAATTCACATTAAACATTTCTTTAAGGAGGAAATAATGAAAGCTGTATGTATGTATAAACCAGGCGATTTGCGCGTAGAAGAAGTTGAACTGCCAATTGTTCAACCGGATGAGGTAATGGTGAAAGTTTGGGCAGTTGGTCTCTGTGGTTCTGATATCCCCCGGGCCTTGACCTATGGGGCCCATGTTTCTCCGATTATCATCGGTCACGAATTTTCTGGAGAAATCACCGAACTGGGTGCGGACATAAAAAATTTCAAGGTCGGCGACCGGGTGGTTATTCCGCCACTCATTCCCTGTTTTGAATGCGAGTGGTGTCAAAAGGGCATTTACTCACTCTGTGAACATTACGACTATTACGGTTCTCGCCGAAACGGTGCTCTGGCCGAATATGTAGCTGTTAAAGAAGGCAACCTTCTAAAAGTGCCGGACAACGTTTCCTACGAAGATGCCGCAACCATTGACCCCTGTGCAAACGCTTATCACAGTTTAGCTCGAGCCAATTTCCAGCCGGGAGATTCTGTTTGTGTGGTTGGAACCGGACCCATTGGTTTATTTGCAGCCCAATACGCAAAACTGGCCGGAGCATCCCAGGTCATCGCTGTGGATGTATGGGATGAAAAACTGGAGATTGCAAAAAAAGTCGGAGCAGACGTCATCATCAACTCGTTAAAAGAAGATGCAGTAGAAGCAGTTAAGAAAGCTACCAATGGAAAAGGCGCTAACATCGTCATCGATTATTCCGGGGCGCCTACCGCACAAAAACAATGTATTTTAATGGCCAGTAAAATGGGTCGGGTGGTTTATCTCGGTATCTCCCACAAAGGTTTGGATCTCAGTGAAAAAGAACTCGATACTCTGATGAGAAGTCAACTGAGTCTGATTGGTTCCTGGAATTCTTTTACAAAACCATATCCTGGCGAAGACTGGACAGAATCCTTAAAAATGTTTGCCGAAAAAGGCATGACAGCCAAAGACATTATTAGCCATCGTTTACCACTTGATGAAGTGCCCAATGTTTTTGCCGAAATAGCCAAAGGCGGTTATTTCTACAATAAAATAATGTTTTATCCATGGGGGAAAATTAATGAACACTGAAAAGTATTTTATGGGTGTTGACACGGGAACACAAAGTGTCAGAGTTGTTGTTACGAATATTAAAGGGACTGTTATTTCCGGTGATGAACAGGTTTATGAAACCTTTTATCCACAAGCTGGCTGGGCAGAACAGAAGCCGGCAGACTGGTGGCGCTGCTTTAACGAAGCCGTAAAAAATGTGATGTCTTCTTTATCAAAAGAAATACGACACAGTATTCAGGCAATCAGCGTGTGTTCGACTTCATCAACGGTTATTCCGGTTGATGAAAATGGTTTCCCTTTAGCCAATGCCATTATGTGGATGGATACCCGGGCTAAAAAAGAAATGAAAGTTATCAATGACACCAAACACCCTGTTCTGGAATACAGTGGTGGAGAAGACTCAGTGGAATGGATGATCCCCAAAGTACTGTGGATCAAAAACAATCAAAAAGACATTTATAATAGAAGCTATAAAATCATTGAACAATTGGACTGGATGAACTACCAGTTATGCGGGATTTACGCGACCTCCATCTGTAACTCGACCTGTAAATGGAATTACATTGAGTGTGAAGGTGGCTGGAACGGCGAATTCTTCAAGCAGGTTGGTTTGGAAGACTATGCAGAAAAACTGGTTTTGGATGTGAAACATGTTGGGGATTTTGTTGGAATCATCAATCGTGAATTTGCTGATCAGTACGATATCAACCCCGAAATGAAGGTTGTTCAGGGCGGAATTGATGCCCACATTGGGATGCTTGGGCTGGGCGTTGCCAGAGAAGGTAAACTCGCCATGATTATGGGTACCAGCTTTGTACAGCTGGCCTTCTCCGAAAAGAAACTGAATCTGAATGGGATTTGGGGTCCATACAACAACGCCATCGTTCCAGACCAATGGCTATTGGAAGGCGGACAGATCTCAGCCGGTTCCATTATCAAATGGTTTATGCGTGAATTTGATATGTCGAGTCATGAAAACCCCTATGCTTATATGAATGAACGGATTGCAAAAATTCCCGCCGGTTCAGAAGGTCTGGTTGCCCTTGATTTTTTCCAGGGAAACAGAACTCCATATAAGGATGCCAATGCTAAAGGGGTGATTTACGGTTTAACCCTGAGCCATACAAAAGCTCATATTTACCGTGCCTTGATGGAATCGGTAGCATTGGGAACAAAAAACATTATTGACAACTTTGAAGCACAGGGCTGTCCGATCAACATTATTGTTGGCTGCGGCGGGGTTACCAAAGATGCCACCTGGATGCAGATTATTGCCGATGTTACCGGCAAACCCATTGTGGTTACAGAAGATGCCAGCGCCAGTGTACTCGGCTGTGCCATTGTAGCTGCAGTAGGCTCAGGAGCCTATAATAATTTTGACGATGCAACCAAGGGTATGGTTAAAGAAGCCTATTCGGTTCAGCCAAACAAAGACCTTTACGCAACCTATCAGGGCGTATTTAATACCTACACCGAAATCTATGAAAATTTGAAAGACACCATGGCCAAATAACACATTATAAATTCACGAAAATTAGGAGAAGAAAATGACAAACAAGGAAATTTTAAGTCACATTGATCACACATTGTTAAAACAATTTGCAACCTGGGAAGATATTAAGGTGATCTGCGATGATGCCATTGACTATGAAACCGCATCTGTATGCATTCCTCCATCTTATGTTAGAAAAATCAAAGAAACCTATGGGGATAAACTGAATATCTGTACCGTTATCGGTTTTCCTTTAGGCTACAATACCACCGCAACCAAGGTTTTTGAAGCCGTCGATGCAGTTAAAAACGGGGCCTCAGAAATTGACATGGTCATTAATATTACAGCACTTAAGAATAAAGACTACGACCTGGTTCAGAATGAAATTGCAGAAATCAAGAAAGCTATCGGCGATAAAATCCTCAAGGTTATTGTTGAAACCTGCTTCTTGACGGAAGCGGAAAAGGTGATAGTTTGCCAGCTGGTGACCAACGCCGGAGCAGATTACATCAAAACCTCTACCGGTTTTGGTACAGCCGGAGCAACCGTTGAAGATATCCGGTTGTTTAAAGCCAATATTGGTCCCGATGTTAAAATGAAAGCTGCCGGCGGTGTAAAAACCGTGGATGACCTCATTGCTTTTATCAATGAAGGCTGTTCCCGAATCGGAACCAGCTCAGCTGTTAAAATGCTGAAAGGTGAAGAAGTCAGCAGCTACTGAAAAATAAATAAAAGTATTCCGGCATTGTGTCGGGATACTTTTTTGAGTTTAAGCATGAAACGATATTATGTTTTCAAATCCCGCCGATTAAAAGCAAAAAACGTCAGTGCAAAAAAGATCACTGAGACAATCAGCAGGATTACAGCAGAAGTGAACGAAAGCTGATTATCAAGCATCAGGGTGGAACCTTCAAAATATTTGAAGGGGGTGAAAATCTTCAGAAATGTCAGCTTATCATATAAATCAACAGCCACTGAGATAAGAAAGAAACCCAGGATAAAAGCTCCGGATACAGAGGTCGCAAGCTTGGTGTTTTTGAATACAGCGCCAAACATCGCTCCCAGAGCCAGAAAAAAAAGTTGCAGGATAAACAACGCCAGCATGGTTAACGATACCTGGTTAAACATACCATCACCATTATTATGCAGCGAAATAAAGAATACTGACGCTCCGAAAGTGACCATATTAAAAATCAGAATACTAATGACACCGGCGATGAGCTTGGGCATGATAACCTGAAATCGTCTGATTGGTTTGGCATAGAGAAAATCAGCACAGTGATCCCGTTCTTCCCGGGAAACGGCAACCGCTCCGAACATTATGGCATGGACCGCGGCCAGGAGCATGAAATACAAAAAGAAGACGGAATAAAAGCCGGCGACGTTGGTAAGATCAATGGAAGAACCGACACCAAAAATAACCATTATTTCCTTTGGAAATCCGGCCATCAGTTTGCTCATATCCACATGAGAATCGATAAATCCCTGGTATTTCATCATGCCGGCATAGATAATAAAAACCTGGGCACAGCACCAGATAATCAGAGATGTGATATTTGCTTTCATTTCTTTTTTGAATATATTCATTAGGGGCCTCCTTAATAGCCTATATGGACGGCAGATCTTTTCGTGCAAAAAGCCTGAAAGTTAAAAAGATAAACAGGCCAACTAAAACAAACCACAGTAATAAATACAGCGAGTCATAATTCATGGTTTTTGAAAGCTCAGATAGA
The DNA here is from genome assembly GCF_008086615.1 of Acetobacterium tundrae. GTDB lineage: Bacteria > Bacillota > Clostridia > Eubacteriales > Eubacteriaceae > Acetobacterium > Acetobacterium tundrae. Next base: position 20,992 of record NZ_RXYB01000021.1, read on the forward strand.
TCAAAATAACCAAACGGTGAGATGAGGCCGAGTTTTTCATCTTTTAATGTTTCATTGAGTAAAAAGATAATATAAAAAATAAATACCACGCCCATGCTGATGGGAAGAACGGTTCGAATCCGTCTTAGAAAGGCGGAAACAAAAAGCCCCAGGCTGGCAAAAAAGATCTGAATAAATAGCAGGCTGCTGGTGATCAGTACAAAAAGCTTAACATTGTAGGGTTCGGCACTGAGAATGGTAACCGTGATGAGCGCAGCCACAAAAACAAAGGCATTGGTAATCAGAATCTGAACGAGAACGGCCAGTATTTTCATTGAAATAATCCGGTTGCGGGTCACGGGTTTAACAAACAGAAAATCACCGGTTTTTTCTCTTACCTCGGAAGAAATGACAGCAACCCCCATGTTCATGGCCTGAACAGCGCCGGCCAATAATATATAGGTAAAAGGAAATTGATAATAGCTCAGAATCGTGTTAAGTTGCAGATCAGCTATCCCTAAAGCTCTTTGAAACTCAATGGGAAAACTTTTAAAGACCTTTTGAAAATCCTCCAGCTGACTTGAAATCGATGGATAGATCAACATAAACAGCACTAAAATACCCGCCAGCGACAGACACCAGATGATCAGAGCTTTTTTGCCCATTCGCAGTTCCTGCTTTAGAATATTCATAGCTAATCCTCCTTCTGATAGTAGTGCATAAAAATCTCCTCAAGACTTGGTTCTTCCACGAGAAAATTCAGCAGAGCCTGGCCCTGAAGACGTTCAATAATCCGATTGATATCACCTTTAAATAGAAAATGGAGGGTGTTTTCCTCTAGGGTTAAGTTGGTAATGCCGTCAAGGTTGAAGTGATGAACATCAATAACTCCTTTATATTCCAGCGTGAATTTCTTGTAATTGTGTTTTTGCATATCCCGGATATTCTCGATTTTCACAATGGTGCCATCTTTAATGATGGCAACCCGACCGCAGAGCTTTTGTACCTCGGATAAAATATGGGAGGAAAACAAAACTGTGGCACCTTTCTTATTCTCAGTTCGGATAAGATCAAAAAAATTCTGCTGCATCAAAGGGTCCAGTCCACCGGTGGGCTCGTCCAGAATAATCAGTTTCGGTTCATGGAGCAACCCCTGGATAATCCCAACCTTCTTTTTATTCCCGTAGGATAAATCGTCAATGCGCTTGGTCAGATCCAGATCCATGACATCGGCCAGGGTTTGAATGCGGGTGTAGTCCACATCATCATAAAAGCTGGCAGAATACTTGAGAACTTCTAGGACCTTCATGTGTTCATAATAAAAAACTTCCGATGGTAAATAACCAATATCTCGGCGGAGCTCACTGCCGTATTTAATGCAGTCTTTTCCAAAAATAGTGGCGCTGCCGCTGGTGGGATGAATCAGCGACAGCAGGGCCCGGATGGTGGTGGATTTGCCGGCTCCGTTTGGCCCGATGAATCCGAAAATCTCACCTTCTTCCACCGAAAAAGTTACATTTTCAATGCCTCGATGTTTGCCATAATATTTCGTTAACTGATTGATTTCTATTACGTTCATAAGAATGCCTCTCTCTTGTTTAACTAACATTTTTCTGTCACAGCTACAATAGGGGATGTACCCTAATATAGCAGAAATAAACGATTTGAAAAGAGTGGAAGAGAGTGGAAGAGAATAGTGGTTAGTTTGATTAAATGACAAGATTTAGGGAATATATAATAAAGTTGAAAAAGCCATTTTGAATAACTGATTGAAGTTAAAATAAAACCCAAAGGAGAAGAATAAATAATGAATAACAAAAAAGAAATGAGAGAATTGATTCTAAATACTTTCAATACCCGTTATGCCTGCAAGGGATATGACCCGGAGAAAAAGGTATCTGAAGAGGATTTCAAGGTAATTATGGAGGCCGCCAGACTTTCGCCCAGTTCGATGGGACTGGAACCCTGGAAATTTGTGCTGCTCAATAATAAGGACATTAAAGAAAAAATTAGACCATATGCCTGGGGTGCGGAAGTAAGCCTTGAAGGGGCAAGCCATTTTGTTTTGATACTGGCAAGAAAGCCAAAAGATATGAAATATGATTCGGACTACATTGAGTATATGATGAACAATGTTCAGCACTTTACGGATGAATTAAGAGCAGTCCGAAAGAATAAATTGAAAGATTTTCAGGAAAAGGATTTAAACCTTCTTGAGAGTGAGCGGGTATTTTTCGAGTGGGTCTGCCGACAGACCTATATTCCGTTGGCAAATATGCTGACAGCAGCAGCGATGCTGGGCGTGGATTCAACGCCCATGGAAGGCTTTAACTATGATCAGGTTGAAAAAATCCTTATTGAAGAAGGGATCATTGATCCCGAACATTTTGGATTGTCTTGTATGATTGCTTTCGGCTACAAAAACAGAGATCACCGACCGAAAACAAGACGGAAGATGGAAGAGGTACTGGAAATTATTGAATAGGAATAAATGGAGAGCATCCCTAAACAACTTTCCTGAGTTGATTTTGGATGCTCCCCTTTTGATCAGACTATTCTAAATTATGCTCCGCCAGAATTGCTTTGATTTTATCGAATGAAAAATGAGCAGCTGTTCTTCGGGATTCCACCGGTTGGGTCCTGATATCAATATGCGGACTGGCATCATTTCCTTGGGAAGGACCATTGTCAATATAAAGATCCACATCGTCTCCGAAATATTTGATAGACTCTTCAATTGTAGCGGCAGCCGGCAAGGCCTTTGTATTTGAAGAGCTGATGGCGAGGATCATGTTACAACATTCATAAAGATCCCGGATGGGACTGTCCTGAAAATAGACAACGATGGCATCGGAATCAGCCGTTGCTGAATCAAGCGGAGTCTGTTCCTTCTTTTGAACGTACATACTCACCGGCGAAGGTGAAAAAAGTTCGATAATACGTTGTTGACGTTCATCAATTACCGCATATTCGGGTATTTTTGTCTTGTCCATTACGATGGTAATCGGCTTGTTTGAGGGACTGTGACGGATTGCCCGTAATCGATTCAAAGCATTGCAATTAAAGGCGTCACATACGACCACATACACCGTCAGGGTAGGCATAACAACGATTTTACCTGCTCGGATCGCCTGGGCTGCTACTTCATAAGCTGGCTGACCAGCTTTCAACAACTGATAGTTGTGTTCCGGTTGTGTAGATTCACTCTCAATGCGGGCATGATTCATAATTTTAACACCTCTCTTTTATTTGCTATTATTGTTATATAAATTATTTTGTGAGGATATTATACCACCTACAATAAAAACAGTCGAATACATTTTGCACTCGTTTTCAATTTTGTATTTCCATCGAGGTACAGTAATAAGGATTTGAGGGAAATGGGTGAATTCAATAATTATTTTTCACGGAAAATCAAAGAAAACATTGACTTCTTAGGCATAAAACCGTATAATCATTGAGCATGAAAAAATTTAAAAGTTAGAATAACAACCTTGGAGAGATGTCTGAGCGGTTGAAGGAGCACGCCTGGAAAGCGTGTGTACATGTAAGTGTACCGAGGGTTCGAATCCCTCTCTCTCCGCCATTTTAAAAAACAACAATAACGGCGGTTAAGCCGTTTTTTTTTTATGCCATATTTTAAGCTTATCCGTTAGAGGCTTTTTTTACCTTTAGAAAAAGTACTGATGGAAATGGAAAGTTACCTTGACATTTGTTGGCGTGATGGTATAATGAAAAAAAGGAAAGCAAACTTTCCATGAGAAGGCGCTTAATGAAAAATCGTTTAGAAGAGATTAGGAAGCAACGTGGTATTAAGCAAGAGGAACTGGCGGCAGCTTTAGAGGTATCACGTCAGACCATTGGTTCTTTAGAAAAGGGAAGATATAACCCCTCAATTTTATTGGCCTTTAAAATTGCACGATACTTTAACATGCGTATTGAAAATATTTTTATCTATGAGGAAGAAAACAATGAATAGTAAATTTAAAAATTTAAGTTTTGTGTTGGTCGGAATTGTATTATTACTATCTGGATTATTTATTGTTAAATTTAATCCGGTATTTGCCAGAGCAATTTTAGCATTACCTTATGTGTGTATTGGTATTGGTTGTGGATTATTTGGTCATGGTATGGGAAATATCATTAGCATAGGAGCTTTGAAAAATAGTCCGGAAATTTCAAAACAAGTTGAAATTGATAAGAACGATGAACGAAATATAATCATAATGAACAAATCCAAGGCTAAAGCCTACGATATGATGGTTCCCGTATTTGGCGCATTGCTACTGGCATTTGCTTGTATGGAAGTAGAATTAACGGTGATATTATTATTAGTTGCAGCCTATTTGTTGGTGGTATTTTATGGCGTTTATTACAGATGTAAATATGATAAGGAAATGTAATTGGTGATAGAACCACACTGATTTTTCAGTGAAACTGAACCATTGTCTTCTCATTTCGAAGGTGATATCGGTGTTGAATTAAAATAATACAGACATATAGGAGATAATGATGAGCTAAATGTAGACCAACACGACAGTGATTATACACCTCGCTTAATAGAGCAAGGGTTTTTATAATCTTAGTGGTTCCTTAATTAATCAACTGTTAACATGATTCTATGGTTTCATAAAGTTTCAATGGTTATCATCATAAATGTACACAACAAACAAATCCCTTTTTCTTTTCATTCCTAATATGAAAAAGCAGCGATCCAACCGAGAGGACGTTGCTTTTTTTATTTGGATTTGTGCAGGTGTGATCTCACACTCGGAAAATACATCTTGTGCTTATTTTGACCTGCAATCATCAGATCATGCAAAAATTAAGATGCTTCTGTTATTATTTAGCGTATGACTAAAAAAAGAGGAAATAGATGACAAATACAAAAAAACAGATTATTAATGCTGTTACAATTATGGGATTATTAGGATCAGCCTTCTTCATCATATACGGAATAAAAATGCAGATCTTTACATCACAGACGGCGCTGGAACAGTTTATGAAATCGGCTGGTGTTTTTGCACCTTCTCTTTTTGTTACATTTCAACCAGTTCAGGTTGTTATCCCGGTATTGCCAGGTGGTATTGGCTGCTTGGCAGGCGTTATCATATTTGGACCCGTCAAAGGTTTTATATATAATTATATCGGTATTTGTATTGGTTCCGTTATGGCTTTTATATTGGCGAAGAATTATGGCTCGGGATTTGTGAGAAGTGTGTTCAATGAAAAAACATATCAAAAGTATGAGTCGTGGCTGCAAAAAGGATCGAATTTTGATAAATGGTTTGCGTTGGCAATCCTTTCACCAGTAGCGCCGGATGATTATTTATGTTATCTGGCCGGACTGACAGAAATGAGAGTAAAAAAATTTACTTTAATTATTTTGACCTGTAAGCCGATTGGGATTGCCGCCTATTCATTTGGTATTAATTTAATTTATACTTCTTTATTGGCCCTCTTTCACTAGAAAAAAATCGAATGACAGCTATTCATTGACAAACAATTAATCGAAGAGTATACTGTTTCTATCAGGAGGTGCTTATGCGAATTTCAAAAGAACCGGAAGTAAGAAAACAGGAAATGATTGATACGGCAATGAAAGTTTTTGCCAGAAAAGGCTATGAAGCGACCTCCATGACAGATATTGCCAAGGAAATGAATGTGGTTTCGGGTCTGTGTTATCGGTATTTCAAGTCAAAGCATGAGTTATATGAAATAGCAGTGGAAATGTATGCGAAGGAATGCAGTGCACCGGTGATTCAGATCCTGACACAGGAAGGGTTGACGCTGGAAGGATATATCGAACGACTGGAAAAGAATTTTATTACGACAGACGGCAAAGAAAAATATCATGATTTCTTTCATCAGGCTGAAAATGTGATGTTTCATCAGCAACTGGAGTTAAAAATGTTAAAAATTGTTATGCCACACATGATAAATTTTTTAGAGAACATGAAGAAGCAAGGGGAAATTCAGATTGACGACACCGAAAGTGTAGCAAAGTTCATTCTGTATGGACAAATGCCAATTATCAATGATGAGACAATAACAACGGCTGAAAAGGTGAAAAAGATAGATAAAATATTAAAAAAAATTCTATCTTAGAAGAGTGATGTTCGTTAGTGAAATTATCAATATAAACAACAACCCCCGGCTTATTTAAATCGGGGTTATTATTTAAACATCGAATGAACTAATGTCAATGATGAAAATTTAATGAAGGAGAAAATGAATGAGCAAAGAAAAGGCAAAACAAGCAACGAAAAAACATTTTGATGAGAGCGCGGAAGATTATAACAACAGTTATGATGGGAAATTTGTAAAATGCATGTATGACGAAATTGTTGAGAGAGTTCTGGCGGCCAACCCCAAATCAATTTTAGATTTAGGTTGTGGCAATGGAAACGTTCTGGAAAAAATAAAGCTAAAATCAGACGCGGATTTATATGGCCTTGATTTATCTGAAAACATGATCGAATCAGCAAAAGAAAAATTAGGCGCAAGGGTAGAATTAAAAGTCGGAGATGCTGAACAACTGCCGTATGATGATAATCAATTTGATATTATCGTGTGCAATGCCTCGTTTCACCATTACCCCAATCCAGATCAGGTATTACAGGAGATACATAGGGTTTTAAAACCGAATGGAACATTGGTATTGGGCGATCCGACAGCACCGTTTGAATGGTATTTAAAATTTTTGAATTGGGGGCTGAAATGGAGTAATTCAGGAGATTATCGAATTTATGGAAAAAAAGAGATTCATGAATTGTTATTAAGACATGGATTTAAAGCATCTGACTGGAAAAAAATTAATCACAGGGCTTTTGTTATTAATGCCGCTGGTATATAAAGGTCTGATGAAAACCGATGGCAGAGCTGAAACACATTTGTTTGGTTTTGATCCATATTAATAAAATTTTAATCCGCTCAACCTTTCGAATCAACCTTTTGGTTGATTCTTTTTTTGACTGAATCACGTAAGATTTAGTCAGAGGAGATGATCAAATGAAAAATTTAATTAATGTGCAACATTTAGAGAAAAGCTACAAAAACAAAAAAGTCATTCATGACTTGTCGTTTCAGGTGGCAAAAGGAGAAATATTGTGCTTTCTGGGACCGAATGGTGCGGGTAAAAGTACCACCATCAATATACTGACGGGAGCATTGGGCTTTGACTCAGGTAAGATTGATTATTGTGGACAGAGTATTCATAAAAATTTAGGAGGATTTAAAAGAAAGTTAGGCGTTGTCCCACAGGATTTAGCAGTGTATGAGGACCTTTCAGGAAAACAGAATGTTGAATTCTTTGCTTCCCTTTATGGCTTGAAGGGGGATAAGCTGCGGAGGCAAAGTCATGAAGCGTTAGCGTTTACCGGACTTTTGGAAAAATCTGAAGATAAGGTCGATACGTATTCCGGAGGGATGAAACGCCGATTGAATATTGCTTGTGCCATCGCTCATCAACCGGATCTTTTAATTATGGATGAACCGACGGTGGGGATCGATCCCCAGTCTAGAAATCATATCCTGAGTTCAATTAAAAAACTGAGAGATAGAGGCATGACAATTCTTTATACGACGCACTACATGGAAGAGGTAGAAGAAATTTCCACGCGCATCATTATCATGGATAAAGGCGAGCTTGTTGCCAGCGGCACCAAAGAAAGACTGAAGGAAAGTATTGAAAATGAAAAACAATATTGGATCGATATTGAAAATCCGGAAAGGATTTCTGCCGATCTGTTTTATCAGATTGAGGGTGTGAAAGCAGTCATAATTGAAGGAAAGAAGATTGGGGTCACCTCATTAAAGGGAATTGAAAATCTTGATCGCATTATCACTGTACTGATTAATATTGCCGCAAAAATTAAAGGAATATCCTGTGAATCGGCGAGTCTTGAAACCGTGTTTTTAGATTTAACAGGGAAATCCCTTAGGGATTAGGAGAATGAGATGTATCAATTCAATCGTATCTTTAAAATGGATTTAATCAATTTGGCGACGAATCCCATGTGGATTTTTTATAGTACCGGTTTTCCGCTGCTGCTTATTTTAATTATCGGTTTTCTCACCAGTGGAAGTTATGGAAAAGAAGTAACCTCTTATGATTATTATGGTATTACGATGATGATCTTTACCGTTTTGTATTCGGCAACCATTTCTGCAAACAGTTTTATGGAAGAACGGATTAAAAGTGGGAATATGCGGATTATTCATTCGCCGGTGCCACCCTTTTTTATTTATTTTTCTAAAATCCTGGCGAGTTTTGTTTTCACAACTATCTGCTATACTTTTGCCGGGATTGTGCTGATGCTGACGGTGCATGTCAATTTTGGCGGATCAAACGGAGTTTTTGTATGGGGATTGCTGGTTTTGTTGAATTTTTTTTCATGCACTTTGGGGGTTTTAATGTGTTGTGCGTTAAAAAGTGAAAGCACAACCAATCAGCTTCTTTCAATGCTGATCACATTGCTGGCAGTTTTAGGAGGATTGTTTTTTCCCCTTGACGGTTTAGGAAAAGCAATCGAAATGATCAGTTATCTTTCTCCGGTCAAATGGATTTCAACAGCGATCTTTCAGTTAATCTATGATCAGAAGGACGTTTTGCTGGCACCGACGGCATTTATTATTACCGGATTGTCGGTATTAATGATTTTGCTGTCGACGCGTTTATTTAAAAGGGAGGATTATCTATGATTTCTATTTTGAAGAATGATTTAAATCGTTTGTTATGTAAAAAGTTTCGAATTGTTCTCACGCTTACATTGACAACCTTGGCCATTATGGCTGCAATTTTTATTAATACCCACGTTCAGGGGATGGGGAATATCGCGTTAGTAACCGAAAATGGCAAGTATGATAAAGCACTGCCTTCATCGTTTAATATCACGATTACCGATGAATCTCCGGCCTTTTCAGAACTGGTATCTGGGAAATATGATGCGATAATAACCGATACGAACGGCACAGTTTCGATTGAAACCATTAAAAATGATGATTACAGAACGTCTCTTCAAGCGTTGTTTTCAGGACAAACAATTAGTGAAAATGCGGGTTCCAATAACCGGGGGATTGGAACCCGGATCATTGGTTATTTAATGATGTTCATGTTGTTAGAAGGGGTCGTGTTAATGTATATGTTTGCAGATGACAAGGAAAAGAAACAGATCACCCGTGTTGCGGTGTCACCTTTGTCGATGACAAAATATCTTTTTTCTCATAGTATCTTTACCTTTTTATTTATCTTTATTCCAACGTTGATGATTCTATACATCGTTAAATTTGTAATGGCAGCGGATATTGGCTTCAGTCTGCCTGAATACATTCTTCTATTAGGGATAATCAGTGCTTTTGCAACAGCCTTTTCGCTATTTCTCAATGCCCTTGCGTCAAAGAGTGAAACGGCGAATATGATGGGGTCGGCCATTGTTATCCTTACAACCATGCTTTCCGGCAGTTTCTATTCTTTTGAAAAAGGAAATGCGTTGCTTGAGAATATCATTAGCGTTCTGCCTCAAAAAGCTTATCTAACCTTTGTTGGTGGACTTGAGTCGGGTCTAGCCATTCAAGATATTTTACCCAGCCTTTTTTATCTCACAAGTCTTGGCCTGATATTTTTTATCGTTGCCATTGTAAAAACCAAGAAAGACTATGTCAATCATTGATCTTTATCAGAAATTGAATTACACTTAACGGAAAGAACGTTATATTATTTGGAGGAATCAATGGAAAATCATATTTTATCGACGCGAATGAAAATTCCTCAGCCGCGAAAAAACTATATTGTTCGGCAGCCGTTATTCAAAAAAATGGAAAAAATGAAAAGTTGCGGTCTAACCGTGATAAAAGGGGGCGCAGGAAGTGGCAAAACCACCCTGCTGTCTTCGTTTATAAAAGAAAAATCATTGACACAAATAAAATGGATTTCCCTTGACGAATCCTGTAATCACTTGTTTTTATTCTGGAATTATATCATTGAAGCGCTGGTTGAGTTTATGGATTCTACGAGGGATGATTTCCTTGCTTTTTTTAACGCTAGCCTCAGTAAAGAGAGTCTTGACCAGATGCTGACATTAGTAATCAATAATCTTGATGAAAAAGAAGAAATTTATCTGGTATTGGACGATTTCCATTTAATCAATGACGAGGCTATTTTAGCAAGTTTTGAATTTTTTATCAACCATGCGCCGCAAAATCTTCATACCATTTTATTGACCCGCCAGGAACCAGTGTTTTACCTGGCCGGATTAGGAATGGATGGGAACCTGCTTTTTATTGATGACCGCGATTTATATATTTCTAAAGAAGAGGGGCTGTTGTTTCTTAAAAAAACAATGGCATTGACTTTCGATGAGGAAACGCTAAAAGTGATGACGGGTTTTTCAGAAGGCTGGATCGGAGGACTGCAGCTAATCGCGGGAGCATCATTTGGAAAAAACGAGTCAGAAATTGGCAGTTTGAAATTAACCAATCGACTGATTAGTGAATACCTGACCCGTGAAATAATCGATCCAATGACAAAAGAAGAACAGGAATTTCTGGTGTGTACATCTCCATTTGCATATTTTTCAAAAGAAATAGCAAATGAACTACTGGATAATTGTGAGTTTGATAAAATATTAGAAAGTCTTCAGGAAAAGAATCTCCTGATTTCGTGCATTGATGAAGAACATGACTATTACCGCTATCATCATCTTTTACAAGAATATTTAAGAAACCGATTTAACCGCTTGCCGCAGGAGAAAAGAAGAAAGATCAGGGAAACAAGTGCTGATGTTTTTAAAGAAATGGGAGATAATGAGGAATGTCTGAATCAACTGCTCGAGTTAAAAAGCTATCAGAAAGCAATGGATTTAATTCTTCAAATGCCTCAGAATGCCGGTACTTTTTCTTACCTGAATCGGGTGCCGGTTGCTTCCGCCACCGAGAATTTTGATTTTGCCTATCAAAAATTGTTTTATCATTACGGAAATCTTGAATTTGAGAAGTGTCAGGAAATTTTTACACTGGCCAGTCTCAAAATGTCCTCCGATCCGAATTTTGACGCCTTCAAGGGAATCGAAGTGCTTGTTTTTGATAACCGGATTGATTTAAAAATGAAGTTGATGAATGAAGTCGAGATCGATCAGTTAAACCTTAATAGTACAACAAAAGCGTTGATTATGATCAAGAATGCGCAGTTCTTTTATTATCAAAGCCAGTGTCAGGTTTCGCTGAAATTGATTGATAAAGCCGAATCCTATCCTCAGGTTGATAAAAATCCTTACATTAATCTTTTTTCTTTATCGACAAAAGCTCAAATCTATGAAGAGCTGGGTTATATCAATGAGGCTTTTTCTTTATACCGCCGTGAAAAGCAACTGCTAGACAACAATCGCGGGTTGAGTGCTCTGTATCCCAGCTATTTAATTGGTATTACCGGTGTTTATCTAAAACAGATGCGTTTGGAAGAGGCCTTTGAATGCTTAGATAAAATGACCGGCATGCACATGGATGATGCCGGTTGGTATGATAGAGGTCGGGAATATAATTTGGCCGAGTATTATTTTCTCATGGGACAGGTAGATGAGGCGATGGCTCTGCTCGAGAAAATTTTAACCTTCGATATCTATTATGACCGTCTGACGATTGCTTCGCTGCTGAAATATGCACTGAAGTTTAGTCGATTGTCAGAAGGGATAAAAAATGAGTTTATGGAGGCGTATCATAATACCGAGAATTGGAATCTCAACCTTGATTGTCAGCTTTTATACACCCGGCTTTTGAAAAAGCAGGGAGAAATAGCTTCGGGAATGGCATTTTTGAATGAATTATTGGCTTATGCCCGTAAAGAAAAAAGCTATTTTAAAATTATCGAAGGTGATTTGCTGAAATTATCCATGTTAATTGAAATGGCTGGTGATGAACGCGAGATTGTTAACCTGATTAAAGAAGCTATTTATTATGCTCATCAGAATGAAATTTTACTGCCTTTTTTTTATGAAAAAGAAGTGATGATCCTATTGGATAAGAGGTATCATATCAAGATTTTGCCTTTATTATCAAAGGCTGAACGCGCATTTTATTTGGCTATGCTAAAATTATGTGAAGAAAACAACGCCTGCCCCTTAAGCGAACGGGAGTTGGAGGTTTTACACGAACTGGCAAAAGGCGATTCCAATAAAGAAATTGCGGAACAGCTTTGTATTTCCATTGCCACCGTAAAAACCCATATGATCAATATTTATGGAAAACTTCAGGTAAATTCACGAATTTCTGCGGTAGAACTTTCCCGAAAAAAAGGATTTATTTAATCCACTAACTAAATCGTAGCAATTAATGACTGGAATTATTCTAGTTAATCCAAGACCCCCTTTTCTTTTTTGTGAAAAGGGGGTCTTGGGGATAAACATAATAATTAAAATGCTGACAGTTTAGCCTGCATTTCTGGACTCAATTGGACAACCAGTTCGGCGTTGTAAGATCGGTTTTCGGTTGGCAGTTTGAAGATCTGCTCAGCGGCCAGGGCATAGGTCCGGGAGATATCAGCAAAGGAGCCTTCCTTGACAGCCGGATCAACATCTGTCGCAAAGATCGAAATGGTATTGTTGCTGTTTTTGACGATCTCGATGGTGCGAAACTGCTGGGGAAATTCTCGAAGTGAGGAGGTCTCGACTTCCCAGAAACCAAGCTCTGGTCGGCTGTCGTCCGGTGATTTCAGGGCGGTGACCATATTGAGATGGCGGTGTCCGGCAACGATCAGAATCAGATTTGGATAGGTATGAAGTTTGGCAATGAGTGCCTCTTCAGTGACAACAGCGTATTGGCTGAAGGTCATTAAAGCATTCAGACCGCTGCTTTCGGGAGTAGCACCGATGGGTATATGCACGGCGATAATCATCAGTTTATCTTCAGCCTGACCTTTATCCAGTTCGTTGACAAGCCATTCGTAGCGTTCCGCATCAAGCGAGCCCTTGCCATTGCCGTAAGGGCCACTGGGGTCTTCATCGCGCTGAGTGTCATCAACGACGATAACCTTAATAGGCATATCGGCTTTCGGTTCAAAACTGTAGCAGCCAAATCCTCTGGCAGCATCGGATTCGTTGAAGCCGTGTCCCTTTGGTTCGGTGGTGGTATCGAAAAATTCGCTGAGCCATTCTTGTCTCAGAAGCGATCGGCGATTGGGATCGGCAGGTACTTTTGGGGCGCCATCGGGAAAGTCGGAAACCGGACCAGCGCCGATGATGTCGCCGTATTGGGTTCTGCCATCGATTGAGCCCATGTAATAGCCCCGGCCATTGATGCCGGCACCGGAAGTGAAGATATTATCCATGTTGATGATGGTGTCGCCAATCAGCGTCTCTCGGATGTAGTCATCCGGCGGGAACATGCCCATCCAGAAATGATCGTGGTTTCCAAGGACCTGATACCAGGGGATCGATTTGTCAAGCCCAGCGGCCTGGTATTCATCCTGATAGTCATTGAGCGGTCCGGGAATGGGATCATCTTTCGCTCCGGAACAGGGATTGATGAGCTCGCCGTCAAGGACATCGATAAACCAGCGGAGTTCGTTGTGTTGGGTGCAGTTGCAGTCATCACCCAGGGAAATTCCAAAATCAAATGACTTTTTCTGGTGAAGGGCATTGACGGTCTGGATGGCGGCATCAAGGACATGGGTGGTATACAGCATAATTCCCGAATAACCTGAAATAATGCCCCACTCGTAGCCATAATAGGGAACCTGGGCAGGCGATTCTTTATCAGTCAGGTGGATATCCGTCATAGTAAAGAAATTCAAAAGTCGCATTGATTCAGTAATGGAGGAATGGTCGTATGCAGCGGGCATGAGATCCAGTCGCTTTTCATAAGCAAGACCTTCACCATATTGCCAGACACCATAACCATACTGCGAATATTTTGCTAGCGCGTGGATCGGAATTTTAGGGGCAGATGAAGGGATCGGAACAGGGACAATCGTTCTTTCGACTGTTGTAAAAACTTCAGAACCGATTGGATAGCTTGCTGCTGGTGACGTGCTCATTGAATCGCCAATTGCTTCAGGATTTATTTTTGTCATTTTCGGTCTCCTTTTTATTTAGATGGTAAAGATAATTTGTTATGGTTCCATGATATTTTTTATAGTGCTAGTTTACCATATTTTAAATAAAAGATGAATCTAATATAACTAAAAGCTTAAGACTCTTCATGATTTAATAAATCGTTCATGATATACTAAAAAAATAAAATTTTCTGTCAGTAAACTAGGGTAGAAATAATCATTTTGATTATTTCTGAATGACAGAGGGCAAGAAATACGGATTGAGTTTGGAGTTGACCATGTTGATAAAAAAAAGTACTAAACCAAAAGATCTTTTTCATCTGGGATTTGAACTGGGACTGATCCTAAAAGGTTTAAATGGTCTATTGGAGATGATTGGCGGCATATTGTTTTTATTTTTAAACCCGGACAGACTAAATTATATCATTGTTTTATTGACGCAAAAAGAATTGTCTCATGATCCAAATGACATGGTGGCAAATGCATTAATCAATCTAAGTCACAGCTTTTCAGTCAGTACACAACATTTTGGGTCATTCTATTTGTTATCCCATGGTCTGATAAAATGCATTCTTGTTTTTCTGCTGTGGCGAAGAAAAAGCTGGGCCTATCCTCTTACGATAGGTGCAATAGCATTATTTATACTCTATCAGTTATACCGATACATCATCAGCCCATCTTGGTTTTTGATCGTTCTTTCTATTTTCGATGCGGTGATGATTGGTTTAACTTTGATTGAGTATCGAAAAATGAGAAGTCAGCCCGTTCAACTTGAAGAGTGATGTCATTCTAGGATAAGAGTGCGGTTTAGCTGATTAAAAAGCTTATAAGTGGCTATAATGAATCTATGCAGATCATTTAGGCAGCATTGATCAGCAGGAAAAATTAAAATACTAGGAGGAAAAAATGGCTAACATTATTAAAGTAGGAGAAAAGGCACCCGATTTTAAATTGCAGGACCAAAGTGAAAAAGAAATATCGCTCAGTTTGTTCAAAGGTAAGAAAGTTCTTTTATCATGGCATCCATTAGCGTGGACGGCAGTGTGTACGGATCAGATGAGATCTTTGGAAAGAAATTTTAAACAGTTTGAAGAAAAGAATACGGTGGTATTGGGTTTAAGTATTGATTCTCAGCCGAGTAAATCGGTATGGGCAAGAGTACTGTGTTTGAACAACATAAAGATCCTGGCGGACTTTAATCCGCTGGGAGAAGTCTCAAGAAAATACGGGATTTTCAGAGAAGACCGTGGGTCATCAGAGCGAGCAAATATTCTCATCGACGAAAATGGCATGGTAATATGGGCAAAATTATATGAAATTCATACACTTCCTGATGTGGCGGAAATCTTGCAACAATTATAGGCGATATTTAGACAGAGACAGAATAACAGGAGCTTGGAATGGAAATAATATTAACAGAATTAGAAGAAAAAGATTATCGAAAAATTTATCATTTAATGGAAGTGTCTTTTGAAAAAGAAGAAATCAGAACTTATGAAAACGGCCAGAAACAATTAAGCAAGGGCAATTACCGGATTTTAATTTCCCAAAACAACAATGATGGCATCGGTGGTTTTATTGCCGAATGGGATCTTGGAACCTTTGTTTTTATTGAACATTTTGCTGTCGATAAAAAACTTCGAGGACTTGGGATCGGTTCAAAAATGCTGGAAGCCTATCTAAAAAAAGCAACCAAACCGGTGATGATTGAAGTGGAAGACAATGAAACGGAAATTGGAAAACGGCGTATCAATTTTTATAAAAGAATGGATTTTTTTCTATCTGAATTTGGATATCATCAACCAGTTTTAAGAGGAGACGGGGATAAAGAAATACTGCTTAGAATCATGAGCTTTCCTGAAAAACTTTCAGAGGAAAAGTTTCTTGCGTTTAAAAAAGAAGTTTTTGAAAAAATTTATAAAATAAAAAATTAAAGTGGGTTAGGTACTCATTTAGTGACTGCTTTTTGGCAAATTAGAACGGAAAGGGGAATTGTTAATGGAAAACAGGTATTCAAAACTATTCCAACCAACCAATATCGGAAAACTTAAGATTAAAAACAAAATATCCATGGCGCCCATGGGACCAATCGGTTTTGCGGATGATAATGGAGCATTTAATCAAAGAGGACAGGATTACTATGTCGAACGGGCAAAAGGCGGGGTCGGTCTCATTATTACCGGAATTTGCAGTGTTGATTTAGCGGTAGAGGATATGACAAAACCGGTTATTCCCTGTCCCACCGTCAATCCATTGGCCTTTATTTATGCGGGAACGCAGATGAATGAGCGGATTCATGCATATGGAGCAAAGACTATTATACAATTGACAGGCGGACTGGGGAGAAGCGCCATACCGGGATTTGTTGGTAAGTATATTGCCCCGTCTAAGCAGGAAAACCGCTGGGACCCTGCCATTATTCACCGAGAGATGACCGTTGAAGAAATTCAGGAGGCTATTAAAAAATTTGCGATGGCTGCTTCAGTCGCAAAAGCTGCGGGCTTTGACGGTGTGGAAATTCATGCGGTTCACGAAGGCTATTTGTTGGACCAATTTGCCATTTCCTTTTTCAATAAGAGAACCGATGATTATGGCGGCAGTCTAGAAAATCGGTTAAGATTCTCGACCGAGATTGTCAAGGCCATTAAAGTTGTTTGCGGAGCAGATTATCCGGTTACCCTACGTTACAGCCTCAAGAGCTTTATGAAAGGATTGCGGCAGGGAGCATTGCCGGGAGAAAAATTTGTTGAAGTCGGAAAAGACATCGACGAAGGAATCGCGGCCGCCAAGCTTTTGGTTGCGGCAGGATATGATGCTCTGAACGTGGATGCCGGAACCTACGACTCCTGGTATTGGAACCATCCGCCGATGTACTTTAAGGAAGGCGGCATGTATCGTGAGTTTGGAAGAATTTTAAAACAACATGTTACGGTGCCGATTATTTTAGCCGGTCGCATGGATGACCCGGATATGGCTTGTGAGGCTATTGGCGATTCATGTGATATTGTCAGCTATGGCCGGCCGCTACTTTCGGATCCTGATTATCCGGAAAAGGTCAGACAGGGACGTTTAGATGAGATCCGGCCCTGTTTGTCCTGTCATGACGGTTGTCTCGGAAGAATATCCCACGCGCCGCTGTGTTGTGCGGTTAATCCGGAAGTCGGGCGTGAAAAGATATATGGCATTGAACCGGCAAAAGAGAAGAAAAATGTTCTTGTCATTGGCGGGGGACTGGCCGGAATGGAAGTCGCTCGGGTTTGTGCCATCCGCGGGCATAATGTGACACTCTGTGAAAAATCGGATAAGCTGGGAGGAAACTTAATCCCCGGAAGCGTGCCGGATTTTAAAATAAATGATAAAAAGCTTTTGGCATGGTATGAAAGACAGCTTGAGCTTCTGCAGGTCATGGTTAAGAAAAATATAACGATGAATAAAGAGAAGATCGAAATCCAAGGGGATGAAATTGTTGTGGTAGCAACTGGGTCCCAGCCAATTGCCGGAAATTTCGGAAATGAAAGAGAAATGATCACGGCCAGCGAAGCATTGCTGGGAACAAAGCCGGTGGGACAAAAAGTCCTGATTATTGGTGGCGGATTGGTTGGCTGTGAAACGGGGTTGTGGCTTGCCCAGCAGGGGAAAGATGTCACAATCGTTGAGATGGCTCCTGATATAGCCGGTGGCCCCCATGGTATGCCATTTATGAATTACGATATGTTAAAAGATGAATTAGCCTATCATCAGGTTAAAATTCATAAAAGCACTCAGGTTTCCAGCGTTGAAAAAGACTGTATTACACTGGCTACTCAAGATGGCGAGGTCAAACTTTTGGCTGATACCGTGATTATTGCCATTGGCTATACGGCTGAAGACCATTTATACAATCAGATTAATGTGGATAGCAAGGTTCCGGTCTACAATATTGGAGACTCCCGGCATGTGAACAATATTATGTATGCCATTTGGGATGCCTATGAAATAGCCCGGGAATTGTAAAAAACTGTTAAAGGCCAATTGTTTTATCGTTGTACGCCGCAACTTGATAAAACAATTGGCCTTTAAATTTAGTCTTAAATTAGTTGTGGTTCAGTCGGAGCGTTTTAATCAGTTTTCCGCAGCTTGAAGTTTATTTTTTTAAAGGATAGCTTGCATTTATAATAACAAGCGTATACTTTTGCGTTGTGCTCTTGCTGTTCTGCGGAGGTTAATAAATGGCAACGATTAATAACCATCATTTGTCCAGTGTAGACGAGGTATGCTTTTTCAATGTCTTCCAGACTTTTGTCAGGCGCCGACAAACTGTGAATGGTTTCCTCGATCATAATTAATAGCCGTTTCTTAATCGCATCAGACGACAATTGCATTGATAAATTTACTTTATTCGCTTCTTTTTTTTGTGCATCGCTAATTTCAACTTGAGTGGTATCAGACGATACGGGTTTCGATAAAACTGCTTTAGTCAAATTTTTTTTGGGATGATCACCATGCTCGTATTCTTCTTTTGTTATTCTCAATGACTTTCTGCCTCCTAAAGTTGAAGATGCTTTTTTGGTTGGTATATGGCTGATAAACCGGCTGTTTTTCTCTTGATTTCTCATCTTCTGATAATAAATGATTATAATAATTTTATTATATCACGAAATCAATCAGTTGTATTGTTCCGGTGACGCTATTTCATAAAATAAATATGGCATTTCGCGATTAATTTTCAGAATAAAATTCGACCGTTTTTCCTTTTAAAATCATATTGGTGGTTCTCACGGCACACATTTTCCCACACATCGAACAGGTGTGTTTTTCGGCAGGAGGGGCGCTTTCATAATAGGCTCTTGCTTTTTCAGAATCAATCGCAAGTTCAAACATGGCATCCCAATCGAGTTTATGACGAGCTTCTGCCATGTTATTATCGATTTCTCGGGCATGAGGCAGTCCTTTGGCGATATCTGCGGCGTGGGCAGCAATTTTGCTGGCAATAATACCCTCTTTTACATCATTGATATCCGGGAGCCGTAAGTGTTCTGCCGGGGTGACGTAGCAAAGAAAATCGGCACCGCTGGCGGCGGCGATGGCACCGCCAATGGCGGAGGTAATATGGTCATAACCCGGGGCGATATCGGTTACCAAGGGGCCTAAAACATAGAAAGGAGCACCATGACACAGCCGTTTCTGAATGGTCATATTGGCCGCGATTTCATTCATTGCCATATGTCCGGGGCCTTCAACCATAACCTGAACATCTTTTTCCCAGGCTCGTTTGGTAAGCTGGCCCAGCTCGATTAGTTCGCTGAGTTGTGAGGCATCGGAACTGTCATCAATGCAGCCCGGTCTTAACGCATCACCAAGACTGATGGTAACGTCGAATTCCCGAAGAATTTCCAGAAATTCATCATAGTATTCATAGAAGGGATTTTCATTTCCGGTCATTTCCATCCAGGCAAAGAGCAGGGAACCGCCCCGGGAAACGATATTCATTTTTCGACCGGTACTCTTAAAGGCTTCAATGGCCCGTTTGTTGATGCCGGCGTGGATGGTCATAAAATCAACCCCTTCTTCAGCATGCGATCGAACGACTCTCATAAAATCCTGGGGGGTGATTTCCAATAAGTCTTTTTCCAGATAACCGATGGCATCGTACATGGGAACGGTACCGATCATGGCCGGAGAGATTTTTATGAGTTCTTTGCGAAAGGTATTGGTTTTCCCATAATTGCTTAAATCCATGATCGCTTCAGCGCCAAATTTCAGAGCGAGCTTAACCTTTTCCAGTTCAATATCATAGTTTTTACAGTCTCCTGAAACCCCCAGATTGACATTGATTTTTGTGCTCAGTCCGGTGCCGATACCCTCCGGGGAGAGTGATGCATGGTTAATATTTGACGGAATGGCAACCTGACCACAGGCAATTAGTCCCCTGAGTTTTTCGGGTTCCATGAATTCTTTCTTCGCTACGATTAGTATTTCTGGTGTAATGATGCATTTTTTGGCTGCTTCCATTTGAGTTTTGTAGTTTTTCATCGGATGTTCCTTTCAAAGTTGTTCTTTTTATAAAAAAAAAGCGCTTTCCCATTCAGGAAAGCACTAAAAGCACTTGATTAATAATATTAGCCGAAACGCTCTGCTTCCCTACGTTAGTATTAACTAACAGGTTCAAAGGGTCAGGTTTTAACCTTCTCAACTATCATCTAGTCCCCCCGCAAATAAATATTTAATTTTTTATATTATATCATACCGTAAAAAAATGTCAATTTTGGAAAAATAAAATGTGCTATAATATGAACAATTAAATGATCGCATTTCAGACATCCTTCAGGGAAAATCAGAAATCAGCTGAAATCTTTATCCGAGCCCACCGTTGTGAATGGGTGGACCACAAGTCAGTTCATCCACAAAATGTGGGGATAACTTACAAAATTGTGGATTAAATCAGAAGAAATAAAAAAATTAAGAATAAAATAGAGGAGCGAAGCATCATGCATAAATTTGAAAACTGTTTAGTGGTTGGCATATCTTCCCGGGCGCTTTTTGATTTAGAAGAAGAAAATCAGATTTTTGATACAGACGGCGTTGAGGCCTATGCACAATATCAAATCGAACACGAAAACGATATTTTAAGTCCTGGTACCGGGTTTGATTTAATCCGAGCTTTGCTTAATCTTAATGAGATCGAGCCGGATAAACGGAAAACTGAAATTATTGTCATGTCCAAAAACAGTGCTGATACCAGTCTGCGGATTTTTAACTCGATCAAATATTATAATCTGGACATTACTAGAGCCGCTTTGGTCAGCGGGGCTTTTCTGTCGCCTTATTTGGAGGCATTTCAAACCGACTTGTTTTTATCAGCTAATGAGGAAGATGTTCAAGAGGCCATCAACTCGGGGGTAGCGGCCGGAATTATCTATACTCAGCATCTGCCCAGCGAAAAAATGAAAGAAATTGATCAAATTCGAATTGCCTTTGATGGCGATGCGGTTCTTTTTTCTGATGCTTCTGAAAAAATTTATCAGGCCCAGGGAATTGAAGCTTTTCAGGAATATGAGGCTAAAAATGCCAAGAACCCTTTGCCGGAAGGTCCTTTTGCCAAATTTTTAAAAACACTGTCTACCCTTCAAAAGCAGTTCGATAAAAATCAGGCTCCGATTCGAACGGCATTGGTAACCGCTCGAAATGCACCGGCTCACGAACGGGTAATCCGAACATTAAGGGCCTGGGATGTTCGGATTGATGAGGCTTTTTTTCTCGGAGGAATGGAAAAACAGGATGTATTGAAGGCCTTTGGCGCCCATATTTATTTTGACGACCAGGTGATACATACGGATGCGACATCGGAGTTTGTACCTTCGGCCCGGGTGCCTTATAAAATGAATGAGGAATAGGCTTTTGATAAATGCAAAAAAAAAGAATCCTTAGAAAGAAAGGATTCTTTTTTGAGAGAGAGAGGATTGTTTGTTTTTAATCTATATCAAACTGATTAATTATGGAAAGTTAATTAATCGGTGTTAATCATTACGCTTAGTTTACCTCTCGCATGTGGTCAAGTTTTGACAGTTATGTGAAAATTAAGTGAATTCAGTGTAAAAATTATTTCAAGGAAAAATATTTTGTTTTCTCCTAATTTAAAATCATATTTTAAATTAGGAGATTTTTTTATGAAACATATTTTGTTGTAATTAAAAATTAAAAAAAACACAATAAAATGATTGACAAATATAAAAGAATCACTTACACTATCCTTACAAAACATATATGAAAGATATGACATATATGAAATATAGGGAGGACTTAGAATGTCAATAAACAAAGAGGAATTATACAATAAACTGGCTGAAGCTGTGCTCAATATGGAAGAAGAAGAAACAGTTGCACTCAGCAAACAGGTTATCGCTGAGAACCTGGATGCATATGAGGCAATCGTTAATGGATTGACCGTTGGGATGAATCAGGCCGGAAAACTTTTTGATGAAGAAGAATATTTTGTACCAGAACTGCTAATCTGTTCTGATGCAATGTATGCAGGATTGGAAATATTGAAACCCCATATAAAAACTAAAGATAACGAGATCAAACGAAAAGCAGTGATTGGCGTTATTGAAGGGGATACTCATGATATTGGAAAAAATCTTGTCAAGATCATGCTTGAAACCGGCGGCTTTGATGTTATTGATTTGGGTAGAGATGTTGCACCGGCAACCTTTGTTGAAAAGGCTAAAGAGGAAAAGGCCGAATTTATTGTGGTCTCCACTTTGATGACAACAACAATGGAAGGTATGAATGAAGTAATTGAGATTCTAAACGAAGAAGATATTAGAGACGATTATAAAGTATTAATCGGCGGCGGTCCAATATCACAGGGCTATGCAGATAAAATTGGCGCCGATGGATACGCAGAAAATGCAGCAGAGGCGGTAAAATTGGCAAATAGATTAGTAGCAGCCTATGGAAACGAGATCTAATATAGAATAAAACGACTGTAAAACGAAAATACAGTGTAAAGACTATTAACAGGAGGAAATCAAATATGTCATTGATACAAAGAAAAGAAGAATTAACTTCCCTGGAGAGGGTTGTCCGAACTCTGGAACGCAAAGAGGTAGATCGAATACCGGCAGTGCCACTCGTTTGCGGTGCCTCATACAGAGTTCTGGGAACGCGATATGATAAATGGTCCAACGATGCAGAATTGGCAACCCAAAGTTTACTTGCCGCACAGGAATTAATTGGACAGGACGCCTTTCTATTACTTGTTGATCTTTCTGTTGAAGCGGCTGATTTTGGCCAGGAACTTATTTTCCCGAGATACAGCACCGCTTATCCGGATTTTAATAACCAATTCATTAAAACCTATGACGACTATAATAAGATAAAAAAAATTAACCCTCGAGAAACAAAACGGATGAAACAAGTCATTGATATTATCAAAGGCCTTTCAGCAGCAAAGGGAAATGAAGTGGCAATTCTGGGATTTATCTATGGTCCCTTAGGCGTATTGTCTCAGATTAGAGGCCATAAAAATTTATTTGTGGATCTCATTAAACATCCCGATGAAGTTTTAGCGGCGGTTGATACAATAACTGACGTATTGGTGGAATATGCTATTGCTCAGGTTGAAGCAGGTGCGCATTCAGTTTGTATCGATCCGTTATATTCTTCAGGAACTGTTCTTAGAAACACGACCTGGGAGAAATTTGAGGGACCGTATTTAAAAAGAATAACCGATGCCATTCGTAAAGCCGGGGCGGCGGTATCCATCCATAACTGTGGTGATGGCGTATATTTTGAAGAAGTCATAAAATGGTCGGACCCTGTTGCAATATCCGTTGCCCATCCGGCCCATGGATCTAAAACATGGGAAGAGCATGCTAAAGCATGGGGAGATAAAGTCATTACAATTGGCTATTCCGATCCGGCTGAAACGGGTTTAGTTTTCACGGCGGATGAAGTATTGGAAGATTGCAAAAATCAAATTGATACCTTTAAAAAATATAATGCCGGATTCATTCTTTCCACTGGTTGTGAATTCCCGCCAAATGGGAACTTGTTAAATGCTGCCGCGATGGTTGAAGCATCAAAGCGATACGGACGATAAAATTATAAAGTGATTACAAAATCTGGTGATTATTATTAATATTCTGGGATTCAGACCGCTATTTTGTGTTTGAGTTTGCTGAAAATTCACGCGCTTAAGGTGAACACCAGACGGGTGTTCACCTTAACGTGTATTTGGGATTATTCAGCAAATCAGACAGATTCAAGATCATTTTAAATAATAGCAAATAGATTAGGAAGTGAAACGATGACGATACAAATTGATATTTTTTCCGGCTTTTTTGGTGCTGGGAAGACAACCTTAATTAAAAAGCTGATTGACGAAAAAGTGTACTCGAAAAAAGTGACGATTATCGAAAACGAATTTGGCGATATTCCCATTGATGGAGAATTTCTAAAAAAATTCAATATTGAAATAAAAGAAATAAAAGCAGGCTGCATTTGCTGCTCAACCGCGAATGATTTTAACGATACGTTGATAGAAATTATTGATGCAAAAGAAACAGAACGCATTATCATCGAACCTTCCGGGGTTGGAAAACTTTCGGAAATCGTTAAAATTGTAAAGAAAGTCGAAGCAGAAAATGATGTGCGCCTGAATATGATTATTTCAGCCGTCGACGTGACGATGTATGAGGAATTCAGTAATTTATTCAGTGAGTTTTATGAAGACCAGGTTATCCATGCGAGTACGGTCGTATTAAGTCGCACCCAAAGCGTTAACACTGAAGAACTGGAAGTGGTTGTTTCGAAAATAAGAGAACTCAACGAAAAAGCTCAAATCATCACAACACCCTGGGATGATCTAAGCGGGATTGAATTGGTTGAACTGTCGGAAGCGGATGTAAAACAGGAAGCATTAAAAGAAGTGTTCACTGAAACAACAACGGATGAAGTTGAATACGATCCGGAACTTCCCCATGATCATGACCATGATGAGTTTACAAGCTGGGGCATTGAAACACCAAAAGTTTATCCTTTAGATGAATTGACAAGCATCTTTCAGGGGCTGAAAAACGAAGAAAAATATGGGAAAGTGGTGCGCTCAAAAGGAAAAGTTCAGGTGGATAGTGATCATTGGATTGAGTTTGATTTTGTCCCCAGACAATTTGAAATAAGAGCATCGGAACCGGATCACACTGGCCGAATAACGGTAATAGGCCATGATCTAAACAAAGAGAACCTGATTAATATTTTTTAAGATGAAGATAAAAGTAATCGCATGTGAGGTAATGAAAGAAGAAATTCAGGCTATCGAACGATTAGATGACCTGGATTTCGAGTTCGTTTCCATGGATTTTCATCTTTATCCGAAAAAGTTGAAAACTGAATTACAAAGAATTATTGATCAGTCCCAGGGCTATGACAAAATTATTTTAGCCTTTGGTTTATGCGGCGGGGCAGCGAATGGCTTAAAGGCAACAAACTGCGAGCTGGTCATACCCAGAGTCCATGATTGTATATCGATATTTTTATGCCCGAAAAATGGTTGCGTCTGTGATTTCAAAAAAGAAATTGGCACGTTTTATCTCAGCAATGGATGGATGATTACCGAGAAATCAATTTTATCCGATTATCAGCGCATTTTACAAAAGTTTGGGCCCCAGAAAGCCAATAAAATATTAAATAGAATGTATGACGGTTATAAAAAAATTCTGTTTATTGAAACCGGCGGGGTCCGTCAGGATGAGGTTATCCGCCAGTCAAAAGAAATTGCTGAATTATTTAAAGCGGAGTATGAAACCATCCAGGGGCAATCTGCTTTTATTGAAAAAATTATCAGCGGACCCTGGGATGAAGAAAATTTTATTACGGTAGCTTCCCAGGGGATTATAACAGAAGAGGATTTTGGGATTAATGCAAAATAATTTCAATAAGGAAAGAAAGAGGAATTAAATAATGAACGATTTAACACCAAAAGAACGGATATTTCGTTCTTTAAAAAAGCAAACAGTGGATAGGGCGCCGGTTATTTGCCCGGGAGGAATGATGAACTCCGCGATTGTTGAAGTCATGAATAAAACCGGACACACTTTGCCTGAGGGCCATCATGACAGCAAAATAATGGCTGCGCTGGCAAATGATGTCCATCTAAACACCGGTTTTGAGAATTTCGGCATACCGTTTTGTATGACTGTCGAGGCAGAGGTGTTGGGGAGCGAAATAAATTACGGAACTCTTTCCTGCGAACCCAAGATACAAAGGGAAGTATTTTCCTCTGTAACAGACGTTGTCTATAAAGAATCAGGGGCAATGGAAAAGAACGCAAGAGTCAATGCAATTATTGAGGCGACTTATGCATTATCAAAAAGATATCCGGATGTTCCGGTCTTTGGAAGTGTTACCGGTCCGCTTAGTACCTCGGCATCGCTGGTTGATCCCATTCCCTTTTTGAAAGAGCTGAGAAAAAACCGGGATGGAGCTCACCGCGTCATTGATTATGTCAGCGATCAGATTATCGAATATGCAAAATTGATGATCGAAAATGGCGCAAGTGTCATTACGATTGCCGATCCGACTGCAACTGGAGAAATATTAGGACCAACGATGTTTGGCGAATATGCAGTTAAATATTTGAATAAAATTATCGATGCAATCCATGAAACGAATACACCCGTTGTCGTACATATCTGTGGAAAAATGAATGCGGTAAAAAAATTTGTTCCGCAAATCAAATCCGATGCAATCAGCACCGATTCATCGATTAGCTTGAAAAAGCTGAAAGAAGAATATAGCCAACTGACCACAATGGGTAATCTTAGCACCTACCTGTTAGAATTTGGCGAAGCAGAAAAAATTTCAATACTGACAGAAAAGTTGAAAAATGATGGCATCGATATAATTTCGCCGGCCTGTGGCCTAAGTACCTCTACGCCATTAAGAAACATCAATGCAATGACAAATAGGGTAAAGGAGTCTTAATGATGGTAAAAGTAAATTTTGTGGCAGAAAACAAGAGTGTTTTGGTTGCCAAAGGCACAACAATTTTAGAAGCTGCCAAAAAGCTGGAAATTGTTATCGAATCACCATGCAATGCTGAAGGTGTCTGTGGTAAATGTAAGGTGCAGGTTTCAAAAGACAGTCTAAAGAACATCGAGCAATATGGAAAACATCAGTTATCAGATCAGGAAAAGTCCCAAGGATTTGTTCTGTCATGTCAAACGAAAGTGATTGGAAATGTCAATGTTGAAGCGGTTTCCAAGCATCAGAACAAGACGCTGCAAATACTAAATCACGGTCAAAGCTTCGATATCGAGGTTGATAGCCTGATCAAAAAAGAGTACGACGGAAACGGAAAAACGATTATTTATGCCGGAGATCAGATTATCGGTGAGGAAGAAGGCGATACGTCATTACTTAATTTTGGTGTCGTGGTAGATATTGGCACAACAACTTTAGTAGCAACGATCGTTAATATTAATACCGGAGAAGAACTATATTCGGTTTCGGCATTAAACCCCCAGAGCTTGTATGCCCAGGATGTTTTATCCAGAATAAAGTATGCATCAAGTGAAGAAGGATTGGACACCATGTATTTTGGGATAACCAAAGAAGTCAATAATTTGATCGAAAAAGCGGCAAAACATACGGGAATTGATAGCAGCCATATATATGAAGTGATTTACAGTGGAAACACCTGTATGATTCACCTGGCGGCTAAAGTGAATCCCTATTCATTAGGCAAATATCCATATACGCCATTATTAAGGGGCGGAAGCAGTCTGAGTTATGCTGAGCATTTATTAAACATTTCAGAAAGCGGAGCAATTTATTTGCCGCCGATTATTTCAGCATTCGTTGGTCCGGATATCACATCGGGGATTTTGGCGACCCGGCTTCAAGATCGAAAAGGGGTTACCCTGTTTGTTGATATCGGAACAAATGGAGAAATGGTTTTGGCCAGTGACGGGCTTTTAACCGCCACGTCCACTGCGGCCGGACCGGCTTTTGAAGGCATGAATATTACCTATGGGATGAGAGCCGAAAAAGGAGCCATTGAGTATTTTAATATTGAAGAAGATGGAACGATTGAAGTAAAAACCATCGAAGACGGGAAACCGGTCGGAATCTGCGGAAGCGGTCTGATCGATATTGTGGGAGAGCTTGTTGCCAATAAAGTAATTGATAAAAGAGGAAGATTTTCAGCACCGGAAAACAGCGATTTAAAACAGGGACTCGGCGCACGAATCGTGAAAATCGATGGAAAAAATGCTTTTACAGTAGCAAAAGGTATTTTTCTTACCCAGAAGGATATCAGACAGGTTCAACTGGCAAAAGGTGCCGTAAGAGCCGGGATTGAATTTTTAATGAATACTAAAAACATTAAAGCCGAGGATGTCGATAAAATACAAATTGCCGGATCATTCGGCTTCCATTTGAGAGCGGAAAGTCTGATCAATATCGGATTATTGCCAAAAGAATTTGAAGGCAAGATTGATTTTGTCGGCAACACCTCGAAATCAGGCGGCCATGCATTTCTGTTGAACCAAAAATACCGCGATGAAATGGAAGAATTGGTTAAGCAAATTGAAGTTGTTGAATTGTCAAACGGCGAGAATTTTGACCGGATATTCGTTGATTGTTTATCTTTTGATAAACAGAAAAAAATCGCATAATAAAATCAAAAAAAATATTGACAAGCAAAGAAAAGTGATGTATATTAATCATATAAAACATATAGGATATATATGAAATACAATTTTAGGAGGCAAAGCAATATGGAAAAAAGTCGATTATGCACTGCAAAAGAGAGAACTATATGCATGTGTTGCAAAATAAGTGGTTGCTTATTTTCTTGTGAAATAAACTGAAATATTGCATTTGCTATTCATAAGAAAATCATTTGCAATAAATTAAGCATTTAAATGATGAGCAAAAATTCTAAGTGGGTTAAACTTTAAATAGTGATCCGGGTTCAAAAGGGGAGTTAAACAACAGTTGTGAAATAGCAAATGAGAGGGGTATTCATTATTGAGTAAAAAATCAAAAGACGGTTTTTTAAAAAAGGTTTTCAATAAAAATAAGAACAAAGAAAATACAGAAAACAAAAAAAATACAGAAAGAAATGAGAGGTCAATTAATATGAGCGAAAGAAAACTAGGATTCGATACACTACAGGTACATGCAGGACAAGCGCCAGATCCGGCAACAGGAGCTAGAGCAGTTCCTATTTATCAGACAACATCCTATGTATTTAAAGATACCGCAGAAGCCGAAGGTCGTTTTGCCTTAACCAATCCAGGAAATATTTATTCCCGATTAACCAATCCAACTACGGATGCGTTTGAACAGAGAGTAGCTGCTCTTGAAGGTGGATCAGCAGGTCTGGCCACAGCTTCAGGCGCAGCAGCAATCACCTATGCGATTGAAAATATTGCCAGCGCTGGTGATGAAATCGTAGCTGCAAGTACATTGTATGGCGGAACCTATCATTTATTTGCCGACACCTTGCCTAAATTTGGTATCAAAACAATTTTTGTTGATCCGGAAGATCCTGAAAATTTCAGAAAAGCCATCACTGATAAAACAAAAGCAATTTTTTATGAAACACTTGGTAATCCAGCTAACAATGTCATTGACTTTGATGCAGTTGGAAAAATTGCTGCTGAAAACAAAATACCAGTAATTGTTGATAATACGTTTGCTACTCCCTATTTATTCAGACCTTTGGAACATGGGGCAAATGTTGTTGTTCATTCAGCAACCAAATTCATTGGTGGTCATGGGGCAGCCATTGGCGGCATTATCGTAGATGGTGGTAATTTTGATTGGAAAAGTGGAAAATTTCCAGATTTCACGACTCCAGATCAAAGCTATAATGGCATAACCTATGCTGATTTAGGTGCGGTTGCCTATGCTGTAAAAATTAGAGCGCAACTTCTCCGCGATACGGGAGCAACGTTGGCTCCGCTTAACTCTTTCTTGTTTTTACTGGGATTAGAATCACTGTCTCTTCGAGTTCAAAAACATGTCGCAAATACCCAAAAAGTTGTTGAATTCCTGGAAAACAGTCCAAAGGTTAAAACCGTTAATTATCCAGGCACTAAGTCAAACAAATATTATGATTTGGCACAGAAATATTTACCACTTGGAGCTGGCTCGATTTTCACTTTCTCAATTAACGGAACGGTTGATCAGGCCAAGAAATTTATTGATAGTTTGGAAATATTTTCGCAATTAGCAAATGTGGCCGATGCAAAATCACTGGTTATCCATCCTTCATCAACAACACATCAGCAACTTACTCCAGAAGAACAGGCAGCCGCAGGATTCGGACCTGACACTATTCGTTTATCAATTGGGGTAGAAGATGTCGATGATATAATTTATGATATCAAGCAAGCTTTAGACAAAGCAATCACAGATTAATAAATATTTAAATGAGGCTGCTTGAACTTTGAATAGAAGAACAGCAGACCGTTAATTTATGCGAAGGCAATGAGGCAAATGAGTACCTCCTGCTCATTTGCTAACTGTTCGGGAGTCATAGAGAAATTCGCATCGCGTGTTTCTTGTCGAGCGAGAGGTGTTATGATGCCAATATGTGTTAAAGAAGGTCTTCCTGCAATTGAGGCACTTGCCAATGAAAATATTTTCATTATGTCAGAAAGTCGTGCCGAACATCAGGATATTCGTACTTTAAGAATCTTGATTGTTAATTTAATGCCCACCGTAATCGCAACCGAAACACAACTTTTAAGATTGTTAAGTAATACTTCACTGCAATTAAGTGTTGAATTTTTAAAAATATCAACACATATCCCTAAAAATTCAATTTTGGAACATTTACATCAATTTTATATGACTTTTGAAGAAATTAAAAACAAAAGTTATGATGGCATGATTATAACCGGTGCGCCGATTGGACAATTAGAATTTGAAGAAGCTGATTGTTGGGATGAATTGTGCGAGGTAATGGAATGGGCAAAATATCATGTTAATTCTGCACTGTACTCATGCTGGAGCGCCTACGCCGCGTTGCATTATCATTTTGGATTGAATAAATGTAATCTTTCAAATAAATTATCCGGGATTTATGCTCACACCGTGAATATGCGCAGACACCCCATTGTCAGAGGGTTTGACGATATATTCATGGCTCCGCATTCCCGGGATATCGCAATCAATAAAGAAGAACTGCTTAAGATATCGGAACTTGATATTTTAGCTGAATCAGAGAAAGCCGGAGTATATTTAATCGCAGACAAAAACAACAAGCAATTGTTTGTGACCGGGCATTGTGAATTTGACCGAGCGGCCCTGGAGTCAGAGTATATTCAGGATTGTTTAAAAGGACTGAATCCAAAATTCCCCGAGAATTTTCAAATAAAAGACAAATCGCCATTTTCCAAACAAACCAGTTGGAACAGTCACGCATCATTATTATTTTCGAATTGGTTGAATTATTATGTATATCAGCAAACACCGTATCGTTTAAGTGATATCGGATATAAGAATAATATTGAAAAAATGGGTAAACTGTCTGTTGCAAAATAAAGTTGGGACCAATTCATTTGAATGGTTCCAACTTTTAATTTTTAAGATAGGAGATGATTTTTTGACACATAAAGAAATAATATTATCTGGAATTGCTTTAAAATCAACACCACGTTTGCCGCTGGTAATCTTATCCAGCGGCGTGTGGATATTTTACCGAAATGGCTTAACCTTGCAGGATACTTTTGAATGTCCGCCGGAAAAAATCGCCGAATGTATGATCAATAATAATAATGAAGCAAATTCCGATATCATTTGGATGGGTGCGGATTGTGGAAATTTGGCACTACGGGCTATTGGTGCAAAATGTACTTTTAATGCTTTGGGAGAGGCCTCGACAGTCGATGAACCCCTGGTCTTAAAACCTTCGGATGTTGATAAATTAAAAATTGAAGATTTGGAAAATTCCTTGGAATTGGAGAATTTATTAAAGACAACGCAAATTGTTGCCGAAAGAGTTGGCAATGAATTTTTATTGGGAAATAGTCAGTGGGGCCCATTTACCCTGGCAGGACAGCTAATGGGAATGGAAAATTTAATGGTAACCACCTTGAAAGACAAGCCGGGGATACAGCATGTGCTCGAGTTTACAGAACGCCTACTTTTAAAATACTGGAACTTATTTATTGATGCCGGGGTTGAATTGGTTAATCAGGCCGAGCCGATGTCTTCAGGGAATGTCATATCAGCAAAAATATTTAAAGAAACAGCTTTTCCTTGGATCAAATCTGCAAATAAAGCGATCAGTAAACGAACAAAAGCTAAAATGTTGCATATTTGTGGAAATACGACGAGAATATTGGATTTGATTCCGCTTACCGAGACCGATCTATTTTCGCTGGACTATCAAGTCGATTTAAAAATTGCCAGAGAAAAGTTAAGCGGAAAGATTGCTTTCGGCGGGAATTTGAACCCAACAAGTATCATTCTTGAAGGAACGCCGGAAGACATTAAAATCGCCACGACAAAATGCATTTTCGAGGCAGGACATAAAGGGTATGTAGTCATGCCGGGCTGTGATATCCCGCCGAAAACTAAAATGGAAAATGTTCAGGCCATGGTAGACACTGTCCATCATACCTTTATCGGATGTCGATAAAACCATTTTTGTTGTAACGGGGTGCGGAATCATGATTAAAAACAGATTGACAATAATCATAGGACTTGCTATAATTAGTAAATCATATATGTATGGTATGAATTAAAACAAATTAAGGAGACTGATCAATGAGTAACTATAGTAACATTGATTCCAAACTGATCCATGGTGGAATTGACGGAGACGAAAATACTGGAGCAGTTAATGTACCAATATTTCAAACATCAACATATAAACAACAGGGTCTAGGCAAAAACAAGGGGTATGAATATTCGCGAACGGGAAATCCCACCAGACAGGCATTAGAATCTCTAATTGCAGATTTAGAAGGGGGCGTCGCGGGGTTTGCATTCGCCTCTGGAATGGCGGCAACCACCGCGGTGCTCAGCCTTTTTAAAACCGGAGATAAAATCATTATTTCAAGTAATGTTTATGGCGGAACCTTTCGGGTGTTAGATAAAGTATTTAATAATTTTGGCATCACCTATGAAATTGTCGAAACATCAGATTTGGCGATCCTAGAGAAAAGCATCGATGCGGATGTAAAGGCAATCTTTATTGAAAGTCCGGCAAACCCGATTTTGTCCATTACCGATATTAAAGAAGTGGCATTAATCGGTAAAAAGCATAATATCTTAACCATCGTAGACAATACCTTTATGACACCATACTTGCAGAGACCGATCGAACTTGGCGTCGACATTGTCGTCCACAGCGGCACCAAATATTTGGGCGGACATAGCGATTTGATTGCCGGACTTGCGGTCGTCAATAGTGAAGAACTGGCTGAACGGTTAGGCTTTATACAGAATTCAACAGGCGGGATTTTGCAGCCATTCGACAGCTTTCTGCTGATTCGGGGAATTAAAACCCTTGGCGTCAGAATGGACAGACATATCGAAAATGCCCTATTTATTGCGGAGGAGTTAAAAAAACATCCCGGCGTAAAGGCGATCTACTATCCCGGTTTGCCGGATAGTCAAGGATATGAAATCAATAAAAGCCAAACCAGCGGACCAGGTGGAATGCTGTCATTTGAACTTGATGAAAAATATAATATTCATAAGTTTTTTGAGTCACTGGAATTTATTTCATTGGCAGAGAGTTTGGGCGGCGTTGAATCGCTGATCTGCCATCCATCCAGTATGACACATGCTTCGATTCCGTATGAGATTCGACAAAAAGTTGGCATCGTTGAAAATTTAATCAGAATTTCGGTGGGGATAGAAAATAAAAATGATATCTTAAATGATTTGGAACAAGCATTCTTAAAGAGTTACGAGGGATAAAAATGGCTTATTATAATGACATTAGGGAATTAATCGGCAATACGCCAATGGTTAAACTTAATAATTTTGATATAAAAAAGGGCGTAAATATTTTTGCGAAACTTGAATTTTGGAATCCCGGGGGAAGTGTAAAAGACCGAATCGGTGTTTCAATGATCAAAGATGCAGAAGCACAGGGACTGTTAAAACCGGGTTATACCATTATCGAAGGGACGGCCGGCAATACCGGCCTCGGAGTTGCCCTGGCGGCCATCAATAAAGGCTACCGCGTTATTTTTGTGGTGCCCACTAAGTTTTCAATTGAAAAGCAGACGCTGATGCGTGCCTTCGGTGGAGAAATCATCAATACGCCACGGGAGTTAGGGATGCTTGGCGCAACCGCAAAAGCTCAGGAATTACTCAGAACGATTCCAAACTCGATCTCGCTTAAGCAATTTGACAATCCTTCGAATCCACTAACCCATTATGAAACAACCGGACCGGAAATATACCGCGACCTTGAAGGCAATATCGATTATTTGGTAGCTGGAGCCGGCAGCGGCGGAACTTATTCTGGGGTGGTGCGTTATTTGAAAGAGCAAAATCCCAATATCAAAGGGGTACTGGCCGATCCCATTGGTTCAATCATGGGTGGCGGTGATATTGGCTGTTACGATATTGAAGGCATCGGGAATGATTTTATTGCCACCACAATGGATATGTCTCTTGTGGATGAGGTGATAAAAGTGCATGACAGTAATGCTTTTGAAATTGCCAAATTGCTGGCGAAAAAGGAAGGGATTATTGCCGGCACCTCATCCGGCGCAGCTTTATTTGCAGCACTGAAGCTGGCTGAAAAAATTGACAAAGGCAACATCGTCACAATTTTACCGGATCGAGGAGACCGCTATTTCAGTAAAAACATTTATGATTAATTCTCCCTGCAAAAAAGATTCGTTGATACTATTCGTGTTAAATAGTACAATATAACAAATAATGAAGGAGTTGTTGGAAGACTCTGATTAGATGTTATTAAGCGAGGAGAAAAAAGCATGGATTTTAACACCCTTTGTATACACGGAAATAGTGAGAAATATGACACTACAGGTGCAGTGAGTGTTCCGATTTTTCAATCGGCAACCTTTGCTCATCCGGCGGTGGGAGAAAGTACCGGCTATGATTATTCCCGGCAGCAAAACCCGACTCGGGAACATCTGGAAAAGATCATGGTCAAACTGGAAGGTGGGTTTGACGCCCTGGCATTTTCAACCGGCATGGCCGCCATTGGCGCCGTCATGGAACTTTTTTCGCCAGGCGATCATATCATTGCTTCCGATGATCTTTATGGTGGATCCCATCGGCTGTTTCATCAAATTTCCATGAAAAATGGAATCAGTTTTGATTTTGTTAATACATCCGATATTTCTATGATTGAATCCCATATTCAGCCAAACACGAAAGGCGTGTTTATCGAAACGCCAACCAATCCGATGATGCAGGTCACGGATATAAAAGCAGTGGCTGAGTTGACAAAAAGACACAATCTGATTCTGATTGTGGATAATACTTTTTTGACCCCTTATTTTCAGAAACCAATTAAACTGGGGGCTGATATTGTCGTTCACAGCGGCACCAAATATTTGGGCGGTCATAATGACACGCTGGCCGGATTTGTGGTTGTGAATGATGAAAAAATATCAGATCGGTTGCGATTTATTTATAAGACCACCGGGGCCTGTCTCTCGCCTTTTGACAGCTGGCTGATGATCCGGGGCATTAAAACGCTGCCGATCCGAATGGATAAACAGCAGGAAAATGCCATGAAATTGGCGAACTGGCTGGGTGATCAACAGAAAGTTAAAACCGTATATTATATCGGCCTGCCCACTCATCCCGGCTATGAAATATCCCAACGTCAGGGCAGCGGTTTTGGGGCAATGATTTCTTTTGAAGTTGACAGTGAGAAAACGGTCAGAGATATTTTGGAAAAGGTTTCACTGATTCAATATGCAGAAAGTTTAGGAGGCGTTGAAACCCTCATTACCTACCCGATGCTCCAGACCCATGGCGATATCCCCAAAGCCGAGCGCGAAGCCAAGGGAATCAATGAATGTCTGCTGCGTCTGTCGGTGGGAATAGAAAGTGCCCAGGATTTGATCGATGACTTAGCCAGGGTAATAAAGGGGGAATAAAAATGACGTATAATTTCAACGAAATCATTCAGCGGGACAATACCAACTCCCTGAAATATGATTTCGCAAATCGCTGTGGCAAACCGGAAGGACTGCTGCCATTATGGGTTGCGGATATGGATTTTAAAACCCCTGGGCCGGTGGTGGAGGCCCTTGTCGAAAAAAGCAAGCACGGAATTTTTGGATATTCCGAAAGTGGTCAGGACTATTTCTTTGTTTTAAAAGACTGGTTCAAAACCAACTTCGAATGGGATATCCGACCAGACTGGCTGGTGAAGACGCCAGGAGTTGTTTATGCCATCGCCACGGCTATTCGCGGGATGACCGTTAAAGGGGATGGGATACTCATCCAACAGCCGGTTTATTATCCTTTTTCCGAGATAATCAGGATAAACGAGCGCAAATTGGTGGTGAATCAGCTCGTTTATGAAAAGGGCCGCTATACCATCGACTTTGCTGATTTTGAAAACAAGATCATCGCCAACGACGTGAAGTTGTTTATCTTATGCAATCCCCATAATCCAGTGGGGCGAGTGTGGACCAGAGAAGAACTCACCCGTTTGGGAGATATCTGTTTAAAACATCAGGTAACAGTTATTTCTGACGAAATTCATCAGGATTTTATTTATCCGGGTCATCAGCATCTGGTCTTTGCTGATTTAAAACCTGAATTTTTGAAGATTAGCATCACCTGTACAGCGCCAACTAAAACCTTTAATTTGGCGGGATTGCAAATATCCAATATCTTTATTAAAGACCGGGAATTGCGGAAAAAATTTGTCGATGAAATGACAAAAAGTGGTTATAACGAGCTGAATGTGATGGGAATCGTCGCCTGTACAGCGGCCTATTCACAGGGCCGAGAGTGGTTGAATGAACTAAGAACATATCTGGTCGGCAACCTGGATTTTGTCAGACGTTTTTTAAGTGAAAAACTGCCGCAGATAAAACTGGTTGAGCCGGAAGGAACCTATTTAGTTTGGTTGGATTTCAATGAACTCGGGCTGAGTGAAAAGGAACTGGAAGATTTAGTCATTAATAAAGCCGGTTTGTGGCTCGACGAAGGAATCATGTTTGGCGCCGGAGGCGAGGGCTTCCAACGGATCAATATCGCTTCGCCCAGAGTGATACTGGAACAGGCGTTAACACAATTGGAGCAGGCCATCAACAACGGATAAAGAAAAAGGCAAGGCTGATCTTTTTGATCAAGGCATTGCCTTTTTTATTGACTTTTTTCGGGACGAGTATTAAAATTATTGTAGTATTCATATATGTTTTAAATGAATTATACAACTCAGGAGGATGCAGAAATGAGCGAACGAAAATATGGTAGTGAATTTGGGTTTCAGACAAGAGCGGTGCATACCGGAAATGATGTCGATAAAGACTCGGGAGCAATCAAGCGACCGATAACAATGGCCAACAGTTATGAGCTGCCTTACGATCCTTCCGACATTAATTGGAGCAGTTCGGATAAAAGCCTGTATACCCGAAACGGCGGAACCAACCAAAAGTATCTGGAAGAAAAGATTGCCTCATTTGAAGGCAGTGACGATTGCATTGTTTTGGCGTCAGGCGTGGCTGCTCTTTCAGGACTATTCTTTGCCCTGCTGGAAAGCGGCGACCATGTGATGTTTTCAAATGTAACTTATGTGGCAGCTTATCGTTTGCTGAATGAACTGTTAAACAATAAGTTCAAAGTAGAAACCACAATTGTTGACACTACTGATTTAGAGGCAGTGAGGGCAGCAATCAGACCCAATACGAAGCTTGTACATATCGAAACACCCGGGAATCCAACGATTGGCATTTCAGATATTCAGGAGATTGCCAAGCTGGCACACAAAAATGGAGCATTGCTGTCAGTGGATAACACCTTTGCTTCGCCCTATAATCAGAGACCGATTGAATTGGGCGCGGACTTTGCAATTGAAAGTCTCACAAAATTTATTAATGGACATGGAGATGCCATGGGCGGCTCCATTGCGGGCCAAAAGGAAGCTCTGGATAAAATTCGTTTCCAGTCCCAGGTGAATCTTGGGGGAACTATCAGCCCGTTTAATGCCTGGTTGATTATGAGAGGGGCCGTCACATTTCCGCTGCGGATGAAACAACACAATGAAAATGCGTTGGCCGTGGCAAAGTTTTTAGCGGGCCTTGAAAGTGTGAGCTTTGTTTCATACCCTGGACTGCCCGGCAATAAAGGCCATGAGATTGCCAAGAAACAGATGGAAAAGGGCTTTGGTGGGGTCTTATCCTTTGGTTTAAAGGCCGATAAGGATACCTGCAATGAATTTGTCAGTCAGTTAAGGGTGGTGACATCGGCGGTGTCACTGGGACATGATGAAAGTTTAATTGTCTATCTTGGCGAAAATGACGAAAGACAATATCTGTATCCGGAAGAATTCCATCAGGGCTTTTTCCGGTTCAGTGTCGGAATTGAAGATGTGGAAGATATCATTTCGGATTTAGAGCAGGCCCTTGAAAAGGTGGGATTGAGTTTGAAAGTGGTGTAGGACGTTACAAAAGTTTATACGGATGTCGATGATGAGAGCCTACAGATAAACAGAAAACATCAGCCCAATCAAAAAAGATTTGTTTGATTGGGCTGATGTTAATTAAGCAGACACCCATAAAATTCAGATTAAAAAAATAGCTTACAGCGTTTCGTTCATGCTGCCGGTTCTATACCCTTTGAGATCTAAAGCGATATAGGTAAAACCGATTTTTTTAAAGGCATCATTGATTTTATTGCGAATTTCCTTATTCAGTAAGGTGTCAAAGCCGTTCTCGTCGGTTTCGATCCGGGCCAAATTGCCATGATAGCGGACTCTCACCTGATGCAAACCCAAATCAAGAAGGGTTTGTTCCGCCTGATCAATCATGTTAAGACGATCGGGGGTAATCGTCTCGCCATAGGGAAATCGAGATGATAAACAAGCGAAGGATTGTTTGTTCCAGGTGGGCAAACCGAGCTCCCGGGAAAGATGCCGTATTTCGTCTTTTGAGAGCTCGGCAAACCGCAAGGGGCTTTTGATATCCAATTCAGCCACCGCCAAAAGGCCGGGACGATAGTCACCATTATCATCAGTATTGGATCCTTCGATCACATTTTCCAATTGCCGATCTGCAGCAATAGCTTTAATTTTCGAAAAGAGTTCAGTTTTACAGAGATAACATCTGTTTTTAGGATTATGCGAAAAGCCTTCAATATCAAGCTCTTCTGAATCGATGACAATGTGCTCAATGTTGTTGGC
This sequence comes from Acetobacterium tundrae, assembly GCF_008086615.1. Taxonomy (GTDB): domain Bacteria; phylum Bacillota; class Clostridia; order Eubacteriales; family Eubacteriaceae; genus Acetobacterium; species Acetobacterium tundrae. The sequence continues at coordinate 59,871 of NZ_RXYB01000021.1, forward strand.
CGTTGTAAAAGCTTCCGCTTCGGATAATTCTCTTTTAGGAAAGCTTTCGGAACGAGCTGTAACCGCAATCGCATTTTTTCCTAAAACATCATGGGCAACTTTTAATAAAAACGTCGAATCAACACCGCCTGAAAAAGCCACAGCGACGCTGTTGAGGCTTTTTAAATAATCCTGCAAACGGTCATACTTATTTGATATATTATCCATTACATTCTCCTTTTAGATGAAAATTTTAGAAAGACAACATTATTCATATCTAAATACTATGATTATTCTAATTGGCAATTCATCTTTTGTCAAGATAATTTATAAATGGGGTTGTGTTTATGATGGCTCTGTTAAATAAAAAAAGCTCCGGAAGATTTAAACACGCTTCCGGAGCTTTTTGATCGGTTATTAATTAAATGTAGAATAAAATATCTTCGTAATTTGGGTATGGCCAGTATTTCTTGGCGACAAGACTTTCAAGTTCATCCGCAAATTTGCGAAGTTCTTCCATTGCGGGGATGACCTGATCACAGTAATAGGTGGCTTCAGCCTGAGCTGATGCGGTGTCCTGAGCAGCGGCCAGAATTTTTTCCAGATCGTCAATGGAACGGATGAATTCGCCGGACAGTTTGGAGAGTCGTTCGGCCAGAGTTGATTCAGCCGAGACATCAATGAAATCACCACAGGATTTTTTCGCCAGCAGGGTGTCGCAAACCTCTTTGGTATAAGTAACAACAGCCGGTGAAATTTCACGTTTGGCGATGTTGAGCATGGTCAGGGCTTCAATGTTGATGGTTTTGCTGTATTCGTCCAGATGAATTTCATAACGGGAGTCCAATTCAGCCGGAGTATAAATATTGTGTCGGGCAAACAGTTCGACATTTTTATCTGAAGTATATTCAGCTAGGGCTGCCGGTGTGGTTCTCAGGTTGGGAAGGCCGCGGCGGGCGGCTTCTTCAACCCACTCCTCGGAGTAGTTGTTGCCGTTGAAGACAATGCGTTTATTTTCCGTGACGGATTTCTGCAGCAGGGCATCCAGGGCGGTATCAAAATCATCGGCCTTTTCCAGAACATCGGCATAGTTGCCCAGAACATCGGCGACGATGGTATTAAGGGTAATGTTCGGACCGGCGATGGACTGGTTGGAACCCAGCATCCGGAATTCGAACTTATTTCCGGTGAAGGCAAATGGCGAGGTTCGGTTACGGTCCGTCGCATCCATAATCAGTTTGGGCAGGGTGCTGACGCCCATTTCCAGCACCAGGTCTTTCGCTTCTTTAACCGGTTTGCCGGTTTCGATGGACTTCAGGGCGGCGGTCAGCTGTTCGCCGAGGAAAATGGAAACAATCGCCGGGGGGGCTTCATTCGCGCCCAAACGGTGATCATTGCCGGCGCTGGCAACGGTAATCCGCAGCAGTTCACTGTATTTGTTCACGGCTTCAACACAGGCACAGAGGAAAAGCAGGAACTGTTTGTTGTTGACTGGATCATCCCCCGGTTCCAGCAGGTTCTCGCCAGTGTTAGTGGACATCGAAAAGTTATTGTGCTTTCCGGAACCGTTGACGAAATCAAAGGGTTTTTCATGAAGCAGACAGGCCAGATCATGACGATAGGCTACCCGTTGCATGAATTCCATAACCAGCTGATTGTGATCCGTAGCGGTGTTTGTATTAGTGAAAATAGGCGCCATTTCATGCTGGGAAGGAGCCACTTCGTTGTGGCTGGTTTTGGAAGCAATGCCCAGTCGCCATAATTCCTTGTCGAGATCGGCCATGTAAGCGGCTACGCGGCCACGAATACGGCCGAAGTAATGGGTTTCCATTTCCTGGCCCTTGGGCGGTTTTGCGCCAAACAGAGTTCGGCCGG
>NZ_RXYB01000022.1 GCF_008086615.1 Acetobacterium tundrae
CGGGACTTTTATAATAATGAAGCCGTGCAAAAAAATAGATATATGAATATTGATTCAAGTTCACTTGAAAATCAATGTTCATATATCTATTTTTTTATGGGGCGAAGCCCCTAACGGAGGCGCAGCGCAGCGGAGACGAAGTGTCGCATGAGCGAGTACAACAAACCTTGATTTGCGAAACCATTGATTCAAGTTCACTTGAAAATCAATGCTTAGGCACTTATTTTTTATAGGGCGAAGCCCGCGACGAAGGCGCAGCGATAGCGGAGACTGAGTTGCACGTCTTCATTTTTCAACCCACGTCAATTTAAAATTGCCATCTGGCGACTGAGGCGCAGCGCAGCGGAGACGAAGTGCCGCATGAGTAGTGAGTACAACGGTGATGATATAAAGGGCTGTCACAATCTCATCAGAGTTTTTGCAACAGCCCTTTATATTTTAAAGATTAATTGAAATAATTTGATAAGATAGGGGTTCAATAACAACAGGATTCATGGGAGTAGGTTTGCCAGTAAGAAGACTGATTCCTTCACATTCAGAAAAAGTCTGATGTTGAAAAAGATGAACAGCCTTGAGGCTTCGATTAAAAAGACATAAACAACAGGTGTCTTCATTACGTCTTTCAAAAACAAAAAGGTCATCGCTGGATTCATAGGGTTTCCATGATCCATCCTGAAAAACGGTATTATTTGCCCGAATTTCAGTAATTATTTTGTACCATCCAATTAATTCTTCATCCTCTTTACCCCAGGGATAAGTGCCCCGATTGTAGGGATCTTCGAAGCCCTGAACACCAGCTTCGTCGCCATAGTAAATACAAGGAACGCCTGGAAATGTCATTTGAAGCAGACTTAATAATTTAAGACGTTTTTGTGCTAAATGGTATTGATCTTTATTTAGACGATAACGCTCATGGTTTGAATGTTCATCAGCTTCTCCCAAAATAGTGAGAACACGGCATCGATCATGAGAGCCAATAAGATTCATATTTCCCATAAATTGTTCACGGGGATAATTTTCATAAAGAGACATCATCGTTAGGGTTGCGATTCGGGCACTAATGGTTCCCATAACAAAAGAAATAAAGGTTTCACGAAATGGATAATTCATGACAGCATCGAGTTCAAAACCTGAAAAATATGTTCTTAATTGATTATATGCGACTTTTCGGGAAGCATCTTCCCAAACTTCTCCAATCAGAACACTTCCTGAATTCTCTTCCAACATGACTGTTTTCAGACCTTCAATAAATGGGTCAGGAAGTTCGTCAGCGACATCAAGACGCCAGCCAGAGACGCCAGCCCGCATCCAGTGACGAATAACACTGTCATGATTTTTGAAAATAAATGACTGAAAGTCAGGATTTAGTTCATTAGTATCCGGCATGGCATCAATTCCCCACCAACAGGTGTAATCATTGGGAAAATGCGTAAATGAATACCAATCATAATACGGCGATTCAGTTGATTGGTAAGCGCCAAGTCCAGGATAATGACCATATCGGTTGAAGTAAATGCTGTCATCTCCGGTATGACTGAAAACACCATCCAGTATTACAAAAATATTTCGTTTCTTACATTCTTCCATAAGTGTTTCAAAGTTTTCCATGTTTCCCAGTATAGGCTCAATGCTCATATAATCTCCAGTATCATAACGATGATTACTTTTTGATTTAAAAATGGGATTAAGATAAATTATTGAAACATTGAGACTTTTCAGATAATCTAGTTTTTCGGTAATTCCAGCCAAAGTTCCTCCGAAAAAATCCCAGTATTCAATATTATCAGTATTATTTTTATAATAATGGGGAGAATCACTCCATTGGGGATGGAGAATGGTCGTTTTTGGAAAGCAATCAAGATTAAAATCAGAGCCTCGGTTAAAGCGATCCGGAAATATTTGATACATAATTCCCTGTTTATACCATTCCGGTGTGGTTCGTTTTGATTCATAGATGGTAATCTGGTAGGAAGGGGGAATATCTTTATATATTTGTCCATCGCCCCCTATTCGGTTTCCTTTTGTTCCGTAGGTAAAGGTATCGTCGCCTGTTTCAAATTTAAAATCATACCATAAGATGCCGGTGGAATCCGGTATTTTAAACGTTACTTCCCACATATATAAAGAAGTTGAAGGACTCATGGAATAGAAAATCTCATTTTCATTAAATAATGTTCGTAACTGAACGCTGCTGAGATTTTGACCATAAATCCTCAGGGTAACCAAACTTCCAATTGGGAGGGCCCCAAATGGATCGCGATATTTTAGATCCCAGGAATTATGTATAAAGTTCATCATGTTATACTTCCTTTAAAATTTTGTAATAAGACAGGTAAACCTGTGCCGAATTCTTCCAATCAAAATGAGAGTTAAAAGCATTATTAACAATGAGATTAAAAGTTTTAGGTTCATTGTGATAAATTGCAATTGCTTTTTGAATGGTGAAAAGCATATCGTGAGCATTATAAGTTGCAAAACTAAAACCATTTCCCTCTTTAGTTTTAGAATTGAAATAAGTGACGGTGTCTTTAAGGCCACCGGTTTCTCTGACAATGGGGACAGCACCATAACGCATGGCAATCATTTGGGATAAACCGCAGGGCTCAAATCTTGAGGGCATTAAAAAGAAATCGCTGGCAGCATATATTTTTCTGGAAAGCGGTTCATCAAAGTCAATGATGGTAATCATTTTATCAGGATAGTTATAAGCGATGCTCCTGAGTAAATTTTCGTAATTTGAATCCCCCGTGCCTAAAATAACAAGCTGCAAATCCATCTGTAAAATTTCATGAATAACGTTGGCCACAAGATCAAGTCCCTTTTGTTCAACCAGACGGGTAATCATTGAAACCATTGGGACATCTTCGCGTATTGGGAGATCCAGGTATTCCTGCAAGGCTTTTTTATTTTCGCTTTTTTTCTTTTGGGGGTTAGCATAAGGGATAAACAAAGCAGGATCCGTTTTTGGGTCATAAAGGGCTTCATCAATGCCATTGAGGATGCCCACAACATGATCGCCGACATGTTGAATGACACGCTCAAGACCTTCTCCATAGAAAGAATTTTTAATCTCCTGGGCATAAGTAGGACTTACGGTAGTGATAAGATCAGCAGAGTATAAAGCCCCTTTCAGGAGGTTTATTTTTCCGTAATATTCCAAATCTGAAGGCAGAAAACCGAGATGAAGGTATTTACTGATATCATTGAAACCATAAATACCCTGATATTTTATGTTATGTATGGTAAAGACACTTTTTGTATTTGGAAAAGCGGTCCGATATTGATGTTTAAGCAGGTAAGGGATTGCGGCCGTTTGCCAGTCATTGCAATGGATGATGTCAGGATCAAAATTGAGTGACGGAATCGAATCCAGTACAGCTCGGCAAAAATAGAGAAAGCGTTCACCATCATCAAAGTAATTATAAAGAGAAGGACGTTTAAAAAAAGACTCGTTATCAATAAAATAAAAAGTAATCCCTTCATATTCGCACGATAAAATACCGCAATAGTATAAAGTATTATTCATCTGAATATGAAAGTGATCAAGGAATTTGATGTTCCTTTTTAATTCTTCCGGTATGGTACTGTAAAAGGGAAGAATAACTCGGACATCAACATCATCAGGAAAAGATTTTGGAAGGGCGCCAATGACGTCACCCAGTCCGCCGCTTTTAGCAAAGGGATAAGCTTCTGAAGCCACAAATAAGACGTTCAACATTTTTATATCACCGTACCTTTCTTGATAATAATGGGATCGTGAGGTTTGCCAATCAGGGTGGTATAATCACTAATTTTTGTATCTTTGTCCATAACAACATAATCCAGGGTAACATGGTTGCCGATTTTGCATTTTTGCATGATAATACTGTTCTTTATTTGTGAATCAGAGCCCATAATGATGTCCCTAAAAATAATACTATGAAAGATGGTGCCATCAATATTGCAACCACTTCCAACAATGGAGTGGGAGACGCTGGAAGAGTCGAGATAAATGCTGGGGTGATTATCCTTGATTTTGGTGTGAATCGAAGCTTTTTCAAGGAAGAGCTCTTGCATAATGTCGTATTCAAGCAAATCCATACTGGCCTTCATGTAGTTTTCCAAGGTCTTAATTCGTTTCAAATAACCGGTGTGTTCAGCACTGAACACCCGGAGAGTATCAAGATTTATTGCGACCATATCCATTAAATCCCAATCACCAGTGCATTCACAAAGATCCAAAAATTGGAGTAAAATCGATTTTTTAATAATCAGCATTTCTGTAAAGAAGTAGTTAGTTTGCTGTTCTTTTTTATAATAAATAGAGGAAACCCGTTTATTATAAAGATCCAAATAGATATCATCATCATGCAGATGATAGGTTGAATCATCCTTTTTATAAATCAGAGTGACATCACTGTTATTTTGTGAATGAATTTCATAGGCATTTCGATAATCAAAGGAGGTGATATGGTTAGGGGGAGAAATGATCACATGTTCGCCAGAAGCAGTTTCTAAAAAATCACGATTGTTTTGTAGATCTTTAAGATTGACTTTCATTTTATGCCCTAGTCGACCGCTATTGGCACCGGCAAGAATGGAGAGATCTTGTGTTTTTCGACTGAGTGACCACTCTTTTCCTGTTCCAAGGTGATCAACAAGAGAATTGTATTTGTTACTGCCGATGACGCCGATACGGGATAAACCGGAATTAACCATATTGGAAAGGGTAAAGTCAATGAGTCGATAACGTCCCCCAAAAGGCAGCGTACTTAAACTGCGATGTTGAAGAAACTCTTTTAAAGAAGGATCTTCGCAGCCAATATTTAGAATAAGACCGATTGCATTTTTCATGGTAAATCACTCCTTTCAGGAATTAATAACGTGAATTTGAGGAACTGATTCTAATTCATCAGCAATAAACCGGACATCGCTCTTAATTTTCGCTCTGCCTCCCAGGATACAGTTTTCCAGAATTGCGCCATCTTCGATAATGGCACCCGTGTGAACAATGACATTTTTTAGAATAGTATGCCGATGGATACGGATATCATGGGAAAGTATTGAGTGTTCGACTTGTCCACAGATAATACAACCATCACAAATTAGACTATTGCTTATTTTAGCTTCAGGACCGATGAATTGTGGATGGCGACTGATATTATTTGAAAAAATCCGAAAATTGCGGTCGGTTAGATCAAATTCACAGTATGGATCTAAAAGATCCATATTGGCATCAAAATAGCTTTGAATCGTACCGACGTCTCGCCAATAGCCAGAGTAAGGATAGGCATAGATGCGTTTGTTGCTTTTATAGAGCATGGGAATAACATCATTACCAAAATCATGCTCGGATTCACGATTCCCAGCATCTTCCTGGAGGGCTTTTTTTAGTATTTCCCAGGAAAAAACATAAATTCCCATGGATGCTTTGTTGCTTTTTGGTATTGCCGGTTTTTCCTGAAAGGCCTGAATACGTTCTTCTTCATCGGTATTAACGATCCCAAAACGATGGGCATCTTCCCAAGGCACATCCATGACGGCAATACTGAGGTCAGCTTGCTTCGCTTTATGGAAGCAGAGCATTTTGGAGTAATCCATTTTATAAATATGATCGCCAGATAGGACAAGGACAAATTCAGGATTGAAGTTTTCGATGAAATCAATATTTTGATAAATGGCATCGGCCGTTCCCGAATACCATTTTCCTCCTTTTTGTCCCATATAAGGCGGGAGGATATGGGCACCACCCTGAATTTGATCTAAAGCCCAGGCAGAACCATCACCGATATAATTGTTTAAAATATAGGGGCGATATTGGGTGAGAACACCGACGACGTCGATATCGGAATTCATGCAGTTACTAAGAGGAAAATCGATGATGCGATATTTTCCTCCAAATAAAACGGCGGGTTTGGCATTGTTAATGGTCAGGTCGCCTAAACGACTTCCCTGTCCACCGGCCAGAAGCATTGCAACACATTCAGTATTCATTTTTTCTCCTTACTTTATTTCCCAAATTTCACGTTGATAATCTGCAATTGAACGATCACTTGAGAACATTCCAGACTGGGCAATGTTGCTAATTGACATTTTCGTCCATGTTTTATTGTTACGAAAAAGTTGATCAATTCGATTCTGAGCATCAGAATAAGCATTAAAATCTTTAAGCACAAAATAGGGATCATTATACAATATAAGTGAATCATAGATTGATTGGAAGTTAAGTCCGAAACCCAACGTGCCATCGACTAACTGATGCATCACTTTCTGGATCCGCGGGTCTTGTTCGAAGACATCAACGGAGTGATAACCGCCATATTTTTGATAATGGAACACTTCATCAGAAGTAAGCCCAAAAGTGACAATGTTAGTCGGTCCAACAGCCTCTGAAATTTCAATATTGGCACCGTCCATGGTACCTAATGTAATGGCACCATTCATCATGAATTTCATATTGCTTGTTCCGGAAGCTTCTTTTCCAGCAGTTGAAATTTGTTCCGAGACATTAGCAGAAGGATAAATGATTTCAGCTAATGAAACATTGAAATTGGCAAGAAAAACAACTTTCATTTTATCTTGAACGGTTTTGTCATTATTGACCATATAGGCAATTGCATTGATGAGTTTGATAATATCTTTGGCAAAATAATAGCCGGGAGCAGCCTTTCCAGCAAAAATAAAGGTTCGTGGCGCCATTTCCAAGTTTGGATTTTCTTTAAGTCGATTGTATAAGTACAGGATATGAAGAGCATTCAACAGCTGCCGTTTATATTCATGAATACGCTTAACCTGGATATCAAAAATTGAGTTTGGATCAACGCTGATGTCAATATGTTTAGTAATATAGTCGGCCAGGTAAAACTTATTTGCAAGTTTAATGGCATCGAATTTCTCGTAGAAAACAGGATCATTAATATAATTCGAAAGTTTCTTAAGTTGAAAGAGATTTTTTTCCCACTCGATGCCAATGGACTCATTTAAAAGGTCTTTTAGTTTGGGGTTGCTACGCATGAGAAATCGGCGAGGACTTACACCGTTGGTGACTGAATGAAAACGTTCGGGAAACACTTGATAAAAACCATTAAATGTTTCTTCCCGCAGTATCTTGCTATGAAGTGAAGCAACACCATTGATAGAATGGCTGGTTACAATAGACAAACTTGCCATATGAACCTGGCCATCTTTAATGATGGATAAGGAATGATTGCGCTCTATATTATTGGGGTAGCAGGCATCAAGCTCTTCAATAAAACGACGATTGATTTCTTCGATAATCATATAAATCCGCGGGAGCAGTTTATTCATCATATTGATTGGCCATTTTTCTAAAGCTTCAGGAAGTACGGTATGGTTGGTAAAGCTAAGGGCCGATACTGTCATTTTCCAGGCATCATTCCAACCAAGACCTTCCTCATCCATAAGGATACGCATGAGTTCAGGACCACACATCGCAGGATGGGTATCATTAATATGAATGCAAATTTTTTCACCAAAACCATCTACAGAGTTACTATTGTTTCTTTTATAATGTGAAACGATGCGCTTTAATCCGGCGCATACAAAGAAATATTCTTGTTTTAAGCGAAGCAGCTTTCCGTCAAAACCACTGTCATTGGGATAAAGAATTTGGCTAATCGATTCAGCCTCGGATTTTTGGCGAATGGCGTATAAAAATTGACCCTGATTAAAGGTTGGTAGATCAAAACCATCAATCGGTTCGGCGCTCCAAAGACGTAGGGAATTAACCGTTTCATTATGGTAACCTTTTATTGGAATATCATAGGGAACCGCCATGATTGGTTCATAATCTTCATGGATAAAGGTTAAGCTACCGTTAATATTTTCAGAATGGATGGAACCATAATATTTCACAATAACAGATTTGTCTGGTTTTCTGATTTCAAAAGGATAGCCGTTTTTCAACCAGTTATCGGCGACTTCAACCTGTTCGCCATTAATAATGCGTTGTTCAAAGAGTCCGTATTTGTAGCGGATACCATTGCCATTGGCAGGCATCCCCATGGCGGCAGATGAATCTAAATAACAAGCCATCAGTCGGCCTAAACCACCGTTGCCTAGACCGGGGTCTGACTCTTGTTCCTGTATAGCGGCATAGTCTAAGCCCAGTTCTTCAAGGCTTTCAGTGACCACCTCGTCCATATCGATATTATTAATATATGATTTAAGTAGTCGCCCGATGAGAAATTCAATGGAAAAAAAGTAGACTTGTTTGGTTTGGTGTTTGTTATACTGAGTATTTATTTTAGCCCATTGGGTGGTAATCTCATCCATGACGAGTTCAGCTAAAGCTTGATATTGTTTAAGAACTGACGATTCTTCTAAACAATTGCCGGAAACCTCTTCGATTTTATTGATATAGTCGGCTTTAAAAGCTTCTTTTTTTGTTTGTTTTTCTGAAGAATTCATATTTTTTCCTTTCAAGACTAAAAGTAATTGAGATTGCAGACAAGGTTAAAGAAATAGAATCAATATTTTTATTAACTTGCGGCTTGTCAACACTCTAATCGTATTAGTTCTTATTTTTTAGTTTGGATTTGGTATCAGAGGCAGTGCTTTTTTTTGAATGTTGCCTGGGAACAATTCCTTTTAAGACAACAAACGATGAGGGCGGAATGTTAATGGATACTGAATTGCTTTCTTCATGAAGTGGGATGGCCTGGCTTTTCATCGTCTTTTTCATTTTAAAACCGGTGCCGCCATAGCCAAGTTCATCAGAATTAAAGGCTAAACGATAGTTTCCTTTGCCGGGAACACCAACCCGGTAATCGATATAGCTTAAGGGGCAAAAGTTCATAATGACAATAAGGTCATCGTTTTCATCAGTGCTCATGCGTTTGAAAATAAGAATACTCTGATCGCGATTATCTGGTTCCAGCCATTTAAAACCATCCCAACTATGGTCGCAGGTCCAGAGAGACTTTTCTTTTAAGTAAAATTTATTGAGATCCTTAATATAAGTTTGAATTTGACGGTGCTTCTCATATTCGAGCAGGAACCATTCCAGGGATTCATCTACCCGCCATTCCAAAAAAGGCGCAAATTCATTGCCCATGAAGGAAAGCTTTTTTCCCGGATGCGTCATCATATAACCGAATAAAAGGCGAAATTGATCAAATTTCACATTATAATCCCCAAACATTTTGTCAAGAATGGTTCTTTTGCTGTGAACCACCTCGTCATGTGAAAGCGGAAGGACAAAATTTTCGTTAAAGGCATAGGCCATGGAAAAAGTTAGCAGGTCATGAAATTGATTCCTAAAATAGGGATCGGTTTTCATATAATTCAGAGTATCATGCATCCAGCCCATATCCCATTTTAAGTTAAAACCGAGACCGCCTTTATCCACCGGCCAGGTAACCAGGGGATAGGAGGTGGAGTCTTCAGCGGACATTAGGGCAAATGGAAAATCCCTGAAAATAATGGTGTTCAACTCTCGTAAAAAGGACAGGGCTTCAAGACGATCGGTGCCGCCATGAGCATTGTGGTAGGGTTCGCCCTCCAGGCCATGATTCAATTCAATCATGCTGGCGACGCCATCAATGCGAAGGCCATCAGCATGGAACAGATCAAACCAAAAATAGGCATTGGAAACAAGAAAATCTAGAACTTCGGATTTTCCATAATCAAATTCCATGGTGCCCCACTGAGGATGTTCGGAAAATTCATATTGCTCGGTACCGTCAAACCGATAGAGCCCATGCGCATCTTTGCAGAAGTGTCCGGGAACCCAATCAAGAATAACCCCGATGCCGGATTGGTGACAGGTGTCAATAAAATGCATTAAGCCTTGGGGATCACCATAACGACTGGTGGCGGCATAATATCCGGTCAGCTGATAGCCCCAGGAGCCATCAAAAGGGTGCTCCATAATGGGCATAAGTTCAATGTGGGTATAATTCATTTTCAGCAGATAAGGGACTAATTGTTCAGCAAGTTCATGGTAGGTAAGGTAGTCACCATTTTTATTTCGCTTCCAGCTGCCAAGATGAGCTTCATAAATATTAATTGGCATTTCAAGCCAATTAACAGAACTTCTTTTTTTTTGCCAGCTTTCATCTTGCCAGGAATAATTTGAGAGGTCCCAAATGATTGAAGCTGTTTTGGGTTTAACTTCACTATAAAAAGCGTAAGGATCTGCTTTATACGCAATTTCTCCGTTATGTTGTTTGACCGTATATTTGTAAAGCATACCTGATGTCAAACCAGGTATAAAAAGCTCCCAAATTCCGTGAGAACCCTCAATTAAAATCATTGCATTTTGATGAATCTCCCAATTGTTGAAATCACCGACAACAGAGACACCTTGAGCATTAGGCGCCCAGGTTCGAAAGATAACACCGCCTTCATTTAGGTGTGAACCAAAATAATGATAACTAAGAAAACGTCTGTTTGGGGCTGGATCAGTATCGACATATTTTTCATTCATAATGCAGCAGTCCTTTCAATAAACATAATTAGTGAAAGCATAAAAATTTAATATTGCTATTGTCAATATTTTATCACAATCCTAAGATAATGATAGTGCATTTTTTTAAACTAAGTAAATTCTTCTTAACAATTAAGCACAAAGTGTAACAGTCGGACGGTTTTATAACATTACTGTGCTTTGCTTTTATATAAAGACCAGTACAAATTAATTTTTCCACCGAGATTAAGTATTACACAGATGAAATACAGCCCAACCAATAGAGCAAAAAGTCCCCCGAGATTTCCATATAAGGCACTGTATTTGGTCGAGTTGTTGACAAACCAGGTGAATACTCTAAAAGCAATATTAAGGCCGGCTGTTGCAAATAAAGCACCAGGCAAGCCTTCTAAAAATTTTAGCGGTTGGGCCGGCGCGGCCATATAAATCATATTGAAAATAAGCGCCGAAGCCAACCAGGAAAAAACAACCGCAAAGAGACGGATTAAAGGCGAATAAAACGCTATGGCGCCAATATTTTCAAAAATAATGGCGCCAATGTCGGCACTGAAAATGTAGGCGATGACGATGAGAATGATTGCTAAAGTAAACAGGATGGTGAATAAAAAAGATAATGACCATATTCGACTGAGGCTACGGGTTTCTTTTTGACCATAGGTTTGATTAAGCCCATTCATAATAGCTCGGGCAGCCAGGGAGGAAAAGAAAAATGAAATCACAATAAGACTGTAATCAGAATTGGAAAATTGACTGGTCATGGAATTTAACAGATCGGTAACATAAGTATAGGAAAGGCTCGGTAAAAAAAACTTTAAAATTTCATACAGATATGATTCAAAAGGCTTGATAATTTTCCCGACAAAAGAAATGAGAAAAAGAAGCAAAGGGAAAAAGGCCATCAAAAGATAAAAAGACATTTGCGAACAAATTCCTGCAAAATCGGTATTTTCAAAATCTTTTTTAAAAAAGAAAACAAGTTTAATAATTCTTAAATTTTGCAAGCGTTCAATCATCCTGTCCCTTCCTTTCTCGGGTAGCTAATATTTTGACTGAAAAAAGATTAACAACGCCGCCCAGAGTAAGCGTAAAGCAAATAATATAGATGACGAAAAACAGTGAAAAGGGTCCTTGCAGGTTAATCGAAAAGGTTGCATAATCTAAAATTGAATTTGCGAAAAGGGCATAAATAAAAAGAATTGAAAACCAACAAATACTCACAAATAAGCCGCCGGGAAAGGCTTCTAGAAAGGTAAGATGATTTTTAGGAGCAAACATATAAATAAAAGTAAAAATAAACGTGGTGACGATAATGAGATATATACAACTAAAAATGGCAATAAATAGGGTAAAAATTCCCGAAAGATCGAATACGGTAAAAATAAAATGAAATAATTTTTCGCCAAAAATATAGAAAAAAAGCGTCAAAACAATAATTGAAAGAAACAAGAACAGATATAGAACAGATTGAATCCAAAGGGCAATGAGGCCACGGGTCTCTTCCTGTTCAAAAATACGATTTAAAGATTGAATCAGAGAATGCATGGCAGATACAGACGCATAAAATATAAAGAAGCCAATCAACAAATTGGTTCCAAAAGAAAAGGAAATAGTATTAGCATTTTCCATCGATAAATAGATATAATCCATGATAGATGTTGGCAATAGCTCAGAAAGCACTGACACTAGAGTGGTGTTGATTTCAATGGAAAACCAGTTAATAAGATTGTAAAGAAGCATGATGAAAGGAATGAAAGCCAAAAGTGCACGATAAGACATTTGCGCAGAAAGATTGACAATATTATTCTTTTTTCCTTGGGTTATCAGAAAGCGGCTGAAGCATTTCAAAAAGGTCATAGCACCCACCAAATCCACTCAAAATCGATTGTGTTTGTTAAGCTTTAGTATAGCACAGATTAGTTGATAAATGAAGAGAAACACAGAAAGCAAAAATATGGAAATATAGCCAAAGAAATGGTATAATTATGCGAAAAGAATTTGAGGCTAGTAGGATCACATAAAAACATGCTTTTTTAAAGGAAGGAAATAGTAAATTAAATGGGAAAAACGTTAACAGAAAAAATTATTGCCGCACACCTTGTCGTTGGAGAGATGATAAAAGGTGAAGAAATCGGTATTCGTATCGATCAAACCTTAACCCAGGATTCAACTGGAACCATGGCCTATTTACAGTTTGAAGCAATGGAGGTGCCACGAGTAAAAACAAAAAAATCCTTGGCTTACATTGATCATAACATGCTTCAGGAAGGACCTGAAAACATGGATGATCACCGTTATATCCAAAGCGTTGCTAAAAAACACGGCATTTATTTCTCCCGACCGGGCAATGGAATATGCCACCAGGTTGAGATTGAACGCTTTGGAGTTCCCGGGGATACCCTGTTGGGATCAGACAGCCATACTCCAACAGGCGGCGGCATCGGGATGCTGGCTATTGGTGCCGGCGGCCTTGATGTCGCGGTTGCCATGGCCGGTGATCCTTACTATATCACCATGCCAAAAGTGGTGAAGGTTGAATTGACCGGAAAACTTCGATCAGGCGTTTCTTCAAAAGACGTGATCTTAGAAGTCTTGCGGCAATGTACGGTAAAAGGCGGCGTGAATAAGGTCTTTGAATACACCGGCGAAGGGGTAAAAACATTAACCGTTCCGGAACGTGCCACCATCACCAACATGGGTGCAGAGCTGGGCGCTACAACTTCGGTATTTCCGTCAGATGAAATGACCAAGAAGTTTTTGGAAGCCCAGGGCCGGGGCACAGACTTTAAACCATTAGCAGCTGATACCGATGCTGTTTTTGATGAAGCGGTAAAGGTTGATATGGATCATTTAGAACCGTTGACGGCCTGTCCCCACAGCCCGGATAAAGTCGTTAAAATTTCAGAAATTGAAGGAATGGTTATTGACCAGGTTGCAATCGGCAGCTGCACCAACTCTTCATGGTTGGATCTGATGAAAGTCGCGGAAATTCTTCGGGGAAAAACCATTGCCGAAAATGTATCCTTAGTCATCGCACCGGGATCAAAGCAGGTATTGACCATGCTGGCGCAAAACGGAGCATTGGCAGATTTCCTTAATGCCGGAGCACGCGTTTTGGAATGCGGCTGTGGGCCCTGTATCGGAATGGGCCAGGCACCATCAACCAACGCGGTTTCATTAAGAACCTTTAACCGAAACTTTTTTGGCCGATCAGGAACCCCCTCAGCCGATGTTTATTTATTGAGTCCTGAAGCAGCAGCAATTTCGGCGATTGCAGGGGTCTTGACCAATCCGCTTGGAAAGGTGAAACTGCCGGAAATTTCGATGCCGGATAACTTTTTAATCAACGACACCATGGTAATGGAACCGGCTCCGGAAGGCACTCAAATTGAAGTTGTCAAAGGACCAAACATCAAACCTTTTCCAGCGACAAAACCGTTGAAAGACACCGTGGCAGGAAAAGCGTTAATCGTTGTGGAAGACAATATCACAACGGACCATATTATGCCGTCCAATGCAAAATTGCTGCCGTATCGTTCCAATATTCCCTATCTGTCAAACTATTGCCTGGCCCCCTGTGATCCGGAATTTCCCCAGCGGGCACTTGATAACGGCGGCGGATTTATCGTCGGAGGATCAAATTACGGACAAGGCTCCAGTCGTGAGCATGCCGCATTAGCACCGGTATTTCTGGGAATTAAAGGGGTTGCGGTTAAATCTTTTGCGCGTATCCATAAGAACAACCTGATTAATAACGGAATCTTACCCCTCGTGTTTGAAAATGAAGCGGATTACGATACCATTTCGTTAGGGGATGAGTTAGTCATTGAAAATGCCCTGGATGCAGTAAAAGCCGGTAAGGCAAAGCTGGTTAATAAAACAAAAGGATTAACCTATATTATGGATTTGGAAGTGTCTCAGCGACAAAAAGAAATGCTTCTGGCCGGAGGATTGATTAATCTGATTAAATCAAAGAAATAGAAAAAATTAACCGCTAATTCATGGAGTACTTTCCATGAATTGGCGGTTTTTTAGATGCTGCATGCTTATTAATATCAAGCGTGTTGATAAACCTTAAGCGGTTTGTTGGCATGATTGATAGGTTATTGTCCGGACTTTTTTCAGACTACGGACAAACGTTGACGTAATTATCAGGAAGTTCATCAAAAAACATAATTCCCAGACAATGAGGTCCAATGTGGACGGTGAGGGCCGCACCCGCATCTTGGGGAATCATAAAATTCTTCGTTCCCAGTTCTTTTTCGAGGTGCCTTTTCGCTTTTTCCTGGAGATCCAAAGCAGTGCTTTGAATAAAGCCGATAATCTGTTCTTTGTTTTTCCCCATTTTTTCTTCAACCGTTGCCAGCAGTTTCCTTAGCGCTTTTTTCTGTCCGCGTATTTTTTCATAGACGAGTATTTCGCCATCATTAAAATAAAGGATCGGTACAATTTTCAACATATCCCCAAGCATAGCGGCATTACGGCTGATTCGACCGCCTTGAGCCAACCATTTAATATCGCCAACCATAAAAAAGATTTGCGCGTGCTGAGAAAGAAAAGTCATCGTTACAACAATTTCTGAATAGGAACGGTTAAGCTTATTTAGTTTAAGACCCTGGTATAAAATCAGGGCGGTACCAGTGGTGGCCGAAAGCGAATCGATAATGGTTATTTTGCGATGAGGGTATTTCGTCTGCAAATCTTTGGCTAACAGCTGGGCGGTCTGATAAGTGCCGGAAAGTTTTGAGGAAAAGGCCAAATAAATAACATCGTCATCATTTTTAAGGTGCTTCTCAATCGTATCAATGATGGCGAGAGGTTGTATTTGAGCAGTTTTGGGAAATGATTTTTTATTGTTATTTACAAAATTTACGATCATTTCAGGGGTTATATCGATTCCATCAAAATATGTTTTATCATCAAGCGTTATGGGAATGGGGAGGATATCAAATTCATAACGACTTAAGATATTGCTGTTGGTATCACACATGGAATCCACAATAAATTTTATTGCCATTTAGGTGCTCCTTTTCATTTGCTGGAGGATATTTTATCATGAACGATACCGTTTGACAAACCGCACTTAAGAATTGATAAATTTAAACAACCGCTTATTTATGTGACCGTCCAGATGTGCTAAAGAGCCTGTTTTAAACCCCAATCATAGAGAAAATTTGTGATTATTTCGAAAAAATGTTAAACTATTATTTTAGTGTAGACAAATCTAAATGTTGAAAACTATTATTTTTTTAATCAAGAATGGAGAATTTTGTGGAATATATAATCAATCAATTAGCAAAAGAATTTTCAATAAGGCCTCAACAAGTCGCAGACACCATTAATTTAATTGATGGCGGCAATACCATCCCGTTTATTGCCAGATATCGAAAAGAAGTAACTGGTGATTTAAGCGACGCTCTTTTAAGAGATTTGGACGTTCGCCTGACTTATCTGAGAAAATTGGAAAAACGAAAAGAAGAGGTTTGTAACAGCATTGAAGAACAGGGAAAACTCACCCCGGAGCTGAGTGCCGCTATTATAAAAGTTAAAACGCTACAGGAAGTTGAGGACCTTTATCTTCCTTACAAGCAAAAGAAAAAGACCCGAGCTTCGGTGGCCAGAGAAAAGGGCTTGGAACCGTTTGCCATTCAAATTTTAGCGCAAAAACTGACCGAAGCAGAATTAGCCGAAGCGGCGAATAAGTACATTGATGAAGAAAAAGAAATCAGTTCCATTGATGAAGTTTTCCAGTATGCCATGGATATCATCGCAGAAATAATATCGGACAATGGAACATACCGCGGGGTTATCCGTAAAAGAACCTATGAAAAAGGACAGATCCGGTCCACCGTGGTCAAAGGTAAAGAAGAAGAAAACACTGAACTTGAAATGTATTTCGATCATACCGAAGCGATTAAAACAATCAAGGATCATCGAATATTGGCCATTAATCGCGGAGAAAAGAAAAAAGCACTTTCGGTAAAAATATTGGCACCGGTGGAAGAAATCGAGGAATATCTTAAAAAGGAACTAGTCCAGGATCAGCCATCAGAGTATTTGCTAAAAACGATCATTGACAGCTATTCCCGCCTGATTGCGCCAGCGATTGAACGCGAAATAAGAACGGCTTTGAAGGAAAGGGCCGAAGAAGGCGCCATTAAGATGTTTGCGCTAAATCTAAGAAAACTTTTGCTGCAGCCGCCATTTAAAGATAAAGTAACCATGGGCTTTGATCCCGCTTTCCGAACCGGATGTAAAATTGCGGTTTTGGATAAGGCCGGAAAAGTTTTAGATTATGCGACCATCTATCCCACCTTTGGAAAAGGCCAGATAGAAAAGGCTGAAAGGGAATTCTTAGGACTGATTGAACGTCATCAGGTTGATATTATTGCGATTGGAAACGGGACAGCTTCTCGGGAATCGGAACAATTCGTTGCCGAAGCCATTAAGAAAACAAGTGTGCCAGTTCAATATATCGTTGTTAATGAAGCCGGTGCATCCGTTTATTCAGCATCGGAACTGGGGACGGAAGAGTATCCGGATATTAATGTTTCCATTCGCGGGGCAATTTCCATTGGCGGACGACTTCAGGATCCATTATCTGAACTTGTGAAAATTGATCCCAAACATATTGGTGTGGGACAATATCAACATGATGTTAATCAAAAAGAGCTGGAACGTGTTTTGGAAGCTACGGTGGAAGATGCGGTAAATAATGTTGGGGTTAATGTTAACCGTGCTTCGGTTTCGTTATTAAAGTATGTGGCAGGCGTAAATAAAACCATTGCCAAAAATATTTTGGACTATCGTGATACCGTTGGCCCATTAAAAAACAGAAAAGAATTGCTTAAGGTTAAAGGACTGGGGTCCAAAGCTTTTGAACAGTGCGCAGGATTCCTGCGAATTGATGACGGCGACAATGTTTTAGACAACACCGGGGTTCATCCGGAAACGTACAAAAGTGTGGAAAAACTTTTGAAACTAAAAGGCATTAAAAAAGAACAATTGGGAAACAAAGACCAAGAGTTGTTTAAGGATATGAACTATTCTGAAATGGCCAGCCAATTGGAAATCGGTGTGCCAACCCTACGTGATATTATGAAAGAATTACAAAAGCCAGGGCGAGATCCCCGGGAGAATGCGCCAAAGCCTCATTTAAGATCGGATGTTTTATCGATGGAAGATTTGGCAGTCGATATGGAACTGATTGGTACGGTACGTAATGTTATTGATTTTGGTGCGTTTGTAGATATCGGAGTTCATCAAGATGGCCTGGTGCATATTTCTCAAATTACCGATCGGTACATACACCACCCGACGGAAGTTCTTTCACTTGGGGACGTGGTTACCGTTAAAGTGCTCGCGGTTGACTTGAAACGAAAACGGATCAGTTTAACGATGATTATTTAAAATAAATATTGACATAAGGATAAAATTTTTATAGAATGAAAAGCTTATTCGTTTTTTTTATGGTATAATAAAAACATGAATCAACGATAGGAGTGTTAAAAATGTATAAAGTCGGTGATAAAATTGTTTATCCAATGCACGGAGCAGGTGTTATTGAAGCGATTGAAGAACGTGAGATATTTGAAGAAACGAAACCTTATTATATCATGCAGATTGTGTCTGAAGGTTTGCAGATTCTCGTGCCTGTGGATAAAGTTGATGAAATTGGGGTTAGAAATATTGTTACTCAACCCATAATTGACGATATGATAGAGACTTTAAAATTGCCAATGGATGAAATGGAAA
This sequence comes from Acetobacterium tundrae, assembly GCF_008086615.1. Classification (GTDB taxonomy): domain Bacteria; phylum Bacillota; class Clostridia; order Eubacteriales; family Eubacteriaceae; genus Acetobacterium; species Acetobacterium tundrae. Next base: position 18,182 of record NZ_RXYB01000022.1, read on the forward strand.
AAAACTGGAACCGACGGTATCGCGAACATCTTGAGAGATTAAAAACCGGAGATATCTTTGAAGTGGCAAAGGTGGTAAAAAATCTTATCTTGCTGGATCGCCAAAAGGGTCTTTCAACCGGAGAAAAGAAGATGTTGAATAGTGCCAGAAATTTTATCGTCAGTGAAATGGTTTTAATCCAAAATCGGGATAAAGATGAAATATTAGAATTAATTAATAGTTCAGTAAACAGCGAGGCGTGATTTCACGCCTTTTGTTATGTTTAATAGTGTAATTTTAAGAATTAGATGTTATAATTTTAGATAAACATAATGAAAGGAGGTGAATATAATGATACAAAAGATACTTAGAGTATCCTTTGCTATTATTGGAATGCTTGTCGGTATGGCATTGGCGAGTGTGATCTTTTCGAATACATGGATTCTGGAACCATTCAATTTGAGCTTGAGTACGGAATTTGAAGTATTCGTTTATGTGGCTCTCATTATTGTATTTGGACTTATTTTTTTCATCCTATTTCCGCTAATGCTCAAAGGCGTTAAAAAGCTGGCAAAAATTGCTGAAGCAAGCATGGAAAATGTTCGGCTTATCGATATCGGCTTTGGCCTAGGCGGTTTGATTATTGGTTTGGTTATTGCAATGTTAATCAGTTTTGCTTTTGTTCAAATTCCTTTTCCATGGGTTGGTACAATTTTAACGATTGTCAGCTATATTGTTTTGGGCTACCTTGGATTTATTCTGGCAATCAAAAAGCGAGAAGAGATTTTGCTTGCTTTTCAAAGTGTCAAACGGGAAAAAGAAGCAAATGCGCCAGTTAGTCAGAAACGCTCTCCGAAAAGAAAAGGAGCGGCAATCCCAAAATTATTAGACACCAGTGTGATTATCGATGGACGAATTTTTGATATCTGCAAGACAGGCTTTATTGAAGGACCCCTGGTTATACCAGTTTTTGTGCTGAATGAGCTGCAACTTATCTCAGATTCATCAGATGAACTCAAAAGAAATCGTGGCAGACGAGGTTTGGACATCTTAAATAAAATTCAAACAGACCTGGAAATAGAAGTTCAGATCACGGAAGAAGATTTTGAAGATACCCATGAAGTGGATTCTAAACTTGTGAAACTGGGAAAATTAACCAAAGGAAAAATTCTAACAAATGATTATAATCTGAACAAGGTTGCCACGGTTCAAGGGGTTGACGTTCTTAATATTAACGAGTTGGCGAATGCCGTCAAACCGATTGTTTTACCGGGCGAGGAAATGAAAGTTCTGCTTGTAAAAGGCGGGAAAGAAAACGGCCAGGCAATTGCCTATCTTGATGATGGCACGATGATTGTCGTTGAAAATGGTAAAAAGTACATTGGAAATTCAACGATTGTTTTAGTTACCAGCATTTTACAAACGGCTGCTGGACGGATGATTTTTGCAAAACCTAAAAAATGATTAAAGCAATTATAAAATAGTCACAACCGCGCACCAACAGTTTTCTAAAGCTGTTGGTGTTTTATTTGGGCAGAAAGCAACAAGCCAACCATAAGCTTGCCTGTAATTGGCGACTGATCGCAAAACAGAGCAACGCGCTTTTTTAGAAAATTATTGTAATTAACAAAAGCTTTACGTATAATGAAACGAGTATAATCGAGAAAAAGAATAAGGGAGTCAGGATGAATTTACCGGAAGCGTTTAAAGAAAAAATGAAAAGTCTTATGGGTGAATCCTATGAAGGCTTGCTTGATTCCTATGATCAACCGGAAAGCAAGGGGATTAGAACCAACACCCTAAAGCTGACACCGGAAGATTTAGCCAGGAAATTACCGTTTGAAACCCAGAGCGTCGATTGGTGCTCCGATGGCTTCTATATCGACCATGAGGTTCGACCGGGGAAGAACCCTTATTATTATGCCGGGCTTTATTATGTTCAGGAACCCACGGCGATGGCGGCGGTTGAAGTGCTCGCTCCAGAACCGGGTGAGTGGGTATTGGATCTGTGCGCAGCACCAGGAGGAAAATCCACTCAGATTGGAGCAAAACTTAAGGGACAGGGGATTTTAGTTTCAAATGAACTGGTCAATTCCCGGGCCGGCATTTTATCCACGAGTATTGAACGGATGGGAATGACGAATGTCATTGTAACAAATGAATTTCCCGAACGATTGGTGGATTCATTTTACCAAAGCTTTGATAAAATATTAGTGGATGCACCATGTTCCGGAGAAGGAATGTTTCGAAAGGATCCGGGCGCACTTTCGGATTGGAGTCTGGAACGCGTCTCGCGTTGCGTGGGAAAGCAGGAAAAAATATTAGAAAGTGCTCATCGGTTGTTGAAACCGGGCGGCGTCCTGGTTTATTCGACTTGTACATTTTCGCCAGAAGAAAACGAACAGATCATTGAAGCGTTTATGAATCAATACCCCTATAAATTAGAAAGCATTGAACTACCGGGAATTAAAGATCATGGCCGGGTGGCATGGACTCTGAATAACGAGAAAGCTATTGAAAAAACCCTTCGGATTATGCCGATGAATGTTAAAGGTGAAGGCCATTTTATTGCCAAACTGATTAAAACAGAGGCAAGTTCAGATTCGAAAAATGTGAAACAGGGGTATTCAAAATCACGCCTGAAAAAAGCATCCCGAACAGAATTGATCGATTATGTTGATTTTGCCAAAAACTATTTAGCAGAATCGTTTTATAAAGAATTTGAGGACCGTTTGTATCTTTTGGGTGAACATCTTTACGCAATCCCAAAAGGGATTAACTTGGAAACAATTGCCAACCTTAAGTTGCTGCGAACCGGGCTTCACCTTGGAACCTTTAAAAAGAATCGCTTTGAACCAAGCTACGCTTTAGGAATGGCACTAAAATTATCAGAAGCGAAAAATGTTTGTGATCTGAAAGAAGAGTCTGAGGCTTACCAGTATTTAAAAGGGGAAGCACTTAATATAAATGCAAAAAAAGGATGGATACTAGTCGGATATGATGGCTATGCCCTTGGTTTTGGAAAAGCCAGTGAGGGGATTATCAAGAACCACTATCCCAAGGGTCTTAGAATCCGAAAGAAGTAGGAGGATTTAAGATGCAAAATAAAGAAACTGGGACGACGATTCACAACAGTGCAGTGATTTCGGAAAAGGCCAATATTGGCAAAAATACGACGATTGGGGCAGGAGCAGTAATCGGGGAAGATGTCGTGATTGGAGAAAGCTGCGACATCGGCACCGGAGTCATTATAGAAGCAAAAAGTATGATTGAAAATGGCTGTATTTTGGAACCTGGGGTTATTTTGGGAAAAAGAGCCAGTGTGGGTGAAAATACAAAAATTGGAATGGGCGCTCGGATAACCCATGATGTGACCATTGCACCCAATTCCGTCATTAAAATAGGTGAAATCGTATTAAAAGATATGGTTTATAAAATGGTCTTTAAACGCGGCGCCTGGATTTATCGGGAAGATAGTTTAAACCATCAGAATGAAAAAGATTGAAAGGAATAGCGATGAATCAAAAAGATTTCAATAGTTTAAAGGAAGCAATTAACAAGAAAAAACCAATTTTAGTATCAGGCTGTTTATTGGGGATGAAGATTAACTATAAAGAAGAAGGCAGCCTTGTTGAGGAATTGCGTGAGCTTTTACTGCATGGAAAAGCGATTCCGGTTTGCCCAGAGGTGTTGGCGGGACTGTCGACTCCGAGAGACCCGGCTGAAATAGTGGTGGTTAATGGCGAACGAAAAGTGTATAATAATAAAAAAATTGACGTGACTGATCTTTACAATCTGGGAGCCGAGCGAACCCTTGGAGTGGCACGAACATCAGGAGCAAAAATTGCCGTTTTAAAGAGCAAAAGTCCTTCTTGCGGTTGTGGAAAAATCTACGATGGTACTTTTAGTGAAAGTTTAATCGATGGCGATGGGATTGTCACGGCTTTATTAAAAGAGAATGGTATTCGCGTCATTTCAGAAGAAGATTTTTTAGAATGTATAAAATAGGATCTTGTCGAAATCAATAGAGAAAAGTGAGGAAATAATATGGAAAACAAACTTAATATAGGCGTAGTTTTTGGAGGGCAGTCCGGAGAACATGAAGTCTCTTGTGTTTCAGCCTATAATGTACTAGAGGTTATTAATCAGGAAAAATATAATATTGTAACCATCGGGATAACCAAAAACGGAAAATGGTATTTGTACTCAGGAGATCATGAAAAAATAAAGGATGGCTCTTGGGAACAGGATTTAGAGAATCTTATTGGCGATTTTTCGATTTTTGCCCATCCTGAAATGACGAAAATTGATGTTTTCTTCCCCGTCCTTCACGGGCCAATGGGTGAAGATGGCACGATTCAAGGGGTTTTTGAGATGTTGAACAAACCTTACGTCGGTTGCGGGGTGTTAAGTTCAGCAGTGGGAATGGATAAGGTCTTTTCAAAAATTATGTTTGAAAGTGTCGGGATACCGACCGGAAAATATGTTTATTTTAGGAAAAAAGACTGGAAAAAAGATGCTGATGGAAGGATAGCAGAAGCAGAAAAAGTTTTGGGATACCCTATTTTCGTTAAACCTGCGAATATGGGATCAAGTGTGGGTATAACTAAAGCACATGATCGAAAAGAACTTTTATCCGCCATTGAAGAAGCTTTTAAATATGATAATAAATTGATCCTGGAAGTGTTTGTTAAAGGAAAAGAAATTGAGTGTGGGGTACTTGATGAAAACGGGGTAACCCGAGCATCAATTCCGGGTGAAGTCATTCCTTCAAAAGAATTCTATGATTATGAAGCAAAATATTCAGCGGATGAAGATTCAAGGGTTGAGATCCCGGCCAATATTTCAAAGGAATTAACGGAAAAAGTAAGAGCATATGCCATCAAAGCTTTCGATGCGATTGAAGGTTCCGGCCTTTCTCGGGTAGATTTTTTCGTCACCGAAGATGAACGCATCTTGATTAATGAAGTCAATACGTTGCCGGGATTTACAAATATCAGTATGTATCCCAAAATGTGGGAAGCCACCGGAATTGGGTATACAGAACTTGTCGACCTTATTATTGCAACGGCGGATCGCAAACGTGTGACCATAACCAAATAAAAACTTAAGAATATAATTTTTCTTGATAAAAAAACCAATCAATGGTTTAATAGTGTGAGAAATTATACCTCCAGGAGGAGATCAATGACTGAACAAAGAAAAAAAGTATGGTTATCCATTTCGGGAAAGATTAAAAACGAAGAAGATAAAGAAACCTTAGAATTCCTTACCGAAGGAGACCTGTATAAAGAAAACAATCGGTCATGTGTTACCTATATAGAATCCGAAGTTTCAGGGATGGAAGGGACGACCACTACCGTATGTGTTGATGCAGAGAAGGTATCCGTCATTCGATTGGGAACCACCAATTCCATTATGGAATTTGAAACGGGAAAAAGAAACCTCACCTGGTACTCCACACCGTATGGGGATGTAACCATGGGAATTTTTACCAAGGACGTTTTTATAAATTATAACGACGAAAAAGAACCAACCAGGGTATCAATCGACTACAATATTGAAATTGAGGGTGTTACCAATTCGCAGAATGTCTTAAACATCAAAATCACCCAATAATACCAGGGACAAGAAAACCAGTAAAGGAGAAGTGCCAAGGGTACTTCTCCTTTAACGTTAAACTTGTGTTGATAGCAAGACATAAAAAAGAAGAGTGAGAGGAAAAAGCATGTATATACGTGAAAAGATCAATGAACAGATAAAAGAAATCACGGCAGGTGCTCTGAATAAATCGTTAGCTTCAGGGGCCTTTGCCATTGAAACGATGCCGAATATTTTTCTGGAAATTCCCAGAGAAAAAGGACATGGCGATTATTCAACGAACATTGCCATGCAATTGCCAAAGCAAACCAGAAAGTCGCCCCGTTTTATTGCGGAAACATTGATGGCAAATATGGATACAGCAGGTTCTTATGTAGAATCGGTAGAAATAGCAGGACCGGGTTTTATTAATTTTAAATTAAAAAAATCATGGCATTATGCAGTGCTGGAAGAAATTGCTGAAATGAAAAAAGATTACGGTCGAAGTCAGAAAAACAAAGGGAAAGCCTTTAACTTAGAATTCATTTCGGCGAATCCGACGGGCCCCATGCACATGGGAAATGCTCGCGGAGGAGCCATTGGGGATATTTTAGCATCTGTGGCAGACTGGACTGGATATGAAGTAACCCGGGAATTTTACATAAATGATGCCGGAAACCAAATCGTCAAATTTGGAGATTCTCTGGATGCCCGTTATCGACAATTATTTGGTGAGGATATACCCTTTCCGGAAGATGGCTATCAGGGCGATGACATCACTGAACATATGAAAAATTTCATTGCCGAAAATGGGGATGTGCATCGATCATTGGAACCGAGTGAACGAAAAGAAATACTTATCGATTATGCGCTGAATAAGAACCTGACGCAAATAAAAAGTGATCTGGCAGCTTATGGCATTCATTATGATGTCTGGTTTTCAGAACAAAGTTTGTATGATAGCGGTGCCATTGAAGAGACCATTGCCCGTTTGAAAGAAGGCGGATTTACCTATGAACAAGATGGCGCCTTGTGGTTTAAGTCAACCTCTTTCGGATCAGATAAAGACGATGTCATTATTCGGGCTAATGGATTACCCACCTATTTTATGGGCGATATCGCTTACCACGTGAATAAGTACATCACCAGAGGCTTCGATCGCTGCATTAATGTATGGGGAGCCGATCACCATGGCCATGTTGCCCGACTAAAGGGAGCTCTGACAGCGGTTGGAATCAATGCCGATGAATTCGATGTCGTGCTGATGCAGTTGGTGAGACTGATCAGAAACGGTGAAGTGACCCGAATGTCAAAACGAAAGGGAAAAGCGATTGCGCTGACCGATTTAATTGATGAAGTGGGCGTTGATGCCACGCGATTCTTTTTTAATCTTAGATCCCCTGACAGTCATTTTGACTTTGATCTGGATTTGGCGATGGAACAATCCAGCGATAATCCGGTATTTTATGTGCAATATGCTCATGCCCGTATTTGCAGCATCATCAGGCAGATGGCGGAAGAATTGGATAATACGGTAGCTTTGGATCCTGAGCGCTTGTCCGAAAAGGAAGAGTTGAATCTTTTGGAAATTCTTTCTTTATTTTCAGATGAAATTTTGATGGCTGAAGAGAAGTTGGATCCTAGCAGAATTACCCATTACGCCATTGATTTGGCGTCAGCTTTTCATAGCTTTTATAACGCCTGTCATGTGCGGGTTGAGGATAAAAGTCTGATGAAGGCAAGAGTCGCATTGATAGAAGCAACTCAGCAGGTTATTGAAAATGCGCTGAGTATTTTGGGCATTTCGGCGCCGGAAAGAATGTAAGATGATAACCGAAGAAGGAATTTTTGATCGAACTGAAAAACTCATTGGTAAGTCAGGACTTGAAATGCTTCAAAATTCCCGAGTGATTTTATTCGGCGTTGGCGGAGTAGGCTCTTTTGCGGCTGAAGGACTAATAAGAAGCGGCGTCGGTTTCCTGACAATCGTAGATAAGGACGTCATTGACCCAACAAATCTTAATCGTCAGATTATGGCGAACGTAAAAACAATCGGGAAGAAAAAAGTGAATGTCATGGCGCGGCGACTGATTGCTATCAATCCGCTTTGTATTATTCATCCCATGTACGAATGCTACACGCCGGAAAATTCAGGAATATTTCATTTGGAAGATTATGATTATGTCATTGATGCCGTGGATATGGTGACCGCAAAAATTGATTTAGCGGTTAAATGTCAAGATAACAAGGTGCCTCTGATCAGCTCCATGGGAACGGGAAATAAAATGGACCCAAGTCTTTTTGGAATCACGGATATTTATGAAACATCGATATGCCCGCTGGCAAAAGTCATGCGAAAAGAACTGAGAAACCGGGGAGTTGAATCTCTTAAGGTACTTTATTCAAGAGAAGAACCGCTGGCACGGGAGAATCCGCCCGGGAGTATTGCGTTTGTTCCAGCCGTTGCGGGTCTGCTGATTGCCGGAGAAGTCGTCCGAGATTTGTTGAAAGTCCAGAAGATTGTCTAAAACGGACTCCACCAACGGATAACTTAAAGGGAATTTAAGTTATCCGTTGATGGAGCTTTTTTATCGTTTTTTTATGTTATAATTTCTATAAAAGACAGCTGAACCAATAGAGCTTATTTGATAAAAAAGAAAATGTAAACCTGTACAGAATGAAACAGCTTGAAAAGACCTGTACAAACGATAGAAAATATGATTAAATTTATTTGACGAAATGTTTGGAAGGAGTAAGATGATACGAGTAGGTACAGGCTATGATGTCCATCGTTTGGTTGAAAAGCGAGCGCTTATTCTAGGCGGTGTAAAAATAACGCATCCTCTTGGCCTTTTGGGGCATTCAGATGCGGATGTTCTGGTGCATGCGATTATGGATGCTCTTTTAGGTGCTTTGGCCCTTGGTGATATTGGAAAGCATTTTCCAGACAGCGATGAAGCGTACAAAGATTGCGACAGTCTGATGCTTTTGAAAAAAGTGGGGGAGCTTGTCGGCGAAAAAGGATATTGGATCAATAATATTGATTCAACCATTATTGCACAGGCCCCAAAACTAAGTTCTTATATTGAAATCATGAAAGAAAATATTAGCAGAACCCTGGATTTACCCAGCGATCGGGTGAGTGTTAAAGCAACAACAGAAGAAGGTCTTGGCTTTACAGGAAGGCAAGAAGGAATAGCTGCCAGTGCAGTGGTGAGTCTTGTGAAAGGGGAAATAATAAAATGATTGGTATTATTGCAGCCATGGATAGTGAGGTCAGAGAAATCAAATCGGTCATGGAGGATTGTTTTAAAATCACCCATGCGGGAATGACATTTTTCAAAGGAAAGCTCAAACAAAAAGAAGTTGTGACGGTGCAATGCGGTATCGGAAAAGTTAATGCGGCCATGTGCACTCAGGTTCTGATTGACATTTTCAAGGTCAAAGCCATTATTAATGTGGGCGTAGCCGGGGCCGTTCATCCTGATCTTGAGATTGGCGATATTGTGATTTCTGAAGACAGCTGTCAATATGATATGGATGCCAGAGCTTTTGGACATCCCCTTGGAGAAATCCCCAATATGGACATCACCTTTTTTAAAGCCGACAAAACATTAATCAAGCTGGCCGAAGAAGCAGCCGTTGGACTAAAAGCGCCATACCGGATCGGTCGGATTATGACCGCCGATTTAGGCGTGGATTCCAAAGCGATTAAAGAAAAACTTTTCGCTGAATTTGGCGGACTTTGCTGTGAAATGGAAGGGGCGGCAGTTGGTCAGGTTGCCGTATTTAACCAGGTTCCGTACCTGGTCATTCGGTCAATATCGGATCAAGCGGATGCCAACCTTTCAAATGATTATAAAAAAAATTTGGAAGACTCCATTAAAAATGGGGTGGCCATTGTTTTGAGCATGGCTCAGGGAGCTGAATAAAAGATGGAAGAATTGGGACTTCGGCCCACATGGGCAGAAATTAATTTAGATGCATTGACACACAATTATGAAGAAGTCAGAAGAATCGTGGGACCCGATGTTAAAATTTTAGGCGTCGTGAAAGCAGATGCTTACGGTCATGGCGGATTGGAATGCGGCCAGGCGTTATGCAATGCCGGAGTGGATATGCTGGCGGTTGCATTTGTGGATGAAGCCATTGCTTTGCGTCAAGGGGGAATTTCCTGTGAGATTTTGCTTTTAGGTTTCACGCCCAAAGATCTCATCCCGGAGCTGATAAAATGGCATGTGATTCCCGGTGTTTATCAAATGGATTTTGCTTCAGCACTGTCAGATTACTGTCTGGAAGCAGGTATTAAACATCCGCTCCATATTAAAATCGACACGGGAATGGGACGGATTGGGCTTGACTGGCGTGAAGCGCCTGAAGCGATTGAAGCCATGAGCCAGTTGAAAGGTATTGAAATACAGGGATTGTACAGTCATTTTTCAACCGCTGATGAAAAAGATAAAACCTTCACCATGGAGCAGGTTCGACGTTTTAAAGACGTCATTGCCAAGCTGGAAGAAAAGAATATTCAGATACCGTTAAAACATATTGCCAACAGCGCCGCGATTTTTGATCTGGAGGGCCTTCATTTTGATATGGTCCGTCCGGGAATCATTCTTTATGGGTTATACCCATCCAATGAAGTGGATCGATCAAAAATCGCTTTAAAACCAGTGATGACCTTGAAATCCACCATTGTACATCTGAAAATGATTCACCCCGGTGATTCGGTGAGTTATGGCAACCACTTTGTCGCAAAAGAGGACTGTCTGATTGCGACATTACCAATCGGTTATGCGGACGGATTTACCCGAATGCTCAGTGGTTCGGCCAAAGTCTGGATTAAAGGGCGACAGGTACCGGTAGTCGGGAACATCTGCATGGATCAGTGCATGGTGGATGTTTCCGAACTTGACGATATTCGTCTTTATGATGAAGTCGAGATATTTGGCGAAAATATTTCAGCCGACAGTTTAGCAGATGCAGTTGGCACCATCAACTATGAAATGACCTGTATGCTAAATAAACGGGTGCCGCGGGTTTATCTTGAAGATGGAGTCGAAAAGAACATTCGACGGGATATATTAGATCAATAACACAAGATTGAAAGCAATATTAATTATTAATTATTAATTATTAAATACAAGGAGAAATACATGGCATTTTTAGAAGAAACCGCTAGGGAAATTCGTAAAGATATAGTAAAAATGATTGGCAAAGCAAACTCAGGACATCCCGGTGGATCTTTATCGTCTGTAGAAATTTTGACACTGCTTTATTTTGAAGAAATGAATGTGGACGAGAAAAATCCTCGCGCCGAAGATCGGGACCGTTTTGTGTTATCAAAGGGTCATGCCGCACCGTTACTATATGCAACCTTGGCAGCAAAAGGGTTTTTCCCAAAAGAAGAGTTACAGAACCTTAGACAGCTTGGTTCTATTTTGCAGGGTCATCCTGATATGAACAAGGTTCCGGGGGTTGATATGTCAACCGGCTCATTGGGCCAGGGTATTTCGGCAGCAACGGGTATGGCGCTTGGCGGAAAAATAGATAAAAAAGATTATAAAGTTTATGTTTTGCTGGGCGACGGCGAGTTAGAAGAAGGTCTTGTCTGGGAAGCTGCTATGGCCGCCAGTCACTACCGGCTCAACAATTTAATCGCTTTTGTGGATAATAATAACCTTCAGATTGATGGAGCAATATGTGATGTTATGTCACCCTATCCTATTGATGAAAAATTTAAAGCTTTTGGTTGGAATGTCATCATGGTTGAAAATGGGCATGATTTTGATGAACTGAGAAAAGCGATTGAAGTGGCAAAAAAATCAGAGGATAAACCAACGGTTATTGTTTGCAAGACCATCAAAGGAAAAGGCGTATCTTTTATGGAAAACAATGCCGGATGGCATGGAAAGGGACCAAATGCTGAGCAAGTTCAACAGGCATTGGCAGAATTGGAGGCATAAATATGGCAGAAATGAAATCAACACGACAAGCCTATGGCGAATACTTGGTTGAATTAAGAAATAAAATAAAGAATCTGGTTGTTTTGGATGCGGATTTATCGGGCGCAACAAAAACAAATATATTTGCAAAAGAATGTCCGGACAGGCACTTTAATGTAGGGATCGCAGAAGCAAATCTAATGGGGATGGCCGCCGGGTTGGCAACGACGGGGAAAATTCCTTTTGCCAGTACCTTTGCTATTTTTGGAGCTGGACGGGCCTACGAAATTGTCCGCAACAGCATTTGTTATCCAAAACTTAATGTGAAAATTGCATTGACCCATTCCGGTATTTCGGTCGGAGAAGACGGTGGCTCTCACCAGTCGATTGAAGATATTACGCTGATGCGGGTTATCCCAAATATGACCGTTTTATGTCCGGCCGATGCCATCGAAACAAGAAAAATGATGGATGCGGCCATTGCAATTGACGGACCGGTATACATCCGTTTAGGGCGCAGTGATGTTCCCGTTATTTTTGACGAAGATTATAAATTTGAAGTCGGAAAAGCAGGCTTGTTAAAAACGGGACGAGATGTGACCATTATTGCGGTTGGCTTAATGGTTGGACCCGCTTTGGAAGCGGCAGAACTGCTGAAAAAAGACGGAATATCAGCACAGGTTATCAACATGGGTTCAATCAAACCGATCGACGTGGATGCCATTGAAGAGGCCGCCATTAAAACCGGAGCGATTGTGACGGCAGAAGAGCACAGCATTATTGGTGGCCTTGGCGGAGCTGTTGCCGAAGTACTTTGCGAAGTGGCGCCAGTACCAATGGAGCGAGTTGGTATTAAAGATGTTTTTGGACAATCCGGGAAGGTTGCACCGCTCATGGAAAAATACGGCCTGACCGCAAAGGATATTGTTGCTGCGGCTAAAAAAGTCATTGAACGAAAAATATAAGTTATTTCAATAAATTTCAGGATAATAGGCAGCGTCGCCTTATTTAGATTTGTCTACACTCCCAATAGAGCCTTCAGGGTGCTATTGGGAGTGTATTAAATTTTAGATAACAATTTACAAAAAAATATTTTCGAATGATCTAATAAGTGATAAATTTTTGCTTTTCAAACTTTTTAGGTTGATTTATAGTGGTTATATGGTATATTAAATTCATTCTAAACAACAGATTAACAACAATCGATGCAAGGCATTGACAGAAAGGAAAGTATAGATGAGATTAACCGAAGAATTATTGAAACAAGGAATAAATGAAAAATTACTGGACGATGTGAAACATTTCAGAGAATTCTATAAGCTGGATGAAAAGCTTCAGGACCGGGTACCGAATACAGAGAATGTATTTTATGGAAAAGATATCTGGGCCATGTGCATCACAGCCATTCTGGAGGGAGAAAATGTACTGCTTTCAGGACCAAAGGCAACTGGTAAAAATGTTTTAGCCGATAATATTTGCGAATTATTCAATCGACCCCAGTGGAATACTTCATTTCATGTGAACACCGACAGCACCAGTTTAATCGGAACCGATACTTTTATCGACAATGAGGTAAAACTGCGTCGCGGTTCTGTTTATGAGTGTGCCATTAATGGCGGATTTGGAGTTTTCGATGAAATCAATATGGCTAAAAATGATGCCTTAGTGGTGCTTCATTCAGCGCTGGATTATCGGAAGGTCATTGATGTGCCCGGCTATGAAAAAATAAAACTACATGAGGCAACTCGTTTTATTGGAACCATGAATTATGAATATGCCGGAACAAAAGAGCTTAATGAAGCCCTGGTTTCCCGTTTTATGACCATTGATATTCCCCAGATTGAAGAAGAAACATTGATGGTCATCCTTAAGGGATACTTTCCAGATGCCAATGAAGAAATCCTGCCCCAGTTTGCCGGAATATTTTTGGATCTTCAGGAGAAGTCAAAAAACTCGGAAATTTCAACTAAATCCGTCGATCTTCGTGGTATTATCGGAAGCCTCAAAACGATTCGGCGGGGCTTAAAGCCGATGCTGGCAGTTGATATGGGGGTCGTCGGAAAAACATTTGATCAGTATGAAAAGGAAATTGTATTGGACGTTATCAAAACACGAATCAGAGAAAGTTGGGAACCCACGGATGTTTTTGGCAATCTCTAAATTTCTGAATCCTAGGGAAGGGAGGCAAACGACTTGAAGGATACCAAATGGATTTATGAAGACTATGAATTTGACAATCGCATAGCCAATCTCATGTGGACGGTTTCAGGAGATTATGATGAAAACATGGACAGTGGCGAGAAAAGTTTTATTTCGGAAAATGTGGCATTGTACCATGCGGTAACAGCCGGAGGACGACGGAAGTTTGTTGACTGGACAAAAGTTAAGAAATACGTCATCAGCCGTTATCGAGCTGGTTTCGATAAAGACATTGTCCTGGGCCTCATCTCCATGGGCAGCGATGTGCTTGTTGAAGAAAAAATCATTGCCGAACGTCCCGGAGTCTATGACATCAGAAAAAAGGCCTATGATGATATCTTTGCAAATTACTATAAGCTTCATACCGAAAACCTTTTAGAGAAAGTGGAGCATGCGATTATTCTTGAAAAAATGGATAAGAGTGTTATGCTTGATTCGGAAACAAGCAAACTCAAAAAAGACTTGCTGGGATTACAGAATCGGAAAGATACCGTTGATTTTCTCAAAGGTATTGAAGCTATCTATCTCGAATACTTTCCGCTTTTTATTGAAGAAGATGGCAGTGATCGAAAAGATTCCAAAGATAAGCAAAACAGCTTGCGGGGGGACTTCAGTGATTTTATGCTGGAAGAATTATATGAAGACGATCTGGAAGAATCCGAAATCGAAGCTTCGGTTGAAGAGCTTGCCGATGCCCTCCTGGGCGAATCCCAGGGAGAAATGTCGAATGTCAATAAAAATGAGGGAAACAGCCGTGTTTTAAAAGTTCAGGAAGAAGACCTGGAAAAAATTTATGAGAAAGTCGCTTATTATTATGGAAATTCGTTTCTGCCCATCAGCGAAGTTAAAAAACTGCAAAACCAAGTGTGTCAGGGAGAGCATGGCAATTGCCGTATTCACATGACCGACGGGGTTCTTCGAAGTGATTCAAAAAACGAATTTCAGCAGAAATATGTCAAACGCCAACAAACGAAAAATATCGAAGTCTTTCGGGCAAATTTCAAGGTGTGCAAGCGGAACGTGAATAAACTAAAAGAAAGCATGTCCCGTACCTTGGTTCAGGAAGAAATCATGGATGCCATCCCGTCAGACGCCGGTCAACTGGTGGCGAATAAACTCTGGCGGATCAATCGCAGCAGCAATCACAAGGTTTTTGTGAAAAATATTGACAACAACAAGGGCAGTTTTGTGGTGGATATTCTCATGGATTCCAGTGGGTCCCAGCGCCGAAATCAATCCCGGGTGGCGATTCAGTCTTACATTCTTGCCCAGGCGCTGACCCTGGTAGGTATTCCCAATCGGGTTCTCGGGTTTTCCAGCTTTCTTGACTATACGGTTATCAAGCGTTTTAGGGATTATGAATCCCCATTGTCTATCAACGACAATATTTTTGAATATTACTGTTCCGGAAATAACCGGGACGGCCTGGCCATCAAAGCGACCTGTGAGGATTTGCTGAAACGTCGGGAGGAGAATAAAATTCTGATCGTATTAAGCGATGGGCGCCCTAATGACATTAAAGTTGGCAAGGGCCAGGTTAATGATTTGAAAGAAGCGTATCGCGGACGGGTGGCCATATCAGACACCGCCAAAGAGGTTCGCTTTGCCAGACAGCAGGGTATTCTGATTCTTGGCGTTTTTACCGGAAAAGAGCAGGATTTAATGGCAGAAAAATTAATTTATGGCAAGGACTTTGCCTATATCAAGGACATCAATCGTTTTGCCGACATGGTTATCAAATATTTAAAACAAATTATAGCGAATTAAAAAGAACCGCCATTCAGACGCTCTTGAGGCGATCTTGATATGGCGGATGTTAAAAATATCAAATCATGGAGGAAGATTACTCAATCAAACTCCAGGAGTTGCCGATATACTTTCTGAAATTGCAGAAGAGTAAAAAGGAAAGCTGACAATACCCGCTCTTGGAGCTGATAGTGTCCTTATCGGAGGACCCTTTGTAACAGCATCATTTGGGGGTAAGTCAGAGGATGTGAAAATTTATGTTGAAACCATAAATTCCAGAAATAATCTGCAAACAGTCGTCAAACTGTTGACAAAATGGTTATGCAAGAGTATTATATGAATGAACCATTCATTTTATGAAACGGAAGTGTTATTGTGGTTGATATTCGATTAAAAATGATATTTGAAGAAGCAAGCAAACTTTTTATCAACAAAGGGTATGCAAGGACACAAATTAGTTATATAGCGAATGCCACCGGCATTTCAGTAGGTGCTATATATACTTTATTTGTAAGTAAAAAGGCTATTTTCGATTTTGTATTAAAAAGTATCATGAACAGTGATTATTTGGAAAGTGATATTCAGTTACCGGTGAAAGAAAGCGATTTTAATACATTGGAAGATGATGTCTTAGAACTCAGCAAAGCAATCAATCGCGATTTTGAAAAACATTTGGGTGATAACGATGATTCCTATGATTTTGAGCAGATGCTTTCAGATGTCTTTGATGTCCTCGCGAAATACGGAGTAGGGTTTCTAATTTTACAAAAAAATGGTACTGACTGTGGAATGCTCTATACAAACTATGTGAATTTCAGAAAACATTTTTGTGAAGATGTAAAAAAGTATGTTTTTAAGTTTATTGAGGAAGGTAAGTTCCGTAAACTCGAATGTCCAGAGCATCATGCTAGGCTTATCATTGAGACAATTTCATGGTGGAGCATGCATGTAAGATATGATGCTTTTGAAACAAACACGACTATATCCCAAGAGATGGCAAAGAAAGTAGTGCTTGATGCTCTTTTACATGCGTATACTATTTAATAAAAAGACGATACAGTGCAGTTATTGTTTTTTACGAATGAATGATTCATTTTAAATGTATATAGTGTTCGTTTGCAATACGACTATTTTTTTTCATAATTTGAATGAATGCTTCACTCAAATTATTATTTTATTGGAGGATTACCTATGGAAAATGACAAAGTAATTGATTTTACAAAAGGAAATTCGGCTCGAAACTTATTAACCATGTATCTGCCATTATATGTCGCTTATTTTTGCACTACTTTATATAACATTATAGGTGGTTTATGGGTCGGAAATTTGTTGGGTGAACAGGCTTTTGCCACACAATCGGCATCGGTACCATTGGTTATGTTTTTTTCCGCAATCGTAATAGGTGCAACGAATGGTATAACGATTGTGCTTTCCAAATATTTAGGTGCACAGGATAATGAAAAAGTTGATTCTACTCTGTCGACCTCACTGATTAGCTTGTTTTTATTTAGCGTCGCATTAACGTTGGCCTGCATTCTGGGTATGAATGGAATATTAACTGCCATTAATACTCCAGAAGAAATATTTGCGGCGGCAAGAACTTATCTGTTTTATTGCATTTTGAGTTTCCCATTGATCGAACTTTATATGTACTTCTCAGCAGTATTAAGAAGCTATGGGAATGCTTCAATACAGATGATAACAATTATCATAACCACGGTGCTTAACGTTATTCTCGATCCAATTTTGATTTTGCGAATAGGGCTTAACGGCGCTGCCATTGCAACATTAATATCTCAAGTAGTATCAGTTCTGATTATGATTCTATATGTATTGAGACGAAAAATGTTTAGATTTGATGTGCAAGCAATAAATGTTAAATCGTTGAATGAGATCACAAAGGCTTGCGTCCCATCAGCAGTACAGCAGGGTATCCCTACTATTAGTACAGCAGTGATTCAAGCATTGTTCAGCAGCTTTGGTGTCGTATCTTTAGCAGCCTATGGTGTAGCATCTAAACTTGAGGTCATCGTATTATATCCTGCATTAACAATCAATATGTCTGTTACAAGCGCGGTTGGCAGGTGTTATGGAGCAAAAAAAAGTGAGAAAATAAAAGAATATTTAAAATGGGGAATGCTCCTTTCAGTTAGTTTGGATTTGATACTGGTTACGCTTGTTACCATTTTTTCACAAAACATGGCCGGATTGTTTGGCGTCAGTTCAGCCGCCAAAGTGATTATAGCGAGATATTTTGAAATTATTGCGATTGGATATGTTTTAAACTGTATCACTCAATCTTTCATCGGAGAGCTTAATGGTTTACAACAACAGGTTAAATCGATGATTTTTATGGCGTTTTACTTCCTTCTTCTTCGTCTCCCATTAGCTAAATTTCTGTCATTAACGGCGTTGGGAATCAATGGAATTAGTATATCAATTGCAATCAGTTTTATTGTTCCCGCATTTATTGCTATTGTGTATCAATATAAGGGTATGAATAAAAAAATACAAAAAATTGTGCAGAGGGAGAGCGGTGAAGTTAAAGACATTGAAACGATAGAGGGGGTTTAGTTTCAAAACGCAACTTTTTCACAGATTCCGAACTTATCGAATGTTAATGGATGCGTTTCTGATATATCGGCTATCTTTAATGATTACTGACATTGATTATTGCTGTCGCATATTTTTCTGCAATTGTATCTTCCATGTATTTTTTTATGAAAGAGTGATTTATAAAATGTAGGGGATCAATCGCCAGGTTTGTTTTTCATAATCTTCATAAGACAAACCGAAATTTTTTTCTAATGCTTTTTCTTCAATTTTAATGCGATAGCCATATACAACAGCAATAATGATTACTGTTGCAATGATACCAAATGGTGAGCGAAATGCAATGGCAATACCAAAAAGTGTCAAAATACTTCCGGTATAGGCGGGATGACGTACATATTTGTAGGGCCCTTCTTTTACAATTTTCTGTTTGGCGCTAACTTGAACACTTAAGGTAAAGAATTTTCTTAATGTCCAAACAGAATACAATCGTGTGAATATGCCCACTAGTGTAAGGACGATCCCAAGCCAAAAGAAATACTCAGGCAGTATTAATGAAAATTGATTAATACAGATTGGATTCATGAATATTGCCAGCCAGAAGCCGAGTATAATAAACAGCATAGAACCACGGTCCTGGATCGTTTTTTTTTCGCCACCATCATGATGGTTCCATGTAGTAATAACTAGAACGGCTAATTCAGCTATGATTACCAGAATGAGAATGATTTGAAAAACATTTTTTAATAAAAAACTTTGAAAGTATGTATCACCAAAAAAATACATAAGAAATACCTCCATATATTATATTTTTTTCTTTAGAAGATGATTATTTATGTTGTTTGCTTCTGTTTTTAGCAAACAATAAGAATAAAAGTGTAGTAGGTCAAAAAATATCACGAATATGCTTGAAAAAAAGATCAAATTGGTGCTAGTAAAACTGAACCAATGTCCTATAAATGAAAAAATCAGAAAGCAAACATACATCAAGGCATATTCCGTGCATAAATATAGAATTCTAGAGTTAAATGATATATGATTAAAAACATAGTCAATGAGTTCTAAACACACAATCAACCCAAGTATTTCCAGCAAAAACAAGTAGTCACATTGAAGATGATTAGTTGACAAATTATAAAGCGCTGAAAAGACAACAGCTAATGTGAAAGATAATGTTGCTCTTGAAACAAGCGTATGTTGTAGTTTATTCATTTCGACTTCCTCCTAACCTTTGATTTTTGCTTTTAAGCTCTCAATATAATGCCGTGTTACGATTAATTTCTCGCCGGTGAAGAGACTTGCTTCAAGTCGGTGATTCCATAATGCATGTACAGATTCTAGGTAAGCGATATTTAAAATACAGTTTTTACTGATTCTAACAAATGTAGAATCTAAGAGTTTGTTTTCCAATATTATTAAACTCTCAGCGCTATTATAGACAGTTTCTGCTGAATATAAAAATGTTTTACTATCAACAGAATCAATATAATAGATCTTTTCTGCTGGAACAAAACAAAATTTTCCCTCTTTTTTAGCACGCAGTGTATAGGTGTACTGCGTGATATATTTGATGAGCTGTTCAAGTCTTTCATCAACGACTTGACAGTTTATTACAATTTCAGTTTCAGAAGCATTGGGAACTTGATGTATCTTTAATTTCAAGCATCTCACCTTCTTTCCTATCCTATATAAATTATAGCGTGATATTTTTCATAAGGCAATGCTATAGGCTCAAGATGCCTTTAGCGGTTGTCAAAATGCAATTTTATTTGATAAATGAATACAAGCCTGCACAAGGTGCGTTATGGTTTTAGAAGTTTTTCTAGAAAAAGAACAGGTTCTCATAAAAAAAACTGAGCTATGGTAGAGACTTTGCTTATATCAAGGACATCAATAGTTTCGCCGACATGGTTGTCAAATATTTAAAACAAATTATTGTGAATTAAAAAAAGAACCGCCATTCTGACGCCCTTGGGGCGATCTTGACATGGCGGATTTTTTGTATAAAATTTTGGGGTGCTCAGTCATATATATAGATGCAGCTCTGATATATCGACTATTTTCAATGATTACTGACATTGATTATTGCTGTCGCATATTTTTCTGCAATTGTATCTTCCATGGTTTTTATTTTTGACAAGTCAATATTTGATGGATTTCCACAATAGCCTAACGGGGTAATGTTTTTGGCAATTTCGCCACCTTTAACCCATTGTTGTAAATCGGCTAAGGTCAGGTTGGTTGGTTTTAAAGCTTTTGCTTTTTCAGTGTTTACCAGTTTTTTGTAGGAAAGTGCCATCCAGCTTGTTTCTGTCGCTCCTGCGTGAATATCAATAACATTGGTTTCAAGATCGGTCTTATTTGGATCTAATTCGACTTTTACCAGATAAGAAGCGTCTTTATTTAAATCCATTCGCCTAATTAAATTATTATCAATCAAAAAATAGGCTTCAATGTTCTTTTCGTTTGCTTTGGCGACAATATCAGCAATTGTTTTAATATGAATAAAATCGCCATGAAAATTCAATAAGAATATCTTTTCGAACCCCCATTTTTTTAAATTTTCCAAAATCTCCAGAAGTATTGTGGTCATTGTTTCGGGCTTGATAGAAAAAGAACCGACAAAGCCATTTGTAATACTGTTTACACCCCAATAAAAGGGGGGAGCGATAACGACTTGATGATCTTTAGCTTCCAGTTTTTGTTTAACCTTCTGACATAAAGATTGAGTCAGATAAATGTCTGTTCCGGTGCAGAGATGTGGACCATGTTCTTCAACAACTGATACTGGCAGCAATACACAGGCATTTTGCTTGATTGATTCTTCAATTTCCGGATAGGGCATATCCACCAATGTGTCTTTAAAAATAGAATATTCCATCGTGATTTTCTCCTTAGTGTTCTTATTAATTTAATAATAAAGTCTTCCCTAGGGAGAGGGTCAAACATTATTTATAAAAATTTGAACCTCGGTTAAAAAAATATTTGTAATGTCAGTAGTCACCTCACTGATATAATAAATTTCAAGAGTGGAGGTTAGACTGAATGTTTCATAAAAAGCTATTTTTCGAAGTGAATTGTAATTGCCTTTATGAAGAACACAGGCATAATGTCCGGCTGGTAAAGTTATTTTTTGAAAATCCTCAAATCCTAATGGTGATTTTATTGCATAACCTATTTTTAAATTGACCTGCTGTGAGTTCTTGGAAATAGTTCTGATTGCCAGAGGTGGAGAACAGATATTGCTAAAATCCAGGCCCTGTTCCTGCATGCGGTCTAAAATCATTTTATAAGATTCTCTAAAAATTGAAGATGTGTATTCGCCATTGTATTCTTTATATATGATGATTCTGCCAGGAATTTCTTTTATTAAAATGGTTTCAGGATCATTACCGCCCAAATTAGCTGTGATATCGGCGTAATGTGATTTCATCATTTGGATTTTTTTAAGTTTGGCAGAAAGCAAGGCTATTTCATTTTTAATACTCGTTTCTTGTGTCGCTAAGAGATTGCTTAAATGGTCAAAAATATTCGAAAGCGTATTCTGATTATAAAAGGTGCTGATATCTTCCAGTGAAATACCCAATTCCTGCAATTGTTTGATCGTTGTTAATCGGGTAATCTGCGATTTTTTATAAAAGCGATAGTTATTATTTTGATTGACTAATGCTGGTTTTAAAAGACCTAATTAATCATAATAACGCAAAGTTTTATGAGAGACTTTACCTATTTTTGCGAGTTCACCAATGCTCAATAGTATATCATTGCTCAAATTTTCATCTCCTTTTTTATTTCTTTCATTTGCATTATATCATTGCAATAAGCCAAACTGTATTTTTTATACAAATTATGCTACGCGTCTCAACCCTGAAAATCAACCCTGAGGATCAACCTTTCGGTTGATTTTCTTTTTATCGTTTTCCGATACAATCAACACAAGAACATGACAGGAAAGGAAAAAAGAATGAACACGATTATATCAGTGAACCAATTGAAAAAAAGTTTTGATGAAAAGCAGGTTGTTAAAGAAATCTCTTTTGCAATAGAGAAAGGCGAGATCCTGTGTCTGCTGGGGCCTAATGGGGCCGGTAAAAGCACCACCATCAACATGCTCTGCGGGATATTGGGTTATGATGGGGGTGACATGCGCTATCAGGGAAAAAACATCAAAGACTGTCTGAATCAATTTAAGCGAAATTTGGGGGTGGTTCCTCAGGATCTGGCCATTTATGAGGACCTCAGTGCGGAACAGAACGTCCTTTTTTTTGCATCACTCTACGGCTTGAAAGGCCGTGTGCTGGAAGAAAAGGTCAATAAAGCTCTGGATTTTTCCGGCCTGTTGGAAAGAAAAAAGGATAAGGCCAAAACCTTTTCCGGCGGGATGAAACGCCGGTTGAATATTGCCTGTGCCATTGCTCATGAGCCGGAGCTGTTGATTATGGATGAGCCCACGGTGGGAATTGATCCCCAATCCCGAAATCACATTCTCAGCTCCATCAAAAAGTTGAGCCAGCAGGGCATGACGATTCTTTATACTACCCATTATATGGAAGAGGTGGAAGAAATTTCCACCTGGATTCTGATCATGGACAGCGGTATCATCATGGCCAATCAGATTCTCAGTATTGTCATCAATATCTTTGCTATTCTGGGGGGGCTTTTATTTCCCATGGATGGTTACGGACCGTTGGTGCGAGGTCTCAGTTATCTGTCCCCAGCCAAATGGCTGGCGAATACCAGCTTTTCGATGATCTATGACCACAATTTTTCATGGTTTTATCCTACGGTTCTGGGGTTAATTCTGGCAACCCTGGTGGTTTTCATTATTTGTGCTAAAACATTCAGAAAAGAGGATTGCATATGCTAGCAGTATTTAAAAACAATTGTAAACGGCTCTGGGAAGAAAAAATGTATCTGGTGATCTCATTGATTTTGATGATGGCGGCCGTATCCGCCGCCATTCTGCTGACTACCGGAATCGAAACAAAGGGGAACATTGCACTGGTGGCACCGGATCAGCAGGTACTGTCTGAGAGCGACTCAGCATTGCTGGCGAATCCCTATTTTAATGTGACGGTTCTGGAAAAAGCTCCGGAAACTTCAGCATTGGTGCAAAGTCGCTATGATGCTGTCATTACGACTAACAGTGATGGTAATGATGAAATTACAACCATCAAAAACATGGCATTCAAAACCATGCTTGAATCGGCGCTGACTAATCCGGACGGGTTTGTCCCGGATGACAGTCAGGTAAGACAGACCGGCACCAATATTATGGGCTTTATGATGATGTTTTTGCTGATGCAGGGGGTGCTCTATGCCCGATTTTTCGCCGAAGACAAGGAAAAACACTTGATCAAACGCATTGCCTTGTCACCGATTCCGTTTATCCAATATATCCTGGGACATGGTGCTTTCATCTTTATCATTATTGCCGTGCCTAGTTTTCTGGTTGTGGGGGCAGTGGCTCTGATGGGGATCGATATTGGTTTTTCACTGCCGGTTTATGCCGGGCTCATCGGCGTTCTGGCATTGCTCTCCACGGCTTTTTATTTTTGAATTCCTTCTTTGATGTAGCGGATACCGCCAATATGCTGGGTTCCTCCATCATTGTACTGACCTCCGTCCTGGCCGGCTCTTTTTGTTCCCTTTCAAAAGAGGCCACCCTGTTTGACAAATTGATTCACCTGCTACCACAAAAAGATTTCATCAATTTTATTGATGCGCTGGAAAAAGCAGTCTTAGTCAGAGTACCCGGTATCAGTTGGTTTATGTAGTGGCTTTATCCGTGCTTTTTCTGGCAATCGCCGTCGTCAACACACGAAAAGATTATGTCTACCACTGATCAGCAGCCTTGACGGAAGGCGGGATAAAAAGTAAAATGATAGGAAATTGACAAAATTTTCGTAAAGCGCACGGTACTTTAGTCATTAGCAAAGTAAAATGATACGATGGAGGTGAAATGCATTGGATTATACTCAGCCGTTTATTTCAGTCAAACATAAAATGCCGGTACCAAGAAAACATTATATTATCAGAGATCATCTTTTTGGGCAACTCGAACACCTGGCGGATTATAAGGTGACCATTGTCAAAGCCGGAGCCGGTTGCGGGAAAACAACGCTGCTGTCAAGCTTTGCTATTGAACGGGGAATCAAAAAACTGAAATGGATCACTTTAGATGAACATGCAGACCAGGCCTTCGTTTTCTGGAATTACCTGGTCAATTCCCTCAGTGAATTGATGGATGAACAGACGGACTGTCAGAATCTCCTTGATAGCAATATGCAGAAGGAGATTCTCTTTCAGATGATCTCGTACTTTCTGAGTCGATTGAATACCGAAGAAGAAATTGTTCTGGTGCTGGACGAGTTTCAAATTGTGTCGGATGCCTTTCTGGTATCCACCATCGATTATTTTATCGAAAATATGCCGGATCAGCTCCACCTGGTACTGCTGACCCGGGAAATGCCGCCTATTTATCTCGGCCAACTGGCCATTGAAAACAGGCTGTTGCTCATCGAAGAGGATGACATCCGTCTGACTGAAAAAGAAAGCCGGGATTTTCTGGTACAAACGCTGAAGCTCAAAAAAGATGAAAATGAGATTTCCGCGATGATCCAGCTGTCCGAAGGGTGGATCGGCGGTCTCCAGTTGTTGGCAATTTCCGAAAAACATGGCAATCTTCCCTCAATGGGGAGCATGAAACTGTCTGACCGGGTTTTAAATGATTATATAACCAAAGAGATTTTTGGATATTTGTCTGAGGATGAACAGTATCTTTCAGGCCTATCAATATACCCTGGCTGAATACTATTATGTTGCCGGCAAAGATGATAAAACCGAAAGTCTCCTGATGGCGGTCATGGGCCAGGAAGCCTTTGAAAACAGTTATTTTTCGGCACGGTTATTGCGCTATCCCAGCTATCGGGGTCAGCACCATGAATTGGCCCAAAAGTTTGCCAGAATCTATGAAACATCCGAGGATTTCGTCGATAATATGGACTGTGAGCTGCTTTACAGCAGCATCCAGTTTGAACTGGGAAATAAAGAATTGGCTTTTCAGCTGGTTGAAAATCTTATTGCCAATGCTCGGAAAAGCCAGAATAAGCTGAAAATTGTGGAGGGGGATCTCCTGAAGCTTCGGATGCTGGCTGAAACCAATGGTGATCAGCGGGTCATCCGAAATCTCTTCATTGAGGCAGTTACCTATGCTGCTGAAAATGGCATTGCTCAGCCTTTCTGGTTTGAACGAAAATTAGTGGCGGAGGTTTTTAATGCGTTCAAAATGGATTTTAAAAAAGAACTGACAGCGGAATCCATAAACTTTATCAGCCGGGTTCTGTCAGTCGATCCCCAAAAGGGTCTTTCGGAAGAAAAGAAATGTTCAGGAAAAAAGCAGATTGATGGATTGACTGAACGGGAAAAAGAAGTGCTGGATGAACTGGCAGAGGGCAGCACCAATCTGCAGATTGCCGAGAAACTCTGTGTATCACTGGCCACAATTAAAACCCATATTAATAATATCTACGGAAAACTGGAGGTCAACAACCGGGTGGCAGTGGTGAATAAATTGAAGAACGAAACATAAGGTCTCCTGGATGCATTATGCTGCTGACATCATAGTGATCAGTCAGCATGATGCCGGAAAAAACTTAGCGAACAGATAAAGACCATCGTCACCGGCAGTGACTGCGTGTTCGATGCCGGCCGGCATCATAGAGATTATGCCGGTTTCATACTCAATACGGGTTCCGTCATTTATGCATGTTCCGGAACCGCCGACTACTTCATGTGTTTCCAGCTGTTTTTCGTGAATATGATTCTTGATACTTTTATTCGGAGCAATCCGGACAAGGTCATAGGCAAGACTAATTAGGATAAATTTTCCGCTTTCCAAATCATAGTTGTTCAGAAATTCAGTCCCCAAGCATAAGGTTACCATCGTATAGGTGTCATCATATGAGTGAATTGAATGGATTTTGTAGGGTGAGATAATAAACAAATCGTCTTTAGTACATTCATACTCATCTTTTTCCCGCTTCAAAACGATTCTTCCATCCAGGATTAAACCCACAGCATAGATCGAAACATGATTATGCTGCTCATAAGAAATAGCTGAATCCTTTGAAAGAGCGAATTCTATTTTATATTGATTGGATTTGTAATATTTCATTAATTTACGCCTCCTTTTTGTTTGGAAAACCGATACGTCACCCAGGCATTCTAATTTATATATTCACCTACTACTGGAAGACCCTTAAATACCTTGTCTCCATGAGGAGAAGCCGAAATAGCCTGGGTTAAATCACTGCCTGCATGATGACCATTGTGCTGACCGTTTACCCATTGGTTATTGTTTGTAACATCATACACCACGTTTTTATACGCAACATATGCAGCATTGCCATTTTTGCCATTAAACGTTGCCAAGTCATCCTTTGTAAAACGCGCTAAATTACTAGTTGTTTCCGTTGACTGTACAACAGTGGATGAATTTTTTATGATGGCATTATTTAGCGAATATGGAGCTAACAAATGGAACGCAATTCCAAATACTATCAAAATAGCAATTAATCGGTGTGTAACAAACCACGCACCCTTTCGAGGTTTGTGTGAAAGATTTGCATAGATACCTAAAGCTACCTGCAAAATAATAAATGCTGCTGCCAAGAATCCAGTAAGATTAATTCCAAATTGGCTAAATTGAATTGCAAAATGGGCAATTAGTAGCACTGCGGTTGATACACCAAAAAATCTGTGATTCCGAACAAAAATTTTCATAAATAATTTCATTGCCTTTTTACCAAAATCATTGGCCGAAATTTTTTTGCCCCATTTTTTGTTAATAAATTTCATGCAATAATTTAAGATGGTGCATGCAAATGCACCTATCAAAAGCCAACCAAACAGCTCACCAAGTTCTTTATACATTTTATTTCCTTTCTTGATCGGATAAGAATAATAATAAATATTATAACATGTTTTTTTGATTAATTTTTTATTTGTTTCGATCTTATTTTTCACAGAAAATTGCGATATAAAATGTTCGACTTTTTCAAAAAAGTTTATTATGTCATGCGATCCTTTTCTTCAGTTATCAATTTTCTCATATTGATTGATTCTTGGAACAAAGCTTGAAAAGCGGGAAAAAAAGATGTATGGTATATAGACAGAGAAGATGATAAAAAAAGCAAGAGGAGGATTATGATGAAAATTGGAATCATTGTTTTTTCGAAAACGAACAACACATTTTCGATAGCTGAAAGATTGCGGGATGCTCTTGTCAAGAGGGGACTGGATGTTGTGATTGATCGGGTCATTCCGGTGAGTGACGACCCTGGGCCGAAAGATTCAATAGAATTCAGGCATCTTCCGGATGTATCTGATTATGATGTCATCATTTTTGGGAGTCCGGTATGGGCATTCTCCTTGTCATGGGTGATGAAAGCGTATCTGACACAGGTATCAAGCCTCAGCGGGAAGAAGGTTTTCAGCTTTGTGACGAAGCAGATGGCTTCTAAATTTACTGGAGGAAATAAAGCAATTCGTCAGATCAGAAGTGCGGTTGAAGCGAAAAACGCAAAAGTGGACAATTCTTTTATCATCAGTTGGAAGAGCAAAAATCGGGAAAAAGAGATTGCGGATTGCATTGATCAAATCGCAAAATCACTTTAATAAGGAGCAGGATAATATGAACTATCAAGAAGTTGAAAAAAAAGCCCGTGAGAATTTAAAGGGAAGCTGCAAAGTCTGTCCGATTTGTAACGGAAAAGCTTGTGCCGGCCAAGTCCCGGGCATGGGTGGTAAGGGTACCGGAGCAGCGTTTAAAATAAATGTTGAATCGTTAGATGCCTATAAGTTAAATATGAGAGTCATTCACAATGCCAAAAATCCAGATACATCAACCGTCTTGTTTGGTAAAAGAATGGATGCCCCGGTATTTGCAGCACCGGTATCCGGGACAACCTTGAATATGGGTGGCAAGTTTTCCGAAGAAGAATATATCCAGTGGGTCATCGAAGGATGTGTCGATGCCGGAATTTATCCAATGGTCGGAGATACGGCCGTCGACTCGTTTTTAACCACAAATCTCGAACAGTTAAAGAAATTTGATGGATGTGGCATTGCTATCATCAAGCCTTGGGAAAATAGCAATGTAATCAAAAAGATAAAGTTAGCGGAAGCTGCAGGTGCATACGCAGTTGGAATGGATATTGATGCAGCGGGACTGATTACGTTGGCCCTTCACGGAAAACCAGTGGGACCCAAAACAGTTGAGGAAATAAGACAAATTGCTGAAAGTACACAGCTTCCGTTTATTCTGAAGGGCATAATGACTGTGGACGAAGCAGAGCTGGCCCTGGAGGCTGGAGTCAGTGCCATTGTTGTTTCAAATCATGGGGGAAGAGTACTTGATCAAACGCCAGGTGTTGCCGATGTCCTTCCTGAAATTGCCGAAGCGGTAAAAGGAAAGCTGACAATACTTGCCGATGGCGGCGTTAGAAATGGCGTTGACGTGCTGAAAATGCTTGCTCTTGGAGCCGATGGCGTGCTTATCGGAAGACCCTTTGTAACCGCATCTTTCGGTGGCCAGACAGAGGGTGTGAAACTTTACATCGAAACCATAAAAAGCGAATTAAAATCAGCGATGGTTCTGACCGGCTGTAAAACAATAGAGGATATTAGTGATCGAATCATCTATTAATTTGATATTTTGTTTTTATGCGGTCTTGACATAACAAATAAAAAGCACTAAAATAATAACTGAACAGTATTCAAAATGGTGTTCAGCTATTATTTTTGAAAGAAGGCAAATAGAAATGAAAGATATCTCGATCCTTATCTTTGAAATCATTATTGCAATTGGAATGGTCGTCATTGGATTGTCTGGATGGAAAGTTTTTTTTATTCAGGGAGCAAGATCGGCAACAATTGTTCTTGGAATTTTGGGTATGTTGCTGTGTACTCTGAGTGTAGGAAAATTCATCGCTTCGGTTCCGGCGCATCCATTATCTATTTTAGGATACATAATTGGAATAATTGCCATGTTGACATTTCTGACCCAGGTATTTAAGTGGAATGTCCCAATTATCAGCAATTCTCAGATGGCTTTGATTGTTATGGCCGTGGCAATAATTGCAAAATCGGTTATTGCACGATTTGCATACTTTATTGTAAAATAAAATGTAAAAGGACAGAATTTATGAAAAAAGATGTTAAAAATGAAATTATTGAAGCGACAATAAAGTTAATTGAGGAAAAAGGAAGCAATCCTGAGGATATTACTATCCGTGACATATGTGAACGTGTCGGGATAGGAGCCGGCCTTGTTAATTATCACTATCAGACAAAAGAGAATTTAATTAAGCAGTGTGTTCAGAAGATTATCAGTGAGGTGATTAACAAAACTAAAGGTGTTTATGACTCTCTTTCTGATATGACACCGGAAGAGAAGTTACGGTATATGGCAAAGTATACCTGTACATACCTTGAAGCGCATGAAAACATATCACGTATGTCCATTCTGACTGATTTGACGGGGGTCAATCAAAATGATAACACAGCTCAGACAGCAGTGGCTTATTTCCCATTATTACGCCAAGCCTGTCGTGAGGATATAAATGATCAGGAAGTGAAAAGAAGGACATGTTTTATGCTAATGACACTTCAGTCGGCTTTTTTAAGAAGTCCACTGCTTTATGATGAAATTGGAATTGACTTTCATAACCAAAAGCAGCGCGATGATTTAGTTGATATGGTCATTAACTTCTATTTAAAAAATTGAAGGCGGACGAAGTCTTGAAACTGGTAAAAATGCGACTTTTTTATATATCCGTAACCGCTTTTATTTAATTAATATGCCCTGTTAACTCAATAAGCTCATTGTATCTAGTATATGGAAGGCTTTTGAGTATATTATAAAATAACTTGGAGGGAGATATGGAATTTTCGATAGCTGCTGACAGTGATATTGAACAGTTGATCCAAATGAGAATGTTATATATTTTTGAAGATTTCAAAAAGGTTACAAGTGATCAAAAACAGGCAATTGAACAACAATTACCTGAATATTTCAAGAAGCATATAGGTAAAGATATGATTGCATTTATTGCGAAAGAACAAAATAAGATTGTAGCAACGGCATTATTATTAAAAATAGAAAAACCAGCAAATCCTAGATCTATTACTGGAATTATTGGAGAAGTGTTAAGCGTTTATACTTGTACGAAATATAGAAGACAAGGAATTGCTAAGTTGTTAATGGAGATGTTGTTATCGTATTCAAAAGAGCAAAAAATTGATTTTATTGAATTAAAAGCCACAGAAGATGGTTATTCACTATATAAAGATTTAGGGTTTGTTGATGAAAAAATATCTTATGCATTAATGAAATACATTATTTGAGCATTAGCTGTCTGAGAAGTCGATACAAGGGGACTCGGGGGACAGACCATTTGTAACAGTATCATTTGGGAGCAGATAGTAGGTGTGATGATTTTTATCGAAACCATGAAATGCAAACTAAAATCAGCGATGGTTCTTACGGGATGAAAGACGATAGAGAATATTAGTGATCGAATCAGCTAATAATTGATTGGGGTAAATATTATGGAAAAAAAAGGATTGTTATTAGGCCAAGGTAATACTGCTGAGATATATGAATGGGAAACAGATAAAATTCTAAAATTATATCGCAATGGTTTACCAGAGATTTTGTGCAACAATGAATTTAATGCTACAAAAAGCGTTTATAATCTATTGCATGCTACTCCCAAACCCTTTGAGATCGTTCATGTCGATAGTAGAGTTGGCGCAGTATATGAGCGAATAACAGGAAAAACCATGCTGAAAGAAATGGTGTCAAAGCCGTGGAAATTTGGTAAATATTCTAATATGTTAGCGCAATGCCATGTAAACATACAAAAGCCAATTGATTTTAAACTGCCGACGGTGAAAGAAAAGCTAAAGCGGGATATTGATGGCACTCCGTTACTTTCTGATACTGAGAAGCAAAGAATATACCAATATATGGATTCTCTGCCTGACGGAAGCATGCTTTGTCATTTCGATTTTCATCCAGATAATATTATGCTGTCAAACGGCAATTATATTATTATCGATTGGATGACGGCCTGTAAGGGTGATCGATTATCAGATGTAGCACGTACTGGTATCATTCTAAACTTTAGCGAAATCCAAAGGGTTCCCCGTTTGGCAAATTTTATTTTAAGTCGATTGAAGAAAAAAGTATATAATGACTATCTTAAAGAATATTTGAAAATAACAAATGTTTCGGTGAAAGAGATAAAAAGATGGGAAATGCCGATAGCTGCAGCGAGATTGCGTGAATGGATACCGGAAAAAGAGCAGCAAAAATTATTGATTTTTGTGAGGGAAAATCTTTCTAATTAAATTTATAATAGCCCCACAGTATTTCTGTATTCCCAGAAATGAGACTTAATATGTGACTTTTTCAAGGGTCGTTTTCTTAGTGGTCTGGTACAGAATAGGTTTTGTTTTATTCATTTGTTTGTCCTCTAAAACAAGCCATTCTGGTTTCAGAAGAATGAAGTCTTTGATTTAAAAATTAGGGCGAATTTTTATGATCTCTGGCTTGACGGTTGCAACGGCCTCTTTTCAGACTGGCGGGACAGTATTGAAGGACGGCTGACTGCGATCATCGATCAGGTGTCGCCGGGAAAGAGCATTCCCTACGAGTACGGCGAGGTCAAACAGGAGATTCAGGGATACCGAGACAGTGCCTGGATCGGGACGTTTCGGAGCTTCCCAGTTCTCAGAAATAATCAGAACTAAAAAGACACGCTGTCAATGGAAGATACAACCATTGATAGCGTGATTTTTATTTCTGGATAAAAGTTGCTTAGCGGATCTGAGCGGCATCGATGACTACATAGGAGCCATCGGCCCACTGATCCAGAGCGATTTCAATCACCGGTGATCCGTCGGTATCAATAAAGGCCTGGACGATTTCATCATCGATCTGGGATTCGATGGTGACTTGGATCACCCCGTTAAAGGAAAATCCCTCGAATGCTTTGATAATGTCCTGCCAGATATCCCGGGAACCGTCAATTTTCTTCAGGTTTTTGATGACTTGTTCAATATTCATTATTAGTTACCTCCCTAAGTTGATATCGGTTGATAAATTAATACCCTTTTGCTGACCTTTTAAAATAATAACATCTAAATCCTTAAACTTTGATCATTACTTTATCAATTTCAATTTGGTCCTTACCCCAGTCATACAAGGCATTCAAGGCCGGCAGTAACGCTTTACCCCGCGCTGTTAAAGAATATTCGACTTTAGGCGGAATCGTTTCATATTGAGTTCTGATCACAAGTTTATGCCCTTATGTTATATTGATTATAGCAGAAAAATATTAAGTTGTGGCGATGTATTCAAATGATACGTATCAAGTTGATGATTAATTAAAATATAAGGTAGAATGCTTCTCAGCAGAAGAAAAGGCTAAGACCAGACAAAATCAATTTCCTTTGGATTGTCAAAAAGCATTTGAGATGGGTGCAAATTTAATAAAATAGAGGTCAACAGAGCTCAGGGGAAAGTTCGTGCAAATGCCAACTTGTTAAGACCAAAAGAACCGTCCCTCAAGGCAAGGTTCTCCTTATCGGCGAATGATTTTAAATCGATTTTTTATTGCCGTTGGTCATTTACAGCAGGGGGAAAGTGAAAGCAGGGAACGCGCGTTGCGCAGAACAGCAAATTTGCTTAGAATTATCTCATAAACTGGGGTATAATAATAACCAGAACTTTACAAGATTGCCTATCGGCGCTGGAAGGCCGGGCTCAAACTTGAGCATGTACGAGCGGGGAAGGCAGCGAAGCGGTCTGCACAAACAGTGGGAGCAAATAATGTCAAGTTGAAAACCGGCCGAGTGAGAAGTCAGACGAGGAGGAAAATGATGCTTAAAAAGCGGATCTATCAATTCATGACCAATAATTTCAAATTTTCGGCTGAAGACCCGCAATTTCGTCGGGTGTTTTTAATGAACTTTGTGTTGCCGACGCTCATTTTTATTCTGCTGATTTTTTCATGGGTTTCCTATGCGATCGCCCTGTATCCGGTGCTGGCCAGCAATCTGGCTGGTCTGGTGCTGGCCGGTTGGGTCTTATATGATTTTCATCAGCGGCATTCGGTTTTCGCCACCGCGATTATGATTGTTGCCATTGAGTTTTTCAATCTGCTGTCCCTGTTCTGGTTTGCCGGCTTCAACAACTATGTGTTGGTCTGGGTTATTGTTATTCCCGTCACGGCTTATTTTCTGCTGGGCCGAAAAATCGGCCGCATCGTGACGATCGGTTTTTCGGTGGTAGTGCTGATTTTTATTATCTGGCATTATCCAGTCTGGAAACTCCAGGGCTATACGTTGGTTGGCTTATTCAATCTCGGGTTTGCGTATTTTGGGCTGGTCATGATCACCAGTTATTATGAGCTGACCATGCAGGAGGCCTTAACAAACCTTGAAAAAAAGAACTGTGAATTGGCCACCGTGATGATGACCGACCATTTGACCGGCGCTTACAACCGCATCAAGCTGGATGAAATGCTGGCTTCAGAAATTACCGGTTCCCTCAAAAAGCGGATCATCCTCGCGGTGCTGATTTGCGATATCGATTATTTCAAGTACGTCAATGATAAATTTGGTCACCTGTTTGGCGATAAGATCCTGAAGGATCTGGTTGAAGTGATGCATCAGACGATTCGGGACTCTGATATCTGCGGGCGCTGGGGCGGTGAGGAGTTTATGATTATCTGCCCCAATACGCCTTTAGACAGGGGGATTCACCTGGCCGAAAAGCTGCGCAGGGCCGTTGCAGATTATTCCCGACAGCTGCCAGAGCCGGTCACGATCAGCTTTGGCGTGGCGGCGTTTAGCCCCGGTGATACGGACGAAACCCTGATCAAACGGGCCGATGATGCCCTCTATCTGGCCAAGAACCAGGGACGCAATCGGGTCGAGTATCTGTAGCGGCTTTTCTGCACGGACTGCCAGATCGTGTCGAAGTTGTGTCGTGCAAAACGGCTCACAAAGCTCAGGGCAGTTTCATTTTTGGCACGAGCAACGTTTAGAAAGGAGTAGTGATGATTTTAAACACCGGCAATCGCACCGATATCCCGGCATATTACAGTGAATGGTTTTACAATCGCATCCGGTCGGAATTCAAGCGGTGGGGTGGCGCTATGACCCGATTTTTATTTCGGAACGCTACTCGCTGGATTTTCATCTGGAAAGTTTTGAGCGGATGGCAGCAAACCTCAACGGCTATACCGATCACTGTGTGATCAGCATTATCGATCTGTACAGAAAAACCAAGCGGAATTTTGAAGGAGTTCGGGAAGTGTCCGCAGAAGACCGGGAAGTCATCGGCAGGAAATTTTCAAAAATTGCCCGAAGTCAGGGGATGCAGATCCGCACCTGCTTTGAAGGCGAGGTAGCGTTAAATTGAAACTCGGTTTTTATTACCTTTTATGTTATATTAAAAACAATAATTGACAAATTCTAAGGAGGTCTTACGGTGGCAACAAAAAGACAAGAGGAAATGCAAGCAGAAATTATCAACTGTTCCAAAAGTTTGTTTGAAATTCATGGATATGCCAATACATCTATCCGAATGATTTCCAAAGCGATGGGTTTTAAAAACCAGGCGTCGTTTTATATTTATTTTAAAAGCAAAGACAAAATGGCGGCCTTGATTTTACAAAGGAATGCTCGGAAGGTACAGCAATATATCAAGGATTTCAATTTAACAGATGCCGCTCCAGTTCAGCTGTTATTGTTAGAAAATTTAATCATAACGGAAATGTTGCGGGATGAATTTAATCGAAAATTTTATACTGAAGCACAGGCAGCTCAGAGTTTTTCAAATATGGTTAACCAAATACCGGGGTATACTCAGAACTTATACGAAAATATAATCGATGCAATATCCGATTTAACTTTTGATGAACTGCAATTAAATCTATTTACATATATAAAAGGGGTATGCAGTGCATTTCAGGCAATTGACAATAATGAATCGCGGGTATCATTTGATAACGCAATAAAAAGATTGCCTTATGTTTTTCTTGAACTGATGGGAATCGATTATCATCAACAAGAAAAGATCATTGCCGAAACACGAAAAATCTTTAATACGATACCTGAAGAAGATTTGAAAAACTTATATTTCTTTAATTAAATAATGATCTGATAAATGCTGATCCTGAGATTGGCTTTTTTTTATCCAATTTATAAACGCGTTTATTTTTTGCTTGACAAAGATTTTTGTGCGATGTAATATCATAATATAAACGCGTTTATTTACGAAAAATATAATTCAGGAGGAAGTTTTTATGTCAAGACCAGCATTTAGCGTAGATGAGTTTGAAATTGTGGGGATGTATCCGGGCGTCGAAAAATTCGCAGTGATGGGTGCACAATTTATGGTACCCCAGAGTCCAAGATACAATAGACCGATCACGCAGCGGGAGAATTGGAAATTATTACTCGATGGAAAAAAGCCTTATTGGATTCCTGAAACCGGTTGGATTTTCTGTGATCAGGTGCAATTCAGACCGCGAGTAAATCCCGATAATGTGGCAAATCATCAAATTTTTGACGGGGGCCCAAGTATTGATTATGATGCATTAGGGAAAGTTGTACACAGTAGTTGGTTCGACCTCGATTGGGAATGGGATTATGCTATCTCAGGTGCAAGTGTACGGCCAGGAAATCCCAAAGTGCCGGATATCAATCATTGGGAAGATTACGTCAGTATACCTGATCTTGATGCAATGGACTGGAAACTCTATAAAGAAGAAAATGATGACTATCTGAAAATTGACAAACTGAGAGAGTTAGGAATTCAAATGAGCCTTTGGGAAAGACTGATGTGTCTCATGGATGTTGACAAAGCCGCAATCGCTCTTGTTGATGAGGATCAGCAAGAAGGCGTGCATAGATTCTTTGATAAATTGTGTGATTTTTATGATGATTATATTGGAAGAATGGCTGAATTGTACGACATTGACTGTATCTATTTGCATGATGACTGGGGGCATCAAAGAGGGCCTTTCTTTTCAATCAATACTGCCAGAGAAATGCTGTTGCCATATATGAAACGAATTGTAGAGTCCGTCCATAAAAGGGGACTGTATTTTGAACAGCATAGCTGTGGAAAAGTAGAAACCCTTGTTCCGGTCATGATCGAAGCCGGCGTCGACATGTGGTGCGGTCAGCCGGAAATAAATGATCAGGATATGCTGGCTCAGAAATATAAAGATCAACCGATTGTTATTGGGGTCGGCAATCCGGTCATACCGAATGATGCCTCGGATGAAGAAGTTAAAAAGCTCGCGAAAGACTGGGTTAAACGCTATCAAGATTGCCATGTCGCAGCAGAGTTTGGTTTCGCAGCAAATTTTGGAGAACCGGCCTATCAGAAATTCAGAAATTACGTATATGAATACAGTCGTCAAGTATTCCAGGATCGCGAGTAGACAAATATAACATTAAAATGGTGATCGGCTTCATCGGCAGAAAAACGGATGATCACATCAATGGAAAAAAACTGACCATAACTTTAATAGCCGTACTTGTTTGTCTTCATCAACACGCTCTGGTTTCAGGAGGTTCAGCTGATCGTAATTGCGTTGAGTCACTGAATAATTCACAGAAAAGTTGGTATATAGACAATAAATATACGAATGAGGTGAATGTTATGAATCGTTTAACAAAGGCATGGATCAGTTTGATTCTATTAGCAAGTACGTTGGTCATTAACGGATTGGGAGCTTTCGGATTTTTCAATGGTCTGTCGCAAAAGGACGTTTCAGACCGATATTTGACTTTAATTACACCAGCTCCCTTTACTTTCAGCATTTGGGGTGTCATCTATGCCCTATTGATCAGCGCCCTGGTTGTGATGATCGTCAAAAACAAGGATGATTATTATGGCAGTGCGATTGATCGCAGCACTTATCTTTTCTGGTTATCCTGCGGCCTCAATATGCTGTGGATTATCAGCTTTTCTTATACCTGGCTCGGTTTATCAGTCGTTTTGATTTTTGGTTTTGCCATCATATTGAGTCTGATTGTCAAAGAAATCGGGAAAATTCAGACCGGAAAACGCTGGCTGCTGCCGGCTGCTTTTGGAATGTATGCAGGATGGCTTCTGATTGCAACGGTTGTCAACACAGCGGCATGGTTGGTCATGATTGAATGGGGAGGATTTGGCATCACGCCGGAATACTGGGGGATTATCGTGGAGACTGTGGCCGTAGTGCTGGCGGCGGTCATCACGTTAAGCATCAAGAATGTTGTCTTTCCGCTGCCCATTGCCTGGGGATATTTTGGAATCTATCAGTATCTAATGGCACCGGAAGGCTTTCAGGGACAATTTCAATATTTACCCATTGCAACTTTAGTGGGCATCGTTTTTTTAATCGGAATCGCAGGTTTCCAGTTTATTAAAAATCAATATCGACTGATGCCGGATATTTTGAGAAAAGAAATTTAATTGCTTTTGATTAAGAATTTAGTCTCTGCGAAAGTTATGTTCGGTTTTGTTCAAGTAAGCGATGCAGCACTGTATCATCACATCCAATTACGATCCGCCAGCAAAGTCTTAGTTCAGTTTATTATATTCTTCATCCGTTACTGTTTCACACCATTCATTGCTGTGATAAACTTGAATTCTCCATTGGGACCGCCTCCTATTTTTTTTAATATTGGCTTACAACACCAGTATTATCTTATCATAGGAGGCTTTTTCATGACATACGTTACACTTCCGTTTACTCTATTCTCCCCAGTACAGCTGGGGGATTAATATTTTCATTCAATACGCCCACAACCGCTACCGGTACGGGCTATTCAAACCACCGGTTTGATTTAAGTTGTGGGTAGTTCCAATCTCAATATCGGCCGGCATTAAGTTAAGTGTTCCTCTGGTATTGGGGGCTAATATGTGTCTGTCGATTTAGAGTGTTAAAAAATAAGTGCGAATAAATTTTAAAATATTTTGTTGACAGAGTCAGGTAAATATCATAGAATGAACATAGTTCATTTGAAAGATGAGGAGGAAGTACATTGTCCCGGGTAATTGAAAATCCAAAACAGCTTATATTAAGTAAAGCCAAGGAAATATTATATAATCAAGGTTATCATAAGCTAAATATGAGAGCTTTATCAAAAGCTTGCGATATAGCTTTAGGTACAATCTATAATTATTATCCGACAAAAAAGGACCTGGTTGTTGAAATGATGACAGACTATTGGCAGGACTACCTTGAATCCGTTCGGGAAATAGTAAATTCAAATACGGATATTTATACTAAATTAAATAACGTCTTCAAAGAATTAGAAGTTTTCATCAAGAATTTTCGACAGTATTGGCTTACCCCTGAACTATATGGTAATCAGGAGTATGTAGAAGGCGGATTACAAAAAGAATACGGTTATATGGAAAAATTGATCGCGATCATTGAAGAGGTTCTGAAAAAAGAAGCAGCAGATAAAAATGTTCAAATCAAGTTAGGGGCTCGGGAAACCGCAAATTTTATCATCATGAATTTCATAACAATCGTTCAGACGCCGCTTTTCAGGTATGAATCCTTTGAGTTGTTTCTTAAAGAAATACTGAAATAAATCTTATCTATGAAGATATGATCTTAAAATTACAAGGAGGTATTTTTTATGTTGATTTATGCAATAATAACAATTACATTAGCGCTAGTATTTTATACAATAGGGGTTTGGAGCGAAAAAATTCAAGGTCGGCTTAAAAAATGGCATTTAGTCATGTTTTATATAGGGTTGGCATTTGATACGACCGGAACAACAATTATGAATAAAATTGCTGCCAGCGGATTTGTGCTTAATTTCCATGGCATTACAGGGCTGCTGGCAATTGTTTTAATGCTTTTCCATGCACTTTGGGCTACCGTGGTAATGGTAAAGAATGATGAAAAAGCCAAGGCAAACTTCCACAAATTAAGTATTATTGTTTGGATTATATGGCTGATCCCATTTGTTTCGGGTGCTATATTTGGTATGACAAGATAATATTTTCTTGTGCAATCTTGCTGAACCTGTTTCAGCCCGTCGGGCTGGATATAAACATTGCAACGTTTGAAGGGGCCGGGCGTATTATGGTGGAGCCAAACCCTTTCAAAGTCGGTGATGTTTTTTGTATGTAAAGAAAAATGGAGGAAGTGTATGCTGGAGATTAGCAATCTATCAAAAACCTATCAGAGAGGAAATAAAGAAGCGTTAAAAAATATCAGTTTAAAAATTGAAGAGGGAGAATTTACAGCGCTCCTGGGACAAAATGGTGCAGGTAAAAGTACGCTGATCAACATCCTGGCGGGTAATGTCAAAAAAACACAGGGAATCGTGAAAATTGGCCAATACAGTATTGATAAGAATGAACTTGAAACTAAAAAAATAATCGGGATTGTTCCTCAGGATACCGGTTATGATTTTGTCTTTACCGTTGACGAGGCCTTAAAAAATCAATCGGGATATTTCGGAATAAAAAATAATGATGACTATATTGATGAACTGCTGGAGGCTCTTTATTTAAAGGACAAAAGAAATGCCCGGTTACGGGATCTTTC
Organism: Acetobacterium tundrae; assembly: GCF_008086615.1. GTDB lineage: Bacteria > Bacillota > Clostridia > Eubacteriales > Eubacteriaceae > Acetobacterium > Acetobacterium tundrae. The sequence continues at coordinate 57,831 of NZ_RXYB01000022.1, forward strand.
AGGCGGGATGCGAAGACGATTTTTAATTGCCAAGGCACTGGTTCATCAGCCTAAAATTCTGATTTTGGATGAGCCCACTGCCGGAGTCGATATTGAAATGCGGCATACCTTGTATGAGTTTCTGATCAAGCTGCATCAGTCAGGAACGACCATCATCCTGACAACCCATTATCTGGAAGAAGCGGAAATACTCTGCGATCGGATTGTGATTATCGATGATGGAAAGATCGTTGCGGATGAACCCAAGGAACAGCTGATGGATTCATTTTCTGATGAAGTTAGGATTGAATTGCATTTTGATTACGAATTGAATCTGGCTGATTTTGAATTTTTAAAAGGCTATGATCTCAAAATAGAGGAAAAAACAAGCTTGAAATTAAAAGTTCCAAAAAAAGATTTGTCAAAAGTATTTCGAATGTTGACTGAGAAAAATTTGGAGTTTACCAATATTTTTGTGGAAAAACCAAAACTTGAAGAAATCTATTTAAAACTGATCAGTCATTAGGAGATGAATATGAAGAAACGGATTATATTTTATAATAGAACCGGCTTTACAACGCTTTTGAATCGGGAAATTCATCGTTTTATGAAGGTGCCGGTACAGACCGTTTTAGCCCCGCTGATTTCGAACATGCTGTATTTGGCAATTTTCGGGGGAATGCTTCAGACCCGACAGGTTGGGATCGATGGGGTTAATTATCTGCATTTCCTGGTGCCTGGTTTAGCTTCAATGGGGGCTGTTTTTGCCGCCTTTCAGAACCCGGCATTCTCAATCATATCCCAAAAATTTCAAAACACCATTCAGGATTTAAACAGTTACCCTATTTCCAACGCCGAAAAAATTCTTGCATTTGTCTTTGGCGGGGTCTTTAGAGGGGTTTTGGTTGGGTTGCTGACCTATGCGGCAACAATATTTTTTGTCGGGTATGAAATCGAATATCCTGTTTTATTTGTTCTATCCCTGACCGCAACATCGTTTGTTTTTGCATCACTTGGTTTAATCTGTGGACTAATATTTGATAATTTTGAAAAAATGAATTTTGTTTTGGCAATTGTCATTACCCCTCTGGCCTATTTAGGTGGGGTGTTTTTTGAAATTTCAAAATTGCCTGGTTTGTTGGCGGCAATCAAATATATCAACCCAATTTATCCTCTGGTAAATGTCACTCGATTTGCTTTCATCGGGGTGTATGAAGGAAACATTCAAGTTCAAATCATCATCACCGTGGTTTTGATTCTTGGCTCTTTTCTGAGCGCCTCTTATATTTTTAAGAAGGGGATTGGAATAAAAACAGTATAATTATCCGTGGATTTAAGAGATTAAGGTACATCGGTTTTTTGTTTTACAATAGGCCCATATAATCCAATTATTTGAGATTAAAGAAGATCCGACGGGACATCCGATTCGATCCTTCGGATCTCAGAGCGAAGACAAACCCGATTACAAGCAAACAAAGCTGTGATCGGGTTTTTATATTGCTGCCGGAAAATGAAAAAATAGGAAAAAACGTGAAGGTACTACAAAACGGATTCGTTTCCGGTACAGCAGATTTGCCAGTTTTTTCATATTCAGGCATGCCAAAGTTAGCCCGATCTGCATGGCAACTCGGGCCTTCCCGACATACTGTGTATAGCGCATCCCGTGATGTTCCTTGGCCGTGCCAAAGACTCGTTCGATGGTTTCTTTACGCAGTTGGTATTCTTCTTTGCGTCCGATTGTGTACCGGATTTCTT
>NZ_RXYB01000023.1 GCF_008086615.1 Acetobacterium tundrae
TTATTAATCTTGATTTTTTACACAAGAAGCATGAAAAAACGACAGGCGCACATCTTTGAATTAAGAGAAAAGATCGCAGAAAATGATCATAGAAATTAAGAAAGAAATAAAATTAAAAGGAGAAAATGAAAATGTTTGATGCAATTTTTACACACTCAACATTAGGATTTTGTATTTGGGATATCCCATCTTTAATTGTACTGATAGCAATTGTTGCTATTTTCATTGTGCATCGCCACAATCAGAAAAAACGCGAGAAGGATTTTGAAGATCAATTAGCGGAACGATGGGCGGATGAATCGGTGGATACCGGGAGAACCAGACGCTCATAAAAGAAATTCTCAAACGGTGCCTGGTACACTAACTTGTTGACCAGGCATTATAAAAAAAGAAGACGACCTGAGTTTGAACCGACCCCCAAAAGTTAGACCAAAAATCTAACAATTGGAGGTCGGTTCAAACTCAGGTCGTCTTTTCTTTATAGACTTTAGTCTGTTGAGTAGCGTATAGTACACGAAACAATAAACCACCTGCTATGCGGGTGAAAGACATAAGGGTTATACCAAAAAATCACCTTTCCATTTAAGATAGAGATGTTCAGGCTCTATCAAAGTAAGCGCTCAATAACACGGTGTCTTACATTCCTAAAAAATCCATGAGATATATTGATTTACAATTAAAAATGACCAGCAATTCACGTTTAAAAAAGACCACTCGAATCGTTTCTTTCAGCAATGACAATAATGAAGCCCAAAAAATAATGACGTTTAAAATTGACCACCTGCCAAATTTAAATTACCATACTTTTGAGACATCTCGAAAGGTGGGACAAAGGAGTGAAAAATTTGCAACAATGGGCAGCGGTTCAGGAACTGCATCGAAAAAAAATTCCGATTGCACAAATCGCAAGAGAATTGGGTATGACGCGAAACACGGTAAAAAAACTAATCAAACAAAAGGAGGAACCCAAATATACAAGAACTACCTATCCATCAAAGATGGAGCCTTACCTGGATAAAATTATCGACTGGCGGACATTGCCGGAATATGATTTTAATGGAACACGGATCTACAGAGAATTACAGAAAATAGGTTATGAAGGATCGATTAATCCCTTATATCGGGCATTAAAACGAATTGATGAACAAAGCAGAAGCTATATACCAATAGCTACGGTTCGCATTGAAACACCCGTTGGTGATCAGGCTCAATTCGACTGGTCGCCTTATGATATGGTGATTGGTCAGGAAATAAAAAGGGTCTATTGTTTCACGATGATTTTAGCAGCCTGCCGGAAAAAAGCGGTCTGCTTTTCACTGACCTGCGATGGTGAAGCCATTTACGAAGCGATTCAGGAGTTGTTTGATGATTTGGGAGGGGTTACTCTGGAACTTCTCATCGATAATCCAAAGGCACTGGTGATTGATAATAATTATCAAAGCGAGGAAGAAATACGTTACAATCCGAAAGCGCTGCTGCTTGCAGCCCATTTGGGAATGGAACTGAATGCCTGCAACTGTTACTGGCCAAGAACCAAGGGAAAGGTGGAAAAGCCTTACCAGTACATTGAAGAACAGTTTATCAAAGGCAATCCATTTAAAACCATGGAAGCCTTAAACTTTGAGGGAAAAGCATTCATCAATGCGTGGAATCATGAAACACATTCAACCACCAGGCGTATTCCCAACGAATACTTTGAAACAGAAGAAAAACAGGCCTTACTTCCCCTTCCACCGAAACGACTGCGGTTTAAACCCCTTATTAATCGCATTGTCAGCAATGACAGTTATATCCATATCAATACCAATCAATACAGTCTGCTCGTTGACTATGTGGCTCAGACCATCCGGTATCGGATTGTGTATGGTTTTCGCATTGAAGTTTATACCGGGGATGATCAGAGGATTCTCACCGTTGAAGCATTCGATGGACGTCATGGTTTATTCAAGCAGGAAGAACATTATGCGGCCATTGCCCCCCGGGCAAGTAAATCCATTCCTCAGATTCGTCGTGACTTTACCCGATTGTTTGAAAATGGGCAGCGCTATCTGGACGAAGCCAGCCATCATTTTCAGCAGCCAACCTATCATGCCCGAAAGATTCTAGAGCTCACAGATCTGTATAAACCAGAGGATCTGGATCAGGTACTGGGTTATGGACTAGCCCATGGTTTGCTCGATATCAAAGCCATTAAACGGCTGTTACGGGATCATTTCTTTGAAATCATTTCTCAAAACAAAGAAATGTCAACAAAAATGGAAGTGCGTGAACATGAATCGGAATTGATTCGAAACTGCGATTATTATGAAATACAGCAGGAGGAGATTACGCTATGAATGCATTGTCAGCACCTGGACCGGATGATTATATTCAAACACAACTGAAACGTTTTAAGCTGGTGGATATGCGGGAAAACGGCGATGAAATCATTCAGGACGCCATCACCAAAAATTTAGGCTATAAAGAATTTCTGATTAAACTCATACAAGTCGAAGAAGAAGGAAAAAAACGTCGATTAACTGAAAAGCTGATTTTAAAAGCCGGTTTCAATTATCTAAAGACTCTGGATGACATTGATTATGCCTTCAATGATCAGATCCAGCACCAGAAAATACGGGAACTGGGAACACTCGCCTTTATGGAAAAACAGGAAAATATTATTATTATCGGGCCACCCGGCGTAGGTAAAAGCATGATTGCAACCGGTATTGGATTGAATGCCTGCAAAGCCGGTAAAACTGTCCGATTCACCAATGCCAAGGAACTGACGGATCAGCTGGGCGATGCGTTGAAAAAAGGAAATCTGAAGCAGGCTCTGGCCCACTGGAGAAAACACAACTTTTGATTATTGACGAATTATCGTATTTAAAAATGGACAGAGAAAAAGAGAGTATCTTCTTTCAAATCATTCGCCAACGATATGAAAAGCACTCCCTTATCATCACAACAAACCTTCCCATGGGTAGATGGGACGAAGTATTTACGGGCCAATTGGCGGCAACCGCTATCCTCGATCGATTGGTTCATCATTGTCATGTCCTCAGTATAACAGGTGATAGTTTTCGTGTCAAAGGGGAAAATTATCAGAGAGAAAAAAGAACATTACACAAGGAAAAGGAGGATCAATAAATGCCGGGAATCTATCGTGATTATGAAAAAATTATTGAAATTTACAATGCAACCGGAAGTAAAGATGCCCAGACCTTCATCCATGATACCTATGGCACTCAAAATCCCTGGGCTTTGATCAGTCGGATGAAAAAATTCAGTTATGATAAAAACAGTCAAAAATTCATAAAAAATCAAGTGTCCACTGAAACCGCTGTTTTTCTCAATCTTGACGATTTATGCCAAATCAGGGCCCAAACGCAAACACCGGATACCCAACTGAACGACTTATACCAAGAGCTTGTTCAGGAAAAGCTACTACTGCTGTTACATTATGTTAAACTGGATACGGTTGGTCGAATGGTATCCATCAACAAAAATCGTTTGACAACCGACGGTTATCAACTGAAACTGGAATAGGGTTTCACTGATCAATTTTAAACGTAAAAAACAAATCCAGATGGTCAAATTTCAACGTAAAAGATACGATTCACGAAAAATAATCATCTGGATTTTAAAAATCATAGTCTGGTCGAGTTTAAACGTAACCATTAAGGACGATGCCTTTGGATCAGACAAAATAGTATACTCGAATGATATTACAAAAATTACCCTGCCGGAAAATGTCACAATCAATGAAACAAACATCCATTCCATGGGAAAATATGGTGCAGGATTTAAAGCGGCTTATAAAAACGTAATATCCGGCGGCAAGGGCACCTACACCTGTAATCCTTTCTCGCGACTCCCCAGGTCAAAACAATTAGAATAAATCGGATTAAGATAATTGTTGTATATCGAGAATGGATACTTATTTCAATACTGGTGAAACAAAACATCGATTAACAAGAACACAATTGGCGTACTCTCCGATTGTGTTCTTGGAATAAAAGCACATTTTTGCGGTACCATTTATTAGATCACTTCTTAAAATAATGCGATTTAACTCTTGACTTTAATAACTTCAATCGATTTGCTTCGGTTTGATTCAAGCTTCTTTGAATTTTTACTAAACTACCGCTTACATCTTCACTCATTTCTTGGGTCATAATATTTTGTAAAATTATGGTTGCGATAACAAGCATAATCAGATCTGTAGTGGCTTCAGCATAAATATATCCCCAAAAGCCAATATAATTATTCATAATTAAAAGCACAGGTATAAATAAAATACCTTGATGTGATACCGGAATAATAAGAGCCGGAATGGCCTTTCCCATGGATTGGACTGTAACGGCGCAAATTAATAATATTCCTAATAAAGGTAAAGACCACTTTAAAGCACGTAGAACCGTCCCTCCTGCTACAATTACCGTTGGATCATTCGTAAATACACTAATGATTTCCTCTGAAAATCCCCCTAAAATCAACGTTAAAGCAATACCAATAAACGTGGTAATGACGATAGCTTTTTTGAAAACATCCTTAACCCTTCCATAATCCCCTGCTCCATAACTATATCCAATCAATGGTTGACACCCTGCAGCAAATCCAAATAAAAGAGAAGTTCCAATAGTCATTACCTTGCTTGCAACCCCAAGGCTTGCCAAAATAATATCACTGTAAGAAGCGGCAATATTATTACTGACGATAATTGCAATACTCATAGCAAATTGAGCCACACTTACTGGAATTCCAATAATAAATATTTCTTTCCAAATTAATTTATCAAAACAAAAATCTCGGATGCGAATTTTCAATAATGTTTTCCCACTAAAATAGCAATACCCATAATATAGTAAGGCAACCAAATGCCCTATTATAGTGGCAAAGGCAGCTCCTTTAATGCCCAACCCCAAAATAAAAATGGGATCTAAAATAATATTAATTATGGTCCCAAGCAAGGTCCCATTCATTGTAATTATTGCTGAGCCTTCTGAACAAAGCAACTGACCTAGGATAATATTTCCCATAATAGGCAGGGTTCCTAAAAGTAAGATACTGATATAATCAAGAGCAAATGGAAACGTTTGCTCACTAGCTCCAAGAATATAAGTTATCGGTGTAATTAACGTAAACCCCAGAACCATCGTCAATAATCCAAGTATAACATAAATCCCGACTCCAATTGCCAATACGCGGTTTGCATTTTTTTCATTATTAGCGCCCAGGCATCGAGAAATATAAGAAGCTCCACCTGCAGCGACAATGCCAGCCATGGCTGACATTATCATAAAAACAGGCTGTACAATGGTGCCTGCAGCCAGTTGAGTTGAGTCATTTAAAAGTCCGATAAAAAAAATGTCAATCAAATTATAAAAAACGCGCGCCATCATTCCCAGAATGATCGGAAAGGTAAGTTTAAAAATAGCATTGGATGTGGGTTCCTTTAGTAATAAAAACAGTCGTTTATCTTCCACTTGTTTTCTCCAATCTATTTGATTAGCTTTCTGGCTTCATCATAAACATATAATTCCTCTGAAATACTCTCAAATAAGGCTTCAGTAACGTGAATTTCTCGTTTAAAATCTACTTACGTGCAATCCATTGAGTTCTCCTAACTCATGGTAAGGTCTGCGACTTTTTTTCAAGCAAAATATTTTGGGCCTTGATTTTAACACTGTCAATATTATAACCAGTGATGACCGAAACAATGGATAGCAAATTATCTTGATCCCCCAGTCTGATAGGCATGGAGTGAAACAGTCCAATGGTACTTTTTTTTGAAGTTGTTATTTCCATGTGTAAGTTTCCTCTCGTTTTTTAAAAGTTAAGTTTACTTGGCTCTAGGGGACCTCAGACATCTTCAGTTCGTTTTTTTTCGTTTTTCTTTGGGAACAATAGCCAAAGTAAAGCCCAATGGATCAAGGAGTTTAAACAGGGTATCAATTTTTGGAATTGCCTTAAGGTTTTCTAAGCGTGCAATAGCCGGTTGTTTTAAACCAGTTAAATCAGCAAGCTTCTTTTGAGACATTCCACTCTTTTCACGGGCTTCAATCAGTTTACTGATAAGGGCCACCTCAAACTCAATTTCAGCTCTCTTTGAATCGCTCACGAAACTGGGATCATAAAGACCGCTAAACTCTTCATTTCCTATTTTAATACTCATTTTAGCTTGTCCTTTCTATGAAATCGCTCATATTGCGTTTAGCTTTATCTATTTACTTTTGTGGAGTCTTTCGAGATTTCTTGTGGAAGTAATGAAGCAAAACAAATGTTTCTTCTTTCCAATAAAAGAAAAACATTCGGTCTGATAAAGGTCTAAGTTTCCAAATGGAGTCATCAATGTGTTTAACAGTTGGGTTGCCGATCCTTATTCCATATCCTACAATGATCGAATATAGGCAGTGATCTTAGTAAATTTGAATGCGATCCTGTTTGATTGGACTGGATCTGACTTTTATTCCCTTACTGGTTCATTTCTGTTTGAATCTTTATAAAATAATATTACTTTAAATATATCAATTTCTTTATTATATGAATAATAACATATTTGTTATATATTGACAATGCTTTTGTGCTATATATAGAATTTTTAGAACGATTAGAAAGAAAAAGCTCTGCAGTAGAGCCTGATTCAATTCCATCTGTAAAGCTTATTTTTGTTTCCTCTTTTGTTTTATACTACCCTCAATAAGTTGAGTCAATAAAGAAAAGAATTATTCTTTTCCTTATTGAGAAGGCAAGAGAAAAAGAAGCAAAAAAAAATCTACCCATTCGTCAGAATGCCTTAAGCATTTTATAGTGCTGTTGGAGGTGTAGAAGCACAAGAAGTTAATAACCAAATTGCTGATAGTGAATTTCAGATTAAATCCGACTATTATTTTGAGCTATGAGTGATTGATGATGTTTTAGGCCTTATGTTATAACTTTTAGGGAGTTTTTCAGAGTTGATTTGAGATTAGACATGACGATAATTCATAAGATTAATTGTCACCTTGAACCGGTACGGCCCACTGGTGGGATAGTGCGCTCTGAATTAGTTATTATCAGGTTAATCCTGACCTTGTGCTAGTTGAATCATATGTTCGACATTTGAATGAGTTCTCTGGTCTGGTCGCTGCCTTAGGGACATAGAAGAAATTTATCAAGGAGCTGTAGTGCTATTCGCTGATTTATGAGAAGCTTTGTTTGTTAAGAACAAAGCTGGAATGAACATTATCAAGCTAAGAACTAAGGCTAACATGAAACCATTATGGTAAGCAGTAGTCATGAGTGAAATCGTTGGCTCTTTACCTTGGATTGAAAGGCTAACGACGGTTGCAAGCGTTGCTGAACCAAACCCACCACCAATACTTTGAACGAGTCGAGTTCCGACGCTGGCTTGGGCTATTTCTTGTTTGACCATACCCGTGTACGCATCAGTCATCATTGGAATGGTGATCCCGCCGATACCGATACCGCGGACAAACAAGACAACACACACAACAATGAGTGAAGATGCCTCATTGAAGATGACAAATGGAATCGTACCAATGATCGCCAGTGCCAAACTTACTAAGACGACATTACACGCCCCCAATTGATCAGTCAGTTTACCGATCAATGGACGAGCAACCAACATGCCCAGTCCTTGTGGAATCAAGATCAATCCAGCGCTCAAAACTGAGAAGCCCATAATGTTTTGGAAAAACAAAGGTAATAACAGCATTGGACCATTGGTGGCAATCCCTGTAAGGAACAAGCCAACCATAACCGCACTGAAATTTTTCGACTTAAATAAGTGTAATGGAAGAATTGCTTGTTCCTTTTTGAAAGCAGCGTGAACCGTATAGATGGCTAAAAATGCGATCCCAGCAACTACAAAACCAATCGTCGTGCTGTTGTTAAAGGTAGCATTTTTCGCTGCTCTAGTAATCCCATAAATCAAAGCGGATGAACTGGCACCCAATAAAATGATACCAATAAAGTCGGATTTTGTTTTAATATTAGAAGGCGTGAAGTTAGGCAACTTCAAAATCATCAAAGTGATGGCAAAAATTCCGATTGGAATGTTGACAAAGAAAATGTAACGCCATGATAGGAATTGAACAATCACAGCCCCAATAACTGGACCAAAGATTGGACCCAAAACCATGGGGATACTAATGGTCGACATTAAACAGCCCATTCGCTCTTTTCCGGCAACTTCAACTGCCAATGTGGTCACTAATGTCATAATAAAGCCAGCACTAGAACCTTGAATAATTCGGAAAACAATCATTGAATTAATACTCCAGCTAAGTCCCGAAGCAATTGAAGTAGCCAAAAATAATATATTAGCGCCAATCATTAACCATTTACCGTTGAAACGTTGAACTGCCCAACCAGCAAGTGGCACTGAAATTGCCATGGATAGCACGTAACCAGTAATTACCCATTGAATCATATCAAGTCCAGTACTGAAATCCGTACTCAAATGCTTGACGGCAATGTTGACCATCGTTGAGTCAAGTAGTGGCATAATTGCTCCAAGCACTAAAATCCAAGCAAGGTTAATAATTTTCTTTGGAATCGGCTCAAGTTCAGGAGCTTTTTCATACTTATTCATAATAAATCCTCCTCATTGTGTTCGTCGTTTTTATTTATTGCTTTTTCACTTTACAAAGCAACGCTTTTTGTTGATAATGAGAGTATATTATGTAACGTTGCGTTCGAGTCAAGCTTTTTTAAAAAATATTCGAAAATATTTTATCGACCTATCGAACAGAAAGAAGAATAAAAATTGAAAAGTGTAAATGAAGTGAGTAAGCTCTCTGGGGTCAGCCGTCGCACCTTGCAATATTATGATGAAATCGGATTATTACCGCCCAGCGCGGTGAAAGAATCGGGCTACCGCCAATATGACGACGAGAGCTTGCGCCGCTTATGGAACATTTTATTCTATAAGGAGCTTGGTATTTCCCTCAACGACATTCGGTTAATACTTGAAAATCCAAAAGAAATGGAAAAAGAGTTAATGCGGCAGCATAAACAAATCCTTTTGGAAAAACAATCCCAATTGCAAAAAATGATAGTGTCAGTTGACCGTATTTTGGATGATAAGTTTGATATTTCAATGCTTCGGGATTTTGATAAAAATCGAATTGAAATGATAAAGAAAACATATGCAAATGAAATCCGAGAGGTCATGCAAAGTGCCTTTTTTCTGCCATTAGTGAAAAGTGGAATACTTCCGGGCCGCGTATTTATCCTTAAAAATGCTTCAAATATAATGACCTTGGATTTTAGCGAGCTCATTGCTCTTAGTGTGAAGGTCCTACAAAAGTTTCGTGAAGCCATGAAGGATGGCCCGGAGAGTTTAACGGCAAGAGAGGCAGTTACTGTTTATCAGGAATTGATATCCAAATGGACTCCAACTAACGATAAAACTTTCCGTAAAATCGGACAGTCATATTTAAAGTATAAAGAAGATTTAGACAAAAAGATGCCAGGACTAGCGGAATTTGTAAGCTCGGCCATTAGGTATATCTATCCATAATCAGATGATGCAGTGTGTGAATAAATATGTTCTTTCGCATATTTCTAAAATAAAAATTGATTTATGCTTCAGCACCAAAAGGATTATCCCAAAAACAGTCCTGTTAAAGAGACTGTAAATAATTTTGTGCTTTCATGTTTAAATATTATGACGATAGTTTTTAATATCAATTGTAACCTTGAACCGGCACGGTCCGCTAGCTTCTGAAATTGATTCAATTATTTGATTTTCCAATTAAAATTTGCAACAGTTCAGGGAAAAACATATTTGAGGTATTGAAAAAAATGAACATGAAAACATCGTCAGATTATTTGATATAATTGACAATGTTTGTAGCGAAAGATATAAACATTCAGGCATGGCAATTCAATTAAAAATTGGAGGCATTCTTATGTCACTATTCAGGGCTTATACACCATCCTTTAAAGATATAAAAGGGAGAGTAGTAGAAAATAGTATTGCAGAAATGAGTATGGTTACAATCGGAAATACAAAACAGTCGATCATAATTCGTGGTGAAAATAGAAACAATCCCGTGCTATTGCTTTTGCATGGCGGACCCGGTTCATCTGAAACTAGTCTTTTCAGATATTACAACTCTCCATTGGAAAAAAAATTTGTAGTTGTGTATTGGGACCAGCGAGCCTGTGGAAAATCATATACAAAAAGGACTGCAACCGAGCCATTATCTGTAAGTATGTTTGTTGAGGATATTTGCGAGTTAACACAGTATTTAAAAGCGCGCTTTAGTAAGAATAAAATTTTCTTATTGGGTCATTCCTGGGGAACCTTAATTGGGACGTTGGCAGTATTGCAACATCCAGAACTTTTTTGCGCATATATCGGAACAGGGCAGGTTTCCAGCATGCCGGCAAGTGAGTTGGAATCTTATCAATTTACATTAAAGGTCGCCGTCGAACAACATAACCGAAAAGCTATTCGTGAACTGAAAGAAATAGGTAAACCCCAGAACGGCATCTATAAATGCGGGGTAACCGGAACAAGAATACAAAGAAAATGGCTCACTTATTTTGGTGGAGCAATTTACGGTTCTAAAAACTTGAGTGCGTTTATTATGAAAATATTTACAGTCAAAGAATATAATCTTACTGATATTATCCGATTCTTCAAAGCAATGAATGCACCATCAAGGAATAGCATGTCACAAAATGAATTTTTAAAAATTGATCTTTTTGAAACAGTGAAAAGCCTGGAATTACCAGTTTACTTTTTCCTTGGCAAGAATGATTTTCAAGTTTCTTCCATTGTTGCTGAAAAATACTTTCATTACTTAAAAGCGCCCAAGAAAAAACTTGTTTGGTTTGAAAAGTCAGCGCATTCTCCCTGTTTTGAAGAATCTGAAAAATTCAACAGATTATTGATCGACATGGTTTTAGCCGAAAACAGATTATAAAATAATAAAACGACGTGGACAAGCTTGGTATTATGAAGACATGATTTTATCTGTTTTTACTACATTCCCGCTATAGACAAAATATACAATGAAGTCATTGCAGGATTTTCTCTCACATTATATTCTACTTGAGAGGTTACCCTTATTATGGAGTTCCTTCGTTGTTATGAGTAACGGGAATCCAGGATTCATACAAATATTTAAGACCTGAAACTCTCCCTGATTAATTAACCATTAATCTAGAAAGGCTTCCTAGACAAAAACGAATTATTTACAGTCTCAATTTTCAAACCAGTGATTGAAAAAAATTATATTTGTTTGTTGTAAGATAAAAATGGTTCTTTCCAATATTGGTTGAAATAATTGTATATCACATTACGAATCGTATTTAAAATGCTCATTTTTTATTCTTAGTAGAGCGCTTTCCACTAACTTTGGAAGGAACCAAAAAACGGCTTACAAAAAACATATACTTAAAGATGGGAGCGATATTTAGTAGCATATTCTCTCTTTTGATAATCAGTATTTCTAAATAATTTCAATTTTTACTTACATATTTTCCGATTAAACGATAGGCTGTCGCTTGACTTAGGCCAAGAGTCTCCGCAAAGTCACTGATTTGAGGATGAATTTTATGATAATTCTGGATAATCTTTTTTTTATAGTCTTCAATTAGTAGTTCAAAGGTACGTTGATAATGTACAAGTTCATTTTCATTGATAAAGTTGAGAATTTGTTCTGGAAGTTTATCATCCGTTATGATATTTCCGAGACTCATTACAGCCATGTAATCAACCGCATTTCTCAATTGTCGTACATTTCCTGGCCAGTCATAATTGGTAAGGGCGTCGATGACTTTATTAGAAAAAGATTTGTTTTGCTGGTATTTTTTATTGTGTTCATTAAGATAGAATGTTGCAATTGGTAAAATATCATGGCGTCGTTCTCTCAAAGCAGGAATTGTTTGAGTAATACCGTTAATTCGCCAAAAAAGATCATCTCTGAATTTATTTTCTTTAACCAATTCTTCTATATTTTTGTTTGTTGCCGTAATTATTCGAGTATCCACTGTTTTCTTTGTCACGTCACCAACAGACATAAAACGTTTGTTTTCTAAAAAATCAAGAAGCTTTAACTGTATTTGAGGTTGTAATTCACCTATTTCGTCAAGAAAAAGTGTGCCTTTATCTGCAAGTTCAACCAGTCCCTTTTTTCCTTTAGGATTGGCTCCAGTGAATGCGTAGGGTACATAGCCAAATAATTCACTTTCAATGAGGTTTTCAGGAATTGACGCACAATTAACCGATATGAATGGATGATCAGCCCGTAGACTATTATCATGAACATATTTTGCAAAAGTACTCTTACCAACACCAGTTTCACCAAGTAATAAAATCGGAATATCTGATTTTGCACCTCGATATAGTTTGTTGAGAGTACTATAGAGACTATAACTTCTTCCTACAATATTATTTTTTTGCTTTGATATTTCCCTGAAATTTTCTTGCTTAGTATTTTTTTCTGAGTCTAAATAATCTATATCGAACTTAATATAGGGTTCGGTTTTTAGAGTCGTATGAACAATATATTGTATTTCTTTATCGTCATCAAAAACTGGAGTTGCTACGGTAATGTGTTTCTCACCTGTAATCATAGATTTTTGGTGTGCAAATATTGTTCGTCTTTTTTCAATAGCATAGGAAGTCGATGGTGGGCTCCAGTAGCCTTGGTACGATGTTAAAAAGTTGGTCTTATACATTTTTTCAAGCGATAGACCATGATATTCATAACACATAGGATTTGAATACAATACAGATCCTTTAATATCGGTAACCGTAATTTCACAAAAGCAATTATTTAATACGGTTAATAAAAAGTCATCAAAATGGTTGAAGTTATTCTTTTTAACATCTGAAATTTTATCAGATTTGATGTTTTTCATAATGCGCTCTCCTTTTACATAAGTATATTTACAAATTATGCTATCAAAAGAATAGTCAAAAGTCTACAAAATTCTTAAGAATGAGAAAATATATTAAAATCATATCATTTATGATAAACAATGATCGATTAAAAACTTTGAAATATGCGTTTGTCGAGGATTAATACGTTGGCACGGTTTTTGCGTGATTATAATAGTAAGTCCATTGTAAGCGTGCACACTTCAATTTGTGACAAACCAAAAGGAGGAGAATATGTATAGATTTACTGCAGATCAATTTGTTTATGACATTGACGGCGTAAAAATAGGTGGTCAGCCTGGAGAGTATCCGACTGTACTTATTGGCAGTATTTTTTACCGAGGTCATAAAATTATGAAAGATCCTGAAAAGGGGATTTTTGATGAAGCAGAAGCAAAAAAATTGTTAGATCAAGAAGCGGAACTTTCAGAAGAAACCGGAAATCCACGTATTGTTGATGTGTTGGGAGATACTGAGATGGCATTGATTAAACATGTGGAGTTTGTATTGAAAAATTCGAATACTCCTATTTTATTTGATAGTCCAAGTCCAGAAGTGCGAATGAATGCTTTGAAACATTTTGCGAACAACTCTTCCGCAATTAATCGGATTATTTACAATTCATTGGATGGAAATTGTAGTGAAGAAGAATTATCTATTGTGAAAGAATGTGGAGTTAAAACAGCCGTAATTTTAGCTTTTGACAAAAAACACTTAAAACCTGATAGAAGGGTTCAGTTGCTAATTGGCAATGAAAAAGAAGAGGGCATGTTGACTAAAGCGAGACGTGCAGGAATTGAACAGTTTTTAATCGATCCAGGGGTACTTGACGTAGCTAGTAGCGGTTGGAGTGCTAAAGCTATAAATGAAGTCAAAGAAAAATATGGTTATCCAGGCGGATGTGCTTCCTCGAATGCGTTGTATCTATGGAAAAAGATGCGTGAAAAAGGGACACCATATTTTGAAGTGGCAGGATCGTCAGTTTTTACATTCCCTGTATGTTTTGGTGCTGATTTTATACTGTATGGACCTTTATCCAATGCTCCGTGGGTATATCAAGCGGTGGCCACTACTGATGGTATTCTGGCATATTGTAATAAATTTACAGGAACAAAACTTGGAACCACTAATCATCCGCTCATGAAGATATTCTAGAAAAGAGGTAATATGATGGAAAATCAAAATGATAAGCCGATAAAAAAGGATAGAACCGTACTAGTCATTTCGGCCGTAATAGCTGCCGTATTTGTAATTGCAAGTATTTTGGCACCAACAGGCATGAATACAATTATCAATGGTTTGTTTTCTAGTATAACAACAAATTTTGGGTGGTTTTATCTGGTTTCTGTAGCATTATTTATTGTAGCTGTTGTAGTCTTTACGATAGGTCCCTGGGGTAAGATAAAGCTTGGTAAGGATGATGATAAGCCAGAATTTACGAATTTTCAGTGGTTTGCTATGTTGTTTGGTGGCGGAATGGGAATCGGACTTGTGTTTTGGTCCGTTTCAGAACCAATGATGGATTATTTGAGTCCACCAGTTGCAGATGCCGGAACAGCAGCTGCAATGGCGGAAGCTATGAGATTAACTTTCTTTCATTGGGGATTTTCTCCGTGGGCGATTTTCGCAATAGGAGGCTTGGGTCTAGCGTATTTCCAATTTCGAAAGGGCGAACGTTTTTTAATAAGTTCTGCATTTAAACCGATATTGGGGGACAGAATTTACGGCCCTATTGGTAAAGCTATTGATATTTTGGCAGTATTTGCTACAATTTTTGGTGTTGCAACTAGTTTGGGACTGGGTGCCAATCAGATAGCTACCGGATTGAATTTCATTTTCGGAATAAAATCTTCGTCATTTATGATAGCTGTTATAATAGCAATAATCACAGTTATCTTCACTCTGGCAACCGTATCTGGTCTTAAGAAAGGTATGCAGCTTGTTGCAAATGCAAAAATATGGTTATCTATTGGTTTTATGGTATTTATATTCATATTTGGTGGTTGTGTTGCCATTCTCAACGGTTTTACGACAACATTTGGTTCTTACATACAAAATTTTATAGGACAAACGTTTTGGATGGGAAATATTAAATGGTTAGATAGTTGGACAATATTCTATTGGGCATGGTGGATTGCCTGGGCTCCCTTTGTAGGTCAATTTGTAGCAAGAGTTTCAAAAGGAAGAACAGTTCG
The DNA here is from genome assembly GCF_008086615.1 of Acetobacterium tundrae. Lineage (GTDB taxonomy): Bacteria > Bacillota > Clostridia > Eubacteriales > Eubacteriaceae > Acetobacterium > Acetobacterium tundrae. The sequence goes on from NZ_RXYB01000023.1 coordinate 15,079, forward strand.
TGAATATCTTCTTGCCGTAACATTGTTACCATCAGGCTTTTCACTTATATGGATTGCCATTTATGGTGGTGCAGCCTTTAATATAGATGCTGTAACTAATGGTGCAATACAAGCGGCGGTTAATCAGGATTATACAACTGGTCTATTTGCTTTACTGCAGCAATTGCCTTTGTATAGTATTACTTCTATATTATCGATTGTGCTCATTATTGCCTGCTTTATAGGTGCCGCGAATTCAGCTACCTATGTGCTTGCAATGTTAACATCTGGCGGTGATATGGATCCTAGTAAAAAATCAAGAGCAGGATGGGGGATTGCGCAGGGTGCTGTTACTATTGCATTGATTCTTGCAAGCGGAACTTCTGCACTAAAGGCTTTGCAAACAGCATCAATTGCAGCAGCCTTCCCCTATACATTTGTGATGTTGTTTATGTGTTATAGTATCTTCAAAGCACTGAAAGAAGATTATAACGAAGGTAAACTTAAATTACCTCAATTAGAAATTAAAACAGAAACAGAACCAATTGAAAAAGAAATAATCAGTGAAAAGTGAAGGAGTGTTAGAAATGTTACCAAAATTTGATATTTTAACGAACGAAGAAGTAAATAAGATTCATGAAAATACCATGAGAATTTTAAGTGAAATAGGTGTTGAATTTGAATTTGAACCTGCAGTTGAAGTACTGAAGAAAAATGGACAAAAGGTGGATGGAAATCGCGTATATTTTGACCGTGATTTTATTGAAGAAATGATTGAAAAGGCACCGTCACAGTTTATCCTGCATGCACGGAATCCTGAAAATAATCTGGTTGTTGGAGACGATAGTATCATTTTTATGCCTGGCTATGGTGCACCATTTATTCATACTGTTGATGGTGAGAGACGCGATGCTACAATGGACGACTATAATAAAATTGTAAAATTAGCAGGTGCAAGCAAGAATTTTCAAATGACAGGTGGTAACGTTGTAGAACCGACAGATATACCGGATGAAATACGACATCTTGAAATGAGTTACAGTCATATTATCAATTCGGATAAATGTTATATGGGAAGCTCTACAGGTTATGAACGAGCAATGGATACAATAAAAATAGCCGGTATTTTACATGGAGGAATGGATGTTATAAAAGAAAAACCTGCTTTAGTATGCCTGATAAATTCACTTACCCCGTTAAAATATGATCAGAGAATGTTAGGTGCACTCATGGCTTATGCAGAAACCGGTCAAGCAATGGTAATCGCTTCACTTGTTATGGCAGGTTCTACTGGTCCGGCAACAATGGCAGGAGCACTATCGTTGCAAAATGCAGAGGTTTTAGCAGGAATAGTATTGGCACAATGTATTAGTCCGGGCACTCCTGTAATATATGGTTCGACATCAGCGATCACAGATATGTCAAGTGGGGCTTTATCAATTGGAAATCCAGAAGGGTCACTATTTACTTCAGCAAGTGCGCAATTAGCTAGATTCTATGGCGTTCCATGTAGAGGAGGTGGCGGGCTGACTGATGCAAAAATCACTGATGGTCAAGCAGGGTATGAATCTATGATGGTTTTATTGACAACCAGTTTGACAGGGGTACATTTTGTAATGCATGCAGCTGGTATTCTTCAGTATTTTATGGCGATGTCTTACGAAAAGCTCATGATGGATGATGAAATAGCCGGTATGATACTGCGCTATTTGAAAGGCTTTGATATGAGTAGTGATGAAAAAATGGCTTTCGATGTTATTAAGAAGGTTGGACCTGGTGGACATTTCTTGACACAGAAACATACGCGCAAAAACTTTAAAGAAGAATTCTTTATGCCTGCATTAAGCAATCGAGGAGCTTTCGATACTTGGCATGATGAAAAAATTGAAATTAATCAAGCTGCAGAAAAAAAATGGCAGAAGGTTCTTGAAAACTACAAAGCACCTGAATTAGATGCCAATGTAAAGGCAAAGATAGAACAATTTATTGAAAAAAGAAAAAGTGAATTAATATAATAAAAATGTAAAAATGGAGGAAAAAATGAGTACAATATTTGAAGAGATTAAAGCATGTATTATCGATGGGGATGATGAGTTGGCGGTAGAATTGGCTGAGAAAGTTATCGCGGAAAAAATAAATCCAGTGGATGCTGTTCATCAAGGTTTTATAAAAGGAATCGAAGAAGTAGGAGCAGCATGGACATCAGGAGAAGCATTTTTGCCAGATGTTATGATGGCTGCAGATGCAATGAAAGCAGGGATGGATGTTCTTGAACCCGCACTAGCTAATTGTGATAAAGGTGATGCTTCTGATAACAAGGGTAGTATTGTTATCGGTACAGTTAAGGGTGATATACATGATATTGGAAAAAATATTTTATCTGCTTTATTAACTGCTGCGAAATTCAAAGTTTATGATATTGGAACAGATCAATCTCCTGAAAATTTTGTCAAAAAAGCAGATGAAGTTGGAGCCTATGTACTTGCGGCTAGTGCACTACTTACTACGACAATGAAATCGCAAAAAGAAATAGTTGATTATCTAGAGGAAAATAATATCAGGGACAAATATTATTTAATTGTTGGTGGAGGACCGACAAGTCAACATTGGGCAGATGAAATTGGTGCAGATGGTTGGGCAGAAACTACTGAAGAAGCCATAAAAGTGATTTCAAATTTAATGGTAAATAAACCGATTGAAGATTAATAATTTGTAAAAAAGGGGCTGTTTTGCAGCCCCTACAATGAGTAATAATATAATATATGATTTTTAAAATTATGACTAGATTTATTAGGTGAATCTGGACTCATTGGTTTCATCTTTCTATAGGTTTGTTTTAATCTATAACAGTTCAAAAAAATCAACATTCTTGCATTTATAAATCATCAATTATATAATATAGATAGCAACTGATTTATTAGATTGCATGTAAACGTTTTTAAATAAGGTGATAATATCAATTAAAAGGAGAATATCTATGGAAGAAAAGTTAATTGTAAAAAACCTTATTAAAATTTTTGGCCAAAATCCTGATAAAGATTTGCAAATGATGCGTAAAGGATTTAGTAAGGAAGAAATTTTAAAGGAAACAAATCAAACAGTTGCGATAAATAATGTCAATTTTACAGTAAAACAAGGCGAATTATTTGTGTTAATGGGTCTGTCAGGTAGTGGAAAATCAACAATTTTACGTTGCTTGAATAGATTAATAGAACCGACTTCCGGAGAAATATTTATTGATGGTACAGATATAAATAAATTAAATGCAAAAGAAATAAGAAAATTCCGTCAAGAAAAAATGGCAATGGTTTTTCAACAGTTTTCACTACTTCCTCATCGAACTATTTTAAGTAATATTGCTTATGGTTTAGAGGTGCAGAAAGTTCCTAGGAAAGAACGAGAAAGAAAAGCTCAGGAATATATAAAATTAGTTGGTCTGTGTGGATGGGAGAACAAATACCCACATGAGTTAAGCGGTGGAATGAAACAACGTGTAGGGTTAGCTAGAGCTCTGACCAATGGATCAGACATTTTGCTGATGGATGAAGCATTTAGCGCTCTTGATCCACTGATTCGTGAAGAAATGCAATGTGAATTAATAACATTACAACAAAAATTAAAAAAAACAATTGTTTTTATTACACATGATTTAAATGAAGCATTAAAGTTGGGTGATCGGATTGCTTTTTTGCGTGATGGTAAACTTATACAAGTCGGAACTCCAAAAGAAATGCTCACTAATCCAGCAGATGATTATATAAAAAAATTTTTACATAGTGTCGATAAAAGTAATTTTTTGACAATAAAAGACATTATGAAAACACCATCGTTTGTATTTGGCTTAAATGATGAGATAAAGCTTGCTTTGGAAAAGATGAAGCAAAGAAATATCAATAATGTTTTTATAGAAGATCAGAATGGCAAATTTGAAGGTATCTTGACATCAGAACAAGCTTGCGAAGCATATAACAAAGGCATCACAAAGATATCAATGATTAAACTAGTACGATGTCCCACTATTACAGAAAATATTTTTGTTAAAAATTCTATTGGAGAATTTATTGAGAGTGAATCAATAGCAGCAGTTGTTAACAATAGCCAGAAATTAGTTGGTTCTGTTTTTAGTAGAGATATTATTTCTGCATTAATCAATGAACAAGGAGGTGGAAAAGATGGCTAAATTTCCACTGGGTGATTTAATTAATCAGGCCGTGGCTTGGATAATGACAACATGGGGCGACCCATTGAGTGCTTTTTCTAAAAATTTTGATAAATTTATCGTTGGTTTTCATCACATATTAGCAATATTGCCATGGTGGTTATTTATCATAATTATTGTGATTTTGGCTTTAAAAACTTCTGGTTGGAAACTTGCATTAGGATCAGCAATTGGATTATTGATTATCTATAATCTTGAATTATGGCCAGATTTTTTAGACACGGTTGTTCTTGTATTGGTATCGGCATTTATTTCTGTTTTATTTGGAATACCTCTTGGAATTATTGCAGGTAAAAGTAAGGGATTTCATAGAATTGTTACGCCGGTACTTGATGTTATGCAAACGATGCCTTCCTTTGTATATTTAATTCCGGCTCTGATGTTCTTTGGACTCGGTAATTTTGCTGCAATTTTTGCAACAATTATATTTGCAATGCCACCGGTAATAAAATTAACCGACTTAGGAATACGGCAAGTGCCTGTGGATTTAATAGAAGTTGGAGAAGCCTTTGGCTCTAATCCATGGCAGCTTTTATTTAACATTCAATTGCCTATAGCATTACCGACCATTATGGCGGGATTAAATCAAACTATGATGCTTTCATTGTCCATGGTTGTTATTACAGCAATGATTGGTGCCGGAGGTTTGGGCGCCGGTGTTTTATATGCCATTAGTCAAATGAATATCGGAATGGGTTTTGAAAATGGCATTGCGGTAGTAATTCTGGCCATTATTCTTGATAGATTAACACAGTCAATTGCTCACTCAAAGAAATAATAATACTTGTTAATATAACATATTTGTAAAATTATACTATTAAAAGATAAAATTTATATATATCATAAAATGCAAGTCAGATTTGAATTTGAGAAAGGATATTATTATGATTCATTGTAAATTAAGTTGGAAAAAGATAATAACTGTAATCGTTGTTTTCATTAGTATAATAACTATAGTAGGATGTTCTAATAATACTAACCAAGCAACCAATAATAATAGTCAGACAAACATAGGTGATTCAAAAGGGATCATAAATATTGGGGAGGTGACTTGGGCTGAAGATGTCGCTGTAAGTAATTTATGGAAAGTTCTATTAGAAGATCAAGGCTATAATGTAAAACTAACTCAATTGGACTTAGCTCCGCTTTATGTTGGTTTAAATAAGGGGGATATTAATATTTTCTTTGACGCATGGCTACCAACTACTCAACAAGCCTATTGGTCACAGTATCAGAGTAATTTGGATGATTATGGTTCTTGGTATGAAGAGGCAAAAATTGGAATTGTTGTTCCAAAATATGTAGATATTAATTCTATCGTAGATTTAGAAGCAAATAAAGACAAGTTTAGTGGTAAAATCATCGGTATTGATCCGGGTGCTGGGATTATGAAGGCTGCGGGGATGGCTTGCTCAGACTATTCACTTGATGATTTTAAAATTATCCAAGGAAGTGAAGCTGCAATGATTTCTTCATTGGAAAAAGCTTATAATAATGGTGAATGGATTGCCATTACTGGCTGGAGCCCTCATTGGATATTTGCAAAATATGATTTAAAATTTTTGGATGATCCAAAGAATTCGTTTGGTAACTCTGAAAAACTTCATATGATAGGAAATAAAGATTTTGCTGCTCAATATCCCGAAATTACAGAGAGAATCAAAAGATTTAAAATGACTGATAAACAAATCGGTAGTTTAGAAGAGCTAATTACGAATGGCATGGATCCTCAAGATGCTGCTAAAAAATGGATAAGTGATAATCAGGATGTTGTTAATACTTGGATTGAGTAACATAAGCACAAGTAGGTATCATATGTAATCATAAGATTTATTCATTAAATATGAAATTGTGTAAAAATGAAAAAAAGATATAATAAGCAAAAAATAAAAAAACTCCATGGTAAGAGTCTGAAAGGATTGAATGTCACTAAACATTGTTGACAGGGAATGGTTTCTTCCCATGCTTGTAATAAAAAGTATATAAGCTAATTTAAACGAAGCAATTGAAAGCTGAAAAATTATATTTCAACCCGGTGATTGAAATATAAAAAAATGATTTATAAGTGCCTATATTTTCTAATGTTAATTGTCACCTTGAACCGGAACGGTCCGCCTCCACCAAATAAAAACGTACAAATTGATACAATTAAGGCCGCCTTGTGATGAGGCGGCCTTTTTATTTTTGGGTAGAAATGGCTTAGCGATGGGGTTTGTCGGATGGTAAGTGCCTCAAAAGATGGCGTATAGCAAGTCTGATCGAAACCTGCTATACTGATCACATCATTATTTGAGGCACTTTTTGTATTTGTGATTGAGTCTGCATACCTCGGGCAATTCCTGAGACCATGGCAGATATTTTTCAAGTACTTCCGGCTGGTGCAGATAGTCACTGTTGGGGATTTCGGACAGAAGGTAATTCAGATATTCGTAGACATTAAGCTCGTTTGCCCGGGCCGATTCCACCAGAGTGTAGAGTACCGCATTGGCAGTTGCACCTTTGGGCGAATCGGCAAAAAGCCAGGCGCGTCGTCCTGTCGCAAAAGGTTTGATGCTGGCCTCGCAGAGATTATTGGAGATGGGAAGGCGTCCGTCTTCCAGGAAGGTCTCCAGATATTTCTTCTGGTTTCTAGAGTAGGTCAGGGCCTGTGTCAACTTTTCATTTGTTGTTGGGATGGCCGTGGTTTCGTCGACCCACGACCAAAAGGCATCGAGGATGCGACGTGATCTATCCTGACGCTTTTCTCTGATCTCCTCAAAGGAAAGATCCTTTATTTCGTTCTCAACTTTAAAAAGCAGGTCGATGTACGCCCGTCCTTCGGCACCTTTTGAACCTGGGATTTCTTTTCCATTGCTAGACAGAGGGATGCTATCGATATAATAACGGCGACAGTGCGACCAACATAAGTTGCGCCGGATATTCTCCACTTTTTCATAGGCAGAATACGCATCGGTCGTTAAATATCCATGGAACCCTGAAAGCAGCCGCCTGGCGATCTCCCCTTTACGACTTGGGGAGTAGTAGAAGAAAACGGCTTGAATTGTCTCGCATGCCGCGCTCCGGATCACCCACATATAGGACTCGCTGCTGGCTTTTTTACCATCCTCCCGGTTACACTGAATCCGTGTTTCATCCATATGCAGAACTTCACAGGAAAGCAGTTCGGTATGAATGCGTTCGTAAATCGGGGTCAGCCATTCTTCGCTGCAACGGTTCGTCCAGTTGGCCATATTTGACCGAGAAAGAATGAGCCCCAGCCGATACCAGTCTTTTTCCTGACGGGCAAAAGGCATGCCCATGGCAAACTTCTGGTACATGATCTGGGCCACCAGTGACGACGTGGCAATGGAATGCGGGAGTACCGGCACCGGTACGGCGGCTTTCTGGAAATGATCCTTGGGATTCTCACTGTCTTCTTTCCCGCACTGGGTGCATTTTGCGATCTGCTGGACAATCTGTTTCACCTTCAATTTTGGCGGTTCGTAGGTCACTTCGGTCCGGACGATCCGCTTGCCGATGACCTTCAGTTCTCCGCCGCACTTGAAGCAAGACTCATCCGGTTCAATGATGTATTCTTCAATCTCTTTGGGCAGACCGGCAAGCATTTCCTGTCGGACTCCAGGTTGGCGGGCTTTCCTGGTATGACTGGGGACGGTTATTTTCTGCTGTTCGTTGAACAGTTCTTTTGCAAGCTCCTGTGTTGTTTCAAACAGGGATAGTTGTCCATCCAGCTTTTTCGATGTTTCGGTTGAGGGGCCAAACAGTTTTTTTCTGGCCTGCAGAAGCGCCTGTACCATGTTTTCAATTCGGATATTCTGTTTGGCAATGATTTCGTCTTTGGCGGCAAGTTCTTCTTTCTGTTTTTCCACCAGCGCCCGCAATATCAGCAGTTCTTCTTGTCCCGTCATCGGTATCCATTCCTTTGCTTTTTATTGGTACTATTATACCATTTTTAGCTTCAAAACGCTACATTTATTGGTAATAAAATGCCTTGAAAACGCTACTTTAAAGCCATTTTCAAAATTTATTTGCGCTTTTTTGAAACCGTTAAAAGCAGCTGTTCTCAAGTGTCATCGTTACCGGCTGAAGGGCTTTTTTCTGCTCGATTTCAAGGCCCTGGAGAAGCCACTGAACTTGCTGGCAGTTTATTTCTTTGACTTCCGAAGGGGTTTTCGGCCACTGAAATTTCATCCCGTTGAGCAGCTTCTTGCTGGCGAGAATAAAGCCGTTGCCGTCGTAACGTAAAACTTTAAGGGCATTTCTTTTCCGGTTGCAGAAGATAAAGGCACATTTGTCAGAGAATGGATCCAGCTTGAACTCCGTATTAACAACGACGGCCAGACCATCCATCTGTTTTCTGAAGTCAGTGGCTCCACATGCAATGTAAATATGGGTTGTGTCTTTGATAAAACGATCCATCATGACTGCGAAAGCTGCCGGATAAACTGCGTTGCGAGGGAGATATCACTGTGATCTGACAGAATCAGCTCAAAACCCCGCCATTTGATAATCAATCCCGCCTTCGTTGTTCTCTCATCAGAAGCCGATGGCATTTCCAGTTTTGCAAACATTGGTGCTGCAGTATCTTTCTCCACCGGTTCCATTTTCGCCTTCCGGATGCGCTGTTTCCAATAATAGAAGGTATACGTGGTAATCTGATTTTGGGTGCACCATATTTTGACCGTCATTCCACTCGATGCCTGTTCCTCAAATCGATCTTCCCAAAGCATTCTTTTTGTTTCATCCATTGTATTCTTAACCTCCTTGAACGTTCTTTCAGGTTAGTCTACAATAATTCGGTCTGATTTGCACTACGCCATCTTTTGAATCGCTTACAAAATATGTAAAATTAATTGAATAGAATGGCTTGTATTTGAGAGGGGGGTTCGGAACGGCTTCAGTGTTTGATTCTCCTTTTTCAAATAGTTTTATTTGTTGTTCAGTTAATTGATTGTACACTGATCCAATTAGTCTACCGTTTTTATTAAACGTAGGGAATTTAAAGGGTAGATAATGAGTTTTGAAGCAGGGCTAGTTTATTCAGTATGTAAGTGATTAATAATTAATTTGTATATTTCCTTTGGTAACAAGTGTCTTACATATAGCATGGTGGTAGATTAGCAATTTAAAAAAAGAGTGAGATTTGTAGTAATCATGTCGCTTTTCACATATTTATGCCTATAGTATGCCATTTTACTATTGTTTAGTTATCAGTAGTGGGTGGTTCGATTCTGCCTGCTAGTTCCAGTAAAACTTGCAAAAGAGAGCCGTTTATCGGATCTCTTTTGTATCTATATTAAAGAAAACTAGATGATAAATATACGATTTATGCACATCAGAAATAAAAACGTTCAAATAATGTGCATTTTGATTCTTTTTGTCTTTAAAATTCAAATAAATAATGTCTTTTAAAATCTTGAAAATGGACTCACAACTAAATTGATAATAGAAAAACAATCAACACATAACTGGACAGTTGTTTTGTTTTCATGTAAAATAATATTATAAATGAAAATGAAGGTGAATTGTATGTTTTTTATTGCAATATGTGATGATCAGTATGAAATTTGTTCAGAAATTGAAAATATTATCTTAAGATATCAAAAATTAACAACACAAGATATAGAAATTGAAGTATTTTATTCCGCTGAAAAACTCAATATTTTTATGGAATATGAACATAATTTTGATTTGATCTTTCTGGATATTGAAATGAACGGCTTAAATGGACTTGATCTGGGCAGAAAAATTCGAGAAGAAATGGACAATCATATCACACAGATTGTGTATGTATCAGGAAAAGAAAGCTATTATCGAGAATTGTTTGAAGTTCGACCGATGCACTTTCTATTAAAACCGTTTGAGCCCGATAAGATTATCAAGGATATCGAGCTTGCAATGAAATTAGCGAACCGAATAGGAGGTCTATTTAGCTATAAAAAAGGGTCTAGTACATATAAGCTTCCTCTAAAAAACATAATTTACTTTCAAAGTGTGAACAGAGAAATTAAAATCGTGACACCTACAGAAGAAGAAATGTTTTATGGAAAACTGCATGACATATTTCATCAAGTTGCCAAGCATCGATTTCTGAATATTCATAAATCATACATTGTAAATTATGAGTATGTAGCTAAGTTTAAATATGACGAGGTTGTTATGTGTAATTCAATTTGTTTGCCTATCAGTCAATTAAAAAGAAAAGAAGTAAGAAGATTACAGATGAGATACGAAAACGAAAGGTTTCTTTAATGAATATAAGCACCTATGAGATGGTATATCTGATATCAAATACTTTTGGAACATATATTGTTTATAAATTCATGCATATATTTTTTGAGACGAAACAAGTAAATAAAAGAATTGAATTTCTATCATATCTGGGATATTCAGTATTTATAGCGATGGTATATTTAAACATTAATATACCGGTCGTTATGATGATCTGTAATATCCTTGCTTTTTTAGGGCTATCTTTCAACTATCGAGCAGTTATGAAAAGGCGTCTTTTGTCAGTATTTTTGATTTATTTAATATTGATGTGTATTGAACTGATCGTTGGGTTGTTTTCGGGCTATTTTAATTTTCCCCTGACGTCAGCTAACAATTATTCGTCAGAATACGGACTCATCATTGTACAAATCATGTTATATTTGGTCGTTCGTGTTCTTAACAATTATAAAAATATCAGGCAAGGAGAAATAATCCCGTTGGCAAGCTGGTTTGCTATTATTTTAATGCCAATTTCATCTTTATATATTATCCTAATCTTATTTCAAGCCAATGGTCTTTCCTGGAAACAGGTTATAATCGCAATTATTCTCATTTTACTCATGAATTTTTCAATCTTTTATTTATATGATGTTATTTCAGCAACCATAGCAGATAAAATGGATAAGAGACTGCTTAACCAGCAAAACAAATATTATAAAAAGCAATTTGAAATAATGGAATCATCATTAAAAACGACAAAAGCAATGAAACATGATTTGAGAAATCATTTATCTGTTATCTACGCATTGGTTGATAAGGGAGAAAGTGAAGCATCTTTAAAACATCTATCCAAGATGACCGATATCTATGATGATAAGAAAAAACATGTATGTACAGAAAACATAGATATTGACAGCATTTTGAATTTTAAAATTCAAGAAGCGGAACAGAAAAACATAAAAACGTCATTGGATCTGTGTGTTCCGGAAAAAATGAGTATTTCATCATTTGATTTGGCAATTATTTTGGGGAACTTACTGGATAACGCAATTGAAGCCATTTCTGAGTTGGAAAAAGAAAGTCAGATAAAAATCAAAATGAACTATAATAAAGGCCGTTTAATTGTTCTGGTGGAAAATCCTTATCAAGGTGAACGATTAAAAAAGGGGAATCGATATCTCACAACGCACAAAGAACAGAACCAACATGGTTTAGGTCTGGAAAATATAAAAAGCGTTTTACAAAAATACGATGGTTCCATGGAAATAACACAGCAAGATAATATCTTCTCGGTTTCCCTTCTGTTGTTTCTATAGAATATGTTGCGGGCAAACTTTTTTAATAAGGTTGCTCGTTTTTTATTTGAATAAAAATCTTAATTCGCTACAAAAAAATATATTAATTTCAACATGAACTCGCACAAATGAAAATATATGGTAGATTTAGGCCAATATAAGATAAAAAAGGGGGAACTATTTTGAAAAATCTATCATTAAAGTGTTATCAGGTTATTGCAGTTATGGCGTTGATGGTAACAACATTAAATATTAATACCGCCTGTTTTTTTATTATGCACCAGCCAAAACTACCAGTGGGTGCAGAAAAACTCCGAAAGTTCTAATGAGAAGCTCGGTTGCAGATAGAATTACAGACAAACTTGTAAGCAAGGAAATCATCATTTCAAAGAACAGGGATCTATATACATATGGTTTAAAGCAAGGAATGGTGATGATCATTAACCTTGCTACGATTTTGGTAATCGGTATTGTGCTACACATGGTGTGGGAAAGTATCATCTTTATTATAACATATGTTCCACTTCGTTCCAACGCAGGGGGCTGTCATGCAAAAACGCAGGTAAGATGTTATATGTATTCGGTAGCAATGATTACAGCCACTTTGATATGTATTAAGATTGTATCATGGACAGGGGTTATTTGTATGTCCCTGACACTAGTAGCGGGAACTATCATCTTTTTTCTTGCGCCAGTAGAGGCTGTAAATAAGCCGTTAAGTCAAACTGAAGAAGCCCTGTACAAAAAAAGAACACATATCTCTTTAGGTTTATTTATATTTTTGGTTTTGTTGTTTTGTTACATTGGACAATTAGTAATTTCAATCTGTATAATGATGGGGTTTGTTGTGGTTAGTATTATGCTTGTATTGGGAAGAGTAACGAATCAATTAAACAGAACAAAAAAATAGTTGGGTGCATTTTATTATTGCACTTAAAAGACGATTCTCCATAAAAAAGGGAGATCATCGCTGTCTCATTGTTAGGAATACTCGCGAATATCGCTAAAGATAAATATAATCGTTGAATTTGCTGTATCATCAATACATTTAAATATAATAACAGGAGGAATTGAAATGGAATTAATGATGAATAATGGAATGACTGAACTGAGTAATAAAGAAATGTATGAAGTAATGGGTGGAATAACTAAGTTAGAAGTTGCAGGTTGGGTTGTAATTGCGGCTTCCTTTCTTCTTGCATCGACTGCTGATTGGGCAATAGGAAAAGTTTTGGACTGGGGCTATGAAACAGTGGCCGGTATGATGGGCTGGTAAATAGGTTAGTTTAAAGAAAAAAATTTCAATTGATGATATAGCAAATTAATTTGAATGAGAGGTGGAATTGTGAAATGGTTTTTTAATAAATTACCTAAAAATGAAGATTTTGATCCTGTGGAAGAAGGCTATAAAGGAATTAATGAGCCTAGTAATGTAAAGATATTCATTATGAAAATATTAGTAGCTACTCTCGTTGTAATAGTGGTTGGATTTATTATAAAACTAATTATTGGGGTTAACTATAAATTTGCTATTTGGGATAACTACATGTGGTTTGTTATTTTGATTGTTATCATTCCAATTCATGAATTGTTGCATGTGATACTTCTACCAGAAAGAATTACTTCAACTAATATATATTTTGGATATTATAGAGGTTCATTTTATGTAGATTACGCAAATGATATAAAAAAAAATAGGTATTTACTCGTTGGGTTATTCCCCTTACTGTTATTGACATTATTTCCAATCATATGTATTTCAATATTCAAATCAAATATTGAAATACTGTCAAAGATAGCTCTAATAAATGGAATGCTATCTTGCGGAGATATCATTTCCTTTTTTGTTATTCTTAGGCAAATACCAAAAGGTGCTTATGTTAGAAATAAGGGTGATGTTACATATTGGAAATGTTGAAGATTAAATTAATTAAAAGGGAATTTATGGTAAATGGAATGTTCAAGAAATATATTTGTGTTAAGCAACATGATATACAAGACTGCGGTGCAGCATGTTTGGCTACAATTTCAAAGACGTATGGTCTAAATTTGTCAATATCAAGAATAAGAGAATTAGCAGGAACGGATACACTGGGAACAAATGCGTTTGGTATGGTACAGGCAGCAGAAAAACTGGGCTTTACTGCAAAAGCGGTTAAAGGAACAGCTGAATCATTATATAATGATTTTCCGCTTCCAGCGATAGCCCATATGTTAATCGATCAAAGCCTACTTCATTACGTGGTAATACATAAAATCAATAAAAAGAAAAAACAAATTATCATAGCTGATCCGGCAAAGGGAATACAAGTACTGTCGGAAGAAGAATTTATAAATCGATGGACAAAAGTTCTTATTATTCTGGTGCCTACGCAAAGTTTTGAAAAGGGAAACCACAATCAAGGGGTATTAAGACGATTCTTTCAATTACTAATGCCACAAAAGGCATTATTGTTTAATGTATTTCTGGCATCAATTATAATCACTTTATTAGGTATTGTAGCTTCGTTTTATTTTAAATTTTTAATGGATGATATATTACCAAATAATTTACGAGGAACACTTAATGTTATATCCATAGGTTTTCTGCTTTTATATGTTTTTCAAACCATACTGGGTGCATTTCGTTCGCATTTATTATTATATCTTTCCCAGCGGTTAGATATACCACTCATATTAGGTTATTACAAACATGTTTTACAGTTGCCGATGAATTTTTTTGGAACACGTAAAGTAGGAGAGATAATATCACGATTTATGGATGCATCAAAAATAAGAGATGCTATTAGTGGTTCGACACTTACTTTGATGATTGATACCATCATGGTTTTTGCAGGCGGGATAATACTTTTCATTCAGAGTAGCATTTTATTTGGAATAGCTGTTATGATTGCAGTTTTTTATGGGATTATTGCTTGGTCATTCAATAAATCTTATAAAAAAAATCAACAAGAAATCATGGAGGAGAATTCCCAAGTTACTTCCTATTTAGTTGAATCATTACAAGGTATAGAAACTGTAAAAAGTTTTAATGCTGAAGATAGAAGTGATTTTGAAACAGAAAAAAGATTTGTGAAATTATTAAAAACTGTTTTCAAAGGTGGTGTCCTTCAAAATGCTCAAGGCAGCTTAAAAACTATTGTTCAATTATCAGGTGGTCTGATTATTCTTTGGGTAGGTTCAATTCAAGTAATGGATGGAATTATGAGCATTGGTCAATTGTTTACGTTTAATGCACTATTGGTGTATTTTCTAGATCCCATCAGAAATCTTATAAATTTACAGTTGTCAATGCAAACAGCAATTGTATCAGCAGAAAGACTGGCAGAAATTTTAGACTTGGAATTGGAAAAAGATGAAACGGAATATAAAAAATTGTCACCTCTGAAACTAATGGGGAAGATTAGTTTCAAAAATGTAAATTTCAGATATGGAACAAGAGAACTGGTGCTAAAAGATATCAATATGAAGATAAACGTGGGTGAACGTATTGCGTTAGTGGGAGAAAGCGGATCTGGAAAAACGACATTAGCAAAACTGCTTTTAAATTTCTATCAAATCGAAAAAGGCGAAATCCTCATCGATGACTACAATATCCAGGATATTAACAGAGATTTATTACGCCAAAGAATAGGGTACATTCCACAGAATATATTTTTATTTAGTGGAACAGTACAAGAAAATTTGATGTTAGGTAATGAGAACGCAACGATGGAAGAAATTATCGATGTATGTAGAATAACCACAGTGCACGATTTTATCAATCAGATGCCATTACGATATAACACCCATCTGGATGAAAATGGTACTAATTTAAGCGGTGGACAGAGACAAAGACTGGCATTGGCAAGGGCAATAATTAAAAACCCGGATATCTTGATCATGGATGAGGCAACATCAAATTTAGACTCAACAACAGAAAAATCCATTGAAAATCTGATAAAGGAAAACTTTAAAGAAATGACCATGATCATTATTGCACATCGTCTAAGTACTATACGCTCTTGTGATAAGATATTTGTAATGGATCAGGGGCAGATTATAGAAGCCGGTACCCATCAAGAATTACTTAAGAAAAAAGAGAAATATTATGAATTATGGGAAAGTCAATTTCCCGATCAAATGTTATCTACTGAAAGGAGCGAATAAAAAGAGATACAAGGCTCTGGATATGGTAGCAATTGCTATTAGTATTATAGAAATTGCATGGACACCGTATAATGTTGTATTAACAGTTAGACCTGGTGCTGTAATGTTGGCAGCTGCCAATGGTCTTGCGGCTGTAATTGGTTTAGTGTCTTCGTTTGCCTAGTGTATTAATATTGAAATAATTTGAAATAGCGTGATGTTAAAATGAGAAAAAAATATTATGTTGATTTAGTATTACTGATTATAATGTTGGCAGTATTTGTTTATTTATTGGATCGCAATCGAATAGATAATCTGATTTATACTGCGATATTGGCAATATTTTTAATTATATCTTTTTACATTTTACATTAATTTAAAATTCAGAATAGTATTAAAATATCCTTATGATGGTTCATCAAGTATTAATGATAATATTGGATATTTTTTAGTAATCTTAGGAAAGGTCGCATACATAATTGACGTAATAGCGGTGACGAATACTGATTCTAATATGAATCATGATTTTATTATATATAGTCTCTTTGCCTTTATGTTGCATTTGTTTGTTTTTAAGAATACTTCATATATATATAACAATAATTTAATCTATAATTTTTCAAAAATAATTGACATTAGTGATATTGATACATATGAAACAAAGGAAAAATCTTTAGATACATATTATTTACTAGTTTATTTAAAGAATGATGTCATCCTTAAATTAAGGCTCAGTGATCACTACTTTCGAAAATTCAAAATAGAAATAAGATAATCTGAATTTTGCTTATCTAAAAAGATTGGAGGTGTCTCTAATGAAAAATATGGTTGACATCAAGGAACTAAGTGACAGCAGAGAACTATTAGAAAAAAAGCCACCGCATTTTATTATTGGTTTCATCTATATATTTCTAGCTTTACTGATTGCATTAATTATTTGGTCTTTTTTTGGTCAAAAAGAAGTGGTGGTGAACGCACAAGGGATTGTTCAGGCAGTAAATTCTAATAATATCATTCCATTGGTAAATGGTAAAATTCAAGAGGTCAAAGTTAATGAAGGCGATTTTGTCAAAGTTGGTGATGTACTGATCACACTGGATGATGAGAGCGTAGTATTGGAAAATAAAACAATAGAAGAAAAAATAATCGATACTAGTGGAAAAAGAGAACTCTTAAAAAAGTATGAAACCAGTATTGTTCAAAATTCAAATTTATTTTCTCAAAATGATGATGAAAAAGAGTATTATTATAAATACTTGAACTTCCAAAATCAATTAAATTTAAACAATAATACTCAATCGCAAGAGACAATAAAAACAGAAGGTTACGAGAGTGCAATTGAAAATAATAATCAAGAATCGAGTGCATTACAAAGCCAAATATCTTCATTGGAAGATGAAAACAATCGCTTATTAACAAATATGAGTGAAATGACAGATACAAGTGCTAAATATGAGGATCAAATTACAACTATAAAAAATAATATCAATTTAGTAGAAAATCAAAGTAGTCTGGATATACAAGAAATCCAGGAAAAACTGGATAAAGTAAATTCGGAAATTTCTATAAACGAATCACAGATAAGTCAAAATCAGCAAATGATTCAGACGTATAAAAGTCAATTAAAATCGTATCAAGCCAATATTGATAATAGTCAACAATCAATCAGCATATCAAATAGTATATCGAAAAGATATGATATTGAAAGTGATAAATATATTGATAATGAGTTAAGTCAAACTCAAGCTCAGATAAAAGAACAAGAAGATCAGTTAAAAGAGTATACATCACAATTAAAGAAAAGTGAAATAGAGCTACAAAATTATGTGATAAAAGCCCAACTGAATGGTTACATACATTTTATTTCGCCATTAAATAAAAATGACATGTTACAAGCAGGCACTGAGATTATTAAAATTAATGGCAATGAAACAAATCAATTAAAGATTGAATTATATATCCCTTCAAAAGAGATATCAAATATTGCAGTAGATCAAACTGTAAAAATTCACAGTTACTCTTTGCCATATCAAGAATACGGATT
Organism: Acetobacterium tundrae; assembly: GCF_008086615.1. Taxonomy (GTDB): domain Bacteria; phylum Bacillota; class Clostridia; order Eubacteriales; family Eubacteriaceae; genus Acetobacterium; species Acetobacterium tundrae. Next base: position 32,957 of record NZ_RXYB01000023.1, read on the forward strand.
TATTGAAAGTAAAGTTAATAGTCTGGATATTGATTCATCGATGACTCAAGATAATAGTGGTAGCTATTATAAAGCAGAAATACTGATTGATGACAAAACACTTAAAGGCAATAATGGGAAAGAAGCTGATTTAAAAATAGGAATGCCAATAGAAGGACAGATTATTACAGAACAAAAGAGCTATCTCCAATTATTTCTAGAAAAATTAGAATTGTGGATTAATGGGTAAGTTAATATTTTCGAAATGGTTTTTTTCGGATTCCTACACTGTTTAAAAATATGAAAATATGAAATGAGGGTTAAATTTGATAGAGATGTTAAAAAATATGAAGTATCGGTATCTGATTTTGGGGGTTATTTTTACATTGGCGTTAAGTTTGATCCTCTTTACCTTACTAAGGTTAGGGAGACCATATGTCACTTCGTTTGCCGGAACCTTATCCCTATATTTCTTTCCCATCGGCTGGATGTTATATCATTTTAAAAAATACCATCTATCCTTCCTGGAATGGCTGCAACCGATAAAATTCAAAATTAGAGAAACTATCGCTGCTGCATTATTTCCGGAATTACTTGGAATGGGTATTCTATTGTTGATTACCCTAGGAATTACTTTTATTTTGCCCGCTGGGGGATTCAACGAACTGCCTGAAACCACTACCAATTGGGGGCTTGATTTTGTATCCACTGTTGTATTGGCACCAATCTGTGAAGAACTGATTTTTAGAGGATTTATCTTTAATAAAATGCTGACACGATTTTCACCATCCAAGGCAGTGATTATATCCTCAGTGATTTTTGGAGCGATGCATCTATCCACGGGTATCAGTCCGACCCTCGTTGGTATGGTGCTGTGTGTGATCTTTATGAAATACGGAAGTCTCCTTCCGTGTATTGCCATTCATGGCCTGCATAATCTGGTGGTGGTGTGGTTTAAGTATTTTTCATTACTTAGCTCCGATACTTCAACTGAAATAATACCCACTTATATGCCGCCGTTATTAATTATGTCGGTCATTTTTGTTATTATTGGATTGGTCTGGCTGGTGCTTTTCTTTCAAAAAAACTGGCATTATGCTACTGAGTTTATGCAACAATACTACGGTGATAAGGACCTGCTTTCCAATTATACCGAAAAATTATAAGTTGGTGTCAGACACCGAGGCTACTCTAATAATGCGTTTTAATTTACAGAGTGATTATGGGTGGAGTATGATTAATAAATGATAGTTGAGATGGCTTAGCAGTGAGGTTGCAATGAGTAGAATCAAATAGAATTTAGTAGAATACGGACAAGCATTTGAAAAAAGAGACAAATAACTGTCCAAAACATGTCTTATATAACCAAGTAATGGTTTTAATATGCCATTTTGTTGTTGATTCACAATCAGTAGGTCAATGATTGGATCTGCCTTAACCGAGTAGTTTTGTATGTCTGTAATCAGTTATATTTATTGTCACCTTGAACCGGTACGGTCCGCCTCCACCAAATAAGAATATAGAAATTGATACAATAAAGGCCGCCTTGTTATGAGGTGGCTTTTTTATTTTTTGATATAAATGGCTTTATAAAAGGGTTTGAGAGCCGATGGAAATTTAATAATAACGAAACGGTTGGTTGCCGGAATTGGGAATAATCGCCCATGTGTAGAAGAATTCAGAATCAGAGCAGGGGTGTGCAAAAGGGTGCGTTTTTTAAAAGGGGGTGTGCATTTTGTTAGTTAAAAATGATTTAAATATTTCTTTGAACTAGGCACGCTGAGACAGTCGTATTGATTTCTAGGGGTGAGAGATAAACAGTCGAAAAGTGTTGAAAACAAGGGCTTCTGCATGTTCCAGCGAATTTGGAATAGCAGAATCCTTTGTAAAATGTTGGCATTGCGAGAATCTATATATTGTAAAAAGTCGCATAGTTGAGTAGATAGAATTGTGGCGATACAAAACTTAGGAATCGATTTAATAAAGGCAGCCTTGATTAGATGAGATGGCTTTATTATTTCTAGGTAGAAACGTCTATAGGAATGGTTCTTGGCATACAGATGGCATTGATGATTGTGATGATGTAGATTCTAAGAAAATAAAAAAATCTCTGACGCCCCAGGAGTTCACGTCACAAAAAAGAAAAAACAGTAGCAATAAAAAGAGAATCAGTTTACGATAAGAGCATAACAACCATGAACAAAAAAGCCGAAAGATTAAAGAAGGGGAATACCAATGAAAAAGGGTTATTTGATTATCTTGATTTTGGTACTGAGTGCTGTATTTATGTCTGGCTGTGTTTCAGCCGCTGACAAAAACGAAACGGTGACTGAAATAGGGGTCGCTTACCGTGGTCATGTTCAGGATTATGGCGATTGTCCCACCGATGGAACGTGGGTGGAAGATGGTAACATGCTTGGGACTACCGGAGAAAGTAAGCGGATTGAGGGATTTTGGATCAAGCTGACCGGAACCGATCAATTGCCGGCTGGAACTAGTATTCGATACAATGTCCATGTGCAAAATCAGGGATGGTTGGCTTCAACTGATTTAAATCAATCAACCGATTGGATTGCAGATGGTGATTTCGCCGGATCTCAGGGAAAAGGCCAACGAGTCGAAGCCATTCAGATCATTCTTTTAGGCGCAGATGGTCAACAACTGCCGGGTTATTCCGTTGCTTATTGCGTTCATGGCCAAGATTATGGCTGGTCCCAGGGGTGGAAAAAAGACGGTGAAATTGCCGGCGAAACGGGTCAGTCCCGACGTTTGGAATCGATTCGGATTAAAATTATAAATGAAGATGAGGTCATAACAGATCAGACACCGGTCGATGAACATGGGATGCTATCGGTGGTTGGTACTCAACTGTCCGATGAAAATGGTTCGGCTTTTCAGATAAAAGGGGTTTCAACCCATGGCCTTTCCTGGTTTCCAGAATATGTTAATGCTAACGCCTTTGAAACCATGCGGGATGAATGGGGTATCAATGCAGTGCGGCTGGCTATGTATACTGAAGAATATAATGGCTACTGTGTGGGAGATGAAAATAACCGGGCATTGCTGAAACAACAGGTTGAAAAAGGGGTTAATCTGGCCACTGATTTGGGGTTGTATGTGATTATCGATTGGCATATTCTCAGTGATGGAAATCCCGAGACCCATCAGGCCGAAGCCATTGCGTTCTTTGATGAAATGGCTGAGCAGTTCAAAGACAATAACAATGTCATTTATGAAATCTGTAATGAGCCAAACAACGGAACGACCTGGAATCAGATCAAGGGTTATGCTGAAAAAGTGATCCCGGTGATCAAGGCGCATAATCAAGATGCGGTTATCATTGTTGGTACCCCAACCTGGTCGCAAGATGTCGATCAGGCGGCGGCCGATCCTATTTCCGGATATTCCAATATCATGTATAGCCTCCATTTTTATGCTGATACCCATCGGGATGGGTTGCGAAATAAAATGGTTGCAGCAATTGAAAAGGGACTGCCCATCTTTGTCAGCGAATACGGCATTTGCGATTCCTCGGGAAATGGGGCAATCAATGAAGCAGAAGCCACCAAGTGGATGGACGTATTAAATCAATATGGGGTCAGCTATATTGCCTGGAACTTGTCAAATAAAAATGAAACTTCGGCGCTGATTCGCAGTGATTGCAGTAAAACCGGTAATTGGCTGGAATCCGAACTTTCGGCTTCGGGACAATGGCTGGTCAAAATGTTGGGTAATGATAAAGATCTGGGGTTGGGCCAAGATACTGACCAGGGCGAAGCTGATAACACTCCACCGGTGGTTGAAAATCCCACCGAAGAAAATGATTCAGCGGGAAAAGAAGAGGTAGTTGCGACTGTAAAAATGACAAATTCATGGTCTGAAGGTAATAATTATTATTATCAGTATGCCATCACAATTAATAATCAGAATGATGTGGATATCAATGGCTGGAAAATAAAATTATCATTTCCGGGAACGATAACCGTTGACCAAAACTGGAACTCAACGGCGGAATTAAGTGATCAAGTTGTCTGGCTATTACCGGTTGACTATAATCGCAGTATTCCTTCGGGCAGCGTGATTAATGATATCGGATGCATTGTTTATTCGCCGCAAAAAATGGCAACACCAACGGTTGCTTTGGAATAGCGGTAGTAAATGAAGTCGATTTTACCGGCTATATGCTGATTGAAGTCGATGGTGGTGGGACCTGGAATAAAAGCAAGAGTGATCCGGCCGAGTTGTATGATAGTAGCGGGAAACTGGTGGATACATATAACGATTAAGAAAAAATAGCAGAAACGACGAGGTAGCGATACCTGGTCGTTTTTTTTAGTGTCCAAACCGGTAAATATCAAATCGTTGACATGTGCTAAAAAAAGTGAATACAAGGAAGTCGCGTGGCGTAAAACTGTGATTTTCACTAGCCATTTAAGAGCCTGAAGCGTATAATTAAAGAGATAAAGTCAAAATTCAAATGATCACGTCATTAAAAAAAATTCGGGTAATGTTACGCCTGGTGTGATAAAAAAACCGTAAACGGAGGCCAACATAAAAAACACAGGTAACATCGGGTTTGAAGAAACCCTCTGGAAAGCAGCAGATAAATTAAGAGGCAGTATGGACACCAGCGAATACAAGCACGTCGTGCTGGGGCTGATCTTCTTAAAATATATCTCGGATAAATTTGAAACCAAATATAACGAACTGGTGACCGAAGGGGAAGGCTTTGAGGAAGATCGGGACGAATATGCATCCGAGAATATCTTCTGGGTGCCCAAAGAATCCCGGTGGACCTTTATTATGGATAACGCCAAGGATATCAAAATCGGCCAGTTTATTGACGACGCGATGATGGGGGTGCGGACATTTTTCTGGACTTATTCTGTAGCGTAAATAATTTTGTGCTTTCTTGTTTACATGTCATGTCGATAATCTTTTATGTGAATTGTCACCTTGAACCGGTACGGTCCGCCTTCGCCAAAAATGAATATAATGCAATATAAAAGCGATTAAATAGAAACATTTAGTCGCTTTTTATTTTAAATGAATACTAAAAGTAAATTATCGGTAATAAAATAGAACTAAATTGCTTATTTCCGTGAAGGGGGTTCAGTACGGCTCCGTTGCTTAATTCTCATTTTGAACGAACAAATTCAATTATTTTTGAATTTAAAGTAACTGTGAATTATTTTTTTAAAAGTACTTGTATTTGCTGATGATTTTCTGGTCAAATAAAATTTCTCAGTTGTTTTAGCTCTTGATGTTGAGGAACAATTGAACCATCTCATTCTCCCGTCCGAGAATGTTGATATAGCACAATGTTAAGCGGTCTTTCTCTTTTCATGAAGCTAAACACACCGCCAAAAATTTAAATAGAACCGCTGTTATGAGTATGACAGGCTCATTTCTTGGCTATGTTTAGGCTGTTATTGCTGCTATGCTTGTTTCTTCGAATTGCCGGTGCATTGCCTGTAGGCTTATTTTTATGACATGGGAGACGTTTCGTTTGTTGCGTTCTCATAAATGTGCTATACTGAAAAAAAGAAGGTGAGAATTTGAAACGAATATTGGGTATGATTCCGATGGTTATTTGCATATTATATGCGTTTCTACCTATTTGTAAAATCATTGCGGCGATCGGTGGATACGATTTTGTTCTGAACAATTATCTGATATCAATTATAGTACTGGCGCTTATTTCAATAGTTGCATTGGTGTCTTTGTGGGTCTTGAAAATTTCGTTAAGCAAAACTCAAGCAATATTTTCGGCGTTGATGCTACCATTGTCTGCCATAAATGGTTTGTTTTATATTTATGAAAGTAACTGGAAATTAACGATTATCTTTGTGCTTATAGGTTGTGGCTGTTCGATTGTAATGTTAGCCAAATTTTCATCTCCGTTCATATTAAAAATTGTTTCCGCAGTTTTATCAATTCTGCTAATCGTTCTATTACTATTCTTTGCATTTATTGATTTTATTTTTGAGGACTTTGGGTTTAATAAAGTAGTAAAATCCGTAGCATCTCCACAAAATACATATACTGTTGATGTTATTGACAACGATCAAGGCGGACTGGGAGGGGCAACACTTGTCGATGTCAATTACAACAACAAGACGGTTAACTTTTTTTTCTGTAAACTTTCGAAATTTCCGGTCCGCATTTATACCGGAAAGTGGGGCGAATTTGAAAATATGCAAATATCATGGAAAGACGAACATAACCTGATAATAAATGGTATAAAATATTATATTGATGATTAACTCAGGTTATGCAGCAGTGAGAGTTTATAAATTGAGGTGATAGTGCTGAAACTCTAAAATTTACAGTAACCATGATTCTTGCCGCCCGGTTACCGTTGAAGAGGATTGCGTAAATTGCTTAATTTATTTTTGTAAAGTGTGATGTTAAAAAAGGAGTTGAAAATGAAAAAAATATTATTTGCTAAAATTATGATTATAATATGTATAGCTGGATTGATATTATGCACATTTAATGCGTTCACTGGGGGAATAAATCCAAAGATGACAGGAGGAGCTACGACAATATGTATAGCTGGTTTGATGGTTGCCATAATTAATATGGTTTTGCTCTTGAAAAAGAACGAGAAATAAGATCTTTCAACAGCATTTGATAACGGTGATTCGACATATTTATCAAAAACAATTAATTTTCGTCGTTAGTTTAGGATTCGATCAATACCGTAAGAAAGGATAAAGCAGCATGAATATTAATTTTCCGGAGATGCATATCCCTGTCGAAGGACTTGACAGGATCGTAATTCCTAAAATGTATACCATCAAACAAAAATATGATAACGCAAAAATTGATGATGTAGCAACTACAATCCGCACTCAATAGAAAAAATGATCATAGATAAAGAAAGCTATGCCGGAAAATCGATCTGTATAACTGTTGACAGTCGCGGAATACCGGGGTGATGGGACAGGTATAACATTTGAACAAGAAAGAATATTAAATGTATAAGATGATTGAATATGTAAAGGGATAGATTGTAGAAGGTAGATAAAATTTGAGTAGTATTTTGAATAATTCATTATTATATAAATGGCTGCGACATGACAGAGAAATTAAATGGGAATTAACTCTTGGAATAAACAGTCAACGATCCGCTGATATAAATGGAAATTTTGTAACTAACTTATCATATTTGGACGATCAGGGAGAAAAATGGGGTGATACTTACATAAAAATTATCGAAACTGTAAATAATTTTGTGTCAAGCTAGAAAAGCCTTCAAGATTAATGTTAAAATAAAATTAATCTGGGAGGATTTTTAATTATGGCAAGACAACGAAAACTCACCGAAGAACGGAAAAAACTAATCAGTCAACTTCTATCCACGTACCAACCGAACATCTGCAGACGGTTTACGGCGTGGAAGCTTCCCCCACGATGATTTCAAAAATGACGGATAAGATTCTACCCATCGCAAAGGAATGGCAAAATCGACTGTTGGCCAATAAATATGCAATCGTCTTTATGGATGCAATTCACTACAATGTCCGACAGGACAATGCCGTGATCAAAAAGGCGGTTTATATTGTCATTGGCACGCGACTTGACGGTACGAAGGAAGTCATGGGCATGTGGGTAGGCGGCAACGAGAGCGCCAAATACTGGCTGGGAGTGCTCAATGAAATCAAGAATCGGGGCACTGAAGACATTCTGATTGTCTCAGTTGATGGTCTCACTGGTTTTGGGGATGCCATCCATGCCGTCTTTCCCAATGCCGAGATTCAGCGTTGTATCATTCATCAGATCCGATATTCCACCCGTTTTGTGTCATACAAGGATATCAAACTATTTATGGCTGACTTGAAATTGGTCTATCAGGCAGTGACTGAAGATATCGCCTTACAGCAGCTGGATGCTCTGGAAAATAAATGGAGTAAAAAATATCCCAGTTCCATCCGATCGTGGCAGAATAACTGGGCCGATTTATCCACCTATTTCAAATATCCGCCGGAATTGAGAAAGATAATTTATACAACGAATTCGATTGATAACTTGAACCGTCAACTCCGAAAAGTGACCAAGTCAAAATCGATTTTCCCGACCGATGATGCGCTTTTTAAAATGCTCTACATGGCGATGATAGATATCACTAAAAAATGGAATGGCCGGCCAAGGGAATGATCAAGAATTTTGGAACAGCTTCTCATTTATTTTAAAGGAAGAATCAGCCTTACAGACGTCGAATAACCCCTACACCATTCGAAGGCTGTCAATGATCACTATTGACAGCCTTCGAATCATGTGCAAAAATGGATTTATATTTTAAAACTATTATTTTCATCGTAAATTTTCAATTATGTATTTTACATTAACCTGGAAAACTAGAAAATACAAAATTATTTACACTGCCTCTTGTGACATGATATAAGTAAATTATGAATTAATATTAAATGTCAATTATACTCATTTTCTACATTAAAGCCATCCTCTCAATACAAGTTTTAAGTAACTCCAAATCAGTTAAATGAATAAAGTGACCACTTTGATTAGCTGTTATATGTTTTGTATTATTGGATATATTTTTATACCTATACATTAGCTCCTGCCATACTGTTTCTATTTTATTTGCGGTTTCCAAATCGATGTGTGTATATTTCATTAGTTCATTTATATATATTTCGCTGGAATGTGTAAGTAACATAACAGGTGTCATACCCAAAGCAGCATTATTTATAGCATTTTTTAAGTCCAGTGTGTTTTTATCATTATGGGTACAAAGATATTCATCAATTGCAGTTTGATACGTATTTTCATTACATAAAGATTGAATTATGTACTTTTCCGCCTGTTTTGAGTATTCGTAGTAGCAAAGAGGCTGTTGCTTTTTTAAAGCACCTTTAAAAAGTTTGATAATTCCAATATGAGCTAACTGTTTTTGTAGTTTCAATAATTCTGTTTTATCAACTCCACTTTTTTTGAATTCTTTAGCAGATAGACGATTTTTAAATTCCCCATCATATGGCGTTGCAGGATCTAATAGAATCAAGCCATCAACCTCGCTTTTATATTTTACAGCATACTGAGATACATTATATCCCCCTTGAGAATGACCGATTAAAATTAATTTCTCGTTTGCTCTTACATAATCAATTAGTTGCTTTAGTTCTGTTACTATGTTTTCTGGATTTCTTTCCGTTACTGAAAATTTACTGTGACCATATCCCGCTCTATCATATAAAAGGACTTTATATTGCCTGCTTAGTTCTTCAGCTATATGCCACCATTCTGCACTACATGAACCCAAAGCACAATCAACTACAAGAAGTGTTTTTGAACTACCAAATACTTTATAATTAAGGCCGAACATCATATTCATACTTATTTCATACTCCTTTACAATTTCTATAACCATTTTCTCCTCGAATGAATATAGTTTGCTTTATTTTATAGATTGAAACTATTCTTATTTTGGCACAATTGACATAGGTATAGCCCGTTGTTATAAACCATGAGAAATCGTCTCCAATAAATTGATTAGTTTTTCGCGGTCAGTATCACTATCTAAAGCTCCAAGCATACTTTCCCACATCTTCTTCTCGACGTCCTCATGTAGAGCGCTTATCCTCATACCATCCTCAGTTAGTTCCAAAGAATAGGAACGCCTATTTCTTTCAGAGACCATACGATGTACCAATCTACGACATTCAAGCCGGTCAACCACACTTGTAAGTGTACTGCCAGGCAAATTCAGGCTTTGTGAAATTTCCTTTAAAAATGCTCCAGGATGAGTCCTCACAAAACTTAAAACATTAAGTTCAGAGTTAGTGATATCCTCAGGGAAAACAGAATCTAAGTCTTGGTGTAGACTGTACAACCGCTTGTAAATCATGTGCATTGCTGCACTAAATTTCTGATATTGTTCCATGCTTGCTACTTTCATAATATATCCTTTCTTTATTCGATATAGTAATATTACTATATCGAATAATACTACATCTAGTACTAAAATTCAATAAGAAATTATATTATTTTCCCGCCTGTTCAGTTCTTCAGTGCCCTTCTCATGGCGGGATGGTATTTATCATCTATATATGGGTCACACCAGCATTTCGGACAAAACCCACGCTAAGAAAAAAAATATAAAGTATACGCCAATATTTACATCTCAAAAAACTATAGTTAATTGCAATATCAATAATTCATAATAAAATGTTACAATCGTCGCCTATTTCCAACACTTACAAAAGTTAAAAGTGTATCATTTATGTAAGCGCTTCAGTGTGTCCTGAAGGATTCAGGAAAGTGGAAGGAGTAAAGTAGAAAATTTGAATTCATGCTTTAAAAGAGATGAGAGCAGGCCTCTCAAAATCGACATTCAGGTGTGGGTTTAAAACCACCTTTGGGTGCTGTAACCAAAAGTTATGGTACTGATCGCAAACGGAAAAGGCTGAATAATCAGTCAGGTGTGTGCCATGAAGCTGGAGCGAAAGTGAAGAGACCGAAGAAGTATCGTTAATACTAAAATGCAGACTTATCCCAACTGTTCAGAAACATCAATGGATTAGAAATTGGCAGTCAAATTAAAGCACACTATCCTTTAATTCCCGTCGTCTTTTTAACCGGTTTTAATCCAGATATCAAGCCAATAAAATTGGAGCTGACGGTTTTTTCAACAAAAGTATTTTACCCAAGGAACTATTTAGCAAACTTAAAGAAATCGTTGATGGATCAACTTTAAAATCCACTACGCACGCTCAAATAAAAACCCTATTAACCGAAAGGGAAAAGAAAGTGCTTATCTACGTTAGTCAAGGTTTTTCACATAGTGATATCGCAGAAAAACTTGAACTCAGCAAACGTACTATTGAAACACAACTCCAGAGTATATATGCTAAACTATACACATGAGTAGAAAACGACGAACCTGGACCCCGGAGGTGAAAGCAGCAATTGTGCTGGAAATCCTCAGAGAAGAAAATACGTTAGCTGAGATCTCTAAGAAGTATGATGTATCTCAGCAATTATTAAGCCGCTGGAAAACCGAATTTATCGCCAATATGTCAACCGTCTTCAATAAGAAAAATGAAGATGTTGACAAACTCAAGCAGGAGCATGAAGACGAAAAGGAGCTGCTCGTAAAGAAAATAGGCGAATTAACACTGGATGTCAATTGGCTTAAAAAAAAACAAATTCAAATTTCACAAATGAAGAAAAAAGAGCGCTGATTGATTGGAAACACCCTTTCTTAACCATAAAAAAACAATGTAAATTTTTGAAGTTATCGCGATCAACAGCTTATCATGAACCCGTAGGTGTTGCGCCATCCAAGGATGAAATCAATATCAAAAATACCATTGACCTTATTCATTTTGAGGAACCATCCTATGGTGTCAGACGAATCCGTAATGAATTGTATAAACTAGGCTTTCATCCAGTAGGCAGGCGTCTTGTCAGACGTTATATGGTGCCCCTGAAATCATCAACAGCGATCAGGGTGCGCAATTTACTTCAAATGCCTATATTGATCTGATTAAAAGCTTTAAAACTACCAAAATCAGCATGGACGGCAAAGGCCGTGCTACTGACAATATTGCCATTGAACGGTTTTTTCGATCTTATAAGTGGGAACGCCTATATTTGTTGTACTCGGAAACCGTCACTGAAGTGAGAGCCGTGACGAAAAAACACATCGCTAAATATAACCATTAACGCGGACACCAACGATTCGATTACAAAACACCGGTAGCTGTATTCTATGAAAATATGGCATTGGCTGCCTAATTCATAACGCGAAAGGAGATTTATCTAAAAAATTCTAATTTAGTATCTTGACAAGCGTGTACAATATAATCGGTGGCCTGGATGGATTTTGAGGATGTAGAATGCCAGATTGAAAAGATCCATGTCAAAGTAAGGTTGTTCTCCAGATAATTCTGCCTGCGAAGGCTTTTTTGGGAGGCTCAAAAATGAGATGTTTTATTATCGTTCGTGGAAAAATGTTTCCATCGATGTGTTTATTAATGAACTTGATCTTTATCTAAGATGGTATAATGAAAAAAGAATCAAGATAACCCTTGGAGGAATGAGTCCCATCACTTATAGACGGAGTATCGGTTTAGCGGCATGAATAAGTCCAGAAAAATGTCCGCACCCCCATTGTGATTTCCGAAAGTTATTAATATAGTGGGTTTATTGTAAAATCTAAATATATTGCATTTATATGCATAAATTACAGCAAAAGAAGCAATTGCTGATATTATTGTGGCGGAAAAAATAACTAATAAAAGGGAGGTAAGTTTATGAACAGACAGTTACTTGTAAACTTAAATAATTTGCTATTATCGTTATCCGAAGCAGTTGATCTGGCAAATCCATCAATTGCACAACATCAGCAAAGAACGGCTTTTCTTGCACTTGAAATTGCAAGAAAAGCTGATCTGGAAACAGAGCTGACAAAAAATATTTTTACAGCTGCGTTACTACATGATATTGGGGCAGTAACAGTGGAAGAAAAAATTGCTATTCATAGTTTTACTGAAACAGATTATAATATCCATACTATCAGGGGAGAAATATTATTAGAACAAATACCATGGTTAAAAGGGATTGCAAAGATTGTGCGCAATCATCATAAAAATTGGAATGATTGGGAAGAAGGCTTAGAAAACCCAGTTGTTTTAGCATCTCAAATCATTTTACTCTCAGATTTTGTAGAGAGATTAATTGATAGAAATAAATATATTTTACATCAAAGCAATAATATTGTAGAAACCATAAAAAAATTAGCGGATACAGTTCTCAATAAAAAAATTGTTGATTATTTTGTTGAGTTATCGAAAAGAGAAGAATTTTGGTTAGAATTAATTTCGCCACGACTCTACTCATCATTATTAAACGATGGACCGTTTATGGACATACAAATAGGATTAGAAGACATATCATTAATATCTAATTTATATCGAGATCTAATCGATTTTAAGTCGAGATTTACGGCTACTCATACAACGGGCGTATCAGAATGTGCGGTAATGTTAGCTGAATTATTTGGATTTGCAAAGGTAGATGTAACGTCAATGAGGATCGCAGGAAATTTTCATGATATCGGGAAATTGAAAATACCAAACAGTATCCTTGAGAAACCTGCCAAATTAACGGTTGATGAGTTTGCAACAATGAGATGCCACACATACTATACATACTATACATTATATTCAATTGGCGGATTGCAACGCATAGCAGAATGGGCGGCTTACCACCATGAAAAATTAGATGGAAGTGGTTATCCATTTCATTGTACGAAAGACGAAATTGGCACCGGTTCCAGAATAATGACAGTTGCAGATATATTTACAGCAATAGCTGAGGATAGACCTTATCGAAAAGGCATGGATAAAGATGAAATTTATCAGCTTTTGAAAAAACAAACAGACGAAAAATTATTGGATCAACGGATTGTTGAATTATTATTTGACAATTATAATATCATAAGAAGTCAAGTAAAAGAAAAACAATCAAAAGCTTTGGATTTTTACGAAAGACGATTTTCATTAATAACTGATGAGGTAAACCTATAAGATGCTGAAATAGTGGAAATATAACCTTCAAAAGGAAACATAATCACACCAGATTACATTTGCCCAGAATTGTTTAACCGTGTTGCAATCACTGGGCTTCACCATACAACCGGATCGGTATCATTTTCAAGGAACCAATTAATGGACATGATTTCAATCCAGTTTTACTTGAAATGGGAAACAGACTAAACCTTAATTAGAAAGCTGCTGTTTTAGTACACATAGGGACAGCGATCAGATGTTTTTCCGTCGGCATTTTGATGCAGACTAAAGTCTAATAAAAACAAGAATAATTCTACTCTTATTTATGAAGAATAAATGAACTTTGCGTACCAAACACAATAGCAGTATAAAAAATGTTGACTCTCACATCATGTCATAGTGTAATATAAAATTAGAGTTTGAAAATATAAACTAAAACTCATAGCCGGCAGAGTATTAGGCATTATTGACAGCTCTAAATCATGTTTGGAGGGAATAGCTATGAGAACAATAAAACAAGTTTCGGATCTGACTGGGGTAAGTGTGCGCATGTTGCATTACTATGATGAAATAAGTTTGTTAAAGCCAAGTGCAGTTACAGAGGCAGGTTACAGGCTTTATGACGATAAAGCTCTTGAGATCTTACAGCAGATTTTATTTTTTAAAGAACTTGATATTCCACTAAAAGAAGTTAAAAAAATCATGGTTAGCCCATATTTTGATAAAATGCAAGCTCTGGAAAATCAAAAAAAGATTCTGATTTTAAAACGAGATAGATTGAATGGTTTGATAGGGCTTATAAATAAAACCTTAAAAGGAGATAATACCATGAGCTTTAAAGAATTTGATATGACGAATTATTATAATGTATGGATAGAATTTAAGAAAGAAAATAAAGATAGAGTCATCAAGACTTGGGGAAGTATAGAAAAATTTGATGAAATGATTGAACAAGTGAAACATAATGAAACTAAACTTGCTAAAAACGCTATAAAACTGTATGGAAGTATAGAAAAATTTATTGAATCTACGAGGAAAGATTTAAATAATGACAGGTTAATAACTATGGGAGAAAAATATGATGAGTTTGAAAAGGATTTTCTTCACGATAATCATCCTGTATTAAAGGAATTATACAAAAATCTTACAATTGATTTAAATAAAGATCCTTTTTCAAATGAAATTCAGCAAATTGCTAAAGAAATAACAGATACTGTTAAAAAAGACTATGAAATTTTTAAAATGGATAGAGGCGATAACCATTGGTACATTATGATGACCATGACAGATCCTAAGTGGAGAGAAGTCGTAGATAATAAATATGGAAAAGGTGCAGCTAAGTTTATTAAAGAAGTTTTTAAAATTTATTTGAGAGATAAGCAGCCTAAATTAGATAGATTATATGAAAAGCTTGTAGCTGACCTAAGTAAAGATTCTACTTCAACAGAGATTCAACAAATTGTTGAAGAAATAGCAGATACAACTAAAAGCAATTATGAACATTATCATATAGATATGGGAATAAACTGTAAGGCTTTTTTATCCAACATGGCTGATATTTATTTATCAAATGCCAATAAAAATCTGAATGTTGTAGATAAAAAATTTACGAATGATGAAGCTAAATTTATTGGAGAATCTCTAAAATTTTATTCTGAAAATAATAAGTTGTGAATTAAAATGGGATGCTAAGCAGATTTTAATAGATTAAATACTTGATATGATATATCATAAAAAAGAACTAGTAGAGCGCTTTTTATTAGAGACTGTAAATAATTTTGTGCTTTCATGTTTAAATATTATGACGATAGTTTTTAAGATCAATTGTCACCTTGAACCGGTACGGTCCGCCTCCACCAAAGATGTATATAATGCACTATAAAAGCGGATAAATGGAAATATTTGGTCGCTTTTTATTTTAAATGAATAAAAAAAGTGAATTATAGGCAATAAAATAGAACTGAATTGCTTATTTCCGCGAAGGGGGTTCAGTACGGCCTCCGTTGTTTAATTCTCGTTTTTTAAATAGTTTTATTTGTTGGTTGTTTAATTAATTGTACACTGATCCAGTTAGTCTACCGTTTTAATTAAACTAGGGAATTCAAAGAGCAGACAAAGAGATTTAGACGTAGTGTTATGATATCAGATGTTTCATTTAAATATTTTCTACTGTATTTTGCGTATGCTTTATAATTAGTCCATTTTCAATTCATTGTCCAAAAGCGTAAAAAACTTTTCTACACGTCGCTTGTCTTTGTCCGTTCCGTTGAGGCAAACGGTAAACGTAGCGGTATTGCGAAAGCTTGACAAAGCCAGAAGAAAATATGGATAGAACTTTACCGCTCCGGTGATAAAAGCATCTTCAACGCACAGTGTGTCAAAAATCAGTTGACTATCATCGATGATTCCAATATTGGATATGCTTGTTAATGGGTTGACAAAATGCCGGCTGATCATTTTTTGGGCTATCTTGTATGGGAAAAGGCTGAATACGATATCAAGCAGTAAAAGTCCCTTTAATCCCGGGAGTTGACTCTTTTGCCTATCCATGGTTCTCTTGACTTTGACCACAGTTTCACTAAAGCTTTCTTCTGCCTTAAAATCTATATTACAAAGAATTGTCGAAGTCAGATTGCAAATTTCATCTGCCTTTTTATCAGGTAAGTAATGTCTTAAATCCATAATGCACGAAACGCTTATAGGCGTGTCATCTTTCACATCAAGCATTGTGCAAAGCACCCTGATAAATGCCGCGAATACGATATCGTTGATCGTAGCGTTTGCTTTTTTACCATATTGCTTTATTTTTTCAAAACGGGTGCTGTTCAGTTTAAAGGATAAAAGGCAGGGAACTTCACCAGCCTCACCGCATAATGGAAAAAAAAACTGCCCGGATTTTTTTGGCTGATAATCGGGCATCAATAGTGCTTTTATCCTATTCTTTAACCCGATTTGCTTTACAACCTGTTTAACACTTCTTGAGCCTCCGATTTTATAAGCAGGCGATAATGCAGGATTCCGTTTAAGTCTGGTATAGGTTTCAGCCAGCATGTATAGATACTCTTTAAATCCTGCTCCATCGCTTATCATATGGTTCATTAGAATACATAAGGTATCATTTTTCTCTGTGCGCACAACCCGCACTTTGATCTGTGGTCCGGCAAAGGTATCTGTTTGACAGGTCAAAAAGGTTTCAATTTCGGTTGTTTGATCGTGGCTATTTACACATGTGACAACCTCGTCAGGAAGTGGGTGAATTTCCTTCCAATAAGGGCGCAGAATATCCTCTACGTATCGGCTACTCAATTCGGGTAACTGTTTCATGGTTATGAGCACAGCCTTTTTTAAGCAGTCCAAGTCCAGAAACCCGGAAAAATACAGGACTCCGTGAAGCTGGTGGTCGTTATACTGCTGAAAAATCAAATGCATTTGATCCCAAAGCTCCACACGATGTTTAGTTTCGCCACGCGGAGCATTTCCGCGTTGGTCTTGCAAATGGATATTTAAAGATTTACTCATAGTTTTATCCTCAACCGCCAACGTACTTTTCAGCTCACGGAAACGTGCGTTATCTGTGCCGACCTTTCAAATTATTTCTCGTGCGTTATATATAGTTTTCTATATTAAATAAAAAATCTGTGGTTAGATTGAAGAGTTACCTGAAATATTTAATTATATAATCACGGAGCATCTTTGCTGAATTAGAAAAATGTTTGCGCTTGCGCCAATATAAACCAATTTGGATCTTGGAGTTCGGTGAATCAATTTTCAGCATGCAAAGATGACGATTTTCTGCGTGAGGACGTTCGATTAGATATTTTGGTAGAAGTGCAATCCCCTTTTTTAGCTCAACATATCTTTTATAAGGCTGTCATCCCATTCGAATTAAAACTGTTTCCAAATATTCAGCAATATTCTCCTGCTCATTTAAATAACAAAAGCTTCAACATCGGGCCAGTATTTTATGACATCGACAAAAAGCTGCGCTTTCTCTTGCGAAACTTCAGTGCCATAACCTCTAACAACTACTTTAGGTTTTGATGGATAACGAGGCGGGTGACACGTAGTACCATCCGGCTTTCTCACAAATAGCGGCAACACATTTGGCAGCCATCGTCCCGGATTATCGCATTTTGTTTATCAAATACTCTTCACACCAGTGCATAGCAAAGTCGTAACAATCTATCCCGAAATCCAGTGTGCAAAGCCCAAATGGGTCCGCTTCATGATCC
>NZ_RXYB01000024.1 GCF_008086615.1 Acetobacterium tundrae
CCATACGTCCACGGGCGATCATGGATCGCCCCTACAAAGCAAAATAAATACCCTGACAATCGCGCAGATATCCTCATTCATCATCCTGTAGGGGCGATTCCCAATCGCCCGCCAATGTCAATCTTTCATGCAAACGTCCACGGGCGATCATGGATCGCCCCTACAAAACAAAATAAATACCCTGACAATCGCGCAGATATCCTCATTCATCATCCTGTAGGGGCGATTCCCAATCGCCCGCCAATGTCAATCTTTCTTACATACGTTGACGGGCGATCATGGATCGCCCCTACGAAGCAAAATCAATACCCTGATGATCGCCCCTACGAAGCAAAATCAGGTCCCTGAGGCTCGCCCTTATGAAGCGGAATTAATCCGCCCACCACTCATGCTTTGCTTTCCACAAACCACCGGGGCTCCTCATAATAGAGACAGACCTCTTTGCTTAAAATCCGGCAGATATAACGGATCCCCTGACCGCCCACCTTTAGCGAAACCCCGGGCCGCCGGTCTAAAACCCGGTCAATTTCAAATACCCGACCGTCCTCCCACAGCACCTGCAAAGGAATCATCGCTCCGTTTTCTTCAAATTTTGCAATCACCTGAACATATTTTTTTGTCAGCATTATCTTTTCTCTCCTTTAAAAATAGCCCACCGGATGAATGATATGATCCTTTTTAGGATCCAAACCGCTCATGTTATCCCCCAATGTAACCGCTCGTCGCACCGATAGATTGCCGAATCGTTTCCGCAGACCGTCAAGGGTTGTATCCAAACGGGCCTGGCGGATTCTTTCCTCCTCCCGGCCAAAGACATCAAGCTGTATCGGAACCGTATCCGGCACTAAATCTGCCGCCCGTACCCCCAATGAACGGATATCCGAGCTGAAATCATAACTTTGCACAAACAACTGGATCGCCGCCTCAGCGATCTCGTTAGTCAAGTCCGTCGGCTTATCCATTTTGATCTGTCTGGTGAAACTTTCCAACTCCTTGTTGCGGACATGGATGGCCACCGTCTGACAGAAACAGCCGGTTTCCCGCAGGCGCATGGCGACGCTCTCGGTCAGCATATAAATAATCAGCTTCACATCCGCCAGGTTCTTCAGATCCCGAGGTGTGGTGATGCTGTTGCCGATGCTCTTGATAACCCGTTCATTGCCGTTGTAATTTTCATCAAAACATTTCACCGGGCTGTCATCCAGGCCGTTGGCAAACCGCCATAAAACCGCGCCCATTTTCCCGAATTGAAGAACCAGAAAATCAATCGAGGTCCCGGCCACCTGACCGATGGTATAAATGCCGTATTTCATCAGCTTTTTTTTGGTTGACCGCCCCACATAGAGCAAATCTCCCGCTTCCTGTTCCCAGACGATCCGCTGATAATTATCCCGATCAATCACCGTAATGGCGTTGGGTTTTTTGTAATCCGAACCAAATTTGGCAAATATTTTGTTCCAGGATACCCCGATGGATACCGTTATCCCCAGTTCATCCTGAATTCGCAGGCTTATTTCCCGGGCGATTTCTTCCCCGCTGCCATATAAACCGACACTGCTGGTCACATCGATCCAGGCCTCATCCAAACCGAAGGGTTCCACCCGATCCGAATAGCTGTAATAAATTTTTCTGGCCAAGCGCGAAAACCGCAGATAATGAGCATAATTGGGAAGCAGCACCACCAGATTGGGACATTTTCCCCGGGCCGCTCCGATGGTTTCGCCAGTTTTGATTCCGGTTTCTTTGGCCAGCTGATTCTTGGCCAGAATAATGCCATGCCGTTTTTCGGGATTTCCGCCAACCGCCACCGGAAGCCCGGCCAGCTCCGGATGATACAGGCATTCCACACTGGCATAAAAACTGTTCATATCGCAGTGTAAAATAACACGCTCCATTTTTTCACCTTCTCCATGGCGGGCAAGATCCGCCCCTACTGTAGGGGCGATCCATGATCGCCCGCTAAACGTTTCTTTTTAATACCTACGTTTCCGGGCGGGCAAGGTCCGCCCCTACGGTATGACACGCATTGTATAAAATGCATAACGTTTATCTTCCTGTCTCTCACCTTATCATCATTTGTGATATTTTCTTTAATAATATACCCATTTATGATAAGTTGTCAATCTTAAACTGAAATTTTAACCGTTTATGATTATTTTTATTGAAATTTCTACCATCATCCTTTATAATAAAGCCGAGGTGAAGACAATGATTACTGAAAAAATCAAGACCCTAAAAAAGCAGTCAAAACTGACTGCTCATGAATTATCCGAAAAGTCCGGCATTCCCCTGCCGACGATCCATAAATTATTATCCGGTGAAACCAAAAACCCCAAATATGAAACCCTGAACGCCGTGGTGGCTGCCCTGGATTATCAACTAGAGTTAGCGCCCCAGCAAAACCGAGAACAAGCCCGGTATTCCGAAGCGGAAATCCGAATGATGACCTTATACCGGCAATTATCAACCGACGGTCAAGCCCTTTTATATGAAAATCTTGCTCAGCTGCTCCAGTATGAAAAAGATCGCAATCTGAAAAAGGCCGCTGAACCGATGCGGGAGCTGCCCCTTTATCTGCTCCCCGCCTCGGCGGGAATTGGCAGCTATCTGGACTCCGACCAGTATGAGTTTCAGTCTTTTTTCTCTGGCACCACGCCGGCGGCCGCCAAATACGCCGTCCGGGTTTCCGGGGACAGCATGGAGCCGGCCTTTTACAACGGCGACATCGTCTTTGTGGAACCGACCGCCCATCTGAACGAAGGGGATGTGGGCATCATTGTCATCAACAGCGAAGGCTATATCAAACAATACCGGGATCAACAGTTTATTTCCTTCAATCCCAAATACCCGCCGATTCTGCCAAACGAATACGATACCGTTCGCATTGCCGGGAGGGTTTTATCCAAGTACAATTAGTCAAACAAAATAACAGCACCCTAACGCCAGAAAGGACAAGAGAAATATCTCTTGTCCTTTCTGGCGTTTTTTTACAACATGCTGTGGGCTATTTTTCAGTTACGGTTAATGTCGTATCTTTAGTCGTCTCCGTTCCGTATTTGTCCTTAATTCCTACCGTCAAGGTGTAGGTACCAGCGGTATCCGGAGTCCATGTATAGGAACTTGTGGCCGAATACGCTCGGATAATCGTCTTGTCGGTATCACCCGGTTTTTTGTAAGAGAATTCATACGTATATGGCGATTGCCCTCCGGTTACGGCACTGCTTAACGTAACTTTACTGCCTTTTACTACTGAAGTTTTGCTGACGGTAAAACTTTTCACCGTGGGCTTAGCGATAACGGTGAACGACTTAATTTCCTTCGTTGTCGCAGGGTTGGGGTTATTATCCTTATCCGTCACCGCTACCGAAAGGGTATAGCTTCCCGGTGCGGTCGGTTTAAAGGTTGCCGTGTTATCGCCATCGGTGTTATCAAGCGTTACCGGTGCCCCGGTACCCAGTTTATAGGAAAACACATAATGATAGGGTGTCGCACCTCCCGTTACCGTCGCGGTCAAGCCGATTTCAGTATCCACATACATGGAAGTTTGACCAGCTGGCCGACTCGTTGAAAAGTCCTTGATGATGGGATTATCCGTCACCTTGTAATCCGAAATGCCAACATCTTTATCATTGGTACAGACTGTTCCATTGGCATCTTTGACTCGTACATAGAGGTTATAGGCTCCGCCTTCAGTTGGTTTGAAATTCGCTGTCTTAGACGTTGAATATTTCTGGATGATATTTTCAACAGTATTTTCATTAATTGAATAGAACTCATATGTATAAGGCGCTTTTCCTCCGCTGGCCACAGCTGTCAGTTTAATAGTGGTTCCAATATTCTGTCCGGATAGTTTATCTGCCTTTAAACTCTTAGCAGAAACCCCAGTCAATACCTTATAGCCGGTGATTGTTTGGGTAGCCTCCGAGGTACCG
The DNA here is from genome assembly GCF_008086615.1 of Acetobacterium tundrae. Lineage (GTDB taxonomy): Bacteria > Bacillota > Clostridia > Eubacteriales > Eubacteriaceae > Acetobacterium > Acetobacterium tundrae. The sequence goes on from NZ_RXYB01000024.1 coordinate 3,933, forward strand.
TCGGATACAGTAACCCGAAGCGTATACGTTCCGGCCGCTTCAATAGTAAATGTTGCCACGTTTCCGACAACTTTTGAAGCATCAATATTTGTTATTGTAGAACCCGACATATATGAAAAAGTATAGGTCAGAGGTCCTACTCCGCTGCCTGTTTTCATCTTGGCTGTTAATACAACTTGCCCGCCCTCATAAACCGGGCCACCTTTTACCGGACTGGCAATTAAGCTTTCTATCACCGGTGGATTGCCTACTGTAACGGGGTCACTGATGATTGTTTGGCTATTGCTGCTCTTTATACCATTGGCATCTATCATTGCCACATAAAAAGTATAGGTGCCCGCTGCTTTTGGCACAAAACTGATTGAATTTGTTTTCACGATGGTTCCAATCGGTGTGTACGTTGAATCTGCAGCTTCCTTATAATAAAACTGATAGCTATAAGGCGTTTTTCCACCGGCTCCGGTTGCTGTAAGTTTTACCGTATCACCTACGATCAAACCGGTCGTTTTGCTGACTTTAACCGTGTTGACTGAGATATCACCCAATACCTTGCAGCTGGCAATTTGTTCGGTATCTTTTGAGCCTTTTGCATCTTTTACCTCCACAAAAACAGTATAGGTTCCGGCTCCCGGCAATTTGAAATCAGCTGTTGATTCTTCAGCGGTTCCCCTGGCGGTTTTAGTATCGGTATAAATTAGCGTTTCTACCGACCCCACCTTATAATAAAAACGATAGGTCAGGTTTCCCTCTCCGGTATTATCGGTTGTTTTGGCGGTCAATTTAAGGATATCGCCAGCATAAAGAGTCGTTCCAGTTGATCCCGTTTTTGTATAGCCCTTATCACTGATTACCGGGGGATTTGCAACACTCACCGCCGCACTGGCGGATGATAGCAACGGTGTTTCCTTTGTCGTTGTGTTCCCGCTTTCAACCTTATTCGCATCCGTAATTTTTACATAAAAAGTATCGGTTCCGGCAGCCGGCAATGTATAGCTAATTGTGTTTGCTGTTGTGGCTGTTCCAATCAGTGTATAACTTGAAGCAGCAGATTCCTTGACGTAAAACTGGTAGGTATAAGGTGCTTTTCCACCGGCTGCTGTGGCTGTAAGTTTGACCGTATCGCCGGCAATCAACCCGGTTGTTTTGCTCAATTTAACCGCTTTGGCACTCACCCCTGGCAATACCTTGTAACTGACAAGATTTGCAACATCTTTTGATGTCCCATCCGATACCTCCACAAATAAAGTATAGGTTCCGGCGGCCGGCAAGACAAAATCGACGGCCACTTCTTCGTTGGCTACCCGATTGGTATTTGTTACCGTCTTGATCGGGAATTCACTTGATCCCAGCTTATAATAAAATCGATAGGTCAGTGGTTTTTCTCCGCTGTTATCCTCAGTTTTAGCTGTCAATTTAATCGTGTCGCCACTGTAAAGCGCAGTCGTTGCTGTTTCACCCAGAGTTTTAGCTCCCAAAAACGCCTTGATCACCGGTGCATTGACAACCTTATAATTTTCAACTTTTCCCTGTGTTGCAAGTTTCCCATTGGCATCTTTGATATCCACATAAAGGGTATAAATCCCGGCTGCGGTCGGAGTAAAAGCGGCCGTACTCGATGTGCCGAATACCCCCGTAAATGTACCACCGGAAAGATCTTTTTTAACAACACCACCATCCAATGTATAATAGAAACAATAGGTGTACGGCCCTTTCCCGCCGTTAGCCGTCGCAGTGAGTTTGATGGCGGTTCCAATATTCTGGCCCGAGGCTTTATCCAATTTCAAGGTTTTTGCCGTCAGCGCCGTCAACACTTTGTACGATGTGATTGACTTTGTTGAAGACAGTCCGTTATTATCCGTTACTTTCACCTCGAAGGTATAGGTTCCGGCCGTGTTTGGGGTATAGGTATCGGTAACGGCAGCAGCAGCCGAAGCGGCCGTTTTGGTGGACGTTGCCATTATTTTTGTTCCTATCTTGTAAGTAAATACATAGGTATACGGTCCTGTTCCACCCTCAACTTTAGGTGTTACTGTAATCGCATCATTAGCATAATGCCCGATCTCCGCATCCCGATCTGTTTTTAAATCGGTTATCACCGGATTGTCCTGAATAACATAGGGAATCGTTACGTCTTTTTCAACTTTATTCGCATCGGTGATGGTCACGTGTAAACTATAATCACCAGCATCATTCAAGAGCACACTGGCCGTTTTACTGGCTGAATCTGTTCCGATAGGTATTTTGGTATTGTCTGGTGCTATATAAGAAAACTCGTAGGTATATGGCGCTTTCCCACTGCTTCCCGCCGCTGTCAGCTTGACCGTCGTTTCTTTATTCTGCAGCGAACCCTTATCCGTGGTTAGGGTTCCTCCCAGGGGTTCGTAAACCACATAATTGCTAACGGTTTTAGTCGCGGTGACCGTATTTGTATAATCCTTCACGTCAACATAAAAAGTATAGGTCCCCGCTTCGGAAGGTTCAAAAGTCGTGGTCTTTAGTCCGACAGTAGAAGTAATCGGTTTTTTTACGGTTCCCGTTCCCACGGTATAAGAAAATGCATATGTGTATGGTTCGGTTCCGCCAGTTATTGCATCGGCAGTAAGCGTTATTGGGTGACTTGTATCACCCTTGTAAAACGGCTTGTCATCTGCTGTTGTAGCTGTAAAGCTGCCGATTTCCGGGGTATCCACGATTTTAAAATCAATACTTTGGGGATCCGTTGGTATTCCGCTGGCATTCATGGCATCCACATAAATTTTGTAGTCTCCCGCCTCTTTAGGCGTAAACACAGCGCTGGCATTTTCTGAATAATCCTGAATATCGATTGGTGTTGTATTAGCATTAAAGGTGTAGTAAAAATGATACTGACAGGTGGTTTTGCCACCGGCAGCCACGGCCGTCAGTTTAAGTGCCGTCCCCAGCTCCTGGGGAGCAACCTTATCGGCCGTAAAACTCGTAATGTTCAAACGGTCAATAATACTATAATTGGTAATAGTTGCCGTATTTGTCAGGCCCTGGCTGTCTTTTGCCGTTACATAATATGTATAAACACCCGGCGTTCCAGTCAGAACCGAACAAGTATTCACCGCTGAAAAGGCCTGAATCACTTTCTTGGTCGATCCCAGTTGGGAAGAAAACTCGTAAGTGATCGCACCGGTGCCGGTGCCAGTTTTTACGCCGGCCGTCAATACAATCGAGCTATCGATATATTGCGGTGACGCTTTACTAATTGAAAGTTCCGTGGTCGGGGTATTGATCACCTTATAATCATTAATTGTTTTTATACAGGTCTTTCCGGCCCCGTCTTTCGCTTCAACGTAGAAGGTGTAAATACCGGCTGTTATGGGTGTAAAAGAAGCCGTTGCGGCGGCTGACCAATCCAGAATCGGAATGGTAGTTTTAATGCTATTGTTATCAACTAAATCACAATAAAACTTGTATGTTACCGTTCCGGTGCCGCCAGCTGCTGAAGCCGTCAAGGGAATGGCCGTTCCAATATTCCCACCAGATGCCACCGTGGTGGCAAAATTATTGATGTAAAAAAGGGTTTTATCTTCTGAAAAGGTAAGATTATCGTATTCTGAAACATAGCCTTCCGCAAAAGATTTAGCAACTCCATCTATCTTTACCGGACCAGCCAGATTATAGAAGATATCCGGCCCCAGCTTTGAAACATTTGCAGGAATCGTGACTTCTGTCAGGCTGCTGCAGCCTGCAAACGTACCGGTTTTTAAAACCGACTCAATGGTGGTCAGTGAGGACGGCAGGACCACTTTTGTCAAAGTGGAACAGCCGTTAAAGGCACCGGCGCCGATCGTCGTGACCATCTTCTCAAAGCCGTCTGCCGTTGTCAATGTTTCCGGTACCGTCAAGATCGTAGCGATGCCATTATATGCGGTAATAACCGCATTGCCATCAGCATCAACTTCAAACGAATAAGCGCCGTCAGTTTCCGTTGCCATTGTTTCGATAACATCAGCTGTTTGAACCATTTCATCTGCTTGCGGCGTCACCGTTGTCTCCGTCGTCGGTCCTAAGCTCTGAGTTTCTTCCTCAGTGGTGACGGCATTCTTTGGACTCGCTGCCGTATTTGCCGGAGCACTCACCTCAGCCGTTTTAGCACTATCCGCACCGGGGCTTGCACTGTTCACAATCGGGGAAGATGAAGTAGTCGCCTCTTGCGCCAGTACCCCCATTGGCATACTGGTAATCACCATCAGAATACTGACAAGCAAACAAATCCCTTTTTTTAATCTTTTTTTCATTCTCCCGCTCTCTTTCTAAAATGATAACATTCCGTCTATCCTATTTTAATTTATATTCTTTTATACTTTATCGGCATCGATCTTCTTTATATTAGCTGAATTTATAGATGCTACACTATCTAATCATTATTATAAGTCAAACGTGCATTTATTTCAATATAATTACAATATAACTGTTATCGCATGTGCATATACAAGTCTATATGGGGTAATATTGCAACATTCAGATTTGCAAAGCAGCAATTTTAGACATTCGTTTTAAAAAAGCAAACAAATCATCTTCCGGTCCAAATTTATTCAAAATTTTTAATGTTTTTAACCGCCTGATGTATTATAATAAGCGCATACACACAAACCAGAAAGGACCATCCCGTGAAATTCAAAAATTCAATCGTTTTTTTGTTAATGATTGTTTTGATTGGAACATCCTGCCCCCTAGGGGTACTAGCGGAAAGTGCAACTACAGTTCAGGCAGTCAACAGCACCATGCTTGTCCAAAGCCTGGACGAAGTGGCGAATATTGACAAAAGTTCAAATATCGACCAGGAAATCACTGTCATCTATAAAGATAATGATGCCAGTGTCCAAAATCTTGGGCTGACAACTCAGGAAATTAAAGGCGGAGAATCATTATCTCCGCGAGTGGACGTCATTGAAGTCAATGATGCCGTCAACGTGGATTCTATGGTTACCGCGTTAGCCGCCAACCCCAATGTACTGGTGGCTGAAAAGAATCGGTATATCCAGACTGCCGACCTCCCCAACGATCCGGATCTCGGCACCGCTTGGCAGTTTGAACGCATCGGCGCCGGCACAACCTGGAATCAGATCAACAACGCAGACCCTGTTGTTGTTGCTGTTATCGACACCGGTCTCAACACCGCGCACCCGGATATTGTCGGGAATACTGTGGCAGGATATGACTATGTTGATAAAACCACCACCATGAAAGACGTGGCTGGTCATGGCACCGCGGTCAGCGGCTGCATTGCCGCCACCGCCAATAATGGCATCGGTATTGCCGGCATTGCCGGAACCGCCAATATAAAAATTGCTCCTTACCGGGCCGGGGGAACTTATGAAGGGGATACCAATTTAAGTATCGCCAGTATTTGTGCCGCCTTATACGATGCGGCAAACCGCTCCGACATTAAGGTCATCAACATGAGTTTTTGCACTTATGATCCCTCCAGTGCTTTGGAAATGGCCGTGGCTGACGCCGCCAGCGCCGGGAAGGTTTTAGTCGCTGCTTCCGGAAATCAGGGGAAAATCGGGAATATCGATGCTGGAAAAGATGCCTATCCCGCCTCTTACGCTGATGTCATCTCGGTAGGCGCAACCACCAGCGCTGACACCATTGCCAGTTATTCCCAACACAATGACCAAGTCGATTTATGTGCCCCCGGCGATGCGGTATACACCACCAGCTTTAGCGGAGATTACAAATTGGTATCCGGCACTTCCTTTTCCAGCCCTGTTGTGGCCGGAGCCTGTGCCGTCTTAATGGCTGCCGATTCCAGTTTGACCAGTGCTAAAGTGGAAAACGTTCTGGAAAGTACCGCGCTGGATTTCGGCACCGCCGGAAAAGATGATTATTACGGCTACGGCCTGATCCAACTCGACAAAGCCCTAGCAGCCCTACCCGATACCAGTTCCATCACCTACCGGACTCATATTCAAGATGTGGGCTGGCAGGACTGGAAAGCCGACGGAGCAACCAGCGGCACCTCGGGCCAATCGCTCCGACTGGAAGGCATTGAAATCAATCCCCAAAACGATGGCTACAATTTGGGGGTAACATACCAAACCCAAATCCAGGATATCGGCTGGCAGGACTGGGTAGCCAACGGAATCCTCAGCGGTACCTCAGGAAAAAGCCTTCGACTGGAAGCGATTAAAATTAAACTGACCGGTTCCGATGCTGATTTATTTGATATCTACTACCAGGTTCACGCCGAAAATTTCGGTTGGCTGGGCTGGACCAAAAATGGTGAAAGCGCCGGCACCCAAGGACTGTCTTACCGATTAGAGGCCATCCGCATTCAGATTTTGCCAAAGGGCAGCGCCGCACCCGGTTCAACCGAGACGCCATTTGTCAGCAGTTGATGCGCCTACCCCACGGGCGATCATGGATCGCCCCTACAACGTGTTGGACGCAATCAAAAACATTTGTCGCAATCAAGATCGTTGGCCGGAATTAAGAACATTTGTCGCAATTAAGAACGTTGGACGCAATTAAGAACGTTGGACGCAATTAAGAACGTTGGACGCAATTAAGATCACATCAATATCATTAATCATCATACCATAGGGGCGGGTAATACCCGCCCGCAAAAAAGGCTGATTTCCAGATTTGGAAATCAGCCTTTTTCATTGGGTTGAAACGAAACAGGAGGGTAGTTCCCTCCTGTTCCCGGTTTCATCATTCTTAGCTAATTGTCAATGTTACTTCTTTAGTGACAATCGGTGTAGCATCCGCGCCACTAGGTGTAATGGTAAAAGTGACTGTTGCTTTGCCGATAGTTGTCACATCCCCAGTTGCGCTAATAGCAGCAAGACCGCTATCACTCGCTTTTCTAGTGAAGGTGACTTTATATTGCGTCATATCAAACCCTTGCCCAGTCAAATAATTCGTAATCGCCGTAACAATATTGGTAGTTCCAGTTTGTACGCCAACATTGGTAGTGTTAATATAAATATTCTCATCCGGTGCGACTGTATAATCTGATGCATAAACTAAAGCCAGTCTCGCGTCCTGCAGTGTCCTTGTTGCTGCTGCATATTCCAATTCGCCATTGTTTAAAGGATCCCAAGTCTTATTTAGCGATAGCTTATCGTAAGCATCTTTGTAAGCACTCCAATTTGTTAAATTATAAACATTATTTTTTTGATTTGTATTAAGCGGAGAATATTTCACCACTTCATTGTTGAATGCATTTATTGTCGCCGTTTTTGCCCGCAGAATAAGGCCAGTTTTAACGCCATTAATCGCTTTTGTATACTCGTTTATGGTAACCTGATTTGCCAGAATCGGTACATCAATTGTAAATTCATTACACACTGACCAATAATCGTTAAATGAAGTTACCGTATATATCTGTCGATATCCTTCAGAATAATATACACGCGCTTCCTTATACCCAGTGTAATCAAGATTTGCTGCTACTGACGGCACTAACGCCTCCCGTGCAGCCAAAATCCTGTTCGTCTTTTCATCAACTTCACTCTGAGGTGTTAGCACGGTAACATCTGTGCTGGTGGGCGTCCAATCCCCGGCAGCATTAAAGCTTGCGTAAAGTTCGACCCAGGTTGCGTATGCCGCCCAGGAATCGGCAGTGGCCAGTTTGGCAATATCCCCAACATAGTCTGTTGTTTTCGTTTTAAGATTATCCTGATAGGTCGAAATAGCTGCTTTGAAATTAGCTAAATCGGTTGAAGATACCAGTTTTCCCTGGGCCAGAGCAATATTATTTTTCGCCGTATTTACATCAATTTGTGTATTATCTTTTGTCACCTGATTAGCGTAAAGGACGGCTACATAATCTGCCCAGGATTTAGCTGTAAATTCAGCTTCTCTTCCTTTATATTTATCGCGAATATAGATATATGCCTCCAAATCAGCGCCCTTAACCAGCTGTAGTTGAGCAGCCTTTATATTTTTTGTCGCACCATCAATTTTGGACTGGGTATCTTCTGTCGTCACAGCATTGGCAATCAACGCGGTTTGATAAGTCGCCCAGGATTTTGTCGTCCAATCATCAACCAATTTATAAAGTGGATCCGCCAAAGCGGTATCATATGCTGTTGTCACACCTTTTTTTACCAGATTAAACTGAGCCGCCTGTATTTTAAGCACAGCTGCATCAATTTGAACCTGGGAGTTATCTTTATTCATCAGGTTAGCCAGAAGCACCTTTTTGTATGGTGTCCATGTTGCCACCGTATAATCCTGTTCAGGAGCTTTAGCTAGGATCTCAGTATAAGCGTCAAAATTCGTCCCTCTCTTCACCAATTTAGTCGGAGCCTGAGCCGCCAAGATATTTTTCACAGCCGTTTTAATTTGATCCTGGCTATTATCGTTGGTCATCACATTGGCTGCCACTACTTTTTGATAAACAGCCCAGGATGCCGATGTATAATCCGCTTCCTTCACGTTATTCAGCGCCGCATTATAATCGGTTAAAATTCCTGTCGGTACCAACAAATTTTGAGCGATTTTTATTTTTGCCACGGCCGCATCGATAAGGATTTGTCCGCTATCGCCAGTCACCACATTAGCTTTTAGTACATTCTGATAAGCAGTCCATGATGCTGATGTATAACTAGCTTCCTTATTACTATACGCCGCCAAGGTGGCTAGATAAATCGCTGTACTTCCCAGCGGCACCAGCTTTGGTTGAGCCGCCACTATTTTTGCCGTCGCCGCATCAATCGCCGTCTGGCCGCTGGCCGCTGTCACGATATTGGCATCAAGGACTTTCTGATAGATGGCCCAGGATGCTGAGGTATTTTCTGCTTTTTTTGCCTTTGCAAGGGCAGCCGTATAATCCGTCATATCACCGATTGGCACCAGTTTCGGCTGGGCTGCCAATATTTTTGTGGTGGCGGCATCAATTTCAGTCTGAGTGTTGTTTTTTGTGACTTTGTTGACATCAAGCACCTTTTGATAAATTGCCCATGAGACGGTTGTATAATCCGTTTTATTAGCCGCTGCCACAACCAGGTTATAAGTCGATACATCCCCCGCTTTAACCAGTTTTATCTGAACTGCTTTTATGTTTTTAATCGCCGTTTCAATGGCTGTTTGCGTGTCATTTTCCGTCATTACATTAGCATCCACCGCTAACTGGTAGAGACCCCAGCTAACCGTCGTATAATTTTCTTCCTTAACCGCGTCCAAAAGGGCATTATAGGCTCTAAAATCAAATTTTTTGACCATGTTTTTTTGCCCGGCAATGATTTTTGCCGTCGCCGCATCTACATCCACCTGGGTGTTTGCTTCCGAGACCACATTGGCAGCCACTATTTTTTGATAAGCAGCCCAGGAATCCGCTGTATAATCTGCTTCCCTTACGGCCCCCAAAACACTGTAATACTCCGTTATATTAACTTTCTTCTGCAAATCCTTCTGCGCCAGCAGAATTTCTGCCGTCGCCGCATCAATTTCCGTCTGCGTATTATCAAGCGACACCACGTTGTTATCGACCACTACTTGATAAACAGCCCAGGTGTCGGGAGTATAATCTGCTTCCTTTGCCGCAGTTAAAGCCGTATTATAAGCTGCTAAATTTTTACTTCTTGCCAGTTGCCGCTGAGCGGCAACAATCTTTGCGGTAGCAGCTTTTATTTCGTCCTTTGTATTATCTCCAGTCATCACATTGGCATCCACTACCTTCTGATAAACAGCCCAGCTGTCAACGGTATAATTATCTTTATTTACGACCACCAAAGCAGCTTTATAAGCTGCCAATTCCACGTTCGTTTCCACCACTTTAATTTTAATGCTTTCAAGTCGTAAGCTTTGACCAACTGTTCCGGCTAATTCGCCATCAGCTTTCCACCCTTGATTCCAGCCATAATTTTCGCCGTGTACCATATATTGTACTGAATAGTCCGGCAATTTATTACCATAGGCATCTACTAATACAATTTCAATTGCTTCAACCCGTTGGCTTTTTCCTTCTGAACCGGCAAAATCACCATCTTTTTTCCAATTATATGTATTTGTTATATTATCTGGATTATTCTGCCATCCTTCATTCTCAATATGAACATTATAACGGATGCTCGCACCTGCCGGAATCGTTCCTGTCAATCGAATAGAAAATCCTTCAATTCTTTTACTTTCGCCAGTTGTTCCTAATTGATTGTCACTTTGAACCCAACTACCATCAGTTGGGCTATCGCCATAATCTTGCACATGCCCTCGATATTCAACCCCTATTGTTGATGCGGTAACTACTTGTTCCATTTGTGCCCATGCACTTGTTGGCAACACTATCGAAAACAAAAAAAACGCCACTAAAATCGAAGTAACCGATTTTTTCATGATAAAGTTCCTCTCCTTCTTTTTCTTTTTTTCATTCTTTAATTCTGAATCATCTATTTTTTGTAAATTTCTCATTATCAGCAATTTCCAAACAATTTATATGATCAATATTTATATCGTCAATTTTACACTTTTCTTTAGCTTTTTGCAACGATTTACCTATATTCCGTTTTCTCTGTCTGTCGTATATTTTCGTTACTGCTGGTAGTACCAAAAAAAGACCAGCTTTCACTGATCTTTTTTTGGTACTGCTATATTATTGTTCGTGCGTCCACCGGCGATTAATAATCGCCCCTACAAAATATGATTGATAATGACCGTAGGGGCGGGCAACGGTATTCATAGATACTAGCTTTCATTTTGAATCAGCTCAGCACCAATACCACATTTGCTGTCGTTGCTGCTGCCGAACCATCAACCGGTGTGATGGTAAAGGTTACCGTCGCGGTGCCGGTCCCAACATTGGTAATCAGACCCGTTGTCGGATTGATAACAGCGGTGCCGGTTGTATCGACACGGGTAAAGGTCATCAGATACTTGCTGGTATCCAGTTCATTCGCCGTCATCAATTCTTTGGCACGTGTTAGAATATTATCATTAACACTTTGTACTTCAAAACTTGCGCTATTGATATTTCCCTTTGCAACCACATAGGCGGCTGAATAAATCAAATTATTTTGAGCCGTTAAAACGGTGGCCGTTGCGGCATCAACCACGGCCTGGGCATTGTTGGCAGTAACCGTATTGGTCGAAACCACGGTCTGGTAAGTTGACCAGGAAACCGTCGTGTAATCAGCCTGTTTTACCAGCGCAAGCGCTTCATTGTATTTGGTAATATCTGAACCCAATACCAGTATTTTCTTTTGCAGGCTGATGATGGTATCGGTATAACTATCAACCACTGCCTGAGTCGAACTTTTCAGGGCATTCGATGTCAGGCCATTAAGATAGACGACCACCGGATCCTTGGCATAAGTATCAAACGAAGCGGTGGTGTAAGGCCCATCGGTTATTTTAATCGCCTTTGCGGCATTGAATGCCGTTAAATCAGTGGTCTTCACCAATTTAGCGACCGCACTGTTGATATAGGTTGTTGCGGCATCAACAGTTGGCTGGGTACTGTCTTTCGAAATAACGTCATACCCCCACACGCCATCTTTTAGGGTTCCGTATAATTCGCACTGCGTTGTGTAGGTATTCCATGTTGCCTCTGTATAAGGAGCATTGGCAGCATCCGCACCATATGTTACATATAAGTTGATGGCCTTATTAAACTCAGTCATATTGGCATATAAATCAAGGTTTTTCTGCGCGGCTACAATTTTTGCCGTTGCATCATCCACTGCTTTTTGGGTATTCTGATTGGTTACCACATTGGCATCTAAAACTGCCTTATATGCCGTCCAACCCGATTTTACCTGATCTTCTGTGATAGCCGCGGTTGCTTTATTGTATGCTGTCAGGTTCGATAATTTAACCAGATCTTTCTGCGCGGCCGTAATTGCAGCCGTGGCAACATCAACCTTCGCCTGGGTATTTGCCAGCGAGACAACATTAGCGGTTACCACTTTCTGATAGGCAGACCAGGAAGCCGTGGTATAATCCGCTTCTTTTACTGCCGCCAAAGCGGTATTATAAGCTGCTAAACTGGTTGTCTGGACAATCTGAACTTTCAAGCATTCTAACCGTTGGCTGGCGCCTACTGTACCAAGCTTTTGACCATCGGCAACCGCAGCTACATCCCCAATATTTTGAACATGTCCACTGTATTGTACGCTGTAGCCATCCAGTTTGGTGCCGTCCGCATAAAGCAATTCAATCTGAATCGCTTCAATACGCTTGCTTTCAGCTCTTGTGCCTGCAAAATTAGGGCCTTCCTGCCAAGTCGTTGGGTCATCGATATTCCCCAGCCAGCCATAATCCTGGACATGAAGATTATAAACAATTTTGGCGCCAGCCGGAATATCTCCAGTCAACTGAAGTTCTACTCCTTCAATTCTTCTGCTTAGGCCTGGTGTACCTATTTGCGTCGGTCCGGTAACCCAGGTGCCGTCGGTTGGGTAATCCCCAACATCCTGAATATGGGCCCGATATTGAACACCCATATTACTGGTGGCTTCAGTCGCTGCCCCATTCGTGAGTATTCCCGAAGCTACTGCCGATGTTTGAGTTTCATCAGCAGCAGCAAAAGCACTTGTTGAAAAGATCATTGAAAGCATCAACACTGATGATAAAATACTAACTGTAATTTTTTTCACATTTAAATCCTCCGTTTATAATTTTTGATAATTCTGACAACATAGGATTTTATTAAGAACCTATTTATGGTAAATTTTACACCTTCTTAGGTGTTTTGGCAATGTTTTACTTGCGCCAGGGTGGAGTTCTACCATGAAATAAAGATATCCCACAAATATGCTATTTTGTGATTGTATTTACAAAACCAAAAATAAGATTGAGTTTACTAAACATATCATATATAATGTCGTATATAAATAGACAGATTTGATTGAATACCCCTGCTGTGAAGAGTAACAGCATCTATTAAAAGTAGATCAGCGGTATAATCTTTCAGGGAAAAGTGGTGAGGAAGAAACAACAATATGATTTAATTGTATTTATATAGAAAATTTAAAGAGGAGAAACAAATGAAGCATGAAAAAAGTTTGTTGTCGAAGATCCTGATCACGGTTGTTCTGCCTGTTGCTTTGATTTTTTTAGTAACCGTCGGCATTTCAATGATTGTTGTGGATCAGAGCAACATGATACTCATCGATACCATCGGATTAGTTTTAATCATTGGCGTGATTGTACTGGGAATGAAGGATGCCTCCAACAAAATATCCAGACTTACAAAAGTTGCCCATTGTCTTGCCGATGGTGAAATTGAAGCGGCATTCGACGTTAAAAAATCGCAAGATCAGTTGGGAGAATTAGGTTTTGCTTTGTCTGAAATCGCAGCGGCCATGAGAGTCCAGGCCGACATTGCTAAAAAGATCGCGGAAGGCGATCTATCCCAGGTCATCAGTCCAATATCGAAAGCCGATCTGATGGGAAACAGCCTGCTGAGCTTACAGCAATCAATGGTAAACGTTCGCGATTATCTGGTGATGATGCCAGAACTTGCGGAGCAAGAAGATTATCTTAACAAGAGCCGGGAAAATGATTTCAACGGCGATTACAAAACCGCCATTGCCCAGGTCAATCGGGCCATCGAAACAATCTCCAATAAAAGAGATTTCTTTCAGGCCATCCTCGATGCGATGCCTTACCGTGTCACCGTCGTGAATAATGATTCAAAGATTACCTTTCTCAATAAAATCCTGGGCGATTTGATGAAGAAAACCGGAACGGCCGAACACCGGGAAGATATGTATGGCCGAAGCTGTTCCGACTGTAATTTACAGATGTGCAACACTGAAAATTGCGGCGTAACCGCCTCCAAAAAAAGCGGCAGAATTGAATATCCCTTTGAATTCAGAGACCGCTACTATCGCATGGACACAACGCCGGTTATCAATAAAAGCGGCGAAACCATCGGTTTCCTTGAAACATCTCATGATACGACACCTTTCGAAAGTGTTGCCCATTACACGAAAAAAGAAGTTATTCGTTTAGAAGAAAATTTAGGAAAACTATCAGCTGGAGACCTGAATTTTAATAATGATATTCAGGAACCCAATGAATACACCAATGAAACCCACGAACTGTTTATGACCATCGAAAAGAATTTGGTCGGCGTAAAAGATTCAATTGGCGAGCTCATCGAAGATGCCACCCTACTTACACGAGCAGGGATTAAAGGCGAGTTAAATACCCGGGCTGATGAAACAAAGTTTGATGGATCCTGGCAAAAGCTGATCAAAGGGATGAATGGCATTCTTGAAAAAATTTCCAAACCAATTAAAGAAGTCGTGACCGTCATGAATGCCATGTCCGAAGGAAACTTGAACGTCTCCGTGGACGGTTCTTATCAAGGCAGTTTCGAAGAATTGAAATCCTCAGTCAATACGATGGGGAGCCGTTTTAGAACCGTAGTGACCGAAATTTCGGCAGTCACTGAAGAAATTGGCAATGGTAATCTCAATATTGAGGAAGTCCCAGCTTATATAGGCGATTTCAATACCATTTCCATTTCCCTTAACGCAATTATTTTAAAGCTCAATTCTCTATTGGGGGATATCAACAATGCCGCTGAGCAGGTCAATGTTGGGGCCAATCAGGTATCCGACAGCAGTCAGTCGCTGGCTCAGGGTTCCACCGAGCAGGCCAGTTCCATTCAGGAATTAACCGCGTCCATCGCAGAAATTGCCGATCAGACCAAAAACAATGCCGTTGATGCAAACAAAGCCCGAGAATTGGCTACGGATGTCATGGAAAATGCTGAAAATGGCAATCATCAGATGACGCAAATGCAGCAATCCATGGTCGAAATTAATAAGTCTTCGGCCGATATTTCCAAAATCATTAAGGTGATCGACGATATTGCCTTCCAAACCAATATCTTAGCCCTCAATGCTGCGGTGGAAGCCGCTCGGGCCGGGCAGCATGGCAAAGGTTTTGCCGTCGTTGCCGAAGAAGTCCGAACGCTGGCCGCCCGCAGTGCCGATGCCGCCAAAGAAACAACCGGATTAATCGAAGGTTCAATCAGTAAGGTTCAGGAAGGTACCAAGATTGCCGATGATACTGCTGGAGCGCTGGATGAAATCGTCACTGGTATTAGTCAAGTTGCCAATTTGATTGGCAATATTGCCACATCTTCCAATGAACAGGCCACCGGAATTGCCCAGATCAACATGGGGGTCGAACAGGTTGCTCAAGTGGTTCAGCAGAACTCCGCCACAGCTGAACAAAGCGCTGCCGCCAGCGAAGAACTGTCCGGTCAAGCCATTATGTTAAAAGAGCAGATTAACCAGTTTCAGCTGAGATAAAATTAGCCAACCGGTTCTAATCAGCGAAACGTTTAGCAAAACATTTTAACCCAGAAAAAAAGACCGCAGCGACAATCAAGTCGCTGCGGTCTTTTTATTTCGAGTATCATTATCCTAAAAAAATAAAATGTGTTATAATCAGAAAAAGATAATGCCAGAACATTGCGTAATTGATTTGAGAAACTGATCAAAACGAATAGAGGAGCATGCTATGACAAAATTCAGTGAAGAAATTAAAAGCCTGATTGATGAAAGCGGTGAAACGATACAGTCTTTAGCCAAAATCGGAAATTTAGACCGCACCACCCTCCAGCGGATCAAATCCGGGGAACGTTTGCCCACAAAAGAATTCTTCAGAAAATTGTGTGTCGCCCTTCGGTTATCATCGGCTGAAAAAGAAGCACTGCTTGAGCTGTATGAAATTGAAAAATGGGGTGCCCAACGCGTTGATAACCGAAAAAAGATCATCGCCCTGATTGAAACCATCACTGAACTGACCGAACAGGGCATCCAGTTTTCCAAAGAAATGTCCAAAAATGAACCACCCCACCGCAACGATGGCCATGCGCTCATCCGCACAATCATAACCGACGAAACAGCCGTGCTGGAAACCATTTGTCGTACCATCGACCGGGAGCTGTTCGATACCGATGAGCCCCATCTCCGCATGTTTATCCGCGGTGAAAAAGAACCAGTTTATGACCACATTTTTCAGCAAATGATCGGTAATAAAAAACATCTTATTTTAGAGGATGTGATTCACCTGCCTAAAGTCAGCAACGGATCAACCACCGCGTACTACCTGACAACACTGAAATCGGTTATTTCAATTTCGGTTTTAAAAAACGTGGCCTACCAATCCAACTATCTCTATTATTCTGAAAGTGGTGAACTCGAACATAGTGCCCTGTTTCCTTACTATATTCTAACCTCGGACCGGACCCTGACCATTTCATCCGATTTTAAACGGCTGATTGTGTATGACAATCCCGACATTCATGAACTCTATGGCGATGATTTTTCCAGTCTGCTGGAAACGACCGGTTCATTTATTATCGAGAGCCGGAATTTATACAAAATTTTCGGGCTGGACCAGGTCCGGGTGCCGAAACAATTTATGAATGCCCTGCCGGCCATTGGTGTCTATTTTACCAGAGAGCTGATTGAATCCAAGGCCAATAAACAGCTGCCGCACTATGAATTTTTGCTGGAGGCCATCATATCCACTTATGTCCAGTATCAAAAAGACAAGTCTGCCATCACCACCTATTTTTCATTAGATTATCTCCGCGGCTTTGTCTTTGGCCAATGTATTTTCTTTCCCCCTGATATGTGTCATCCGTTTACCCCGGAAGAAGGCTTGATGTTTCTGGAAAAAACCAGGGATGATCTCGTAAACGGTGCGATCACGGCCTACGCCATGTCCGATAAGTTGAAAGCAAATTATGGATTTTTCGAAATTTTGCAGACCGATGATGCCATTCGCCTGGTTCTGCATTATGACGATGCCGAAGAGGTTATTTTCAAAGCCATTGAAATTAAAGAAAAAAGCATCATCGAGCTGTTTGACGATTTTTTCATGTATCTGCCGAAAAGTGATTACGTCCTTTCTCAAGCCGAGACCATCACCCAACTCGACGACATGATTGAAGCCGTAAAATTTACACAGCCAACCTAAACGGTCAACCAATTTTAACTCGTTAATTCTACCATTCCCCGATATTATAACCCGTAGGGGCGATCATTGATCGCCCGTTTGCGTTTTGCTTAAGTTAAGTGGTCCTTGACTATAGGGGACCTCGGTCACCTTCAGTCTGTTTTTCTTCGTTTTTCTTTGGGAACAATAGCCAAAGTATAACCCAATGGATCAAGGAGTTTAAACAGGGTATCAATTTTTGGAATTGCCTTAAGGTTTTCTAAGCGTGCAATAGCCGGTTGTTTTAAACCAGTTAAATCAGCAAGCTTCTTTTGAGACATTCCACTTTTTTCACGGGCTTCAATCAGTTTACCGATAAGGGCCACCTCAAACTCAATTTCGGCCCTCTCTGAATCGCTCACGAAACTAGGATCATCATAAAGATCGTTAAACTCTGTAAACTCTTCATTTCCTATTTTAATACTCATTTTAGCTCGTCCTTTCTATGAAATCGCTCATATTGTGTTTAGATTTATCTATTTCCTTTTGTGGAGTCTTTTGTGATTTCTTGCGGAAGTAATGAAGTAAAACAAATGTTTCATCTTTCCAGTAAAAGAAAAATATCCGGTCTGATAACGGTCTAAGTTCACAGATGTCGCCATCAATGTGCTTAACAGTTGGGTTACCGATCCTTGTTCCATATTCCTGCAATGATCGAATATAGGCAGTGATCTTAGTAAATTGAATGCGATCCTGCTTGCTTGTACTGGATCTGGCTTTTAATTTGATGAGATATTCCCTTACTGGTTCATTTCCGTTTGAATCTTTATAAAATATTACTTTAAACATATCAACCTCTTTATTGATATAGATCATAACATATTTGTTATATATTGACAATGTTTTTGTGCTAAATATATAGAATTTTTAAGAAAGATTAGAAAGAAAAAGCTCTGCAGTGGAGCCTGATTTAACTCCATCTGCAAAGCTTCGGTTCTTTTTTTGTTTTTACACGATACCCTCTTAACTCAATAAGTTAAGTGACAGGCACCGGGAATTATTACTGGGCTGTTACGGTTACTGCTACTGTCGCTGTTGCTGTCTTGCCATTCTTTGTGAATGTTAAAACTGCGTTCTCTGTTCCATCTCCTGCTGTTGTCTTTTGTGCTTTCAATACATACACATTACTGGCAACCTTCAGATATGTTCCATCTGCAGGTTCTCTGCCTATTGTTATTGTACCATCTGCGGTCTGACCACTCTTTAACTTAACCACTGTTGCATCAACATCCTCATCAACTGCTACTGTTTTTGCAATCGTTGCTGCTGTTTCATACTTCAGGGCTTCCGCATTTACTGCGACCTGATCTGCATCCATACCAATATTAGCAGTAGCGACTGTTAATACTTGCACTGCTGAGACTGCTGCACCTGCATTTGCTTTCACTCTAATATTAAGCTTAGCGCCATTTACAAAACCTGTATCAGTAAGGTCTTTTGTGGTTACCCCTGCGCCTAATGTAAATGTGTTTGGCGCTGTCCAAACTGCTGGATTACCGATTATCCACTCATACGTTGTGCCTGCAACCAGACCGGTAAGCGATACTGTGTTATTCAATGCTGTTGGTGTTCCAAATGCTGCTGCTGGTGTTGTCGCTACTTGATTACTCAACGTAACCACCAACGTCCCATTAACACTCCCTGTACTTACTGAAGTAGCCTTAACTGTTACTGTCCATGTTACTGACTTGTCCGTAGCAGTTGTTGGTAGTACTGCCGCTAACATCTGCAATGTACCATTGTCTGTAGTAATGGTTGTTGCACTACCCGTTCCAGTAACGGTAATCCCACTGACCGCAACCGACGGTGATCCCCCACCACCAGGTGGCGTTACTGGCGTTACCGGTATCACAACCGGCGGTACCGTCACATCCGGTTCGACCGTCTGTTTTACCGGTTTCTGTTCAAACGTCACATTGTTTGCATTGACATCGGCCTGATTGATGGTTCCGGTGCCTTTCATATCGACCGCTGCATCCAGAACTGCCTTCTGCACGGTTGTCTTGGAATCCAGGGTGATTTCAGCGTCCTTTGCCCCAGCTGCTATATTCAACTCTTTGATGGCGGTGTTGCCCTGGGTCGAAACTTTTACATCCGGTGCTTGTATTTTCACCGTATCGAAGGTGCCCTCCAGAATAATGTCCTGTCCTTGGGTCTCTTCCGAAATGACGACGGTTAAGCCCGTTGCATCGGTTGCCACAATTCGAACATTACCGGAAGCCGTTTTTTCCACGATGATGTTGTTGTAGCTACCGCCGTTGATGTGGATACTGTTGGGACCGCCGCCGCGAACATAGGTATTGCCGTCCACGGTAACATTGTTTAAGTTAACCGTTCCCGATCCGACTTCTTTGGCAATGATCAGATCACCTTTGATGTGGAGGTTCTGAAGCGTTACACCGTCGGCGCCAACCGTTACGTCATGATTGACGACCTCGGTACCCGTTTGGGGACCGTAGGTTCCGGCGGTGTTATAAGCCGTTGGGGCGTCTTTGACAATTTTAATCTCGATCGCTTCCAGCCGCAAGCACTGGTGCGTAGTTCCGGCAATGGCGCCGTCAGCCTTCCAGCCATGGGTCCAGCCGTAGTTTTCCCCATGAACCAGATATTGTACCGAATAACCCGGCAGGGTTTTACCATCAGCGCCGACCAGTACAATTTCAATCGCTTCAACACGCTGACTTTTTGCCCTTGAACCGGCAAAAGCGCCGTTGGCTTTCCAGTTGGAGGTATCCGTTAAATTGTTTGGATCATTCTGCCAATCTTCATTCTCGATATGAACATTGTAGCGAATGCTAGCGCCGGCGGGAATCGCCGTGCCGCCGGTCAGTTCAATATTAAAACCTTCAATTCGCTTGCTTTGAGCGGTTGTTCCGAGCTGACCATCGCCCTGAACCCAGGTTCCATCGGTGGGATAATCACCATAATCCTGAACATGACCCCGGTATTCAACGCCGACGGCTGTTGTCGTTGTTGGTGTTGCTGTTGCCGCATCCGTTTCAACGATATTTCCAATCGTTGTATCGGCACCGACCTGTACATCGGCAGCAAAAACGCCGGTTGAAAAAATTATTTAAAAAACCATGATTACAAACAA
This sequence comes from Acetobacterium tundrae, assembly GCF_008086615.1. Taxonomy (GTDB): domain Bacteria; phylum Bacillota; class Clostridia; order Eubacteriales; family Eubacteriaceae; genus Acetobacterium; species Acetobacterium tundrae. The sequence goes on from NZ_RXYB01000024.1 coordinate 23,971, forward strand.
CAGTCCAATAGTACTTTTTTTTGAAGTTATTCTTTCCATGTGTAAGTTTCCTCTCTTTTCATGAATCATTTTTTTAAATTAATACAGTAAATAATGCTCTTTCCACGTCGTTTTTTATTACGTCATTCGCTTCTCGTTTTTTCACTATCCTTTCCTAAATTTCCAACATTTTTCAGCCACTTGTTTTTTTACTCGAGAAACCTTCCATTTCTCCCTTTTCTTAAAATCCTCCGTTTTAATCGTTTCCATGTTTTTTTTGACAGCAGGAAACGTTTCTTTTGTGTCAGCGCGCTTCGCTTTTTCCGATGATACAAAAGAACCATTCCCTCGTTTTCAAATACTCTGTTTACGGTCATCACCCTGGGTGAACAGTTTCAGGAAGAACAAATCGATCAGCTGATTGCTAAATACTGCTACGGAAGGGGCTGCTAACTGCCCACTCACTTTTTTTCATTGTATCAGCAAATAGCAAGTCAATCAATATGTGGCAATCAGTGTGCCATCTTTATTTTCTATTTTGATATATCGTCATTTTATTTGCCACATAAAGCAACATCAGCTTTTTGCCACCGCCCTTTCTTGGTGGCCATCAAAAAATGCCAAAGCTCCGGGATTAAAAAAATCCCGGAGCTTTTATCTGCTGTCTTACTTTTCTATTAAATGGCTGTCGTTTTGGAATTCATACTATCTCCCCGAACCATTTTAGATCGTCTACAAATGAATGATCATCGATAAAATAATGCCAATGATGCCGCAGGCGATCCATTCCAGAATTTTTCGGCTGAGTTTGTTTTTATCATTGTACCGTTTCACCGACTCTTCCAGAGAAATCGTCAGCTGGGCAATCTGCTTCGCCATTACTGCCACCGTCTCTTTAAACTCATCGTCGGTTGCCGCCGTCAGCTCCTTACTCATAATTTCTTCCGTCACCATCATTTCGTCCGCTTGGTCAGTTCTTTTAAAGACGCCCAGGCTTGAGGCCACGATTTTCGCGTTTTTTTCAATCGAAATGATCGCGACCAGCTTATTTTCCAGTTCAATAAATTCAATGGTCATCGTCGGACAAGGGATCAGTTTTTCTTTTGCTTTAGTGAAAGTCTCCATCACCGAATCTTTTTTGCAGCCGAGAATTTTGCCCTTTTCATTGACCCCAATAATCAGTTTGCCGCCTTCGGCATTGGCAAAAGAAGAAATGATTTTGCTGAGCAAATTCGGCCCGCCAGTATGGTGTCTAAACTCCACCTGGTCACTGTCTCCCTGTTGAATAAGTTTTGCAATCTCTTCATTTATAGTATCGTTTTTATTTGACAATCGATCCACCGTCTCTTTACTTTAATTTTGCTTATAATCATATCATTAAGTCCAATCATAAAACAACCGCTAAGATTATTCCCGCTGTCCATTCTTTTATTCCCCGTCACTATGTTTTTTTGATATAATCAGCGAAATTTTTATGATATTTATCAATCTTTATAGTATAATTATAAAGCTGTACATCAACACGCTTTATTACACGCACTGTAATAGTTTCGATTCATCCTATTTGTGTTGGCAACATTTATTTACCGGTACAGTGAAACACAAAAATTATCGATCAAAACCGAATAAAAAATTGTTGAATTTTCGATGGAACAATAGTATTCTTTTGGTTACAAACAGATTTTTCTGAGGAAGGTTAAAATGCGTATGAAACACACTAGTTTACCACCCAAGCAGGGACTTTACGATCCCGATTTTGAACATGACGCCTGTGGTATTGGAGCGATTGTCCATATCAAAGGTAAAAAATCCCACCATATTGTCCAACAGGCTTTAACAACCCTAGTTAATTTGCAACACCGCGGCGGCCGCGGGGCTGAAACGAACACCGGCGACGGTGCCGGCATTCTGATTCAAATCCCCCACCAATTTTTAGCAAAAGCTTCTATTAAAGAAGGCTTTACCTTGCCGCAACCCGGGGACTACGGTTTGGGGATGTTATTTCTCCCAATCGACGAGGATGAACGCCGCCAATGTGAACAAATATTGGCCGACGCCATTACGGCCGAAGGTCAAAGTCTGCTGGGCTGGCGGGATGTTCCCGTTGATCTTTGTGATTTGGGCAAAATGGCTGTCGCCAGCATGCCTTTTCTAAAACAGGTTTTTATTAAGAAGAGTGCCGACATTACCGATGCCATGGCTTTTGAACGAAAACTTTACACCATCCGTAAACAGGTGGAAAAAATCACTAAAAAGAAGAAGCTGTCCTTTTATGCCGCCAGCTTCTCCTCACGAACGGTTGTCTATAAGGGCATGTTAACCGAAGATCAGGTTGGCGAATTCTATCTGGACCTTAAAGATCCGGATGTCACCACCGCCATTGCGATGGTCCATTCGCGTTTCAGCACCAACACCTTCCCCAGCTGGGAAAGAGCGCATCCCAACCGTTATGTTATCCACAACGGTGAGATCAACACCCTGCGGGGCAATGTAAACTGGATGTACGCCCGCCAATCGCTGCTCCAAAGCGATCTTTTTGGTGACGAATTGGAAAAAACATTCCCCGTTGTTGACACCGACGGCAGTGATTCCGCTATTTTTGATAATGTCTTTGAGTTTTTAAACTTAACCGGACGTTCAATGGCTCATAGCGCCATGATGATGATCCCTGAGCCCTGGTCCAAACACAAAACCATGAGCCCGGAGAAAAAAGCTTTTTACAACTATCATTCCCGCATCCTCGAACCATGGGATGGCCCGGCCGCGATTGCCTTCACCGATGGCATTCGCCTGGGCGCGGTTCTGGACCGCAACGGCTTGCGTCCGTCCCGTTACTACGTCACCAAAGATGATATGGTTATTCTCTCCTCTGAGGTTGGCGTGCTGGATATTCCGCCGGAAAACATTCTCTACAAGGAACGTTTACGACCCGGCCGGATGCTGATGATTGATACCGAAAAAGGCGAAATCATCAATGATGAGCACCTGAAACATTCAGTGGCCTGCCAGGAGCCTTACGCAAAATGGCTTGAAGAACATAACATGCCGCTGGAGTCGCTTCCTGAACCTAAAATTAAAAATGCATCCGATAAAGAAACGCTGGTTCAACGACAAAAATCATTCGGCTATACCTATGAAGATTTAAAATCAATGATTGTCCCGATGGCGAAGGACGGCGTTGACCCCATCGGCGCGATGGGTAATGATATTCCTTTAGCGGTGCTATCGGACAAGTCGCAACTGCTCTTTAATTATTTCAAGGAAATGTTCGCCCAGGTTACCAATCCCCCGATTGATTCCCTGCGGGAAGAACTGATTACCGGAACAGAAGTATATTTGGGCGGCGAAGGCAATCTCATCAATCCCATACCGGGAAGCTGTCACCAGGTCAGCCTGAGTATGCCAATTCTAAGCAATGATGATCTGGAAAAAATAAAAGAGCTGGATGATCCGCTGATCGCCACCGTCACCCTATCGACTTTATTCGAAAGTCATTCCGGCGGAGATGGTTTGGAACAGGCTCTGGAAACAATTTTTGCCGCAGCCGACAAAGCGATTGAAAATGGCGCCACGATTATTGTGCTCTCCGATCGGGGCGTCAATAAAAACCAGATGCCGATTCCCTCAGCTCTGGCAATTTCGGGCCTCCATCATCATTTAATCAACAATCTGACCCGCACTAAAGTCAGTCTGATTGTCGAATCCGGAGAACCCCGCGAGGTTCATCATTTTGCCGTCCTAATCGGTTATGGCGCCACCGCCGTCAATCCCTATCTGGCCTTTGAAACCATAGAAGAGCTGATTGAAAAAGGGCTGTTAACCGATATCAATTATGATAAAGCCGTTTATACCTACATCAAAACCGTCACCAAAGGGGTCATCAAAGTCTTATCCAAAATGGGTATTTCAACCATTTTAAGCTATCACGGGGCCCAGATTTTTGAAGCGGTGGGGATCAACTCGGAAGTCATCGAAAAATACTTCACCAGAACCCCCTCCCGAATCGAAGGGATCGGACTGGCCGAAATCGCCCGGGAATCGCAGATGCGTCATGACGAAGCCTACAACAACCCGTTTGCAGATGACAAAACGCTGGAATCCGGCGGCAATTTCCAATGGCGATCCGATGGCGAGTTTCATACTTACAACCCGGAAGCAATTTACAAACTGCAAACCTCCTGCCGCAACAAGGACTATCAGCTCTATAAGGAATACACCCGCCTGATTGATGAACAGAGTCAGCAGACCTGTACCTTAAGAGGCCTGATGGCCTTTAAAGACCTACAACCGATTCCGATTGACGAAGTGGAATCGGTCGAAAGCATCTGTACCCGCTTTAAAACCGGGGCGATGTCCTATGGTTCACTGGGCAGTGAAGCGCATGAAAGCCTGGCCATTGCCATGAACCGCATCGGCGGAAAAAGCAACACCGGCGAAGGCGGCGAAGATCCCGAACGCTATATCCCGTTGAAAAATGGGGATTCCCGTTGCAGCGCCATCAAACAGGTAGCTTCCGGACGTTTTGGCGTCACCAGCCATTACTTGTCCAATGCTCAGGAAATTCAGATCAAGATGGCCCAGGGCGCAAAACCAGGTGAAGGCGGTCAGCTGCCGGGACGTAAAGTCTATCCTTGGGTTGCCAAAACCCGATATTCCACCCCCGGGGTTGGGCTTATTTCGCCACCACCCCATCATGATATTTATTCCATTGAAGATTTGGCGGAACTGATCCACGATTTAAAAAATGCCAATCGCGAAGCCCTGATTAACGTCAAGCTGGTTTCCGAAGTCGGTGTCGGTACCATCGCCGCCGGGGTTGCCAAAGCCAAGGCTGACGTTATTCTAATCAGCGGTTACGATGGCGGCACCGGTGCTTCACCCAAAACCAGTATTCGTCATGCCGGACTGCCCTGGGAACTGGGCCTGGCGGAAACCCATCAGACCCTGGTCCTCAATAATTTAAGAACCCGGGTTAAAGTAGAAACCGATGGTAAACTGCTAACCGGAAAAGACCTAGCCGTGGCTGCGCTCTTAGGCGCCGAAGAATACGGATTTGCCACCGCACCGTTGGTTATTCTCGGTTGCGTGATGATGCGGGTTTGTAATTTGGATACCTGCCCGGTCGGGATTGCCACCCAAAACCCGGAACTGCGGAAACGCTTTAAAGGCGACCCGGAACATGTGGTTAACTTTATGAAATTCATTGCCCAGGAACTGCGCGAAATTATGGCGGAACTCGGGTTTAGAACCATCAACGAAATGGTCGGCCGCTCGGACAAACTGGAAATGAACAAGGCGATTGATCACTGGAAATTAAAAGGCCTTGATTTTTCCAACATGCTCTATCAGCCGGTTGTTCCTGAAGGCGGCGGCTTGTACTGTCAGATCAAACAAAACCATAAAATCGAACAATCACTGGATTTAACCGAACTTTTAGGCCAGTGCGGTCCCGCTTTGGAACATCGGGAAAAGGTGGCCATCACCACGACCATCAGAAACACCAACCGGGTTGTCGGCACCATTGTCGGCAATGAAGTTTCCAAACGTTTTGGCGAAGACGGATTACCCGAGGACACCATTACCCTAAACCTGACCGGTTCGTCCGGACAAAGTCTGGGTGCCTTTATGCCGAAGGGCATGACCATTAAACTCGAAGGCGATGCCAACGATTATTTCGGCAAAGGCCTGTCCGGGGGAAAAATGATTATTTATCCGCCGAAAGCTGCAACCTTTGTTCCCGAAGACAATATCATCGTCGGCAACGTCGCCTTCTATGGCGCCACCGATGGCGAAGCGTATATCCGCGGGGTTGCTGGTGAACGTTTCTGTGTTCGAAACAGCGGCGTGACCGCGGTGGTTGAAGCCGTTGGCGACCATGGCTGTGAATATATGACTGGTGGAAAAGTCGTCATTCTGGGGAAAACCGGCCGTAACTTTGCCGCCGGTATGTCCGGTGGAGTGGCCTATGTTTTAGATAATGATGACAGCTTCGCGGAATCCTGTAATGCCGAAATGGTCGATCTGGTTAAAATTACCGATGTGGCTGAATTGGCCGAGCTCAAAGCTTTGATTGAAAAACACCAAGCTTATACCAGCAGTGCCCTGGCGCAAAAAATACTCGCCGACTACGACACGTATTCGAAAAAATTCACCAAAGTTTTACCGCGAGATTATAAACGAATGTTGGATGCCATGGCGCGGGTTCAAGCTCAAGGTCTTACCGGAGATGACGCTTTAATGGCAGCATTTCAGGAAAATAACCGGGATTTGTCCCGGGTTAGCGGAAATTAGTGAGGAGGTAAATTATTATGGGAAAATCAACAGGATTTTTAGAATACACACGCGAAGTACCCATGGATCGGGCGCCTCTTGAACGGATCAAAGACTGGCAGGAGTTCCATCTGGAACTCCCCGAAGAAGTCCAGCAAATTCAGGGGGCCCGCTGCATGGACTGCGGCGTTCCCTACTGCCACTCCGGCATTATGCTCGCCGGAGCCGCCTCAGGTTGTCCCCTTCATAACTTAATTCCCGAATGGAATGATCTTATTTATAAGGGATTATGGCAAGAAGCTTTAGCCAGACTGCTGAAGACCAATAATTTTCCGGAATTCACCGGACGGGTCTGCCCCGCCCCCTGTGAAGGGGCCTGCACCGTGGGCCTTAATCAACCCCAGGTGACCATTAAAACCAATGAGTGTGCCATTATTGACCGGGCTTTCAAAGAAGGCTGGATTATCCCTAATCCGCCTAAATCCCGCACTGATAAAAAGGTCGCCGTGGTCGGTTCCGGTCCGGCTGGTCTTGCCTGCGCCGCGGAACTCAATAAAGCCGGACATTTAGTCACCGTTTACGAACGGGCCGACCGAATTGGGGGACTTTTAATGTATGGCATCCCCAATATGAAACTGAACAAAATCGGCGTCGTCCAAAGACGGGTCGATTTAATGAAAGCGGAAGGGATTACCTTTGTCACCAATACCGAAGTGGGCAAAGATTATCCCGTTGCCGCCCTTCAGGCCGACTATGACGCCATTGTATTATGCGGCGGTGCCACCAAACCCCGAGATTTACCAGTCGAAGGACGAAAGCTGGCCGGTGTCCAGTTTGCTATCGACTTTTTAAGCGCCAACACCAAAAGCCTGCTGGATTCCAATCTGACGGACGGTCAATTCACGTCAGCCAAAGATAAGCAGGTGGTCATTATCGGCGGTGGCGACACCGGCACCGACTGTGTCGCCACCTCGATCAGACATGGCTGCAAAAGCGTGATTCAATTGGAAATCATGCCGAAGCCACCCCTGGACCGAACCGCCAACAACCCCTGGCCAGAATGGCCCAAGACCTATAAATTGGACTATGGCCAGGAAGAAGCCCAGGCGCTGTACGGCGATGATCCCCGTCGCTACTGCACCACCACCAAAAAAATGGTGGGCGATGCCAGCGGACAGATTAAAGAAATCCACACTGTTGACATCAAATGGGTTCCGGACGAAACCGGTCGGATGACCATGCAGGAACTCCCGGGCACCGAAAAAATCCTGCCGGCTGATCTCGTTTTGTTAGCCATGGGTTTTCTGGGACCGGAAGATCAATTAGTCGATCAGTTAGGTCTGGATCGAGACGCCCGTTCTAATGTTAAGGCCGATTACGGCGTTTACCAGACCAATGTTGCCAAAGTATTTACTGCCGGCGACATGCGTCGCGGTCAAAGCCTGGTTGTCTGGGCCATTAACGAAGGCCGGGAAGCGGCTCGAGCCTGCCACAGCTATTTAGAAAACAAATAATCGAATTTTTGAAATACAAAAGAGGGTGACAATTGCTGTCACCCTCTTTTGTTAACTCATCGATTCGGCTCTTAGGCTTGCTTCTTTTTTAAAATAAACAGTTCTTTTATTGATACTTTTGTAAGTTTAGTGACCGAAAATCCTTCGTACGTCAGGTAATCTTCGGCAACAGATAGAGCTTACCTATCCTGTTTCTTCACCATCTTTCATTTCAATCAGACCATCAACATAGCCTTCAAGCTTCATAATGGCTTTGTCCTGTAATGTTTCATCTTTTATTTTGTCAAATATCTCAAGTAAACGTTTTTCTTTTTCAGTAAGAGAAGTAGAGATTGTCATCACTCTATTTTTTGCAATGTAAGTGTCAATTGACCTTCCATAAAGATAATCCAATGAAACATCGAAAAAATCAGCGATTTTATTTACTGTTTCGCAATCAGGTTCACGCTTATTTATTTCATACAATGAAAGAGACGACCTTGAAATTGATAATGCCTGTGACAATTCAACTTGGGTTAAATTCATATCTTTTCTAAGTTCTTTCAGCCTTGTGCCAATCATTTTTTCACCTCTCTCATGCCATTATATCGGTTCAATTGATTACAAACAACAAATGCATCGAAATGTAGCAATATTGTATAAAATACCATTGACTTGCTTCGTATTGTAGCATTATAATAGACATATGATGAAAATTAAGCGGGTAGACGCAGTAGCCAGCAACTTTAGCCAAAAACGGAAAGCTTTTTTTTTATTAACCATGCAAAACCACTGAAATACAAGGTTTATAAACATCATCGGGTGTCAGTCTTGACACAACCGCCGAATCAAGAGGGAGAAAAAAATGAAATGGATCAGTAACATGAAAATTGGAATGAAATTAATGGTGAGTTTTATTATTGCAGCACTTATCACCGAAGTTGTAATCGTTGTCGATTTGAAGAAAGTCGAAGCCGCCACTGTGTCAGTAACCACCATTATTATTGTTACGGTTATCGCTGTGATTGTGGCTTTACTATTTGCCTTATTCTTGCGCGCTTTAATTGTTAAGCCATTGGAAAAAGCAAACCACATGATTACAGAACTCGCCAAGGGGCATCTGGGAATGCGTTTGGTAGTCACGTCTCAGGACGAAGTGGGCAGTTTGAGCGCGTCATTGAACAAGCTGGCGGACGATCTCCAGATTGTTAACATTGAACTGATGGGCAACATCGCCGCTGGTGATGTTTCGGAAAATCTCGCAGTTCATGATGCCGAGGATGTCATTACCCCACCGCTTAACCTCACCATCGAGACCATTCGTAGCCTGATTGATGAAGTCGTGATGCTGTCTCATGCAGCGCTGGAAGGCAAATGGGATACTCGAGGCAATGCCGACCATTTCAAAGGCGGTTATAAAGAAATCATTACGGGAATCAATGCCACCCTGGATACGGTTGTTGATAAGATGATCTGGTATGAATCCATTATCGATGCTGTGCCATTCCCGGTTCACGTCACTGATAATAACATGAAGTGGACCTTTATGAACAAACCATTTGAAAGTCTGATGATTGAAAATAAAGTCATTACAGATCGTAATTCCGCCTGTGGTATGGACTGCTACAATGCTGGCGCTACCGTTTGTAGAACTGAAGGTTGTGGGATACGAAGACTGGTTGATCACGGATTATCAGATAGTTATTTTGAATGGTGCGGCCGTAACAATAAACAGGATACCACTTACCTCAAAAACACAAAAGGTGAGAATATCGGCTTTGTGGAAGTCGTCACCGATTTAACCCCAATAATCCGAGTGAGTGATTATACCAAAAGCGAAGTGTCTCGATTGGAACAAAATCTGATTCGTTTATCTCAGGGAGATCTGACGTTTGATATGGCGATCGGCGAAGCCGATGAATACACATCAGAAGTCAGTACACAATTCAACGAAATTGCCAACAGTCTGTCAGAAGTTAAAACCTCTGTCGACAACCTGATCAGTGATGCCACCCTGTTGGCCCAGGCAGGCATCGAAGGACAATTGAATACCCGGGCTGACGTCAGCAGACATCAGGGCGATTTTGCAAAAATCGTGGACGGTGTCAATGCCACATTGGATGCTGTCGTTGCACCAGTTCAGGAAGCTTCAAATACGTTAAAAGAATTATCACAGGGGAACCTGAATACGGGGATGTTCGGCAATTATAACGGGGACTATACCATGATCAAAGACAACATGAACCAGACGATTGCCTTCCTGAAAAACTATGTGGATGAAATCACGCAAACATTGGAAGAAATGGGCCGGGGCAATATGAATCAACACATTACCACCGAATATCTGGGCGATTTCCAGGCAATAAAAACAGCCCTTAACGATATTAACACCAATCTGAGTGCCACCTTGTCGCACATTAACGAAGCGGCCGGACAAGTAGAAGCAGGCGCTAATCAGATATCCGACGGCGGACAGGCCCTGGCGCAGGGAACCACCGAACAAGCCAGTTCCATTCAGGAACTTACGGCATCAATTGAAGAGGTGGCAAGTGAAACAAAACAAAATGCGGAAAATGCCAATCATGCCAATGAAGTAGCAAATGCGGTGCGATCAAATGCCGAGGTCGGCAATAGTCAGATGAAAAATATGGTAACCGCCATGGTGGAAATCAATCAATCTTCCAGTAATATTTCTAAGATCATCAAGGTCATCGACGATATTGCTTTCCAGACCAATATTCTGGCGCTTAACGCCGCCGTCGAGGCCGCCCGGGCTGGGCAGCACGGCAAAGGATTTGCTGTCGTTGCAGAAGAAGTCCGAAACCTTGCCGCCAGAAGCGCGCTCGCTGCAAAAGAAACTACCGCCCTTATTGAAGGATCCATCAACAAGGCGGAAGCAGGAACAAAGATAGCGGGTCAGACTGCCGAAAGCCTAAAAAACATATTAATAGAAATTGAAGAAGTAACCCATTTAGTCGGGGAAATTGCTCATTCTTCCAATGATCAGGCTTCCGAAATAGCCCAGATTAATATCGGTGTTGAACAGGTTTCCCAGGTGGTTCAAACTAACTCAGCCACTGCTGAAGAAAGTGCCGCTGCCAGTGAAGAGCTTTCAGGGCAAGCAGAAATACTTAGACAAATGGTGGATGCTTTTCAATTAAAATAAGAAATCAAAGAAAAATCCCTTTGACAGCCGCGACACTCTCACCAGACTTTCCATCCACTTCAAAAAACTAAAAAAAGACGATCCGAGTCGCGTAGAACCCGAATCGTCTCTATTCTTTGTTTCTAAACCATCCATTTTAACTGTTCCAGCAAATTATCTGTACATTCTGCACGCACCAGAAAAGACGACCCGAGTTCCAAAGAACTCGAGCCGCCTTCTTTTGTTTTAATACCTGATCAATAAGTTGGTGTAGCCAGGCACAGTTTGAAAATTTCTTTTATGAACGTCTGTTTCTCCCGGTATCCACCGATTCATCCGCCCATCGTTCTGCCAATTGATCTTCAAAATCCGTTTCCCGCTTTTTCTGATTGTGACGATGCACAATGAAGATAGCGACAATTGCTATCAGAACAATTAATGATGGTATATCCCAAATACAAAACCCCAACGTTGAGTGTGTAAAAATTGCATCAAACATTTTTATTTTCTCCTTTTAATTTTATTTCTTTCTTAATTTCTATGATCATTTTCTGCGATCTTTTCTCTTAATTCAAAGATGTGCGCCTGTCGTTTTTTCATGCTTCTTGTGTAAAAAATCAAGATTAATAA
>NZ_RXYB01000025.1 GCF_008086615.1 Acetobacterium tundrae
GAAATAAATAGTAAAACTGCTGAAAATGCACGAAAAAACTTGAGATATTTTAACTATGAAGCAAAGGTTATTACTGGAGATATTCAGGACATAGATGATAGTTTTGATGCTGCCATTGTAGATCTTCCATATGGTAATTTCAGCCTTAAAAATGATGAAAATCAATTAAAAATCATTAGGAATGCGATAAGAATTTCAAAAAAAATCGTATTGGCTTCAGCAGAAGATATAAGAGATGAACTCGTACAGGAAAATCTCAAAATCATAGATCATTGTAAAATTGGGAAAAATAAAAATGGTGATTTTTTGCGTTATATCTGGGTATGCGAAGTAGGATAGATGAATTTAGAGGAAAACAAGGACTTGGAAAATAAGATGACAATACGCAATATGATTATAAATAGAGTATTCGAATAGATAGCATTTTACCGAATTATCTTTAGATATTGAAGCTGAAAAAATTAAGTCATCGTTAAGTAGTTCAAATTCAGATGATGCCTTTTGGTAGCCTCAGGGAGGATTCCTTGGGAACCATTAGTGGGCAATCTGATGATAAGGTGTTTTACTTTCAATCGTTTCTATAAATTTTGCAAGTGCGCTAGTCATCAACGTGTCTTGATGTCTGATGAAAAAGGTTTTTGATGTACTGTATTGCGGAGGAATCGAAAATGATTTGAGAAGACCCTTTGTTTCATATCTTTGGATGGCGGACTGAGGAACAAAAGAGACCCCAAGATCCGCCATTACGCCTTCAATAATGAAATCCAAATTATTAAATTCCATGTATCGAATATTGTTTATACCCTCAGCGTTTAGCCATTGTTCAAGATTGACTCGGTTCGGACATCCGATCGTGTTCATCAGAAACGGTTTGGAACAGGCAGTCCGTATATCGTCAGTCTCAGGACTCGAAATAAGCACCAGATTTTCCTCATAGACCAGTTCTTCGACAATATTATCATCGATAAAAGAAGATGATTTTACGAATGCACCGTCAAGCTGAAAATGAAGTATTTTATAGATGAGCTCATCAGTGGATGAGGTGGTGAGTGATAGATCGACGTCAGGATATGCTTTGTGATATTCTGAAAGTATTTGTGGAAGTTGGAGGGAGGAAACGGTGTGATTGGCTCCAATTGCCAAACGACCGGTCGGTTTATCAGAATCATTTAATGCCTTGTGTGCCTCATCAAGCAGATGCAGAATTTGCACAGCATAAGGAAGCAACTTCTCACCAGTCGGAGTTAAAATCATTCCGTGCTTTCTATAAAAAAGTTGCGTTTTTAATTCTGCTTCCAGTTGCTTAATCCGGGCAGTAACATTGGACTGAACGTAACCAAGCATTTGAGCTGCTTTGGTGATGCTTCCCTCCAGTGCAACAGCTCTAAAAATCCGTAAATCATTGCTTTCCATTTAATTCTCCTTGATTGTTGCTATAGTTCTATCATTATACATGATACATAACGATTATAACCATAGTTCTCAACGAATTTCTAATTTTAATTTAAATAGAATGATTTTGCACAAATGCAATCACAAAATGATAACTTTAACAATTCAGAGTATCATTTTCAATGAATTATATAATCATATGCAATCATTTTACATGATATCTTTTTTTCTGTATACTGGCTGTAGTTTAAAAAAATAACAGAAGGGAAGGCAAAGAGCAGTTTAATTTAATTGCTCAATGGTCATTGCATATAATTGTACACTATTTTAAAGAGGAGAAATTTTATGACACAATCATATTCACACAAATGGATCATTCTACTTGTTGTTACACTTGTTTCCTTCATAACGAACGTTGACTCCACCATCGTCATTATCGGCCTTCCAAAGCTGATGCAGGGTCTCAATATATCGATAGAAACTGGATTATTATCGATTACCTCCTATATCATCGCAAGTACGGTGCTGTTGTTGCCGGCCGGAAGATGGGCTGACATTATTGGAACCAAAAAAGTGTTCTTATTAGGTTTTTGTATCTTTACAATCGGGACAGTTCTTTGTGGATTTGCCACATCGGGATCTGTATTGATTTTATACCGGGTAATTCAGGGGACCGGTGCGGCATTGGCATTGGCGACTGCCACACCCATCATTTTAAAGACTTTTCCGGAAAATCAGCTCGGGCTGGCGCTTGGCATCAATGCTACCTCCTGGGTGATTGGTGCGTTGATCGGACCGGTTGCCGGAGGCGCATTAATCGGTAGCTACGGATGGCGTTCCATTTTTTTCGTTACCGTTCCGTTTGCGTTGATTGGAATTATTGGTGCAGCTATCGTCTTAAAGGAAAATGAGACCTTGAAAAAAACAAAAACAGACTGGCTTGGGATACTCACTTTTGGACTGGGCTTGTCAGCCTTGATGGTTGTCCTTTCTAATGGACAATCCTGGGGGTGGGCATCGGCTCCAGCGCTTGAATTATTGGCAGCCGCAATTGTTCTCTGGAGTGTTTTTCTAGTCATTGAACTGCGTATTCAGCATCCACTTTTTGATTTAAGACTGTTTTTGTACCGAAGATATAGCATCGGTTTGGGAATTACATTCAGCTATTGTGTTGCCTACTTTTCAATAACCCTGCTGCTCAGTATCTATCTCCAAGGTGCGTTGCATTTGAATGCCATGTCCGCAAGTTTATTAATGATTTCATTATCAGTACCGCAACTTATTATGGGCCCCATTGGAGGAAAGCTAGCAGATCACTTCGGAGCGGAACGGATGATTGTAATCGGGCTTGTGTTTTTAATGATTGGGATGTTTTCATTAGGGCATCTGGGATCACAGCTGAATAGGCTGTTTGTAGTGATTCCGCTAGTTATCATGTCGGTAGCCAATGGAATAGCATGGCCGTCGATTGCTAAAACTGTATTATCGGCCGCACCGCAGGAACAAGCGGGATCAGCTTCAGGAATGTTCTACACGATTTACAACCTAGGACGAGCCTTAAGTCAAACTCTTGCTATATTGGTGATTGAGATTACTGTCCCACCAGCTATTGTAACGAAAGCTATTGTTGGAATGGCTGATTTCGCGAATTTTCAGGCAAATGAAGATTTGATCCGCTCGATTGACTCCAGCTTTTATTTCTTTATAATCTTCTTCGCGGTAGCATTATTATTGGGACTGATTCTTTTATATCAGAAGCAGAAAGAGATACTCAAGAATAAACGGAAAAGAGAAATCTGCATTTATAATCAAACCGAATAGATAAAACTTGAGTTGTGCAAAAGGGCATCGAATATGCGATTTTGATGGATGAAATTTATGCTTGACTTTTATTTGATTAGGTGCCATACTATCTATAGAAAGTAGGAGATGCCGATTAATATTAACCTAAGAGATATACCAACTAGAGAGCTTTTATTAGCTTATAAAGAGGAAATGAGCGAAATAAACATAACCAATGTTTTGCTTTACTTAGATTTCCAAAAAGTTGCCAGAGATTTATCAAAAAACTACGATTCCTTCATTGAAACGTTTCAATTAACGGAAGCAAAGTTTACGTTAATGATGTTACTTTACCGGGAGAACTCAAAAAGCTTGACCCCTATAGAATTATCTAAAAAAGCAGGCGTTAAGAAAGCAACGATTACTGGCTTATTAGCAGGATTAGAAAAATCTGAATTCATCATCAGAGAAAAAAATATAAACGATGGTCGTTCTACTATGATTGTATTGTCAAAAAAAGGAATAGCTAAGCTAAAAGAGTTTTTACCATATAACTATTTGAAAGCAAATAAAATGATGGATGTACTTTCTGATGTTGAAAAGGAAAACTTACAATTAATCCTAAATAAAATTAAGGGGGACACAAACAATGAATAAAATTGACTACCTTGAACTGGTGCTGAGTTTAAAAAAAACACATACGGAGCTTCTAAATAATGACAATTTGGTTGTTATTGATATTAGAAATGCACCAAAAGAAGTAAAAAAAACAAAGATTAAAGGATCGCTTGAAATACCAGCGAAAGAAATTGCATCAAGATTAGAAGAAATTGATAAATCGAAGGTTGTTGTTGTCTATGACTGGAATGGTGGAACAGACCTTGGGAAAGTAGCACAACTAATATTGTTAAAAAATGGATTCGATGCCTATGAACTTTCAGGAGGTATTGAAGCTTGGGTTGGTATGAGCTTGCCTTTAGACGAGTTATAATATCATCTTATTTAATATCGGTACCGTTATATCTTGTAAACTTAGCAGTTTCTTAATTAACCCATTGTTAACATAATTCAAAGGTTTCATAAAGTTTCAATGCGTATCATCATAGATGTACACAGCAAGTATGCAACAAAAAAATTCTTTTTCTTTTCATTCCTAATATGAAAAAGCAGCGCGCCCTTCACTGGCGCGCTGCTTTTTTATTGTGTGCTTTAGCTTAAAATTAAACTGCCAGTCGGTTTAGCGATAGAAATGCAAATCGGCTGGCAGTTTTGGTTTTTTAATTTTAGTATTTATCTGCGTCAAAATCGTCGAGGCGAATTTGAGGTTCGAAAATTGGCTTTTCATTCTGTTTTTTTGAAACGCTTGGTTCAATTTTGGGTGATCTGGATTTTTTTGAACCATCCAGATTTTTTAATGTGAAGGTGCTGACCATTTGTTTAAGTAGTTCCGCTTGACCAGAGAGTTCTTCACTGGCAGCAGCACTTTCTTCAGCGGTAGCCGAATTGGTTTGAACGACTTGAGAAACTTGATCAATACCCTGGCTGATTTGGGCGATTTCACTGGCCTGATCATTTGATGCCTGGGCAATATTGCTTACTAAATTGGTAACTTTTTCAACTTCTGTTAAAATCTCTTTTAAGCTATCAGCGGTTTCATCTGCAATTTTAGAACCAACGGAAACTTTATCAATGGACCCTTCAATGAGACCGGTTGTTGCTTTAGCAGCTTCGGCACTACGAGCAGCCAGACTACGGACTTCTTCAGCAACGACCGCAAACCCTTTGCCATGTTGACCAGCCCGTGCTGCTTCAACTGCAGCATTTAAAGCTAAGATGTTGGTCTGGAAAGCGATGTCGTCAATGACTTTAATAATTTTGGAAATGTTGTTGGATGAATTATTAATTTCCACCATTGCATGAACCATTTTACCCATTTCGTTGTTGCTTTTTTGTGCGCTATTACGAACTTTAATGGTGACGTCTTTGGCTTCATTTGCGCTGGTGGCATTTTTTTGGGTTTCACTGGCTACTTCTTCAATAGAAGCTGTTAATTGTTCAATCGCACTGGCTTGCTCTGTCGTTCCCTGAGATAAAGCCTGACCACCGTCAGATATTTGCAGAGCACCCACCTCAACTTGACCGGCAGCAATATTAATATCTGACATGGTAGAACTTAAAGTATTGGCGATTCCGTTTAAGGCAAGTTTAATGGCTAAGAAATCTCCCTGATAATCGCTGGTAATATTCTGATTAAGATTTCCCTGACCTAGAGCTTCCAGAGTAAACGTTATTTCATCGACATAACGCTTAAGGAAGGTGATTGTCAGATTCAAATTTTCTTTGATTTTTGCGTGATCACCATGATAATTTCCTTGCATAGAAGTAGAAAGATTACCAGAGGATAGTTCACCCAGAACAACAGAGGCTTCCATGATCGGAGCCAGGATTGAATCAAGGGTTTGGTTAATTCCAGAAATAACTTTTGCGAATTCACCTTTGAATTTGTCAGCGTCACCGCGATTATTGAGGTTTCCATTGACAGCCTTTTCGGCCATGTCTTCAGTTTCGGTTACCAACATCACGATGTTTTCAATCATTTTGATCAAGCTGGGGTTTAAGGTATCCTGATCGCTTCGTTTACCAATAGAATTTAGCTCTTGCAGGTCGCGCATATCACCATTGGCAATATTGTTGGAAATATTGACAATGTGATCAAATCGGTAGTGGACTTCATTAATTGATTTTGCAATTTCTCCATATATGCCAAAGTATTCGTTTTTAATTTTTTCAGTAAAATCATTTACACGCATTTTCCCTAAGATTCGGTTGCCTTCAACAAGAGCGTCTAAACCATCGATGCAGGCATTAATATTATTTTTAAGATCATTAAAATCGCCTTTATAAACATCTGTTATT
Source organism: Acetobacterium tundrae (assembly GCF_008086615.1). GTDB lineage: Bacteria > Bacillota > Clostridia > Eubacteriales > Eubacteriaceae > Acetobacterium > Acetobacterium tundrae. The sequence goes on from NZ_RXYB01000025.1 coordinate 6,091, forward strand.
TTTTGAGGAATTTCGCCTTGTCCAATTTGTTTCATATATATCGTAGAGACTTGGATGGGGTTAATAAAAGCGTCAATGACAGAATTCAAACCTGAAATAAAGTCTTTATACGAACCGGGATATAGATCAGCGTTGCCTCTAAAGTCCAAATGACCTTCACGAGCCTCAGAGGCAATCTCAGATATGCCGTCGTAAAGTTTGTTCATTTGCTCAATGACTGAAATCATCGAGTAAGAAAGAACATCTTTGTCTGATTGCGGTGTGATTTCGACTGAAAAATCCCCTGCTGCCAGTCGTTGAGCTACTTCGGTCTGATCTTTCCGATTAGTAACCATGGTACGGAAAGAGGTGACTAAATCAGATACTTCATCCTTTGTGTGTATATCCGGTACCGTAATTTCAACATCGCCAAGAGCAAGTCGATCCAAGGCATCTTTGATTTTGACGATTGGTCTGATGATTCGGTTGGACATGATAAATCCAATGAAACCACCAAGCGCCAGTATAATCAGCGAAATGATAATGGTAATATTTCGTAAGTTTGTTATCGGAGCCATCAAGTCGCTTTGATAGATGGTGTATATGATTGTCCAATTGGTGCCGGGTATTGGAGCAGCACTGGCAATTTTTGATTCACCATTGTAATCATAATTCAGAATACTGGTTTTTGTTGCGTCCAATTGATTATATGAAGCAGCAAAGCTCACGAAGGAATCGTCTTCAAAAACATTAGTCCCCGATTCAATCAGCGCTCCGGTAGGATGCGCCATCATGATACCTTTATTTGAAATAATGAAGCCGTATTCACGGTTGCCCTTGTCCCCCATATTTGAAACAACATCCTGCATAAAGGTAGGATCACGTCTGCCAATAAGCAGTCCAACGACCATTGCATTGCTTTTTATCGGGACGATTTCATAAAAATTCGCTTTATTTGTGACTTTGCTGAAGCGAACATCAGTAACAGCATTTTGACCATTATAGGCGTCTTTAAACCAGGATGAATCATCAATATCAAATTCACTGCCGCTAATGACATATTTTCCATGACCATTCATGTCAACGACTGCCATATCCTCATAACCCAATCGATTTAAATCTTCTGATAGAACTGAAACCTGGTTATTCCAATCCATCGATTTTACAGAATTCTCCGCAGCAACCTCGTCGAGAGTGGCAAGATTTCCGGAAATAATAGCTCCGACTTGTTTGCCACTGGATATAGCATAGTTTGCCATATCAACATGTGCTTGATTAAGAACGGCATTGGTGCCGATATTAACTGAGATTATACCTAAAGTAAGCACGACTACTGAAAAACCAATAATTACAAATAATGATAGCTTTTTTGCCAAGCCAAATTTAGGTTGACTTGTGGAAATTGTGGGATTGCCATGAGTAACTTGTTCATTTTTCTTCATGAAATAGACCTCTTTCAGTTTGATTGATAATTAAAATTAGATACCAGTGACACAAAGCCTCACTATAATAATTGACAAGCTATTATATAAACATAAGCATAAGCATAATAGATAATTGTGTTGTGGTCAAGCAATTTTGTAACGCCTTGAGCTGCTATTTTCAAAATCAAGACGCGCTTCAAAGGGTGTCAGTTCATTATTGAATGTTTTGTAATAACGCTTCATGGGGGCATTGTCAAAGTCCTCCCTTTGCCTGATTCCTCTTATTATGAATGGTATTAGGATTATCGACAAAACAAGCATATACTTTATAACAATTTATACAGAAAAAATTTTAGGGAAGATGGATGTCTTCCCATTTCCAATAAATCTTCGCGAGGTAACCATTAATCTCTATGTGACGGGGTGTCGCACATGCTTTTTGCTGATACGCCGAAAGATTGCAAATAGAGAAAAGCTGGAAACAGGAGCCACCAGCAAAAAAATCAGCAAATTCACAAACTAAAATAAACGATCCAAGTCCTGAAGAACCTGAATCGTCTCTTTTCTCGGTCTAACATTCATCTAATTCAATAAGACCAGCTAATAAAGGGAAACCTCTGATTCTTTATGCTGCATCTATGAAAATACGTAGTACCATATATTAAAGGGGTATTTGATTTTTCAGAGCTTTCACAGGCACCGTATGTCGCATTATAGAGTTGCTGCGGAAACTGAATTTAAGCAAATATCCTTCAGTTGGTTTTTGTGATACTTGGCGGAGTCCATTCGCCCTTTAAAACTGAATCTTGGGGAAGATAAACCCGAAGATATAAATGGAAATCGCCATCCGTAATTGGCAACCAATTGTTGGATAATGTGGCATCCTCCGGTGCTTGGGTTTGAAGCAAAATATCCAGTGATCCATCTTCATTATAAGTTACCGCGCTGCGGTCGTTAATACTGTAACGATTAATCGGGTTATCGATGAGAAAATTGTTGCTGTCATAGGCAGTAATGGACCAGAATCCCTTGTCTTTAACCAGTGGCAGAGCACCCTTATCAAAATGGATGGTATAGTAATTGGTTCCGGAAAGGGTATCACCATTGCTGTCTGTATTCGCATTGGGATAAATTGCGACCGAAACAGGGTTTGCTCCCAATCCATTGAGCGCAATTAACGCTCGATAATCATATTCTGTTCCAAATTCAGCGACGGGTTCGCCAAAGAATTTCCAATTATTCCAGGTCACAAGAAATTTCTGGGAATCTTTCGTTAAAGTTGACTGCAGGTTATTCATCATGGTTTTCCAATTTGATGCCCCTGAATCTCCCAATACAGATGCATCAAAATGAAGTCCGGGTCCGACGCCGATGACACTGATTTTTTTAATGAGAGCTTCGTCGGCAGCGGTTGGCGGATTAGCTGTCATCAATTCATTGGCCGTATTGAAAAAATCCGTGGGTGTCATGGCCAGTACCTCGTCAACCGGAATAAAGTCATTGTCAGCAGAATAGGTTCCCTGGGGAGGGGTATAGGTTTCTCCCGATAAATAATTTTCCAGGGGGATCAGCTGCATCTGGCTTTGAATGGCATAGACATTTTCAAGATCCGCCTCACCATAGCTGAGAATGCGTCCGATGATCCATCCCATAGTGGTCGGCATAGATACCTGGGTCATGTTCTCGGGGATGTCCCCGGTATAGTTGGGACCCGTGAGCAAATAGGTGGTTTGCTCAGGTGTATCACTGCCGGAGCCAACAATTTTTATGGCATTGGTATAAGCGTCCATAATTTCTCCGGAACAAAATCGGTCAGACTGGGGCATGACAAAAACCATGGCTTTGTCTGAAAGATCCAGAAACGCCTGAGAATATAGGGTATCCGTATTCAGGGTAACCACATCTTTGGCACTGGCATTGGCAAGATTACGACTGTGAAATAATTGATTAATTGGTGCCTGAGTGGTGGTCGGCTCGACAGTATTAGTCATTTTTTCCTTAGTTGCATTAACCATTACCAGCGGGAAAGCATAGACATAGGCATCATAAATAGTGTCCCACTTAGTATCTGTATTTGTTTTATCAGCTGTTTTGTTTTGTGTACATCCCGAAATCAGGCTAAGACCGACCAAAAGACAGAGAAATAAAACGGGCTTTTTCATTTTAAATTCCTTTCGTTCTTACATGACATTTGAATCTTTTGTTTTCGTATTTTCATTATATAATTGAATATATATTCAGTCAATACTGTTTCATATGCAAATTATTGGAGACGTGTTTACCGTTGAGGAAAGGACGAAGGTTTAGGGAGAGTTAGGCACAGTGTGGGGTATTGTTAGGGTGTCGGTAAGATCGGTATTACTTTTTAATTCATAAGATTCTAAAACGTCGATAGTATTTTTGTACAGATCAGATAAAATTTTCTTGTCTTCCACAGAATAAAAAAGCTTGAATATGCCAAGATCATTGAAACAAATATAGTTGAGATGCTGTTCTTGAGCTGTTCTAAGTGCGAAAAGAGCATGTTCATAACTGAAATGGAGTAATAACAGCGATTCGGTGACATCACCAATTCCAAAACAGATAGAGTTACCTTAGATAAGTGCAGATGTATGTACTTATCTAGATTAGCGGCACCATTATATTTTGTAAATTGAGCAGTTCCTTAATTAACCCACTGTTAACATGATTTAAAGATTTTATAAAGTTTCGTTGCTTATTATTATAGATGTACACAACCAGTACACAACAAAAGAATCTCTTTTTCTTTTCATTCCTAATGTGAAAAGGCGGCGAGCCAGTGAAGGGTTCGCCGCTTTTTTAAGCATTTTATTATTAAGTCGAATTGAGGTGTTATAGATGAAAAGAAGTACCGTAAGAATAGTCAAAAATTAGTTAATTAGCCGACAAAGAGTGCATATAATGGATGGTAAATTTAAAAATATCGCGGTACCGCTTTATTCTTTATCGACCAATACTTCGGACAGAACTTCAAAAAGAAAACCTTTTGAAGATGCCAAAGATTCATTGTAGGCAAACATTGCCAATTTATGGTATTCAATAAATCCGTCACTATCTGTATAAGGCTTTAGTCGCTGAAGAAAATAGTCTTCATTGATTTCATCTTCAAATTTTTTTTGAACAGTATTGAATATAGTTATTAATTCTTCTTTAGTCATTATTTTAGCTCCTTTCGAGTTATTTCAACCAGGCGTCATGGTTGAGTTACGGATTGATGAAGTTTACTATTTTACAGTTCTTCTTTCAAACTCCAGTTTACGTGTTTTCCCGGTTGATTATTTTTCCCAGGAATCCAAACGTTAAGTTCTAAATTCTTCAGTTTTTCCATTGACTCAGTGTCGTTTAATTCTTGAGCTTTTTCATAAGCTTTTATCACCCAATTTTTGGTCAGCTTTTGAAAATCTCCGCCTTCAGTTTGAATATAATCATGTCGTATATTCAATTTCCCATCAATCACTTTACTTGAGTATCTTAAGGCCATTTTTAAAACCTCCTAACATTTATTTCTTAATTACTTCTATTATAGCATATCGGTATATGTCAAGGCTTTCCAAAATTAATTTTATTTTAAAAAAAAGAAAGAGATAAGATCCGAGAGCTAGGATGATTTTGTGCAAATCTTAAATGTTTACTATCTTTTCAAAGAAACATATGCAGGTTTTAATACCGCCATGTGTTTTTTTTGTGTAGGAAGTTAATGAGTCAGGATTGCCTGTAAACCACAGAAAAACACGAAAAACGTAGGTCTTGCGGTTAATAAAGATTGCACGGCTTAATTCGATAAACAATTGTAACTTTATATAATACTCCAATATCAAAGAAAAGAAAAGAAGTTTATTTGAAATTTATTCTTTTTTGGCGTATAATTAAGTTTATAAACACTTTAAGTCAACGCTCAATCAGAATTATTAATAAAGAAGCTCTTTAAGATTGCTCAAAATACTTCTATTAACTGATTTGTACCGGGTGATTAAGAAGATGATTTAGAAAATAAAAATTGCAAGGAGTGAAAATATGACTGAACTATTAAATGCAGCAGTTTCACATAAAATTTTTGGGGATGGTACGATTACGGATTTGACCAATGGTTATATTACTGTTTCATTTGACACTTTTGAAAAGAAATTTGTCTATCCAGAGGCATTTAGAGATTTCTTAAATCTCCAGGATTCTGTTATTTCCATGAAAGTTAATAAAGTCATAAAAATTAAGGAAGAACAAGAACTAAAAGAAAAAGAAGAACAGGAACTGATAGAAAAAACAGAAGAAGCAAGAAAAATTCAAGAGAGATTTAATGCGAAACTACATAAAAAAACATCGAAAGTAAAGAAAAAAACAAATGATCGACGTAATCTTGCTTTTAAATGTAATTATTGCAATGGCGGAGAATCACTGACACAAATTGGTTATAATGGAGTTTGCAGTGATGCGGTAATCCAATATAATATCGAAAAGAAACATCTCGTTTCGTGTAGTGATGAAGAAAGCAATTGTCAGAAATACCATAATGAAAAAATGACCAGAGAAGAATTGGATGGTTTAATGGCTGTTGATGAATGTTCCTTTTGTTTTGAGAGCCAGATGCTGAAAAATTGGAAAGCGTCGGCTGGAAAAGTACAATATGGTGAAAACAAGGGCAAGCCCAAGAAACTAAAAAATGTGCAGTACAACAGCTTGGCTTTACTTACCACCAGACTTCCTTCAACGAAAGAAGAAGAACGGATTATTTTCGGTGCATTTTTAATAGATGATATTTTTGAAGGTGATGATGATAATCCCGGGTATGTATCAACAAAATCTGAGTACAAAATTAAGCTGACCCTTGAAGAAGCTCAGAAAATGAAATTTTGGAGTTATTACACCAATCCCAATAAAAAAGATGTTGTTCAATGGGGATCAGGTTTATTTCGTTATCTGAATGATGATCAGGCAATTCAAATTTTGCGTGCTTTGGTTGAGTTAAAAGAAAATTCAGCGGAAGCTCAATTGGCAAAAGACTTTTTAGATCATTTTTGTCAGATTAACCAAATCGATACTGCTGAAGTGCATGAAGAAGTAACGGTTAATCTATAAAGTGATGGACAATAAAAATTAGCCTTGCAGTGTTCAATCAAAACTAAATATTAATAATGAAAAGAGACATTCATCAGTTGCCTGATGGATGTCTTTTTTTAAATAATAACGATTTGACTAGGAATCAAAACCATAGTATAGAGGAACAAAATTTAATATAATTCGCATCAAAAAATTACATTTGATACCGATTGCATCATGGAAAAACCTCTAGTATAATGATTCTAATGATTGGGAAGGCGATAATTATGATGAATACAAAAAACAACCGTAAATATCGGGTATTTAAAAATTTTGTCATGATTTTTGTGCCGATAGCTATTATTATAATCGTTTTGGCTTTTGCTTATATCAATTTGAATATAAATAACGAAAAAAGCATTATAAAGATCAAGCAAGTGCATAATGCTGAATTTGTGGGTACTGATGTAGAATCAATTTTTAATGCAATCCGTTCGGATGGAGATATTATTTTCAATTCAAATGAATTAAAAGACTATATTCATGACAATAGCATGGTTGAAAACAGCAATGAGATTAAAAGAATGTTTTCAAATATGATGATCAATAAAAAAACATATAATTCCATTCGAATTATTAATAACGACGGTTTTGAAGAAATAAAAGTGAACTATGAAAATGCAAGTTCCCAGGCAGCCCAGAATAGTGACTTACAGTATCAAGGGGATCAAGACTATTTTCAGGAAGGAATGAAGCTAAATCAAGACGAGAATTATATATCCCCTTTAGATTTAAGTGTTAACAATTATGTAATCGAGGAACCGAAAAAACCAATTATTCGATTTATTATACCGCTGTTTAATGAAAATAATGAGAGAAAAGGGATATTGGTACTGGACTATCTGGCTCAGGATTTTTTAAATCAAATAGAAAATGATTCGATTAATACCATAGGCATGAAAACAATTTTGTTGAATGAGGTTGGTTATTATTTATTAAGCGATGAAGCCGACAGAAATTTTGCATTTATGTACGATAATAAAAAAGATGTTTCATTTAGACAAGAACAGCCAGATCTTTTCGGTGAAATTCAAAATAATGAATCGGGTTATTTTGATGATCAAACAAATCTTTATTATTATACGTCAATCTATCCTTTAAAAACATATCATGATATTCATTGGACATTAGTTGAGTATGTTCCCTTGAGTGGATTAGGAATCTTAAACAATGAAGACAATAGAATGATTGCCGTGGGATCAACCATATTGGCATTCGTTTTTTTGATCATCAGCCTGATCGCCGCCTGGCTTTTAGTGCAAAAAAAAGAAGCCAGTGAAAGAGAAAAATTAACAGATAGTATATTCAAAAATTCCAAAGAGGGAATTATTATTATGAATGAGGAAGCACGCATTGTTTATGTAAATGAATCATTTTCAAAGATAACCGGCTATTCGGAAATCGACGTAATAGGAAGAAAAACGAGTGAATTCAAAAGAAATGAACAGTTGATTTTGCTATATGAGACGATCCAAAATACCGTAAATGAGAATGAAAACTGGGAGGGCGAAATTATCGATGAAAAAAAAGACGGCACAACATACCCTCGCTATATGACTATTTCTAAAGTGTTTGACAGTAAAAGCCATGAATTAATTAATTATCTGGAGGTTTTCGAGGACCTTACAAGTACCAAAATAACCGAGGAAACCATTAACAAAATTAAAAATTATGATGAAATCACCGAACTTCCAACGCAACTTCAATTTGAAAAAGATATGAAAAAACTCATTAAAAAATTTGATGAGTTCTTCCTGATTATCATAGAAATTACTAACTTCAATACTCTCAATGATAATTTGGGAAAGAAATGCGGAGTTGAAATGATAAAAGAAGCCTCGAACCGCATTAAGACATTTTTAAGTAAGGAGGATATGGTCGGTAAGATTGGCAGAGAGCAGTTTGTCATTGCTCGGGTAAACAGCCGGGACAAACTGAAACTCGATCATTTTATCAATAAATTAATATCGTTTCTACAAGAATCAATTGAGATAGAAGATAAAAAAATATATTTAGATATCGCCATTGGTATTTCGATCTTTCAAGAGCATAGTGCTGATGTGGAAAAATTGATTGAATTTGCTAATATGGCCAAAAATTATGCCATTCAAACAGGCGGCAATACTTATGTATACTATGAAAAGGAAATAACGCATAGTTATTTAGAAAATCTGAAACTTGAAACCCACTTAAGAAGTGCCCTTAAAAAGAATGAACTGAGTTTAAACTACCAGCCTCAGGTTGTGGCAGAAACCAAAGAAATTATCGGAATGGAAGCATTGCTGAGGTGGAACAATGATGAACTTGGAAATGTTGGGCCGGCTCAATTTATTCCGGTAGCGGAAAGAACGGATTTAATTATTCCCATTGGTGACTGGGTTTTAGAAGAAGCGATTAAACAGAATAAAAAATGGATGGTATTAACGAATCGAAGACTGGTGGTTGCGGTTAATCTTTCACCGGTTCAGTTTAAAAAGGCTGATTTTATTGAAGTGATAAAACAATTGCTGGAAAAATATGAATTGCCAGCTGAACTATTAGAAGTTGAAGTAACAGAAGGTATCCTGGTAAAAAACATCGATAGCATAAAATCTAAATTAGACAAAATAAAAGAGTTGGGTGTGAAGGTGTCCATTGATGATTTCGGAACCGGGTATTCTTCGTTAAAATACCTGAAAAGACTTAATTTTGACAAATTGAAAATTGATCGGGAGTTTATTAAAAACTATCCTGAAAGAGATAATGGAAATATTGCCAAAGCCATCATTATGCTTGCCAATCAAAATGGCTTAAAGGTGCTGGCAGAGGGGGTGGAAACAAAGGAACAGTTTAACTTTTTAAAAGATAATGGCTGTGATGAAATTCAAGGGTACTATTTTTATAAACCAATAACGGCAAGTGAATTTGAAAAGATAATTTTGAATGAAAAAAATTGAAAGATAATGATAAATAAAAAACGAGTCTGTTTACAAATGAATAACCGCATGATTGATTAAAACAAATAAAAAGCCACGGATTTTTTTATTTATAAATCTGTGGCTTTTATTATGCCCGAAATTAAATTAAGGATATTAAATTATCAATGTCTGAGAACAAATAAAAAATGCGAAAACACGTTTCTTTTAACTATTTATAAACATTGACGGACATTGTTTTAAAAACAGCATAGACTTCAGTGCCTTTATGAATATCCATTTTTTCCAAGGATGTTTTAGTAATCAGGGCCGTCAGAGGAATGCCGATATCTAGAACAACTTTCACACTATTCTCATCTTTTATTAAATCAACAACCGTTCCTTTATAGATATTTCTGGCACTGCTTGTGAATGATTCCAGACTTAAAATAATATCTTCCGGACGAATGTATAGCTTAACATCGCCCATTAAATCAGTATGAACATGGATAGTTACATCATCAATTTTTACGTAGGCATCGTTATTGTCAGAAAAAACAGTTCCCTGATAATTGTTTTCAGAACCTTTTGATTTTGATAAATAGGCTTCAAATTGAGCTTCAGAAATCCGGAGATGCTTGCCAAGATGGTGAGCATCAAGATCCCCCCGTTTAATCATTTCATAAACAGTGTTTTTGGTTATTCTGAGCTTCTTGCTAATTTCCTCTGGAGTGTATAAAAGTTCTTCAATCATTCTATCACCTTCTTTTAGTTTCTTGTTTCATTATAACCAATATTTGATAAATATAAAAGAATTTAAATATTTAAAATTTAAATATAAGATTATCATCATGGTGGAATCATAATTTATTTGATTTAACCATGATATTGATATATAATCAAACATATTATAACACAATAAAACACAACAAAAGGAGAAAAGAAATGAAAATGTTAAAAAAAGGATTTTTACTTGTAGCGTTGTTGTCGATTGTTTTTGCTATGACCGGTTGTCAAACGGCAACGAAGCAGACAACAACCAGTGCAGCCCCTGTTACGTTGACGATCTCAGCTGCAGCAAGTTTAACTGATGCAATGGGAGAAATTCAGACATTGTACCAGAAAGAACAACCAAATGTAACATTAGCTGTTAATTTTGGCGGATCAGGTACACTTGCCACCCAAATCGTTCAGGGTGCTGATGTTGATGTATTCATGTCAGCTGCAATAAAAGATATGACCACGGTTAAAGATGCCGGTTTATTAGATGAAACCACGATGAAAAATTTACTCGGCAATGAATTAGTTCTGGTTGTACCGAAAGATTCAACAACAACGATTACTGATTTTGCTCAAGTTACTGATCCTTCTATCGCATCAATCGGTCTTGGCGAACCAACAACCGTGCCAGCCGGACAATATGCCGTTGATGCTTTTACGTATTATAATGTAATGGATCAAATCTCGGATAAAATTGTTTATGGTAAAGATGTTAAAGAAGTTTTGAATTGGGTTCAAACAGGAAATGTGGATGCCGGCGTGGTCTATTCAACAGATGCAAAAGCATCGACTGGAGTAAAAGTAATTGCAACAGCAGCAGCAGCTTCTCATAAAGCCATTGTTTACCCCGCAGCGGTTATAAAGGCAAGTAAAAATGCCGATGCAGCAAAATCTTTTGTCGATTATTTAAGCAGTGATGCAGCAAAACAAGTATTTGTGAAATATGGATTTACGACTCTATAAATAACAGAAGGGAGGGATTAGTATCAATTTTGATTTTTCACCAGCATGGATTTCAATAAAAGTCACTGTAATAGCGACAATTATCATTTTTTTTCTGGGCCTGGCGATTGCCTGGCCGATGTCAAATTATAACGGAAAATGGAAGGGCGTCATTGATAGTGTCCTTACCCTACCCCTTGTTCTGCCGCCAACGGTAGCAGGGTTTGGAATCCTCTTATTGATTGGAAAAAGAGGACCCATTGGTCAATTTTTAAGTCTCTTTGGAGTCAACATTATTTTTTCATGGTATGCAGCAGTTATTGCCGCGATTGTCGTGGCTTTTCCCCTGATGTATAAAACAACGATGGGAGCTTTTGAACAGATTGATACGAATATTATAAGTGCGGCCAGAACATTGGGTGCTTCAGAATGGAAAGTTTTTTGGCAGGTTGTGGTTCCGTTGGCCAGGCCAGGAATCGCCGCAGCGACGGCATTATCATTTGCACGATGTTTAGGAGAGTTTGGGGCGACCCTAATGGTTGCGGGAAGTATCCCCGGGAAAACAGAAACAATTCCAATTGCAATTTATTTTGCTACTCAGGGTGGCCAAATGGATGTTGCCATGATTTGGGTAGCCATTATTTTTGCAATTTCATTAACCGTTCTGGTGATTAACAACTATTGGACTAGTTATAAAAAGAAAGGGCGGTATGGTGTCGGAGGGTGATTAAATGGATTTCTTCGTTGATATAAAAAAGAAACTTTATGAATTTGAACTTGATGTAAAACTTGAATCAAAGAGAGCTGTTATTGGTATATTAGGTGCTTCCGGCTCTGGAAAAAGCATGCTACTACGTTGTATCGCTGGGTTGGTAAAACCAGATGAAGGTCAAATTATTGTTAACGGGAAAATATATTTTGATGCAGAAAAAAAAATAAATCTGCCCATTAGGGATCGGAAAACCGGCTTTTTATTCCAGAATTATGCTCTTTTTCCAAATATGACCGTAAGCGAAAATATTGCCTTTGGATTGGATGATTTATCAAAAGAGGATAAAAAAAATAAAGTGGCTGAACTAATGGAAAAATATAATTTGGATGGCCTCGAAAAACGCTATCCCACCCATATTTCAGGTGGCCAGCAGCAACGTGTCGCGCTTGCCCGGGCAGTAGCGGTTAAACCTGATATTTTATTGTTAGATGAGCCATTCTCAGCCTTGGACGTACACCTTAAAAATCATATGATGCGAGAAATGGCGGAATCTTTAAAAGATTTCCAGGGAATGACCCTTTTTGTTACCCATAACAGGGATGAAGCCTATCAGCTGTGCGAGAACATCGCGGTTTTTAACGCTGGAAAAGTTGAAGCATTCGGGGAGAAAAACGAGTTATTTCAAAGACCGTTTTCCCTGGAAACAGCAAAGATCACGGGGTGCAAGAATATCGCAAAATCAATCAGGTTATCAGAAAACAGGGCTGAAGTTCCTAAATGGGGTGTCAAACTCAGATCAAACATGAAAATTGAGACTGAAGAAGGCTATCTTGGAATAAGAGCCAATCACATTAAAGTCGTTGCTGACTGCACCAAAGAAAATTGTTTTAAAGTATGGATAGCAGATGAAACTGATGGACCATTTCGGACATCATTATATTTAAAATTTGGTTCAAGACCGCAGAAACTGGATGACTTTCATTTTCAATGTGAAATGAGCAGGGAAGAGCGAAATGAAATTAAAGATCCTTCAGAACCGATTTGCGTTTATCTGAATCCCAATTATTTATTTTTTATGAAAAAATAAATAAAACCGAAATAAATGGACTGTTACCAACTCATTATTCAATTTGAGCTTGGCAACAGTCCATTTTTGGATGATAGATCAAGAAGTATAAAAATATAAAATAAACACAAAAAATATCGATGAAAAATTCATTCGCGGGTATGTAATAAAAATAACACAATTTTAGAAATTTATTTTGAGCGATAATGATAAAAATGCAAAGGTGGGAGAGAGAGAAAATGGAAGATAATATCGAAAAAGTGTTAAGTATGAAAATTGAAGATACCGCGGTATTTGAACAAATAATGGCGGAATTTCTTCATATCGAAAGTTTCGAATCAACAGCGGTTAATCAAAAAATAATCAAAGATACCTATTACGACAATGCCAACAAAGATTTATTTTTAGCCGGGTTTGAATATTCTATTCGTAAAGAAGAGACCGGCAGCCTTACGATCCTAAATCAGCGCAATTTAAAGAAGCAAATCAATTTCATTCAGGAAAAAAAAGAGTGGCGTCTCAGAATTGAAAAATCGGCTCCCAATAATGCTTTTTCAAAAGCGGATTCCATTAAAAAAGTACTGGAAAAAGTTGCCGGCGGCAATGAATTAGCGATTATCTTTCAAAGCTCATTTACCCGAAAAAAAATAAATTTACTAAAGGATAATGAAACCTGGATTGAAATTGATGGTGATCAGGGAGAAATATGGATCGATGATTTAAAAAAACCGATTTTTCAATTGCAATTTAAACTAAAAAATGGAAACATCATCGATTTATTGAAATTGGCTTCAGTAATCATTAAAAAGTATAGCTTAAAGATTGATCGAAAAAGCAAATATGAGCGGGGATTGGAGCTGTTGGGAATTGATTTGGAAGAGGGGCATCCAAAAGCACAATTGAAAATAAAACAAAAAGATTGTACTTCAGATGTGGTACAGAAAATTCTGGAATTCTGTATTAATGAGATTTCAAATGCTTATACCTATTTTTCAACGCATTTAGAAGATCCGGAAAGCACCCATCAAATCAGAGTTAAGATAAGGAAATCACGAGCTATCCTGGCATTCTTTAAGCCGCTTTTTGAAGATGAAAAATATGGTGGACAACAAGAAAAGTTAAGAAAAACCGGGCTGGAATTTTCTGAATTAAGACAATTGGATGTTATCTTGGAAGAAATAGAGAAAATGGAAAATACCAGCATTATTCCCGTTGATGAGCTGGCTTTTTTAAAAAACAGACTCATTGGTAAACGTAAAGAGGCATTAATAACATTATCCGCTTATTTGCAGCATAATTATTTAACCTTGACGGTTTTGGATTTTTGGATCTGGCTTTTGGATGAACCTTGGTCGGATTCTGCCTGGTTAGATTTATCGATTGAAAAATACATCGACGAGGAACTGAAGCGGTGGCTCAAAAAGGTTAACAAAGGCATGAAAAAAATGGATGTGAAAAACCAAGAGAACATTCATAAAGTTCGGATCAGAAGCAAAAAACTGCGATACATAATGGAACTGCTGTCACCAATTTTAGACAAGAAAAGCAAAGAATTAATTGCTGAATTTGAAAATATTCAAGATGATTTGGGATATTTTCACGATGTATATATGAACAAAGAAGTATTGGAACAATTATTGGCAGAAAGTGCTGAAAAACAGTTGCACTATGAAGCCGGCATCATGATCGGCTGGCTGACCCTGCAGGGAAATATAAAAATGGAAAAATATCGGTAGTGTCATCTGGCGGTTGGGTAAAGTTTGGAAAAGGGTGATGTTAATTGTTAAATAAATAACTTTACAGCTAGCTTGTCAAGTGTAAAGTTAAGTGCTATACTGCTAAGAAAGAATTCCTTGATTAGAAGCAGGAGGCAGAAAAAATTGGAAAGTGTTCTATCAAAAATTGAAAGACTGAAGAATGAAAAAGATGCCGTCATTTTAGCGCATTATTATGTTAATGACGACATTCAGGCAATTGCTGATTATGTGGGCGATTCCTATTACCTTAGTAAAGTTGCCGTTGAAGTGCCTCAGAAAGTCATTGTTTTTTGTGGCGTAACTTTTATGGGAGAAAGTGCAAAAATCCTGAATCCGGGTAAAACAGTTATCATGCCCGAAGCAGGAGCAGATTGTCCCATGGCTCATATGGCATCCATTGAAAAAATTAAGGATGTCAGAGAAAAACAGGATGATCTAGCAGTTGTCTGCTATATCAATTCAACCGCTGAAATAAAAAAATATGTGGATGTCTGTGTTACTTCATCGAACGCGTTAAAGATCATAAAGGCATTGCCGCAAAAAAATATTTACTTTGTTCCGGATGAAAACTTGGGAAGATATGTGGCAAGCATGATCCCGGAAAAGAATTTTATCTTCAATGACGGATTTTGTCATGTCCATGACGAAATAATGATTGATGAGATTGAAGAGGCTAAGGCCGCGCATCCTAAGGCAAAAGTATTGGTGCATCCCGAATGTACCATGGTTGTCATTGCTTCCGCCGATTATGTGGGGAGCACTTCCGGTATTATCGATTATGCCACAGACAGCGATGCGGAGGAATTTATTATTGGCACTGAGATTGGCATTTTGTATCAATTAAAGAAAAAGAACCCAACTAAAAAATTTTACACCGTTAATTCTGCCCAGGTCTGTCCCAATATGAAAAAAATCACCCTGAAAAAGGTGGCTTTTGCTTTGGACAGGATGATTAACCAAGTGGAAATAGATGAAGAAACAAGAATTAAGGCGGTAAAATCACTGGAAAAAATGCTGGAGCTGTCAAAATGATGATGAGCGAAATGAATAAAAGAATCGATATCATTGTTGTTGGAACGGGAGCATCGGGTCTCTTCTATGCACTTAATATGCCGGCGAACAAACAGATTTTAATGATCACAAAAACAACAGTGGATGCCAGTGATTCTTATCTGGCCCAAGGCGGTATTTGTGTGTTAAAAGGAGAAGCTGATTACAGCAGTTTTTTTGAAGATACATTAAAGGCAGGCCATTACGAAAATGATAAAGCTTCCGTGGATGTAATGATACGGACTTCGCCAGAAATTATTGAAGATTTGATATCGCTGGGAGTTGAATTTGAAAAGAAAAATGGTGAATTTGCCTTCACGAAAGAAGGCGCCCATTCAAAGGCCAGGATTCTTTATCATGAAGATATGACAGGTAAAGAAATTACCGGCAAACTGCTGGCTCAGATTAAAAAAAGAAAAAACATCACCATCCTTGAAGAAATGACCATGGTGGATTTAATCTGTGAAGATAATATGTGCTCCGGTGTTGTGGCATGCGATAGAAAGGGATATATTAACCTATTTGAATCGGATTATGTCATTTTAGCTTCCGGAGGATTAGGCGGATTGTTTGACAGTTCCACCAATTTTAGACATTTAACCGGGGATGCCTTGGCAATTGCTTTAAAGCGAAAGATCGAGCTGGAAAATATCTCCTATATTCAGATTCACCCCACCACCCTGTACTCTCAAAAGCCAGGCCGACGTTTTTTAATATCGGAATCCGTTCGCGGGGAAGGGGCCGTTTTATATAACCGAAAAATGGAGCGCTTTGTGGATGAACTGCTGCCCAGGGATTTGCTTACTATGGCGATTCGGGAGCAAATGGAAAAGGATGAGAGTAATTTTGTTTGGCTTTCGATGAAAGCGATGGGAAGCGAGAACATTAAAACCAGATTTCCTAATATATACCAACATTGTCTGGAAGAAGGATATGATGTCACCAAAGAATGCATACCCGTGACGCCAGCGCAGCATTACTTTATGGGTGGAATTAAGGTCGATTTGGACAGTAAAACATCCATGAAACATTTATATGCGATTGGGGAAATCAGCTGCAATCGGGTTCATGGCGCCAATCGACTGGCCAGCAATTCACTTTTGGAAAGTCTCGTGTTTGCTAAACGTGCAGCGACGCATATTAGCAAAAATTACGAAAGCGGCAAACAAAACAAGCCTTATGTCAATACCAACGAGTTTAAAGATCTGGAACAATTAAAAATAGATTATAAAAAAAGCATCTTAGCTGAAATCGAAAGGAGTAAAGTTATTGAATTATTCAATCACACAAAAGCTTAATATGGACAACCTGATATTACTGGCACTAAGAGAGGATATCACCTGCGAGGATATCACGACAAATGCCATCATCCCCGAAGGATCCCGAGGACAAGTGGAACTCATCTGCAAAGAAAATGGCATGATTGCCGGACTCGATGTTTTTCAGCGGGTATTTGAACTTTTGGATGACACCGCCGAAATGAAACGAAATTTCGAAGATGGCGAAATGGTAAAAGCAAATGATCAGGTCGGGGTTATATCAGCAGATACAAGAACCCTTCTTTCAGGAGAACGAACAGCCCTTAATTATCTGCAGCGAATGAGCGGTATTGCAACATATACACAAAAGGCGGCAAAACACCTGGCTGGAAAAAAGACCAAACTGCTGGATACCCGGAAAACAACTCCAAATATGAGAATATTTGAAAAGTATGCTGTAAAAGTCGGTGGCGGCGATAATCATCGTTATAATCTTTCCGACGGAATCCTGATTAAAGATAACCATATCAACGCCGCCGGAGGGATAAAAGAAGCCATTGCGGCGGCAAAAGAATATGCGCCATTTGTCCGCAAGATTGAAGTAGAAGTAGAAAATTTAGAAATGCTGGCAGAAGCACTTGAGGCAAAAGCGGATATTATTATGCTTGATAATATGGATACGGTCACAATGAAAAAGGCGGTTGCGATCATCGATGGCAGAGCGATAACAGAATGCTCAGGGAATATGACCGCAGAACGATTGCAAGAAATAGCAGAAATCGGCGTCGATTTTGTATCTTGTGGGGCGTTGACGCATTCCGCACCAATTCTTGACTTATCGATGAAAAATCTTCAAATATTATAAAAGGTTGTCATCGGTTCGATATGTGATAAAATACTAGGTAAAAGAAGGGAGTGTGAATGATGAAAAAAGAAAAAAGACAGCAGGATATTATAATAAAACTGAGAGCATCTGAAGCTCCTGTTTCCGGAACCGCTTTGTCGGAAATATATCATGTCAGTCGACAGAGCATTGTTCAGGATATTGCACTTCTGAAGGCATCAAACTATAATATTATTTCAACAAATAAAGGCTATATTTTAGTGGAGCCCCCTGCCAAACAAAAAGTATTTAAGGTCTGTCACACCAATGAAGAAATTGCTGATGAGTTGTACACCATTGTTGAAGCTGGCGGGTTGGTGAAGGACGTTTTTGTGATGCATAAAGTTTATGGAAAAATCCAGGCGGATCTCTCTTTGGCGTCACGTGAGGATGTCGATGCTTTTGTGGCTGGTTTGGATGAAAGAAAAACAAATCCCTTGATGAAGCTGACCGATCGCTACCATTATCACACGGTAGAAGCCGCATCAGATGAAATACTTGAATTTATTGGAGTGAAACTAAAAGAAAAGAGCTTTTTAGTGGAGACCGAGTGAGTCGCAGATAAAAATCGGGTATAGTAATAAAGACATTGAAAAGGAAGCAGACATCTGGGTCGGCTTCCTTTTTTTAAGTGCTGTAAGTATTACTGGAAGTCATTAAAAAAATAGAAAAAATCATTGAAGGGTGGTAAAGAATATGGATAAGGTAGAATGCCTGTTATGTCCACATCACTGCAAATTGAATGAAGATGGTATTGGCTTTTGTCGGGCCCGAGTTAATCAATCAGGCACGATTACTGCTTTGAATTATGGGTTGATTACCTCAATGGCGTTGGATCCGATCGAAAAAAAACCACTGCGTCGTTTTTTCCCCGGCAGCAAAATTTTGTCGGTTGGCAGCTTTGGATGCAATCTGCGTTGTCCCTTTTGTCAAAACTATGAAATTTCACAGGCTGGATTTGAAGAGGCTTACGCTCGGAAGATGAGCCCGGAAAGCTTGATAGATGAGGCGTTGTCACTTAGAGATCAGGGCAATATCGGCGTTGCATATACCTATAATGAACCCTTGGTGGGCTATGAATTTGTCAGGGATTGTGCAAAAGAGGCAAAAAAAAATGGGCTCAAGAATGTGGTGGTAACTAATGGGTGCTTTTGTGAGGAACCAATGCGGGAATTATTGCCGGATATTGATGCTCTGAACATCGATTTAAAGGGATTCACCCAGCAGTTCTATGACAAATTAAAGGGCGATCTGGAGACCGTGAAACGGACCATTCAAATAGCCACTGAATATAGTCATGTCGAAGTAACCACCCTGATCGTTCCCGGAGAGAATGACAGCGTTGCGGAAATTCGCGCTTTATCAAAATGGCTGGCCTCGGTGGGCAAAGATATTCCCTTCCATCTAACACGGTTTTTTCCGAATTATAAAATGCTTGATCGGGATGCGACTGAGGTTGCTGAAGTTTATCGACTTGCGGAAAAAGCCCGGGAATCTCTGGAGTATGTTTACGTGGGAAATTGTTAAAACCACGAAAAATGACAAACCGTTATTTCGGTACTGGCTGTTTTCTTGAATTGGATGCTACCGCTTACTAACGGCATGCTAAACCAAAGAGACACACGCTTGGCGTGTGTCTCTTTGGTTTAGCTAATTCATGAAATCGAAAAATGATGATGGATTAGACATCCATTCCGGCATTATAACCGGCAGTTGTTGCATTGTAAAGCGTGCCCCGGTTGGTTGTACAGTCGCCGATGCAGAAAACATTGTCTACGAGATCAGCAAATTTAGCAACCTCCAGAACGTTTGGTTTTACACCCAAAGAAATGATTAAGGAATCAAAACTAACTTCTTTTTCCCCATCAGGTCCTTCAACGACAACGGAATGTTCATTGACTTTCAGCAATTTGTGATTGGACAGGATCGTTACATGTTCTTTTTTGAGCAATTGCAAAAGGGCTGTCATGGGAATGGGCGACGGTTCCAGCATTCTTTTTTCACTGACCATTTCGATGATGGTCACTTTTTTCCCTTTGCGCGCCAAATTCAAAGCCGTTTCGCAACCGGTCAAACCGCCGCCGGCAATAACAACCTCATTTCCCACTTCTACGGTTCCAGCTTCCACATCACCCACCCATACTGCATTTTTCCCGTTCAAACCGGGAATCGCGGGAATATTGCTTTCGGCACCCACGGCAATAATCAAGGCATCTGGGGATTCAGCCAATATTTTTTCAGGGGTGGCTTCGGTAGCCAGTTTTAGCTGAACATGGGGATGACGGCTGGTCATTCTTACGGCCCATTCTAAATAATTTTTCAGATCGGCTTTGAAATCGGGGGTTACTGCAAGTCTTAAAGTTCCGCCCAGTTGACTGCTTTTTTCAAAGAGCACGACATCGTGACCGCGGTCTCCGGCTGTTCTGGCAGCTTCCATTCCACCAGGGCCGCCACCGATGATAACGACTTTTTTCTTTTGCTCGGCTGTTGTCGGAAAATCTTTTAGTTCAAACTCTCGGCCGACTTTAGGGTTTACCGTACAGGCTATTCTCAGCGGTTCCATTCCATGGGTCCGGTTTAAGCAAAGAACACACCGGATACATGGGCGGATTTCTTCTTCTTTTCCAGTCCGCGCTTTATTGACACTTTGAGGATCGGCTAAAACGGTGCGAATCATCGCACACATATCGGCTTCATTGTTTTCAATAATTTCAGCGGCTAAGTTTAAATCAATAGAACCAACGGTGGTGACCGGAATTTTTATCCCGGCCGCTTTTTTAATGCTAGCGGCGTAATGGACATTATATCCTCGTTTTAGATAGGTAGGCTGTGTTGTAATGGGCACCATCTCATCATCCAGCAAGACACCGGCGGATACATGGACGAGATCTATTTTATCCTGAATCATTTTAATATATTCGATGGTTTCATCTAATTCAACGCCGCCGGGGATTAGTTCAGCGCCGCTTAAACGAAATTCGATTGCTAATTTATTGCCAACTCGGGCTCGGATTCCCGCTAATAATTCACAGGCGAAACGGGCTCTATTTTCCAAGCTGCCGCCATATTTGTCGGTTCGGTGATTAAATACCGGGGATAAAAAATTACTGACCAGAATGCCGTGTCCGCCATGAATCAAAATCATATCCATGCCTGCTTTCAAGGCTCTTTCGGCAGCATCTGCAAACATTTTGATCCAGCCGTCAATATCTTCCTGACTCATCATATCGATGGGTGACTTGCCCGCCTCAGGCATATCATGGCCCATGGCGAACCCGGCTAATTCGATGGAAGCTTTAGCGCCGTATCGATGGATCGTATCAGCAAGAACCGCTAAACCAGGGACGACGTTGTTATCGCCAATATTGAGACAATAACCGCTCATATGTTCAAAAGGCGGAGTAACCATCGAAATACCAGTGGTTACAATACCGGCGCCACCTTTGGCAAGTGCTCTTGTCCACTCAATAAGTTCGGGTGTCACCAGGCCTTCTGCTGAAGCCAGGCGGGGAGCAGCTGGGGATGTTTCAATGCGATTTTTCACAATCATATTCCCAATTTTTATAGGTGTAAAAATACTTTTGTATTTTGGATCCATACTAAACCTCTTTCTGATAATAGTTTATTTAACAAAATATTATCAGTATTAAAAAATTAATACAATGTCAGAACATCAAAAAATAGCAACGATTTTTGTTGCAAAATGACAACGATTTAATTTGCTTTTGATTAATGCCCTTTATATAATAGTAGAAATCGAACACGTTTTTTCAAATAAGAATTAAGGACGATCATGATGGATATAAAATTAAATGAAATTGCAAAATTGTTGGACGATTATAGACCAGAAACCACCCTTTCGGAAAAAAAATATGAATGGATAAGTGATGTGGTATTAGTTGACGGATGTATAAAAGCAATGAATCCAAATCTTTTGTATTTATGCGAGGCCCGGCATTTTCAGAAAATTCGAAATCTGAATGTGCCGGGAAATGTTCTGATCGTAGATCCAGATGATGTGTCAATAAAAAAAATGATGAAGACAAAAGTGAATTATATTTTGCTGAACAGGGCAGAAAAAATTGAAACTATTTATGAATTAGTTCATCAAGCGTTTTTGATGAAACGTGATTTTTACAATAAAAAAACGAAGCTGGTGGCAGCACTCTTAGACTGCAAAGGGCTCCAACATATTATTGATACAGCTTATGAGGTGCTGGAAAATCCGATGTTTATTAGCGATCTTACGTATAACATCCTTGCTTTTAATGAAAATGTGAATGTGGGGGACCCATCCTGGCCGACTAAACAGGAAGAAGACTTTGAATCCTATGAAAGATTAAAAAAACTTAATGACAGTGGTGTGTTTGAAAGACTCTATAAAAGTGAGGCTCCCTGCATTGAGAATTTTGATTATTCGCCAACCAGATGGATGGCTCATAAAATTACGATCAATGATAAAAATATTGGGCATATTGCGGTGGTTGAATCAGAAAGATCATTTGAAGATACGGATTTAGAGGTTCTGCAGTTTTTATGCAGGATTGTCGCCAGTGAACTGCAAAAGGACAGAATCCATTACA
Organism: Acetobacterium tundrae; assembly: GCF_008086615.1. Taxonomy (GTDB): domain Bacteria; phylum Bacillota; class Clostridia; order Eubacteriales; family Eubacteriaceae; genus Acetobacterium; species Acetobacterium tundrae. Next base: position 28,535 of record NZ_RXYB01000025.1, read on the forward strand.
ATCAGTTTAACAGTGAGTTCGAACATTTTATAATTGATTTGCTTGAAGAAAAAATAACCCAGTATGAATCGATTGAGAAACGGGCGAAAAGTTTAAAATTGAATGTGAAAAGACATTTGTTGCTATTGACCATCAGTCCTTGTGATAAGAATAGAAAAGGAATGCCGTTAAGTTATATAAAAGGGTTTATCGATCGCTTATTAAACACCGAAAAATCTATTCTGTACAAAGATAAGATAACAATTATTTTTGTTAGTGACAAAAAGGAGTTCCTGTTGGGAGAGACAAGGAAGAAATTATCAGAATTTTTAAAAAACAATCAAATGAATGCAGGCGTTAGTCAATACTTTCATGATATTGTGCACCTGAAAAAGTTTTATCTGCAATCTCTCAAAGTCACCGAGTTGGGTGTTCAGTTAAAGCCGGAAGCGCATATTTTCTATTATGATGATTACTCTATTTATCACCTAATGGAAATGGCAAGTTCTCAATTTGACTTAAAAAGTTTCTGTAATCCTTTTTTGCTTGATTTGATAGAATATGATTGTCAATATAAAACAGATTATTGTCATAATTTGTATATTTATCTATTGAGCGATTGCAGCATGACGAAAGCATCAGAAATTTTTCAAATCCATCGTAATTCGATGAAATATCGAATAAAAAAAATCGAGGAGGTGTTAGGCATATCGTTGGACGATGTTGAAGTAAAGTTCTCACTGTTGATGACTTTTAAAATATTAACATATGTTGGCGAAAAAAAAACAAGCGGTTTTTAAAACCACTTGTTTTTTTTGAAATAAATGAGGGTTCCGGCAGCAACGGTAATGGATAATACGATGACAAAAGGATAACCATAGGTCCAATGAAATTCAGGCATCATGATATTCATTCCATACCAGCCCACAATCAGTGTTAGCGGTAAAAATATTGAAGTAACAACGGTGAAAATTTTCATCACATTGTTGAGATTAATATCCATCTGGGACTGATAGGCTTCTCTGACCTGGGTGACATAGTCTCTCAGGTTAAGCACGCTCATATAGAGCCGGTTGATGCGTTTGGTCAGAATTTTAAAATAGCGCAGCTTGTCATCATTGAGCAGCCCATTTTCGTTTTCTTCAATAGCTTCAGAAATTTCCAAAAGCTGTTCATAATACTGTTTGAGACCGAGCAGCTTTCTGCGAAAAATAACCAGAGCATCGACAAAATCGTTTTTAGTCGAGACGATTAATTCTTCCTCAAGATTCGAAATTTCTTCTTCGATTCCTTCAAGAATCAGTCTGTCGTCGCAAGTGAGCTTGTCAAAGAATAAATGGAAAAATTTCCCCAAAGCAGGAATTTTAAGTTCTTCCGATTGAGTACAGATGACACTCTCATTGATAAAATCTTGGTGGTCAGTAACAAACAATAGTAAGTTATCTCTAAAATATATACAGATTCGCTTGGGCTTTTTATCCTGGCAGATCGGATCAGGCACCATGATGGTGATAAAATCAAAACCATCATAACCTTCAAATTTAGAGGTGCCTTCAAGCAGACATTCTTCAAAAATTTTATCGCTGATCCCGAGTTGCTCATAGACCGCAGGAAGCGTTTCAAAATCAAGAATACACAGATGCATTTGACTTTGACCGCTATTAATATGCTCAAAAGCATCAATTGTAAAGGTGTTGTGATCGAGAAGATATACCAGCATTCTTATTTCACCTTGTTTTTAACAACATAGTGTGCATTTTGAGACTTGCTGTTTCTGCGGGCTTCGATTTCAAATTGATTTAAAGAAAGAAGCAGTGGTCTTAATTTGGTATGACCATAGTTTCGGGTGTCAAAATCCGGATAACGGTTGTTAAGTCTTGATCCGACTTCGCCTAAATTAGCCCAACCATCTTCATCTGAACTTTCATTGATAATTGTTTTCAGCGATTGAATCAGCTCTTTTTTACTGGCCATGTTTTCCTTAGATGTTCCGTGTTTTCCATTTTGTCCAGTTATATCCACAGCGTCGGCAGTATCACTGGCCAGGACTTCAAGATATTTGAATTTTTCACAAGCTGTGATAAAAGGCGTCGGCGTTTTTTTCTCGCCCATACCCACCACGTACATACCAGCTTCTCGCAGGCGTGTGGCTAATCGCGTAAAGTCACTGTCACTGGAAACAATACAAAAGCCATCAACATTATGGGAATAAAGAATATCCATAGCATCAATAATTAATGCCGCGTCGGTCGCGTTTTTCCCGGTGGTATAACTGTATTGCTGAATCGGTGTAATGGAATAATTAAGCAGTACCGTTTTCCAGGATGCCAGCTGAGGTTTGGTCCAGTCACCATATATTCGCTTATATGTGGGCACACCCAGATTTGAGATCTCATCAAAAATATATTTGATGTATTTATCAGAGACATTATCCGCATCAATTAAGACTGCAATTTTCATATCATTTGTCATATGTTTCCCCTTTTAATAACGATGATTTATTAGTTTGTCATCAAGTTTAACTAAAAGTTAGATGAAACAATGAGTGACCATCATAAATAAATTCGTAATTTCCTAATACTATCAGTATAAGTGAAATTTTACTTTTTTACAATACCAACCTGATTAGAAATACTGTGATTAAAAGAAAAAAAGACAAACCGGAAAGGTTTGTCAAGATTGAATTAAGGCTGGTCATAAAGATGCTCTTCTTCACGGTCATTGGTCAGTTTAAGTTTATCTAAAATGTAGAAGGTCAGGCTTAAAAGCATGCCGACCACAGCGGATAGCACCATACCGGTTAATTGGATGCTGCCAAAATTGACGGCCACACCCGATAAACCAACAACGAAAATAACGGAGGTTAACGTCAGATTTCGTGATTTGCCATAATCCACCTGGGCTTCAACTAAAATACGAATACCGGAGGCACCAATCATCCCGTAAAGCAGAAAGGATATTCCGCCAATCACTGGTCCGGGAATGGTACTGATCAGCATCGAAAGTTTTCCAACAAAACCGCAAATAATCGATAAAATGGCGGCGCCGGCAATAACCTGAACGCTGTAGACTTTAGTAACCGCCATAACCCCAATATTTTCACCGTAAGTTGTTGTTGGAACAGAACCGACTAATCCGGAAAGGGTGGTTGAAATATAATCGGCAAGCAGAGAACGATGCAGGCCGGGATCTTTTATTAGATCTCTGCCAACAACTTTTCCGGTAACTATTTGATGACCGATATGTTCTGAAGAAATAACCAGAAGAACCGGCAGGATCATTAAAATTGCTTCCAATTTAAATTGCGGAAATTGAAAATTTGGTAAAGCAAACCATGGTGCATCTGCGACGGCCTGAAAAGTTGTAGAACCAACCACGCCGGTAATAAGTGCCGCGATGTAACCCGCAATAATGGCGATGAGAATCGGGATAACGGATAAGAATTTTTTAAATAAAACAGAACCAAAAACAGCAAACCCGAGAGTTACCAGAAAAACAATGGCATTATTAGGGCTGATGGTTGTGATGACCTGATTGTAAAGACCGCTGGCTTTGTCTAACACGTAGCTTGTAGAGCCGATAACCCCGGCAGTTTTTGCAGCGGTGCCGGCAAGTTCAAGCCCAATTAACGCGACCACAGGTCCCATGGCGGCAGGAGGAAGAACGATGTCGATCCAATCAGTGCCGAATTTATAAATGATTCCAGCGAGGATACATCCACAGATGCCAACTGCAACAAAGCCGCCTAAAGCGTATGAATACCCCCAAGTGGCGATAACGATGCCGGCAGGGGCTAAAAAGGCAAAACTTGAACCAAGGTAGGCCGGCGACTTGCCCTTAGTAATAACAATAAATAACAGGGTTCCCACACCATTCATAAAAAGAACAATAGCAGGATTGATGCCAAAAAGAAAAGGGACTAATACTGAGGCGCCAAACATTGCAAACATATGTTGGATGCTCAATGGCACAAGCATCTTCAGCGGAACCTTTTCCTCTACTTGTATAATTCTTTGATTGTTCAAAATCTTCCTCCATTCTTTAATTTCCTTTGCGATTATAACACAGTTATGAAACGGCGAAAAGAATATTTATTGAAAAGAGTGTATAATAATAAAATTTTATAAGAATACAGATAAAGTTTGTTTACTTAGCGATCATTTGAAAGCGGAATAATAATCGATCAATAGAATCGTTTGGTGATTAAGCATTTAGTTGCGGGTAGATATTTACGATAAAAGAAACCTGTGTTACAATGCAGAAAGAATATCAGAAATCAAGGAGATGAAGATGAATATATCGGTCAATACAAAATTATATGCTGTCATCGGAGATCCCATTGCGCAAAGCTTATCGCCACAATTACATAACGGAATTTTTGCGGCCAATGATATGGATGCCGTTTATTTTCCGATTGCGGTAAAATCTCGGGATTTAGAAAAACTTGTTCAAGGATTTCGACTAATGAATTTTGGTGGATTTAATATAACCAAACCACATAAAATAGAAATCATAAAATATTTAGACGGATTGGATCCTCTGGCCGAAAAAATTGGGGCAGTCAATACCGTGGTCTGTCGTGATGGAAAAATGATTGGCTATAATACCGATGGTTTTGGATTCATAAAATCCATTGAAAAAAAACTGGGGCAACAATCAAAGGAAGAATTAACAGTGTTGATTTTAGGTTGTGGCGGAGCAGTTAAATCCGTCGCCATGGCACTGGCGGATGGGGGAATAAAAAAAGTAATCATTGCCAATCGAACGTTTGAAAAAGCGCTTGAATTAGTAACGCAAATAAATGAAAACTGGCCAGGAAAAGCGCAGGCAATTTCGATGGAAGAAGCAGAGTTGAAAAAAGCAATAGCCGAAGTCACCGTGATTGTAAATGGAACCAGTCTCGGTATGGCGGATGCTCCTGAAAAAACACCGATATCGAAGCGCTTATTGAAAAAAGAACTTCTGGTTTATGATATGATCTACAGCCCGCCGATGACCCAGTTGCTTAAGGATGCGAAAGCCGTCGGAGCACAGACCGAGAATGGGTTGGAAATGCTTCTATATCAGGGATTATTGGCGTTTGAATTGTGGACTGGCATTTTTCCCGATCCAGAACTGGGAAAGAAACTCTTAGAAGAAGGGATTGGGTGATATGGAAGAAGAGAAAACATGTATTGCACTCATTGGTTTTATGGGAACAGGAAAATCAACGATCGGTCCACTGCTTGCAAAAAAACTAAACTTCACATTTGTTGACACCGATGATCTGGTGGAAACTGCCATGGGAATGAAAATCGCAGACATCTTTTCCGATCTTGGTGAAAGTGCATTTCGCGAAGCTGAATATGAGGTATTAAAAGAAGCGGTAACCGGGAAGCGAGTAGTTCTTTCTACCGGTGGCGGAATTGTTTTATTTGAGAGAAATCGAAAACTTTTAAAAGAGAATGCTTATGTCGTTAGTTTGACAGCGCAGCCAGAAACAATATTTATACGCGTTCAGGAAAATGAGACAAGACCCTTATTAAAAAGTGAAGATCCGTTAAGACGAATCAGACAGATGATGGCAGAGCGTCAAAAATACTACGACGATTGTGATCTGATTATTTCAACTGATGATTATACAGCTTTGGAATGTTGTGAAAGAGTTGTAAAGTCATATCGAGCAATGCAAAAAAAAACCCATCAATGAGCTGTTTTTCTATTTCATTGCTTTAAGATCACAAATATAACAGTCAGTCAGTCTTTGAACAACTTTTGCATTTTTAACAGGCCAGGTGTTTTCCAATGCTTCACAATAACCCATGGCAGTTTCTTCATCGTATATAAAATCAATGCAGCCATTGCATTTTTTATCTTGTGTTCTCTTGATCAGTTCAAGAACAGATTCATTAACAGATTCTCGGAATTCTTTGTAGGCAATTGTTTTATTATTTTCGAACATACTCATTAGTTTCACCGTGCTTTCTAAAAAAATACTTTTACAGAATGGATCAGCGGATTTGATATCTTTTAAAAATCCGATATGTAATAATAGTACCTCATATTTTACGAAAAACAAGATAAAATTTTGTCGTCTTTTCAATTAAGAAAAATAATTAGAAATTTCAAAAAAAGATTGATATTTTATTTGTGGTATGTTATTATCTACAACAGTGCCGTGTGAGATATTTAATTATCTCTATCGCATCAGGAGTAAGCAGCTTCAAAATTTAATCAAGTTTTTATTTCGCCGAAGTGATGGAATTGGCATAAGTAGAGAACCGAAATCTATGATTTCGTGTGAATCACTTAGTTATGTCTATCGTATCAAGAGTAAGCAGCTTCAAAATTTATTCAAGCTTTTTTTTCGCC
>NZ_RXYB01000026.1 GCF_008086615.1 Acetobacterium tundrae
AGATAACGTTCAAATGGAAATCACCTTGATTACCCCAATCGCGATTGAAGAAGGCTTACGTTTCGCTATTCGTGAAGGCGGAAGAACAGTTGGATCCGGAGTTGTTGCGAAAATTATCGTAGACTAAGGCTGACTCCAATTTTTTGAAAATTGGCAGTGGCTTTGAAGTGTTAGCGGACGAACGTTAACCGTATTAAACTAAAAAAAAGTTTGGATAAATATTAAACTGTGTTGTTTGATCAGTTCTTCAACATAAGGTAGAAAAATCATTTTTTAGACAAATTATTTTTAACCGTCTCTCTCAGAGAGACGGTTTTTTGCGTAAACAATGCCAAATGAGTACTTGTGCTTTAAATTTATGATATAATACACTATCAATATATTGATAGAGGAGAAAAACAAGTGAAAAAATATATTACAGTAACAATAGGAGATAAGGTCGAATCTGTAGGAAATGATTATAATAAAGGGTTTAGAAAATGTAATATAAAAGAACTCGCACAGGAAATCGAAGATGTTTGTAATAATTACGATGAAAAGGCCTATGATGTCATTTCAATTATACCAATTATTCAAGGCCAGCACGTGGGATTGTCCAACGATACTGCCTGGGCAAACAGTGTCACTGAGGGTGTGATTATCACATTTAAAGCACAACAATAAGCGGAATATATAAAAAATTCCATTATTGTTTAATCGGCCTAGAGTTATATGACAGTTTCGATGGTTTTGTACAAATAAAAAAAGGTCTTTCAGGAAATAATCCCTGAAAGACCTTTTTTTAAATGAGAAGTTTTATTTTCGAAAAATCATGGTTTCGAAAAAAAATCAATGCTTCATAACTAACTTTGAAAATTACTTTTTCAGGGATACCGAAACAGCGAGCTGTATTGGTAATCGTCAGAATTGAAAAATCCTCTACCGGCATTTTTATTTTGCCTTCGCAAAAGTATCGCGCCAGAGTCCGACGCGCCCCGAAGTCTGCGATCAGCAGGGCATCAAATTCGATAGGACGAATTCGCAGGTGATATTCGCTTTGAAATTCATGATATACATGATTGATGTTTTCAAAAATATATGAGTACAGGGAATCGCTGATGGTAATTTCATAGTAGAAATTCTTAACTTTCGGATCAGTGAGAAGAGCACTATACCAGACCATTGTCAGATAAAAATGCTGCTCAAACGAATTGATCGTTTTGTAACCATAAAGATTTTCTTTGACAGCGTCACTGATTGAAGCGAAATAATCTGTGAATATCTTAGCAACAAATGTATCTTTTGTTGCAAAATGATAAGTCATTGAACCTAATGTTGTTCCTGAATGATCAGCAATCTGTTGAATTGTTGTGGCATTATAGCCCTGTTGGTAAAAGAGCTCTTTGGCACTTTTGAATATGCGTTCCTTAGTTAGTTCACCTTTTGTCATTTTTCGCATAAGAAATCTCCTTAAAACAGTAATTAAATAAGTGTATCATTATTTAATAAAAGATACAAGAAAAAAAATAATATCTATAATTACTAAAAAAACAGTAAAAAAACAATGATTTAATAAAAAAAGCTTGACAAGTATGGTGTAAAGGGTTACTATTTAGAAAGTTATTGTAATATTACTTAATGAACAGAAGAATTAACAAAAATTACTAAAATGAAATAACCGGAAATTTTATTATTAGTAAAAAGAAAATTTAAGGAGGCTCTTTTATGGAAAAAAAACCCTTAAGTTCAGGGCTTAAGACATTCTTTGGTGTTGGAGATCTTGGTTTTACTCTGATGTCAAATGTCGAAGTATTTTATTTTGCATATTTCTTGACAAACATTGCAAAATTTGATTTGGGAACAACTGCAATAATTATGACCTTAACAAGTACAGTAGATATGGTATTGTCACCTTTCTATGGTGGATTTATTGATGCCCTTAAACCAATGAAATGGGGAAAATACAGATCGTATTTGTTGGTAATACCACCAATTGTCGTGGTTCTCTATACATTGATGTTTACGGTTATTGGCACTGGAATACTACCAATTATCATCATCTGTGTCGCTTTCATTACTTCACATGTTGCTTGGAACTTCTCGTACGTTGCTAATATAGCATTAATACCAACAATTTCGACTTCACCAGAAGATCGAACACAATTATCCGCAACACGAGGCGCTTATGCAAATGTTGGGAAAATTATTTTCTCAGCAATGGGATTAGCCACTATTTTATGGGTTGGCGGTGTAGTTGGAAATCCAATACTTGGATTCACTATTTCGGCATTCGCGATGGCTATAATTTACTGGATTGGCTATTTCATCCACTTCAAACTGACAGCTGGATATGAAGAAACACATGAAGAAGGTGCTGTAAACACTAATGTTGCAAAGGAAGAAAAAATAACCATTGGTGATATGTTTAGATCATTGGTTCAGAACCCGCATTTGTTAGTGTTACTTTTAGCAGATGTAGCGCGTTGGACAGTTAACTTTGTCTGTGCAGGTTCGGCAGTATACTTCTTTACCTATGTAACAAACAATGTCGCAATGTTTAGTGTTTACTTGTTGGTTGCAAATATTATGGCGGTAATTGGCTCATATTTAAGTAAATATGTTGCTGCAAAATTGTCAACAAGAACAGCGGCACTGATTGGCTGCTACGGTCTAGGTGTATTCTTAATCGGCTGTCAATTCGTTGTTGGTAATATCATGCTTGTCCTAATCGTTCTTTCATGTGCTCAGTTCTTCTTAGGATTCCTTTACGCATTGATGGTTGCATTATACGGTGATGCATCGATTTACAGTGAATGGAAAACAGGAAAAGCAGCATCAAGCTGGGTTATGGGATTATCGAATTTACCATTGAAACTTGGTATCTTCATCAAAGGTTTAATCATTCCGGCAATGCTGGCTGCCTGCGGATTCGTTGCACAAATGGATCCCGCTACGGCAACACCGGAATTGAAAGCTGGTATTACGACTTTGTTCTGTACAATCCCAGGTTGCACGGTTCTTGTTGGTGCGGTTCTGTTAACATTTGGATACCGTTTAACGAGAGAAAAAGTGACACAATACCAGACAGAAATAGATGCAAGAAATAAGATGACTGTATAATAACAAAATTTATTATTTGCGGGTTAACCGTCATTGAAAAAGTGCTTGCACTTATTTAATAACTGCACCCAAAAGCCAAAGAGAGACACTGTGTGTTTCTCTTTGGCTGTTAATCTGCATTCCTGTATCTTTACTACATCATAAGATGACTGACTAAAATAAGATGATTGCATCTTATGATGTAGTGAAGATTAAGGAAAATGCTGGATTAAAACACATCACACCATAAATCTCACACTAAATAGTAGATAAAATTTATATCTAACACAAGGAGGTAACATTATATGTTAACCATTAAAGAAAATTTAAAAGAAGTCATGACTGGTGGAAAACCGGATCGTTTTGTTAAACAATATGAATTTCTACAAATGATTATGAGCGTACCATCTGGTCGAGTAAAACCCCAAATAGGTGAAGAAGTAATCAATGAATGGGGTGTTACCATTCGTTGGCCAGAAGGACAAATTGCCGCTTTCCCTGTACACGATGCGGAACATATTTTATTAAAAGATGTTACCGAATGGAAAGAATACGTTAAAGCGCCAAGTATGGAACGATCTGAAGGCGCATGGGATCAGGCCATCGCTGACGCAAACGCCGTTGATCGAGATAATAAATATGTCGCTGCATTTATTGCTCCCGGCGTATTTGAAATGACCCATTATCTGATGGGCATGGAGAATGCACTAATGAGTTTCTATGAAGAACCGGAAGCCATGCAAGAACTGATCGATTATTTAACAGAGTTTGAACTGGATTATGCCAAAGCGTTGGTTGAAAATTTGCATCCTGATGCAATTTTACATCATGATGACTGGGGCAGCCAGCTTTCAACATTCCTTTCGCCAGCAATGTTTGAAGAATTCTTTTTAGAATCCTACAAAAAAATCTATGGCTTTTACAAAGCTAACGGCGTTGAGCTGATTGTTCATCACAGCGATAGTTTTGCTGCAACATTGGTACCCAATATGATTGAAATGGGAGTCGATATCTGGCAGGGCGTTATGAATACAAATAATATTCCTGAAATGATCAAACAATATGGCGATAAAATTACCTTTATGGGGGGAATTCACAGCGGTATCATCGATCATCCTGACTGGTCACAAGAACAGATAGCAGCTGAAGTCAAAAGAACATGTGAAGAAAACGGGAAAATTTATTTCATCCCAAGTTCATGTCAGGGATTGCCAGGAAGTTCATTTCCAGGCGTTTATGAAGCGACTGATGTCGAAGTTGATAAAATGACTAAGCAACTATTCTAGATACAAAAATAATTTGAGAATCCATGCTTTGAAAGAGCGGTAAAAATTAATATGGTAAAAATTAATATTCAGAGGAGAGACAAAAAATGATTATTATTGGAGAAAAAATTAACGGTGCGATACCTTCCACCGCGAAAGCTATTGCCGCAAAGGATTCAGAATTTATTAAAAATTTAGCCATCAAACAGGCGGCAGCCGGTGCTGATTTTATTGATGTCTGTGCGTCAGTGGATGACGCCATCGAACTGGAAACGATGAAATGGCTGATTGACATCGTCCAGGACGCAACGGATGTTCCCATTGCGGTGGACAGCCCCAATGTACACACTTGCGTCGAAGCGATAAAATACTGCAACAAACCAGGTTTATTCAATTCCGTTTCATTAGAAGGGGATAAAGTAGATGTTGCCTTTGCGGCCATTGCCGATACAAAATGGGAATGTGTGGCACTCTTAAACAGCGACAAAGGTATTCCGAAAACAGCCAAAGATCGTCTCGATGTTTTTACCGATTTAATGGCGAAATTAAAAGAATATAAGATTGACCCATCGAGAATGCACATCGATCCGTTGATTGAAATGCTCTGTACATCAGAAGAAGGCATCAGCATGGTAACCGAAGTCATCAGGGGCATTAAAGAACAGTATCCCACCATTCATGTCACCGGTGCCGTCAGCAATATTTCCTTCAACCTGCCCGCCCGAAAAATCGTCAACCAGGCCTTTGCCGTACTGGCGATGAACGCCGGAATGGACAGTTTTATCCTGGATCCACTGAATCAGGATCTGATGGGGATGCTGTTTGCCACCGAAGCCTTGTTGGGTGAAGATGATTACTGCATGGAATATATCGGCGCCTATCGCGAAGGAATTTTCGGTCAGAAAAAATAGTTAATACTTAAAAACTACACACATCGTTAAAAATAAAATATTAAAAGAAAATAGGAGAAAATAAAATGTCAAAAATTGAAGAAGTAAAAGCCCTGGTAGAAGCCGGAAAATCAAAGAAGATTGCTGCAGCCGTACAGGAAGCCCTGGATGCCGGAGATAAAGCGCAGGATATCCTGGATGCCATGGTTGCATCCATGAGTGTTGTCGGAGATAAGTTCTCAGCCGGAGAAATCTTCGTACCGGAAATGCTGATTGCTGCCAAATCGATGTCCAAAGGAGTGGAAGTACTGAAACCAGTAATGGCCGGCGATACCTCAAACTCATTGGGAACCTGCATCATGGGAACCGTTGCCGGAGATCTACACGATATCGGTAAAAACCTGGTTGTGATGATGCTGGAAAGCGCTGGTTTTGACATGGTCGATTTAGGCGTCGACGTACCGGCCGAGAAATTTGTGGAAGCCATTAAAGAGAATAAAAATGTCGTATTGGTAGCCTGTTCAGGTCTGCTGACAACGACCATGCCGGCATTAAAAGAAGCGGTACAAACCGTTAAAGCCGCCTTCCCTGATATGAAAGTTATTGTTGGCGGCGCACCGGTAACGCCAGAATACGCAGCTGAAATTGGTGCTGATGGTTATGCACCTGATGCCGGCAGTGCTGCTGTGAAAGCAAAAGAATTAGTCGCTTAAATTTACTGTCAACCAACCTAAAGACAAGACCAATTATTAAACGGTATGTGCCTCACAACCTGATGAAATAATTGGTCTTGTCTAGCATTCGGATAGGAAATATATTGTAAAATCAGTTATGTTTTGAAAAAATTAATCAATATTTGCTCTGAAAAGGAGACAACACAATGAATAATTTTAGTATATCCCAAGTAATGGATTCCCTTGGAGTTAACAAATTTACCTGGAAAATATTTTTCTTGCTGGGGTTAGCGATGGTATTTGATGGTTATGATTATATGATTGTATCCTATACAATGCCACAAATAGCAGCGGAATGGGGATTAAGCGCAATAGCAAAAGGGAGTTTATCTTCCTGGAGTCTTATCGGTTTAATCTTAGGTGGTGCTTTCGCAGGCATTATTTCTGACAAAATAGGAAGACGGAAAACGTTAATGTTCGCGATTGCAATGTATTCCCTCATGAATATCCCAATTTGTTTTTCAAACAGTTTTGAGATGTTTGCAATTTTCCGGGTATTGGCAGGGATTGGATTGGGAGCCTGTATTCCAGTTGTAACCACTGCTTATTCGGAATCGACGCCAACAAAAAAACGAGCTATTTTTATTACGTTTGGGATGGCATGGATGATTGTTGGTTGGGTACTTGCCGGCCTGGTAGCGGCTGCGATTGTTCCGGTATTGGGATGGCGGCTTTGTTATTTGATTGGCGGCATCCCATTAGTTTATTCGATTTTACTGTATTTCAAAATGCCGGAGTCCGCCTATTGGCTGGCGAACAAAGGATATCGAGAAGAAGCGGTCAAAGCGCTTCAAAATATTGAACGCATTGCCACGGGAAAATCAACAAATTGGGATCCAAAGGCTTTAATCGTACCGGAACCACCTAAGCAATCTGGCCCGAAAGCCCTTTTTTCAAAAAAATATATTCGAATTACGGCCGGTATTTGGATTATGTATTTTTGCGGCTGTTTTATTGTTTACGGCATCAATGCCTGGTTGCCTTCGTTGATGTTGGAAAAGGGTTTAACGCTGACTTCTGCTTATGGATTGGCCATCGCTCAAAATGCAGCAGCGATTATAGCGAATTGCTCAACTGGTTTTGTCGCTGAAGCAGTTGGCCGAAAAAAGAATCTCATCATTTCATTTGGTGTTGCGGCAATTTCTGTTATTATCATGGCTACCGTCGGCGGTGGTTTTGGCGCGATCCTGGCGGCATGTATTTTCCTGGGCTTTGCAGTCAACTATTCGATTACAGCAGTGCAGCCTCTAATGGCAGAAGCATACCCGACAGAATTCAGAAACACTGGGGTCTCATGGTGCCATGCCTTTGGTCGAATCGGTGGGGCATGTGCGCCGATCGTTGCCGGCGTAATCATTGAAATGGGACTAGGATACGCCGTATCGTTTTTATTTTACATTATTCCAGCAGTGCTGGGCTTATTGGCTGCGGTGTTCCTGGTAAAAAAAGAAACCAAAGGAAAATCCCTGGATGAGCTGGCGGTCGGAAATAGTGATGAGATTGCGGTCGGAAATGGTTGAATATACTAACATAAAGTATTGAAGCCAGGATACTGATTTGAGCAAGTATCACAATGTTTCTGATTTGTTTTTTATAATTAAATTTCAAGATATAAAATAAGGCTTTTGCCAATAACTGGTTTGTTATTGGCAAAAGCCTCTTTAATTTAGAAAGCGTATTTAATCATAATGCGGTCCGCTCCAATAGACAGGGCCTTTTACAATGGTTTTCTCATCAAATTCAACGCCATCTAATGCCCATTTTTCGAATTCTTTAAAGCCGACACGGTCAATAATATATCCGATATGTTCTTTGCCGCCAGGAGCAGTGGTATCAATATATTCTTTGACAAACTTATAGGTGTTTTTAACGATTTTAATAATAGCCGCTTCATCGGTCCAGACCAGATAATCTTCGGCCAGACGGGGATTCCGTTTCCCGGTTCGTCCCATGATGACCAGACGATAGTATTTTTTTGTGCTGCGAGTCCAGGCTCGAGTGGGGCAATTAATAACACATTCACCACAACCAACACATTTTGCAGCATCACGGACAATTTTGTAATTTTCTACTGATAAAGCATCAACCGATTTTTGCTTGCATGCTTTGACGCAGGCTTGACAATTCACACAGCGGTCTTTGTCGTACTGAGGTTCCGTCATTCCGATGATACCGAAGTCATGCATCCGAGTTTTGATGCAATCATTGGCGCATCCGGTAAAGGCTACTTTAAAATGCAAGTCGTTGGGAAAGATTTCCTTTTCCATTTTCTTTGCAAAATCAGTGGTATTATAATTCGCAAACGGACAGGTATTGCTTCCAATACAGGCGGATACGTTTCTGGTTCCAGAAGCAGTATAGCCTTTTCCGGGAATGACCTGGTTAATTTCCAGCTGGTCAATGATGGGTTGAAGGAGCGTGTTTACCGCATCCATATCTTCGTACCGAATGCCGGGAATTTCAAAACCCTGACGAGTAGTTAGATGAATGCGTCCATTTCCATAAGTTTCTGCAATTTCCTGAATTTTAGGAAGCAAATCGGCTGTCAGCAAGCCTCCGGGAATGCGTATTCTTGATGCTGTTTCGCCGCGAACTTTCGTTATCCGGTAGGCATTCTTCTTTATCTTTTTCGTATTGAGATCTAACATAAATATTCCTCCTAATCCTTTAAAAATTTTCCCTTGGTATAATTAAAAACAGGTCCATCAAGACAGATATAAGTGTCATCAATTTTACAATGACCGCATTTTCCGATGCCACAGCACATTTTCCGTTCTTGAGAAATCCAAATATTTGCTTCTTTGAATCCTTTTTTGAGCAGTTCATCAATAGTACACTTCATCATCATTGGCGGACCGACAACAATTCCAATCGCATCATCGATATTTTTGACGGGAATTGACGGGATATACTCCGTAACCATGCCGGATTTGCCGCAATAGCCGTCAATCGGAGTATCAACAGTTAGAATAACATTGAGATTTTTTTTCCATTTTTCGAAATCGGCTTTAAACAAAACATCATTAGGCGATTTAAATCCGGCAATGAGGGTAAATCCTTTTGTTTTTTTTGGATGAGCCGAAAAATAATCGGTTATCCCTTTAACCGGAGAGAGTCCGGTGCCGCCGGCAATCAATATAATTTCTTTATCGATATAGTTGTCAATGGAGAAGCCGTTACCATAAGGACCACGAAGGAAAAGCGAATCGCCGACATAGTTTTCAAAAATTTCGGCAGTAACCTTGCCGACACGGCGGATTGTCAAATCGACGGTGTTTTCACCAATGCCGCTGATGGAAATCGGTGCTTCGCCGAATTTTGGCAGGGACACCTCGAAAAATTGACCGGGTTTGGCATCCCCGGAAAAAGTCATACGAAAAGTATATTCGATATCGGTATGTTTAATAACCGCTTTTATTTCAGATAAAAAAGGAGTATAGGGATTTGTCGTTGTCATCGGTTTTCCTCCTTAACGAGAGCATTCACTTTGTTGATACAATTTGAAAAGGAAATATATTCTGGACAAATATCGTCGCAGCGACCGCAGCCAGTGCACATTTGGTTATCAAATCGTTTTTTATAGTCGCTTATTTTATGCATGACTTTAAAACGCATTCGCTGTCCTTTGTTTTCTCGAAAAGCATGTCCTCCGGCAACATCAGTGTAACCATCTACCTGACAGGAGGCCCAAACACGACGGCGTTCTCCGGCTTTTCCATTATCGGAATAGAAAAGATCCTGCATCGTAAAACAAGTGCACGTCGGACAGACAAAGGTGCAACGGCCACAGGCGATGCACCTTGCGGTGTAATCATCCCATAAGGTTGAATCAAAAACGGATTGAGGAATTGATTCCGGAATTTCAACGCTGATATTATTGATACTGACAGAATCAGGGACAACAGTAAATGGTTGAGCATTCGCCAGGGCTTGATCCAGAAGATTCCAGTGGCTGTCAATCAAGACTTCTTCAGCAGTCACTTTTATATAAGCATCATAATTAGTGCTCTGATTGGTGCCCATGGATACACAAAAACAATTTTCAAAGGTATTTTCGCATCCCATTAAAATGAAATGAGTATGATCCCGGAGGCGCTTGTAGTAAGGATCGACCGGGCCATTCTTAAGATAGATGGTATCTAAGCGATTAAGACTGTGAAGATCACAACTCCGTAAAAATACAATGGCTTCTTTTAGAGGGGGATCGGATTCCTTCATAACGGCTTCAGTGAAATAAAAAAGTGTTTCTGAAATAGGTAAGAGAACTTCCTTAAATGAATAGTCGGATTTTTCGCTGAATTCAATTTCTTCTAAAGTGGAAATTTCTCCATAACGGATACAATCAGTATCGGCAAAGGTCCCGCCACCAACAAAACGTTTTGGTGCATAAATGGTATAATTTTCTAGTAAATCAGTAAACAGTGTGTTCATCTTTGTTTTATTAATTTGATAGCCCATACATTATTTCTCCTTTTTTATTTTTTATATACTCATTATATATGATAATACAAAAAGGAAACGTGACATTTGTCACGTTTCCTCTAAAACATAGGGTGAATTTTTTAAATTAGTGATTAATGATCAATCATTGAATCTGTCTATATGACATAGCCGTCTTCCGGTGTCTTCCGCACAAATTCGTAGAAAAATTCGCGTTGCATGTAGTTCTGAGGTGAATATTCTTGTTGATTGTAAGCAAAGTTCAGCTTTGTTAACGCGGCTTCAAAAGAGATATTTTCCAGGGGAATGCCACCGGCTGCTATGAGTTGGTGACAGGAGGCGTAAAGATCGCCGCTAATATTTTTATAAGAGATCAGATAATGATCAACCTGAGGATTATTTTTAATAAAATCTGTGAGAGCAGTGCCGTTTTCTCCTAATACATTACCGCTGCCGCAATGATATTGGGAATGAAGCACAGCGCGAATCGGTCGATTTTTCAAATCAATGCACAGATAGTTAAGACCGGGATAAGCCCGAAGAGCGAGTATTTCATTTCGAAATTCTTTGATACAGGGAACATCATCCAAAGTTGGGTTGTAGAGTTTGAGCATTGATGGATTTTGCGGAGAAGGCGTACTGCAAAGTCCGCGCGAGTCGAAAATCCCAAGCGGCTCCCCGAAACTGGTAAAATCATCTTTAAGCCAGTCAGCCTCTAGTAAACGAGAAGCCAGGTGGACATAGGTTTTATGATCACTATTTTCATAAATGGTATAAAAGCCGGGAAGCTGTAAATTGCAAATGAAATCGACACCGGCTGAAAAATTTGCGAGAGCATTACTGTTTGTCTCGCCAATGGCGAAGTTTGCAGCGACTAATAAGATGGGGATCGAAGGACTATCAATACCGTAGCACAGCGCGGCGCCGGTATAGGGAAGGGTATCAGATCCATGCGCAATGATAACGCCAGTATAGTTTTTGAGATTATAAGATTGAAGTGTTTTTATGATCTGAAGCCAGTGTTTTGGTTCAGCATTTTCACTAAGCATATTATAAGGACGGAACACCTCGAAATCGACTGTAGGTTTGCCAAGGTTTTTATAAATTGAAAATAAATCATTGCTGCGACTTGAATCCACGTCAATACAGCCATCATTTACTGCACTGCCAATGGTTCCTCCGGTTAGCAGGATGAGGATTTTAGGTGTTGTTTCCATAGTTGATTGTCCTTTCAGCATTTTAAATAATTATAACATCAATTGATTTAGAAGGGAAACATAAAAAAATGTCCGAAGTTGCTGTTTATCGTTTGATATTCGTCGAAATCAATACCCAAAGAGTGATTGATCTTATGAATGACAATGATAATGGCAAGAACGGACAGAGCGAAAGATTAAACCAAAATGTACAAGTATAAATTACTTATGATCAAGATTCGATATCTATTACATTATGACCAAGGGTGGTGTTTCCCATGTAGGTTCTTGAAAAATTAGGATCTGTGGCTAGTTCTATATGGGTTGTGACTTTAGGAATTTGTTCACAGCGTTTAGCCTCATCCTGAGAGAGCAGGAAAAGCTGTGCACCAGTACCGGCACCATTGCCAATGGAACGAATCGGAACGCCTTCAAATTTTGGCAGAAGTCCGATGAATTGGGCGTTGTCGACATCGATGTAATTGCCGAAAGCACCAGCAATGACAATTTCTGCGAGATCATGACTTTGAATACCGAAATTTTGAATTAATAGACAACAGCCGGTATAAATAGCTGCTTTAGCCAACTGAACCTGACGGATATCCTTTTGGGTGATAACCATCTCTTTTCCGTTAGGGTTATCTTCCTGGAACAAAATAACAAAATAACGCTGCCCGTTTTCATCAATTTTAAATCGGTTTTTTAATGGATGAGCATCAAGGGCCTGATCTTTAATAAAATTGCCGCGATCATAAATAAGGCCTTCTCTAAAAAGCAGGGCAATGGCGTCAATAATTCCTGAGCCGCAAAAACCTATTGGAGGAGCGTTGCCGATCACTTGACAGTGAATTTCGTTATTAACCATGGCGACTTTTTCGATGGCCCCAGTCGTGCCACGCATACCCATATGGATACCGGCACCTTCCAGGGCGGGACCGCAGGCAGTGGAGGCAACAAAATATTTATGATGGTTGCCTACGGCAATTTCGCCATTGGTTCCTAAGTCGATCATTAATCGATACGAATCATCCTTTGGAAGACCTAATAAAACCGCGGTGGTATCGGCTCCGACAAAACCACCCAAGAGAGGAAGAAAAGTGATGCGTCCCAAAGGATTCATGTTGATATTGAGATCAGAAGCAGTAAGGATCACGGCATCTTTGGATATTCCAGTAAAAGGTGAAAGACCTAAATTAATGGGATTAATTCCTAAGAAAAGATGAGACATTGTGCTATTGCCGCAAAAAACGCAATCATAAACACTTTCAAGAGATATCTTAGATTCATATAACAGGTTTGACAAAATATTGTTAATGGTTTCTAATATGGAATTTTGAAGTACTTTCAAATTGCTTGGTGATTGAGATGCATAATCAATTCGACTGATAACATCTCCGCCAAAAGAAATCTGTTTATTAAGGGAGGAGTATTGATTGACAAGTACTCCGGTGGTTAAATTATAAAGATACCCGACGACTGAAGTTGTCCCAATATCAAAGGCAACACCGTAGGCTTTAAATTCAGAATCAGTTGGGATCATATCGATGATCTCGTTATTAAATAAGACAAAATTCATTAACGCGTTTTCTTTGGAATGGAAGACGCTGGGGCATTTTTGTAAAACTTTAAGGGATGAAATCGTGACCGGTAGATCAAGAACTCTTCGGATAGTTTCAAGATCATAGGAACACATCTCGGTTTTTAACTCGGAAAAGGGAATCGTGATTACTTTAATTTTGGGGTTAAAGCTAAGCTCATCGTTATCTGTCGTCTCAAGAATTTGGGATAAAGCCGCTTCTTTGGAGATAAGAATCTCGATATTGTTTGAAACTTTATGTTGGCAACTTAAAACTTCAGAGACTAAGCCATTCTCTCGCACAGTAACGAGGCATTTTTTGCATGTTCCTTTTCCTCCGCAAACGAGATTTTGCGGGAATCCAACTAAACTACAAGCTTCAGCAACGGTTATTCCAGCTTCAACGGTTATATTTTTGTCTAATAAAGG
The DNA here is from genome assembly GCF_008086615.1 of Acetobacterium tundrae. Taxonomy (GTDB): domain Bacteria; phylum Bacillota; class Clostridia; order Eubacteriales; family Eubacteriaceae; genus Acetobacterium; species Acetobacterium tundrae. The sequence goes on from NZ_RXYB01000026.1 coordinate 13,609, forward strand.
AAATGAAATTTGAATGTTTTTCAATGATGACATAAAATTGTCCTTTCTTACTTAAATATTCGGATAAATAACCAATATATTATCGTTATCCGCTAAATGTTACCCATATTATACCCTTAATAAAGAGCATTTTCAAGAAGCTAATAAATAGAACTGCTTCCTGAAAAATATTGACAAAAAAAGAAGAAAATGGTAATCTGATACTGCCTTTGTGTATACATGTAAAACAAGTACATACAATAATTCTATTTTAATTTTAATGAAATCGATACCAAATTAGGAGGCCCATCAATGATCATTATTGGAGAAAAAATTAATGGAACGATTCCTGCTGTTAAGGAAGCGATTGAAAATAGGGATGCAGCATTCATTGCGGATCGTGCGGTAAAGCAGGCAGCAGCAGGAGCAGACTTTATTGATGTTTGTGCAAGCACAGCGCCTGAGATTGAAATTGAAACGTTGAAATGGTTAATGGATATCATTCAGGATGCAACGGATACACCACTTAGTATTGATAGTCCGAATCCACGTGTGATAGAAGCTGTATTCAAATATGCTAATAAACCGGGGATACTCAATTCAATTTCAGAAGAAGGTGATAAATGTGAAGTTCTGTTACCTCTTATGGAAGGAAACACTTGGGAAGTTGTCGGTCTTACCTGCAATGATCGAGGCATTCCTAACGATGTTCAAACGAAAGTTGATATTACTAAAACGATGGTTGAAAAAGCGTCAAAATACGGAGTCACACCTGATCGTATTCATATTGATCCCTGTGTAATGGCTTTATCAACTGAAAATAATTCATTTCTAAATTTAGCTCAGGAAATTAGAGAGATCAAAGCATTATATCCATCGATTCATGTAACCGGAGCGGTTAGCAATATTTCGTTTGGCTTACCGGTACGTGCTTTAATGAATAAAACATTCATCGCATATGCGATTCAGGCAGGTATGGATTCAGCTGTGATGGATCCGCTTAACAGAGACATGATGGGAACAATTTTTGCAGCATATGCACTTCTTGGAAATGATAAGTATTGTAGAAAATATAGTAAGGCATTCAGACAGGGGCTAATTGGGCCGATTAAGAATGAATAGTAATTTAATAATTGAAACAGGGCTTTTGCAAACAAAAAAAAAGAGTTTTGCTAAAGTCATTTTTTTATTGTGGAGTATATACGGAATTTATAGTAAAAGATTTAACATAAAACAGAGGTATATTACTTTATTTCGCCAGATATAGTGAAAATAAGCGAAAAGCATCAAAAAAAGACGCTAATTCATAAATTTACGAAATAAACGATTTAAACAATATAAAGAATAATTATTTATGCATTATCAATATAAAATCGAATAAATATATTAATATGAATTAAATTGCTATATACGGATAAAATTTATACAAATGATTAAAAGTAGAGTAAAATCTTGTTCTAAATATTGATGTAAACCTTGTAAATTTACACAATATCAAGAAATATTATAGTAAAAAATTGTCTTATATTATATTTGTTTTTTCTTGTAAAATCAGCTATCATATAGGTATGTTAAAAATTTATCAAAGTATTGGAGGAAATGATATGGGTTTAAAATCAGACATTGAGATTGCACAAGAGGCTACACCACAGGATATTCGTGTGATTGCAGCTAAATTGGGTCTAACAGAAGATGACTTGGATTTATACGGAAAATATAAAGCAAAGGTTGACTATAATCTGTTAAAAAAGGATACCGGCAAAAAAACAGCACGTTTAATTCTTACAACAGCTATTAATCCGACACCAGCAGGTGAAGGAAAAACCACAACAACAATTGGTGTTGCAGATGGTTTGGCAAAATTGGGAAAAAATGTTCTGGTTGCTTTGAGAGAACCATCTCTTGGACCAGTATTTGGTGTTAAAGGCGGAGCAGCTGGCGGCGGATACGCTCAGGTTGTACCAATGGAAGATATTAACCTTCATTTTACCGGCGATTTCCATGCTATCGGAGCAGCTAACAATTTATTAGCCGCAATGATGGATAATCATATTAAACAAGGTAATGAATTAAGAATAGATCCTAAGAAAATAACATGGAGACGTTGCGTTGACATGAATGACCGTCAATTAAGAAATATCGTTGATGGTTTAGGCGGATCAGGCGATGGCTTCTGTCGTGAAGATGGATTTGACATTACGGTTGCATCTGAAGTAATGGCAGCATTTTGTTTAGCCTCAAATATCGTTGATTTAAAAGAACGATGCGGACGAATAATTGTTGGCTATAACTTTGATGGAGATCCTGTAACAGCAGCAGAATTACAAGCACAAGGCGCAATGGCAGCTTTACTTAAAGATGCTTTGAAACCAAACCTGGTACAAACATTAGAAGGAACACCAGCATTCATTCATGGCGGACCTTTTGCAAATATCGCTCATGGCTGTAACTCTGTAATTGCTACCCGTATGGCAATGCACTTTGCTGACTATGTCGTAACAGAAGGCGGATTCGGTGCTGACCTTGGAGCTGAGAAATTCTTGGATATTAAATGTAGAATGGCTAAGCTGAAACCAGACGCAGTAATCATTGTAGCAACGGTTCGTGCTCTTAAATACAACGGTGGCGTGGCAAAAGCTGATTTAAATGAAGAAAACCTGGTAGCATTAAAAGCAGGTTTACCAAACTTACTAAAACATGTTGAAAACATTACGCAGGTATTTAAATTGCCAGCAGTTGTAGCGATCAACGAATTCCCACTGGATACACCAGCAGAATTAGCATTAGTTAAAGACGAATGTCAGAAACTAGGCGTTAATGTTGCACTTTCTCAAGTATGGGCAAAAGGCGGAGAAGGCGGAAAAGAATAAGCTAAAGAATTCGTTCGTTTAATTGATGAAAGCGAAGGAACGTTTGAATATAGTTATGAGCTTGATGTGCCGATCAAAGATAAGATTAATGCAATTGCAACTAAAATTTATGGAGCAGACGGCGTAGACTATACTCCTGAAGCAGAAAAACAGATTATAAATTTAACCAAACTTGGCTTTGATAAAGTGCCAATTTGTATGGCTAAAACACAATATTCTTTAACCGATGATGCGACAAAATTAGGCCGACCAACTGGATTCAGAATCACAGTTCGGGCAGCTAATATCTCAGCTGGTGCTGGATTTATCGTAGCATTAACAGGCGAAATCATGAAAATGCCGGGACTTCCAAAACGTCCAGCAGCAGAAAAAATCGATGTTGATGAAAACGGCGTAATTTCTGGATTATTCTAAAAACAAACAATAACATAAGTGGACCGGTGATATTCCAGACAGGGAATATCACCGGTCTTTTTTTTACTCTTTGAGTTTTATGAAAACAATAGAAAGAAGAAAAGATAAAATATCGACAAATAATCGATACATGAATGGACATACGAGCTTGAAATATGGCGATAAAATACTTATTGAAACTTTGTTTGAGATTTAACAAACAATGGAAGAAAATAAATTGCTATTAAATAGAAAAATATTGACATTCAAACAAAAAAATGATAATCTGTATTTAAGATGTATATACAAGTAAATAGAAGGATAGCTGCAATAAAGAAACACATTCTTTTTATGTATTATGTATATAAATTGAAGAGATTGAGGGTGGTTGTTTGTAAGAAGGATAATAAGCAAGTCTGGAAAGTAATGCGTCACCGAGATTCAAACAAAACAAATGGAAAAAATGATAATCTTACGAAATAAAACATTTAGCTTAAAAAACGAGGACATTGTATCAATTTAATTAACAATAACGCAATACAATGACATAATAAGGAATCAAAGTAATATATGCAGGTGAAGCTGCTAAATATTTCACTTGACTTTACTTAGTAGAGTAAAATATTGTACGGAATATTGGTATACACCCCATAAATGTAAACGTTATTCGGCTTTTAATAGTAAAAAATTGTCTTATGTTATATTTGATTTTTCTTGTAAAATCAGCTATCATATAGATATGTTAAAAATTTATCAAAGTATTGGAGGAAATGATATGGGTTTAAAATCAGACATTGAGATTGCACAAGAGGCTACGCCACAGGATATTCGTGTGATTGCAGCTAAATTGGGTCTAACAGAAGATGACTTGGATTTATACGGAAAATATAAAGCAAAGGTTGACTATAATCTGTTGAAAAAGGATACCGGCAAAAAAACAGCACGTTTAATTCTTACAACAGCTATTAATCCGACACCAGCAGGTGAAGGAAAAACCACAACAACAATTGGTGTTGCAGATGGTTTGGCAAAATTGGGAAAAAATGTTCTGGTTGCTTTGAGAGAACCATCTCTTGGACCAGTATTTGGTGTTAAAGGCGGAGCAGCTGGCGGCGGATACGCTCAGGTTGTACCAATGGAAGATATTAACCTTCATTTTACCGGCGATTTCCATGCTATCGGAGCAGCTAACAATTTATTAGCCGCAATGATGGATAATCATATTAAACAAGGTAATGAATTAAGAATAGATCCTAAGAAAATAACATGGAGACGTTGCGTTGACATGAATGACCGTCAATTAAGAAATATCGTTGATGGTTTAGGCGGATCAGGCGATGGCTTCTGTCGTGAAGATGGATTTGACATTACGGTTGCATCTGAAGTAATGGCAGCATTTTGTTTAGCCTCAAATATCGTTGATTTAAAAGAACGATGCGGACGAATAATTGTTGGCTATAACTTTGATGGAGATCCTGTAACAGCAGCAGAATTACAAGCACAAGGCGCAATGGCAGCTTTACTTAAAGATGCTTTGAAACCAAACCTGGTACAAACATTAGAAGGAACACCAGCATTCATTCATGGCGGACCTTTTGCAAATATCGCTCATGGCTGTAACTCTGTAATTGCTACCCGTATGGCAATGCACTTTGCTGACTATGTCGTAACAGAAGGCGGATTCGGTGCTGACCTTGGAGCTGAGAAATTCTTGGATATTAAATGTAGAATGGCTAAGCTGAAACCAGACGCAGTAATCATTGTAGCAACGGTTCGTGCTCTTAAATACAACGGTGGCGTGGCAAAAGCTGATTTAAATGAAGAAAACCTGGTAGCATTAAAAGCAGGTTTACCAAACTTACTAAAACATGTTGAAAACATTACGCAGGTATTTAAATTGCCAGCAGTTGTAGCGATCAACGAATTCCCACTGGATACACCAGCAGAATTAGCATTAGTTAAAGACGAATGTCAGAAACTAGGCGTTAATGTTGCACTTTCTCAAGTATGGGCAAAAGGCGGAGAAGGCGGAAAAGAATTAGCTAAAGAAGTCGTTCGTTTAATTGATGAAAGCGAAGGAACGTTTGAATATAGTTATGAGCTTGATGTGCCGATCAAAGATAAGATTAATGCAATTGCAACTAAAATTTATGGAGCAGACGGCGTAGACTATACTCCTGAAGCAGAAAAACAGATTATAAATTTAACCAAACTTGGCTTTGATAAAGTGCCAATTTGTATGGCTAAAACACAATATTCTTTAACCGATGATGCGACAAAATTAGGCCGACCAACTGGATTCAGAATCACAGTTCGGGCAGCTAATATCTCAGCTGGTGCTGGATTTATCGTAGCATTAACAGGCGAAATCATGAAAATGCCGGGACTTCCAAAACGTCCAGCAGCAGAAAAAATCGATGTTGATGAAAACGGCGTAATTTCTGGATTATTCTAAAAACAAACAATAACATAAATTGATCGAGGAGGTTCCCTTCAGGGGGGATCTCTTGGTCCGTTTGTTTGTTAAACTTTATACAAATGATGAAAGTGGAGTTAGCGAATGGAATTTGATGTAGTAGGAACTGAGACCGAATCTATCTCAGCGAAAAAATGTACTGAATTTGTTGAAGTCCTGTACAGCAAAGCTGCTGTTCCAGGCGGTGGTGGTGCAGCCGCTTTAGTCGGTGCGATCGGAACGGCTTTGGCTGGGATGGTTTGTAACTTGACCACTGGAAAGAAAAAATATGCAGAATATGAAGAAGATATTCAACGTATTTTAAAAGAAGCACAGGTACTTCAGGATCGTTTATTAGCAATGATTGATGAAGATGCAAAAAACTTCTTGCCGCTTTCAAAAGCTTATGGCCTCCCAAAAGAAACGGAAGAAGAAAAAGCTTATAAAGCAAAAACTTTGGAAGAATGCACCAAGGTTGCGTGTAGTATTCCACTCGAAATCGTTGAGGTATGTTACAAAGCAGTATTGTTGCAGGAAGAATTAGTCGGAAAAGGTTCAGCTTTGGCCATTAGTGATGTTGCCTGTGGTGTACAATGTTTAAGAGCTGGGATGATCAGTGGCTGGGTAAACGTTTTAATCAATATTAAAACAATTAAAGATCAAGATTATGTTGCAGATGTTAATAACAGAATAAAGCCAATGTTAACCAAAGGCGTTGAAATCTGTGACCGCGTTTATGCAGAAGTTGAAAAACAACTTTCATAAATAAAGTAATAGTAAAAATTTTGAATTAAGAGGAGTATTGTAATTATGACAGCAAAATTATTAAGTGGAAAAGAAGTTAGTGAATCCATACTGGCGGAAGTACTTAAAGATGCCAATGAATTAAAGAATAAAGGCATTACAGTAAAAATGGCAATTATGCGTGTTGGGGAAGATCCAGGTTCTATTTCTTATGAAAAAAGTATCATCACAAGAATGGGAAAATCTAATATTGAAGTTGAATCTGTTCAATTTCCAATCGATGTAACAGAAGCTGATTTTATCGCAAAACTTCAATCAATTAATGAAGATAAAAACACGCATTCAGTTTTAATCTTCCAGCCACTTCCTGAACAAATTGATGCCGAAAAAATCAAATATCTTTTAAGTCCAGAAAAAGATCCTGATGCACTTAATCCTACAAACTTGGGAAAATTAATGATCGCAGACGAAAAAGGATTCTTCCCATGTACAGCAGAAGGTGTTATGGAAATGTTTAAATTCTATAAGATTGATGTTAAAGGCAAAGATGTCGTTATTATAAACAACTCAAATGTATTGGGTAAACCACTGGCAATTATGCTGACAAATGAATTTGCTACGGTAACAATCTGTCATGTATTTACAAAAGATACGGCTGCATACACAAGAAAAGCAGATATTGTTGTAACCGCATGCGGTATTTATGGTTTGGTTAAAGCAGATATGTTAAATGAAAATTCTATTCTGATTGATGTAGCTATGTCTCAGATGAAAGATGCAAATAAAGAATTTGTATTAAATGCAGAAGGCAAGAAAATCCGTGCCGGAGATGCTCACGTAGACTGTTTAGACAAAGCGGCAATGATTACTTCAGCAACGCCTGGATGTGGTGGCGGAACAGGACCTATCACAACGGCATTATTGGCTGCACATGTTATTAAAGCATGTAAAATGCAAAACGGATTACTATAAATTCAGAAAAAAAACAGGAGGTATATAATTGGAAGATTACACGAAGTTTAAACTGAAAAGAAGGGAAGAGCTTGATGCAGTTCTGGCAGACAAGGATGATTTGTTTGTTGTTGCCTGCAACAAATGCTTTAAGGAACTCGATAGTTTTGACGAACCGGAGTGCGGATTGTTTGAAGCGATTGCCAAAGAACAGGGCAAAAATATTGTCGGCTCTGCAAAAATCGATTTTTTGTGCAATGAACCGTTGACATCAAAGAGCTTTCAAGGGGTTCTTTCGCCAGAAACCAAAAATGTGTTTGTTAATTCATGCGGCTTGGGCATTCAGACAATTGCAGGATTGACGGAACTTCCTGTGTATGCTGGATGCGACACCATTGCCGTTGATGGCCAACATGGAATGGCATTAACAGACACGTTATGCGAAGCCTGTGGCCAGTGTTATCTGAACATGACCGGAGGAATATGTCCAGTCGTGGATTGTTCAAAAAGTTTGTTGAACGGTCAATGTGGCGGCGCAAAAAATGGTAAATGTGAAGTAGACAAGGACATGGATTGCGGATGGCAACTCATCTATGAACGATTGGAAAAACAGGGACGATTGGAAGAATTGTTAAACAAGCCTGTGGAAATTCGGGATTATTCCAAAGTAAATTACAAGTTCATCAAAGAATATGTAAATTCTAACCGCGAAGAACGGTACGAAGGTTACTATGGCGGAATCCATCCAACCGAATACAAAGAGTTGAGTGATCATATTTCACTCGTACGTTTCCCAGATACCTTAAATGTCGTGATTCCAATGTCACAGCATGCCGGTGCACCGGCTGAACCCATCGTAGAAGTTGGACAGCAGGTAAAAATGGGTCAAAAAATTGCTGCCGCCAAAGGGCCGATAAGCAGTAATATTCATGCCAGTATCAGCGGTACGGTTGTAGCGATAGAACCACGGTTGCATCCGGTTAGCGGAATGCAATCATTAGCGATTGTCATTCAGTCGGACGGTAAAAATACACTTGACGAGTCTGTCAAACCAGCCGGAGTTCTGGATAACCTCTCACCAGATGAAATCATCGAAATTGTTCGCGAAAAAGGTATTGTTGGTATGGGTGGAGCAGGGTTCCCAACTGCTGTTAAACTCAAATCACCTAAACCGATTGAATTGGTATTACTCAACGGCTGTGAATGCGAACCAATTCTAACAGCGGATCACCAGGTTCTTCTGACGTATGCCGATGAAGTGATTTATGGTCTAAAAGCCATGATGAAAGCATCAGGCGCACCAAAAGGTGTAATTGCCATTGAAGACAACAAGTTGGATGCCGTTGAATTACTGCAGGCAAAAACTGCTGATATCGAAAACATTGAAATCGTTGTTGCCAAAACCAAATACCCACAAGGAGCTGAAAAAATGCTCATCAAACGGGTTATGGGCAAGCAAGTCCCAAGTGGTGGCCTACCAATGGATGTTGGGGCAATCGTATGTAACGTGAGTACAGCTAAAGCCGTTTCAGATGCAATCCAGTTAGGAATGCCACTGATTGAGCGAGTTGTGACTGTCAGTGGGAATCGAATGAACAAGCCAGGTAACTATTTAGTGAAGGTTGGTACCTCTGTCAAAGATATCGTCAACCATTGCGGTGATGTAAAAGGCGATGATGTAACTGTTAAAATCGGTGGCCCAATGATGGGATTTGCCCAGGCGAACCTCAATGTTCCAATGCTGAAATGTTCTAATGGCATTATCGCTGTTGAAACTATTGTTAAAGAAGCGGTTGAATGTATCAAGTGTGGTCGTTGTGCAGACGTCTGTCCAATGGAACTGCGTCCACTGTATTTCACCAAATACGCTTTATCAGAAGACTGGGAAGGCATGAAAGCACAAAATGCGATGGATTGCATTGAATGTGGATGCTGTGAATATATTTGTTCATCAAAAATTCCAATTGTTGAGCGAATCAAAATTGGAAAAACTGCCATAAGGGAGGGTAAATAATATGCTGATTACCCAACTAAAATCAAAAGAAATAATTGAATCATTAGCTGAAGGAAAAATTGTGATCATAAATTGTCACGGATGCAAAGAGGTCTATTTCGCAGAACATGAAGCAGACGAACTGCAAAAGGAACTATCAGCCAGTAAAGAAATAACCAAGATCATAACAACCGATTATATCTGTAATCCGGATAATCTAAAACTGCAATTGAAAAAACACATGGACGTAATCAACGCGGCAGATACCATACTGGTATTCTCCTGTGGTGTTGGGATACAGACCGTTGCCGATCAATTCCAGGAAAAAAGAGTATACTCCTGTTGCGATACCTATCAATTACCAGGATTTCAGGGAGTAACTGCACTGAATGTTGATTGTGGGCAGTGCGGGGAATGCTATCTGAATGGTACCGGAGGAATTTGTCCGATTACCGCATGTTCAAAAAGTTTGATTAACGGCCAGTGTGGCGGTGCCAAAAATGGTATGTGTGAAGTCGACAAGGATATGGAATGCGGATGGGAACGAATTTACCGAAAATTGGAAAAGATGAATAAACTGGATAACATGAAATATGATGCGCCCAAAGTACGCAACTTCGGAATTTCAAAAGAAAAATAACCAATAATTTAAAATGATTAGGAGTAATTATAAATGAGAATAACTGAGCTGTTTGAAAAAGGCGAGTTTGTAGTAACTGCAGAAGTGGGACCTCCAAAAGGGGTTGAAATTGACCACTTGATTAAAGATGCCCATGAATTTTTAAAGACCCGAGTCCATGCATTGAATGTAACGGACAATCAGTCTTCTGTTATGCGTACTGGTTCACTGGCAACATGTAAAGTCTTGAAAGATGAGGGATTGCTTCCAATCTTTCAAATTACCTGTCGGGACCGAAACCGAATTGCCCTGCAGTCGGATGTATTAAGTGCGGCATTGTTGGGCATTGAAAATTTATTGTTATTAACCGGAGATTACACCACACTGGGAGATCATCCACAGGCAAAACCCGTTTTCGATCTTGATTCCGTGTCATTGATTCACGCGGTGAAATGTTTGGAACAAGGCTTCGACCTTGCGGGCAATGCTGTTGATGGAAAACCACCTAAGTTTGCTAAGGGCGCGGTTGTATCGCCTTGCAGTGACTCTGTGGATGTCCAACTGGCAAAAATGGAGGCAAAGGTGAAAGCCGGATGTGAATATTTCCAGACCCAGGGAGTATTCGAACCTGATAAATTCATGGAATTCATGGAAAAAGCAAAACAGTTTGGTGTGCCAGTTCAATTGGGACTCATCATTCCGAAAAATGTCGGCATGTGCCGTTATATGAATGGCAATGTAGCCGGCGTTCATGTTCCCGATGATATGATTGAAGAATTGAAGGCAGATAAGGAAAAGACAAAAGCAGGCGACACAGGCGTTGAAATCTGCGCTCGTCTGATCAAAGAATGTAAAGACTACTGCCAAGGTATTCACATCATGTCATTAGGCTGGGAAAACAGAATTCCAGAGATTCTTGACATGGCTGGAATAGCACCAGTGGCAAAATAACCGAATTTAAAATGATCATAGACTGTCATATACACTGTGGATTAGGTAATTCCATAAAAAAGAATAAATCTGGGATCAATAATGATGATATAGTTGAAGGTATGAAAAAAGTCATGCAAACTTATCAATCATATGGCGTTCAAGGATTGCGTGATGGCGGCGATGGCTCAGGAGTTGGAATAGTTCTCAGAGAAATTTCAAAAGACTCCGATCTGATTTTCAGAACACCCATTCGTGCTTTTTATAAAAGAGGCCATTACGGAAATTTTTTAGGCGATCCTGTTGACAACGAAAAAGATAGCATAAAAAAAATGGACGTGCTGATTAAAGAAAGTCCGGATTTTATTAAAATTATTCTTACCGGAATTATGAGTTTCACAGAGTTAGGTATTTCCGGCCCGATCGGATTTTCGAAAAGTGAATGTGCGGCTATGATCGACCATGCTCATCAACGAGGATTGTCAGTGATGGTTCATGCGAATACTCCGGAAGGGATCATGATGGCCTTAACATCTGGTGCAGATACGATTGAGCACGGTTACGGGATAGATAATGACTGCCTTTGTGCAATGCGCGAAAGCAACGTAATTTGGGTACCAACGTTAGCGCCTTTTGCAAATATCGCAAAATGTAGGGATGACAGTCCAATGAAAAAGTATAAACAAGTATCAGAAGCTTATTTTAGACAGCATCGATCAATGGTGAAAAAAGCCAATGCAATGTGTGTGAACATTGCATTGGGAAGTGATTCAGGAGCGACTTTAGTACCACATGGACAGAGCACCTTGGATGAACTTGGCTACTTACTTGATTGTGGATTGACGGAAAAAAAACTTGAAAGTATTGGAAAAAGGGTTTTAGACATTAAATAATACATTATAAATCGAAAAAATGATACCTGCAAATTTATTTGCAGATATCATTTTTTGTGTTTTGTATCCTTCAGCTCGTAGAAAACGTCAAGGCGTGAGAAAAAAAGCATTTAAGACTGGTAATCATCCCGTTCATCGTATAAAATAAGAAAATAGGTTTAAAAACGTAGCGAATTAGAGGACATAGTCGATGAAAAAAATTATGATTGTACGTCCAAGTGACTTTGTGGATATTTCATTAGAAATTCCCGGAATCATTACAGATGTTAAATATTTTACTGGAGAAAATTTTGTCGGTGAGCGAATTGATGGGTATGAATCACCGACTATCTTACTGACCGAAAAGGCAACAATCGCACTTGCTGGAGTTCAAAACCTTCTCATCGAAGAAGGGCATGGTCTCAAAGTATTTGACGGATATCGTCCCAAGCAAGCGGTGGAACATTTTATTCGGTGGGGAAATCAAAAAGAGGATGGGAAAACGAAAAGTGCTTTTTATCCATCCATGACGCGACAAGAAATTTTTAAAAGTGGCTATATTGCATCAGAGTCATCACATACACGAGGAAGTTCAATAGATCTTACTGTGATCAATATGGAAACGGGTAAAGAAGTTGATATGGGCGGTCATTTTGATTTCTTTTCAGAGATTTCTTATAGTGATTACGACCATTTAAGTTTAGCGCAAAGTAAAAATCGAGTTCAATTGAGGTACCTGATGCGATCAGAAGGATTTGAGCCGATGCAACAGGAGTGGTGGCATTTTACACTGTCTGATGAACCCTACCCAGAAACTTATTTTGACTTTAGTATTAGAGATTAGAAATACATGATATAGGCTGAGAACAGCTTCTTTCTTAAGAAGAAAATTTCCAATCTGATGATGAAGTTTGTAAAATTTGTGATATAATATAAAAATTAGATTAAAATACTATTTAGCGTATGAAAGATGGGGAAAAATGAGAAAAAGGAACAAGACAATCTTAATTGTATTGGGCGTGATAGTAGTTATTATTTCGCTGCTGTTATCATTAAACAATTTTTACATTGATTATTTATGGTTTGTTGAAATGGGATATACAGAAATATTTTTCAAGGAACTGGTTACAAAACTCCAGATTGGTATTCCAATATTTTGTGGACTATTACTGATTCTGTTTTTCTATTTAAAACTGCTTAATCATATTTCAAAAAAATATATTGGTATTGTTCAAAAGAGAACCAAAAAGCAAAAAACGGTTATATTTATTATCATTTGTTTTATTGCATTATTTTTAACGATTTTTATTTCAGATAAGCTGTGGTACCAAATATTAGAGTTTATCAATCAGACGAATTTTAATATTACAGATCCGATCTTTTATCAGGATCTATCACTGTATTTTTTTGGATTGCCGTTATACCAAGAACTATTCAGCATATTGATAGGCTGCTTTGTTACATTTGTAATTCTAACTTTTTTATATACGGCCTATACTCTTTACGAGGGAAAGAAAATAGAATTTAATCAGACCCAGGATTTAGAATCACTTAAAGAAAATACAAAAGGGGTTTTCAAAACTTACCTGGAGATTGCCCCCAAGCAGGTTGGCATCTTTTTAGGAATTCTTTTTGTATTACTTTCCTTGGGATGTATTTTAGAAGCATTTCAACTGTTGTATTCCAATACCGGAATTGTTTTTGGAGCAGGCGCTTCAGATATTGATGTCGGATTAAAAGTGATCATTTTCAAAGGCATTCTTTGTCTTGTTCTAGCGGTCACTTCGGTGCTAGCAGGCTACAAGAAAAAATATCTGTTGATGGGTGCGGGTCCGGTTCTGCTGATTGCGGTTATAATTCTTGGCGGCATTGGTCAGAGTATTTACCAATCGTTAGTCGTTATTCCAAACCAATATACTAAGGAAGAAGCATACATCGCCAATAGCATTCGGTCTACTCAGGCGGCTTACAATTTAACTAATGTAGAAGTTAAAGAGTTCTCAGGAACCCAGGAAATAACCGCTACCGATATCAAAGAGAATGATGTGACCATAAATAACATTCCGATAAATGATCAAACGCCGACTAAGGATATGTACAATTCGCTTCAAGGCTTTCGAAATTACTATCAGTTTTATGATGTCGATGTTGATCGTTATAATGTGAATGGAACTTATACCCAGGTATTTTTGGGAACGAGAGAGATGAACAACACACTTCTTCCTAACGAAGCTAAAACATGGGTCAATCAACATTTGAAATATACACATGGATTTGGCGTTGCAGTATCGCCTGTCAATGAAACCAATGATGTTGGACAGCCAGATCTTATTGTTAAAGATATTCCACCGGTAACAGGTGTACCAGAACTAGCGATTAAAGAGCCCCGAGTCTATTTTGGCGAAAGCAACTATGACTATGCAGTCACAAATTGTAAAACCGCTGAGTTTGACTATCCCCAGGGAGATAATAATCAGGAGGTGACTTACACCGGTACAGCGGGGATAAAAATGTCCTTTATCAATAAGCTGGCATTCGCACTTCATTTTGGTTCGCCGGAGTTGCTTTTGACCAATGAAGTAACCAATGAAAGTAATATGATCATTCATCGAAATATTATCGATCGAGTTTCTACTATTGCACCGTTCTTGGACTATGACAGTGACCCATATATGGTGATTTCAGAAGGTCGACTTTATTGGATCGTGGATGCCTTCACGACCAGTAGTAAATATCCATACTCCCAGCCTTATGATGCATCAGGAAAGAACTATATTCGTAACTCAGTAAAGGTTGTTGTTGATGCTTACAATGGCGATGTTACCTTTTATCAAATGGAAGATGAACCACTTTTAGATACTTATGGGAAAATATTCCCAGGACTTTTAAAAGACATTTCGGAAATGCCGGAAGGAATCAGAGAACATATACGATATTCAAAAACTTTGTTTGATGTTCAGTCTGATATTTACAAGACTTATCATATGTCTAATACTTTGTCCTTCTATAATAAAGAAGATCAGTGGGAAACAGCGACTCAGTATAGTGATTCTGAAAAAACCAAGACCACCGTGGAGTCTGCTTACACAATCATGAAGCTGCCTGACCGTAATGAGGAATTCATGCTTACTGCTTCTTTTACGCCAAAGAATAAAGACAATATGATTGGATGGCTAGCAGGAGTTTCAGATGGAGCAGATTATGGAAAGCTTATTTTATATGAGTTCCCCAAGCAACAGTTGATTTATGGGCCAATGCAAATTGAACAGCGAATTGATCAGGATACGACCATATCCCCACAGCTTACGCTGCTAGGGCAGCAGGGATCGCGAGTGCTTCGCGGAAATTTAATGTCGATTCCGATAGAGAATGCAATTCTCTATGTTGAACCAATTTACATCCAGGCGGCTAGTGGAGAAAACAATTTACCGGAACTTAAAAAGGTTATAGTATGTTATCAAAATCAAATTGTCATGGCTGACTCACTTGATTTAGCATTAAGTCAGGTTTTTAATAGCCAAATCGGTGTTAAGGGTAGTAGTGCACCTCAGAGTACGGGAAGCACCAGTTCCATTTCAGAATTAGCAGCAAAAGCCAACAGCTTATTTAAAGAAGCTCAAGACGTACAAAAAGCTGGAGATTGGGCTGGTTATGGCCAAAAACTGAATGAGTTAGATCAGGTTCTGACTCAACTGCAACAGCTTACTGGGGTAACTCAGTAGTAGTAAAGTTTATTAATTAAAGCAGGAGGAAAAAAATGCTTGATATAAAACGCATTCGAGAAAACAAAGAGGAAGTTCAGGCGGGTCTGGACAAACGAGGCAATTATGATTTAAGTTCAATCCTTTCATTGGATGAAAAACGACGAGAAACATTAGGCCGAGTTGAAGAAATGAAAAATCGTCAAAATGTGGTATCTAAGGAGATCCCATTATTGAAAAAGGAAAAGAAAGATTGTTCCGCTATTTTTACTGAGATGAAAGAATTATCTGAAAGAATAAAAGAGTTGGATACTGAAATAAAATCGATAGATGAGAAGATCCGTTATTCACTGCTGACTTTTCCAAACGTTCCCAATCCTCAGATCCATGTGGGAAAAGATGATTCGGAAAATGTAGAAATCAGAAAATGGGGAGAGCCAAGAAGTTTTGATTTTGAAATCAAAGCGCATTGGGATATTGGCGTAGATTTAGACATTCTTGATTTTGAACGAGCAGTAAAAATTACAGGGACACGATTTAGTATGTTTAAAGGTGCTGGGGCAAGGTTAGAGCGCGCACTTATTGATTTTATGCTTCGTGTTCATTGCACTGAACAACAGTATACTGAAATATCACCGCCATTTATGGTTAATCGAGAGAGCATGACAGGCACAGGACAACTACCAAAATTTGAAGAAGATGCATTTTATATACCAAGCAAAGACTTTTTTCTAGTGCCGACAGCAGAAGTACCGGTAACGAATATTTATCGAGATGAAATATTAGCAGAGGAAGATTTGCCGAAATACTTTACGGCATACACACCTTGTTTCAGACAGGAAGCTGGTTCGGCCGGGAGAGATACCCGTGGTCTTATTCGGAACCATCAATTTGATAAAGTTGAAATGGTTAAGTTTGTTCATCCGGATCATTCTGGCGAAGAGCTAGAAGCGTTAACTAATGATGCAGAACGTATTTTACAACTATTAGAGATACCTTACCGTGTGGTTGAGTTGTGTACCGGTGATCTTGGCTTTAGTTCTGCAAAAACTTATGATATTGAAGTATGGATGCCGAGCTACAATCGTTATGTGGAAATAAGCTCATGTTCAAACTTTGAGGACTATCAGGCAAGACGCGCAAATATTCGTTTCAGAGACAGCGAAACTAAAAAAACGCGGTTTTTACATACCCTTAATGGATCCGGTTTAGCCGTTGGTCGAACCTTTGCAGCAATTTTAGAAAATTATCAACAAGCCGATGGATCGGTTGTTGTTCCTGAAAAACTGATTCATTTAATGTGGGGAAAAACTGTTATTGGAAAATAATGAAAACCCCAACAAAAATTATGATTGTTTATGAAACTTGACATAAATAAGTAAAAAATTTATAATTACACTCATGATTCGAGTGTGAAAAACAGTGTCACTATGAAGGAGTATAAAAATGAGCACAAATGAAAAAGCGGTAATTATCACTGAAGCTGGCTTTAATAGTATGAAAAAAGAGCTTGAATATTTGAAAACTGTTAAGCGGCATGAAGTTGCAGATCGAATAAAAATAGCCCGTGAATTCGGAGATTTAAGTGAAAATGCAGAATATGATGAAGCAAAAAACGAACAAGGATTTGTAGAAGGAAGAATATCAGAGATTGAACGAAAATTAAAAGTAATTCAAGTAATTGACGATAAGGATATTCATACCGAAGATGTTGGAGTTGGCAGCATTGTCAAGATAAAAAACTCTGCTTTTGATAAGATATCTGAATTTAAAATTGTCGGTTCGCAAGAATCTGACCCGAAAAACAATCGTATTTCCAATGAATCACCGATCGGATCTGCTCTTCTCGGAGCAAAAGTTGGAGATACTGTAAAAGTTCAAATTCCAGATGGCGAAGCAGCATACCAAATTTTAGAAATACATAGATAGGGGTACAAAGTTGACAACAGAAAATCTAAGTGAAGTCCTTGAAGTAAGAAGAGATAAATTAAAAAAATCACAAGAAGCAGGGAAAAATCCCTTTGAAGAAACAAGTTATGATGTAAGTGTTCTTGCTAAAGCAGTTGAAGAGAAATTTGAAGAATATGAAGAAAAGCTGGTTTCAATGGCCGGTCGTATTATGTCCAAAAGAGGCCAGGGAAAAGTTGCGTTTTATGATCTTCAAGATTCTTCAGGAAGAATTCAACTATTTTTAAAGAAAGACTTACTGCCAGAAATTTACGATGAGATAAAAACTTATGATATCGGCGATATTGTCGGTGTTAAGGGCGAGATTTTCAAAACGAAAATGGGCCAAATTTCGGTTAGAGTTTCAGAAATAATTCTATTAAGTAAATCGTTGCAAATTCTTCCTGAAAAATATCATGGGCTTAAAGATATGGATTTACGATATCGTCAACGTTATATCGACTTAATCGTTAATCCTGAAGTTAAAGATGTTTTCAAAAAACGCTCTCTTATTATGAGAAAAATTCGCGAGTTTTATGATGCTCGAGATTTTCTTGAGGTAGAAACACCGGTACTTTCAAATTTAGCAGGCGGAGCAAACGCGAGACCATTTGTTACCCATCATAATGCATTAGATATCACATTGTATTGTAGAATTGCATTAGAGCTGTCCTTGAAACGTCTGATTGTTGGTGGCTTTGATAAAGTTTATGAAATGAGCCGGGTTTTCAGAAATGAAGGAATGGATGCAACGCATAATCCAGAATTTACGTTACTTGAATCCTATGAAGCTTATGCAAATTACGAAGATCTGATGAAAATGATTGAAGAACTGTACAGTTTTCTTGCCGAAGAGGTGAACCATTCAGAGATCGTAATATATGGAGACGAAGAAATTAATTTAAAAGCACCGTTTAAAAAAGCCAGAATGGTGGATTTAGTTAAAGAACACACCAATGTGGATTTTGATGTCATGACTGATGTAGAAGTGGCTCGTGCGGCAGCAAAAGAATTACATGTGGACGTTGATGGTAAAAACAGCGTTGGGGAAATAATGGCAGAAGTTTTTGATGAATATGTGGAAGACAAGCTAATCCAGCCAACCTTCGTAACAATGCACCCGGTCGAGATTTCGCCATTAGCAAAAAAAGATCCTAAAGATCCTCGATATACCGAACGATTTGAATTATTTATTAATGGGGCGGAATGTGCTAATGCGTTTTCGGAATTAAATGATCCAATTGATCAAAAAGAACGGTTTATGTCACAAGTCCAAAAGAAAACTGACGGTGACGATGAAGCACATCCTTATGATGCTGATTTTATCAATGCATTAGAAGTTGGATTGCCTCCAACTGGTGGTCTAGGAATTGGTATTGATCGTCTGGTAATGCTTTTTACTAATCAGCACAGCATTAGAGACGTAATTCTATTCCCAACAATGAAACCAATCGATTAAATATAATAAAGGACTCAGAGTCTCTTGATTCTGGGTCCTTTCAATAAAGGGACCGTGTTTCGAACTCTTTAGCAAAGTTATAGTCGTTAAATACCATTTAAAGTGACTTAAGCAGTTTGGCGATGGTTTTCATGGCTAATAAAAATAGCCAGTATGAACTTAGTTTACATAAGAATAAAGACTTGCTTATATAAAAATATTATAATGCTTTTTTAAGTCGAAAAAAAAACAAAATTAAAATAAAAAAAGATTGACAGAGTGTGATAATCGGAGTATACTAATGAAGTTGTCCCGAACAGGGGCAGCGCAGCAAAAAAAGCGATTTAAAAACAACTTAAAAAAAAGCTTGACAACTTAAGGCAGCGACGATATAATGTACAAGCTTCGTAAGAACGGAGCGGCGGTCATAGAAAAGAGAATAGTACCATAAAACCTGTAAAACAGCCAAAACATTCGCAAGAATGCAAGCGGCCAAAATAGAAACAGAGAGATGCACTCTATAAAACATCAACTCGCAAGAGGATAAAATTGAGTTATTCATGAGACAGATATGAAAGCCGAAAGGCTCGAATACAAACTTTTATTGAGAGTTTGATCCTGGCTCAGGACGAACGCTGGCGGTATGCTTAACACATGCAAGTCGAACGCGACGAAGGTGCTTGCACCTTCAGAGAGTGGCGAACGGGTGAGTAACGCGTGGGTAACCTACCCTTTGGAAAGGAATAGCCTCGGGAAACTGGGAGTAATGCCTTATAAGATGCGAGAGCCGCATGGCTATTGTATTAAACGCTCCGGCGCCATAGGATGGACCCGCGTCCCATTAGCTAGTTGGTGAGATAACAGCCCACCAAGGCGACGATGGGTAGCCGGTCTGAGAGGGCGAACGGCCACACTGGAACTGAGA
>NZ_RXYB01000027.1 GCF_008086615.1 Acetobacterium tundrae
AAGAAATCCGGCACACAATCGGACGCAAAGAAGAATACCAACTGCGTAAAGAAACCATCGAACGAGTCTTTGGCACGGCCAAGGAACATCACGGGATGCGCTATACACAGTATGTCGGGAAGGCCCGAGTTGCCATGCAGATCGGGCTAACTTTGGCATGCCTGAATATGAAAAAACTGGCAAATCTGCTGTACCGGAAACGAATCCGTTTTGTAGTACCTTCACGTTTTTTCCTATTTTTTCATTTTCCGGCAGCAATATAAAAACCCGATCACAGCTTTGTTTGCTTGTAATCGGGTTTGTCTTCGCTCTGAAAGCCCGCAAGGGCTTTTTATTTTATTGGGGATAAATCATGTTTTCTGGTTGTAGGTTTTCAAGAATCTCGGTGAGAAATTTCTTCGCTTCAAATCGCGCCATGGGAAGATTCATGTCAAGGTAATTTCCACAGTCGCGGGGAGAAGCACCAGGAATATCGTCGTTAAAATCAGCCATGAAAGCGAATAATTCAGTCAATAAAGGAATAATATCCTGAGGGGTAAGTTCCCCCTTCATCAGGAGATAAAAGCCGGTACGACAGCCCATCGGTCCGAAATAAACGATCTTGTCACTAAGAACAGGATCATTTCTTAAAAAGGTTGCCCCTAAGTGTTCCAAAGCGTGGAGCTCAGCGGTGTTGATGACCGGTTCCCGGTTGGGTTCTTTCATGCGAATATCAAAGGTGGTAATGCAGTGATCATCACAATAATCTTTTCGTGAAAGATAGACTCCTCGTAGTAAATCCAGATGATTGATGGTGAAGCTTGCTATTTTATTCATTTTTTATTTTTCCTTTCCGATTAGATAAAGATTAATGGTTTCCAAATAATGAAGGCGGATGTTGTGAGCGGAATAGATCCGCAGGTTCTGATCGAAATCCGCATAAGGGATTGATTTGCGTCCGTCATTTTGGGCACGATCCCAATAGGTTTTTAAGATTTCGAAAGGAAGCAGAAAGGTTTCATCACAGAATTTAAAATGAACAATCAGAAAGGAGAGCCCTTCCTGTTTGTCAAAAGCGTCCATAAATTCGATTTGATGACGGTGAATGTTGGCTATCGGCAACCGTTTCTGATTGGTTTCCTTGGCATCAAAACAGACCGGTATGCCCTGAATGTTTCCCAAATAATCCACCGTGCTTTTTTCTTCAAAATAAGCCAGCTTAATGGTTCCCTTGCCGGGGTCCAGTTCTACCGGTTTAATGGCGGTTGGTATTTTCTGAACCACCGCTAAGCCCTGCTCCAAATAAATTTTATTGGTGATATTTAAATTTTCCTCAAGTTGACTTCCCCGAAGCCCTCTACTGGTCCAGTAGCCCATATCTAAACCGCGGCGTCAAAAGACTCACTGAATCCGAAATTTTTCAGTGATTTCAGAAAAATGTAAGGGAAGGGCGCCTCAAAGGTTTTATTCATGGTTGTCAGAGAAAATTTTGCACTGTGGAGCAGCTGGCTTTTCACGCCAAAATCTTCATACAAACGGCTGTTGATATGACGATTCCCATATTTAGGATCCCCGAGAATGGGGTAACTCATTGCCGAAAGCTGAACCCGTATCTGATGAGAACGGCCGGTCTGTAAGGTGATTTTCAACAAAGAGTAATCGCCGTGACTTTCGATTGTTTCATAGTTTAAAATGGATTTTTTATCCGTAGCCGAAGTCGGCTTTTCAGAAAAAGTAACGGTGTTTTTAACTGGATCTTTTTTTAAGTAACCAATAATCTCACCACATTCTTTTGGATGGCCTAAGATCAAAGTATAGTATATTTTTTGAGTCTGATCTTCTCGAATTGCTTCATTAACCGATTGTAGGGTTTTGTAATTCTTGGGAACGAGAATAATCCCGGTCGTATTTTTATCAAGACGGTTAGCACAGGCTGGAGTGAAGGTAAGATTGACCTTTGGATTGTAATCACCCTTTTTAATAAGATAATCGACGGCATAATCAACAAGCGATAATTCATCGGTTTTGTCCGGCTGGGTGAGAATTCCGGAAGGCTTGTTAAGGACTAAAAGACTGCTGTCTTCATAAATAATATCTAAAGAGGCATCGTTTATTGAAATTTTTTTATTGAGTGTCCGTGATGATCGAAAATTTGAAATGGTTTCCTCAGAAAAATAAATATGAAGCACATCGCCGGTTATAATCTTGGTGGATGGTTCGGATTTTTGGCCATTAAGCTTTATTCTTTTTTTACGCAGCATTTTTTGGAGAAATCCAGTGGATGCCTGGGGCATGAGTTTTTTTAGAAAACGATCTAATCGTTGATTGTTTTCATTCTCAGTAATAATAATTTCTTTCATATATGATCCTTCTATTGTATTTTTGTAATTATTATACCATGGAAACGATCAAAAGAAACAGAGTTTAAACCGCATTAATCAAAGTAATTAAAAAGAGCGCGTCGCATTTTAACTTGATAAGTCATTTTGCGACACACTCAAAAACGGAGAATCATAGTAATTAAGGATACAACCTAGCGTTTATGGCTGCAACCCAAAACATTTTTCATTTTATGAGCAACCATTGCTTTTATGGCAGAACGACCGGGTGCTAAATACTGACGGGGATCAAACCAACCGGGATTTTCAACAAAAACTTTTCGAATAGAAGCAGTCATTGCTAAACGTAAATCGGTATCAATATTTATTTTACACACGCCAGATTTCGCAGCTTTTCTAAGCATTTCTTCTGGAACACCTTGAGCACCGGGAATTTGGCCACCATATTGATTACATAAATCCACGAATTCTTTGGGGACAGAAGAGGCACCATGCAGTACCAGCGGATATCCAGGAAGAAGGTTTGTAATGGTATCAAGTCGTTCAAAATCAAGACGCGGTTCGCTTTTAAATTTAAAAGCACCATGACTTGTACCAATTGTTATGGCCAAAGAATCACAACCGCTTTTTTCAACAAATTCAACCGCTTCATCCGGATCAGTGAATGTTGCATTAGGAGCATTTACAACAATGTCATCTTCAATACCGGCCAGTTTACCCAGCTCGGCTTCTACCACAACGCCGTGATCATGGGCGTAGTCCACTACTTGTTTTGTCAAGGCAATATTTTCTTTAAAGGGATGTTGCGATCCGTCAATCATTACGGAGGTAAAGCCAGTGTCAACGCATGCTTTGCAAATTTCAAAATCGGAACCATGATCCAGATGCAAACAGATATCTAAACCGCTGACTTCAATTGCGGCTTCTACTAGTTTTCTTAAATAAACTGGATTGGCATATTTACGAGCGCCGGCAGATACTTGAAGAATAAGCGGTGCCTGTTCTTCACCAGCGGCTTCAACGATACCCTGGATGATTTCCATGTTATTAACATTGAAAGCACCTACTGCATAACCACCCTCATAAGCTTTTTTAAACATTTCTGTTGATGTTACTAATCCCATTTTCGAAAACCTCCTAAGTGTATTTAAATTATAAGATGTTTGTATTTATGACAATGTCAGTATACTCTATTTTGTAGGAATACTCAAGCTTCGAGCGAAAATTGACAAGAATTTATACTACTTTTACAATTTAAAAATTTGTGAAAATCGATAAAGAGTGCGTTAAAATTATAACAAATATAATTATTTAGAATGCGTCGTGGAAAAGCAAGGCAAGGACAATATTAAAAAAAGTGCCCGATCTTGTTAATTATCAGTAATAATGATAATTAACGCTATCGGGCACTTGATGAGAGCTTGCAGGAGTTTTTAAAAACTAATGTTGTTTAAGAAATCCGGGAAGAGTTTTTAATAATCCTACCAAAATAATGGTGTAAAGTGGAATCAGAAAGATGTTGGTAATAAGTCGAGCAGGGAGCAAAACTGCAACTGCCTGTCCATAAAGAATACTCAAAAACCACGTGTTCAATAAAATTGATGTGACCATTTGTGAAACACTAACGATAAAAAGAATGTGATCGCTTCGATATTCACTATCGAGATTTGATTTCTTTACGACAATAATGGGGAAGACAGCAAATGCAATCATTAAAGCAATAAAGACGACAAAGAAAACCATGTTTAATGGTTCGCCTGCATAATAAACACTACCATTCTCAAAACTAAACACGCCGAAAACAGCAAGAATAATCCCGGATAAAGCAACAAAGATTAAATTAAACCATTCCAGATATTTGGTTTTCTTCTTTCTTAAAAGCATAAAAAGAAGTCCTGGTATAAAGCCAGTAAGACCACTAGCCACGGTAAATCCAATGAAAAATGGACCACCCGGCTTTATGATAAAGCACATGAGGTCGGAGATGATACCGACGGCAAAACCCGCAAAAGGACCTAACAATATGCCGCTGAGCATGATCGGCAAAGCAGTGATATTAAGCCTTAGTGAAGGAAAACCACCGAGAGGGATATACACCTCAAATAAAATCTTCAGCACGATGCTGATGGCAATAAGCAGACCACAATTGACAACAATTCTTGTTCTTGTGGGACTACTAATAAAAGCATTACTTTTCATAAATCCTCCTTCGATTATAAAGTAATGCTTCCGCGCCTACAATCTGCATTGTAACAGCGGAAGCGACAAGATACCGCAATGGTCACATTTCGTTTAAAGGCAACTTCCCATCCTTTAACACTTTACGCATCTTTGTCTACTCTGGTATTAAGTTATGGCCATTCTAACACGGAGAGAAGGATCATTACAAGGATAAATAATTATCAAAAATATTGGGAAAATCTAGAAAACATTGTTAATTTATAGTCAATTGGGTAAATATATTATCATCGTCGTAAATGTTTACAAAATAATAAGCGGTGGAGGGTAAAAAATGAAAAAATTATGGAAATGCAGTGAGTATAATTACATGATGGAATATATTGGAGCACCGGATAATTGTCCCAAATACGGACTGTCTCGAAAAAAAATGATTGAAGCTAGTGATGAAAAAGATCTTGATCAACATCTCACTAATGAGATGAATCAGGAAGGGGCAACATTATCAGATGAAATAATTGAATTGCCAAAAGAAAGAAGTGATATTTATTTAGATCGTTCTGAAGTGGCGGTTTTTCAAAAAGCAGAAGAAATAAGATATATGATTGATAAAATGTCAAAGGCCGAAATGGTAGGATAAGTCTGAAAATAAAAATGATAAAAAGATATTGAATTAGAGTGAAGGTTTGTGTTATGATAGCTTAGTAAGTTTTACTGCTGGCGTGGCACAGATGGTAGCGCAACTGATTCGTAATCAGTAGGTCGGCGGTTCGATTCCGCCCGCTAGCTCCAGTAAAAAATAATATTTAGTTAAAAGAACGGCTTTAATTAGCGGTTCTTTTTTTTATTTTTTGATTTTTGTCTCCACCTAAAGGATGACCGACTGTGAAAAATTAAAAAAAATCTGGCTATTTTCGGCTATTTTACCCCTATTTTTGTCGTACTTATATCCTAATTTTTGTCGCACTTTTTTTACGACATTTTGGATAACCAGTATATTTGCGAAGGACGTCAAGATCATCATTTATATGCTGACTGAAAGCATGGACATGAGTTTAAGAGAAACCGGCTGTTATTGCCAAACAGTGGCTATTCATGTCCGAAACAAAGAACTGCATAGTTTTACCAGGCAAATGAAGCTGGATAAGCCTTCCGATTTAACTAAAGAGATTGCCGAAGCAGCCATTGATCTGTTTGAAAAGAACTATGATTTCAGTTTGGCTATCCGCTCCATGGGCGTCCGGGTTACGGATCTGGTACCGGATTCAATCTCCATACAGTTGGATGTATTTGGCAATGAAGCAATACGGGTGAGACAGGCACGGTTTGATGATGCCGTTGATGGACTAAGGAAGCGTTTCGGCAATCTGGCCGTGCGTCGAGCGGTTACCATTTGTGATCAAATGTCCTGCCTGGACCCAAAAAAAGATCACATTAATCATCCGATCGGATACTTTTAAAGGAGGTGTTATCGAATGGTCATAAAAAAATTTGTACCGGTGATTGCAAGATTTGAAGAAGATGGAATAATTACGCCCCAGAAGGTAATCTGGGAGAATGGACGCGTGTTTGAAATCGATCAGGTTTTAGATATGCGTCCCGGCGTTTCTCTGAAAGCTGGCGGTCAGGGAATGCGTTACCTGTGCCGAATTATGAAAAAAGACGTTTATATATATTATGAGGAACCCAAATGGTTTGTTGAGAGCAAAGAGCGTTAGTTACAGGATTTGTTTCATCATTTGACAATACAGCGCATTAATCTTACAATGAATACAATACCATGAGGGGGAGGTTCATTTGAAAAAGCTGATTATTAAAAAAGAACGGAATTTATTGTTGTACAGCCATGTGATAAACGACTACCCTTTACTCGAAAAAAGGCTCCAAAAACACACTACCATAGATGAGCAGATATTAAAAAAAGAAAATGCCACCGATGAAGAATTAAATATCTATCGAATGCGTAACGATATCGTGACCCAGGCAAAGAATGAATGGCAAATAGATACGGATCGGAATGCATCAGATGTTTTTCGACTGCGGATAAGCAACACTTGGATCGTCTTTTAAAAAATGCAAACGTTTGAAACGACGGGAAGCAATCGAATACATTTTTCCGAGTATTGATTTAAGGATCTACCAGTTAATACGAATACAATGAAGTCTATTTCATCTTTAAAAATGGTTTAATTCGAGAATACTTAAAAGTGGAGATGCCAGGACTGGAAGAAATTGTAAGGGAAACGCTGTATTTCAAAGGGGCTGAAAATAAAAAGATAATTCATGTATTTCTGGTCGAATGTCGAAAGAAACCAGGTAGTGGCACAAGTCGGGCAGATTACCTGTTTATGAAAGAGCAGCGTGAAGTGAATAGTAGAAGATCAGGGTTCTAACAACTTGGATTTTTCTTTAGTTTGTTTCAAAAAAAACAATGTTTAAATGATCTGTGATGATCAGGAGGTAGATATTTGCAAAAATTTGCTATAAATAGCTGGTGGGAATATTCTGGAAATGATAAAGCTATAGGAAATTTAGTCTTTGAAAACAATGAGGCTTATTTTGATGTAAATGGACAAAATAACGGGAGACCCTGTGCTTATTCGACAGTTCATGAAGATATGTATATCAAGGCTCTTATCTCAGGAAGAATTAGTGAAACAGATGAAGTAACAAGATTAAATGTGAGAAGGATATTTAAATCTAATAAAAATATTACATTATTTGAAGACTGCTCAATTATAAACATAAAAGAAGTTGAATTTGAAATTAGAGGTCTATATGCTTGGTTGCAAGTTGATACTTTAAGTGGAAAATGGAGTTATGATAGAACACATTATAACATTGAAGTAAAAAATATCAATGACATTTCTCTTTTAGAAAACGAAGAAAGAGCAATTGATATCATCTTTAAAACACAATTACAAGATCCTTTTCTAAATATATCAACAAAGATAAGCATTGAAAAAAAAACTAAAATAAGAATCATATACTTCAAAGAAGTAGATGATAATCGTGTTTTTGAGGATATTAAGAACGTTTCGAGATTTTTGGGTTTGTTGATGGGGATTTTAGGATACGTAGATAATGTTTCAATGATTGATTCGAACAATCATAATTATCAATGTTATTTTAGCCATGATTTTTCATATGACTTGGAAAATTCTAATTTTAACTTTTTATATGGATATTATAGATTCAATTTTATTGATATACAGAATAGATTAATGATTTTATATGCTAAATGGGATAGTTTTATAAATGAAGATTGTGATATGAGTTTTTTAATTGGCGTATATTTTTTATTAAATAGTAAAAGGGAATATCTAATCGAAGATAAATTTTTGCATTGTTGTAGATTCTTAGAAGGTTACAGTATTCGGAGAAATGAAAATGGAGATGCTGTTTTAAAATCGGATATAAAAAAAGAATTGAAAAGAGTTTTTAATAATACAGATGCTTCAAAAACGATCGCTAATTTAAAAGAATCATTAAAAGCACTAGATATCAATGAAAAATATGCTTTGCCTGTTAAAATTAGTGAAGCAATGACTGAACGTATTTTGAACGGAAATAATCTATCTTTTGGTCAAAGAATTGAAAGTATTGATAATCAATACTCGAATTATTTGACTGAAAATTACAAAAGAATAAGACATCACGACACTAAATGCGAACCGGATTCAGCACCTGAAAAATTAGCATTAATAAAGAAAATAGTTGATACAAGAAATTATTACTCGCACTTTAAAAACAATAATGATGGAATATTGAGTTTGGAAGAAATTATACACACAAGCAATTTATTAAACAAGCTGATCACTAAAATAATTCTGAGTGAAATTGGATTTAATATGGATGAAATGCTGAAAAAAGATTAGTACACACTTGAGATATTAAAAACAATCAACATTCTGAGAAACTAAAAGAATTGTTGAAAAAAAGCTTGGTTATGAAAAGGGCCATGCACAAAAAATACTGACTCTGCTCAACCAGAATTTTACCGTGAAATAATAAAATCGTGTATAGTGTACAGATTTTACTATTAATGATTATTTTATAAACCAGATAATTGATTCAATATGGGGTATGCTTAAAAAGGATCATGAACGGCCGTTTTTGATTCTCTTTGGTTTTGAACTTTACTAATGCAATTTCTGGAGGTATAGAAGTGTCGTAACAAGCGTGATAATCAAAGTGTTATTAATAGAACGCTGGAAGTTTTTGACACTTTTCAAACTGCACTTTTATGATATCACTCCACTTATATTATACCAATTACAGGAGAGAAAATTTATATGGATTCGCATAAAAACCTACTGATAGCAATGGGTTTAGGCATTTCGCAAATGCTTAAAATAATATTAAATAGGAGAGAAACATAATGGAATTAAAATTTGAAGATTTCAATGGTAGATATAATACTTTAAATGGAATCAAAACGATGAATATTAATAGATTAGAATTGTGTCGACATGTTATGCAAGTAGGGTATAATAATCGGCGTAATTTTATTGGAGCATCGTGGTATAAGCACTTACAATTATTTTTTATGGTATGTGCAAATGTTAAAGAAGAAAGCGGAATACTAGTATTAAAAGATGATTATTCTGATCTGGATCCGTCTGAAAAGGTATGTGTATCCTATCAATTAGGTCAAGGATTAACAAAAGCTATGGCAGAAGAGTATTTAAAAATTCCTTGGGTTACGCATTTTAAAACGATGAAAACTATGGGGTGTACATTTAATGTTGGAGGTAAAAAAAAGAAAATTATTGATTCTAACGAAAATAGTGGCAGCGAGCCTGATTTAGTAGGATATGATAAAAATGGCGACATACATCTCTTAGAATCGAAAGGTTCTTCATATAATACCACGGCTGATAAGATAATTCAAAAGGCCATTAACCAAGTTTCTAATATTGTCGACATTACAAATTCAAAGGTTAGATCTAATTTTTCCACACGAAGCGCGTGTATTTTTAATTTTAAAGACAACTTTCATGGGAGAATTATTGATCCTCCTGTTGATGGAAATGATATTAACGAAAAAAAATATTTTGGGCTAATACAGTGTCTATATGATTACTATTGTGACTTTTTCTATGAATATAATAACGGAAAAATAGAAACTAGAAATATATTGGACAGAGAGTGGGAAGGGTGTTATTTTTCCTTCGGAAATGAACAATATTTTTGGGGGATAGATTTATCTTTTCGCAAATTTCTTATGAATCAGATATTCGGAAATTCCGAATTAATAAAAAAAATTACTTCTAGGCCTGAGAAATTAAGTAAATTAGAAGAGTGGAAAGCCTATTATGATGGTGACAAAGAGAAGGAGATATTGGCTTTTTTTAAAAAAAAGGAGATATTGGCTTTTTTCAAAAAAAGGGATACGGATCGAGACCCTAATACTTCGGTAGGACTTGATTTCTTTATATTGCATCAGATTTAATATTATTATGTACATTTTAAAATGAATAATAATAGTTAAGTGTTTTTGACCTATTGAACGGGGTTCTTTTCTATATTAATAGAAGTATCCTTCAAATATAAAGAAAACGGACATTTTTGACACGTCAAAGGCCGTGTTACTGATAATATTAACATTGAACTGTTATTCTGATCTTATAAGCGGGACGTCTGTATTTATTGTACCCGGAAACCGTCACTGAAGTGAGCGCCATGACAAAAGAATAAATCTACTAAATATAACCATTAACGCGGTCACCAACGTTTCGATTACAAAACACTGACAGCTGTATTCTATGAAAATATGGCATTGGCTGCCTAATCATAACGCGAAAGGAGATTTATCTAAAAAATTCTAATTTCGTGTCTTGACAAGCGTGTACATTATAATCAACTATCGCCAGGTTCTTCAAGGAAATCGGCCTGGTGGATGAATTAGGATCCGGAGTCAGAAATATTTATAAGTACAATAAAATTTATTCTAGTGCGGAGCCTGTTTTTATGGAAGGGGATGTTTCAGAACGATTATTCCATTGATCAAGCTACCCCCCAAGCTGAGGTTAAAGAGGAACAGGCTAGAATGAGAGAAATATTAGAATTTTGTAGAATACCTAAAAGCAGACAAGAAATTAAAGATCCGAAAGATTTTAGAAATAGGATCTTAAATCCATTGATTAAAGGGGGACTATTGAAGTTAATCTTGCTGGATAAACCAACAAGTCCAAATCAGAAGTATTACTATTAAAGGATGATAAAGCCTGTGAGATTTTCAAGACACTAAATCATTTTCACACCCGAACGTTACCTCGCGCGCATGTAAAAGTAGGAATAATTTAATTAGAGGGATTAGTCCATGCAGATAATTCATAATTCGACTTTTCAAGTTGCACCGACCGACTCGTTTTCGTTCCCACTTGCCGGGTTGCAAAAATCTGCAAGAAAATGGTAATGGAGCATGAAACGGTTGAGGCTTTCAGCGAGTTCCCATTTTCTACCTTTTAAACATTTGCAACAGCTGTCGACATGTTGTCTGCCTTTAAGTGAATTAGTGATCCGCCGATGTAGCCAAAAATCCGTTACATTCCTACCAATAGGCACTCCTGGTTTTGAGCCATGAATACCTGTGTCTAACCTTTGTTGGAATATGGAAAAGTAATCGTTAAAACATAGGCCACTTAATTAATACTGAAGGTATCGATGTATTTAAAGGTTCCGAAATCAATCCGGGCATGTGCTATTGATTGTGCCAGTGGAAGAAAACCCTCTTTGGATCGCTGCATAATATATTTCATTTTGCGGGCATACTTTTTAACCGTACTCTAACTTCCTTTGAAAGCATGCTCCTTTTGGAGCCTTACATGAATACATGTCATCGTATGTCATCCACCAACCAAAGATCAATGATCGGAATAACATACTTGAGAATTGGGTAATGGTCTGGATTCACATCCGGCAGATAGTGTTCACACCAATCCTCCATATAAGAATATTTTTGGATGGTCTGAAAACTTAAATCCATCCGTCCTTCGAATTCCCGAAAGGATAGCTCTTCATTTTCGAATATATGTTTGATATACTATTTCTAACCTAGGCTGATCATCTTTCTTGGTTACCTTTCTTAGAGACTGGATATCTTTAAAGGTAACTCATTTGATCGGTGTTGACAAATGGCTCTTTGATTCGAAACGAGCCTAATGGGTGCACAATTTTTCAGGGATCTTTTACTTAACTTTTATTGTTGCCAAACAAACCTCAGACCATCAAGAAACATTATATTAGAAGTTGACATAGTATATTGCTTCTTTAAAATAAGATAATTTTAAAGACTTGGAATATAATGGTTTTGTTTATAGTAGTCAGTTAAAAGAACGTCTGAAATGGAGATATTATATGGGAAAGAATGTAGTTCATTTTCTTCAGGCAGAAGCGGGAGATTGTTCTGTCATAGAATTTGACAATAAAGAATGCATAATAATTGATTGCGGATATAAATCAACGTATTATCAAGTATTAAAACCATTGTTGTTAGAATTAAAGAGTAAAGGATGTAGGGTTATTTTGCTGATAATTACGCATATTGACCAAGATCATATAGAAGGTGCTATTGAATTGATTAAAGAAAACGGAGAAGCAGATAACCCAAATATTATTACGATAGATAATGTTTGGTTCAATGGATTTTTTAATACTTTATTTACAAATGAAATTTTTAATAAACGAAAATTACAAGTTATTCAGGATTCACAAAAAAAGAAAATGAGGTTGGTTAAAGGTCAATTGCAGATGCAGAATTATTCATCAGGCGGAAATATTTCTGCTCAACAAAGTATGTGTTTTGAGGAAATTTGTTCATTAAATGGATATAAGCTAAATGCACAGTTTGAAGATAGAATTATCAAGAGAAATTCAGAAAATAGACATGAAGTTAAAAATAGCAAAATTTTATTAGGAGATTGCGTGATTACCGTATTTTCTCCCAATGCAACGCTTGTAAATGGATTGGCACATGAATTTGATAAAGAAATGATTAAAACATTTGGTAGGAATTACTATCTTAGAGAGGATAGTGACTTTGCTAAGATTTTCGAATTAATTATGAAATTATATAATGAACCAGAAAATTATTCTTCTTTTATTTCCGCACCGGGTGTTGATATTACCAAGTGGCTTGGAACATCAAAATTAGCAAGTATGAATCCAGTTAATAAAGCGTCTATTGTTGTAGAGATAGAATATAAGAATTATAGTTTTTTATATACTGGAGATTCAGATAGTGATAATTGGAAAGAATTTTTAAGAGATGAATATGATGTTATAAAGATATCGCATCACGGAACCGTGAAACCAAATAAACAATTAATTGAAAACTCGAAAGCGACGCATATATTAATATCCACTAATGGAATTAGATATGGACATCCTGAGAATGAATTGTTAGCAAGATTAATTTTAAAGAATAATAAAATTTTGCATTTTAATTATGAAGTAGAACAGAAAAAAATATTAAAAAAAGTACAAGAAAAATATGATTTTAATACGACTTATTGCGAAAATAATATTATTTTAGATTGAGGTGAAATTATGGAAAATTATGTTGTAAGAATAAAATCATATATAGGTGATAAATTTATACAAAATGGAACAGGAATATGCATAGACAACAATCTAATTTTAACAGCAAAACATGTAGTTTGTGGTTCCAAAAATAAGGTTATAATAAATGGAAAAGAAATAGATGCAGTAATAGTGGAAGAAAATGATGTAGCAGCAGTGTTACGTCTTGACAAAATGGTAGAAATAGTGAAGATTGCGGATATTTTTACTACAGATGAAATGTTTGATGAAAATAGTATTTGGAATGTAAATGGATATATAACAACAGAACTTTTGAATCATTCCATGAGAGGTAATGGAATCATGTTAGCAGATTCAGAAGAGGAGTATTGGGATTATTATCTTGCTACTACTGCGATAGGGAAATCTCGTGATTATTCTGGATTATCAGGTTCACCAGTTTTTTGTAATAATAGGATAGTAGGAATTTTGCAAATGCAGACAACTAATAGTAACGGTGAATTAGGAGTTAGGATGTCTTCGGTAAGGATGTTTAGGGAGCTTTTGGAAAGTAAAAATATTAAAGAAAACCATTGCAAGATAATCCTAAAAAAAGCATGTTGTGAGTTTACTATTGCACAAGTAGATAAAAATGTAAAAAGTTACAAATATATTCCGGATATATTTGTTGAAGAGAAAGATTATAAAGAATCTTTACGTTATTTTGTAGATCCCATGCTTTTCTTGAAAAAGTCCATAAAGGAAGTAAAAGGAATAAATTTTACTACTTATAATTATTTACTCAATAAAAATCAAGATAAAACAATTGATTTTAGTCAGTTTGATGAAAATATCAATCCGAAACAATTTGATGAAATATATGATGCCTTTTTAAGTGAAATAAATTATGTAACAGAACAGATTGTGGGATTAGAGAAAAATACTCCATCAGGAAAATATGATTTGTGTGAATATTATGAGAAAAGACAGAAATATTTTAATAATTCAATGAAGTATTTTTTATCTGCTATAAAAGATAATTTAAAATATATGAATAAAAGATTTCTTTTATTAACAAAAGATGCAGGGCAGGGGAAAACAAATTTTCTGTGTGATTTTACAAGTAATTTTTTGATTAAAAAGAAATATTTTGTGTTGTATTATAATGCGAATGATTTCAGAGAAGATCCTAAAAATATAATAAAGGAGCAGTTGCGAAATATGGCAACTGAATATTCTTTAGAATATGTAATGAAAATGTTAAAAAGTGAGTGGAAAAAAACTAGAAGACCGTTTGTAATAGTAATCGATGGATTAAATGAGAATACGTCAATTAATGAGTTCGGTATGTGCATGAGAGACTTTCTGGAGAAATCTAAAAAGTATCCATTTGTAAAGGTCATAATGACTACACGAAATGAGTTTTTAGAGGAGCGGTTTTCACCAATAAAAGAAGGTCTTTATTCAGAATTATTTGAGCATGTTAATATGTGGGATAGAAATGATACTTTTAAAGAAAGAATATTCTATGGATATTTGTCTTTTTTTGATATTACATTTAGAAAAAATACACTTACAAATAGATCTTATGATAAATTAACGAGTGATATCTTATTATTAAGGTTCTTTTGCGAGGTAAATACAGGAAAGAGACAGATATATTTATATGATGTGTACAAGTATGATGTATTTAGTCAATATCTTGAAATGAAAGCGGTTGAATATAATGACGGAAATTTTGTGATTAATCACAAGGACAGTATCTATTCATTACTAGATAAAATATCAGAATATATGATAAATAAAAAAGAATTTTTTAAAGTTCCTTCTACAATTTTTGATATTGCTGAGCAAGGGATATTGGCAAAAATGTTGAGCAATGAGGTTATTTTTAAAGACGAGGAGATTATTAAAGAGGGAATGTTAGAAAGAAAAGGAGTAATAATTAGCTTTACATTTGATGAATTTAGGGATTTTTGTATTACAGAATATATTCTTAAAAATTATTCTGATATAAATAAATTCATTAAATTTTGGAAAGATATGAATGATGAGAATTTCACAATTAGAGAGGGTGTGTCAAAATATAGCTTCTATTTAGCTAGAACTATGTCACAGTCTGAGTTACTATCAATAATTGAAACATTGCCAGAATATGAAGATATGTATTGGAACTTTATTTGGGGATTAGAGGATAAGTATTTATCAAAAGAAGATATGGAAAATTGGAAAGTAGAAGTTTTTAAGGGAGGAAAATATGATAAGAAAATAGTACATGATTTGATAATGAAATATGATTGTGAATATTTTCGGAATATAAACATAATGACTTTGTTTGACATCTTAGATGAAATTGCAATGGATTCTGGGAAATATATGAAATTTATAAAAAAAATGTTTGATACTTATTATAAATCAAACAATTGCTACTCTAATGAAAAACATAAGTCTGTGTTACCGTTTAATTATTTATTGGGAAATCTTGAAGAATATGTAGATTCAGATACTTGGAATATAAATCATTATTTATGCTATAAGTTAACGATTTATTTAATGGAACTAAAAAATTGGCAAACAATTGAATTGTGGAAAAAACTTTATGATACATCTCCACGAATTGTAATAAGAATACTTTCAGAAATGAATAATCATTCAAGTAGCAATTTAAATGGAAATGTAAAAGAAATATTGCTGTATCTTGACAAGGTAGGTAAAAATGATAAGTATGATAGTCAAATTAAACAACTATATGATGCAAATACCTTTTGTGCAGATATCAATATTAACTTTGATGAGATTTTTAATATTATATTAGGTGAATAAGAAATGGAAATAATTAAGTTGCAAGATAGATATTATTGTGTTGTTAATGAAGAGTTTACATATGACCAACTTGAAAGTAGATTTATTGAAAAATCAAAAACGAGAAAAGGCTCTTTTGCGGATGGATATTTAAAAAAAATATTTAAAGATATGTTTAATTATGCCAAAGATTTAAAGAAAGAATATTTGGAATATTATAGTGAGGAATATGATAACTTTAGGAATTTTTTATATCAAAAAGAATTGTTAGACTATTATGAAATTGAAAGCTTAGAAATTGATGACAAGCAAACGCTATTGAGACTACAAATAGATTTAAATAATTATAACATGAGAACGTTGCTTGAGTATGAAGACGATACTTTTGAAATTTTAAATCAGATTATGGAGGATATTAAAGAGTGAAAGTAAGAGGAGATTTTGTGACGAATAGTTCATCGACCTCGTTTATTGTTTCAATTAAAGATGAATTTAATGAAAATAATTTTATAAAAGGAATTGGTATCGAAGGTGAATCTGCAATAAACAAAATATTTAAAGATTTATTTGATGCAATTAATGATAATAAGGCAGAAATCCATGATTATATAAAAAATTTTAGAAAAAGTTCAATAGGAATTTCGGGTTTTTTAGAAGAAGAAGGTTTTGATCAAGAGACAATAAGTTTAGTAGAAAAACTCATCCGTGATGATAGAAAAGTATATTATGGAAAAATTAGTTCTGATGGTAGCTCTGCTTCCGAAGCCTATTTTTGTATGGAAAGCTTTTTAGTTTGTGATGATGATATATATTTTAACGGGAAAATTGGTGGTTGGTAGTGGGAAAATGTTTGCTAAGAAATTGTAAGGAAAGTAATTATTTTTTATGCTTTGATAGAGATGAAGGTAAATTTATAAGACGAGGAACAAATGGAGAAAATCCATTCTGGAATGTTATTGGTCCAGAGCTATTAGATATTTCAATTACAAATTTTTGTGAAAGAGAATGTGATTTTTGCTATCGCGCATCAAATAGACATGGAAAATTTATGTCATTGAAGGATTATGAATATATTATTGAACAAGCTGAAAATATTGGAGTCCTACAAGTTGCATTAGGTGGTGGAAATCCAAATCAGCATCCAGCATTTATAAAGATTCTGGAATTGACACGAAAACATTGGATTATTCCTTCATATACAACAAATGGGCAAGGAATGTCTGAGGAAATATATTTTGCCACAAAGAAATATTGTGGTGCAATTGCAGTAAGTTGGTATCCTCCATATAATGATGCAATGAATGTTATTGAAAAATGTCATGAATTTGGAATCAAAGTAAATATACATTTTATGTTAAATAAGGAAACTATAAATGAAGCAATAGATTTATTGGAGAATCATCATATTGACATTTTAAAAAATACAAATGCAATTGTTTTTCTTAACTATAAACCCATACATACATCAAGTGATCTAAATCTAAAATTTTCTGAAAATATTGATAAATTTCTAAATAGTATTAAAAAAGTTAGAGAATTTAAAATTGGTTTTGATAGTTGCATGATTTCATATTTGGCACCAATAACGGAATACTTTATTGATGAAACGGTTGAGTTTTGTGATGCAGGAAGATTTTCAGCATTTATTTCTGAAGATTTAATATTATATCCATGTTCGTTTTACAATGATACGAAAAAGACAGGAATAGATTTAAATATACATAGTTTACAAGCAGGATGGCAAGGTGGAACCGAATTTACTAAATTAAGAGAAAAGTTAAGTGTAGCAAGTAAACAAGAATATCCTATTGAACTATGTGAAAGATGCCAAAAATATCAAATATGTCATGGCGGATGTCAAGTATTTGATATTAATAGGTGTGAGAGGTGAAAAGTAATGGATGATGAAGAATATTGGGGAAAAGTTTCGCTTAGTGATGCTAGAAAAAGAAATTTACTATTTTCCATTGTTAAGGGGAATCTCTTAAATAGTTTCAGCGTTACCAATGAATACAATATAAAGGAAATTAAGGAGTGTTTTTATTTTAAGAAAAAAGATATTGCTTATTACTTTGATTGTTTTTTTATAGAAAAAAAACCTGGAAAATATTGCTTAACTCAAGATGTACAAAAGGAAGTAACGAATATAATTGATGAGCATAACGAAGTTCGAGATAAAACAGAAGATGCTAAGATGATTTTTATTAAGACATTTGGAAGATTTCGTGATGAGTGTGAAAGACACTCAGATTATAATTTTAAAAAATTTGATCAAATTTATCAAAT
This sequence comes from Acetobacterium tundrae, assembly GCF_008086615.1. Classification (GTDB taxonomy): domain Bacteria; phylum Bacillota; class Clostridia; order Eubacteriales; family Eubacteriaceae; genus Acetobacterium; species Acetobacterium tundrae. The sequence continues at coordinate 18,111 of NZ_RXYB01000027.1, forward strand.
AATACAGCCAATTATCCTAATACTGCATTGGGGCATATTACCAATAATAAATAAGTATTTAATGGTTAACAGTCAAAGTATTCCGGAAGATGATGTTTTAAAGTTTTATGATCATTATCACATGCTAGAAGCAATACTTAGTGAAATTAATGGAGAGGGTGAAGTTATGAGTTTACAAGGAGATAATAACCTTGAACAAGAAATGAGGTTTTCAGTATTCTCTAGAAGGTGGGGTCATAAAGATAACTATAGAATAAAAAGAACTATTGATGGTTGGAATGTTTCACATAATTCAATTTGTGGAGATTGCAAGAAAAATGGTGAAGGTGCATTATTTGACAATTTGCATCATGATTTAATTTTTTTTCCAGAAGATGGGGTGAAGCAGGCCCTTGAAGTATTATGGCAAGAAGCTGATGAAATGGAAATGGGGTTAGAAGAATTACAAGATAAATTGGACCAAATTGGAAATTGGATTAGTAAGGTTGAAAAAAATCTAGGCGAAACACAACCAGAGTGGGTTAAATATTATTAAAATGTAGGAGGTGCCGATGGATTAAAATGAATTTATTGTTTGTTTGCGAATGAAATAAATATCGAAAAAGACTTTCAATTGGTAGAATGAATTCTTACTTAATTTGAGGAAGGAACATTCTATACGAGAATTGAAAAAACTGATAAGAAACAAAAAATGGTTATCTTTTCGTTTATACTGCTGGTTTAGAAAACGGTATTTATTAACAACCTAGCAAAAAGCTTCCGGAGGTCTCCTGTTATGTTATTTATGGGGTATTCGTTGTTGTGAGAGAACTTGAATTTCATCTAATCTTAATATAATGCTAAAGTTGTGATGGAGTATAAAATAGTTGGATGGTGATTACTCTTCATTCAATGGGTGGGTATGCAGTGGTACAATGAAGTGTTTGTCGTGGGGGATGTATTCATGAACTTAAAACAGTCCAATGCATTTACATTCATACTAATAATGGCTATAATATTAGTATGAAAGGAAGTGAAATTGTGAAACGATACAAACAGCTAGACAAATTGATTGCCGATCATGACGGCATTGTTCAAACTTCGCAGGTTGTTGCCGAAGGAATTTCTAAACCTGTTTTTTATGATTATGTCAAAGAGAAAAAACTGGAGCAGGTGGCACATGGTGTCTATACTTCAGCGGATGCATGGACAGATTCGCTTTACCTGATCCATATTCGAAGTAAGCAAGCCATCTTTTCCCATGAAACCGCTTTATTTCTACACGATTTGACGGTTCGGGAGCCAGCACCGTATTCGATTACGGTCAAGACTGGTTATAATCCCACCCGCTTAAAAAACGATGGAATCCAGGTTTATACGGTTAAGCCGGAGCTCTATCCAGTGGGCCGCACATCCGCACAGACGCCTTTTGGGCATACGGTCCCGGTTTATGATATGGAGAGAACCATCTGTGATTTGATCCGTAGTCGAAAAGGAATTGAAATCCAAACCTTTCAAGATGCAATAAAGCAATATGTCGGGCGTAAAGATAAAAATCTGCGAACACTGATGCAGTATGCATCCCTGTTTCGGGTTGAAAAAATCTTGAGACAATATCTGGAGGTACTGTTATGATTAAGACATCAAAACAATTGAAGGATTTGATCCGAAATCTTTCAAAAAAGAAAGCAGCGGATGCTCAGATGCTGATGCGTCATTATATGATGGAACGCTTTCTGGAGCGAATTTCTATTTCTGAATATAAAGATAAATTCATTTTGAAGGGGGGGATTCTGGTGACGGCAATGATCGGATTGAATGCACGATCGACGATGGATTTGGATGCTACGTTAAAAGATATCGATGTGAATGCTGAAGACGTTGAGCAAATTATTGTTTCGATTGCATCAGTTCCCTTAGATGATGGTATATCTTTCCGTATCAAAAGCATTAGTGAGATAATGGATGAAGCCGAGTATCCGGGAATCCGGGTTAATATGGAGACAAAATTTGATGGCGTGATCATACCGTTTAAGGTCGATATTTCCACAGGGGATATCATTACTCCCAAAGAAGTTCGTTTTCAACTAAAGCTGATGTTGGAAGAACGTGCGATTGATATATGGGCTTACAACCTGGAGACGATTCTGGCCGAAAAGTTGGAAACCATTATTTCTCGTAACACCACTAATACACGCATGAGAGATTTTTATGACATCCATAGTCTGCTTCAATTGTATGGCGAAAACCTGAATCCTGCAGTTTTCAATGATGCACTGATGGCAACTGCAAACAAGCGTGGTACGGTGCATTACTTAAAAGATATGCCGATGATCGTTGATGAAGTGGAAAATAGCGAGGTCATGGTAAATCTTTGGATGGCTTATCAAAAGAAGTTTTCTTATGCAGCTGATATTACCTGGGGGACAATCATGGAATCCGTCCGAATTTGTATGCGATTGATAGGAGTACAGGACGGACATGCAGTTATTTAATAATGTACTGCAACTCTATTTTTAATTAATTTGCATATTTATTTTGGCAACAAGTGTCTTACATAAAGGATGACGGCCCCTATGTGTTAGCAAGTGGAAAAAAGAGTAAAACGTGTCGTAATAATGTCGTATATCATATATGAATGTCTGTAATATAACGTTTACCTACTGCTTCGTAATCAGTAGGTCGGCGGTTCGATTCCGCCCGCTAGCTCCAGTAAAAAATAATATTTAGTTAAAAGAACGGCTTTATTACTATTTCAGTACGACTTTCTTACATTCATTTTGGAAAGACCCCCAGCAAAGTTAAGTCCAATAAATCCAATATTCAGTGTTATGCCTGTGAATCTTACTCTCTTTATTAAACGTTTTATGCTCATAACGCATCCCTCCTTTATCACTTCAACTGGGTTTGGCTGGTGGTCTCGCCAAGAACCAAGAGGTAGGTTTTTACAAAATGGATGTAACGATATTATTATAACACTGAAATGGCTGACTTTTCAATACTTCTCAAAAGAAGCATAGTACTGCAAAAGTTCTTGTAAATATTGCGGGGAATGGAGATACATCCAAACGATTAATAGATCCATGTTGTGGTGTCGGGACTGTATTATTAGAAGGTATTTGGGCAGGATATGATATTATCGGGTGTGAAATAAATAGTAAAACTGCTGAAAATGCACGAAAAAACTTGAGATATTTTAACTATGAAGCAAAGGTTATTACTGGAGATATTCAGGACATAGATGATAGTTTTGATGCTGCCATTGTAGATCTTCTATATGGTAATTTCAGCCTTAAAAATGATGAAAATCAATTAAAAATCATTAGGAATGCGATAAGAATTTCAAAAAAAATCGTATTGGCTTCTGCAGAAGATATAAGAGATGAACTCGTACAGGAAAATCTCAAAATCATAGATCATTGTAAAGTTGGGAAAAATAAAAATAGTGATTTTTTGCGTTATATCTGGGTATGCGAAGTAGGATAGATGAATAATGTGATAAAGATTAATTGATTCTTGATCAAAGTCTTTTAATTTTATTGATAAATGTCGTGCAGACGGTTGGATACGCCATAAATCCCATTGTAATGACATTCACAAGTTTCTTGTGGAGGGGATTTGTTATGATTAACCGAAAATTAACCGATATAAAAATTAGGTTTAGATAATGAAAGTATAAGACTAAAAAATGCTGATTGGCATTTGTCTTTATCGTTCGTATAATATATAATATACACGAACAATAAAGACAAAGAGGTGCTCAAATGACCGATAAAGAAATGATTCTGGACTTTCTAAAAAAGAATAATGGTGTGATCGAGACGAAGCAATTTGCAGAGCGGGGGATTGATAATAAGGTCTTCCGCCGATTAGCGCTGGAAGGAAAAATTGAGCGAATCAGCAAAGGAATTTATATTGATGCAGAACAAATGGTGGACGATTATTTTATTATGCAGTATCGCTGTAAAAAAGGGATCTTCTCTCATGAAACGGCTTTATTTATCCATGATTTATGCGATCGATCGCCGTTGAAACTGATGATGACCATTCCCACCGGTTATAATACCCGTTTGTTGAAATTGAATGATCACTATCAATTTTTTTATATGAAAAAAGAATTTCATGAAATTGGTAAAATGAATGTGCTGTCGCCATATGGTCATACGATTGCTGTTTATGACAAAGAGCGAACCATCTGCGATTGCCTGAAAAAAAAGGATAAGCTGGATAACGATATTGTTTTAACGGCGGTTCGGGAGTACATGCGTGATCCGGAGAGAGATTTTATTAAACTTCAGTCGTATGCCGATATTTTTAAGATTTCATCCCTGGTACATCAATACATGGAGGTGTTAGCATGACCATTAATAGCCCCAGACAACTGAAAGATTGGATTAACAACCGCGCCAAGAGAGATGGTATGATTGCGAACACCTTGCTTCAGAGTTTTATGATGGAGCGCCTGCTGGAAAGAATTGCGGTATCGGACTATCGGGATAACTTTATTTTAAAAGGCGGTTTCTTAATTGCTGCGATGATTGGAATTGACATGAGAAGTACGATGGACATGGATACCACAATCAAAGGTATTTCCATCGATCAACCGGAAATTCAAAAGATACTATCAGAAATCATATCGATTGATCTTGAGGATCACGTTAAATTTAACATTAAAGGAATTAAAAGTATTCATGATACTTCGGAATATGATGATTTTAGAGTGAGTCTTGAAGCAAAATTCTTTACAATTAAAGTCAATTTAAAAATTGATATTACAACAGGAGATGCGATCATTCCTGGTGAAGTGGATTATGTCTACAAATTAATGTTCGAAGAACGTGAAATCAGCATTAAAGCCTATAATTTAAACACCATACTGGCTGAAAAAATTGAATCAATATTGGTAAGAAATATTTCCAATACCAGAGCTAGAGACTATTATGACCTCTATATTCTTATTAAGCTCAATCACTCAATGCTGAATCGAGATGAACTGAAAGTTGCAATCAGGAAAAAAGCTGAAGAACGAGACAGCACCAAGTATTTAGATGATTACGTTGTTTATCTCGATAGTATTTCTGAAAGTCAGGAACTCCGAAAAATCTGGAATGACTACAGCAAGAAATATTCATATGCAGAAAATATTGAATTCGATCAGATCATTGAAACGATTTGGGATTTACTGGTATCATTCACTAACTGAAAGAAATGGGCGGATGTTTCAGATGAATCTCTTTCGATCTGATAAAATGACTGCTTAAGACACCTACGACCCGAGAGGCCGTGGGTTCGAATCCCTCAGGGTACGCCATATATATGAATGATTAATTTAGATTAATCATGTCGATAATCGCGAATGCAAATTGTCATCTCAAATCGGTACGGGCCGCCTCCACCAGGTAAAGTGACAATGAAGATAAAGTGATTCTTAATTAATTTGCATATTAACGCTGGCAACAAGTGTCTTACATAAAGAATGACGGCCCCTATGTGTTAGCAATTGGAAAAAAGAGTAAAACGTGTCGTAATTATGATATAATAAAACTAACCTTAATCAAGAGGAATACAAATGGATGACCTTATCAAGCTTTTGAATGAAAATTTAGAATATGAAAAACATGAAATTATTGAAGATATTCTATATATTTATGTACACTCCCTTCGGACAACGGTCAAATGTCCATTTTGTGGCTCTTCCACTTCAAGATGCCATTCCAGATATCTGAAAAATTTTCAAGACTTGCCTATACAAGGTAAAAAGACGATTATGTATGGGCGATGTGGATTTCAAATGTTACGGTATAAGATTTTTTTTAATAGCAAATCAACTAACGTCTAATATCAATATCAACTGTCTTCGGCAAGAACCCAAACATGAATAGCTATAACAACTGATGAAAGATTTAGGTAAAATGTAGTAGAGGAGAATGAAACTATGAGAAAGAATTTTGGAGCAAAACCGTACACATTACCGCAGCCGGTTTTTATCATTTCCACTTATGGCGAAGACGGTACGCCAGATGCGATGCTTGCCGTATGGGGAGGTATCAGCAATGAAACTGAGATATCAATATGCCTCAGTGCACAACGTAAGACTGTGAAGAATATCCTTGCCCGTGGGGCGTTCACCGTTAGTATGGCAGATGCGGCTAACGTTGTAGCCTGTGACTATGTAGGAATTGAATCTGGTAATAGGGTGTCTGACAAATTCGAAAAAGCTGGCTTTCATGCGGTGAAGTCTGAGTTTGTAGATGCACCTTTGATTGAGGAACTGCCAATGGCTCTGGAGTGCAGAATGAAAAGTTACGACGAAGAGACCTGGAGAATGGTGGGAGAAATCGTTAACGTCAGCATAGATGAGCGTATTCTGGGAGAAAACGGGAAGGTATCACTGACGAAGTTTGACCCGATTGTTTACGATTGGATGAGTAAGGATTACCTGAAAGTCGGAGAAAAGGTCGGCAATGCGTACCGTGATGGATTGGCACTAAAATAATAGACCAAAGCTGTGTAAATTCAAAAAAGAGAGGCAATGAAGTGTTCAGAACTGGTCGCAGAGTAGATTATCAGATGAGCAGTCTAACAAAATTGATTATGCCTAAGTGTTAAAAATCCCTACAAGGAATAAAATGTTACTTGTAGGGATTTTTATTCTATCATGGAGGTCATTGTGAAAAAAATACAAATATAAGTAATAAGAATTATTAGTTTTTATATTGTGCTAGTGAACAATATTCTAATATTGTGCAACATCAAGAGTGTTTTTTGCAAGTACTTTTTGCCCCAAGGGAGGAATTTCCCCTTGCAGAAAACATCCAGTACCTCCGGATCATTCTGATAATCTGCATCTGGCATATAAAGGAGCAGATGATTGAGGTAGGCGTAGACATTCAATCCATTTGCTTTTGCAGTTTCGACAATGCTGTATATCGTAGCACTGGCAGAAGCTTCCTTAGGTGTATCCGAAAAAATTGGCTTTTTAGCAATACGCCCAGAGGTGCCAACGCTAGTGCCATCATCTACAGCATCATTGAAACCGCCAAGGAGAACAACTTAAATCCATTCGAATATCTGACCTATTTGTTCGAGCGATTACCAAATGAAGATATTGATGATATGAGTGTGTTGGATTTGCTGTTGCCCTGGTCCGAAGCATTACCGGAACGTTGTAAAGTTCAAAATCACTAGCCTGCTTTTTTTTGGGTTTTTTTTAATTCCTTATTTTACGCTTACTCAGATATAAAGTATATTCTATTGACACACAAAAAGCTTGGTGATATACTTGGCTCAAAATAACTGATTGGGGATATCACAGAATGAAAGTAGGTTACGTAAGAGTCAGTACAGAAGAACAAAATGAGGAAAGACAAGAAGTCATTATGGAACAATTAGGTGTTGAGCGAGTAATTCATTGATAAAATATCTGGCAAGAATACAAATAGGCCAGCATTGCAGGAACTTTCCAGCCAGGCGGAATTGCTTGAAGTAAACATCAGTCAATTTCAATTAAGAAATAGATTATAGTGTATCGAAACAAAAATAAAATAAAAACTAAGAAAACGATGTTTTCATAATATAAGGAGACAAAAATGGATAAGCTAAATTGTTATGAAGTAGGACTTGATGAGTGGAAAAAGGAATTTGTCAAAGATGGACTTAAATTTATTGATGCTCATCAGCGCTATGAAATCATTGAAGATAGATTTATACCAGTTATGTTTTTCAACAGAACATATCGTGTTGATTTGCTGACTGGTAATCTGTTGGAAGAAGACGGTGAGAAATGTCAATTGCAGGCAATGACCCAGATGATGATTTTCAGTCATTTGAAATATATTCATAGGGATGCTGCTGCCAGCGGAATAACAAAAGGTATTTCAGAAATTGATGGCTTGAAATATTTTAGTTCCAAAAGCATGTTTAGCGTTTTTCCGGCGAAGGAAGCTTTGGAAAAAGCATTTGATGAGAATCCGGATGTGATTGATATCATTTTAGAGCGTTTTAATGGTGTTCGAGAGGAAATGGGTGATATCAGCTTTTCCATTTGTGCTTTTAAAGATGTAAAGTATACATACATTTACTGGAAAGGTGATGATGAGTTTGCATCCACCTTGAAAACACTTTATGAAGTAAATATTCTGGACTTCCTGCATATGGAGGCGGCACTGTTAGTTGGTGGTATAGGAACAGAACTAATATGTCAGGCCATCGGTGCAGAATATAAAAAATGGTCATGGGAAATTTGATGCGACCTAGGCTAGAAAAGCCGAAATGCATTTAGAAAACAGAAATATTTGTTTAAAACAAAATAGGTTTCTTGAAGCAATAGCGAATGATATTAATTCAGTTGAAAATCTGGAGTGTGAGGCATTAATATGAAAAAAACCGAAGATCCTAAAATTTTAGGAATTCTTCGGTTTTCTTTTTGAAAAATTTTATTTGTTATATAATTTAGATATCCAAGGCGGCATAATGACCATGATGAACGGTGGTTTGCACCTTTCCTGGTCGGACACAATCACCGATTGGCCAGAATTCAATGACCGTATCACATAGCGTTTCAACTTCATCAGAACGGGATCTCATACCGACTGAGCAGAGAATGGTATCGGCAGGGAAAATAACTTCATTACCTTCCTGATCGACTGCAACAACTCCTTCTTTGGTGATTGCTTTGACAGAAGTGCCAAGTCTAATATCAGCGCCTTTAGCAAGTTCTCGAGCCAGACCGAAAAAATTGGCTTTTTAGCAATACGCCCAGAGGTGCCAACGCCAGTGCCATCATCTACAGCATCATTGAAACCGCCAAGGAGAACAACTTAAATCCATTCGAATATCTGACCTATTTGTTCGAGCGATTACCAAATGAAGATATTGATGATATGAGTGTGTTGGATTTGCTGTTGCCCTGGTCCGAAGCATTACCGGAACGTTGTAAAGTTCAAAATCACTAGCCTGCTTTTTGTAGGCTTTTTTAATTCCCTTATTTGACGCTTACGTATGTCGGGATTTGAAAAGCATGGACATTATTCAAGAGTATTCTCGGATAGGCAACAATATTTACTTAACCCTAAATCCACAACCACAAGTCCAACTAAAAGGACAGAAGAATTTGGGGGATTCAAGTGGAATATTCATTTTCAACTTGAAAGGATAGGTGTTTAGTTGTATGATTGAGTAAATATATCCGCTTGCGAATTTAAAAGAGGTGATATTAACGATGAATTGTGAAAAATACAAAAAAGTATTTGATGAAAATAATGGGATTGTAAAACTATCCGATTTTACCGGTGCGGGATATCACAATACGGTGATTGATCGATTGATCAGAGAAGGAAAAGTAATTAAGATACGAGCTGGATTCTATGAATGGCAATATGAGGACGTCATATCCGAGGCTGTCATTATCAATAAATTATATCCTGATGTAATTATCTGTATGGATTCGGCGCTCTATTTTTATGATTATACAGAGAGAACGCCAGCTGCCTGGCATTTGGCAGTGAATAAAAACAGTACAAAATCGCGATTTAAAATCGATTATCCTAAACTAAAAATCTATTATATTATTGAAAAATATTTAAAAATAGGGATATCTGAAACTGAATTTGAAGGTCAGGTGCTGAGCATCTATAATCAGGAAAAAACAATCTGTGACATTATTCGATATGAGAAAAAAATGGATAAAGAAGTATTTAATAAAGCGATTCGGACCTATGCAACAGACTCAAATAAAAATGTGGACAGACTGATTGAATACGCAAAGCTTATGAATATTGAGAAAAAAACGAAGCTGATCATGGGGATGTTGTTGTGATGATAAATGTTCAGGGACTGCTTCAAAAATTAAAAGAGAAATCAAGAAAAGAGGGCATCTGTTATCAGTTGCCAGAGGTGGAAGTGTGGACAAAACAGGGAATCGGAAACATCAAATAAACCATGAGGTGATGCAAATGAAAACAGGACGGTTCATTTATAATTTGAATTATCCTATTTATGAAAAAGAAAGTTGTGAAATTGAGGTGCGCGCTCTTTTTAAGTTCGATTTGAAAGAAAAAGTCTTTTTTGAAAGTAGAAAAGTTCATCCTTCTATAAGTCCATTTTTAAAAAGCAGGTTGGAAATTATATACAAGGCTTCCACGTTTTTAGAACTTATAGAGTTGACAACGAAAGATAAGATAGTAGCATCAGATTTCATGGTTAAATATATGGAATTGGGAATAGATGACCCGCACTTCAAGAAAAGACGAGAGTATTGCAAAGCAATAGGTCTTGTTATTGGGGGGCTTGCTTGTTATACTTCACCTAAAATTATATTTGGAATTACTTTTTATAAGGGGAACTGGTATTTTGGAAAATTAACAGAGCGAAGTCTTTATTGGAAAAAGCACAATAAGAAACCGAATTCATATTCTAGTTCTATCGGTCTAAGTACTGCAAAAGTTCTTGTAAATATTGCGGGGAATGGAGATACATCCAAACGATTAATAGATCCATGTTGTGGTGTCGGGACTGTATTATTAGAAGGTATTTGGGCAGGATATGATATTATCGGGT
>NZ_RXYB01000028.1 GCF_008086615.1 Acetobacterium tundrae
ATATGGCGATTTTTAAAGGACGTATATCTTGCTGACTGGCTCGGTTTACATCCATGACAAAAATATTTTCATTTGTCAAAATTTGATTGGCGGGTAAGTTATTGGGAATTCTTATGGGCATAATTTCCTCCTTGAAGCGTTAGTTTAAAAAAGTTAATTGGCTTTTGTCAAAGCCTGATCTAAATCGGCGATGATATCATCGATGTGTTCAAGTCCGATTGATAAACGAATCATATCTTCGGTAATACCGGCAGCAATTAGTTCGTCACCGGAAAGCTGCTGATGGGTCGTGGTGGCGGGGTGAATAACCAGTGATTTAGCATCGGCAACATTGGCTAAATGAGTGAAAAGTTCCAGACTGTCAATAAATTTACGCGCGGCTTTAAGGCCGCCCTTAATACCGAAAGTAAAAATAGAACCCGGACCTTTTTTAAAGTATTCATCGGATAAGGCTTTATAGGGGTTACCCGGTAAAGATGGGTAGTTAACCCAGGTAACTTGCGGATGCTCGGATAAAAAGGCAACAACTTTCTGAGTGTTTTCCAAATGTCGGTCTAAACGCAGAGATAGGGTTTCCAACCCTTGTAAAAGAAGGAATGAATTAAAGGGACTGAGACAGGCACCGGTATCCCGAAGCAGCTGAACCCGAGCCTTTGTAATAAATCCAGCGGCGCCGGCATCCTTAGCATAAATCATGCCGTGATAGCTTTCATCAGGGGTGGTAAATACTGGAAATTTACCACTGGCGGCCCAGTCAAACATACCGCCGTCGACAATGATTCCACCGATCGTTGTGCCGTGTCCGCCAATAAATTTAGTTGCGGAATAAACCACAATATCGGCCCCAAAATCCAGCGGTCTGAACAAATAGGGGGTTGCAAAGGTGTTATCTACAATCAGGGGAATACCATTATCGTGAGCAATTTTTGCAACCGCTTTTACAGCCACAATATTGATGGCGGGATTTCCTAGTGATTCAATATAAATTGCCTTGGTTTTGTCATTAATGGCTGATCTGAAATTTTCGGGATCATCCGGGTTAACAAAGGTTGTTTTAATGCCAAGACGAGGTAGTGTTGAATTTAAAAGGTTGTAGGTCCCGCCGTAAAGCGTTGATGCCGCCACGAACTCATCGCCGGTACCGGCGATATTGAGAATCGTTGCGGTAATGGCAGCAGAACCGGAGGCAAATGCTAAAGCGCCAACCCCACCTTCTAAAAGGGCCATGCGTTCTTCAAGAACAGTGTTGGTCGGATTCATAATCCGAGTATAAATATTTCCGGGTTCCTGCAAGCCAAATAGGCGTTCGGCGTGTTCACTGCTGTCAAAAACATAGGAAGTTGTTTGATAGATGGGAACGGCTACGGAATGAGTCGTGGGATCAGGGGTTTGACCGCCATGGAGTTGAAGGGTCTCGAATTTTCTGGTTTCTTTCATTACTGTATCTCCTTGGATAATTATTTTTTCAAGTGCTGTTGCGGTGTAAGCCTAATTGGAATTTTGCGATTTAGGAAGCAGAAAATTACAAAAAATATTGCATATCATTCCAGTAGGAATTAAGTGCAATATAACACAAAAAACAAGGCGCTGTCAACCCTTTCCGTCGGTTCAAAGCGACATAAACAAAAGGGTATTTCAGACGGAAAGGAAAAGCGATGTTCAATAAAATTAATAAACATGAAAAACATTCATTTGACATTCATATAAAACAAGTCTATAATGAATCAAAATACAGAATTGAGATAGCAAGATTCGGGGGTAACCTTAGTTTAATCTTGAGAGGAATATCATGGAAGATTTAAGAAGAAACTTAAATGAATATTATTATATCAACAGCCAAAGCTATTGGTTTTTTAGCTTTGGTTATTTTACATGTAATAAATTAAGTTCCTTCGAGAGTCCAAATCCATAAGATATTTTTAAGAAATGCATTTTGTGTTTTATAAAAGTTGATTTTTAGGAGACTTCCAAAGGAAGTCTCCTTTTTTTATTCCCCGGTGCACAGGAAATAAAAATAGATTGATTAGAACTTGGCCATAGATTAAAAAAATAATGGAGGAAAAAATGATAGTCGTTGTTAAACCAAATACTAAAGAAGAAGATATTCAAAGGTTAATAAAAATGATTGAAACACAAGGAGTGAAAATTCATTATTCAAAAGGGATTGATCACACTATCTTGGGAATCGTAGGGGATACAACATTGGTGGATGTCGCAAAAATTCGTTCGAATCAAATTGTCGAAAATGTATTACGAGTACAGGAACCTTATAAAAAGGCAAATCGTCTCTTCCATCCAGATGATACCATTATCGATGTAAAAGGACGAAAAGTTGGAGAAGGGACCATTAGTATTATAGCGGGTCCATGTTCAGTGGAAAGTGAAGAACAGATCGTATCCATAGCAAAGAGCGTCAAACAGTCTGGGGCGACCTTCCTTCGTGGCGGGGCCTTCAAACCGCGCTCATCCCCATATGCCTTTCAAGGGATGGGCTATGAAGGGTTGGATCTTTTAAAAATTGCTCGAAAAGCGACGGGTCTTCCCATTGTGAGCGAACTGATGTCTTTGGAACAGTTGCCGGCTTTTGAAGATGTCGACATCATTCAGGTTGGCGCAAGAAATATGCAGAACTTTATTCTTTTAAGAGAATTGGGAAAAATAGACAAGCCTATTTTATTAAAAAGAGGCTTATGTGCAACCATGCAGGAATTTTTGATGTCAGCGGAATATATCATGAAAGAAGGTAATGATAAGGTTATTTTGTGTGAACGCGGGATCCGTACATTTGAAACAGCCACAAGAAATACCCTGGATTTAAGCTGTGTTCCCGTTTTAAAGAAAAAAAGTCATTTGCCGATCATTATCGATCCAAGTCACGGGACCGGTCTTTCCTGGACAGTAGAAGCGTTATCCAAGGCTGCCATTGCGGTCGGTGCCGATGGGGTAATGATCGAAGTTCATAATAATCCCGAAGAGGCTCTTTGCGATGGAGCGCAGTCCATAACACCGGCACAATTCGATAGTATCATGAAAACTTTGAAAAAATATGCAGAAATTGAAAACAAGGTGATGTAATGAAAAAACGAGAAGATTCCATCGTTGGCTTTATTGGCCTGGGTCTCATGGGCGGTGCGCTGGCCATGGGACTCAGGAAACAAGGCCCTCGGAAAATATGGGGTTATGATATCGATCCAACGGTTATAAAAATGGCGATAGATCGGAAAGTTATTGATGAAGGGGCGTTTGATTCTGAAGGACTAAAAAAAATGCTGCCGCAATGTGATTTGCTTTTTATTTGTCTGAGCCCGAAGGATGCACTGGTATTTTTGACCACGTATATGGAACACTTCAAAACAGGAGCAGTCATAACTGATATCACCGGAGTAAAAGAAGTGATTGTTAAAAAGCTTGGAAATCGCTTGAGAAATGACATTGATTATATTCCCGGCCACCCGATGGCCGGGAGTGAAAAAGAAGGGTTTGGCAATGCTGATGACAGCATCTTCAAAAACCGCAATTATATTTTGACCCCGTTGCCAACAAATCAACCGGAAAATATCGAACTGATAAAAGAGATTGTCACTGATTTGGGATTTAATCATATTACCGAAACAACCTGTGAGATTCATGATGAAAAGATCGCCTTCACGTCGCAGCTCTGCCATATCATTGCAGCAGCCTTGGTGGATTGTGAAGATGATCTTTCGATTACGGATTTTGAAGGGGGAAGTTTTGGAGATCTGACCCGAATTGCCATGATTAATGCAGCCATGTGGACGGAACTCTTTATGTGCAACCGAAAAAATCTGCTTAATAACATTGAAAAATTTGAATCAAGTTTGGAAGAAATGAAGAGAATGATAGAAGCTGAAGAAAGTGCGGAATTAATCCAGCGGTTAACATCGGTTCGAGAAAAACGAATCATCATGGGGGAGATTCGAGAGGCGAAAAACTTAAAAAAAAGGTGAGTTTATTTAAGAATAACGGTTTGAAAACAGTTTCATCAACCTGTAAAAGATTACGCTATTGACTTAATTCTTTAGGAGCGTATACTCAAGTTAATAAATCTTATGGTTCCCGTTTCAAATGGAATCATGGGCGGCAAGGGAGAAGCTAAATAAAAAATTGGAACCAAAGAATAATGAAATCATGTAATCTGCCATCAATTGGAATGAGAAACTTAAAAACGGCATTGGCGGTATTTATCTGTGTGGTCGTATTTGCTTTGATGGGTCCGAATTTCAATCCCCTGTTCGCTGCAGTCGCCGCTGTAATTACCATGGAATCGAATATTGAAGAAACGGTAGAGAGTGGCTGGAATCGAATTTTAGGAACGATTATTGGCGGAGCAACCGGAATATTCGGCATTTTTCTTGCCAATTTAATCCCCTTCAGATATGGCTATGTTGCCGTTATTCCTTTGGGGGTAATGGGCCTGATTTACCTGTGCAATAATTTAAAAAAACATGGCGCCATTACAATTGCCTGTGTGATGTTTATTAGCGTTATGACTACCTATTCCCAAGATTTGGGAAGCTATATGTTGGCTGCAATGAGGCTTTTAGAGACTGCTTTTGGGATCATCGTTGCTTATTTAGTGAATCGCTTTATTAAGCTTCCCGAATGTGACACTAAAAAAAATCAGGAAAATCCCAACAAAGAAAAAGCAGAAAAGCGGTTAAGTGCAGATCAGAAAAAAAGCAATGAACGCCCAAAAATGAATGTCGCAAGTATCATATATATGATCCTTAAACCTTAGGTTTTACGTTGCTTCTAGATTTTTGTGACATCTAGAATAACTAAAATATATATAATTACCCCTCCCCTTTAAAAAAAGACCACTTAGAATACAAGGTGGTCTTTTTTTAATATAAAGGCAACCCGTTCATGCTCACGAGATGTATTTAGTGAAATACGAAAAAATTCAGGCCGTATGTTCTAGCGGTTTATCATTTTAATATTTTTATTCAGCAGGGTTAATTCAGATGACCGATGATACTCATCTTATTACCGAAAAGCGATAAAAGCTCGGGATAAACGGATGGATGAATGCTCGCAATAACGGTTGTTGCCGGTCCGGTAGAATCATCAATATTCAAGTTGGTGTGGGCAGGATTAAGTTTGAGATCATAAATCGAAGCAAGATTATTGGCTTCCCAGAGAATACCCTTTGAACCGCAGGGAACAATTTCCTTAACTCCGTCGGATTGAAGCAGAATTCGGAGATCGGTATAGTTTGCTATTTCATGATCACCCTCAACAATCACAGCAGAGCCGCATTTAGGCTTGCCGATACAGATGATCATATCGTCTGAAGAAGAAGGAATGATCCGCAGCGCATCAGCGGTGCCAATGACAAAAATGCCTAGGGCCGTCATACTCGTTTTGAAATTTTCTTCGGTGGAGCCATTGATCGGGATATCCTCAATTCCGGCCCGACGAAGTTCTTCTTGGATACCTTGGATGATAAGCTCTCCGGTGGGATGCATTTCACAAGAAACGGTATTGGAAAGGGCGACCACTTTTGCACCGCAGGATAATATTTCAAAGAGGCAGACCCGGGTGGCGAAGATAGAAACATATTTTGTGGGGATGCTTAATACATCCCCACTCTTTTCTCCAATGCTGCCGCTGCTGTCACAGGCCGTGACAATTAGCGAATCGGGAAGTTCAATTACAGATAAGTCACGATATTGATAAGCTTTCATGAAGGCTCACCTTAAAATTGATTTTTAATAGAATCAGGCAAAGCTTTATAAATAATGGCAGCGATTAAGGCGTTAAGACCCCCAACCAATGCTAACGGCAGCATCAGCGCAATAACTCCGGTCCAAGTTAAGATCGGAACCAAAAGGGGCGAGCACAGCAGCAGTAGAATAGGACCATTAAATATCGTGGCGGCAATGACGCTGATTAGCAGTCCTAAAGTTTCGTTAGCGATTTTTTTAACAAAAAGATAAGTATACCAGGTTCCAACCATGGTTAGGCCCATTCCTAAAGCGATGACGCAGTGAACGGGTAAAGTCATAGGAAATCCAGAAGTGGCAGCGGTTAAAAGATGACCGATGATGCCAATAATCGCTCCGAAAATTGGACCCATCAGAAATGTGCCCAAATAAGCAGGCAGCGAATCAAAGGCAATCGTGCCAAAAATTTTCAATTGGGCGCCAATAAAAGATAGGGCGATTAAAAGTGCTGTAAAGACGAGTTGTTTCGTGGTGATCTTCATGTAATACTCCTTAAGTTTATTATAAAGCATTCTATTCAGCGAAGAAAAGTGAAAAGGAAGAAGCCATTAGATTGAAAAGTTCGCAGACATTGACAAAAAGCGTGATGCTAATATTTTGCAAATGTCTTTGCGCAAACAAAAAAGTCCACATCTGAAATAGATGTGAACTTTACCGTCGTTCAAATGAAATCATCTTTGGCAGGTCTCCTGAGTTAGATTCATCACAATTTGCCCCTTCCCTTGAGGTGGTTTTGACAATTGCTCCAATATTACAGTGGTGGGTCCCTACAGGATTTTAACCTGTTTCCCTATTCTCCTTTTCCAAGGCACCAAAAAAGCTTTATTAAATTACTAAAATAATAACATGGAAAATGTCATTTTGTCAAATTTCAAGTGATTTTGTAGGCAGTAATATTTTTTAAGAAGTTAATTTCTTGGGTGCGATCAGAAGTGCGATCAATAGGGTAAATTATAGCAAGATATTTTAGAAAAAATTAGCTAAAGATTATAAAATAGGTCTTGAAATTCCAGCTGGAATTTCTTGTTAGTCGACATCCTATTATGATACAATACACCTCAATATAATAAAATATAAGGGGTATGAAAATTGATTTTAATGATAGACAACTATGATTCCTTCACCTACAATTTAGTCCAATATCTGGAAGGCCTAAATGAGCAAGTTATTGTAAAAAGAAATGATAAAATCACTATCGACGAGATCGCTCTAATGAAGCCGGCCATGATTGTTTTGTCACCAGGACCGTGTACGCCCAATGAATCAGGCATTTGTTTGGAGGTCGTCGATTATTTTAAAGGCAAGATACCGATTTTGGGAATATGTCTGGGTCATCAAATCATCGGGCAAGCCTTTGGGTGCAAGATTGTTAAAGCCCAAGAACCGGTTCATGGAAAAGTCCATGCGATTACGCATAACAATCGAGGTGTGTTTCAAGGTCTCAATAATCCCTTGAAGGTCACCCGGTATCATTCGTTGGTGGTTGAAAACAAGGAGATTCCCGATTTCTTTGAAATTACAGCCCAAACAAATGAAGGTGAGATTATGGGGCTGAGACACCGGGAATATAAAATTGAAGGGGTGCAATTTCATCCGGAAGCGATTTTAACCGAGATGGGAATGGAATTATTGGACAACTTTTTTCAATCAACAAAAGAAAAGGATGCGCGATGTTAATACAAGAAATTAAGACAACTTTAAATAGTTTTGAAACTTATCTTCAATTTAAAGACCGACCATACAGCTTTTTTCTGGACAGTGGCAGAGATCCAGACAGTTTTGGCCGATACTCCTTTATCGGGTTTGATCCGTTTGTGGTTTTCAGCAGTAAAGCGGATTTGATCACTGTCAAAACAAAGGACGAAGAAAAAAACTACCAGGGTGATCCCTTTGATGAATTACAAAAACTGCTTAATCACTATAAAATGGACTATCCGTCAAAATTTCCATTTTTAGGCGGAGCGGTGGGTTATTTTTCCTATGACCTCTGTCATCAGTTAGAAAAGCTTCCCCGAAGCGCACAGGATGATGTTCAGATACCGGATTGTCACATGGGGTTTTATGATGGAATCATTATCATCGATCACAAGCAGAATAAAACATACATTGCCGCCCTTGGCATTGAAGAAAAGCCGGAGACGATTATCGATAAGATCAAACAAAGAATCGAGAAAAATGCGAAGGTATCGATTCGCTCGGATTTTAATATAAACGAAGAAAAACAGTTTACCGGTAATTTCACAAAAGAAGAATATATGAAAGCTCTGGACGCGGTACATGAATATATTCGGGCCGGGGATATTTATCAGACCAACCTGACACAGCGGTTTGAATGTGATCTGCAAATTACACCATTGGAATTATACAGTGAATTAAGAAGGATTAATCCGGCGCCTTTTGCCAGCTATTTAGATTTTGGAGAAGGTCAAATTGTTTGCAGTTCGCCGGAGCGGTTTATTCAGGTAAAAGGAAGAAATATTCAGACACGACCGATTAAAGGGACAATGCCCCGGGGAGCAACACCGGCGGAAGACGAAGACAATCGAAATACTTTAATCAACAGTGAAAAGGATAAAGCAGAATTGCTAATGATTGTCGATTTAGAAAGAAATGATTTAGGCAGAATATCCCGGACCGGTACCGTGAAAGTACCGGAATTGTATAAATTGGAAACTTATGAGACGGTTTTCCATTTGGTTTCAACCGTCACGGGAGAATTAAAGGATGACGTGGATGCCATTGATGCCATCAAAGCTTCATTTCCCGGGGGATCGATTACCGGCGCGCCTAAGATTAGGGCTATGGAAATTATTGACGAATTGGAGCCGACCCAAAGGAATATCTACACGGGGTCCATCGGATATATTGGATTCAATGGCGATTTGGATTTAAACATTGTGATACGGACAATTCTCTGCAAGAATGAAAAAGCTTATTTCCAGGTTGGCGGAGGGATTGTTTGGGATTCACAAAACCAATCGGAATATGAGGAAACTTTTGATAAGGGAAAAGCGTTAATGGAAGCATTAAAAAGATATTAAACAAGTTCTAAAATGCAGATAGGAGTGAGCATCATTCAGTACGTATGTTATAATGGTGAAATATTAGAAGAATGCCTGGTTCCCGCGGAGCAGGGCTTTCTGTATGGTTATGGCGTCTTCGAAACCATCAATATCGGCAAAGGAAAACCGCTCTTCTTTGAGGAACACATGGCGCGACTAAAAAGCAGCGCTTTATTGGTGGGGCTTAATTTTGATGAAAACAATCCTCAGCTGTTGGCTGATTGTGAAAAAATGATCAAGAAAAATCAGCTGGACAAAGGCGGGTTACGGCTTACTTTGAGCAAAGGGACTAAAAAAGATTCGATCCTGATCACGGCCAGAGAAAATCATTATGAAGATGAAACCTTTCAGCAGGGGGTAAGTATCTGCATCAGTGACTATATCAGAAATGAGCAATCCCTGTTGGTTACGGTAAAATCCAACAATTATTTAGAGAATCTGCTTATTTTAAACGATAGCAAAAGCAAAGGCTTTAACGAAGCGATTTTCTTCAATTCTAAAGGCTATCTGGCAGAAGGAAGCATGAGCAACATCTTTTTTATAAAAAATGAAAAGGTCTATACCCCGGCAACGGATAACGGTCTTTTAGCGGGAATTGTCAGAAATAAAGTCATCGAATTATTAAAGAATTATAAAATACCGTTTGAAGAAGGCTATTATCGTAAAGCAGTTCTAATGGAAGCGGATGAGATATTCATCACAAACTCGCTAATGGAAATTATGCCGGTCAGGCGGGTGGATGATTCAGAATACCCGGTAAAGGATGAATCTTTCACAAATCACTTGAAAAAGATGTACAAAAAAGAATATGATATAATTTGAAATATTTATAGAAAACAAAAGGAGCCGATCAAAATGAAGAATCAATTAAATCGTGAAGCAGCATTGCAATTATTAAAAGAATACAATGAGAGCGAATCACTGCTCAATCATGGCTTAGCCGTGTCCGGCGTGATGGCGCATTTTTCCGAATTAGAGGGAGAAGATCCGGAATATTGGGGGATTGTAGGACTTTTACACGATTTGGATTATGAAAAATACCCAGAAGAGCACTGCGTAAAAGTGGTTGAGATATTAACGAACAATGGTTATGATGATGCATTTATTCACAGCGTAGCAAGTCATGGGTTTGGAATCTGCACGGATGTCCAGCCAACTCACCAAATGGAGAAGATTCTGTATGCAACGGATGAGTTAGTCGGATTGATTACTGCTTGTGCCTATATGCGTCCGTCTAAAAGTGTCAACGATTTAGAAGTGAAGTCGGTTAAGAAAAAATTTAAAGCTCAAAATTTTGCTGCCGGCGTCAGTCGGGATGTTATTACAAAGGGCGCAGCCATGTCGGGATATTCCCTGGAAGATTTGACCAAAGAAACGATAATGGGGATGCGTGCTGTTGCCGATGATATTGGTTTGGGAAACAATGAAGCTTGATCTTCCGAATTCGGTCAAAAAAGTGTTTGAAATGCTCGATCACTCCGGGTTCTGCGGCTATCTTGTGGGTGGCAGTGTTCGGGATTATCTGTTAGAAAAAACACCCCTTGATTTTGACATGACCTCTGATGCTACACCGGCAGAGATTAAGGACTGCTTTTCCAATTACCGAGTCATTGAAACCGGGATACGCCATGGCACGGTTACGGTTATCATCGACGGTCATTCCATTGAGATAACGACCCATCGCCGGGAAGGCAATTACTCTGACAAGCGTCATCCGGATGAAGTAATGTTCACTAAAAATCTGGATGAAGACCTGGCGCGAAGGGATTTTACCATGAATGCTCTGGCGTATCATCCTCAAAAAGGCTTTGTTGATCTGTTTGGCGGTATCGAAGACATTCAAAAAAAACAAATACGCTGTGTTGGCGATCCTCGCGAGCGAATGAATGAAGATGCGTTGAGAATTCTGCGGGCATTGCGCTTTGCTGCGGTTCTCGGCTTTGCGTTGGAGGAAGAAACACAAAAGGCCGTTAATGAAGCGTGTGAGCAGTTAAAAGAAATTTCGGCTGAACGCATCGCTGCGGAAATGGTTAAGCTTTTATGCGGAAAAAACGTTAAAAAGGTATTACTGGAAGAGACAACCGTTCTGGGAGTGGTCATTCCCGAGCTGCTGCCGGCCAAAGACTTTGATCAGAAAAATCCCCATCATTGTTATGATATATTAACACATACTGCGGTTGCTCTGGAAAACTTGCCGGCGACTCCGATTTTGCGCTGGACGATGCTTTTTCATGACCTTGGCAAACCGGAAACGTATAGTCGGGACACCTTGGGAATTGGTCATTTTAATGGCCATAGCAGGCAGTCGGAAAGCCTTGCCAATCATCGCTTAAATGCGCTGAAACTGGATAAAGAGTCGATTGCCAAAATCTGTAAACTGATTAAATATCATGACACTGTTATAGAGCCTACCAAAAAAAGCGTCAAACGCTGGCTTAACCGCTTATCGGAATCATTATTTCGGGATTTGCTGGAAATAAAACGGGCTGATGTTTTGGCGCAATCCCTGGAATACCGTTTCCGATTAGATGGATTAGCAGAACTTGAAAACATTCTGTCAGAAGTCATCGCCGAGAATGAATGCTTTTCGCTAAAAGATTTAGCCATCAATGGCAATGATCTCATGGCAATGGGTATTGCAGATGGACCGGAGATCGGGCGATTGTTAAAGCACTTGTTGGAAAACGTGATGGATGATGAGGTGGAAAACGCCAAGGAAGTTTTGATTGAAAAAATAAAGGAGATTAAGCAATGTTAATTGATAGCCATGCGCACATAGATGATGAAAAATTCAATGAGGATCGGGAAGCCGTTCTGACAAATGCACAACTTGGCGGCGTTGAAATTATTATCAATCCGGGAGCGGATGAAGCATCCAGCCTTCGGGCCATCGCAATGAGCGAAAAATACCCAATGGTTTATGCAACGGTTGGTATTCATCCTCACGATGCCAAGGACTACGACACAGAAAAAACGGGTCAGCTATTGAGAGAATGGGCAAAAAAAGACAAAGTTATTGCCATTGGTGAAATTGGTCTGGATTATCATTACGATTTGTCGCCCAGAGATGTGCAGCAGTCGGTTTTTATTGATCAGTTGTCCGTGGCCAAAGAAGTTAAACTCCCGATTGTTATCCATAATCGAGAATCTATGGAAGACATGCTGCGTATTTTAAAGGACCATTTTGCACCGGAGTATGGTGGAGTTATGCACAGTTACAGCGGATCGGCAGAAATGGCGAAAGTATTTTTAGATATGGGTTTCTATCTGTCGATCTCAGGCTCACTCACCTTTAAAAATGCGCGCAAACTTCCGGAAGTGGTTTCAATGATGCCATTAGACCGGTTGTTGATTGAAACCGACAGCCCTTATTTAACGCCAACGCCTCATCGTGGAAAGCGAAACGAACCAGCCTATGTTCGATTGGTGGCGGAAGAAATTGCTAGACTGAGGGGCATAAGCCTGGCAGAAATTTCGGAAATTACCGCGGCTAATACCAAGAAAATATTTGGGATAAATTAGGAAAATGAAAATTAGTCTTGTCGAAGATTCATTTTCCTTGACAAGAGAAAAAAGTTCGGGTAAAATGTTTAGCGTACCTTCGGGTTAGAAAAGTTAATATAGGGGTATAGCCAAGCGGTAAGGCAATGGACTCTGACTCCATCATCCGCAGGTTCAAATCCTGCTACCCCTGCCAAAAAGAAATCAACCTGTTTTTTAAGTAAAATTAAAAAGCGGGTTTTATTTTATAATTAAATTTGATGGAAGCCCTTATGATCCTAAGAAAGAAGGAAATCTTATGGTAGATCAGGAAATCAGCGTTTTTGATATTTATGAGTATTTACCTCATAGTAACTGCGGAAACTGTGGAGAAAATAATTGTATGGCCTTAGCTCAAAAGTTATTAGAAGGAAAAAAGACAATCGGCGGGTGTGCGCCATTGAGAGAAGACATCTTCGAAAATAATCGCAAGAAAATTCAGGATTTAATTAAGCAGTTGTAACTGATAATTGCAGCAAGGATTTTATTTGCATCCCAAAAATGACGAAACAATGATTAATTGTTTCGTCATTTTTTTTGTGGGTATAAACAAAAAAGACTGGAAAAAATAAGGATGAGAAAAATAAGAATGAGAAAAATCAAAGAAAAAGACACGTTTTAGAAAGGAAAAAAGTTAAATGATGAAGTGCATAAGGAATCAAAAAGGTGTTTGCATAAGTATCTTCTTGATCATTGCTTTACTACTTTCGACAATTGGTTATTTGACTTATTTGGAGATTGAAAATGTGGTGATTCAGGAACTTGGCGAAAGTGCTGAGAAAGTGGCTGTGACAGCAGCTCATTTCATTGAAGAAGATATGGAACCTTACAAGGCGTTATCAGAAACAAGTGATTATCAGTCGGACAATTATGATCAGGCTTATTATCAAAAAATGAATGAACTTTTTCAGAATATTAGAGAAGAAACGGGTGCCAGCTATATTTTTACAGCTAAAAAAATATCAGATACAGAATCAGCATATATTCTGGATGGGGAAAATTCAGAGAGTAAGTTTTTTTTCCCCATTGGGTCTACGGATGAGATGGTAGCAATGGAAGGCGATGTTTTTAGAACAGGTATGGCTGGATATACTGATTTTGTTGAAGAGGATAAGCGAAGCAGTTATTTATCGGGGTATGCCCCAATCAGAGATCCTCAAACAGGCGAAGTGTTGAGTGTGGTAGGCGTGAATTTTTCCGGAGATGCCATCACGGTACTAATGAAAAATATAAAATCGGCTCTTGTTATCGGAATTTCTGTGTTGAGTATGCTAATCTTGTTTATTGCATTTAAGCTGATCTGGGATAAATTTGAAGCTGAAAATATTGATTATTTAACGGACCTTCACAGCAAACGATATCATGACAAACAACTAGTTGATTTTATTAAAAAAGCAAAAAGTTCGGGATATCATTTATTTTTAATGATGATTGATATTGACTTTTTCAAGGAAATTAATGATGAATATGGTCATGATATTGGGGATCAGGTCTTAAAATATGTCGCTGATACGATAAAAATGAATGCCCGAAAGACAGATATTTGTTCCCGATTTGGTGGAGACGAGTTTGTTTTAATTCTGGCAGACATTAGTAAAGAACAGGCAGGAAGTATTGCAAAGAGAATAATGACAAAGTTAAGAAAAACTCCGATCATTTTGGAAGAAGCTCTTTTGCAGAGCGGAAAGATTACCATTAGTATCGGCATTGCCGAGTGGAAAAATGAAATGGAGAATCAGAATCTTACGCAGTATGCCGATGAGGCTTTATATCTTTCCAAGGGGAAGGGAAGAAATCAAATTACTATTTACGATGGATTAAGTGAGGTTATATAGGGGGGCAGTGCCTCTCTTTTTTTACACCAAAAAAATTTTTTATGTTTGGTGTAATGAATACAGGCGGGATCATATTGATCTCCTTGATTGTTGATGTTTTATAGTATAATCATAGCTGAAATTATTTAAAAAAAGTGAAATTTATAATTGTTTTTTTTAAAGGTAATAATAAGTGTTGAATAACTGATTTGGTCAGGGGGCTAAATACGAATGGAAGAAATAAAAACCCGGATTTATATCGCCGATGTAAGTCCTTTGTATCAGTTGGATCAATTGGAAAAATACTTGACATCTATTTCTTCAGAACGCCAGGAAAAAGCAGCTCGATTAAAATCAATTAATTCGAAAGCACTTTCGGTAGGTGCAGAAGTGATTTTGCAGAAAGCAGTATCGAAGTTCTTTGGAATTAAAGAGCAATTAAAGTTAATAAAAGGGGAAGGTGTAAAGCCAAGATGTTCGGATCATCCTAATATTCATTTTAATCTGTCCCATTCAGGAAATTTTGTGGTTTGTGCGATAAGCAATGAACCCGTTGGAGTGGATATTGAGCAGCGGGAGCGTGTGAATTTTCAATTAGCAAAGCGTTTTTTCCACGCAGTGGAAGTGGCCTGGATCCTGTCGCTGCCGGTTGAAGATCAACAACAGGGACTTTGTGATTTATGGTCAATTAAAGAAAGCTATATGAAATATACCGGGAAAGGTTTCGGGCTGCCGATGAATGCTTTTGCCGTCAATATAAAAGGTCAATTTCCAGAAAAGATAGAAGTATCCATCTTTGAAGAAGAACAAAAAAAGAATGTTTACTTAAAAAAATATAGAGGCCCGGAAAATTATGTGATGTGGTGTGCTAATGGTTCGAATCGATTTGATAATGAAATAGAATGGGTAAAGCTATAAAAAACAGAACCATTGAAAGAAGAAACTAAACAAAAGAAAAACGAATAACAATATTTTAAAAAGAGGGCTGGTTACCTTTGGCGGTTAATGCAGCTACTTTTATAGGAATGGAAAAAGTCTGCTCGAGAACGCGAGTTTGCCGGACAGACTTTTTTGTTACAGTAACTTTAAAATATAATCGTTACCAACAAAGAATTAATTATATTTTATAAACATACACAAGTTCTTCATAAAAAGTTCACAAATAGATGCTAACATTAAAAAATGACATAAGGATGAGACTATAATTTACTAAAATTGGAATTAAAAAAGAAAGAGAGAAAAAAATGACACTATTTATTAATGTAGTAACAGCCTGGATAAGCGTAGCTTTGGTTGTCTTATTAGCAATTATCTATTTGCTGCGAATCTTAAATAAAGGAAAGAGAAAAAGCAAACTGATTGCAAAAATCAACAAGAAATTAAGAAATTCCCATAAATCGATGGGTATTGCCTTTGTAATATTTGCAGGTGTTCATGGGTTCTTTTCATCAGGCGCACTGCTATCATTTAATTTTGGCACGCTCTGTATGGCAACTGGAATACTACTTGGTTTAAGCTATTTGTTTAGAAAGATTTTCCCGAAAAAATTTTTATGGATTAAACCCCATCGCTGGCTAACCGTTGTATTGATTGTCTTCCTGGGGCTGCATTTATGGCAAATCGGAGGAATCATGGGTCCAGAAGCATTCTTCACCGGTGTAACAAGCGAAATTGAAAACTCTGTGGCGAAACTATATGGAGGTGCAACTACGACCCAAACTCAAGCAGCAGATACGACTTCAACAGCGAATTCGGGAACTGCTTCAACCTCTTCGCCAGTGACCGATTCAGTTGTTACGAAAGCCAATCTTTTTATGGGAAATGTGGATCTTAAAGACGGCACTTATACAGGAGTAGCCGATGGATACGGTCCGAATCTCACCGTGAGCGTAACTGTGGCGAGCAATGAGATAACGGATGTAAAGGTGGTGTCTCACAATGAAGTAGGTGTTCAGCATTATGGCCGAGCTATTGATGCGGTGCCAGCAGAAATAATCGCTAAACAAACACCGGTAGTGGATACCATTTCCGGGGCGACCTATACATCAAATGGCATTATGAAGGCGGTTATTATTGCTCTGAAAAAGGCTGTGATATCAGGAACTTTACCAAGTTTATAGAATAAAAAAAATGAGCTTTATCTTCAGAAAACAGGAGAGATTATGTCAGATATACCGTTTGTACGTTCATGCCCAATATGTAAAATCTTGATGTGAAAATAGGCTTTACTGTTGAGATGCTATTGCAAGATAATAAAAAGATACCAAATGATTTAACCATTTGGTATCTTTTTTGTTTGAATTTATTGAGAAATTTCAGGGCAGAGCATTTTCAAGATATCGCAGCATTCTTGAAAACGCATAATGCGAGGTACCGGGTAAGTCGGATTACCTTCTTTGAGAATGCGTTTGGCAAGTTCGGGAATATCGTTAGCTTTTAGGGCATAAATTGTTTTTGGAATCCCCATGTTGGCATTCATGGATTTTATTTTTTCAATCAGTAACTTCGACAGGGTTTCATCATCGAACATGGCTTCGCCCAGACCAGAATAAAAAGCAAGTTCAGCTAATTTCTTTTCAGATAACTTGCGAGAAAATTCCAAAATATAAGGAAGCACAATGGCATTGGCCAAACCGTGGGGAACGCTATAATAGCCGCCCATGGCATGGGCGATGGCATGAGTATAACCCACATAGGCTCTCGTAAAAGCCAGCCCACTGTCAAAAGCTGCTTGTTGCATTTTCGAACGGAGGTGGATATCCTGACCATTGTGAAAGCAGTTTTCCAGATTATTAATGATAATTTCTGTCGCATGCAAGGCATTGTCTTTTACAAAGGGGGTGTCATATTTCCCGATATAGGCTTCAATAGCATGGGTGAGAGCATCCATTCCGGTGGTAGCCGTTAATGATGGCGGCAGGCTTAAGATGAGCTCAGGATCGTGAACAGTGGCTAAGGCAATCAGTTTAGGATCAATGATTGCTAACTTTTCATGATTTTGCACATTGGTTATGAACGCATAAATGGTGCCTTCTGAACCGGATCCGGTGGTAGTTGGAATAGCAAAAAAAGGTGGCAGCTTGCTGGTGAGTTTAAAAAGACCACGCATTTTTTCGATGCTTTTTCGATTGGTGACTTTTGCAGCAATGATTTTTCCGCAGTCGATGGGAGAACCGCCGCCGAAGGCGACAACGCCATCACAATTCGTACTATAATATAAGGCCAAACCAGCTTCAATATTTTCAAAAGTTGGATTAGACTGGATATTATCAAAGATTACCGCTTCGATACCGTTTGTTTCCAAGGCACATAAAAAGGAGTCCAATAACCCCATGGAAAGAAGTGAACGGTCAGTAACCACTAATATTTTTGTGACACCGGTAAGCTTAATAATTTCAGGAAATCGTCGCGCCATTCCAGGGCCTTTAAGCACTGGCGGAATGGGAAAATTCAGTAGCTTAAAGGTTTGCTTCATTACCAAATGCGAGGTACGGTAGGGAACGTTTTGTAAGGACTTTATTACTCTTTTCATAGTGTAACCTCCATTTTCTATTACCTAGTATATCATTACGAATTAAAATTGGATTAAAAGAGCTTAAAAAATTTACATGTTTAAGGGATTATGATAGCCAAGGTCAGCATGGTGATAACATTTTTGGGTATCTAGCTGAAGACGCAGGGTTTCCAAATCTTCCTTAACCCGAACTAGGGTAAGTCCGGCATAGGCATCCCCTTTAGTTATTAATTGATAGCATCCCAATTCGGCCTTATGAAGCCACTCCAGGGCGAGAAGCAAATTTTTTGAAGCCCCCTCCCCGGAAAGATGGCAATGGCCAATGCGATAACAAATATTCGGATACTCGGGACTGGCGGCAGTAATCGTCTTTTCAGCCTGATTGTACCAATATAAGGCAGCGACAAAGTCTTTGGAAACGAATTGACCGTTATAATACATATCACCAAGTTTATACATGCCATTATGGTGACCTAACTGGGCGGCTTTGCAAAAAAAATAAAAAGCAGTTTCTAAATCTTGGGGAATGTCGCGACCATAATAATAGCAGTAGCCTAAATAATTAAGAGCCAGAGAATTGCCCTTTTCCGCTGCCTTTTCATACCAGCTTTTTGCCTGTTTAAAATCTTGGGGAATCATCAACCCTTCATAGTACATGGACCCTAAAGCGGTCATGGCATGGTCATTTCCCCCATTTGCTAAAATGGTATAGTAGTTTATAACCAACTGAAAAACTTCAGCAGATAAATCCTGCTTGTTTTCGATAAAATAATAGTAATCAGCAAGTTCCAGCATGGCCTTTTCATCTCCGCTTTTGGCTAGAAAAGTTAATATGATTAATTTATTGTCATCCATTAATAATCCTCATGATCATATATTTTTTAATATTATAACACAATTGGAAACAAAGAAATATCAATCTTAAATAATAAAAAAGCAAAAAAAATAGTTTTACACCTATATACCCCAATAATTTAAGTTTACCGGAAATGTTTCATTTTGTGGATAAGTCTGTGGATAAGTCTGTGAATATTTTTGTGCATGAATTTGTGGATAAGTCTGTGGATAACTTGCCGGACAACTTTTGGCTTCCTATTATCGTCTGACCGGCCTTAATCGATGTATGCAAGCAAACTTATCCATTACAAAATAAAAATTGTTGGGATGACTTCATTTTATTGCAAAGTATTTAAATATAACTTTTAATCAAAGCTTGCACATCTTCCAACCGGACTTTTTTGTCAATTAGGGGCATGGTGTCAAATAATTCAGAGCGCTTCTCTTTATACGTGGGTAACTGCTGCTGATATAAAATACCAATGGGAATGGTATCTCCAAATTCCATGGCTTTTTCCATGGCGGCTAATTTATTGGCGGGATCATAAGAGTCATCCAGGGGTTTAACCCGCTGTTTATAATAGGCAAAGGTATTTTTCTTATTAAAACTCACACAAGGTTGGAGTATATCGACTAATGCATAACCCTTGTGATTGATGGCGGCATGCATTATTTTGGCCAGATGTTCTTGATCACCAGAAAAAGCCCGGGCGACAAAGGTTGCGCCGGTGGCAATCGCAATCAGCAAAGGGTTAAATGAAGCGCTCATGTTACAGGCGTCTGTTATATGATCTAAATCACAGGGGTCTGAGGTGGGTGAAGGTTGGCCTTTAGTGAGACCATAGATCTGATTATCATGAACAAAGTGCGTAATATCGACATTTCGGCGAATATTATGGATAAAGTGATTGCCCCCTTCACCATAAGAATCACCATCACCGGTATTCACGATCACAGTAAGATCATCATTAACAATTTTAATGGCTACTGCTGCGGGTAAGGCGCGGCCGTGAAGTCCGCTGAAGCCATTGGCACTGATATACTGATTTGTTTTTGCAGCTTGACCAATACCACCGACCAGGACAATCTGGCTGGGTGGGGTTTCCATTTCATTCAAAACGCCAGTGAGTGTTTCAAGAATGGAATAATTACCACAGCCGGGACACCATGCTGTTTCAGAGTTTGTGAATGCTGTTTTGTTCATACTAGAAACCGCCTTTCATATTTTTTATGCCTGATAAAATATCATCCACCGACAATTGCCGACCATCATATTTCAGAATACTGTTGTTACAGCAAATAAGGGCTTCCTGGCGGATCAGAGCGGCAAGTTGCCCGGTGGCATTCTGCTCGACGTTAATTATTTCAACAACCTGTGCCGCATAATATTTTAGTTGGTTCATGGGCAGCGGATAAATATCGCCAAATAAAAGGGCACCATAATTTTTTACATCGGCATTGAGAATATCCACGGCCTCTTTTATGGCACCGCTTGTTGAACCGAATCCCAGGAGTAAAGACTGACAGTGTTTATACCCATAAAATTCAGGTTCAATGAGTTCATCCTTTAATAAATCCAATTTATGCATCCGTTTTTCCACCATTTGGTTACGAAGACTGGCAGATTCGGTAATTTGACCAAATTCATCGTGTTCATCGCTATCGACACGCACTAGGGCTTCGGTTTTTCCCGGAATACGGAGTGGGGAGATACCACTTGCGGTAAGCGCATAGCGACGATAGCATTCTTTTTCTGGCAAGGCATCGGGCTCGGGGGAATAGGTGACAATATCATTAGTATTTAAGATTGGCAGGGTTGTGGTGGAATCAGCCAGATATTGATCGCTTAAAAGGATCACCGGCATTTGATATTTTTTAGCCAAAGCAAAACTTCGAGCCGTTTGATAGAAACAATCCGCGTGATCTCTTAAAGCAATAACCATCCGGGGAAATTCCCCCTGGGAAGCAGAAATGACAAAATTTAAATCACTTTGTTCGGTCCGGGTGGGAAAGCCGGTAGCCGGTCCGGGGCGCTGAACATCAACAACTACCAGCGGAATTTCGGCAATTCCGGTGAAGCCAAGGGCCTCAACCATTAGAGAAAAGCCTCCGCCAGAGGTTCCTGTCATTGCCGGTGCACCGGCGTAAGAAGCGCCAATCGCCATGTTGATTGCGGCAATTTCGTCTTCGGCTTGTTCTACTGCCACATTCATTTTATTGCCATGAACGTAGAAAAAATCCAGAAGTGTTGTTGAAGGAGACATCGGATAGGCAGAATAAAATTTTAGTCCTGAAGCTAGAGCCCCCAAGCCAATAGCGGTATTGCCCGATAAAAGGATCTGATCTGATGTCTGAACAGGATCAAAATTAAATCGTGGTTTCACCAAACTATAACCTTTTTCTAAAGCGCTTAAATTTACGGCAACTAAATCAGCGCGTAAATTGGTTTTAAAAATATCCGCTGCTGGTGTTAGCGAAAAATCGAAAAGCTTAAGCAGTGATCCAATCGCGACACTGCTGATAACCTTTGGATTGCCAATTTTTTTTGCCGCCTCTTTCAAGGGTAATCTAATCACACGGTCATCATCAATGATTAAAGAATCATCACATAAAATAAAACCATCACTGGAAAGTTGATGGCAGTGCTCTTTATAGGTTGTTTCATCAATGGCAAAGAGGCCGTCTAAGGCATCCCGATGAGCAGCAAGAGGGATATTGCCAAAGCGTATCTGTGTGAAATTATGCCCACCTCGCACCCGGGACATAAAATCACGAATCGTAAAGAGATGACAGCCTGATTGTTTCAAAATTTTTTCTAAAAGAGCGGACATGGTTTCAATGCCATCTCCGGCAGCTCCGCCTAATAATATATTATACATTTTTCACTCCTATCGTTGATTAATGTTGTAAATCATATCATATAAAGAATAAACCAATTAATTGTAAAATAATTATTACAGTGTCAATACTATTTTGCAATTAACCTTATTTAATTTATTTACCCAATTATTTTCATTCTAAAAGGACCGATTGGATTTTCTTGGTTATTTTATGTGAAAGCCATAAAAAGTTAAAGAATGGTTGATAATTTCTTTAGTAAAGCATATAAATTAAATACACAGAGTTAAGAACGATTGATTCGAATAAATTGTTTTATATTATTATAAAATGAGTTAGCAAAGAATTCCTTAAAGAAATTATTTTGCCTTGTAAATTAAGGATTAATACGTTATAATATCTAAGTCGTGCTAGACGGAGAGTTAGCGGTGCTTTGTAACCTGCAATCCGCTGTAGCAGGGTTGAATTCCCCACCGAGGCTTCAGGTTTTGAGGTCTGCCGGAGGAAAGTGGTGTTGACAGTTGGACCCTTCGCAATAGAAACTTATGAACCCCGTCAGGTCAGGAATGAAGCAGCGGTAAGTAAGATCTTTTATGTGCCGGAGGATACTCTGGCTCGAGCTAACTGCCAAAGTAACGCTTGGAAGCTGTTTGTCGAAGTGGGGTGCACGGCAAAAAAGTATCTTAATGACTCTTTAAATACCAAACCGTGTTTGGTGTTTTTTTTTGTGCGAAAAATGCAGATAATTAATGGCCTTCATGGAATAAAATTTAGGGATAATCTATAATTTAACAATTATTCTTGCTATAATGGTAAAAATATAAAAAGTATGTCTGCATCTAAATGATTTGGTGGACGTGTAGAATAAACTTACAGAAAAGAGAGGAAAAGCGATGCGATTTTTTCAAGTAAAGCCGGCCATTTATTATGGAGAGGGTGCCTTAAAAGAAATAGAGAATTATAATTTTAAGAAGGTGTGTATTGTCACCGACCAAGGGATGGTTAAATTTGGTTTATTAAAAATGTTAACTGATCTGTTGGATGAAAAAGGAATCGATTATCACGTCTTTGCAGACGTTGAATCCGATCCCTCTACGGACATTGTGGAAAAGGGATTAATGCACATTATTATGAATAAGCCGGATGCTCTGATTGCCATCGGCGGGGGGTCGGTTATCGATGCCGCAAAAGCGATTATTTATTACTGTGTCAATTTCAAACGGATTATTTTTGAAGATGAATACGTTCATAAACCGACTTTTATTGCCATTCCCACAACAGCGGGAACCGGTTCAGAGGTGACCGAATATGCCGTGATCACAGACAAAAAAAACAATACAAAAATTCCCTTAACCGATATATTGATGATGCCGGATGCGGCAATACTGGACTCCAAGCTCCTTGAAAGTGTACCAGCCGGGTCAACAGCGGCTACCGGAATGGATGTCATGACCCATGCCATCGAATCATTTATTTCAACGGGAAACAATCCATTTGCCCGCTGTTATGCCAACAAGGCCGTTGAATTGGTGTTCCGAAGCTTGCATTGCAGTTATGCGGATGGTCATGATCTTGAAGCAAAGTCGAGTATGCAAATTGCATCCTGTATGGCAGGGATTGCTTTTAACAGTGCCGGCTTAGGGATTACGCATAGTATTGCTCATGCAATTGGGGCTTCTTTCCATTTGCCTCACGGACTGGCCAATGCCATTGCTCTGCCCTATGTCATTAAATTTAACGGTGTGGATGAAAAGGTTCAACACCAGTATGCGCGCCTGCTTAGCGGTTCCGGAATATTGAACATATCCGGAGATGCCACCGACACCCTCTACAATAGCGTGGTAGCACTCAATAATTCTTTGAATATTCCCGCTTCATATAAAATATTTGGCATAGCTGAAGAGGATTATCTCAAAGCCCGGGATGAAATGCTGGGCAAAGCCATGGCCGATGTTTGTACATCAACGAATCCAGTGGAAGTGACCCGAGCAAGTCTGCAGATGGTTATGGATCAGACTTATTACGGATTTTAAATAGAACCTTTAAGGTAGCATTAAATTTTAATAGCAAATGCTTTGTCTTTAAGCTCAGCCTCAGTGTATCTTACACTGAGGCTGAATTTGGTTAACGAAAGAGGAGGACAATTTATGATGCCACTAAAGGAATGATATGCTGCAAGACAAAATCATCTTCATTTTTATAAGTGTAGTAGCTTTTTATCGTTGGTGTTTCAAAATCCCGTAAGGGAATCGAGATCAGGGAGCCATCCTCAAGGTATGATGAGATTAAACTCCTTGGCAGGAAGCTGTATCCGAGGCCATCCAATAAATAAGGAATTAATTTGCTGCTATTATCAATTTCAAAAGCAAATTGATAATGGGGCGGAAACAATTCACGGATGAATTGCCCCACTTTTTGAAGTGCAAAATTACAGAATAAGTAGTCCAGTGAAGGTAAGTCATCCTGATAAATCCCGCTTGCAAATTCAGTGTTGTTTTTGACGGTAACCAGGAGTAATTCATCCTCTTTAAATGGAATGCATACATAGCCTTCCTTATTATAAGGAATATAAGTAAAAGCGATGTCGATTAAGCTATCCTGAAGAAATGCGAGCAGATCAAAGGAATGATTAATCACAACTTTTATTAAAATGTTCAAATCATTGGCTTGGACCGACCGAATGATCGGGAATAAGCAGCTTTCATAAATGGAATTGGTCGCACCGAAGCGAACAAGCCGCCGCGTAAAATCCGATGAATTGATCTGCTGAATGGCCGTTTCTTCAAGATCGACTAGTCGTTTAGCGTAACTCAGAAACAATTCTCCTTCCAAAGTTAGGGCAACCATTTTTTTAGTTCTTAAAAACAGCTGTTTTCCGACCGCTTTCTCCAGCTCATTGATGCGATTTGTGACCGTAGACTGGGCGACAAAAAGAAGCTTTGCAGTTTGGGTGAAATTTTTAGTTGACGATAATTGGATAAAAGTTTTTAATAGTTGTGAATCCATAAGTAACTCCTGTAATCATAAAATCGAATTATTAAGATCGATATAATTCATTTCACAAATTATATATTATCTTGTATAATAAATCAACGCATGAAAAAAGAAAAATTATCAGGAGGGTGATATATATGGAAGACTGGAATGTGAAACTGTATAGTCAATTTGAAAAAGAACGGGCACAGCCTTCAATTGATTTGGTAAACAGAATTGGGGAAGGCTCTTTTAAGAGAATAATCGATATTGGCTGCGGATCGGGAATGAGCACAATCCCATTAAGAAATCGGTTTATACAAGCAGAAATAGTCGGAGCTGATGCCTCAACATCAATGTTAAATAAAGCCAGAGAAACGATGGACGATGTGACTTGGATACAAAGAGATTGCAGCAGACCGTTAACGGATTTAGGGAAATTTGATTTAGTCTTTTCAAATGCGGCACTTCAGTGGTTTGAAAACCAGGGAAATGTGATTAAAAATTTAAGCGATATTCTTTTGCCGGAGGGTTTGCTGGCAATCCAAATACCCTATTTTTCGGCAATGACCATAAAAAACTGCATTGCAGAAACAGTCAAGACTTATGACGCTGATACGTTTATCGGAATTGAAAAAGAGCTGTTTAAATCTTATCCACCGGAATTTTATTATGATGAACTGACAAAACATTTTTCAAAGATTGAATTATGGCAGACAAATTATTTTCATATTATGAATAAGCATGAAGAAATTTTAGAATTTTGTAAAAGCACGGGGTTGAGACCCTATGCAGAAAGATTTGAAGGACCCGAAAAGATTATGTTTTTTCAACGGGTACTTAACGAAATTAAGAAGCAATATCCGGCTCAAGAAAACGGTAAAGTTTTATTTGAGTTTAAACGCATCTTTTTTATGGCTAAAAAATAATTGGATAAATTGAACAAAGCGTGTTCATTAAGAGCGCTTGCAATTTCAGCGGATGATTTAGTACTGGGCTTGTCATCAAGCAGAAGGAAAGAAGTGGGGGTAAAAGGATGACAATGACGATTGTTTTTTATGGGGTGGCAGCGGCTGGCTTAATCCTTTCTTTTGCAAAAAGCAAAGAAAAAACAAAGCTGGCACTAAAGAAAGCCTGGAAAGCTTTTGAAAATATAATGCCTCAATTTTTAGGAATTATTCTTTTAATCGGGCTGTTGCTGAGCGTGCTTTCCGCGGAACAGATTTCTGGTTTGATTGGAAAAGACTCTGGTTGGATTGGCGTTATCATTGCTTCCATTATCGGCTCCATTACCTTAATACCTGGTTTTGTGGCATTTCCATTGGCGGCGGCTTTGTTGGAAAACGGTGCCGGATATATGCAGATCGGCGCTTTTGTATCGACACTGATGATGGTGGGAATTGTAACCATGCCGATGGAATTTCTTTATTTTGGTAAAAAAGCAACATTCTTAAGAAATGGGATGGGCTTTGTTTTTTCAATTTTAGTTGCGATTGTCATGGGGGTTTTACTTTAATGAATAAGAAAAGAATGGAAATACTGAAGCGATATCAGTTTTTACTCGTTATGCTGGTGGGAACCCTCATTATTTTAGCTGTTAATCCTGTTTTGGGGATACACGTTTATGGGCTGGCATGGGATAATGTTTTAGGAATGTTAGGTGTGCTTCCGCCTATATTTATTTTAATCGGATTATTGGATGTTTGGGTAAAAAAAGAAACGATGGTGAAATATATGGGCAAAGATTCAGGAATCGTGGGAATATTATTGGGCTTTTTTCTTGGATCAGCGGCAGCAGGACCCCTCTATGGCGCTTTCCCAGTGGCTGGAGTCTTTCTCAACAAAGGCAGCCGACTTTCCAATGTATTGATTATTGTCGGCGCCTGGGCTTCGATGAAAATACCATTGCTATTATTTGAAGTATCGGCGATGGGATTCAAATTCACGCTGATTCGTTTTGTAATGGATATTTTTGGGGTGTTAATTATTGCTTACAGCATTGAAAAAATTCTTACCGATGAGGAGGAACGTCAAATTTACGAGTTAGCGAAGAAGATGAATTAAAAACAATTGTAAAATAAAAACTCCCATTCATATTTTTTTGTGAAGGGAGCTTTTTTTAAGTTAAATAGTAGTTTTAAATTTGTGCTTATTTAACTGTGGATAAAGTTACAACATTGAAGCAAATAAAGTAACGCCGACAATAATAGCAATCAATATTAAAACAAAAGCGACAATATTTAAAATTATTAGAACCAGGCCAATTGTTTTTCCAGTTTTTGCTTTTTTGTTGCTGGGATCTGCTTCAAGTTCCTTTTTCCCATTGATAAAAGCTAAAATGGCAAATACTAAACCAGCAATACCGACAATTGAAGATAACCAGCTGAGATTGATAAAATTAGAACTGATTATAGAAATTAAAATGTTGGCAGCAATGCAAATCAGTGAAAGCATACCAAAAGAATAACCCTTCATTCCAAATTCAAAATTCATGATACCCCCCTTTCCATACCCACCGATTAAAATTAAATAGGTACGATTTCTTTTCCTTTGTTATAGTTTTTTACCCGCTGTTATTATAAATAAACAGATAATTTTTTTAAAATAATTGATCCGATTCCAACTCATTCTTAACCATAATCGTCCTTTTATCTGCTTTTCTTTTTTTGAAAATTGACAATAGAATCGTGCCGGTAAAGAAGACAACGAAAAAGATGATCAGAATAATGAAGCTATTCCAGAATTCGTCGGTAATGACACCGCTGATTGAATCTTTAAACACTTTAACCGAGTAGGTCATCGGCATAAAAGGGTACAGTACGTTGAAAAATTTTGGCAATGTTTCCATTGGAAAGGTTCCGCCGCAGGAGGTTAACTGCAGAATCAGCAGCAGCAGGGCCGCCAGCTTGCCGAGATCACCCATGTGGACAATACAGAACTGAACAATTGCGAAAAAGGTCATGGATACCAGGCAGGCTGAAATGAAGTACAGTCCCTGGTGACCAATTTGTAGTCCCAGCGCATATTTGATGATGACTTCCAATAAAACGG
>NZ_RXYB01000029.1 GCF_008086615.1 Acetobacterium tundrae
TCTTCTCTGAGGATTTCCAGCACGATGGCTGCCTTTTCCTCTGGGGACCATGTTCGTCGTTTTCTATTCATGTGTATAGTTTATCTTATTTTCTGGAATTTGTGTCCAACTATTTGTGAACATTATCTTTTCGCCCCCTATTCCATTGACAATTTTGAAACATTATCTAATAAATCATTATTCATCGGAAATTTAGGTTATAATTACAATAAATAAAAATTTATGAGGTGGACACGATGAATCATTTAAAACGACTACCAAAACACATTGGGATTATTCCTGACGGCAATAGAAGATGGGCCCTAAAAAAAGGATTTGAAAAGCAGGATGGCTATAAATTTGGCATACAGCCAGGATTTGATCTCTATAATTTGTGTTTAAAACTGGGTATTGAAGAAATGACTTTTTACGGATTTACATCGGATAACACAAAACGCCCATCTTTACAGACAAAGGCATTTCAAAAAGCATGTGTCGACGCGGTTGAATGTTTGGCAAATCGGGATGCCGACTTACTAGTCGTTGGAAATACTGAGTCACCATTGTTTCCAAAGGAACTGCTGCCATATACTAAAAGAACGCGATTTGGGAAGGGTCTCATGAAAGTCAATTTTCTAGTTAATTATGACTGGAATTGGGATTTGAATTATTCAAAAAAAAATAGTGATGTTAACATAAATGATAATCTTATAGAGGGAATTGCTTCTTTTGATATCTCCAGGATAGATTTGATCATTCGTTGGGGCGGAAGATGCCGATTAAGTGGATTTTTACCCATTCAATCCATTTATGCAGATTTTTATATTTTAGATGAAATGTGGCCGGATTATACCATTGAACAGGTTTACAAAGCATTAGAATGGTATCAGGATCAGGATGTCACATTGGGTGGCTGAAAATGATTGCTTCAGTAATCATAGCACTCAAAGAGAACTGACATTATCATCTCCTTAATTTGCAAGCGGTATTCAGCCTCCCTGCAACATACCGGAAGCGACTGAGAACATCCAATGGTATCGAACGGCTTAACAAAGAACTACGTCGCTGCGAGCGGGTTATATGAAACATCACGAAAAATGGTCGTCCGTTAATATATAGGTAGTATAATAAATGAAATGGAGATGACAATGGAAAACAATAATATCTCAACTGAAGTTAAAAAAGAATTAACAAAAAGTAAAAAGATAATAAAAAAAATTGGAAAAACTTTAAAATCAATTGGCCCTGGATTTGTAACTGGAGCAGCAGACGATGATCCATCTGGAATAGCAACATATTCAGTCGCTGGAGCGCAATATGGTTATCAAATGACTTGGATGTCATTATTTTTATTACCAGCAATGATATCTATTCAAGAAATGTGTGGCAGAATAGGAATAGTAACTGGTAAAGGTTTAGCAGGTGTTATTAAAGAACATTATTCTAAG
Organism: Acetobacterium tundrae; assembly: GCF_008086615.1. Taxonomy (GTDB): domain Bacteria; phylum Bacillota; class Clostridia; order Eubacteriales; family Eubacteriaceae; genus Acetobacterium; species Acetobacterium tundrae. The sequence continues at coordinate 1,428 of NZ_RXYB01000029.1, forward strand.
AAGTTATTATATTTTATGGTAATGCTTTTAGTAATTGCTAATATAATAAACATCGGAGCAGATTTAGGTATTATTGCTGCTTGTCTTCAAATGCTATTTGGTCAAAACTTTTATATGTGGTTAATAGTAGTAGCTATTGGGATTATTTTACTTGAAATAACTGTACCTTTTAAAACTTATTCTAAATATTTAAAATGGTTAGGATTAAGTTTATGCGTATATATTATTACAGCATTTATGGTAAATCAAGATTGGAATACAATTGTTGTTAGTACTTTAATTCCACATATTGAATTTAATTCAGTTTATATTATGACACTAATTGGATTTATTGGAACAACTATATCACCATATTTATTCTTCTGGCAAGCGTCAAATGAAGTAGAAGCAGAAATAGAAGAAAATAAAATTGAAGATTTTGGTGAAAAACCAAAAGTTAGAAAAACTGATATTATAAAAATGCGTTTTGATACAAAAACAGGAATGATATTTTCTAATATGATTTCATTCTTCATTATATTAACAACAACAGCAACTCTTCATGTATCTGGTATTACTAATATCGAAACAGTTCAACAAGCAGCATTATCATTAAAACCTTTGGCTGGTGACTTTGCATATATATTATTTTCAGTCGGTGTTATTGGTATTGGATGGCAAGCAATTACTGTCTTAGCTGGATCTATAGGTTATGCCGTATCAGAAACATTTAATTTTGAAGAAGGTTTATCTAAACCATTCTTAAAAGCCAAAGCATTCTATATTATTATTGCTCTTGCAACAGCAGTTGGATTAGTTATGAATTTATTTCATATTAATATTATTCAAGCATTAGTATATGCAGCAGTAGTTAATGGTATTGCATCTATTCCATTAATATTCCTTCTAATTAAGATGTCTAGTAACGAAAAAATAGTTGGTAATCGTAAAACCCAAAAAATTAGTAGCGTAATAGCATGGATTACATTTATATTTATAACTCTATCAGTTTGTGTAATGTTATATACAATGTTCTTTTAGAAGTAATTAAAATGTTTGTTTTGTTCAACTACATAACTTATGTGTTTACATAAAGTATCGTTTTTTTACAAAAGAGTTGTTAATTCATGGGTAAGCGTCCAATAATCGCATGGATTTAAAACGCTTTAAAAACATGGTAGGTGAAGAATCAGGTTTCTGAAGCCAGTAATTATTATTGGCTGAAAACAATCCGTGAAGACTTACTGGTTCAAGTCAGCACGCTTGCCATTACTGGTTGCACCGAGTTTGCTGAAATTAAAGCAAAACCAATGGAAACAAAAAGTGGAGGCGAGACTGTACCGGTTCAAAGTGACAATTAATCTTATGAATTATCGTCATGTTTAATCTCAAATCAACTCTGAATGACTCCCTAAATGATATAACATAAACCCCAAAGCATCATCTATCTCTCATAGCTCAATAATAATCGGATTTAATCAGATATTCACTGCATTTTTTTCAATTTTCTCTGGCAACAATTATTTTGTTCAATACTTCTTGCAGCGGTACAATGCAGTTGTACCACTGCAACTTTCGCAGAAAAGTACTAGTGTTCGTTGTAGTGTTAACTAGTACTTTATATTGAGGATTGGTTTGGGTTCAATGTAAACCTCGTCCACGGAATGCCAGTTAATTAACCGTTACAGATTAAGTTATATAAGTCAGACACTGGTTATCCACTTATCTTTTTCAGCGGCTTTTTTTAATTTCATAAAGTTTTTTATCAGCTTCAATAATAACTTTTTCAAGAGTGTCTTCATCATACATCTGGTATAATCCAAAACTGGCACTAGCATGAATAACACTGTCGTTGTAGCTTATTTTAATGTGATCAACAATGGTCTTCATTCGTTTAATCAAAAGGTCGGCTTCGGCGTAATTTGTGTTTGACATAAGCAGTATAAACTCATCGCCACCAAAACGACCGAAAATATCGAATTCACGGATACTTTCATTGATCGTTTTTGCTATTTCCTTTAAAACAAGATCGCCTGCATGATGTCCGTAAGTGTCATTAATAGCTTTAAATGAGTCAACATCAATCATAGCAATTGAAAAATTGGTCCGAAACCGTTTTGCTTTTAAAAATTCAACATTTGCCAGTTGCTCAAAGTATTGTCGATTATTGATACGAGTCAGACCGTCTTTTTGTGCAAGTTCTCTCATGTTTTGTCCTTCTACTTTATCAGTCACATCTATACAGCTTCCAATATATCCAGAAAACTCGTGGTTGTTAATATAGTAAGGAACTCCTCTGTCATTAATCCATCTCCAGACACCATCTTTACGTTTCAAACGGTATTCCATTTCAAAAGATTCCTCCTTTTCGAAGGCATCTAGATATATTTTGATGCAGGTCTCATAATCTTCAGGATGGACACCTTCCGTCCATCTAACTCCCATTTCCTGTTCCAGAGGTCTACCGGTAAAGTTCAGCCAGGTTGTATTAAAATAATTACATAAGGTATCTTTTCCGGATCGCCAAATCATATTTGGCGAAGATTCTACAATTATACGGTACTGATCATTATCTAAATTCATTGAATTTCCTCCCAGGTATATTCACTTTTTCTATTTATCAGGAATAAATCACGCTGAATGATACCTGATACTGCACTCGTATTTTTATATCAGTTTGGTATACGCCTTGTAAATTTTCATAATGGCCAATGATTTTTCGCATATTTCAATCATATTGTTAACATCTGATTGTTCAAATTTTTCAGCCCATTTTATTCCCCATTCAACAATATTGTTTACTGTGGCTAGCGACTATGTGAATTGGTATAATCAACTTGCTAGTGTATCTTTAAAAAAATGAATGGAAATGGTAACAAGCTGGATTTTATTTTCTAAACTATTAAAAATATATAAAATAGCGCTGTAAATACTATAAGACTAATAAAATTGTATATGGTAAATTTAATTATGTATTTTTTTCCATCATATTCTTTAGCGTAAAATTTATAAGATATTAAACTGGCAAGTGAAGCAATGATTGTTCCCATACCGCCAATATTTACACCAATCAATAATTCTTTCCAAGAGTTTGTAAATTTGGATAAAAGAATCGCACAGGGCAGGTTACTAATTAACTGACTAAAAAATATCGAGGAGAAATATACATTTGTATTATTAATTAAAATTCTCTTCATAAAATTATCGATAATTGTCATATTTGATAAATTACCTATGGCGATAAAAAAGCAAACAAATGTAAGCAATAAAAAATAATCTACTTCCTTGAATAGTTCTTTTTCTATTATAGAACTGACAAGTACGCTTATTATAAAAGCGATTCTATAGTCAACTACATTGAAAACAGAAAATAGTATAAATATAAACAAACTACAGTAAATAATCACGCTTTTTTTATCTTTAATTTCTATTTTATCTAAATTGAATTCTAAATTTATATTTGGAATTCTGCGATTAAGCATAAATAACCATAATGCACCTATTACTACAAAGAAAATTGTAAGCTTAAAAAAAGCCAATATACCTATGTTAAAAAAAGAAAATAAATATAGATTCTGTGGATTTCCCATTGGGGTGAGACTACTACCAATATTCACAGCTAAGGTTTCAAAAATTACTGTTTTTATTGGATTAAACTTAGCCTTTCTCGCAATAACCATGGTAAGGGGGACAAAAGTGATTAAAGCTACATCATTTGTGATTAACATTGACGAAATAAAACATACGAAAGTTAATATTAATGAAACCATCCTAAGACTTTTATGTTTAGTTAATATTTCAACCGCAATTTTATCTAATAATTTCAACCTTGTAAATGCACTTATTACTATCATAAGATTAAATAATAGGATTAATACCTTGAAATTTATATAATCTAATTTTGGTGGAGAAATCATAGAAGTAATTAATGCTATAAATAAAGAAATAGTAAAAACTATTTCTGCTTTGAAAATTGATATAGCTTTATTGCAGAACTGCTTTACATTCAAAAATACACCTCCAAACCTTGCAATGGTCAAGCATTTTTTTTAAAACATTAACCTAATATTTACGACAATCGTTTCAGCAGTTGATGCCTTTATTCCAGCAGACTTTTATCCTGATTTTAATCGGAGGTTTGGCCGTAATCGGAAATATCCTTTGTATGGCTTTGCTTCTGCGCTGATTCTTCAGAAAATTCTTTCCACTCCTACAGATGCTCTGCTGATCATCCTTATTCACTTATGTAAAGAATTGCGGATATTGATGTCTATAAAACGGCTTATGGTCTCATGTCTTCGACCGTCGAAGCTTCTTCAGATGCCAAACAGATGTACATCAATAGTCACTTCTGTTATTCCCATAAGCTTTCCCTTGTCACCAATTGCTCGGGGATCATCCGCCACATTGCTTTTCTGGATGACTTCAAACAGTCTCATCCGGAACTGGTGATTGAAAAAAAATCGGATTCACCAGATGCAGATAAAACAATTGTGGACAGTAATGAAGGTCAATACTTTTTCGGACAAAAGCATATGCAAATTTAAGAATAAATCATTATGGCTTATTTTACCATTTACAGGTCAATAATAAAAACAAAATAAAAGAGATATTTCAAATAAAAAGTAAACAAAAGAGCCATTCCGAACCCTCTTCGTGAATACAAGCAGCTTAGTTCTATTTTATTACCATTATTTCACTTTTATAATTAAATACAAATAAAAAGCAGCAAAATATTCCTATTTAGCTGCTTTTTATTTGTATTTAATTCATTTTTGGTGGAGGCGGACCGTACCGGTTTAAGGTGACAATTGACCTTAAAAACTATCGTCATAATATTTAAACATGAAAGCACAAAATGATTTACAGTCTCACATTTTATACTGCAATTCGCCTTTTAAACATTCCTCGTATGTTAGGTGTTTCCTTTTCGGCTTGATGTACTACAATTTAACTGACACATTTGAATTTCTCCTTTACCTGTTTTGTTTCGTCACTTAACAGTGTATTCGAGTTTTTCTCTTGAGTCTTTCTTTTTTAATAGATGGTCATTTTATTTTACAACTTACCGAATTTTTGGGGGAGGCCTGTCTATTCTTTCTTTATTTTCATTTTGTAACCTTTCATCGATATACCCCATTGACAGTATCGCTTTACAACGGAATTATCAATGGGCACACGTTTTTTATTCAATTTCCTTAGCTTTACATGTTCAATTTATGTAAGCTTTTTTGACCTCACTTTGTTTTCGTTTTCAAGCAGAAACTTTTTTCAAATATACGTATAGACCTATAAAACCGCCCAAGAAACCACTCACCAGTCCGGTGACGCCATTACCAATACTGTTTGCTAAAACTGTTTCCGGAATGGGCATAAGAAGCCAATTCATTAAAAAGCTACCTAGAAACCCCATAATTCCGCCAAGTAATCCGGCTTTAACTCCTGCTTTCATCATTTTTTCCTTTCTAAGATGTATTGAATTCTTATCTAACCAATTCTTTCGCTTTAACTGCCGCGCTACCGGCATCTTCCGCATAGCCATCGGCACCTATTTCAGCAGCAAATTCCGATGTTACCGGAGCACCGCCAACAATTACCTTAAAGCCGGTCAAACCACTGGCTTTAATAGTTTCAACGGCACTTTTTAAAGACGGCATCGTTGTGGTCAATAGTCCTGAACAGGCAACAAGAGTGACATTGTCATTTTCTTTAATGGCTTCCACAAACCGTTCATCGGGAACATCCACGCCCAGATCCACCATCGTAAACCCGGCACTTTCAATCATCATTGAAACCAGATTCTTTCCGATATCATGAAGATCTCCTGCTACCGTTCCAATGATACATGTTCCCAGCGAGGTCGAGTTATCGCCAGCCATCAGCGGTTTTAAAACCGCTACCCCTTTTGCCATACTTTTGGCAGCAATCAGCATTTCCGGTACAAAGATTTCTCCAGCTGAGAATTTTTCACCAACGACGCCCATTGAGTCAATCATACCGTTAAGAATTTCCTGTGCGGCAACACCTGCATCCAGTGCTTCCTGTACAGCGGCGCCTACTTTTTTCGATTTCCCTGTTTCCACCAAAATTTTTACTCCTGCGATTTTCGACATAATTCTCTCCTTTTTTGATTCGATTTTGTGTGCTATGTTTTTTTTTGAAAGCCCACAATTTCTAAAAATGCCTTCTCTAAAGGCACCAATATATTCCATACAATATTCGTCTTCACCCATCATAGCATCAGCGATAACGTGAAATGTAACTTCGATCCCGTTTGCCTTATATTTCACTAAAACATTAGTTTTCTGTCTTTTTTTTGTCAAAGAGCTACATTCTATTGTTCCTTCTATTGTTCCTTCAAATATTCGACATAGTCAGCCGCACTTTCGCCCGCAATTCGACCCGAGTTAATGGCGAAGCCCATGGAGTTTCCCGGTAGAACAAACGTATAACTATCCCGGTTCAGTGAATTCGCATCAGAACCTGCCGCGTAAAGTCCCGGAATAATGTTCTCATTAGCATTGATCGCCTCACAATACTCGTTGATCTTAATGCCCCCAAGCGAACCGAAAGCAATCGGAATTATTTTTCCGGCATATATTTTCCCCTTCCGAATCGGGCGCATGTACTTCGGATCCTTATGGTAAAGCTTGTCATAACTGTCACAATATTTATTATACTCATCAATCGTATAACAAAGATTTTCAAAATCGATACCCGTTTTTTCGGCCAACTCCTCGATGGAATCCACTACAATAAAATCGTTACCATTTATTTCTTCGGTATAACGTTCGACTTCAGCATCAAAGTTGTCCATGTTAGAGGGGGTAACATCCAAAGCTCTAAAGTCATAACCATATTTTTCATAATATCGTTTTGACGATTCATCAAAAATTACATATGCAGCGGACCCTCTCTGACGGGTAATCGCATTTCCAGCATATGTCGTGTTACAGAGTTGGTATTCATTAAAGAATCGATTGCCGTCGAGATTGACGAGTAGATTTGGCTGACGACAAACAGCGTCAATCGTTTCATATTCCATTACTTTCGTAAATGCAATACACATCTCCATGTTGACATTGTCCTTCGCAGCACCGATTTCTCGAGCCATTCTAATACCATCTCCGTCGATGCCGGGAATCATAAAAGAGTAAAGAGTCTCAAAGAGTTTATATCCCGTTTCTTCAAATACCATCTGCGGATTACTGCCAAACCCACCAGTGGCGATTATGACCGCCTTGCCTCTTTCTTCAATCTCTTCGCCATCAGCAGTCACCGCCTGGAGCCCTACAACGGCACCGTTTTCGGTTATAAGTTTCTTAACCGGCGTTTCTAAAAAAAACTCAACACCCAATTCATCCGCCTTGTCTTTTAAGGCTTTCATAATAACCGCTCCGCTTCCGTGCCCGAAAGTGCCATTACTGAGCTTGGGCAAATGCCATGTTGCCTGCGAATCTGGAAAATGTCGAACCGCACCATACCACTCGACACCCAGGTCTTCCAACCAATTAATCGTGTCGCCGGATTTATCAACATACGCTTTTACTAGCCGGCTGTCTGTGTGCCAGTGGCTGTAATCCATAAAGATTTCGAAAACCATTTTCTTTGTTAATGGCTCGATTTGATTTTTTTGAACCCTACTTTCGACGCCAAACGGACCCATTGCCATATTCGCGGTCCCTCCAGTTGTTTTCATTTTTTCGAAAACCTTAACTTTGGCACCCGCTGATGCTGCACTGACTGCTGCAGCAAGTCCGGCTGGACCAGCCGCTACGATAAGGATATCTACTTCGTTATTTTTCATGTATTTTATACCTCCGATGTTTTTTTTGCGTTTAGAAAATGCCATTACATGTATATTGCACTATTTTTTTCGTGAAAATATAACTTCTCACCAGAATACCGATTCATTAAATTTTTAATGAACCCATTATTTCGCGGTCCCTTTTTTTACCTTCTACGTCTTGACTGTTTCCACGATCCGACGGGAATTGGACTATCCGGAATCTTCGGTGTACTTTCTCCTACAATTCGTATTGCTTTGTTTGGACAGACTGATACGCAATCAGCGCAACTGTCGCACATATCCTGCACTATGACATGAATGTAATCATCTTCACCCTCAATTGCATCACGCTGACATTTAGCCAGACATTTACCGCAACCGTCGCATGCCTCTGGCGAAATGTAATAGGATCGATACCCCTTACAGACCTGCGCTTCACAAGTTTTCCGTCGTATGTGCATGTCAAATTCATTCTGGAAAAAATCAAGCACTGAGAGAATCATTTGCGCAGCGCATTTGCCCTGATTACAGCTGGACACTAGAAGCATCGCCTCTGCAATTTCTCTCATACAATCAAGATCATCGACCTTTCCACGCTTTTTCGTAATATCCTTAAGCGTTTCATATATTTGTGCAGTGCCCATCCTGCCGAACACACATCTACCGCAGCACTCTACCGATGAGACCTCATAACAATGCATGACGCTGTCAACCAGACATTCTTTTTCTCGCAAAATTCTGATTACTGCGTTACCAAATGCACCGCCGGCATTATTGATCCCGTCAAAATCGAGCAAAATACCTAAACGATCTGGCGGAAATATTGCTCCCATGCTCTCTCCGAAGGAAAAAGCCTTTATACCCTCTGTGGGTATTCCTGCCCTTTCTAAAACATCACCAATACTTGATCCAATGGCCACTTCTGTAATAAGAGTAATATCGTTTTCAGTATCAACCAGTTGTACGATTTTTGTCTCGATATACCCTTCTTCCAGTATGGCCGGAACCGAAGCCAAAGTTTCCATGGAATGGTAAAGCGTCGGCTTTCCATTCAATCCAGCCTCGGCTGCATGGGGCCGATTACATACTGTTACCGGTGACAATCCTTCCAACGAACGCAAGATTATGATTTCCTGTCCTTTTTCTGCATTATTTTTTCCCATAACAACTTGAATATCAAACTGGAAATCAGATTTCAAAATCCCTTTCCCAAGGATCTTGCTGGATCGCATCTGCTCTAGTGCTTCACTGATGATGTTGTACTCAACCGCTTGCGTATTTCGAAGAAATATAATCCCCGAATCTGCACCGATGGCATATCCTGCAATCATAATTCCTTCAACCGCAGAATAAACATCGTTATGTATCATTGCATTGACAATCATATTGTTATTATCACAATTTGAGAAATTGGAGACAATATATTTCTCACCCGTCTGACCTGCACAACATCTCCATTTGAGTCCAGCCGGATAACCGGCTCCACCTTTTCCGCGGAGCCTGGAAACCTCAATCTGCTTAATAACATCTTCTGGTTTTAACTTTAGAACTTTTTCAAGACCGGAAAAGCCCCCGAGATTGATATATTCAGCAATATTGTTACCCGACATCCGCCCCCATTTCTTTGTGACAACACGCGTTGCCGCATTGTTGATATTTAATTCATGTCTCATTATCATATCCTCATCATTCTTCTGACGGTACTGCGTCGTATGAATTCCAGAATTTAACCTTCTCAATGTCTCTTCTCAAATCACATTGCAGACATCTTACCGCTTCTGCTGTTGCCGTTTTATCGGGATATGCTTTTGTGGTCTGTTTGAAACCTGAAATTCTTTCAGATACTGGAAGCAATTCCTCGGATGCCCTTTCGAGCTTATCGAAACCCGCTATTCTACCGATAAAAGGTTCCTGTTCATTACGATCTAAAAGCATTTCATCAATATTGCCTTGCCCACCCAGAAACTGATCGACTTCAATTGCAGCGTCTCTACCAGCGGCAATCGCACTGATTACGAATTTCGTCCCGGTTATAATATCTCCGGCTGCAAATATTGCATCCGAACCTAAAACCTGACATGAATTCGGTTCGGTGACCAGCGTGTTAGCTTTTCCTACTGTAAAACCACACACATCATCAAATGTTTCAGATTGCTGCCCGACTGCAAAGATAACCATATCGCAATCGTATATGTGATTTTCCTCTGCTGTAATTTTCAGCTGTAATTTATTGTTTTCATCAAAGGTGAAAGAATCGACATTAGCGGTCTCCACCCCGGTAACGTGTTTTCCGTCTGTTACAATCCGAATAAACGTTTTACATGGATGAACACGAATTCCTTCCTCAAAGGCTTCTTCAATCTCTTCCGCAGAAGCTTGCATACACTCCCTGGTTTCCAGACAAGCCAAATCGATACTTTCACAACCTAGTCTTTTTAGTGTTCTAGCACAATCAAAGGCTACATTTCCGCCGCCAATTATGAACACCCTTTTACCAATTTTAATATCCTCTTTTCTAGCCGTCGCCTCGAGAATACCAATCGCGGTTAAAGCACCTTCCGATGTGTAACCTGGTATCGGCAGAACGGAACCGCATTGCGCTCCTGTCGCCGCTATTACTGCATCAAAGCCCTCTACCAGTAGTAACTTAGGGTTTGTTATGTTTGTATTACATTTAATCTCGATCCCGATATCAAGAATATCCCTGATTTCACGCTGAACAATATCTTCTGAAAGCCGATATTTGGGAATTCCAAACTGCAACATCCCTCCGGCAATATTTTTCCGTTCAAAAACAACGACGTGATGGCCCTGCTTGCACAGATAATATGCTGTCGTCAACCCGGCCGGACCAGCACCGATAACAGCGACACGTTTTCCAGTTTGCTGTTTTACAATTCTGTGCTTCTTCCAGCTTCCGCTATCAAAATTTGCGGCGTATCTTTTAAGACTGCAGATCGAAACGGGCTGATTAACCATTCCTCTTCGACAGACATCCTCGCAGCTATGATTGCATATGAGACCCAAAGTTTCAGGGAATGGTACTTTTTCACGTATCACCGCGACGGCATCTTCTATTTCGCCTTTTGCAAGCTTGCGAATATACCTGGGAATATCGATATGTGCCGGACATTTCAGCTGGCACGGGACAAGCGCCTGCTCATAAGGAACTGTGTCGTTAATTATTCCTTCCTTGTCTCTCAGTGAACCTGTCGGGCACACCTCAACGCATGCACCACAAAAGCGGCAACCGGCCTCTCCCATAAGCTTGTTGTCGGGAATTCCGATGCTGCTGCCATCTTCTGTATGACAGTAATCAAGCACTTTTACCCCGCGCACTTCTTCACATGCCCGAACGCATCGTCCGCACTGAATACATCGATTCATGTCCCTAACGAACAACGGATTGCGCGTATCTGACGATATGTTTTTGCCAACTGTTTTCAGTCTTCCGCCGCGAAGTCCCATAAACTGTGCAACCGATTGCAATTCACATTTTAAATATTTGGGACAGGATGTACAGTCTGCCGGGTGCTCTGAAAAAATCAATTCAATCGATAAATTGCGAATCTTTTGAACTGCCGGACTATTCGTAACCAGCTCCATACCATTTTCCGCCTCAGTAGAACATGAAGCAACGATTGTTCCTTGCCCCAGCATTTCAACAACGCAGAGTTTGCACGCTTCATGATCAGGAAGATTTGGATGGTGGCATAGGTGCGGTATGTAAATCCCCGCCATTAGCGCAGCGTTCAAGATCGAACTTCCCTTTTTACAGCGAACACTTTTGTCGTCTATTTTTAGAGAAATACATTCTTTCATTCTCTTTCCCCCAATTCATGTTCTTTCTAGCGTCATTTAATTTTTTCTCCATTTAATTTATTTTTTATAAAAAGTGCTTCCATAACGAGCAATTTCATCCACCATCGTTACCATGCCACCCGTTGTAAAAAAACCTGTTGGCATAAAACCGCCACCAGGGGCAAGTTGATCAATCTGCGCTCTGACATGCTGGCGGATCTCTTCTTCTGAAATGCCGATAACATCAATAACGCCCTGCGAATCCATACCACCTGCAATAAGGAGTTTGTCTCCGTATTCCTTCTTAATCTTCATAAGATCGTTCATAACCTGAGCAGACTCCCAACAATCCACGCCAATATCAACTAATTCCGGCACATACATTTGCGCTTTTCCGCAGGAGTGGAATTGATAGTACATACCGAGGTCATGCACCGCATCAACCATGCGTTTGTAATGTGGTTTTAGTATTTTGTTAAATATTTCAACAGAGAAAAAGCCGTTCGCCGCCGAAGCTAAATCATCGTGAGCACAAACTACGTCAACATCATAATAATCTCTGAGTATTTTAAAATATTTTATTTTAAAATCTGCCATTGCACTGATAAAATCCGAAACAGCCTCCGGCTCTTCGAGAAAAGCGATCAGCGTTTCTTCGAAACCTAACATATCGTGAAGCCTCTCAAATGGACCTTGGACGGCAATACACGCATTCATCCTGTCTTTGTTATCAAACTGCTTATAACCAGCGGCATCTTTTTCCCAATCAATGGAGTCAAGATCAGGGAACTTTATTTGTGTCTCCCATTTTGTAATATCCGTAATAAACGGAGCACCTGGTTTTACCATCGGAGCGCCTGCTTCAGGAACGAAGACCCATTCCTGACCAAACCAGTCGAACCCGGATGTCCCGATTCCGCCTCCTGGACGATCGTAGTCAAGTTTGAGTGGACCTCTAAAATTAAAATCGGCATAATAATTAGGCACCCAGTGTGGAACCTTATGATTATAAAAGAGCTCCATATTTTCCCTATCGGTAATATCTTTCTCAAATTGATACACTAAAAACGGTGGAATGATGTAGTTGGGATCCATCGGCATCGCTTGGGGATCAGCAGCAGCATTTGCTTGTTCATTATTCATTTTTTCACAATCCTTTTGTTATTTACCGTGCTAATTGACATGGTATGAAATTATTATAAGTGCGTCTATACCCGAGCACAATTGTAAATAAAGAAATGGGCTTTTCGTAAAAAGAAAGTCTGATACAGATATAATTATTTTTTGGCAAGAATATATTCAACAAATGCTCTGATATACGGATTTTTATCAGGACGTTCATGCCAAATGACTAATTTCCGACATTTTTCATTCTCTAGTTCCACTAAGATATATTTTTTTATTCCTGATTTTATATCAACATCCAGATAATCAGGAGCTATAATTATACTCTCGCCAAACTGCATTTGCACCAGAACTGAAGCTGCACTATCTGCATAAGTTTCTATTTTAGGGGTAAATCCAAACTGCTTGCAAATTTCACATAGTCTGTTGGCATCATTTGGTGATGCTAAATCATCAGCAATTATAAATTTTTCTTTTTTTAAGTCGAAAAACGAGATTTTCTCCGTCTCTCTTTCACTGAGAGGATTTCTCTTGGGGACGTATATACAAAAGGTTCCATCCTTGATTGTCTTCCACTTCACATCTTGGCCGTCGATATTTTCAAGATCCTTTTCACTGGTGAAGATTGCATCCAACTTGTCATTGTTGAATTTTTTGATCAGAGAGCCTGAATCCATTTTTGAAAAATGCAGCGGAACTTGTCTGTAATCGGCTTTAAAATTTTCTATCGCCAGGTATATCTCTTCATACTGAAGAGTAAACATCAGGCCAATTCTTAAGGAATACATCATATCGGTCTGGATTTCAAGCGCTCTTTCTATTGACTCTGAAAACTCGATAATGATTTCTTTCCAATTTTCAAACAAATATCTTCCAGCTGGTGTCAAAATAACGCCGGATGTTTTTCGTATAAAGAGTTGTATTCCAAATTCATATTCTAGGGCGCTAATTGTCTTGCTAACTGTAGATACAGATGTGTTAAGCTGTAAAGCCGCACTGTTAAAACTATGTTTTTCAGCGGCAGTGATAAATATTAGCATCTTCTGCATATTTATGCTAGTAAAATCCAGCGGTTTCATTGTTTTCACGTATAATCCAATTATCCTCTTTCACAGAGGATAATTGGATTAATCCTTTCTTCCAATCTTTTTTGTTGGGGATAATCTCATTTACTCCATTTCCTAGATGTCATCACAAAGCCTGAAGAATAATTTGCACAAAGTATATCATCATTTTCTCTTAGGCGAAGCCATTCCAGCACGATGTACCTGGTAAAAAGAATGGTAGTGTGGCTGATCATCAAGTCATAGCTTCGTCTCTGAAATATCGTATGTATTTTTGGATACCGCTGTTTCCTGGTATTTTGAGTCCAAGTAACGATACAGATTTTCACCCTTAAACACAAGGATTAAAAGGAACTCAAAAACTTCGGCAACTGATTTTCCCGGTGTTATGCGAATGCCAGACTGTCTCAACAATACTCCAAGTCTCAAGACTTTAAAAGTTTTTAAAAATGTAATTTTTATCTATTTAGATGGGTTGTTTTGGTTTATCATAATGGTATGCACCTTTCTGTCTGATTTTTGTTGCTTTACGTTTTCATTATATCAGATGTCAGGTGCATTTTTCTGTCAACTTTTGTCTTTCAAAAGCTGAAACGTATTTGTTTTCAATACCTCCTCTGTATTTTATAGATGGGGAAGTTAAGTATATTACAATAAGTCGGTAAATAATTCCTTTTTTCTATTCGTACAATTTTTTTATCCAGACTCATCAGATAACCGCTGATTGGCTGCATTTCACACCTCAATATAAATAAAAAAAAGCCACCCACATTAAATAGACGGCAATTAGATCAATAAAATGGCGTACTATACAGTATGTATGACAATTATGAAGAAAAACACGGAGATTTGATTAAGAATTATTTAAGTTATGTTACTTTCCTTTGTGTAAGCGATTCGTTCCGGTTTGAGGAGAAAATTAATATAACTGATTACAGAAATACAAAACTAAAGGAGGCGTCCAATTTTTGTACCTCCTGATTACGAAACATTAGTAAAATGGCATATTTAGCATCTTTTAATAGAATATGCGACACAATTACGACAGTAATTCGTCTTTTGCCCCACTATATTTTCTGAACTCAAACTTCGCACATAAATAATCGACTTGAATTTTTTTCATTTCAGGATAACAGGCATAAAACTTTACCTTTTACAACGATGAAAACAACACAGCGGGTTGAAAGTGCTGTGTTATTTTCATCATTTAATGGGGTATTGTTTTTATATTCTTTATAGTTTATCCATGGTATGCCATGCTTCAATCATTGGTGCTAAACGCGGATCACCAACGAAAATTGCATTACCATTTTCATTCAACAGAGTAGGCATGAAAATAAAATTGCCTTTTGGGCCATACTGTTTAGCACATCGAACAGTCTCTGCAATGATATCTTCGATAGTCGCATCATTATAGCTTGCCGGTCCTGAGGAGTCCCAGCCACCTTCCACAATCAGGCGGCCTTGGTATTTTTCCAAAATCCCATCCAGATCATTACTGACCTGTGCAGAACTCCACATTTTCGCACCCATTTCGACATAATCTTCAATGATCTTTTCACACTTTCCACAGGTATGCTGGTTAAAAATCACACCTCTGGACGTCACTGCTTCAATAATCCGCTTATGTGAGGGTTTAATAACTGAACGATAAACAGCCGGTGACATAAACAGCCCATTGGCAGTGGCTAAATCATCAAAATAGGTGATTACATCCGGTTGATAAGCATCGATAAACCGGTTAAGACAGGTAATTTTATAATCGGCAAAGGCTTCAAAAAACTCTCTGCAGGAATCCGGATCTTCAACCAGTGAACACAAGGTATTCTCAAATCCCATAAAAGCAGCAAGTCTTTCAAACAGTCCTGTCGGGCTAAAAACATCTATAATGACTTCATCCCGATTGACATCAGCCAGTTCAATTTTTGCCGCTTCCTCAATTCCCAGTGCATCCACATCCGGAAAATGAACATATTCCTTCCAATTTGCTATATCTTCAAACATAAAACGGTTAGGCTCCGGCATTTCGCCTTCTTTTGTCACAACCCAATTAACACCGAATCCATCTAATCCGCCAGTTAAAGGCTCATCTGCCAGATCTGCTCCCAATAAACAGACCTTGTACAACTCAAAATTATTCGGAACAAACTCAGGCTTTCCGCCATCCAGCATTACTTGAAAATTTTCTCTCTGATTCATCTATTTTATCCTTTCACATACATTTTATTTCTTTATAATTATACACAGTAAGCTATTAATCAGCCAACCAGTTCCTTGGCCTTTACCGCGGCACTGCCGGCATCAGCCGCATAACCATCAGCCCCAATTTCTGCCGCATATTCCGGGGTCACCGGGGCACCGCCAACAATCACTTTAAATCCGGTCAGTCCGCTGGCTTTAATAGTGGCTACCGCTTCTTTTAGCGCCGGCATGGTCGTGGTGAGCAGTCCAGAGCAAGCTACCAAAGTAACGCTTTCATTTTCCTTGATGGCTGCCACAAATTTTTCGGCGGAAACATCCACCCCCAGATCCACCATTGTAAAGCCGGCACTTTCAATCATCATCGAGACCAGGTTTTTGCCAATATCGTGGAGATCCCCGGCCACGGTTCCAATGATACAGGTTCCCAGTGAGGATGAGTTATCGCCGGCCATCAGCGGTCTTAATACATCCACCCCTTTGGACATGGCTTTGGCCGCAATCAGCATTTCCGGTACAAAAATTTCGCCGGCAGAGAACTTATCGCCCACCACGCTCATCGAATCCACCATCGCTTGAAGAATATCTCCCGGCTGACTGCCTGCATCCAGGGCCACCTGGACGGCCGTCCCGATCTTTTTGGACTTACCTGCTTCCACCAATTCTTTGACTTCATTAATTTTTGACATGCTTTCTTCCTCCTATTTATAGTCGATTATATATAAATGTGTGTGCACATATTAAGGTGAACGACACGAGCAATTGCAAATTATGTCGCGTCGTTTCTCTGCGGGCGGGTAATACCTGCCCCTACAATCAGGATACTAAAGGTTTATTTTTTCACCGAACCATGTATCCCTTGTCGGTAGGACCGGATATATTCCACGCAGTAGTCGTCTTCGCCCATCAAAGCCTCAGTGGCATAAATAATGCCCATCAGATCCCGGTCGGTGGGGTCGAGAATTCCGTTGTCCAGGCCGGCGGTCATAGTCATAGCCATAACCGTAAATCCCATGTTGACAGACTTTCGGGCCGGCAGATTGAAGGAAATATTGCTGATGGCACCGGTAACGTGAATGGTTGGGGATTGTTTTTTGATTTCCCGGATCACGGCCATTTCATGGTTTCAAGCTCGATATTGTTCTCCACCGATGCGCAAACATCAATGAAATCGACCCCTGCCGCCGTCTGAATCCGGACCAGATTTTTTATAAACTCGGCATCCTTCTTTGCAATGGCTTTGGCGGTGGAAGGAATCGCACCATTGATTTTTTCTCCAATTATGATCATGTTGCTATTTCTCCTGTCTTCATTTCTTTTATCACTTACATGGCTTCAAGAATGGGTGCCAATGCCTGAAGGGTTTCTTCATTAACTGAAAGTAGTTTCGCGCCTTCACTTCCCTTGATCCATTCAAAGACATAAAGCGGTTTATCCTTTGCGACGTCATTATCATTATGGTAATGATGGTGGTCATGACATGAGCACTCAGCGCTTTCATGATGATGTTTTTCCTTTTCAATTGTTTACTACTATAATCATGTATTAATAAAACTCCTCCAGTACTAGGGCTGGGAAAAAAATGCTTTAAGCCAAATAATGTAGGTTTCTATAAATACAGCCTCCAAATTAATAAGTGCATATCGTATCTGGAAACATCTCCCCTTTGAAATAACAAATTGTTGCAAATAGGGTGAATTTTCCTTCATGAAGTGGATGCTTACTATCAACATTTTTTTATTAATATTTTGTTGATATGTCGTTTCAGATAAAATGAAGATTTTACTCAATAGTATATGCGCTATATTATAAAACCTCCAAGTTTAATTTTTTCTAGATAATTTTGTTTAAAATACCTTTTATTTAGTTAATTTCTGAAAGTAACTGTTTAACTAATGAACGTGTCTCCGAAAGTTTATAGGTGTTCTTTTCAAGTGGCATTGCATGCTTCATAGCAACATCCACACACTGTTCAACCAACTCTGATGTCATTTCCTTACCTATCAATAATTCTTCAACTTCAGCCAATTTGTAAGGTACCGGTGCTACGCCACCCAACACGATTGATATATCATTTATTTTTCCGTCTGTTAACTTATATGCCGAAGCACAACTCACTAGAGCAAAATCGATAGATCTTCGAATTCGGAGTTTCTCATAATGTGTCTGAAATGAAGACATATCTGGAATAAATATTGCTTTAACAAGTTCGTCTAAATCCAACATATCAACAGAATTGAGTTTAATAGTAAAGAAATCTACTGCCTTAATTTTCTTCTTATTAGTAATAATGGTAGCATCCATCGCTATCAAAACCGGCGATATATCTGAAGCATTTACAGCATAACACCCGCAGTTCATACAACGACTGGCTTCTTTTAAGACTTCTTCCACAGACAGACTAAATGCGTCTTCTTTGTCAATGCTACGTTTATCGGCTGGAATTTCTTTTAATTTGGCAGCTGTTTTTACTTTTAACCCTTCCGGATCAAAGGTGATAAATCCTTCGTCTTCTGAGATCATGTTGTGAAAGATATGTGCTTCCACAACGCCAAGATATTTATTCATCCCATTGGCTGCTTTATGTCCGTTGGCAATCCCTTTAATAACAGTCGCTGGACCCGTTGTCGCATCCCCGCCAGCAAAAACACCTTCTCGTGAGGTCATTTGTGTTTCTTCGGAGACATCGATTAAACCGCGTTGATTTAACTGTACCTGATACTTTTCATCTAGGAAGGATAAATCAACCTGCTGACCCACTGCCATTAAAATGTTTTCAGCATTGACAATCTGGGTTTCACAATGGTCGTATTGAGGACTAAAGGCACCTTTTTCATCCCGGGTAGATGTACATCGTTTGAGTTCCATTCCTTTAAGAACACCATTTTCTTCAATGACTTTGCTCAAACCCCAGGAAGGCATAATAATGACGCCTTCTTCTCTGGCTCTTGCAATTTCTTCCCGACTGGCAGGCATATCACTTTCACATTCTAGGCATGCCATGGTGACTTTTTTAGCACCCAGTCGCTTAGCGGTGATGGCAACATCCATTGCGACGTTTCCACCGCCGGTTACCAGCACTTCCGAGCCAACCTTGCCCTTCATCCATTCATTAACCTGGATCAGGAAATCCAAACCAAACTCGGTAAGTTCTTCTCCGGCGATTCCAATAACCGGCCGTTTCCAGGCACCGGTTGCATAAAATACACTGTCATATTTTTCTTCTATTTTTGATGCTTGAATATCTTTACCAATGGTTGTATTGGTAATAATATTAATTCCCATTTTTTTCAGGCTGCTGACAAACTTCCTGACAATGTCTTTGGGTAGTCGATAAGCTGGAATGGCGTACATCAGCATGCCACCTGCTTCTTTTTTGGTATCGTAAATCGTGACGTCATTTCCAGCCCGACGCAGATAATAGGCTGCGGATAATCCGGAAGGACCGGCACCGATAATCGCTACGGATTTCCCGGTTGAAGTCGCTGGTGCTTTAAAATACAAATCACTGTTTTCCAGAATATAATCTCCAACATAACGTTCGACGTTTCCAATTGCAACATCTTCGTCCTGACAGCCTCTGTTACATCCGTCCTGACAGAAATGAGCACAAACACGGCTGGTAAGTGCCGGCATGGGATTGACTTCCATAATAATTTGGGCTGCTCCGGCTGTATTTCCTTTCCTGATTTGCTCCATATAAGCCGGAATATCCGTACCTGCAGGACATTCACCAGTACATGATGAACGATGTGTCTTCATCCCTCCGAAAATTGAATGATAACGGTTATCTCCTCGGATTGCATAACACTCAGATCCGCCCTTTCTCTGACACACCATTCTTCCCCCACTTGAATGAGGATAGCGATAATACCAACAACGTACATCCTGACAAATATTGCCACCAATGGTTCCCGCGTTACGCACAAGTGAAGATGCTACTGATTTCGCCGCTTCTCCAAGACCGATAGCTTTTTCCTTTATTATCTGTGATTCTGCAATATCAACTAGTTTAGTGAGTGCACCAATAGTAATTCCGTTTTCACCCACGGTTATTCCTTCTGAATCGGGAATATTTTTAATATTGATAACCGTATCAGGGTATTCTGGAAGTATCTCTTCCTTCAATATATTCATAAGGTCCGTACCACCAGCTATTAAGACTGTTTTTCCATTCTTTTTATGTGCTAATTCAAAACTAGCAGCATCAAATGAATCAACATTAATATGATTAAAATTTTTCATTAATTTTCCTCCTTATGCTTTTCCAAGTGCTTTGAGAATAGCCCTTGGATGTGCTGGGTATTCACAAAACTCTTTGCCAATTGCATTGGAAATTGCCATCATCATAGATGCAGGACCAGGCGCACCAGAAATTTCACCGAAACCAATTGCTTTAAAACGAGATATCTCAGGTTGCCCTTCTTCAATAACCATGTCAAAGGGTGGGAACTCATCAAAAGTACGCCATTTATAATCAATCAGGTTTCCGGTTAAAAGACGACCTGTATACTCATCTAAAACAGATTCTTCAAGAAGCCCAGAATCAGCAGCCGCTGCTCCAAAACCGCCATGTACCTGCATTTCCAATGTTGCAGGATCGATAATCTGACCAACATCTGATCCTACTAAAACACGTACCAACTTGGTAATTCCTGTTTCTAAATCAACCTCCACTTCAGAAAAGTAAATACCAAAGTTACTTTTGCTATAATCAGAATAATACGTTCCAACCCCTGTAATTGTTAACCCAAAGTGCTCGAATGCTGCTATCCAAGGCACTTTATTTTCTGGATTATCTCTATGGTAGATCATACCGTCAGTAGTTTCAAGTTCTTCAAATGGACAATGGAATATGTTTTTTGCAGCACCTTCCAAAAGCTGTTTTCTTGCGTCCTCAGCCGCTACAGTTACAGCATGACCAGTTGTCAAAGTACTACGTGAGCCTGCCGGGCCCAAATCCCATGGTGAATTTTCTGTACTCGGTTCTACAACAATTACGTGTTCAACCTCAATATCCAAGACCTCTGCCACATACTTTCTCAGATTACTACGCTGACCTGTTCCTGCTTCAGGTATGGAGTTATGCAAGTATACATATCCACTGGATTCCAGACGAACATACGCTTCACAATTGTCTTCACCTACATCTGCGTTTCCATGCATGGATACACCGACACCATATACTTTATTTCCCTCTACTCGTGTAGGTTTATTCCACCCCTTCCAACTCTCACTCCATCCGAATTTCTCAGCACTACTGCGCATACAGTGCTTATATTCTTGTTCGCGTGCGGTATACCATTGTGAATCACGCCAGTACCATCCATCACCAGTCTCAGAAAAATTATTGATACAAAATTCAACTGGATCAATGTTTGCCTTGGCAACTGCACGCATAACCAATGGCATAAGAGTACTCTTAACTTCCTGTCCACCGAATCCACGAACAGAACCAGTTTGAACATGATTAGTCACTACAACCTTAGCATCCATATCCCAGTTCTTGCATTTTCCAAGAGCCACTTGCATCTCTCCCATACCAACGGCAATCTGTACATGACCTAAATCGTTCAGTGCTCCAGCATCCAGGTACCATTTACCCTTTACTGCAGTGACGATGCCATCCTTTAAGCCTATCTTGCAGTCCATGTAACAGCCAATACGCATGTCATGAATAAGCAACTGTTCACTCTTCGTCAAATACATTTTTACTGGTCGGCCTGTAGCTACCGCTAAGGCAAGAGCATATGCTGAAGTAGTTTGCATAATTGACTTGTTCCCAAAACTTCCTCCAACATTGAATGTTTTAGTCTCAACTTTCATACCTGTACGCATATTCAGCGTCATGTTATAAACTTCAGGTGCTTGAGTGGTCGCATATGCTTTAACGATGCCCTTGTCCATCCACATTATGACCCCTGGAGGTTCAGTAGCCATTGGAGAAGCAAATTTTTTATATTCATACACACCTTCTTCAACATAATCTGCTTCTTCAAGTGCCTTGTCAACATCACCTCTCACCAGATGTGTCAGCATTTTTTCGCCGACCATTTCTATTTCAGGTACAATGTTTCCCGGAAGTTCAGGGTAAATCTGTACTGCATCTGGTTTTACCGCATCCTGTGTATAATATACAGGTTCTAATTGCTCATATTCAACTTCAATGAGATCACATGCCTCTAAGGCGATCTCAACAGAATCCGCAGCCACTAATGCCACAGCATCACCTACGTAATGAACAGTATCAGTTAATACGGGTATTAGGGGAGGGTTACCAAGTCTCCACTTTTGTACATCTTTCGGTAAATTTTTATGTGTGAGTACTGCGTGGATTCCTGGTAATACTTCCGCTTTTGAGATGTCAATGCGAGTGATTTTCGCATGGGGATAGGGACTTCTGAGTACTTTTGCCTGAAGCATCTCCTTCATCTTGAAGTCATCCAGAAAAATCGCTTTACCAGTCACAATCTCTCTGGCATCAATACGAGGTCGATTTACCCCTATATGTCGGTATGGTTTTTTTTCCATTTACTTTTCTCCTCTCTAAATTGAAATTTGTTTTGATACATGCATAACTGCATCAATAACATGATACTGACTGATACATCTACATTGGTTTCCTGACAAGGCATCCTTAACTTCTTCTTCAGTTGGATGAGGATTCTTAATTAATAATCCTTTTGCTGCCATGATGATACCCGGTGTACAGAATCCACATTGAAATGCATAATAATCGATGAATGCCTGCTGAAGAGGATCCAATTCTCCTGTAACAGGATCCTCTAATCCCTCAATGGTGATGATCTCTTTACCATTGCAATCTGATGTTAGCGTCATGCAGCTAGATACAGCTCTATTGTCCACCAAGACCGTACAGCAACCGCATGCCCCCTCACCACATGCTTCCTTTGAACCGGTAAGATCGAGCCGCTGACGTAATGTATCTGATAGTGTTTCGTTCCAAGGAACTATGCCAACTATTGAATCAGATCCACTCAAAAACTCATACTTCTTTCCATTGACAGTTAATGCAATAAATTTTGTTTCCATAAAAAAAATCTCCTCTCTATATTTTTAAGAACGCCATTCTATAAAAGATTAGCTTTTTAAATCATACAATATTTGATATTAATTTATCAATGTCTGCAAAAGTTTTTTTAAATCATAATTTTGTTTCTGCGCACAATAATAATCGTTTACATTTTTAAAATCCTAACTTTTATGTCTTGTACCACACTACCATTTGTGTAATAATCATATTAAAGTATAGACTATTTGTGTTTTAACACAAATAGCAGTAAAGGGAATAAACTATGAACACAGAAATCAACACTGTAAAAGCTAGGTATATGACGTTACTTTCTGAAGGCGCAAATCTGCACAATATTTGTAATCTGATTGCAGAATACGCAGAAAACCCAGTTGCCATTACTCTACCAACAAGAACAATAATCGCCAAATCTCATAATTACACAAAGGACCTTATCAACGAATATACAGAATCTGCTAAATATATGACTATCGATGAAGAGCAAGATATTGGTCACCGAATTGACTACCTTCTAACCACAGGGAAACCTTTTGCTATGGCATGGCCCTATCAACGATATAAACACATGTGCTGTGGTTGTCTTTATAATGGTACTCTGATTTGTGTCCTTGATATCCCCATTACTGGTGAAGTTCCAGGGACGATCATAACCGAAATTATAGAACTTTTAGCTAGCTTATCGAGCATTTCATTATCCCTTAATGGCTACCTTTTCAAAAATAAGCCACATCCTATGCAAAACTTTTTACTAGGTCTTTTAAATGGGGATATAAATCTAGATGAGTATCAGCGACGAAATATGAAAAATTTTATTTTTAATTTAGTCTCCGGTTATCGATTACTTTGGATTTCTCCCAACCAGAATAGCCATGAGATATATTTGAAGCAAAAGCTCACTCAATTTACTTCAAACCATAATAACTGGTGGTGTGTAAAATTTGAAGATGGATACGTTATATTGCTCGATGAAAAGGAGCTTTGTTCTCTCCAGAAACTGAAAAACATATTGGGAGATGAAGTGATAATTTGTGTCAGTGATATATTTACAGATCTCAAAAGGACTTCCTCACACTTTCGTGCGACTCGATTTGCAGTGCACTATGCTCGATCTGAAGGTATTCTAACTGATGTGATTTTTGCAGATGATTATAAGTTGCTTATAATCATTGCCTCTACTCACGCTACTGCCGACCCTGAATTGTTTACAAATATCATTCTAGAAAAAATACAAAAAAATGACAGAGAATTTTCTACATGCTATATGGATACTTTAAGAGCCTACTTCCGATGTAATCAGGATACAAAGCGAATATCTGAATTACTAGGTCTTCATAAGAATACTATTTCTTATCGACTCAAACGTATGAAGGAACTTTTTAATATTAATTTCTATGACTGTAAGCAAATGGCTAATCTGTATATGGCTATGTGGATTTACGATAATATAATATAGGTTCTTTTAGAAACTTTTCAATAGAAAAATCGTAAACATCCATTAAGACATGTACAAATAATAACTACGGCGGCCGGATGGCCGCCATTACTATTTATTATCAAATTTTACACAGCGTTTGAACTTGAGGATTCCATGGGGGTAACGAATCAAGCAATGCTTTGTTTTCGCGGAATGAAATTGATTAAATATTTTCAAGCAAATATTCGAGATATTTGTAGGGATTTAAGTGATTCGCCTTGGCGGTTTCAACAATTGATTAAACTGTTTTTTGCAAGTGAAAAATCCTTACTTTTAATATGGATAGATACACTATTCCCAAAATACCATAAAAGCCACTAACGATAATCAAAAATATAATACTAACTCCGATTAGCAAATTGGTTTTTATTGACGCCGCTTGGGAACTCTCATTCAAAAAAATAACTTTCCCGAAAATTTCATCCCGCCCAATAGCTGAAGTTGTCGTCAGATCCATCACAGTATTGCTATTTTTTATGGCTTCAAATAAACGGGCCTGATAATCTTTATCCGTGGTGAAAACAATATCATAGGCCATTTTCTCCTTTGTTCCTGACCTCGAACTGCTTGTGGGCTCATCTTGCAACTCTTTTTCAATGGTCTTGACAACTGCATTAAGCACCATGACATCGACGTTGTTCTCACTTGTTCCATTGATGTAGCTGACCGTAATACCATAACAGACAATCAGCGATACCGTAAAACCAATGATCATTTTTTTATTTTCATGCCTTATCCTCAATTATCAAAGTACTGTTTTTCAACTTCAAGCTTCTGGTGTTTCGAACATATAACCAGTGCCCAAGATAGTTTTAATATAAGTTGGTTGATTGGGATTGGTTTCTATTTTCTCCCGAATTTTGCGGATATGGACATTTAACGTTCTATCACTAAAAAATGAACCCCCCCATATATTGGCAAACAATTCGTCCTTTGAGATCACCCGGTTTCGATTTTTATAAAGATATTGCAGTAATTTAAATTCTTTCGTCTTAAAACCGGCATCTTTTTCGTTAACATAAACCTTCATGGCGTCGACATCGATTCGCAAATTGCCACAGCAATTCTCATTTTTTTTATTATTTAAAGTGGCTTTTTCTCGATTATCCACATCATTCACCATGGTATCATATCTTTTAAGGATCACCTTCACCTTGGCTAACAGTACACTGAGCGAATACGGTTTCTTGATGATGTAATCATCTCCCCCGATGTTGAGTGCAATCAGTACATCGTCATCGCTTTGCCGGGCACTGATAAACAAAATGGGCACGTTTG
>NZ_RXYB01000002.1 GCF_008086615.1 Acetobacterium tundrae
AACTGGATTACATCAACGTATGAAGACAAACACAATTAAATATTTTATGACCCATTAGCTCAGTTGGTAGAGCATCTGACTTTTAATCAGGGTGTCGGGCGTTCAAGTCGCCCATGGGTCACCATTTAAAAAACAGGACTGCAAGAGATTGCGGTTTTTTTATTGCCGATAATTTCATAGTGATTAAATAAATGTTTTTAAATCCTTATAAAATCCTTACAATTACCCTTTATCATATAAATATCAAAAGAAAAAGGAGTAATTATAATGAAAGACATTATATTAGAAACAAGAAGTCTTACTAAGACATTTAAAAAACAGGTAGCAGTGAAAAATATTTCTTTATCACTCGAAAGAAATTCAGTGTATGGTCTATTAGGACCAAATGGAGCTGGAAAATCCACGATTCTAAAAATGATTACAGGCATGTTAAAACCTACTGATGGAGAAATTATTTTCAATAATCATCTCTGGTCGAGAAATGATCTTTCACAGATTGGTTCGTTGATTGAATCAGCACCTTTATATGAAAATTTGTCAGCGAGGGAAAATTTGAAGGTACGTACCCTGGTATTAGAAATTCCTGATACTAAAATTGATGAGGTTTTAGAAATTGTGGATCTAAGGGATACCGGAAAAAAGAAAGCTGGTAATTTCTCAATGGGTATGAAGCAGCGTCTTGGTGTGGCGATTGCACTTTTAAACAATCCAAAACTTTTAATATTAGATGAGCCTACCAATGGGCTGGATCCCATTGGAATACAGGAATTGCGTGAGTTGATCCGTTCATTTCCGGAGAAAGGAATTACAGTCATTCTTTCCAGTCATATATTAAGTGAAGTTGAACAGATTGCTGACCATGTTGGAATTATCTCCGGAGGTGTTCTTGGTTATCAGAATGAACTAAAATTAGGCGATAATTTAGAAAAACTGTTTTTAGAAACAGCAGCAAAGTACCGAAGGGTTGAAGCATAGATGACAACATATTTAAAAGCGGAAAATATAAAAATAAGGCATACAGCGATTCCGAGACTAGCTCTTCTAGCGCCGCTTGCAACCATTCTTCTATCTTTCTTTCTGGCATGTGATTTTTTTATGGTAGATAATTATAACTGGTGGTATAGTATGATTTTGCCCCTTTACATTACCATTATTAGTGGAATATTGATGCAGAAGGACGGAAAAATGGGAAATCGCGCCGTTATCTCATTACCGATTGACTTGAAAAAAATATGGATTGCCAAAATAATGATTGGAGTGGAACTACTTGGGGTATCCGATTTACGGGATATTATTCGCTCTCGATTAGTGATCCAGATTATCTGATGTCGATGATGGGAGATGTGCAGTTTGGTATCGTGACAGCAACTGTTTTAACTGCTTCGCTATTAGTTGCGGCAATTGTTTGGTTTTCTAATTATGAATCAAAAAATTGCATCGAAAGTTAAGTTTAGTGTTTGGATTGATAGGATAAAAAATAGCAATAGTTGGAGCGAAATTTGAAGATTTTTAATTTAAGGATACAGAAATATGGCAAATATTTTAGCAGTTGATGATGAAAAAGAAATCCTAATGATTATAAAACGGGCACTTGAAAAAACCGGTCATCGCGTAACAACAGTAGTCAGCCCGCTGAATATACAAGAAAACCAGTTTTCAAATTATGACCTAATTCTTTTAGATGTGATGATGCCGGATATGGATGGCTATGAATGTTGTCGGAAAATACGTGGATTGGTGGATTGTCCAATTATTTTTCTTACTGCTAAAGTCATGGAAACCGATTTAATTACTGGTCTTCGTGTTGGTGGCGATGACTATATTACAAAACCGTTTGGAATTGGTGAATTAAGAGCGAGGGGGGAGGCCCATCTCAGAAGGGATCATCGAGAAAAGCAAAATGTGTTTGCCATATCCGGGCTGCGATTTCACCTCGCCGCCAAAGAAGTCTATGTTGAAGCAGAATTAATTGAGGAAACGGAGCTTAATGAAGAACAGCGTGTCTGCAGTGTCAGTGTTCAAAAAAGTGTTGCCGATATGGAACGATATCTAATGATTCTGATGGATATCATTGAGTCTGAAAAAGAAAATAATCTGGTCTTTAAGGATATTTCTTTTACAACATTAATGGCGACAATCATTTCGGATGCTCGGTTAATCGCGGGCCAGAAAAACATTAGATTCACTCTGATTCAAGAGTCGGTTCCAGCTATTATCACCGTGGATGAAACAGCAATAAAGCGTGGTCTGATGAATGTGATTTCTAATGCGGTGGTACATACACCGACAGGTGGAGAGATCCTTTTAAATGTATCTGAAAAAAGAAAGTTTCTCTATTTTACAGTGGAAGATTCCGGGAAAGGATTTTCACGTGAAGAAATGAAGTCAGCATTGGAACCGTTTTATCAAGGAGAGAAAAGCCGAAATTCAAGGGAACATTATGGATTAGGTTTGTATATTGTGGATAATCTTGTAAAAAATCATGGTGGCAGTGTAAAGTTATTTAAATCGGATAAAACTGGCGGAGCTAAGGTGGATATTAAAATACCGGTAAATCATTTACTGATATAACCATATTAAAAACAGTGCCGCTCTAACTTTATATTTTATATAACGTTAGAGCGGCACTATTTTGTTAAGTAGACATTTGTTGGAACACTTTAAATATTTAATTTAAACACAACGTCAGTTTATTCTTAAGATTTTTTCTAAAGCTTTTACGAGAGCAGTGAAGCCGGATAACCAGCTTCTGTTAAGGCAGCGATGACAACCGCATCATCAATGCCATCAATTGCATTGAGTTTCGTTTCGACTCGTTTTACACAATGTTGACAACTCATGTCATCAATCTTCATTAATTATTCAATGGATTGAGAAGTTCTTCCTTTGGTTTTTGTTTCAAAATATTTACCGAGGGTAATTAATACTAATATAACGGTTATTGATTCAAAATACAATTCATGTCCACATTGATGGACTAATTCCATATTATCTTTAGAAAACCATAAACGAGGATGAAAACGACGACTACACCATATAAAAATGACGTACAAGTTCCCACTGCTTTAATGCCATTAATTTGGTTAAGTTTTCGTTGAATGGTGCCGTCGCAAGCTGTGCAGGTCATTTCATTAAATTTCACATCATTTTAATAATCATTATTAAAAACATAATAAAAATAGTATAAAATAACTTTAAAACAGCATATTACATGTTGTAGGAAAGGAGCACTTTTATGTTACACAGTGAAGATGCGGATATTAATATTGTTATTAGGGAAATTATAAATCTGGATAAAAAGGCAATCGACATTAAAAAAAATGTTGATGCAAGGGCAGTCGAAATATTGGAACAAGCAAAAAATAATATCAAAGAAAGAGAAAAAGTTGAATCAGAAAATGCTCAGAAGCTGGCGAAAAAAAATTATGAAATCGAAATGACAAAAGCAAAAGAGGAACGCATTTCAATTATCAATTCAATGGAGAAAGATTTGCTACAAGTGCGCTATCGGTATGATGAGAAAAAAGAAGAAAAGGCAATCGAAGTCCTGGAGATATTATTCAAAACGCCAACTGATCATATTTAAATATAAATTTTGAATTTAGAGAAAAGTGAGAAATTATATGTCTAAAAGTAAATATGCATGCATAAGTGTAAAAACACTTGCCATGAAGGCTCAAAAAATCAGAGAATTGGATTATCTTGAGCTGATCAAAGCGAAAAATATGACAGCTGTATTTCTGTATTTAAGAGATCATACCTATTACGGCGAGTTTTTAAAAAATCTGGATCCGTTAAATCTTCATCGCACGGAGATTGAGGTATGCTTAAGTGATTTCAAGGTCAAGGAAACTGAAAAACTCATGCATTATTTATATGGTAAGGATAAATCGTTTTTTAAAATGCTTTTAGTTCAGCTAGAGGTGGAATCTCTGATAGTTTTAATTCGTGGTATTGCCAGAAACGACGATTTGGAATCCTTACGAGACCTTATTGGATACTCTAAGAAATATACAAATGTGCCTTTTGAACGTTTGCTTCGTGTAAAAGATTGGGAGAAATTTAAAAAACTGCTTATTGACACTGATTATTATCGGGTCCTGGAAATTTTTAAAGATGCCTCAATTGAGCAGGATTTGGTGATGATTGAAAAGAGTTTGGATCGATATTATTATGATTTGTTAAAAAAAAGAATGCTTGAACTGGATAAAAAAATTAATCGAGATTTGATTAAGGCCCAACAGCGAAATTTTGATTTGCATAATTTGGTATGGATTTATCGTGGCAGAAAGTTTTATAATCTTTCGCGCGAAGTGTTGATTGCCTATTCATTGAGAGGTGGATTGGAAATTAATGAGAGGCGTTTATCAAATCTTGTTGAAGCAAAGAACACAGAAGAAATGAAGGAACAATTGATTAATTCAGATTATGCGTTTTTATTTAATCATACGAAAACCATTGATCTGTATATGGAGCGGCGAATGAAAAGGTATCTATATTATCTATATTTAAAACTATTTAGGATAGGAAGCGATAACTTAGGCAGGGCGTTTGCATATATTCAATTATTAGATTTCGAAATTGCGGATATAACTTCAATTATTGAGAGCAAGCGATATCGAATGGAGCCGGCAGAAATAAAATATTATTTAATCAGATCCTTTGACTAGGATGTGAAAGGAGGGTCTAAATGGCAATTGAGAATGTAATCATGATGGATGTCGTGGGAAAGATTGAAGATGTTGACAAATTTACTAAAGATATTTTTCTTTTCAATGACATCCAAATTATTGATGCCATGCGTGAAATAGATTCCGGCAGGTTTATTCTTCCCATACAAGAAGAAAACATTAATGGACTTTTGGGGTTTTCGCAGCTCATCTCAGGGGAAGCGAAAATGGGAGAAAAAAACTATATAAAAATGGTATATAAGTTGAATGAGCTTTATAAAGGATCCTTAAAGTTGAATATGAATTCTTTGGCAAATGGGGAAACTGATCTTGACAAGGCGTTAGAAAAAGTCGCTGAATTTGAACGCAATATCGTTGCTGAGTATGATGAAATCACGCACATCAATATTCAAATTGAAGAGTTGAAGAAAAGCAGAACCGCTTATTCATACATCAATGAAGTGAATGCTCGAATGTCCGAGCTTGACAGTTTAGAAAATTTCTCCTATAGTATCGGCTCGGTTACAAAGGACAATGCCGCTCGTTTGAAAAGCATATATAATAGCGTCACTTCAATTGTGTTTCATGTTGGGAACCAGCAAGATAATGAAGAAGTATTTATGATTATCACTCCGAAGGATTTTGAAATAGAATCCCATCGCATACTAAAAGCTCTTAATTATAAATCGATTGAAGGCTTTCGTTCGGATTATACTGAAACGCCCAGAGAAATTCTTCAATTGATTGAAGAAAAGATCAGTGAATTACAAGTGAAATGTGCGGTTCTGTTTAAAAAGTTAAATATCCATTTAGAAGAAAGTCGAAAAGATGCAGCAGCTAGTTTCAATACGCTTAGTTTATATGGAAATCTGAACATCATTGAAAAATACATGGCTTTCAGCGAGAAAAATTTCTATTTTTCTGGGTGGATTTCAAAACGAGATAAAGAAAAAATGGAAAATATTGGAAAAAAATATCCAGATTTGATTATGATGTTTTTTGAAATAAATAGTGGCAGCGGAAAACCGCCGACAAAATTAAAGAATAACTGGTTTTTTAGTCCTTTTGAAGCACTGGTGAAGATGTATGGGGTTCCTTCATTTGACGAACTGGATCCGACGCCTTTTCTAAGTATTACGTATATGTTTTGTTTCGGATTTATGTTTGGTGACATCGGACAGGGTTTTATTTTATCAGTTGTTGGATTCATTCTTGGGAAAAAAGGCGTGGAACTTGGAAAAGTGCTGTTGCGATTAGGCATTTGCTCCGTTTTTTTCGGATTTATGTACGGCAGCGTTTTCGGATTTGAAGAGATCATTAAACCAGTTTGGATCAGGCCATTTGATGAGATCAATACCATGTTAATGACGGCGGTTATCATTGGTATGATGATGCTTTTAGTTGCGTATATTTACAGTATTATCAATAAATTGAAGAAAAAAGAAATAAAAGAAGGTGTTTTTGGAAAAGATGGTATTTGTGGATTAATTTTATACTCGTCACTTTTAGGCCTTTTAGGACTCAATATGGGTATTTTCAAACAGTCAGGGCTATTTAATCTGATATTAATAGGAATTGCGATTCTAATGGTGGTGATTGTTCTTATCCGGGAGCCGCTTTCAAATTATCTATTTAAAAGTAAACAGCTTTATCAGGAGGAGGTATCAGAATATTATGTTGAAAGTGGATTTGAAATTTTCGAAATGCTTCTGGGAATGTTAAGCAATACGCTCTCATTCATTAGAATCGGTGCCTTTGCCCTAACCCATGTTGGCTTGTTTATGGCTTTTCAAACACTTGCCGTGATGGTTCAAAACGGCGTGATGAGTGTGGGAATACTTATTTTTGCGAATATTTTTATCATTACATTAGAAGGTTTAATCGTTTCGATTCAGGCACTAAGATTGCAGTTCTATGAATTGTTCAGCAAATATTACACCGGTGACGGAATCGAGTTCAAACCGATCGATCTGGAAATAAATTAATTTTAAAGGAGAAAAATAATGAATGTGCTTACACTCATAGCAATTGGAGCAAACTTGTTAGTATTAGGAACCATTGCCTTTGGGGTCTATTTTCTTTACAATGATTGCAGTGAGAATCGTTCGAAAATGAAACGATTTTTGCGCATTAATCTTACGACATTTATTCCGATGGTTGCGGCAGCTTTAATTTTTATGGCACCCAATATTGTGGCAGCAGCGACAACCGGTGCCTCTAACGGATTTACAGACGCTGGTTTAGGTTACATTGCAGCGGCGCTCTCGACTGGTTTTGCCTGTGCAGGAGCCGGCTATGCGGTGGGCGTTGTTGGCTCGGCAGCTCTGGGTGCAGTATCGGAAGATCCTAAAATACTTGGAAAAACCCTGATCTATGTTGGACTTGCAGAAGGGGTTGCTATCTATGGTTTGATTATTGCAATTCTGATTATTGGAAAATTATAAAATGAAATCATACATTATCAGTGAGAATCGGGATTCTTATTTGGGAATGAAATTGGCTGGCATCGAAGGTGTCTATTTAAGAAAAAAAAATGAAATCGAGATAGCGTTTAAAGAAGCACTGAAAAACAAAGAAATCGGGATTGTTTTTCTTAGTGAAAAAGCTTCTCTGATGATTGAAGATGAGGTTTTAGAAGCAAAGAAAAAATACTTTGTGCCGTTAATAACAATCATTCCTGACCGATATGGATATCAAAGAGAAGAGGGCATGATTATGCGGTATATTAAAGAATCTGTGGGATTGTAAGGAAGTGATCAAAATGATTTCAGTTGAAGAAAAACTTCGCGTATTTTCCCAGTATCTTTTAAATAAGGAAAGAACAAGGGGAAAGGGCATCATTGAAGAGGTGAAGAGTAAACAGCTAGAATTGCTGGAAGCATCGAAACAAAAAATCGAGAAAGAAAAAAAAAATATTGAGGAGCACAATAAAAAAATCATTTTCCGAGACAAGAATAAAATTATCTCAGAGGGTAAAAACAGGGCTAAAACACTGGAACTTGAAGAAAAAAATCATATTCTGATTGACTTTAATCAATTGATTATGGCAAAAGCGAAAGAATTTGTAGTAACGGATGTATACCGTGATTATCTCAGAAATTGCATGACCGGAATTCCTGAAATATTTGGAGAAAAAAGAGAGCTGGTAGTTTTTGTGAACAAAAGGGATTTAGATTATGTTAAAACATTGATTAACGATCAGATGATTGATTATACCGTTGAATATCGGAAGGAAATAAAAGACAGTATTGGTGGGATCGTTGTTGAAGATGCCGAAAGTCGAATTCACTGTGATTTTTCTGTTGAAAATTTAATCAACAACAAATATAAATTCATCGGAATGACTCTAAATGAGTTTATGGAAAAACAGGTGAACTAAATGGTGATGAGTAAAATTAATAAGGAAATCGGAATTATTTCCGCGATCAATGGTCCGGTCATTAAAGGAAAAAATATGTCTTCTTTTAAAATGCGGGAAATGGTTACGGTTGGTGAAAAACAACTTATCGGTGAAGTCATTGTCTTAGAAGGAGATATCGGAACGGTTCAGGTGTATGAAGAAACAGAGGGCCTCAAAACCGGTGAAGTCATTATCCCAACCGGCCGGCCACTCAGTTTGAAATTAGGACCCGGATTATTAAAAAATATGTTTGATGGCATTCAGCGACCGCTCAAGAAAATTCAAGAAATATCTCCGGTTTATATTCCTGAAGGGATTGGATTGCTCTCCATTGATGACAAAAAACTTTGGGATACAACGATCACTGCCAAGCTTGGCGATGTTTTAGCAGAAGGGAATATTTTTGGGCTGGTGCAAGAAACCGAAGTGATTCAAAATCGATTGATGGTTCCGCCTAATATTTCCGGAACCGTCGTTGAGGTTGTTACAAATGGCTTGTACACAATTGAAGCCGTGCTGGTAAAAATACAGGATGAAAAAAAAGAATTTCATGAATTGAAAATGGCTCAGGAATGGCCGGTGCGAACACCCCGTCCGAATGCATATCGACGTGAAACTTTAGTACCTTTGGTAACCGGACAGCGAGTGATCGATATTTTTTTTCCGATCGCCAAAGGCGGTACGGCCGCAATTCCCGGCGGCTTTGGAACCGGTAAAACCATGACCCAGCATCAGTTGGCAAAATGGTCAGATGCCGATATTATTGTTTATATCGGCTGTGGCGAACGGGGCAATGAAATGACGGAGGTCATTGAAGAGTTCCCAAAACTGCTGGATCCGCAGTCAGGAAAATCAATTATGGAACGAACGGTACTGATTGCCAACACCTCAAATATGCCGGTTGCCGCTCGCGAAGCGAGTATTTATACTGGCGTTACCATTGCCGAATATTATCGTGATATGGGTTATGCAGTAGCGTTGATGGCTGATTCAACTTCCCGGTGGGCAGAAGCCTTGCGAGAAATATCCGGCCGACTCGAAGAGATGCCGGCGGAAGAAGGATATCCGGCCTATTTGCCTTCGCGAATTGCAGAATTTTATGAACGGGCCGGAAGCGTTGAAACCCTGGGCGGCGGTGAGGGATCCATTACGATTATCGGCGCGGTTTCACCGGCAGGAGGAGATTTTTCAGAACCAGTTACGGAGAATACTAAGCGTTTTGTAAATGTTTTTTTGGCGCTTGATAAAAATCTTGCTTACGCTCGGCATTATCCTGCCATTAACTGGCTGGAAAGCTATAGTGGATACATAAAAATCCTATCCGATTGGTATGAAGACAATGTCGCTGAAGACTGTATCGAGTTACGAAATAAAATGCTTGAACTTTTATATGAAGAGAATAAACTTTTGGAAATGGTTATGCTTGTGGGTGAGGATGTTCTGCCAGATGATCAGCGCTGGATTCTGGAAATCGCAAAAATAATTAAGGTTGGTTATCTTCAACAGAATGCCTACAACAAAGAAGATACCTATGTGCCGCTGGAAAAACAATATGCCATGTTAAAATCGATTGAATATCTCTATGAAAAGGGTCGGGAGGGATTAAAACTAGGAATACCAACATCTCAGCTTAAGGATTTAGATATTTTTAATCAATTTATAAAAATGAAATATACGATTCCAAACGATGATCTCAGCGGTATTGACCGACTAAAGGATGATATTGACAGGTTCTACGATAAACTTTTAAAAAAATATGTAGATTTGGAGGGGAACAATGAAAAAAGAATATTTAAAAATTGACAAGGTAATTGGTCCCCTTATTGAAATATCTGAGGTGGATGATGTTTTTTATGGTGAAGTTGTTGATATTATTGATATTGATACAGGAAGTATAAAAAAAGGAAAAGTTATCAAAATTGAAGAAAAAAATGTAATCATTCAAGTTTTCCAAAATACCGCCGGTCTGGCGGCTGGGAACAGCATTATTAAATTTACTGGAGAGTCCTTTAATTTACCGATGTCTTTGGATTTGCAGGGCCGTATTTTCAATGGTGTTGGCGAACCAATTGATAATGGCAGTGCTATTTTCAGTGCCATTGAAGCGAATATTAATGGGCGGCCAATTAATCCGATGTCAAGGGAATATCCGCGAAATTTTATCCAAACAGGCATTTCATCAATAGACACACTGGCAACGTTAATTCGCGGTCAAAAGCTGCCGATTTTTTCGGGAAATGGTCTGCCTCATAATGAACTGGCAGCTCAGATTGTCAAACAGGCACAATTGGGCGAGAATACCGGCGAAGTTTTTGGCGTCGTTTTTGCTGCGATTGGCGTCAAACATGATGATGAAAAGTTTTTTAGAAAGAGTTTCAGCGAGGCTAACATCATGGATCATGTGGTTATGTTTGTCAACTATGCGGATGATCCCATAGCCGAGAGAATCACAACCCCGCGTTGTGCGTTAACCGCAGCCGAGTACCTTGCTTTTGAAAAAAACATGCATGTTTTAGTTGTTATGACAGATATGACAAGCTACTGTGAAGCGCTAAGAGAAATTTCATCCGCAAGAGAAGAGGTGCCTAGTCGAAAAGGTTATCCCGGGTATATGTATTCGGATTTGGCAGCTCTTTATGAACGTGCGGGAATGCTTAGGGATCGCAAAGGATCCATAACATTTTTACCAATTTTAACCATGCCGAATGATGATATTACCCATCCAATTCCGGATCTGACCGGGTATATTACCGAGGGACAGATTGTTTTAGGCAGAGATCTGTTTCAAAGAAGCATTTATCCGCCGGTAGCAGTTTTACCATCGCTATCGCGATTGATGAAAGATGGCATCGGTGAAGGTTTTACTCGAGAAGATCATGCTGATGTTACCAATCAACTTTTTGCATCATATTCAAAGGTTCAGGAAGTAAGAACTTTGTCACAGATTATTGGTGAAGAAGATTTAAGTCAGACAGATAAAAAATACATGGCTTTTGGTCGGGCTTTTGAGGCAGAATTTTTAAATCAGGGGTTTGATGAAAGTCGGAATATAATTGAAAGTCTTGACTTGGGATGGCGGCTTCTTTCGTTACTGCCATTGACTGAACTTGACCGGTTAAGTCCAGAGAACATTAAAAAATATTTTTCTCAGGAATCATAGGTGGTGGTATTATGGCCATAAAAATCACACCAACCAAGGCGAACCTGATAAAAACAAAAGGCCGGTTGAATTTTTCCGAAAAAGGATATGACCTTTTAGATAAAAAAAGGACCATATTAATTCAGGAAATCATGCAGTTGGTCAAGAAAGCTGAGCTTATTGAGAAAGAAATTGGACAATTATTTGGCGAAGCTTACGAGGCTTTGCAACAGGCTTGTATCAGCATGGGTCTTAATCATTTAGAGGAGTTTGCATTATCCGTGAACCCGGAGTTGCCTTTTGATATTCGTGCCAGAGGGGTAATGGGGGTTGATATACCTGAAGTGATTTATGCAAATGAAGAAGAAAAAGTTTTACCCTATGGCTTTTATGAGAATAATCCGGCCTTGGATATTGCGCTAAAGAAGTTTTCAGATGTGAAGTATTTATGTTATCAATTAGCACAAGTTGAAACAACTGCTTTCAAACTATCCCTGGAAATTAAAAAGACCCAAAAAAGTGCCAATGCATTGGATAAAATTCAGATTCCCCGGTTAAAGGAGGAGATCAAATATATTCAGGATACGATTGAAGAGAAAGAAAGGGAAGAATTTTTCAGATTAAAAAGAGTGAAGAATAAACGGTAAATTATTTTCTTGCATAAAAATTCCCATTGCATCCAGATGGATACAATGGGAATGCTTATTATTTAGAGGGTTTCCAGGAGCTTTTCAGGGAAACAATTTCGTTAAAGACCAGCTTCGCGGGCGTTGAATATTTTGGATCAACTGAGAAAAATCCGTTTCGAATAAACTGAAATTTTTCATACGGAGTTGCCTTCATAACTTCAGGTTCAGCGTAGGCTTTAACAATTTCAAGAGAATTGGGATTGATGTGTTCAAGGAAGTTGTCTTTGTTTATTCCCGCCTCATCATCAATGAGATAATCATAAAGATGAACTTCAATTTCTTTGGCGTGATTGATATCGACCCAATGGATGGTACCTTTAACTTTTCGTTCGGAAAAACCGCTGCCAGAACGGGTAGCCGGATCATAGGTGCATTTCAACTCAATAACATTGCCGTCTTCGTCTTTGACAACTTCGTTGCAGGTGATAAAATAAGCGCCTCTTAAACGAACTTCATTGCCAGGAAATAAACGATAGTATTTTTTCGGAGGCGCTTCCATAAAATCAGCTTTTTCAACAAATATTTCACGGCTAAATGGGGTAGTATAGTTTCCCATATCCGGATCTTCCTGATTGAGCGGCAGTTCAACCCATTCCACCTGATCTTCCGGATAATTGGTAATGGTCACTTTCAAGGGATCCATTACTGTCATTAACCGGGGTGCCTTTAGCTTCAAGTCATCTCTGATAAAATGTTCAAGCATGGCAATATCCACGGTACTATTGGTTTTGGCAACCCCAATGGCTTCACAAAAGGCCTGAATGGATTCAGGGGTATAGCCTCTTCGGCGCAAACCTGAAATCGTTGCCAGACGGGGATCGTCCCATCCATCAACGATTTTTTCGTCAACTAGCTGTTTTAAATAACGTTTTCCAATAATTGTTTTGGTCAAATTGAGTTTTGCAAACTCGATCTGTCGTGGCGGCTCATTTTGAAAATCATCAAGATTTGATAAAACCCATTCGTAAAAAGGACGATGGTCTTCAAATTCCAAGGTGCACAATGAGTGAGTGATGCCCTCAATCGCATCTTCGATGGGATGAGCATAATCATACATCGGGAATATAAACCAGTCCTTATCAGCGGTGTGATGTTTGATGTGAAGAATCCGGTAGATTGCGGGATCCCGCATATTCATGTTAGGGCTGGCCATATCGATTTTTGCCCGGAGAACCCGTGATCCTTCAGGTAGTTTGCCACATTTCATTTGCTCGAAAAGTTCCAGATTTTCTTCCACACTTCGTGAACGGTAGGGACTTTCTTTGCCCGGTTCGGTAAGATTTCCTCGGTACTCGCGCATTTCCTCAGAGGTGAGGTCATCCACAAAGGCCAATCCCTTTTTTATCAGTTCAACAGCATAGGCTGCCATTTTATCGAAATAACTGGAAGCAAAAAAGAGACGATCATCCCATTTGATGCCTAACCAGGCAAGGTCTTCTTTAATGGAATCAACGTATTCCATATCCTCTTTACTGGGATTGGTGTCATCAAAACGCAGATTGAATTTTCCTTGATATTCTTGCGAAATACGGTAATTGAGAAGCGAAGCTTTAGCATGACCTATATGTAAATAACCGTTTGGTTCCGGTGGAAAGCGGGTGTGAACACGATCATTGGTGTAGACCTTGTTGTCGATATCATGATCAATTGCATTGGTAATAAAATTTGTCTTTTTTTCTGTGGGCTCCATTAAAATCCTCCTGTTTTTCATATCAGCCAATAATATCATAAAGTGCCTTTTTTTACAATACAAGGTATGGGAAAGCTGAATCCCATTTATCGCTTTAAAAATTTTCCGTTTTTATAACATAGCTCGTCATCGGCATAGATTTCTCCGCCATCTTTCATGTCGCATAACATATCCCAATGAAGCAGAGAATCATTGACAGGACCACACTCGGGATAGGAGCTGCCAAGGGCTAGATGAATCGTACCACCTATTTTTTCGTCGAAAAGCATGTTTTTCGTAAATTTTGTGATACCATAATTGGTACCAATTGCGAATTCGCCGGCAAAATGCGAACCTTCATCTGTATCAATCAGAGACAAAAGCAAATCTTCGCCACGTTTGGCGGTGGCATCGGTAACTCTACCATTTTCAAAGGTAAGCCTGATGTCTTCAATTTCCTGTCCACTGTAAATGCCGGGGAACGTAAAACGAATGGTGCCATTAACACTTTCTCTGACCGGGGCGGTAAAAACTTCGCCACTGGGAAAATTATGGTGACCGTCTGAGTTTATCCAGGTTCGGTTGTCAGTGCTTAAGGTTAAGTCGGTGTCTTTGGCAATCACATGATAATTTTTTTTGGTATTTAAATAGTTAACCATTGCTTGCTGATCATCATGGATTTTTTTCCAGGAAGCAATCGGATTTGGGGTATTAATGAGACAGGCTTCAAAAACAAAATTTTCGTACTCTTCCAGGGACATATTGGCTTCTTGAGCACCGCTTTCAGTGGGATAGAGGCACAGGGTCCAATCCATCAAGCCAAGAGAAATACGGTCATTAAAGATTTTGGTAAGGGGAGCTCCGGCACGACGTTGAAGTGCAATTCGTTCACTTGGTATCGATGTGAGCGCTTTTAAATTATTGTTTCCTAAAATAGTGAGGACTTTATCGGCCTTTGAATAAGCTTCCATCATTAAGGGTGAATTAAATTGCAGCTGGTCATTGCTGGCTTCCTTCAACATGATTTCAGAAATACCATCCGGAATGAGTAAAACACTGGGATGTGCACCGACTTTCAATATTTCTCGATAGCATTCTTTAATGAGCGGCATGGCCAAATCTGAACCGCGGATGACGACCCATTCATTCTTTTTTACATAAAGGGAATAGTTGACAAGGCTGTGGGCATAATTTATTAAACGATGATCTCTCATGATTTATCTCCTTATAATTGAAATGATAGTATTAAATATATACGAAAAAAGAATTTAACTCAATAAAAAAATAAAAAAAAAGGTGACAAAATGACAAGAATATTGTATAATGTCACCAGTATAGATAATGATTAAAAGTTCATAAATGGTAACCACGTTAAGACAATACGTCCATGCTCCATTTAAAAAGAATAATCAGATCCTGTACAGTAAAATTAAGTGGAGGTAACTCATGGAAGACA
Organism: Acetobacterium tundrae; assembly: GCF_008086615.1. GTDB lineage: Bacteria > Bacillota > Clostridia > Eubacteriales > Eubacteriaceae > Acetobacterium > Acetobacterium tundrae. The sequence continues at coordinate 15,024 of NZ_RXYB01000002.1, forward strand.
GAACTTTAATTTGTCAAGATTGTGGTGAAGAATTTGTGTTTACAGTTGGTGAACAAGAATTCTACCAGGAAAAAGGTTTTGATAATGAACCAAAAAGATGTCGTGAATGTCGCACAAAAAGAAAACAAACTAGAAGACCAAGAAACAGCAATTTCTAGGAACAATTCACAAAAACAAATAAGATCCCTTTTAGGGATCTTTTTTTCTTTTGATGAAATTATTGCTATTATATAAAGAATCGCATTAATTTAAGATAAAAAAATGATAAGAACCAAAAATGAAAGAAAGACAAACAAATGATAGACAAAGCTTACGTTTATATCGTAGAATGTAAAGATGGTACATTATATACTGGCTGGACCAAAAACATAGAAGCGCGAGTAAAGGTTCATAATTCAGGAAATGGTGCAAAATATACGCGTTCTCGTCTTCCGGTGAATTTAGTTTTTTGGGAAGAATTTGAGACAAAATCAGAAGCGCTTATTCGCGAAGCGGCAATAAAGAAAATGACAAGAAAGCAAAAGTTGATTCTAATTAATGGTTTAGATAAACAGGAAAGAGGACGTTAATGAATCAGATAATGAATGAGTTGTCGGTTAATAATAACCTGGCAGATGGAAATGTCATTATTATTATTTATGATTTATTTATCGTTTTCCTTTTTATTTTTGAGCTTTTCCTTTTTTATAACAAAGATCAGTATGTAAGAGAACTAACACAGAATGGCAAGCATAAAATCAAGCCATTCAGACGTTTCTTTGTAAAATTAACCGTTAGCAATCAATATCAGGGAATTTTGACCGTGACCGGCGTTTTATTAGTCATCTCGCTCATTGTGGTTTCAAGTCACCATACTATTTTGCCCCAGGAGTTAATAGCTGTTTTAGGGAGCTTTGCAGCTTTTATTGTTGTTGTTATTTTTGTACAGCATTTTTTTATGAAATTGGATGAATTTCAAAATAATGTCGTATCCCGTTTTGTTCAACTCATTTATTATTTAATATTGGGCCACTCTTTTGTATTGTTTGCGAATTTTATTTCGCCACCGAGTTTATCCATTGGGCTAATTGGTTTAGGTGTTGCATTGATTTTATGCTTTTCGGTAATGATAAGCGCCATTGCTAATCCAAATTTGCTGCGAAGTTCGGTGTCGAAACATCGAAAATATCAAGTGACTGCCAGTATTCTAAAGGGTATGCTGGTTTTGGTTATCAGCGAACTGGGAATATTGTATCTGATGGTTTATAATTGTTTTAAAATAAATCATGGTTTTTATGCTTCAAGTTTAAATCGAAGTTTGGATGCCTTTGATATGTTGTATTATCTGATCATGACATTTGCTACTGTTGGTTACGGGGATATTATTCCTGTTCGGGTCGATGGTATGATTTTTAGCGAACTCGTTGCAATGATTATTGGATTGGTCAGTATGTTTAGTACAGCCTGCTTTGTTGGAGCAGTTGTTGCCGGTGCGGCACAAATGAGTTGGAGTCAAACAGAAGATGCCGATAAAGCAGAAAAGCCAGATCCGGAAGTCAATTCTGGTAATGAAGGAATATTAGCTGTGATTAGAAAAAAATTAAAAAACAAAGATATTTAAAAAGAGAGGCTATTCATAATGAAATTTTATTTTGCACTTTGGTTGGCAAAAATACTTGGCGTTGCCATTAATCTTGTCAGCAAGGATCGTGGAACGAATCTTCCAGGAGAAAAAGCTTTGGCAATTGATCCTAGCTTTGTGAAGAATTTTAAAAATATTGACTATTCAAAAGTAATATTTATTACCGGAACGAATGGAAAATCGTCGACAACCAATTTAGTTGATCATATTCTAAAAGAAAATGGAAAAAAAATCATATCAAATATTGAAGGAGCCAACCTTTTAAGTGGAATTGCGACGATATTAGCAAAAGAATCAACACTGACCGGAAAACTAAAGGCAGATTATTTTATTTTTGAGACCGATGAGCGATATCTGCCACTCGTATATGCTCAATTGCCGGCAGAAAATATGTTGATTACTAATCTGCAAAAAGATCAGGTCCAAAGAAATGGCGATCCTGATTTTATTTATCGTAAGTTAAAAGAAGTGATTAATCCCCAAATGACATTGATTTTAAACAATGAAGAACCGCGTTCTCGTTCCTTTGAAGAAAGTTCATACCGCTCGGTATACTACGGGGTTGAGCGTCATGATGAGTCCTTTAACAAAGGGATCGACTATCCAACTCAAGCCTGCCTAAAATGTCATCATGACATGGTGTTTGATTATTATAACGTGGACAGTATCGGAGCCTTCCATTGCGATTTTTGCGGTTATGCCAGTGAGACAATCCCGGAATATCAAGTAAATGATATTAATTTTAAAGAAAAAACATTTAAACTCAAAGGCGTTGACTATAACATGCCATATGATTTGCCTTTTATGTTTTATAATTATGCCGGGGCGCTGGCAATTTGCCAGGAGATCTGTGATATTTCCCCTCAAAAAGCGGCCAAAGCCTTCAATAATTTCAAGAATATTGGAGGACGGTTTGAAGTTCTGAAGTATAAAGACAAAACGATCAAATACATGCGGATCAAACAGGAAAATCCCGATACGCTTCAAAGTGCATTGAATATCATGGCGTTTGATAAACAAGAAAAAATGGTGGCATTAGGGCTTTATACGTTGGTTGACTTTATTCCGCACTATGCCAACACCTTTTATGCCTTTGATTGTGATTTTAAACCCCTGATTGACTCAAAGGTGGAACGTTACCTTTGCTTTTCGGAACATGTTTCCTATGATACCGCAAACCGACTCATTTACGAAGGGGTCGACAAAGAAGATATAACCATTATGGACAGCGATAATATAAAAGAAATATTTGCAGAAATTGATAAGGCAGAAACCAATAATATTTATTTAATCACATGGATTTCTACTTTCGAAAAGATGAAGAAATTTATCGAAGGAGGGCAGAATTAATGGATATGATATTAAAAATAGGGTGGCTCTTTCCTAATACATTTAACCTTCATGGTGATCGGGGCAATATTTTAGCGATAAAAGCTGAAGGATTGCGGCGCGGCTATAAAGTGGAGGTGTTTCAGATTAACCTGGAAACAAAAGATTTTGATCCTATGGATTATGATTTCATTTTCTGTCCGCCTGGGGAAATCGTCCATTTTAAACCGGTGATTGAATTTTTGAAGCCTCATAATGAGGCTCTTATGACGTTTATTGAAAACCGTCCGATGCTTGTTACCGGCACATCGATAGGAATTTTTGGAGAAGAAATACACCGCGACGATAACAGCAGCATAAAAGGACTGGGGATCGTCAATCTTGAAGTCTATGAGAGTCATGTTGTTTATGGTGACGATCTTTATTATCATTGCCAATACAATGGTAATAAAATGGAAATTATTGGGAATCAAATCCAAATGATGCATGTTGAGATTCAGGAAGAATCACCATTTGGACAACTGATATACGGTTATGGAAATACTGGCAATACAAAATTCGAGGGTGCCCGGAGCGGAAAAGGAATTTTCACCAATACGCTGGGTCCAGTGCTTGTTTGTAATCCCTGGTTAACGGAAGAAATTGTCAATCTGATTGAAGTCAATAAAGGCTTGCCGGTTTGGGAAGAAAAACGAGATAATTCACTGGAATTAAATTCTTTAAAAACTAAAGTAGCTTTGATCGAAAAGAAAGAGTCTAAGCTTATTAAAATAAGTGAGCGTTAAAATTAAAGAAAAGAATGTTGAGCTAATGTGTAAAAAAAAAGTTATTATCGGATTAAGTGGTGGAATTGATAGTGCCGCTTCTGCCTATCAATTAATAAAAGAAGGTTACGAGGTTATTGGCGTAACCTTCGATTTTTTTGGTTCGGAAAAAACCTTGGCAGCCGCTGGATTAGTGGCCGAAAGACTGGGAATAAAGCACCATATTGTGCATGCCCAAAAGCAGTTTCAAGAAAAGGTCATCGAGCCGTTCATTGCTGGCTACAAAAAAGGACAGACGCCCAACCCCTGTCTGTTGTGTAATCGGGAAATGAAATTTAAATTGCTGACCGAATTTGCAGACAGAAATGATCATGCTTTAATCGCAACCGGTCATTATGCCGAGGTTGTAAAAGTGGGAGATGAATTTAAACTTTTGGCAAGCCTGAATCAGGACAAGGATCAGTCCTATTTTTTATATCATTTGGATCAGAATGTATTAAGTCGAGTATTATTCCCGCTTGATTGCTTTCGTTCGAAAGATGCGGTCAGACAAAGCATTAAGGTATTATTACCAGATCTATCAACTGGAAATGAAAGCCAGGGGATTTGCTTTATTCCGAAAAAGAATCATACGCTGTTTCTGAAGGAAGCTGTTTTTGGTTCAAACCCGACACTACCCGGGAATTTCGTGGATACTGCTGGAAAAATACTGGGAATCCATCGGGGCATTCATGGATTTACACTGGGTCAGACCCGCGGCTTGGGAATCAAACAGTCAAAACGTTTGGTGGTGATTGACATTATTCCAGAGACAAACACGGTTGTCCTGGATGAAGAAGCGGCTCTTTTTAAGAATGAAATATGGATCGAACAGTTATACTTGCATTCAGGAGCAGATTTAACCGGAAGTGAATTGACTTTTAAAACGTGTCGTTGGGGTAATCATTATTACGGAAATGTTGAATGTCTTAACAATGGTCAAGCCATTGTCCACTGTAGGGAGTCGGTTAGAGCACCGACACCTGGACAAGCCCTGGTTTTTTATCGAGGACGTCAGGTTCTCGGTGGCGGAATTATAAAAAAGAATTTGATATAATTCAAACTTAGGTTATAATAATTTCGACTGTTTAAGATTACAGATAAATATTTTATTAGTATAGATGCTGATAAAGCAAGGTCAAATTGTCTTAAAATCTGAGATAAAACAAAGCAAATTAGGAGAAAACATAGATGGGAAAATTATTTGGAACAGATGGGGTTCGGGGTATTTTTGAAAAAGAACTGACTTTGGATTTAGCGTATCAATTGGGGCAGGCAGGCGCAGCTGTTTTAGGAGCCGGAAGGCATCAGGCAAAGATCGTGATTGGTATGGATACTCGTATTTCTGGGTGTGCTTTAGAGAAATCTTTAGCAGATGGTATTATGTCTGTCGGGGGAGAGGCCATTCTCGTTGGCGTATTGCCGACTCCAGCGATAGCGGTGATTACCAGAGAAGTAAAAGCAGATGCTGGAATTGTTATTTCGGCTTCCCACAATCCTTTTGAATTCAATGGAATTAAATTCTTCAATAACCGGGGTTTTAAATTACCAGATGCGATAGAAAATGAAATTGAAAATATTATTTTAGAAAAAAAAGAAATTATCCTCAAAAATGGCGGCATCAGCAGGCGCCTCGAAAGACCTGAGATTTATTATACAAATCATATAAAAAAGGCAATGAGTGGCAATTTAAGCGGATTGAGGGTAGTCCTGGATTGTGCCAATGGGGCAGCCTACATCATTGCACCAGAATTCTTTCAAAGCTTAGGCGCAGAAGTGATTGTCATGGGAAATAAACCCAATGGCAAAAACATTAACGATTGCTGCGGCTCTACCCATTTGGGACCATTGCAAAACCGCGTGATTCAAGAAAAAGCAGATATTGGAATTGCTTTTGATGGCGATGCTGATCGCTGTCTGGCTGTCGATAATTTTGGAAATGTGATTGATGGTGATAAAATCATGAACTTGATTGGCCGCAAAATGAAAATAAAGAATGTCTTGAAAAGAGATACTGTGGTTGTGACCGTGATGAGCAATATTGGACTGGATATGGCATTGAATGAAGTGGGTTGTAAAAGTATAAAAACAGACGTTGGTGATCGCTACGTTCTAGAAGCAATGATTGAAGGTGATTATAACCTTGGTGGCGAACAATCCGGACATTTAATCCTTTTGGATCACAACACAACCGGTGATGGGATGCTGACAGCGCTGATGCTTTTAGAATTATTGCGGGATGAATCACGGGATGCCAAAACGTTGGCGGATTTAATGACGGTATATCCGCAAATATTGGTGAATGCCAAGGTTGAAAATAGAAGAAAACAGGATTATATAAATGACGATCTCATTCAAAAACGAATTCATGAAGTTGAGACACATTTTCAAGGTCAGGGTAGGGTATTAATCCGGCCATCCGGTACTGAACCGTTGGTTCGGGTGATGATTGAAGGAAAAAATCAGGAAGAATTGACCGTTATCGCCAATGACCTGGCATCATTGATTGAACAGCGTTTAGGCGTGTAATAACTTTATAACAGTTTAAATCTTTTAAGAAGTGGGGGCTTTGGCGCTCATTTCTTTGTATTGGGAAAGCTTTTATGTTAAAATCATAACGTATGTTTTTCATGGTTTATAATTTTAATTGGGCCGCTGACCATGAAGCATTCAAAAAGCGCCAGAACTCAAGTGAAGGTCCACACATGATTTGAGTTGACGAGGACAGGGAGTATCGAAAATTCGGCGGATGCCCTGAAAGATAGCTGTACAAATCCGAAAAGTGATTTTCAAAACAAAAACAGCTTCAATTAAAGATAGAATAGGTGAAAAAAATGTGTGGAATTGTAGGTTATATTGGTGACAAGCAGGCACAGGAAGTTTTATTAGAAGGACTTTCACGATTGGAATACCGAGGGTATGATTCAGCCGGGATTGCGACCATTGAAAATGGCGTGATTCGGGTAGAAAAGAAAAAAGGGCGGCTAAAAAATCTAGAAGATTTTTTAGCAAAAGAACCACTTGCGGGAAACGTTGGAATTGGTCACACTCGCTGGGCAACGCATGGCGTGCCTTCTGATGTGAATGCTCATCCTCATTGTAGTTTGAATAATGAGATTGCGGTGGTCCATAATGGGATTATTGAAAACTACATGGCGCTTAAAGAAGAATTGATCGGTTTGGGTCATCAGTTTATTTCAGATACGGACACTGAAGTCATCGCGCATCTGCTCAATGAGCTTTACACCGGGGATATTGTCGAAACAATTCAAATGGCTCTGAAACGATTAAGAGGTTCTTATGCATTGGGAGTTCTTTGTGCAAATGAACCGGATAAAATTATCGCGGTAAGAAAAGATAGTCCCTTGATTGTTGGATTGGGACAAGGGGAAAACTTCATTGCCTCAGATATACCAGCCATCCTGAAATATACAAAAAATGTTTATCTGCTTGAAAACGGCGAGATGGCAATTCTGACCAAAAATGACATTAAAATTCTAAATGCTAAAGGTGAAACCGTCAATAAGGAAGTCTTTGTAGTTGATTGGGATCCGGGAGATGCTGAAAAAGGCGGTTACGATCATTTTATGATGAAAGAAATGATGGAACAGCCCAAAGCGATGAATGATGCCATAACAGGGCGTTGTAGCGGAAACAGCGTTTTATTCAGTGGACTTCACTTGGATTCTGAAATGATGAAACACATCAATCGCATTCAAATTGTGGCTTGCGGAACAGCTTACCACGCCGGGATGGTGGGTAAATACTACTTTGAAAAATTTGCAAGAGTCAGCGTGGAAATTGAAGCGGCCTCGGAATATCGCTATAAAAATCCCATTGTGGATAAAAACACCCTGTTGATTGTTATCAGTCAATCCGGGGAAACAGCGGATACGCTTGCCGCCATTCGGCTGGCAAAGGACAAGGGAGCCTGGGTTTTAGCCGTTACAAATGTTGTGGGGAGTTCGATTGCCAGAGAAGCTCAGGATGTTATTTATACTAATGCCGGTCCAGAGATTGCTGTTGCTTCCACTAAAGCTTATGTCACACAGGTGGGGTGTATGCTTTTACTGGCTTCCTATCTGGGGCAGCTAAATGGAAAACTGGGAGAAAATGATGCTGCCCGTTTATGTCATGGTTTATCCATCACTTCAGGACTAATTGAAACGGTATTAGACAACCAGGATAAAATAAAAAAATTCGCAGACGCAAACCATGAAATTTACGATTTGTTTTATCTGGGTCGTGGCCTTGATTATTGTACCTGCCTTGAAGGATCATTAAAACTTAAAGAAATTTCTTATATTCATTCTGAAGCTTATGCGGCCGGAGAACTCAAACATGGTCCCATTGCGCTCATCGATGAGGGAACCATCGTGGTGGCGGTCTGTACTCAAGAACATGTTTTCGAGAAAATGCTCAGCAATATAAAAGAAGTCAAGGCCAGAGGCGCTTATGTTTTAGCGATTGTCCAGCAAGCTCACGAAGAAATAGCATCTGAGGTTGATGAAGTCTGGACCATTCCTAATATGGATGATGATATCACACCGATTCCCACCGTAGTTTATCTTCAACTGTTGGCTTATTATTTGGCGGTTGCCAGAGATTGCGATGTCGATAAACCAAAAAATTTAGCAAAAAGTGTGACGGTTGAGTAGTTTATAAAGACAAGATATAGTAATTGTAGCTGCGCAAAAAATGACAAAAACCGCTTGATTTTCAAGCGGTTTTAATGGCGTTTCGTAAGAGTCTGGTTAGCTGAAAAAAAATTTACTGGTTACAAACAAAGCGGATGATCGCGATATTATCAGGATCATCCGCTTTGTTTAATTTATTTTAGTAATTGAGAAATTTTAACAATTTTAGTATGTTCAATCGGTTCCCAGTTTTCAATCGGTTTTAAGAAACAGACAACATTAATGGGGATCCATGAGACAAGGTAAAGCCAAAAGGAAAACATCGATATATTATTTAGTTGTCGAATCTTCTTACCCTCTAAAAAATTATTCGAAGGAATCTAATTTTTACAGATTTCATCAGAAATGGTGCTTATTATTGACAAATACATCATTTAAGGTTATGCTATAATATATGTTATAAAATATAACGAGTATAGCACGATAAATGAGTTGCTTCATGCAGATGGAGAAAAAATGGTGACGCATTTTAAAATTACAAAAATCAGTTTATAGAACACGATGTATTGTTAGCTGTATCTTCTGAGTTTTTCCAGTGGATACAGCTTTTTAAGTAGTAAAAAATGAGAACAGGAAAGAATGAGAATAAAGAATGACAACAAACAATTTTAATGATTACCCAATTAGTGATGAGATTTTAAAAGCAATTGAAAAATTAAATTTCAAAAATCCGACAAAAGTTCAAAAAGCAGTAATCCCTCTGGCCCTGGAAAAAAAGGATCTTTTGTGCAAGGCGCAAACTGGAAGTGGAAAAACGGCGGCTTATGGGATTCCTATTTGCGAGCTATTGGATTGGGATGAAAACAAACCCCAGGTGCTGGTCCTTACGCCAACTCGTGAGTTGGCAATACAGGTGCGAGAAGATATTTTTAACATTGGGAGATTTAAGCGGGTGAAGGTGTCGGCTCTTTATGGAAAATCGCCGATCAGACGTCAGGAAAAAGAACTGAAGCAGAAAACCCATGTGGTGGTAGGAACTCCCGGCCGGGTGATGGATCATATTGTCAGAGGAACATTTATCACCGATGAAATTAAATATTTGGTGATTGATGAAGCGGATGAAATGCTAAATATGGGCTTCATTGATCAGGTTGAAGAAATAATCAATGAAATGCCAGAAAATCGTGTCACCATGTTGTTTTCGGCAACTCTGGATTCAGAAATACAGCGTCTTTCGAAAAAATACATGAATGATCCTCAAGTCATTGAAATTGAAGCGGAAGCTGCAAGAACTGATGCGATTGAACAATTTGTCTACAAGATTGGCAATGAAGACAAACTGGATATGCTGATGGACGTATTAGTGGTTGAAAACCCCGACAGCTGCATTATATTTTGCAATACGCAAGAGCGGGTGAATGCCATCTATAATATTTTTGAAAAAAACAGCAAAGCCTGTGAGAAAATACATGGTGGCATGGAGCAGGATGAACGGACGCAGGTAATGTACCGCTTTAAAAAAGGTGCGTTTCGATACCTAATTGCCACAGATGTTGCAGCCCGTGGGATTGATGTCCATGATATCTCTCTGGTTATCAATTTTGATGTGCCTTGGGAAAAAGAAACCTATGTCCATCGGATTGGACGAACAGGACGTCAGGGAATGACCGGAAAAGCTATTACGCTTGTTTCCTATAAAGAAGGACGTTATTTTTCTGAGATCGAAAAATACAGCGAAAAAGAAATCGTTGAAAAGGAATGTCCGACAAGCAGTACAATTGAGTCATTAAAGCCTGCTTTCCTTGAAAAACTTCACGAAAAACCAGAAGAGAAAGTGGATAAAGCGAATGATTTAACGAAAGAAATTATGAAGCTTCATATCAATGCCGGTAAAAAAACGAAGATGCGACCCGTCGATATCGTCGGAACCTTATGCAATATTGAAGGAATGACGGCGGCGGATATTGGGGTCATTACGATTTTGGATGTTTCAACTTTTGTGGAAATATTAAACAATAAAGGCAGCCATGTATTAAAAGAATTGCAAGTGAAAAATATCAAGGGACGACCTCGAAAGGTTACCATCGCTGAAGATAAACCGGTAACGGTGCAACGAAATAGACCAATTCGACGTTTCTATTAATTCGCTAAAAAAACATGATTTAAAAGAGGTCCAGGATGCATTATCAAACAGCCATTTCAAATTTTAAAACCAGTTCCGCTCAGGAAGAAGCTGATAAAAAAACAATTTTGATGTTTATTGAAAAAAACGATCAGGATGTGTTATTGCGCGAAAATAAAATTGCTCATCTCACCAGTTCAGCCATGATTTTCAACGAAACAATGGATAAAGTCCTGATGGTCTATCATAATATTTACCGGTCCTGGTCCTGGACCGGAGGACATGCTGATGGTGATAAAGATTTACTTTATGTAGCGATGAAAGAAGCGAAAGAAGAGACCGGATTAACGCAAATTAAAGTTTGTTCCGATAAAATAGTTTCATTGGATATATTGCCGGTTTTCGGTCACATCAAAAAAAACAAAACGGTTTCCGCCCATTTGCATTTATCGGCGGCCTATGTTTTGCAGACTCAAGAAGATGAACCGGTGAAATCGAAACCGGATGAAAACAGCGGCGTTTTGTGGATTCCGATTAAAAAGCTGACCGAATACGTGAGCGAACCCCATGTCCAGGTTGTTTATGATAAAATATTCGATAAGGTCTTTAATCAATCATTTTTAGAGGAAGAAGGAGATTGCCATGTCAGTATTAAAAGCTATTGAGTTTTCAGCGAATGCCCATTTGGGCTATTTTAGAAAAGGGTCAAAAGTCCCTTATATTACCCACCCGTTTGAGGTGGCAAAAATATTAGCAGCGGCTGTTGATTCTGAAACCAACGAAGCTTTAATCTGTGCCGGCCTTCTCCATGACACGGTGGAAGATACGGAAACAACCATGGAAATCATCCAGCAAGAATTTGGCGCGGACGTAGCTGCTTTGGTGGCCTCTGATTCTGAAGACAAAACTCTTTCATGGGAAAAACGCAAACAAAATACCATTGACTTTCTTAATAACGAAGCCACCCTTGACATGCAGTTGCTTGCCTGTGCAGATAAATTGGCGAACCTGAGAAGTATCAAGAAGGACTACGCCATAATAGGGGATGAGGTTTGGAATATTTTTGTTCGCGGCAAAGAAAAACAAGCCTGGTATTATAAAGGCGTTCGTGATTCCCTGAAATCGTTGGGTGAGTTTTCAATGTATCAGGAATTCAATCAACTGGTTCAAGAGATTTTTGATTAGCAAAATTAATAGTGGAGAACATAAAAGCAGAGAGATTGAATTTGTAAATCGGCTCTGTTTTTTATTTAACCTGTTCTTAACATTCTCTTAACATTTGCAAAACCTTTTATTGATCAGTTCTTGGTATAATAATTATTCGAGGAATGACAATCAGGGAATTCTAAAGGAGAAAAAATGTCAAAATTTTAAAAAGAGCTTTAGTGTCACTTCTGATTGGCGCAACGGTATTGATTTTTGCAGGTTACCGTTCAACGTCGGTACAAAGTGAATGTTGACGGCGTAAAAGCATCGGTTGACAATGTTCTTAATAAAACTTATACTTTATCCTGACCATACTTAATATTCTATGACGAAAAGAAAATGGATCCGGCAACACTTGCTTTCATTGATTTCCTTATGAGTACCGATGGTCAGAAGCTTGTAACACAAGAAGGTGGAATAATAATATCAAAATAGAATTTTATGAAATCATTCTCAGGCTCCGCTAAGGAGCCTGCGTTTTGGGAAATTTACCCGATGGTAATAATAATAAAACCTGCGGGAATGAAAAGGAGCGTTTTTTTGGAAGCGATCAAACGTAAAAAATTGAAAGAAAAAATAATTGAGAACATTTTTCTCATTTGTGCGTGTGTAGCGGTTATCAGCCTTTTAGCGATAACATTTTTTGTGTTTTATAATGGATTAAAACCATTCGTTTCCAATAGCTATTCACTGTGGAGCTTTTTAACCGGGGTAGAATGGCGGCCCGGATCAAACTTGTATGGAATTTTATACATGTTTGTGGGGTCGATCTTTGCAACCTTAGGGGCCATTATAATCGGCGTGCCAGTTGCCATTCTGACTGCCGTTTTTATTGCCGAGTTGGCGGGATCAAAGGTTGGGAAACTGATTCGTTTTGCCGTTGAACTACTGGCTGGAATTCCTTCTGTTTTATATGGCGTTTTCGGATTGGGAATTATCGTTCCATATGTTTTAAAAATTTCGCCGATGGCTCAAGGGGAATCATTGTTGGCAACTATTTTAGTGTTGGCCATTATGATCTTGCCGACAGTGATCAGCATTTCGGAAACGTCATTAAGTACAGTACCCATGGAATATCGAGAAGGTTCCTATGCTTTAGGCGCATCTAAAATTCAGACGATCTTCCGAGTCGTTATACCAGCAGCACGATCAGGAATTATGACTGGAGTTATTTTAGGAATTGGTCGTGCTATTGGAGAAACTATGGCGGTTATGCTGGTTTGTGGAAATCCGATTGCCGGGATTCCGACCAGTATCTTTAGTCAGATACGGCCTTTGACAACCAACATCGCTCTAGAAATGGGATATGCAGCCGGAGTTCATCAAGAACTGTTGTATTCCACCGGAGTGGTTTTGTTTATCTTTATTATGATTATTAATTTTACAGTTAATAAATTGGTAAAAGCAAAGGTGGGTAGTTAGTATGGGTCGAAAAATGAAAGATGTTCTGGCCAAAAGTATTATCTATCTGGCGACGGGCATCACACTATGTGTTCTGCTTTTTATCGTTGGTTTTATTTTTGTTAAAGGGATCAGTTTGGTGAATTGGGACTTCTTGACACGTGATTACAATGAAAAAGTATTTTATGCTTTTGTTCAGGAAGAAGTGGTGCCAATGACCATCGACGCAGCGTCGTTGAGTCAAAAAGATCCATATGATAAACGCTATGAGTCTTCTTTAGAAGGACCGATCTATATCGAAAATATTGGAGCAGCTGTTTCCAAAGTAGCTTACAAAAACAATGCTACCGAGAAAGAGCAATTTGTCTTTTCCTATATTGAAAAAGATTCACCACTTTTAAGTGCAACAGATTCGACCGGAAAAAAACTGAGCATTGGGACAGACTACATATTGGAAAGTATCAATGGAACAGATTTTGAAGGTCTCTCTTTAGAAGATGTTGCCGCCCAAATTAATCATGAAACAGGTGAGCTGAAGATCAAAGTGGTTCAGCCAGGCGGAGGAGTAAGATCTAATATTATTACAACCTTATATATGGTTTTAGTATCGCTTCTGATCGCACTGCCGTTAGGTATTTTTGGTGCCATTTATTTAACTGAATATGCAAAACCGGGGAGACTTGTGAATATCATCCGTTTCGCGGCTGAATGCCTGGCGGGAATTCCTTCCATTATATTTGGACTATTTGGAATGGCGTTTTTTGTTGTTGCTTTAAAGTTCCAAATATCTTTATTATCGGGGAGTCTGACAGTGGCAATTATCTTGCTGCCCGTTATTATTCGAAGTACCGAGGAAGCTTTGAAAACAGTGCCGACAGCTTTTAGAGAAGGGTCCTTAGCTCTCGGGGCCACAAAACTTCAAACTATTTTCAAAGTGGTTCTGCCCTGTGCGGTACCCGGTATTGCTACTGCGGTGCTCCTTAGTATTGGTCGGGTAGTTGGCGAATCAGCAGCACTGTTATTTACCGCTGGGACGGTTGCTCAAATTCCCGGAACTCTTTTTTCTCCAGGCAGTACTTTAACGGTTCAAGCCTATTATGTGGCGAAAGAGGAAGGAAATATTGAATTAGCCTGTGCGATAGGGATTGTTATTATTGTGATTGTTATTGTACTGAATATTTTGTCGCGGATCACTTCCGACAAATTGAATGTCTTTAATAAAAAATGAGGAGTAAGATGAACAAAAAAATAAAGTTTAACACTAAGAATCTTGATTTGTATTATGGGGATTTTCAAGCTCTTAAGTCAATCAATCTGGAAATATATGAAAAAGAGGTTACCGCGTTTATCGGACCATCCGGGTGCGGGAAATCGACTTTTTTGCGTTGCCTGAATCGGATGAATGATCTGATCGATTCGGTAAAAATAGAAGGTGAGATTATCTTTGAAGGTCAGGATATTAATGGCGATATCGATGTCATCAATCTTCGAACCCGGGTAGGAATGGTTTTTCAAAAACCAAATCCTTTTCCGATGAGTATTTATGAAAACATCGCCTATGGTCCAAAATGCCAGGGTGTAAAAGACAAAACGCAATTGGATACCCTGGTAAAAGAAAGTCTTGTCAAAGCAGCACTGTGGGAAGAAGTGAAGGATCGACTGAACAAGTCCGCGCTGGGCCTTTCAGGCGGACAGCAACAGCGTCTTTGCATCGCGCGAGCCATTGCCATGCAACCAGAGGTTATCTTAATGGATGAACCGACATCCGCCCTGGATCCTATTGCCACTGCAAAAATTGAAGATCTGATGTCGAAATTAAAGAAAGACTATACGATTATTATTGTGACTCATTCGATGCAACAGGCAGGTCGAATTTCCGATAAAACTGCTTTCTTTCTAATGGGAGAAGTGGTAGAATTTAACGAAACACCGGTGATTTTTACAAATCCTGCTGATAAACGAACAGAGGACTATATTACAGGACGTTTTGGATGATAAAGGAGGTATACAATGCGAACAGAATACAATAAAGAATTGCAAATGATTAAAGATGAAATTTTGTTAATGTCCACGATGACAGAAAAAATGTTGTCAGATTCAGTATTTGCCCTTAATTCAAAAGATGTTGAATTGGCAAAAACGGTGATTGACCGGGATGATTTGGTAGACGCAAAGGAAATTGAACTGCAGTTAGTGGTGAGTAAGATTATTGCGACACAAAGCCCGGTAGCGACTGACCTCAGACGATTGGCTTCAACCTATAAAATCATTACCAATCTGGAACGAATTGCGGATTTGGCGGTAAACATATCTAAACGTGTGATCGAGCTCTCAAACGAAGTTTATATGAAGTCTTTGATTGATATTCCGTTGGAATGTGAATTAGCGGAAAAATTGTTGAAGCTTTCAATTCAGGCATTTATTCATGAAGATATCAGCCGATTAAGAGAAGTTGTTGATTTAGAAAATGAAATAGATGACACAAATGAATCAATTAATAGTGAATGCATGGCCTATATGATGAAAGATGCGAAAAATATTCATCAGGGAACAGTATTTTGTCTCATTGGAAGTTACCTCGAACGAATCGGGGATCATGCCACTAATATTTTTGAAACAGTCTTTTATATTGTAACGGGAAACTACATTGATTTTAACGATCTTGATGATCAGACAATTAATGAAACGTTAGGGTTGGAACAAACGTAAAAATGAGCATAAAAAAGTCGAAATGTCTAAAAGCTGATTTCTGTAATATACAGAAGTCGGCTTTTTTTTAAGTGTGCCCATTATTAATAAATCCAATTTAACAAACGCTTTACATAAAGTTTACAGAGTAATGCTATTTGCTGAAACGAAAAAAATATATATTTAGTTATGAAGTTAAGAAAAAAAAGAAAAAAAGGAGAAACTAAAAAATGAAAAAGATTTTCGCACTTTTTATGGCAGTAGTACTTGTCGGTATTACTATGACTGCATGTTCCACGAATACCAAAAGCAGTACCGGTTCAACAACGACATCAGAGGTTACAGGTAGTATAACAGCTGCAGGTTCTTCAGCCCTTGCACCCCTTGTTCAGGTTGCCGCTGATAATTTTCAACAGCTTAATCCTAAAGCTTCAGTCAATGTTAGTGCTGGGGGATCAGGCACAGGCCTTACACAGGTTGCTAACAAGTCCATTGATATCGGAAATTCTGATGTAACAGCCGAGTCAAAACTTACCGCAGATCAGGCCGCAACGCTTAAAGATCATCAGATTTGTGCGATCGGTGTTGCTGCAGTTGTTAATTCTGATGTAACCGTAACTAACCTTTCGAAACAACAACTAAGCGATATTTTTACCGGAAAAATCACTAACTGGAACCAGGTTGGGGGAGCGGATGAAGCGATTACTCTTATCAGCAGGCCTGAGTCTTCTGGTACACGTGCCCTCTTTAAACAATATGCGCTGGATAATGCTGTTGAATCAAGCAACACCGCTTTGAGCAGTGATGATTCTGGTACACTTGAAACGAATATCGCCAGCACCAAAGGATCGATCGGTTATCTTGCTTTCTCATACCTTGTTGGCAAATACGATGTCAAAAAGATGAGTATCGATGGCGTAGCCCCGACGTTGGAAAATGTTTATAATGGCTCATATCCAGTGTGGGGTACTGAACATATGTACACTAATGGCGATGCGACGGGCGTAACTAAAGCATTCCTGGATTATATGGGAACCGACACTTTCCAGACCCAGATGGAAAATCTAGGATATAATGTCATCAGTAAAATGACCACCGCAGCAGGAAAGCATTAATCAACTTCAAAATTAGCTTATTAAATTCAAATACAGATTGTATTGTAAAACCAAAGGTCAGCGGCTAAATGTCCGCCGACCTTTAGTTTTGAAAGAAAGTTGGTGATTTGTTTGATAGAAAAATTAAAAAAAGAGTACCTTGGTCGTTCGATCGTGACGTTGTTAGGTATTGTTATTATATTAGTGACACTTTCGATCACTGGATTTTTGTTTTATAAGGGCCTTGGCACTTTTGTTACCTATAATCACAGTGTCTGGGAGTTCCTTTTTTCATCGGATTGGAAACCGGCCGACAACTTTGATGGCGGCGGTAAAGTGGGGGCTGCTATTTTCATTGTTGGTTCGTTACTGATAAGCTTCCTGGCTTTGCTGATCGCAACGCCATTTAGTATTGCATCAGCAGTTTTTATGACTGAGATTTCACCGATACTTGGAAAAAAATTGCTGCAGCCGGCAATCGGAATATTTGTCGGGATTCCATCAGTGGTTTATGGCTGGGTTGGCTTGACAGTTCTGGTACCGGCGATTGCCCACGTTTTTAATCTACCTTACGGTTTTAGCGTGCTGGCAGGGGGAATTGTCCTGGCACTGATGATCTTTCCGACCATTACAAGTGTTTCGGTTGATGCGATTGAAAATGTTGATAATGGGTATAAAGAAGCCTCTTATGCATTGGGAACGACAAGGTGGCAATACATTTATAAGGTCATGCTGCCAAGCGCGACGTCCGGTATTCTCACCGGTGTTATCCTCGGGCTGGCAAGGGCTTTTGGCGAAGCACTTGCGGTAGCGATGGTTATCGGGAAAATGCAGACATTTCCAGACAATATCCTTTCGGCAACAAACAACATGACAGCAGAGATTGCGTCTGACATGGGTAACTCGGCACAGGGAGGAGAGTTCAATGATGCCCTGTGGTCCATGGCACTCTTGCTTCTGATCATCTCATTCATATTCATATTGATTATGCGGATAATCGCCAAAAAGGGGGAAGAAGTTAAATGAAGAGTGAACATAAAAATGCTATTGTAGCAGATAAAATTGCTACGGTCATCCTTTATTGCATTGCCGGATTCTTTCTCCTATTACTAGCAGGATTTACAGCCTATATTATTGTGAAGGGGATAATGGCATATCAGCCGGGAATTTTTAGTTTTGAACGGACTGGAATCGGCGTCGAGCTTTTCAATACCGTTTATCTGGTACTGATTTCGCTTATTATCAGTGTACCGATTGGCGTGGGAGCAGGGATTTACATGGCTGAATATGCGAAAGCCGGCAAAGTGACGAACTATTTGCGTATTTGTATTGAAACACTCTCGTCTTTGCCGTCGATTGTTATTGGTTTATTTGGATATCTTGTTTTTATCTATATGACAGGGTCAAAATACAATCTTTTTGCTGGTGCGCTGGCGGTGTCGATTCTCAGTCTACCGTTGCTTACAACCGTTACTGAGGATGCGATCAGAGCAGTACCAAGTATTTACAAAGAAGGCAGTTTAGCGGTTGGAGCCACACATTGGCAAACCATTGTACAGATTTGCTTACCGGTTGCCACCCCAAGAATAATCACCGGGGTTATCCTGGCTGCCGGCCGGGGTTTTGGTGAAGCGGCGGCACTGCTTTATACCGCCGGTATGAGTTCCAATGTGAACCTAAATATCTGGAATCCCTTTGACCCAATGTCGCTGCTCTGTCCTTTCAGGCCAGGGGATACTCTGGCGCTGCACATCTGGGCTCTAAAAACAGAATCGATGACGCCAAACGCCGATCAAATTGCCAATTTCTCAGCAGCGGTATTGCTGGTTTTGATCTTTGCATTCAGTTTAGGATCTCGCCTTCTTGGGGCCAGATTAGATCGGAAAATGTCGGGGAAGTAGTCTGATCGCTGCAGATAAGTTAGATTTTTTAATTAGCATTAAAGATAAGGAGTAATATGGACAAAATAAAGTTTGATACAAAAAGCTTAGATTTGTTTTATGGCGATTTTCAAGCACTCAAATCGATCAATATAAAAATATGCGAAAATGAAGTCACCGCTTTTATTGGGCCTTCAGGATGTGGCAAGTCAACCTTTTTACGTTGCTTGAACCGGATGAATGATCTCATCGATTCGGTTAAAATGAAAGGTGAGATTATCTTTGATGATAAAGATATTAATGGCGATATTGATGTCATCAATCTTCGAACCCGGGTGGGAATGGTTTTTCAAAAACCAAATCCTTTTCCGATGAGCATTTATGAAAACATTGCCTATGGTCCAAAATGCCAAGGGTTGAAAGACAAAACACAATTAGACACCCTGGTAAAAGAAAGTCTGACAAAGGCAGCTTTATGGGAAGAAGTGAAGGATCGACTGAACAAATCCGCCCTGGGACTTTCAGGCGGACAACAGCAGCGACTTTGTATTGCGAGAACGATTGCCATGAATCCGGAAGTTATTTTAATGGATGAGCCAACATCCGCTCTGGATCCCATCGCCACTGCAAAAATTGAAGATTTGATGTCAAGTCTAAAAAAAGATTATACCATTATTATTGTCACCCACTCGATGCAGCAAGCGGGACGTATTTCCGATAAAACGGCATTCTTCCTGATGGGAGAAATCGTTGAGTTTGATGAGACACCTAAAATTTTCACAAATCCAAATGATAAACGAACAGAAGACTATATTACGGGCCGTTTCGGTTGATAAAGGAGATACAAAAATGCGATCACAATATAATGAAGAATTACTGAAGATAAAAGAAGAAATATTGTTGATGTCCACGATGACAGAAAAAATGTTGTCAGATTCAGTATTGGCCCTTAATTCAAAAGATGTTGATTTGGCTAATAGGGTGATTGACCGGGATGATTTTGTCGACGCAAAGGAAATCGAACTGCAGTTAGTGGTCAGTAAGATTATTGCGACACAAGGCCCGGTAGCGACTGACCTCAGACGGTTGGCTTCAACCTATAAAATCATTACTAATCTGGAACGAATTGCGGATTTGGCGGTTAACATTTCTAAACGGGTGATCGAGCTTGCAGAGGAAGTTTATATGAAACCTTTGATTGATATTCCGTTGGAATGTGAATTAGCTGAGAAATTGCTGAAACTTTCAATTCAGGCATTTGTTAATGAAGATATCAGCCGACTAAGAGAAGTTGTTGATTTGGAAAATGAAATTGATGACACAAATGAAGCAATTAATAGTGAATGTATGGCCTATATGATGAAAGATACGAAAAATATTCATCAGGGAACAGTATTTTGTCTTATTGGCGGTTATCTGGAACGAATCGGGGATCATGCCACTAATATTTTTGAAACAGTCTTTTATATTGTAACGGGAAACTACATTGATTTTAACGATCTTGATGAGCAGACAATTAGTGAAATATTAGGGTTGGAACAAACCCAAAAATAAATATAAAAAAAGCCAGGATTAATAAATTCCTGGCTTTTTTTGTTGAATTATTTTAAAGATCAAATGCTTTGGCTGTCTCCGTGACGGCGAGTTCTCGATCTTTTGATTTGATGATACAGCTAATGCGGATTTCCGACGTTGTAATCATCAGCATCTGGATATCATTGTCGGAAAGAAGTTGGAAAAATTTGGCGGCAACTCCGGATTGGCTCCGCATGCCAACGCCAACGACTGATAGCTTAGAGACGTTTTCATTTATCAAAATACGGATACCGGGATGTTTTTCTTCAAAGGCCGACAGAATAATTTTTGCATCTTCCAAATCTGAGGTCGGAGCGGTAAATGAAATATTGATGAAACCGTCAATCGGAGCACTTTGACTAATCATATCAATGTTAATGCTTTTATTGGCTAGTTGGCTAAAGAAATGAGAGGTAATATTCAGATCAAAAGGAATATTACGGATGGTAATCATCGTTTCATCATTATCGATTGCCAGCCCGGTTATGGATTGTCCTTCCATGTTATGTTCTCCTTTTTTGATGATTGTTCCAGGTAAGTCAAGCATGCTGGAAGCAACCAAAATTTTAGTATCGTATTTACTGCCGAGTTCAATGGCTCGAGGGTGCATGACGCCAGCACCCAGGCTTGCCATTTCCAGCATTTCTTCATAATTGACGGTATCGAGCTTTTTAGCCTGGGGGTATAGTCGGGGATCGACCCCATAGATTCCCTCAACATCGGTATATATTTCACAAGGCGCATCCAAAACACAGGCAAGCGCTACGGCACTGGTATCCGACCCGCCACGTCCAAGCGTGGTCACATCATCATTTTCATTGACGCCTTGAAAACCCGCAACAATCACAATTTTATCTTCATTTAAAGCATCAAGGATTTTGGTGGTGTCAATCCCTTCGATTCTCGATTTGGTGTGTCGGCCGCTGGTTCGAATTCCGACCTGCGGGCCGGTAAAGGAAATGGCATCGTGACCCATTGCCTGTAAGGCCATGGATAATAAGGAAATGGAGATTTGCTCACCGGTAGACAAGAGCCGATCCAGCTCACGTTTGGGCGGGGCTTTGCTGATGTCATAGGCGAGTTTTACCAGGTCATCGGTTGTTTTTCCCATGGCGGAGACCACGACCACAATTTGATGGCCGCTTTTTTTCTTTTCAATAATTCGCTTTGCAACGTTCTTAATACGTTCAACGGAACCGACTGATGTTCCGCCGTATTTTTGAACAACTATATTCATTGGAAATCCTTTCTTAAATCAAAATGATGTGTCTAGTCGCTTACCACCATGGACATATCGTATAGTCCGGGTTTCTTGTTAATAAGGTATCGAGCTGCCTTGACAGCCCCTTCAGCAAATACTTTTTTTGAAAGTGCCGTATGTTTGATTTCAATGAGTTCATCATTCCCGGCAAAAATAACGGTGTGTTCGCCGGGAATGGTGCCGCCGCGAATGGCATGAATACCGATCTCATTTTCGGTGCGTCGGCAATCTCGGCCGTGTCTTCCAAAGGTGTAGTCTTTTTTCTGAGCCAGTCCGCTATTGACGGCATCGGCTAGAAGCAATGCGGTACCACTGGGAGCATCGATTTTTTTATTATGGTGTTTTTCAATAATTTCAATATCAAATCCATCTTCCAGTTTCCCGGCGATATCTTCAAGTGCTTTTGCCAGAAGGTTGATACCAATGGACATGTTTGCGGTTTTAAATATCGGGAATTCTTTGGCGCCCTGGTCAATAGTCTGTAAATCTTCCTCGGATAAGCCGGTTGTAGCAACTACGATGGGAATTTTATGGGCTTTGGCATAAGCGAATATCGCTGGAAAAGCTTTGAAATGGGAAAAATCAATAATGACATCTACCTTTTCTTGACAGTTTTCTAAATTGGTATAAACGGGAAAGGGCAGGGACGTGTTTTCGAGATGATCAAACCCGGCGACAACTTCACAATCGGAAGTGGCAGCAATAATCTGTTGAAGCATGCTGCCCATAGCGCCGGAAACACCGGTGAGTAAAATATTTATCATATCCGTATCGCCTACAGCAGTCCGTAGGTTTTTAGATCAGCAATCAGTTTTTCTTTGTTGGCTTCTTCCATCTCGACGAGTGGCAGGCGCATTTCTCCGGTATCCAGGCCCATCAGCTCCATGGCGGTTTTAATCGGGATCGGGTTTGTTTCATAAAACATGGCGAGATTGACAAGATTTGTTTTAAATTGAAGTTCTCGGGATTTTTTAAGATCACCGGCCATGAAGCTGGCCACTAAATCGTGCATATCCCGGGGGATAATATTGGCAGAAACGGAAATAATACCTTTGCCGCCGACAGCCAAGATCGGCAGTGTCTGATCGTCATTGCCACTGTAAATGTCAAGATCCTTGCCACAAACACGGGCAATTTCGGTAATCTGACTGATATCGCCGCTGGCTTCTTTAACGGCTGCGACATTTTTGATTTTACTGAGTTCTTTCATGGTATTGACGGTGATGTTCATCCCGGTACGGCTGGGCACATTGTAGATGATTACCGGAATGGTAATCGCCTTGGCAATCGCCGAAATATGAGCGATGATGCCACGCTGAGTCGATTTATTGTAGTAGGGATTAATAATCAGAGCCGCATCAGCGCCGGCCTTTTCGGCTTCGATTGAAAGCCAGATCGAATAGGCCGTATCGTTACTTCCGGTACCGGCAATAAATGGAACACGCCCATTGATATATTTTCCTGCATCCTGAAGCAAATTCAGATGTTCATCATCAGTGAGGGTTGAGGTTTCACCGGTGGTTCCGGCAATGAGAAGGGCATCGGTCTTGTTTTCAATTTGCCAATCAATCAGTTGGTGAAATTTTTCAAAATCAATTTTGTTATTCTTAAATGGTGTTACCAGGGCAACACAACTTCCTGTAAAAATACTCATTTGGTTCTCCTTTTTTGTTTAAGATAGAATGGGGCAAAAAACAACTAGATTAATTCACGTTTAACAAGTTCAAAGGCAATTTGAACGGCATTGGTAGCGGCGCCTTTACGAATGTTATCAGCAACAACCCAAAGATTTAAGCCGTTGTCAACACTAAAATCCCGGCGAATACGCCCGACAAATACTTCATTTCGGTTTTCGGCAATTCTCGCCAGGGGGTAAATATTATTTTCCGGGTCATCCATCAGAACAATACCTGGAGCGTGGGCAAATAAATCTTTCACCTGATTCAATTCATAGGGCTTTTTCAGTTCCACATTAACGCTTTCGCTATGGCTGTAAAAAACGGGAACACGAACGGTGGTGGCGGTGATGCGGATATCATCATCATGAAGAATTTTACGCGTTTCATTAACCATTTTCATCTCTTCTTTGGTATACCCATTTTCCAAAAATGAATCGATATGAGGTAAACAGTTGCCGGCAATTTGGTGCGGATAAAATTTGTTTTCTTCACCTTTTAGACCATTTTCAAGATCGGCATAGCCTTTAACACCCGATCCAGAAACAGCCTGATAGGTTGAATAGACGATGCGTTCGATTCCGAAAGCATCCTGTAGCGGCTTCAGGGCCACCATTGCCTGAATGGTCGAACAATTTGGGTTAGCAATGATGTTTTTATGCCAGTCTAAATCTTCTGGATTAACCTCAGGGACAACCAAGGGCACCGTGGGATCCATTCGGAAAGCACTGCTATTATCAATGACAATTACACCTTTTGATGCGGCTATCGGTGAAAAACGGGCGCTGGTATCTCCGCCGGCAGAGAAAAGGGCAATATCAATATCCTGGTCAAAGGATTCGTCACAAAGTTCCTGAACCACGTATGGTTTTCCATTAAAGTTGATTTCTTTGCCAGCAGAACGGATTGATGCCATCGGAAAAAGATTTTTAACCGGAAATTTTAATTCCTCTAAAACTTCAAGCATTTTTTGACCAACCATTCCGGTGGCACCAACAACAGCAACATTATAAGATTTCATAATTCCTCCATAGTTTCGAAAATTAAAAAAAAGCCAGTATTTTTATACTAGCTAAAATTCAAAGAAAGACTCTCTAACGAGATTCAATTGTTTTTTAGATAGCACTCCATCAGTTGAATGATGACAGTCTTACTGATTTTAACAGTAAGCCCAGGAATTTGACGGCTATTCAAAATCCTTCGGCGAGCTTTCCTTTCATTACGCTTCATCCCATTTGCCATGGTTGACGTAATTAGTCATAAAGACCGCACCTCTATCAGTTTTATATTAAGTTCTGACCATTGTAACAATTATCAGTAATGATTTCAAGTATTACTTTTATTTTAAATAAATAAAAGACAGAATTAAATTTAAGGATAACATTTATCTGGTTTCAACCTACCTGATAATGTTATCCTTAAAATTTTTTTAGGTATTGGTTATTGTTCTTTAGTCAGATCAATCGCCTCAATTGCATCATTAATTGATTTAATTAAAGCATCAGGATCAATACCGTGTGCAATGGCGCCAGCTTCAATGTTTTCAAACCGAGCAGCCATACAGCCAAAACAATGCATTCCATAAGCCTGAAATACGTTAACTGAATCCGGATATGCATTAACAGCATCTAATATGCCCATATCTTTTGTTACTTTCATTTTTTCCACCTCCGCAAAGTGTCTGAATTCTACATACTTATTGTACATTATAAAACTTAAAAAAATATTTTTCAACAAAAAAGAAATAAAAGTCTGTATACTTGCTAAATTTGTTTAGTCGCGCTATAATGTTATCATAGGGGAATTTTATAGTAAAGGGGTGGATTATTGTGATAGTTGATAAAGTAATTGTTACGAATAAGGCGGGACTTCATGCAAAACCAGCCTCTCTATTTGTTCAAAGAGCCAATGATTTTAAAAGTGAAATCTATATCAAAAAAGAAGCAACACGTGTTAATGCAAAAAGCATTATGGGCGTTATGATTCTAGCGGTACAAAAAGGCGACGAGATACAAATTGAGGCAACTGGTGACGATGAGAAAAAAGCTGTTGAGCAATTAAGATTATTAATTGAAAACAAATTTGATTTTGTTGATGAAGTATAATAAATAAAGAATCAAAAATGAGAATAGTTTCGGAAATAAAGTATGGATGCAAATTCATGCTTTTATTTGCGGTCGGCAGTGGTCAAATGTGTGCTAGCACACACTAAGCGGCTGCCTGTAAACCATAGAGAAACGCGCTCGGCGCGTTTCTTGTGGTTTTTATGATAAAAATTAATTGACCATTGTTGATATCTTACAAACTGGAGACTAGAATGCGAAAAATTTTAATAGCAATTTCATTTTTTACCCGAATTCCAATTAAATTAAAAAATGTAACCGATGATGAGTTCTACGACAGTATGATTTTAATCCCTTTTGTCGGCGTGTTCATCGGTTTAATATTATATGGCGTTTCACTGTTGTTTTCGCTGATTCATTTTGTGAATCTTCAGGCCCTGCTAATGGTAATTACCTATATCTGGTTAACTGGCGGGCTTCATCTTGATGGGTTTGCAGATACGACGGATGCCTTGTTTAGTGCCAGAGATCGAGAGAAGATGATGGTAATTATGAAAGACAGTCGTTTAGGCGCTTTCGGAGCCATTGGTTTAATTTTACTGCTGTTAACAAACTGGATGTGTTATACCATCATTCTACCGGAGTATAGTGCAGCACTATTGATCATACCGGTATTTGGCCGGGTCGCTTCCGTTATGTCAAACTGCTTTTCAAATTACGCTCAAGGGGGCGGTGGATTGGGAAAACGGGTTGTTGAGATGACCGAGCCGCATCATTTTATTATTTATCTGGCGGGTTTATTGATTCTGGCAACGTTTGTATTAGGAATTCCGGGATTGGTGGCATCAGTCATTGGTTTTATTCCGGCTTATGTGCTGATGAAAAACCTTCAATATCGAATCGGCGGAATGACCGGAGATACAATCGGAATGACGATCGAAATGAATCAGACGTTTTTTATGGTTATCTATAGTATTATGATTATAAATTTTCCACTGTATTTTTCTCTTTTCAAAGGCCTAGTTTAAATAAAGGCAAAAAAGATTGTTGGATATTTTTTTAGAAAGGAATTGAATGAAGAACACAATCGCTCCATTTTCAAAGCAAGATCATTACACCAGTAAAGATTTTCTCCCGATGTCAAAAAATGAAATGAAAAAATTAGGCATCAAACAATGCGATTTTATTCTCATAAGCGGTGATGCTTATGTCGATCATCCTTCTTTTGGGACGGCCATTATTGGAAGAGTCCTTCAATCGAAGGGCTATCAGGTGGGAATCATTGCCCAACCAAATTGGCGCGCAGATGAGGACTTTAAAAAATTGGGAGAGCCGCGGTTAGGCTTTTTAGTTACCGCCGGAAATCTGGATTCTATGGTCAGTCATTTCACTGTGAACAACAAACGGCGGCATGAAGATGTCTATTCACCAGGAGGCGAGGCCGGTCTGAGACCGGATCGGGCAACCATCGTCTATTGTGGTAAAATCAGAGAACTTTTCGGTGACGTTCCTATAATTATCGGCGGAATAGAAGCCAGTCTGCGGCGATTTGCGCATTATGATTATTGGCAGGACAAGGTAAGACGGCCCATCTTGTTTGATTCCAGAGCCGATCTTTTGGTATATGGCATGGGGGAAAGGGCAATGATTGAGATTGCCGAGGGTTTGGATGCGGGTATTCCCGTGGCGGCACTCACCTATATAAAAGGAACGGCATTGATCGTTAAAGAACCAACCTTTGAAGAGACGGTGGAGTTGCCATCAGTGGAAGAAGTGATCACCGATAAGGCCCTATATGCAAAAACGGCGCGGCTCATTTATAATTGTAATAATGCCTATGATGATCACAGTTATCTGCAAAAAAGCGGAAATCGGTACTTATGTCAGAACCCGCCACAAATGCCATTAAGCCAAAGCGAATTCGACTCGCTATATGATCTTCCATTTACGTATACCTGGCATCCTTCCTATACTGAAAAAGGTGGGATACCCGGATTAGCAGAGGTGAAATTCAGTATTACGGCGAATCGCGGTTGTTACGGCAATTGCAGCTTTTGTGCGTTAGCCATTCATCAGGGAAAATATGTGCAAATGCGAAGTAAAGATTCCATTGTCAGAGAAGCTAAGCGGATGATTAAGGATCCTGATTTCAAAGGATATATTCATGATATTGGCGGACCGACTGCCAATTTCAGCCATAAAGCCTGCAAAAAACAGGAGACCCATGGGTATTGTACCAATCGGGAATGCTTATTTCCGGAACCCTGTAAAAAGATTGACAGCAGCCATCAACCTTATCTGGAGACCTTGCGAGCAGTTCGCAAATTGCCGGGAGTTAAAAAGGTGTTCATCCGTTCTGGAATACGCTACGACTATTTAGCTTTGGAAAAAGACAAAGCCTTTTTCCAGGAATTGGTCGAACATCATGTCAGCGGACAATTGCGGGTAGCCCCGGAACATGTATCAGAAAAAGTGCTGCGTTACATGGGAAAACCCGCTTTTAAAACTTACGAAGCTTTTGTGAAGAATTTCAAAAAATATAACGAACGCACCGGGAAAAAGCAGTATGTTTTGCCTTATTTCATTACCGGACATCCTGGATGTACCTTGGATGATGCGATTGAGTTGGCTGAGTACATCAGAGAGATGGAATTTGTTCCGGAGCAGGTACAGGATTTTTATCCAACTCCCGGCAGCATCGCAACCACGATGTATTATACCGGGTTGAATCCATTGACGATGGAAGCGGTTTATGTGCCGAAGGGGCGTGAGAAACACATGCAAAGAGCGCTGGTGCAATACAATAAGCGTGAAAATTACCTGCTTGTTTATGAAGCACTGACAAAGGCTCAGCGGGAAGATTTAATTGGACCGGGGAAAATGACTTTGATACCCGAAAAGACAGTCAGTCAGACACCAAAAAAGACGAAAACGGATACTAAAATAAAAGGAAAAAATACGAAAAGCCAGAATAATGGTGAAAAAACTAGAGGTAAATATGGAAAAAAAACTAACAGAATCCATTGAGGATTATATTGAAACCATCTACCTGGAAGATAAAAAAAATGGCAAAGGTGTGCGGATTACCGATGTTGCATCGAAATTAAATGTCAGCAAGGCTAGTGCGAACGATGCTGTTCGGAAACTTAAAACGTTGGGACATGTTGAACAGGAACGCTATGGGCAAATATTTCTGACCGAATCAGGTGAAAAATTAGCGATTAAGGTTTATGAAAAACATCGTTTTATTGCCGAGTTTCTGGTTAAAGCGCTTGATGTATCGATAGAAAATGCTCAAAAAGATGCCTGCGGTATTGAGCATATTATCAGCGATGAAACCTTTCAAAAAATAAAACTATTTTTAAAAAACACAAAAAACAATGAAGACTGAAAAAGACGTAAAGAGGTTGTTGCAAAACTCTGATTTAATTTCATTTTTTTGCCATTGCCCCTTTTTTAAACATGAGAATGATTGGTTGTTCGGGGTATAAAGACCTTATGAAATATAAAAAATAAAGAAATAAAAAGGATGAAATAATGAACGAAAATATCAAATCGATAGCAGTTGGAGAAAAATATACCATGGAGATAGTGGATATCACCCATAGTGGCGAAGGTCTGGGACGATTGGAAAATATGATTGTCTTTGTTGAAGGTGCGCTTCCTGGTGATGTGGTGGAAGTTGAAATCAAAACGGTGAAGAAAACCTATGCGCAAGGGAAACTTCTAACGATTAAAGAAAATTCACCTGAACGCGTTGTACCGGAATGTCAATACTTTAATGAATGCGGTGGCTGTCAGCTGTTGCACATGAGTTATGAAGGTCAGTTGCGAATAAAATCGAAACTGGTTAAGGATGCGCTCGAACGGATCGGCGGACTGAAAGATCTCGCTATCGAACCCATCATTGGCATGGAAGAACCCAGCCGCTATCGAAATAAGGCGCAATTTAAAGTGGATCAAAAGGGAATGGGCTTTTACGCCAAAAGAACCCATAACCTTGTTCATATCGATGATTGCTTGAATCAGCCGGAAAGTGCAGCCGACGTTATTAAGACCATGAATGCCGTTATCAAAGATTTAAATCTTAGTATTTATGATGAAAAAACCCGCAAGGGATATGTTCGAGGCGTTTTGCAGCGAACGAATCTCAAGGGTGAAAACATGATCACAATCATTGTCAATGGCAAAGATTTGAGCCAAAGAGAAGCGATTGTGAATGCTATTCTCGCCGGAGTTCCCAATGTAAAGAGTGTTTATGTCAATATCAATCGGGAAAAAAGCAATGTGATTCTCGGCAAGAAAAGCCTCTGTGTCCATGGTGTAGCAAGAATTGTTGAAGAAATCGGAGATCTGAGCTTTTCCATATCACCAAACTCGTTCTTCCAGATTAATTCTAAACAAACCGTGAAGCTCTATGATCAAATAAAGGAAATGGCTTCATTAAAAGGAACCGAGACAATTTTTGATCTCTATTGCGGAACGGGAACCATCGGTCTTTATTTAGCCAAAGAAGCCAAACAAGTCATCGGTATCGAAAGTGTCGGAGATGCGATTCTCGATGCCCGAGAAAATGCCGGATTGAACCACTTTGAAAATGTAACTTTCTATCAGGGCCGAGCCGAAGAGGAAATGCTGCGCATTACCAAAGTTGAAAAGATCAAACCCGATTTGATCATTCTCGATCCCCCTCGAAAAGGCTGTGAAGAAACCCTCTTAAATGCGATTGGTGATTTAAAAACACCGCGGGTAATTTATGTATCTTGTAATCCCTCTACCTTAGCCAGAGATATAAAAATCCTGAGTGAATTTGGTTACGCGGTAAAAAAAGTACAACCGGTCGATCTTTTCCCCGGAACCGGGCATGTGGAGACGGTAGTATTGATGTCACGTAGTGGTAAAAACGATAAATAAACCACTCTGACAACAAGAGGTTGTGGCTTTGAAGCAAAAAATGGGCAAAAATTAGGCTAAATAATGCCCGATTTTTGCCCTTGTTTTTAGGGGGAAATATTGATGACATAGGGTAATTCGGAAATTGAAAGAAGGTGTTTTATGAAAATTAATGTTTTTTATTCATGGCAATCGGATTTGCCATCAAATAAAAACCGATCCTTTATAGAAAGTTGTATAAAGCAAGCTATTAGTGTAGTTTATGAAAAACAAAAAAAAAT
Organism: Acetobacterium tundrae; assembly: GCF_008086615.1. Classification (GTDB taxonomy): domain Bacteria; phylum Bacillota; class Clostridia; order Eubacteriales; family Eubacteriaceae; genus Acetobacterium; species Acetobacterium tundrae. The sequence goes on from NZ_RXYB01000002.1 coordinate 45,554, forward strand.
TTCTGAAATCATCTTAGAAAGTGATAGCCGAAATGAAATAGGAACACCAGATCTATCCGCGACTATTTTTAATAAAATTGATTGTTGCGATATTTTTATAGCGGATATTAGTTTAATTAATCCTAAAACCAATGAACGTATAACCCCCAATCCAAATGTGATGATTGAACTTGGATATGCAACCAAAACATTAGGATGGTCTAACATTCTCTGCATCTATAATACAGAATATGGGAAAATAGAAGAATTACCATTTGATATTAGACAGAGAAAACCTATCAGTTATAATACTTTAAAAGATAAAGCAAATGAAAAGAAGAACTTAACAAAATTTATATCAGAAGCTATTATAGATATTATAGAAAATCGAATTATTGATAAAAAAGAATTTGTTCAAACAAAAAGGCAAATAGATTTAGGACTACAAGCTATATTGATTGATATTTGCAGCCTACTCTATAAAAACAAAAATGATACATTCAAATATGACTATGTTAGATTGCTAAATTGTAATACTACTGATATTATTAGTTTGATCAGTGATGAGAATTTTATTGGCTTTGAATTTTATAAAAATATTTTGTTAAATATTAATGAATTTACTGACTTTTTTAAAGATGAATTAGAAACATACTTTCTATCTGATAAAGAAAAGAAGCTTCTTGCTAAAATTATTTATTCATTAAGAAATTATAAACAAATTATAATGAGCGATTGCTTTTTAGATTTTAAACAAATTTCAAATGAATATAAGGTTATTGCAGGCAAAGACTTAAATCCTACAAATCCACCAAATACATATTTATTATTAAAAGTTATAGACTCTGAGAAAGGGCAAGTTATTAGTGGCGGTAACTTTGAAGGTATAGATATAGCGTTACTATTAAATATTTATAGTATCAATAATGAAATGCAAAATGTTTATGCAAATTGTTTGTATAATATTATTTCAATTATCAACGACTGGATTAGAACAACAGGAAACTATTTTATTTATAACCTGAGACATCTTGATTCTTGATTTAAACAAGAAAAGCCAGAGACATTGAGATAGTATGACGAGGGGACGTTTCGTTTGTCATGACTTTTTATCTGTGATATACTTAAAAAAACGGGAGGTGAAATCAGAAATGGCAAGACAAGCGCGGAAAAAAAGCACTACTGGCATTTACCATGTGATGCTGAAAGGTCTGGATGGGCGTAATATTTTTCTGGATGATACGGATCGCTCAATTTTCATGGAAAAGCTGAATAAGGCCAGAGAAACCGGCGGCTTTCAGTTGTATGCCTATTGTCTGATGGATAACCATGTTCATCTGCTGATCAAAGAAGGGGAAGAACTGGGCACCAGCATCAAACGGATGACGGTTGGCTATGTGCAATTGCACAACAACAAATACGGTCGAACCGGCCATCTTTTTCAGAATCGTTTTAACAGTGAAGCAGTCGAAGATGACCAATATCTGATGACTGTGATTCGGTATATTCACCGCAATCCCTTAAAAGCCGGTATGGTTTCTCGACTGAAGGAATATTCATGGAGTAGTTATCAACAAATTATTCAGGCTTATCAGGGAAACTCGTCGATCATCGATATGGGGATCATCAAAGACTATTTTCCGACCATCGCAGATTTTATTCGATTTTCTGAGGAAGAAAACCAGGATGAATGTCTGGAAATAAACCTGAAAACCAGGTGCAGTGATGAACAGCTTACTGTCCTGCTGAGTAAAAATCCCGAATACCGGAATCTGGGGGAACTGTCGGTAGACAAGCGAAATCAACTGATCCGTCAGATTCAGCAGGAAACCAGCGGCAGTATCCGCCAATTGAGCCGGGTGTTGGGGCTGGGAAAAATGATGGTGGAGCTGGCATTGAAGCGAAGAGCATGACGAACGAAACGTCCCTCTTGTCATATTGTCATAAGTTGTATAGTTGTTGGCGAAAAGATGTATGGTTTGTGGTGAAAACCTGTATGCTTTCATTGGCGTAAATCGGTATGGTTTATTTTACCATTTACAGCAGTTTTTCAATTGTTGATATTTCAATGTAGGGTTATAATTTCCCTGTAATACATAAACAGAAATTTGAAAGGCTGCATGATGAGAAAGATTTTACTAAATGCAAAATATCATATTGATTTAACAATAATGGTATTTGTAGAGGGAACGATCATAAAGCCGAAATCATGGTTGTCATTATATAATCATAATCGTTATGTCCCGATTGGAAATGCAGTAAAAATCATAAAGACGTGGCAACAACAAGGAGCGAACATCATTTTCTGTACGTCACGAAAGAAAAGCCAAGCTGATGATATTGCAATCCTCTTAAAAGAATATGGATTTATTGGCTCTTTCTTAATAGCAAGAGAACCTAAAGAGAGTTATAAAGACATCGTCGAAATGTTACAGCCTGACATTTTGATTGAAGATGATTGTAAAAGTATCGGAGGAGCGTGGCAAATGTGCATTACGAAAGTGAACCTAGATATCAAGAAAAACATATTATCTATTGTTGTACCAGAATTTCAAGGGATTGATCATCTTTCTTTAAATATTGAGCAATTATATGACGTGGGGACGTTTTAATTGTCATGTTAGCGTATGTCAGGGGGGATGCTTCGATTGCCAGGCATTCAAAACGTCCACTCAACATTAGTGAGTTTATAGACATAATACTTATTAATTATATAGTAAGTTACTTTACATAAGGAATGGTTTAAATATGGTTAAGGATCATTTAGGAAAGAGTTATAAGAGCGTTAAAGAGATGTGTTCAGCATACAATATCAGTTATGCAGTTTTTCTTGATAGAAGAAGTCTAAGTTGGTCTTTAGAGGATTGTTTAACGATTATGGTAGTAGACCATAAAGACAGAGGCTATAAATCAGAAGAAGATATGTGTAACTATTGGGGTGTTAAGTATTATGTGTTTAAAGATAGACTTTCTGAAAATTGGACATTAGAAGAGGCTTTGGAAGGTAGACAACCGGATAGTATTAAGGATCATCAAGACAGGGGTTTTAAAACAAAGTCTGCAATGTGTTTACATTGGGGTGTTAAAGAGTATGTTTTTAATGATCGGATAAAGGATGGGTGGTCATTAGAAGAAGCTTTAGAAGGAAAAAATCCTAATACTGTAGTTGATCATTTGGGTAAGAAGTATGACACAGAGAAAGATATGTGTGCTTATTGGGGAATGAAAAGCTATATCTTTAAAGATAGAATAAAAGATGGTTGGAGTTTAGAAGAAGCTTTAACTATACCATATAAGTTGTAGTAAATAAGAGTTAGATTACCGCTGTGGTGAATGACACAGAGACGTTTCGACTGTCATATTAGGGACAGTGAATATCAGAATCTGGGAGAACTGTTTGTTGAAAAGAGAAATCATTTAATTTGACAGATTCAGTAGGAACTCTGTGGCAGTGTCAATTGAGTTGGGTGCTGGGACTGGGTAAGATGATAGAGGAAGAGGCATTGAAGCGATGAATATGATGAAACGTCCCCGCATCATTCCAAGTTATTTTGTGCCATGAGTGAAACGAAAGGGCTGGTTATAGAAATGAACAAAATGATTAAGATTAGGAATGAAGAAGAAGCAGATTATGAGACAGTAGAAGAAATCACAAGGAGATCTTTTTGGAATTTATATATTCCAGGGTGTAATGAACACTATTTAGTTCATATTATGCGATCCCACGAAGACTTTCTGCCGGAATTGGATCTGGTGATTGAAGTTGGTAATCAGATCATTGGGAATATCATGTATACGAAAACGAAGCTAATTGATGAGACCGGGGAAGAAAAAGACATCCTTACTTTCGGTCCAGTTTGCATTTTGCCAGAATATCAGAGAAAGGGATATGGAAAAAAACTATTGGAGTATTCCTTTGAACAGGCTGTGGCACTTGATTATGATGTGATTGTAATATTTGGAAATCCGAATAATTATGTAAACCGCGGTTTTAAGAGTTGCAAAAAGTACAAAATCTGTCTTGAAAATGGCACCTATCCGTCGGCAATGATGATAAAAGAACTCAAACCAGGAGTTTTGGATGGAAGAAAATGGGTTTACCATCAAAGTCCTGTATTTGAGATAGATGAACAAGAAGCTGAGCGCTTTGACGAGGGTTTAGAAAGCATGGAGAAAAAATACCAGCCAAGGCAGGAAGAATTTTTTATTCACAGCCATTCTGTTATACAGTAAGTTTGTGATATGACGAACGAAACGACCCCGAGTACCCAAGTCATATAGGGGTTATTCTGATTGAAAAGACATCTTCGGGGCAGCAGAGATATAACAAAGTATAAAGGAGATGGGTCATATGTATATATCAAAAATTAGTATTGAAAACTATAGAAACTTTGATTCTATTACTGTAGATTTTCGAGATGGTATTAATTTATTAATTGGACAAAACAATGCTGGGAAATCAAATTTATTAAGAGCTTTAGCGATAATATTTGATAGTTCTTCTAAAAAGCAATTATCAATAAATGATATTTACAATAATATATCATTGGAAGAATTAAAGAGTCGTTCTCCTAAAGTATCAATTACTGTATCATTGTCGCAATCGGAAAATGAAAATTTATTAGGAGATGAATTGGTTACTGTTAGTAATTGGCTCGTTTCGTTGGAGGAACCATATTTAGCCCAAGTACAATACGAGTTCTTTTTGCCAGAAGCTCATGAAAAGAAATATAAGGATCGAATACAAGGTGCAGCCAATAAAGAAGAAGCGTGGAAAATCATCACAGACAACTTTATAAGATTATATATCAATAAAACATGGGTCGGAAATCCTGATAATCAGGTTCAAATTGATGGAGATAGTCTAAATAAATTTGACTTTCAGTTCTTAGATGCCATTCGTGATGTTGAACGAGATATGTTTTCTGGGAAAAATACATTGTTAAAAAATGTGATCGACTTTTTTATAGATTACGACATTAAATCTGACAAAGAACTTACAGAAGAACAGCAAATTCAACAGATATCAAGTAGAAAAGAAGGGTTTGAGACTACGTCACAAGTACTTTTAGAGAAACTTCAGGAACGACTCAAAAGTGGGAACAAAGAAATATTGTCATACGCAGACGGGATTGGAGCTTCATTCGATAACTCTGAACCTGATTTCGAAGGTAAGATAACAGAGAGTGAGTTGTATTCTGTCTTACAGTTAATTGTAAAGCAAAATACTGGTATGAGTATACCAATATCGAACAATGGACTTGGATATAATAATTTGATTTTTATGTCATTATTATTAGCTAAAATGCAAGTTGATTCAGATGGAAAATATTTAGGAAGTAATGCTAAGGTTTTCCCTGTATTGGCGATAGAAGAGCCAGAAGCTCATCTACACCCAACTATGCAATTTCAATTTATTAAGTTCTTAAAGAATAATATCAACGATAAAAAAGTCAAGCAAGTTTTCATAACATCACACTCGACACATATTACTTCTTCAACGCAGCTTGACGATATTATTTGCTTGTACAAAGAGCAAGGAAAGACAGAAGTTTCTTATCCAGGTAAAGTTTTCTTCGATATTAATAGTGATGGAACAATTGAAAATAGGGCAAATAGCAAAAAGTATGTTCAGCGATTTCTTGATGCAACAAAATCAAACATGCTTTTTTCTGAAAAAGTAATTTTTGTAGAGGGTATCGCTGAACAGTTATTAATTCCCATTTTTGCGGATTATATGAATAAATCGTTAGAAGATAATCATATTTCGGTTATAAATGTCGGAGGAAGATATTTTGAACACTTCCTTTACTTATTCGATGGCAACAAAGACAATACGATTAAACGGAAAATTGCTTGCGTTACAGATCAAGACCCAGCTCGAAAAGAAAAAAACAAAGAAAAGGCGAAATTTAAAAAGTGTTATCCCTTTGAAATGAATGTTGATCCATCGAAGTATGATTATGAATTGAACTTAAATATGGTGAAGTATCAAAAGGGGAAACATGCTAATATTCGTTCATTTACCCAAGATGAAATTTATGGTAAAACTCTGGAGTACCAATTGGCTTTTGATAATGAAAAGAGTCGTTTATTAATTACACCTTCATTGCAGAATGACATAGAGTTAGACGAACTGATGATTTTAATCGATCAGGGTAAACCATTAAGTGAATTGTTGGATAAACTTCGAGGTAGTGATGAAAACGAACGAATTAAAGATTCACTTAATAAATCTAGTGGAGATGCTTGGATTGATGAGATAAAGAAGAAAGCTATTATTGCTTCAAGATACTTAAAATCTGTTGGAAAAGGGGAGAACGCTCTTGAATTGTCGTCTATATTGAGAGAAAACCTTTTAATAAAAGGGGAGGCAGGATTCCAAGATTTTAATGTACCAACCTATATTAAAGATGCAATTGAATGGATGTGTGAGAGCATATGAATATTACATCAAAAGATAAAATAAATATAGACGAAGACTTCAAAATAGAGGCAGGTCCTGGAGCGGGAAAAACAGAGTTTTTGGTTAATCATATTAAGACTGTTCTTCAAAACTCAAATAGATTATCTTGTGCACGAAGAGTTGCGTGCATAACTTATACAAATACAGCTGTTGAGACCATCCTAGAGAGGATTGGTAAAGGTGTTTCTGACAAGGTTGAAGTATCAACAATCCATAGTTTTTTATATAGAAATGTAGTAAAACCTTATTGTTCATTCATTCCAACTGAATATGAATTATGTTGCAAGAACGTTAAGGGACATGATGAATTCTATATTAATAATAAATATATAAGAGAATGGTTTGAAAATGAAGACTTAAGTGAACTAAAGCACCCAAATACTAAAAAACAAATCTTATCTTTACCAGCATTAAATCAAGCATTACAAAATTGGCTTTTATCAATCAAATGTGTTTATAAGAATGGAATTGTTTCATTCGAATGTGACAATAAAAAAGCTGTTGGATATGATAAGAATAATAAAACCCATATTGGTATTAACGCAAAGAGCTTAAAAGTATTATCAAATAAAATAACAGGTTTGAAAAAAATATATTGGCGAAAAGGGAAGATGGATCATAATGACATATTGTATTTTTCGTATATTCTCATTGATAAGTACCCATTCATATTAAATGTACTTAGGGCAAAATTTGCGTATATGTTTATAGATGAATATCAAGATACAAATCCGATACAGTCATTTATTTTAAATGAAATAAGGAAAAAAGATACCGTGGTAGGAGTAATAGGTGACAAAGCACAATCGATTTATAAGTTTCAAGGTGCTGAGCCATCATTATTTGATTCGTTCAAAGTTGATAAAAATAATGTTTATACCATATGCAACAATCACAGAAGTACAAATCAAATTATAAAATTTTTAAACAATATACGTAATGATATAAGTCAAGTTCCATGTGAGAACGTTAATGACATTGAAGCTATTATATATATAGGCGATAGAAATGCTGGATATAACAAAGCCTGTGAGCTCTGTTGTGGCGAAACTGTGGTTTCTCTCTCTAGAGACAATATCAATTCAAACGCCATGAAAAAAGAAATTGAAGGTAAGGACTTAAACAGAAAGTTGCTCGAACAGTACTCAGAACAAGACAGTAATAGCGAACGACGGAATTATATATTGTCATTTATTCAAGCTATTGAATTAGCTATAAACGGCAAATACAAAGAAGCCACAAAGAGGATAGAGTGGATCTTTAGAAAGGAAGAGAATCCAAAGAAAATGGCGTTGTATTCTTTAGTGAAAATAATTAAAATTTACAAGAATTATTGTGATGATACATTAATGAAATTTTATGATTTAATCTGTCGAACGCTTAATGCTACCTTATCTGGTTTTAGAAAAGGCGCAGCAAAAGATTTCTATGAGAATACGTTGTATAAAAGTGTGGCAATATGTATTAATATTACAGAAGATAACAGTAATCATATTACAATTCATAAGGCAAAGGGATCTGAATTTGAAAATGTTATGCTGGTTGGGAATAAGCACATTAAGGAGTTTTTACTGACCCCTGATTTGAATAATAACGAAGAGCATAGAATAATATACGTTGCTATGAGTAGAGCTAAAAGAAGATTGTTTTTACAAATAGAAGAACTCAGTGATACTGATGAAATGAAGATATCTAAAACATTCAATTATTTGAATGTTGAAAGGTTGTGAATATAACGAGGATTAATTGATATACAGATCTTTAAGAGGACAATGGTTGGCGATCGGACTGGAATTTTGTGGCGTGGCATTTTTAACGCTGATCAATGGAGTCGTATCGGTTAACATCGGGGTGTTCTGGCTCTTTTTGGCGGCGCTGGTTTTAAGCTTTTATAATCTTTTACAGCGGAAGCTCACTAAATCTTATGCGCCCTTGCAAACAGCGGCCTATAGCATTTGGGGGGGAACGATTCTGCTTGCGGTCTTTCTGCCGACGTCGGTATTGATTTGCAATTAAAAATGACCAGCAATTCAAATAAGTGGTCGATTTTACTTGACAATCAACAGTCGGTGAATCAGGTGATTATGGCGCCGCCAATGCAATGGGTCTATGTTCTGATTCTGGGAGTATTCTCCAGCGCCATTGCCTATGTTGCTTGGACGAAGGCTCTGTCCGTAGCAGAAAAGACATCCCAAGTCAGTAATAATATGTTTTTAACCCCCTTTTTGACCAGTGTGTTGGGTTTTTTGATTGCTGGTGAAATCCCGGAGTAGTCAACAATCATTGGTGGTACAATTATTCTGTTTGGAGTCTTTCTGTTTAATTATGGTGAACGGTTAAAAGGTTTTATTAAACCCCGCAATTAGGCTAAAAAGCCCTTCGATCAGAATAAATCCGACCAGCAGTGGCGAAACAATCGATCATGGTTCCGATAAGACATATTGAGGAACGTGATTTTCAAATAAATCGCGATTTAAAAACAAACATGGAAGCGATCAGGATGCCAAACGTGACGTCTCTTTGTCATCAAAAGTCGCCTAATTAAAACGAAGGAGAGGAACAACAGATGGACACAGTTGAGCGTTTTGTCAAAGCTCAGGAAGAAAGCTATGGGCAGGCACTAACGGAAATAAAAAATGGCCGCAAGCGCAGCCATTGGATGTGGTATGTTTTTCCCCAGCTTAAAGGGCTGGGAAGTAGTGAAACGGCCAGGTATTATGGAATAGAGAATCAGCAAGAAGCAAAGGCATACATGGCGCATCCGGTGCTGGGTTCGCGTTTATTGGAGATTTCCGGGGAACTGTTAAAGCTTGAGTCGAGTGCTGCCAATGCGGTATTTGGCCGACCCGATGATTTGAAGCTGAAATCATCAATGACCCTGTTTTATCTGGTCGATGGTAATCCGACGTTTAAGGCAGTGCTGGATAAATATTTTGGTGGTGAGATTGATGAAGTTACTGCTGATCAACTAGACAAGTGATAAATGAACGCTTACGACGAAAAGTCTCCGCGTCACATAGCGATGATTTCTTTTTACCATCGTCGATAATTTCGATTTCTCGATAATCAAACCAGATGGATTCGATAAATGGGTCTTCACGAAAAGAGGTTTTAGAAACCAGATTAAGTTCTTTAAGAAATATTATTTATAATATGACGCTATGCTGTCACATTTAAGATGTTACAATTAATTAAAAATGCAGGTAAGGGAGAAATGAAGATGGCCAGACCAACAACTAAGCCCAGCTTGATGGCAGAAGCAGATAGTAATTATCAAAAACTGAATCAACTGATTGATTCAATGACCGAAAAAGAGTTGTCGATAGCATTTGATTTTTCAGATGATGATCGAAAAAAAGAGGCCCATTGGGGAAGAGATAAGAATCTTCGAGACGTTCTGGTGCATTTATATGAATGGCATCAGCTTGTTTTGAACTGGGTGGATTCCAATATGAAAGGTGAAGATAGACCTTTTTTGCCGGCTCCGTACAACTGGAAAACATATGGAGCGATGAATGTGGCTTTTTTTGAAAAGCACCAGAACACTTCACTTGATCAATCCAAAGAAATGTTTGAAAAATCACACCAGGATGTTCTAAAGTTAGCGGACACCTTTACAAATGAAGAACTGTTTACAAAAGGGACCTATAAATGGGTTGGCGGAAGCACATTGGGTTCATATTTTGTGAGTGCGACAGCAAGTCATTATGATTGGGCGATGAAAAAAATCAAAGCACATATTAAAAATTGTAAGGGTATCGAAAACTAAGCAGAGAGGTTTAGATGGCTTGTGCCTATCGATATGGGCTGGACGTCGATCAATCTGAAACGTCCCCTCGTCATATATTTTACCTCATTTCCTTGCAATATGGGACTGCACTTTTATGATATTACGCTAGATCAAAAATGTCATCTTTTAGGACTTGTTTTCAGACGAAAGATAGATGATATAGGTTGATTCTGATGGCGACAAATTAATAAATATAATCATACCATTAAAAACAGAAAAGAATATTTTAGGTGGTGAAAAAATGAAGCGTTGCATTGCAATTGCCGGAATAGATCTGAAAAAAAATTAATATATTAGGAGGATTTGTAATGTCTATTCCGGAAGAAAAAATATATCCACGGACTGGTGATGCGCAAACCATTTATCTAAATGCGGCTATCACCAATCCCAATATTAAGATTGGCGATTTTACAATGTATAATGACTTTGTCAATGATCCGATTGATTTTGAAAAAAATAATGTTTTATATCATTATCCAATCAATCATGATAAATTGATTATTGGTAAGTTCTGTTCCATTGCTTGCGGCGCTAAGTTTATTTTTACCAGTGCCAACCATAACCTGAAATCTCTCTCAACTTATCCGTTTCCGCTTTTTTGGGAAGAATATGGGCTTGAACAGCAGGATGTAACACAGGCTTGGGATAACAAGGGTGATATCATTATTGGAAATGATGTCTGGATTGGGTATGAAGCGGTTATTATGTCCGGCATTCATATTGGCAATGGTGCAATTGTAGGAACAAGAGCAGTTGTAACAAAAGATGTTGAGCCCTATACAATAGTCGGTGGTGTGCCGGCAAAGCCGATTAAAAAGCGATTCAATGATAAAACAATTGAAAAATTACAATCAATTTGTTGGTGGAACTGGGATAAAGAAAAAGTGCATGAAAAAATAAATGATATTATGGGCGGGAATATAGATAAATTGTAAGGATTTATTTTATTAAACGCAAAACAAGAAAACCCAGGGGCACTGAGATAGAAAAATCTTGGTGCCTCGTTTTTGTTGTTTGCGATATGTCTTAGTAGAAATAATTGGAATAACGATGTATAATAAAATAAATCTTTATATTTGGAGGATGCTTCTAAGGCTGAAAAAATTATGAAAAAGCGTTGGAAGATATGAAAGTGAAGTTGCATGGTGAAAAATGAACGGCTTTCTTTGCTCTGCATATTTGAAGAACATAAGGCAAAGGAAACTGCAAAGAAAAAGAAATAACGCATCAGCTTGGAAGGAGGTCTGCAATTATGATATTGAAAACAGAACGTTTAATACTGCGCCCTTGGCAAGAGTCGGATGCAGAAGATTTATATAGATATGCAAGTAATCCGCAAGTTGGACCGATAGCAGGCTGGCCAGTGCATACCAGTGTAGAGAACAGCCTTGAAACAATAAAAGGGGTATTATCAAAACCGGAAACCTATGCAGTTGTACTTAAAAGCGAAGGTTATGCTGTCGGAAGCATCGGTTTAATGATTGGCGATGCCAGTAATATTGGTCTGCCTGAGACGGAAGGTGAAATCGGATACTGGATCGGTGTGCCTTTCTGGGGACAAGGCCTGATACCAGAAGCATTGAATGAACTAATTCGTTACAGTTTCGAGGATTTACACCTTAAGAAATTATGGTGTGGTTATTTTGATGGCAATACAAAGTCAAAGCGAGCACAAGAAAAATCTGGATTTGTATACCATCATACGAATGAGAATATTGCTTGGCCTTTAATGGGCGATATTAGAACAGAGCATATTACTTGCTTATTAAAAAACAAGAGGTTAGTATTTTGACAGAAAATAAATCAGCTAAAAGTGTTATCCCAGCAGTAATCATGATTAGCCTTGCGCTGGCATTTCGGCAGATGTCGATGACGATTGTAATGCCGTTTATTTCTACCTATTGCAAGTCGTTAATCGGATATACATCCGTGCTTGCCGGCCTTGCGGTCGGAATTTTTGGACTTACCCAGGCGATTTTTCAGATTCCTTTTGGAATGCTCAGCGACCGGTATGGGAACAAGCGAATGATGCTGATTGGACTAACGCTAGTGGTCGTAGGTCTTGTCCTTGCTTACTTAACAAACAATATTGGCTTGTTGATTTTTGCAAGAGCTTTACAGGGAAGTGGTGCCGTAATCGGTGTTGGCTATTCGTGGGCCGCCGGTATGGCGGGTGAAAAAGAGAGAATTCGCGCCATGAGCATATTGGGTGCGTTTATTTCTGCGGCGGCAGCTCTCGCATTTGCCGTAGGGCCATTACTTCGAAAAATCATGTCAGTTAATTTGATGTTCCTGTCCTGTGCAATTTTACTTTTCCTCAACGAATTATATATTCTGTTTTTTATAAAAGATCATCAAAGCGGAGATATGCAGGAGCAGGGTACTCCTGACAGTAAGCATATTAAAATCCTTTTAAAAAATAAAAATTTCATAGTAATGAATTTATCTGCTTTCATAAACAATTACATGATGATTTCGGTTTTTTATGCTGTCCCAATTTACTTAACCAAGGTTACCAGTGAAACGGGAATGTGGAAGGTATTTGTTCCGGCAATTTTCATTGCCATCCTAGCGATGAAACAGGCTGTCCGGTGGACACAAAAGGGGTTTAATAAACAGGTCTTGATGATATCTTTTTTAATTTCGGCCTTGAGTCTGTTTTTGTATTTTGAAAAGTCATCCTATTTATTTTTACTGTTTGGAACCACCTTATTTATGTGCGGTTATATTTCCATTGCAACCATCGTGGCAACCAATGTAAATAATGTTGTAAAGGATAGTTATCGCGGTACCGCCAATGGTATTTTTAATTCGTTTCAATACGTTGGAAATTTTGTGGGGGCTGTCGTAACGGGTGCGCTATGGGGATTTTCGGAACAGTTAACGTGGCTGGTTACAATCGGAATTGGAATTGCAGGATTTTTGATTATTGCATTAAACAGTTCATCACAGGAAGTTATTCAAGAGGAGAAAAATTAGCATTAAAGAGAGAATATTAGATACCGCTGGACGCTTGATTCAGCGATATGTTTACCGACTATGATTTTTTAATTGAAAACCGGTTAAAGAATCGGGAAGCAATGGATGAGGCACTAAAAAATATTTAACGGAATATTGAAAGAAAATCAACCATAACAGATATTAAAAAAATCCGACTAGAAAGATAATTTCTAATCGGATTTTTTATCAATGTTTAAAATGACATGTGTTTTACTGACCTTAAGACAGGGACACAACACTTTTTTGTGTATTTTAAGTGCTTGATTTAGAAAATGGTGTAGCCGCCATCAACGGCCAGACTGGCACCGTGAATAAACGAGGCATCTTCACTTGCCAGGAAGAGAATCGCCTTTCCAACTTCCTCCGGCTCGCCAGCTCTGGCAGCCGGGCTCATTTTAATCTTCATGCAAACCGGATGTTGAGGTATTGCCAGTACGCGGGCAATCATCTCGGTAGCAATCGGTCCCGGAAGGACGGCATTAATGCGGACACCGTTTCGACCATGGTCTAGAGACATCTGACGGGTCAGCCCGAGAAGCCCGTGTTTGGCAGTGGTATAGGCAAGGCCGCCTCTGCCGGCCCCGGTAGAGGCCATCGAAGCGACGTTGACAATGGCACCGGCTCCTTGTGTTTCCATAATCGGGATGATTTTTTTACAAAGCATGAATGGGGCGGTTAAATTGGTGGACAGCACGGTACTCCACTCATCACTGGTAATATCATTCATATTTGCAGTGGTTCCACTGACTCCGGCATTGTTCACCAGGATATCAATCCGGCCGTATTTATCCATCGTTGCTTTTACTAAAGCATCCAGACTTGTCTCATCGGTGACGTTTGTTTTCTGAAAGAAAGCTTCACCCCCAGCATCCAGAATTTCACGGACAGTGGCATTGCCTCTTTCTTCATTGGTGCCGACAACGACTACTTTTGCACCTTCCTCGATAAAAATCATGGCGGTCGCTTTTCCGATCCCCTTGGTTGAGCCGGTAATAATAGCAACTTTGTTTTCAAGTTTCATGATAAATCTCCTCCTATATTGCTTTCAATTATTATTTAGAAATTTTGATAACCGATGTTTTTTGTCTTATTTGCGTCCGGTTTCCATAAATGCGGTTCGGTCGTAGCGGCCAGCCATCAAATAGGGGACAATTTCTTCCGCGTTCATCTTTTTTACCAGATTCAGCTTATGAACAAGCAGACTGTTTACCGAATAAGCACCGCCGACCATTGTATTTATCGGCAATTCGCCCCATGGGTCGTCAATGCTGGAACGAAGCTTCAGGCTGGCAAAGCCCGGCTCCCAGGATTTGTAATTGTATTCACAGAGATTCTGAAGCAAGGCGCCATTCATAAAATGGGACACGCCTTCTTGGTCAGGTTCACGGTCAAAATGATAATAGAATCCGCCACCATAGGTCTGTTTTCCCGGTGCCGGGAATTGATATAAGGCACCAGTCAGAGGACTGTTGGTTTCACCGAGTTCCAGTTTGGCCTCAATTAGCTGAACACCGCGGCGGCTGACACTGGCGGTAATCGTATTTCCAGTTTGGCGGATCACAAATTCGGCGCCCAGTTTTTTGGGAATACTGCCATTGTCACGGCCAAGTTGAACGGCCATTTCGGCTCCGGGTCCGCCCAGCACCAGGCTGAGAGGATAAAGTCCCAGGTCTTTTCCGTTCATCGCATATACGCCCAGAATGGCTTCATAATAATCATCGGCAAAAGATGGATTATGGACATGTGCGATGGACAGGGTTACCACCGGCATGGAGAAAGGTTTAAGTGGTGGCGGCAACAGCCGAGCGATGACAGCAGGGTCCGTGAGAAAGCAAAGATACAAGCCCTCCTGATTGTCCATCAGAGAAATCTTTCCAAAGTTTGGCAGTTCTTCTTGAGGGGTTAGAAAACTGGTGGCTTTTGGCTTCTCGGCAAACAGACTGCGGCCCACTTCAAAGCCGGCTCGGACAGCCGGTTCAATACGGCCAACTTTAAGGGCATCGCCGATAATTATCACTTGATCAAATTTTGTTTTCAGATCTTCTAAAAGAGAACGATTTGAGCAATAACCTAGAGATAAAACAACCGCATCAGCCGGGATGGAGACTGCCGAGTGATCTTCCAGTTTTTCAAGAACAACGCTATCCGGTTTGATTTCTTTTAGCGCATGGGATAGCATATAAGTTACGCCATATTTTGCCAGCCGTCCGGTAACATCCAGAACAGTGGTACCATTTCCGTCCGGAGCGACCTTATCCAGCATGTCGACAATTGTTACCGAATTTCCGGCAGCACACAGATATTCAGCGGTTTCAATTCCACTCATCCCGGCGCCGATCAAGACGACCTTTTTATCTTTCAATCCGGCTGCTCCGGAAAGGACTGTGTCAATTCCAATCACATTTTGGCCATGGATACCAGGTATCCGTTCGGGCACGATCGGGGTACTGCCGGTGGCAAGAATGACTGCATCTGGGTTCATTTCTGCTAAGATAGAAACGGTTGCTTCGGTATTTAGTTTCACCTTTACATTCAGACGAGCAAACTCATTCTGATAATATTGAGCGATCCAGTCCATAACACTTTTATGAGGGGGCATTTTGGCAAGATTGACAAGACCGCCGAGGGCATTTTCTTTTTCAAACATGGTAACCTGGATGCCTCGAAGGGCCAGCGTCCGGGCGGCTGACATGCCAGCTGGACCACCACCGATGACGGCGACTTTATGACTGCAAGAATCGTGATCTAAGTTGCCAAGCTTTTTCTCTCTGGCTAGGCGTGGATTCACGGAACAGACAGGGGGAAGACCAACGGCATTATTTTCGTTTAAACTTTCAAAGCAGCGCAGACAGGAAATACATTTACATAATTCTTTTTCTCGGCCTTCTTTTACTTTAAGACCCCATTCTTCATCAGCCAGCCAGGCGCGGCCTAAAGCCACAAAATCCACGATGCCGTCGGCCAGAAAATTTTCACCGATAGCTGGTTCACGAATAGCCGAAACACCGATTACCGGAATGGAAACATGATCTTTTACCGCTTTAATCAGATCCCGTCGCCAGCCCTGAGGAAAGGAAATCGGTTCGACGCAGACGGAGCCGGTTTCATAAATACCGCAGCTGACATTGATGACATCGATCCCCATTTTTTCCAAGGCCATGGAAATTTTAACGCCATCTTGGATATGAATGTAATCTTCCGTTACACCAACATTACTTAAAAACTCTTCAACGGAAAGACGCACGCTAATGGGAAAATCAGGTCCACATTCTTTCCGGATACCGGCGATAATCTCGGCAATAAAACGCAGCCGGTTTTCAAAACTGCCGCCGTATTCATCATCTCGTTTATTGGTATATGGGCTTAAAAATTGATTAATCAGATAGCCATGAGCAGCATGCAGTTCAACACCGTCACAGCCAGCTTTCTGCACGCGAACGGCACCATCGATAAACTGTTGGACCAGTTCCTTAATTTCGGCATTTTCAAGAGCACGGGTCGGCTGGTTGAGATATTTGCAGGGAATTGCTGATGGCGCAGCGACTGGTCCGCCGACCAGAGCAGCCAGCGTTTCACGACCGGGATGATGCAGCTGGATGAAGATTTTTGTACCATGTTTATGGACGGCTTCCGCCAGTCTCGATAAAGGTTCAATGTGACGATCTTTGGTAACGGAAAGCTGACGCAGCATCCCGGCACCATGCACATCGTTTACACGAGTAATTTCAGGAATGATCAAGCCGGCCCCACCAATGGCTCGGGCTTCATAGTAAGCAATCATATCTTCAGTAGGCGAACCGTCCAGTTCCGCCAGTCCGATCCCCATCGGAGCCATGACCAGACGATTTTTCAATTTTAGTTTTCCAATCGTTCCTTCTATAAACAGTTTTTCATACATACTTTTCCTCCTTGATTATTAAACGTATTGAGTTTAGGATAAATTCATTATACTGTGTCTGCCCAAATTTTCCTATATTGACGAAAGACGATTTTTCATTGACGATTTGTTCATGATACACTATTATAATGATAATGTGACAATAATAAATACTTTAATCTAAAAAGGGGTAAGTATGAAATTTAATGACTTAATCACAAAAATATCGGTTAATATACCGATCATAAAAGATTCTTGTGACAATCAGACTGAGATTATCGACATTGCGTTAATTGACGGACGGCAAAATTCATTTCAAGGAAATGTCCTATACTTTGGTTATAGTAGCCAATTAGATAGTGTTGGAACTCCACCCTGTCACTGTATCCTGGTTAATGACGGCAATTTCCTGACCGACAGGATCCAAAATCTCGCTTTTGTCGAGACATCGGAATTATTTTCAGCTGTCAATCTGGCCCGTACCTTGATGAAAAGTTCAGGGGGCGGGCTTCTTTACGAAGAACTCATAAAGCGCGCCAATGAGACAAGGGATCTTCAGGCTGTCGTCAATACTGCTTCCATACTGCTCGGAAATTCTCTGCTTTTCAGCGATGTTAATTTTAAAATTCTGGCCCATTCCACTTCGATCCCAGTTACGGATGATTTATGGAAGGACAATATCAGACAGGGGTATTGCAGTTATGATTTTATCCAGGCCGTGCAACAGCTGAAGCCAATTCAGCAGGCTGGTCATACCACTGATGCCATTGAAGTTTCATGTACCGAATCACCCCATCGAAAGCTGAGCAGTAAGGTCTTCCATAATGACATGCAGGTTGGTTTTCTGCTGATGATTGAAGGCGAAACCCCGGTAACTCCGGTACATATGGAAATGCTGGAGGTGGTGAGCCATGCCATTAGTTACACCATTACCCATTATTTTGCTTATCTGTTTCAAACTGGCACGCGTTATCAACAGCTGCTGTATGAACTGCTGATCGGAGCGCCACCGGAGAATATCGCTAGTTGCTTTCCCGGTTTAGAGTTTGCATCCAAGCTGATCGCTCTTTCGATTCTCCCGACACGCTATCTTGGTGAGCGGCATTTAAAAGATCATATTGTTTCGGCATTGAAAGAAGTTTTACCGGGTTCACATGTCACCTATCATGAGGGCAAAGCAGCTGTTCTGGTGCCGCTTTCGAAAAACGACGATTTCCATGGAGAACAATTACAAGAGCTACAGAATCTGGTGGCCAATGAACATCTTCGCATTGGTGTCAGCAATGCCTTTACGCATGTTGAAAGTTTTGCAAAATATTATCATCAGGCTGTTTCGGCGCTGAATCTTGGAAAACGGCTAAATCCGGAAAATCTTATTTTCTACTATATCGATTATCAGTTTTATGATCTGCTTGATCATGTGGAAGATCAATCTCAGCTTGGTCTGTTCTGTCATCCGGCTTTAAGTATGCTGCGGCAGTATGATCGAAAAAATGAAACCTGCTTATATGCTACTCTGAAAGTCTATTTAGACAGCGGGTGCAGTATCAAACTCGCTTCAGAAAAATTGTTTGTTCACCGAAATTCACTGGTGTATCGACTGGGACGGATATCCGAAATCAGCAATGTTGATCTAAATGATTCATATATTCGCTTTATGCTACGGATGTCTTATCTGATTGACTGTTATAAAGGTCAGGCTGCTTAGTGCTGATGGGCTAAAATGACAATTAAAAAATTTAACAGAATCACTGGAAAAGATTAAAAAAATAAATATGGGATTTATGGAGGTATAGGGATTATGAAAGTAGCCGTTATTCATGGCCAGGCTCATCAGGGCAATACATATCAGGTGACACATCAGCTGATCGAACAGCTGGAATGTAAAAAAGAGGATGTAGAGGAATTTAATGTCAATGGATTAGAACCGTGTGTCGGTTGTTTCAACTGTATATTGAAAGATGAAAAGAAATGTCCGCATTACGAGCAGATGACACCGATGATTGAGGCGCTGGATGCCGCAGATGTGATTATCGTTGATTCGCCAAATTACTGTATGGGAATGACTGGTCAGTTGAAAACATTTTTTGATCATTTGGCATATCGATGGTTCAGTCACCGACCAAATGGTAAGATGACTGAGAAAATTGCGGTCGCTATTTCAACTACAGCTGGCGGTGGAGCTAAGGGAACCACCAGGGCTATCGCGAAACAGCTTTTCTGGCTGGGAATCGGAAAGACTTTTCGAATCTCGGAAGTGGTCGGGGCATGGTCGGTTGATCAGGTGACCATCAAAAAGCAGCAGCAGATCGCTCGGGATGTTAATAAAGTTGCTGTAAAAATCAAACATAAAGTCGGAAAAGTGAAACCGAGACTCAAGACCATGTTTGTTTTCAAACTATTTAAAATGATGCAAAAAGGAATGGCTTGGAATCCTGTTGATACAGAGTATTGGAGAATGCAGGGATGGATAAAATAGACTGCTCTGGTTTCGGATCTTCAAGAAGTTGGTAATTCTTTCTGTTCTGCAGACCATTAAATCTAGGTGACAATATTTTGGATAACATAAAAAGAAGGCTTCTGCTTAACCGCTTGTTTCGCCGGTTTGCAAAAGCCTCATCGGAATTTTTTTATTTGAATGTTGCAGTAGGACTGCCATTCTCGATTTTTAGATTAATTTCTGAAACAGAGAATAAATCAATGTTTGTCCATTCAACGGTCGCTCCAGCAGAGTCGGCAATCATTAAATCCCAGTATTGATCTTGAACATCGGTGTCAAAGACAATGTCGGTTGAGTTTCCAGTTGGAAGGGTATCCGTTGTTAAAATATCATCCCCCCAGTTATTTACTCCAGTTGGCGAAACATAGATCGAATAAATTTCAATCCCAGTATCATTGACAATTGTGAAATCCTGAGAATAAGTTGTTGCCTGATTTGAAGATGAACCACCCCCGGTCGAAGATGAACCACCACAACCTGTGAAAATAAACACCGATAAAGCAAAAACCACCAATAAACTAAATATTTTCTTCTTTTTCATTTTTTCTCCTCAAAGTTGAATTTGTTATGCAATTATGATACCAACAATTAGAGCAGAAAACAATTAAAACTCACGAGCTAAAATGACGTTCCACGAAATGAATCAACCGCAAAAAAATTGAAATATTTGAT
This sequence comes from Acetobacterium tundrae, assembly GCF_008086615.1. Classification (GTDB taxonomy): domain Bacteria; phylum Bacillota; class Clostridia; order Eubacteriales; family Eubacteriaceae; genus Acetobacterium; species Acetobacterium tundrae. Next base: position 65,838 of record NZ_RXYB01000002.1, read on the forward strand.
TTAATATGCTAGAATAAAATTATATAGTCAATCAATCAACAGTTGGAGGACAGGATGGTTTATATTGGAGTATGCGAAGATGAAAAGGAACAACAGGAAAGAATCGACGTTTTCATAAAAAGATATGCCGAAGTTAATTGTTGTGATTTTTGCCTCTCTTTTTTTTGTTCAGCTAAGGAATTTTGGAATCATTATCATGTTGGAACGTTCAATATTATTTTTTTAGATATTTATTTGGAAGAGGCCAACGGAATTGAAATTGCAAAAAAGCTACGCAACATAGGGGAGAAATGCGCAATTGTATTCACGACATCAAGCAGGGATTATGCGATTGAAGGGTTTGAGTTAAAGGCTCAACACTATTTAACAAAACCCATAACAGAAGCAAAAATATTTGAAGCATTAGAACGCTGTCAAGAGATGTACGCGAATGACATGAAGTCTATTTGCATTTCAAATGGAAAACTCGAAGTCGTTGTTTATCTTAGAGATATCATTTATGTTGAGGTTTTTAACAAGGTGTCCATCATTCATACGGTACGAGACGAAATTAAAACTTACGTTCCGTTATCTGAATTAGAAAGACAATTGGGCGGGACACCCTTTTTACGCTGCCATCGCTGCAATATCATTAATATGAATTTTGTAGAAGACTATACGTCATCTGATTTTATCATGAAAAATGGTGATATCGTAGCGATCCCAAGAAGTAGGAGTGTGGTTGCGCGACAGACATATTTAAACTTTATATTCACAAACGTTAGAGGAGAAAGTGATGCTCAGTAGCAACTTAAACACCATTTGGGGAATTTGCCTCTCTATTTTCCCTTATTTTATTTTAGCATTCATACCAGTATGGGATCAACTTCGATATTCAAAAAAAATAGTTGCTTTGGTTGGAATCCTATGTATGCTTCTAAATATTGTTTCAGTGATCCTGATCATTCAATTGTTCCCCAATTGGAATAATTTGCGCCTTTTTCATAGTGTTTTCTTTTTATTGTTATATATTGTTGTATATACTGCAACGGTACAGGGGACCCCGTCAAAACTTTTGTTTGTCGCCTTGCTCGTAAAAAGCTATGCTGATTTTATAGTATATATGGCTAAGTTCTTTGAGATTTCTTACATTACCTATGTACTGCATCGAGTCTATGTGCAAAGCTCATATTCTTTTTATTTTAACCTGTTTCAATGTTTGATTTTATTAATCACCTATCCTTTGATTTGGATATTTTTTAGCAAAAAAATCGCACAGGTCATGCGGACCATCAACAAAGCCTGGAGCTATCTATGGATTATTCCGCTGGTATACTATGTTATCAGTATGGCATTTGCGGCGATGGATGTTACTTTGATTGCGCAATGGCAATTTCTAGTATTTAATATTGCATCGTTTTTGGGATTTAACCTCATCTATTATGTCGTTATCGAAATGTTGGAACAATCGGAAAAAAATGTTGTTTTGACTGAGAACAATGAGATGATAAAGCAGCAGTTGGGATACCAGTCCGATTATTACAAGAAATTTGGAGCGTGTATTGAAGAGACTCGAAAAGGCGAACATGATTTAAGGCACCATCTCAATACCGTGCTGGGATTGATTCAGAAAAAGGACAATGAAAAAGTTGAAAAATACATATCTGAGTTGTTGGGAAATCGATTGAGTATTTCAGATGTTTTATATTGTCGGAATGATGTGGTCAATGCGATATTAGGCTATTATGTAAATACTTGCAAAAAAGAAGCGATTGATCTTTCAATTGCAACACAAGTGCCCAACGATTTGGAAATAGACGAAACGGATCTATGTGTTATATTTGGAAATATCCTGGAAAATGCTTTGGAAGCCTGTTGTAAAATAACAAACTCGAATAAATTTATAAAAATTTCATCCCAGTTTCTAAATAACAAGCTATACATTGCCGTGGACAATAGTTTTGAAGGGACATTGAGATTAAAAAACGACATCTATTTATCCCAGAAAAGAAAAGAGGAAGCTGGTATTGGTATGCTATCAGTAAAGGGCATGGCAAAAAAGTATGACGGTGAAGCTTCTTTTAAGGCAGTTGAAAAGACTTTCTGCGTATCGATCGTTTTAAATAATAGATAAAACAAAGGGACGGTCAAGGCCGGTGAAAAAGTCGCTTTTTCACCGGCCTTGACCGTCCCTTCATATCTGTTGGACTTTAAGTTGTGGGGCATAGCCAGCTTGACAAAGCTGTTTTCTTCATGCTCTTATTCTAGTTCAGCAACCCTTTTGTTTGGCACAGTTTTGTCAGTTCTTCACCGACGATACGTGTCATCTGATTCAAGTCGATGTTTTCACCGTTTAATACATCATACCAGCCGCCGGTCACCGCATCACCGACGGTTTCTTTGAGTATGCCGCCAATACCGCTGTAGATTTTTGTGACAGTAACGGTAGTTCCGCTGAGTGCTACCTGGATGACATATTTATTAACTGGTGGAAACTGGATACAATGCATAATGCCTTTTCCGGTTAGCTGTGGTTCGCCACAGGGGTAGGTCCCTTCTTTCATCACATCGTAGAGCTCTTCATAGGTCAGCTTCTGATTGAGCTTCACCTTGTCATAGCTTTTGATCATATCTTTGCTTCCCTGTTTAAACTTATCAAATAATCCCATTATAAATTCTCCTCCATATAAAGTTTTCTGGATAGATTGACCATCCTTTTTTGTCTAACAAGATTTTATCAATACCATGGATGAATTTCAATTACCATTCACACCGAAAAATCACTGTTCGCGAAATTGTGTGTAGAGATTTGATGGAGGATTCTATTTAAAAGACAGAAGATGGCAATTCCTTCCATGGAAAATCTTTCAGCAGATTTGGATGATTTCAATTCCATTGAGAAATTTAAAAATCTAAAAACGATACCTGATCTTCTAATGGCTCAAAAAATTTCATCTTTTCTTTAATGGGCTGGCTGTAACTGTTGGAGAGGCCAAAGGCTTGGCGAAGTGGATTTAGGCGGGCGTAGAGTTCGTCTTTATATTCTTTGGGTGCTCCGCCCTTTTGATAAAGCTTCCAGAGGGCATCATACTTTTGGGGATAGACAGTCTTGACGAAGTCAAAAAAAGCTGGCCGAGTAGCACCCCTGAGATAAAGTACACCGGGAAGTACATAGTGGATACCGGCATCTTTTCCGGCTTCAAACAAAGTGGACAGGTTATCAGAATCATCCGTCAGATCCGGAATAATGGGCATTAGGTGGTGACCGATGGAGGCATTGGTTTTTCGTAAGGTTTTAAGCATGTCAAACCGAGCACGTCCAGTTGCCGCCCCCGGTTCAATTTTTTTCCGGATTTCTTCATCCAGGGTCGTCACGGTGGTGGCGATATTTATATAGGTAATTCGAGAAAGCTCGTCAATGAGGTCATAATCGCGGAGAACTAAGTCAGATTTGGTGGAGATTATGGCTGGAGTTTTATATTTAATCAGCAGTTTCAGAATTTCCGGCATCAGCTGATATTGGGCTTCTGCAGGCTGATAGGAGTCAGTTACACCTCCGATATTCACAATTTCCCGTTTCCAGTCTGAAGATCGCAGTTGTTTTTCTAAAACCTCCACAATATTCGACTTTATGGCGATGTTGCATGAAAAATCCCCATAGCCCGTAAAACCGTAGGTGCCCATGGCATAACAATATCGGCAACCGTGGCTGCAACCTTTGTAAATATTTAGATCCCAATGATACGGTGTTTTTCGTTTCAATTGATTCAGTGCTTTAACACAGGTGATGGGTTGATATTGCGGCATGGGAGTCCTCCTGAATAGTTTTTTATCTTGTTTAAGTATAGATTATAAATGTTCAGGGTGTCTATTAAAATTTATGATAAATTATTACTGCTGAGACCAGATGGACGATTCTGTTCTGTCGCTTCAACTACGCAGGATAACTGGAAACAGCAGAATTATCATGAAACCCATGCTGACGTTTTATCAAAAAAACGCCAGCTGCATAGCAAAGATAATAAAGACGGCTCCAAAAATCTGTTGTATCCGAAGGCAGATTTTGGGTGAATGCTTCAGCAACTCGCTGAAGCTGCCAGCCAGAATTCCGTAGAGCATAAAAATGATCAGGGTGAGCAGCATAAAGAAAATGCCGAGCTGCAGGCTTTGTGTCGTGGAATTATCGCCGTTGACGATGAATTGAGGCAGGTAGGAAAAAAAGAATAGCGTCAGCTTGGGATTCAGAAGATTGATAAAGATGCCCTTCAAGATAATCGAAAGTGGGGGTGATGCGGTGATTTCTTCGTTTGCCGTCAGGCCGGTTTTCGACAGAATCATCCCCAGACCAAGATACAGCAGGTAGATGGCACCGATCCATTTGATCAGGCTAAAGGCGGCTGAATTCATTTGTCGGATCAATAAAAGCCCCAGAATGCTGATAGTCAGATGTGGGATAATGCCGAGGGTGCAGCCCACAGCCGCAAAGAAACTGCTTTTTCGACTCCCTGTCATGCCGGTTGAAACGGTATAAAGCACACCGCTTCCGGGAATTAGAATGACAATCAGCGAGGCAATAAAAAAAGTTGTTGTGATCATTTTGGATTCTCCCTGGATTTTGAATTTTTTTCAAATTGCATTTGTGATATAATCGTAGCAGAAAGAAGTGGTATTAAAAAGAGCCATTTCCGGTTAAAAAATTCAAACCACTATGGAGAGAACATGCTGCATATCAATTTAAACAGAAATCGAGATGAATCATTATCGGAGCAAATTTATCATGCCATGAAGGAATTCATTTTTTCAGGGGACCTGAAAGCGGATGAAAAGTTGCCTTCCACCAGGGGGCTCTCGGAATTTCTTTCGGTGTCGCGCAATGTAGTGATGGAGGCCTATGAACAGCTCTGGGCGGAGGGATATCTTTATTCAAAGGAAGGGTCCGGCACCTATGTCAGTGGTGGGATCTTTTTTGAACGCAAAGAAATATCTTCTTCAGATGAAAAAAAAGAGCCATGGGATTTGCTGTATCCTCAAAAGAGGGTTAGTTTTCGCACCGGGGTTCCAGATTTGAATACAATCCCGATCAAAAAATGGGGACAGCTCTACAGATTAGTTGCCCAAACCCTTGATAGCACAAGTCTGGATTATCAGAACAGTTTCGGGATGCATGCCCTGAGAAATCAGCTCTCAATTTATTTAAAACGGGTGCGTGGCGTCAACAGTCGGCCAGAGAACATTCTGATTGTCAACGGAGCCGCTCAGGCTTTCAGCCTGCTAGCCCGGATGGTGGGAAAAGACGAGGAGGTTCTGGTTGAAAACCCCATCAGTCAGGGCATTGTCTATACGCTGAGGAGCCTTGGGGTCAGAATGAAAACGATCCCGATTGATGAAAATGGGATCATGACGGCAGTGCTTCCGGAAAAACCGCCGAAGCTGATTTTTACAACGCCCAGCCATCAGTTTCCCACTGGCGTGGTTTTGTCCATCAAACGGCGGATTGAACTGATTGAGTACGCCAGAAAGCACGACTGCCTGATTGTGGAAGATGACTATGACAGTGAGTTCCGGTTTGAAGGCAATCCGATCCAGTCCCTGCAGAATCTTGATCCGGACCGGGTCATCTACGTGGGCACCTTCTCGAAGATTTTGTCACCGGCATTGAGAATGGGCTATCTGGTGCTGCCGGGGTGTCTGGTGTCGGAAATGAAAAACGAAAAATACGTAGCGGATATTCATTCGCCGGTTCTTGAACAGCTGACGCTGGCCAAATTTATCGAAGAGGGATACCTGACCCAGCATATCCGGAAAATGAAAGGGATCTATCTTAAACGGCGCAATTATCTGGAAACCTGTCTGAGAGAAAGTTTTGGTGATGACGTTTCCGTGACCGGAACCCGATCCGGGATGCATCTGGTTGCGGCCTTTGAGTCTGTTGTGTTTGATGCAGAGCGCCGGAAGGCCCTCGACGAAAAACAGGTTTTTGTGACGACACTGGGAGATTATTTTCTTCATGATGACGAAAATTTGGTGCAGACAAAAAAAGCCGGCGACCATGCACTGGTGTTGGGATACGGCAACACTGATTTAAAGGCTATTGAAGAAGGGGTCACCGGAATCGCCCAGGTGGTGAGCATATTTAAGCAGAAGACGGTTTTGAAGAGCTGGTAAAGACAGGAAGAATAGAGCGCTAAACGAATTGCCTACGTCGAGAAGACCGGGGTAAAAAACTTCATGTTTAAGTTGTTAGTACCTTCCTCAATTTAGCTTAATGCATGCAAGTCTAAATTATTTAATGACAGGAGATATCTTATGAATAGCAAATTAGAATTCGATTCTGAGTTTTGTAATGTACGGTACATGGAAAGCGATAACGTGGTATTTCTCAGATGGAACCGGGCAATTTCAAATACGAATATTACATCCCGGTGGATTCGCAAAATGACTTGTTCTTGATGAAAATGTGGGTAAGTAGTGAATCGCAGGTGACACATGGGGAAACTGAGCATTACAAAATGCTGCAGACATTAAAGAATGAATATGTTATTGCCGTTGCCATTGAAAAATATTGCATTAGCGCAATATCTTGAATGGGATACAGTCCGCTATTTTGTCGGAGATGTGATGTTTGCCATTTGACAAATAATAGTTGCCGTGATATTATATTCCACGACAACTATTATCGCGGCATCAATATGGCAGTTCATGGTGTTATTTAACTGAGGAGAAATTTATGGAAAATCCAAACCCCTGGTCTGAGATCATCAGCCTTTTACAAAGTGCCGAATCAAAATTGGCAAAAGCCCGAGTCCGCGCGTTTGAATCTCACGGTTTGACCGCGCCTCAAGTCAGCATTTTGTTATTGATTGACAAAAAAGGGGCGATGAAAATAAGCGATATTGCGGATGAGCTTGACATGATCAATAGCAATGTCTCTAATATTTGCTCTCGCCTTGAAAAAGCTGGATTCATTGTGCGGAAACGATTGAAGGATGACCAAAGGGTCGTTAAAGTCGAATTGACCGATGATGCCAAACATAAAATGGCTGAAATTAAAGCCAGTGCTGATGCCTTCTACAAATGTATCGAAGAAAATGTCTCTCAAAAAGATTTTGAAGAGATTAATACGGGACTTGTCAAGCTTAACAAATTGTTTGATCTGTTCTGCAAAAATAAAAAATGAAAAAAGAAATTTATGATCGAAAAAACAAAAAAATAAAGGTTTTGCCTTCATGCTGGCCATTTTACTGGCGGGCATGATCGTCACCATGCTGAATCAGTCCATTAGAAGCCGGTGTGCTCCTGCTTCCTGGATCGTTAGTTATGGGTCTGATGGGGATCTTGACCGGAAAGCTTTATGACATGTTTGGTATAAAACCCCTTGCCATTATTGGCTTGACCATTCTTACGGTTGTTTCCTTTATGTTGACCACCCTTTCGATGGATACGCACTATCTGGAAGTGATGATTCTGTACACGATTCGTTCCTTTGGCTTGTCTTTTGTGATGATGCCGATTACTACGGCCGGGCTTGCCACCATGCATGGGATAAATACTGCATTTCTGGTGGCTGCCGTGATCAGTGCAATCGCTTTGGCACTTTCGTTTTTCTTCAAAAAACAGAAGCTTGAAGCGTCCACAACTGAAAAAGAAATACTGATATTAGAATAAGAACAATCATTTTTTAATCAAATAGGAGGAACAAATGGGAAAATATCGAATTATTACAATTGAACGACAGTATGGCAGCGGTGGCAGGGAAATCGCAAGAAAATTAGCGGAGAAATTGGGTTTTGAATTTTACAATGAAGAAATTCTTAAGATGGCGGCACAAAAACTGAATATCGAAACGGATTATATTCAACATTTGGAAGAGACCGCAACAAACCCCATTATCAGTGCGATGGCCAGAGTAGCAAACTTCACTGAAGATCAACAGCTGTCGGATAAATTATTTTGCGCCGAGAGTGACATCATCAATCGCCTGTCACTTACCGGAAATGCTGTAATAGTGGGACGCTGTGCAACCCAGATATTAGCCAATCGAAAAAATTGTCTGAGAGTATTCATTCATGCAAATGATGATGTGCGAAGCCAAAGAGTCATCAAAGAGTACCATATATCGGAAAAGGAAGCGCATGCGGCGCTGAGAAAAACGGATAAACGACGTTCAGAATTCTATAACGCTCACGCCGAAAAAAAGTGGGCAAGTATGAGCACCTACGATGTGTGTCTCGATAGCGGCGGACTTGGCATTGATAACTGCGTGGAAGTCATTTCGGCTTTAGCAGCCAAACTAAAGTAGAAAACGGTACCGGCCCCCCTTGCTTTTTTTCTTAATAAAAGCTTTATTTGTTTAATGCAAATCATAATGTCGTATTTACTAGATGCTCATTATAATAAAATTAAAGAACAATCACTTTATTGAGGAGAAAGAATTGCATGTTTTGGAATACGACCAGCATCATGTTGGTCATTTGCACAGAAAATAAATGACTCAAACAGACTGGCGTCAGATAAAAGAGCGAACAAATGATTGTTTTTCAGCAAATGAATGACATAGTGGAAATTTTGGTTGTTAATTGGCGCCTGTTAAACAACTACTGAACATGATAAAGAAGGACGAATTATGTGTATAATTCGTCCTTCTTTGATTTTCTTCATTGAAAAAAATCAAAGAATTTTTCAATGAAGTGATGGTTTGAAATTACGGCATTAAATTCGGTAATCATCGTTAAGTGAATCCAGTAAACCATATTTCATCAGAATTTCTTCAAGACGTTCTTGAGTCATTGGTTTTGGGATGACAAATGAATCGTTATTTTCTATTGCCTTTGCCAATTGACGGTATTCTTCTGCTTGCGGGACTTCAGGATTATATTCGATTACTGTCTTTTTCTGTATTTCGGCACGTTGAACAATGTTGTCTCTCGGAATATAATAAATCAGATTTGTGCCTAATTCTTCAGCAAATGCTCGAAGTAGTTCCATCTCTCTATCAACATTCCGACTATTGCAAATAATCCCGCCAAGTCTGACAACGCCTTTTCTGGCGTATCTTTCAATACCCTTGGCAATGTTATTGGCTGCATATAAAGCCATCATTTCTCCGCTGGCAACAATATAAATTTCTTTGGCTTTCCCTTCTCGGATGGGCATTGCAAAACCTCCGCAGACAACATCCCCCAGAACGTCATAAAATACATAATCCAAGTCGTCGGTATAGGCACCAAGATTTTCTAACATTCCAATAGATGTTATAATCCCCCGACCGGCGCAACCCACACCGGGTTCTGGTCCACCAGACTCAACACAACGAATTCCATTATAGCCACTTTTCAAAATAGAATCCAACTGCACACCTTGTCCTTTTTCTCGTAAAGTATCCAAAACCGTCTTTTGAGCCAATCCGCCTAATAATAGCCGTGTTGAATCGGCCTTTGGGTCACAGCCGACAACCATAACTTGTTTACCAAGTTGGGCAAGACCTGCTGTTAGATTTTGAGTGGTGGTCGATTTTCCTATGCCACCTTTTCCATAAATGGCAATTTGTCTTAATTTTTTTTCTGACATATTTGAACTTCTCCTTAATGATTTTTAAATTATTATAAATTTTTTCACATATGAATAGATATCAAATTACTAGCTAATGAAATTTAGTGCTTTTTAAAATAAATAAAAAAAGAATACAACTCAAAAAAGCATATCTGCTAAATATACAGTAAAGAAGTATCCTCTGGTTTTCCAGTCAGATCATAATTTGATAATTGAAATAATGATTTTTGTAATATACTTATATCATATACGAATAATATGTATTAAATTTAAGCTACTTTCAATTATTTGTCAATATTTTTTTATAAAAGATTAAAATTCAAATATATAAATAAAAAAAGTTGACAAGCGAGAACAATGGATTTATACTCAAAACAATATAAACATATTTATAAAGTATGAATATGTAGCCAGAGCAAACTGGCCTGATAAGTGGAGATTTAGAAATACAATCTATATTACATCTACACCTTAAGATAAAGATGCTTTTTCAGAAAGGAAGTGAAAAAATGTCGTATCGAGTGGCGATTACATCTTCAGATGGTAAATGCATTGATCAACATTTTGGCAATACTAAAATATTTTATGTTCTTCAAATTGAAGAAACCGGGAAATGGGAGATGTTAGAATTAAGAAAAGCAGAAGAAGCTGAAATCAAAAAATTGGCAACCGAACAGGGGAAATTTGGAGAATGCAGCGGTCACAATGATGTATTCCTGGATTATGTGAGCAATTTGCTGAGCGATTGTACATATTTATTAACCAGTAAGATCGGTATGAGACCCTATAAAGTATTGATGGAGAATAATATCAATACTCTTGAAGCACCACATGATTTATCTGTGGCGATAGAAAAGATAAACAATTACTATTTGAAAAATAAATAATATTGAGGATGGCAGGTATTGAAAAATTGAAAACATCAGTGGAAACGACCTATGGAATCGTATCTGGGATTATCAATGCTGAGTATTATACAAATGGGCAGCTAAAAGAATGTATGTTGAAAGAAAAAAATGAGTTAACTGTGCTGGACGGTACTTTGATACCAAGATATTCCATTTGGGAAGTGCGAGACAAGTATATAAATTCCTTGTCGTTCTATGCTTCCGGGAAACTACAAAGCATCGTTTTAGCAAAACAAACTCCCGTGCAAACGCCGATGGGAATGGTTCCCGCAGAATTAATTACTTTTCATGAAAATGAAATGATTGATCGGATTTTTATGTTGAATGGAAAAATAAGCTCATATTGGAATGAAGATGATGAATATCAATTGTCGATACCCTTAACCATAAAATGTGGATTTGGAGAAATTACAAATAGATTTATTAATTTATGCTTTTACCCTGATGGCCAGCTAAAGAGTCTCACATTATGGAAAAAAGAGATTGTTTCAGTGCAGACAGAGTATGGAACAATAAATGCAAGAATTGGGCTATCATTTTTTGAAGGTGGAGCTCTTGAGTCATTAGAACCAAATGTTCCAACATGGATTTCAACACCAATTGGCAATATTCAAGCTTATGATCTTAATGCAATCGGGATATTTGGCGATGCTAATTCGATTAAATTTTATAAAGATGGCACTATTGCCAGTCTGATAACATCAACAAATAAAATAAGTGTGAGAGAAAATAATAATCAAGGACGTGAATTTATACCCACGCTTATTGAAAGCAGCATTTTACTCGATGGTTGGATAATAGCGCCAATTAAGATTGAATTTTATGACAATCAAGTGATTTTTCATGATTGTGACGGTAAAATATACGACTATCAGATTTCAGATATAAAATGTGAAATTAAGAAAAAATAGACGCTGATAGTATTTTTAAACTTATAAAAAAAGAAGTTGACATACTACCGGAGATATATTAAAATACAATTCATATATTACATATATGAATACAGTAATTTAATAAACCAATTTAAATCGAAAAGAATAATAAGGGTAGATTTAATAAACCAGCAATTTTGAAATGGTTATAAAAGACTGAGATTATTTACAAATATCGATAGAAACTGACTAGAAAACTAGAGGTTTCAGGAAAAAAGAGATTTTTTTCTGGAGCCTTTTTTTTGTAAAATTTAAAAAGAAAGAGTTTATACAGCTCAGTGGCTTGCAGATAAGGTGAGAAAAATGAGAATAGCAGCAGTAAGTTCTGACGGTAAATTTATCAATCAACATTTTGGTCATGCCCAACAATTTTATATTTTTGAAAGATTAGAAGACCGTTTCCAATTCCTGGAGTTAAGGAGAGGCAAAGCATTTTGCAACGGCGGAGATCATAATAACAAAGAACTCAAGGATGCCATTGACATCATTGATGATTGCTCTTATATTTTAGCAGTGCAAGCTGGGTATGGCGCGGTAGAGGCGCTAAATGAACGTGGCATTTGTGTGAAGATTGCAATAGGTTTTATTGATGATTGCTTAAAAGAATTTTTTAAAGAATTAACGGAAGGGAATAGATGAATGAGTCAGCTAGATAGGGTAAAGTCACTTCATCCGTGTTTTGGGGCACAGAAAAACAAGGGTAGAATTCATTTACCGGTGTGCCAGGCATGCAATATTGAATGCAAGTTTTGTGAACGAAAAATAAATGATTATGAAAATAGACCCGGCGTATCATCTGTCATTATTACTCCGGAAGAGGCAATCGAGTCGATTAAGAGAGCATTAGAACTGTGCTCGGATATTACGGTGGCGGGAATAGCCGGCCCCGGGGATACATTAGCGAGCGAAGGTGCCATTCAAACATTTCAACTTGTAAAAGAGCGATATCCGGAATTGTTAAAATGCATGAGTACCAATGGACTTCTCTTGAATGAACGGGCAGAGGAATTAATTGCGTTGGGAATCGATACATTGACGGTTACGGTCAATGCCGTGGATCCCAAAATTCAGGCAAAGATTATTTCGGGAATTCACTATCATGGGAAAAAATATAGTGGTGAAGAGGCAGCCAAAATTCTCATCAGAAACCAACTGGAAGGAATAAAAAAAATAACAACAGCAGGCATTGTGGTAAAAGTTAATACGGTTTTGATCATGGAGATCAATAGAGCTCACATTAAGGAAGTTGCAAAAGCTGTTAGTAAAGCCGGAGCTTCTATGTATAACATCATTCCATTAATTCCCCAACACGAATTGGCAAATTGTATTGAGCCGGAATGCTCGGATATTGATGGCGCAAGGCAGGAAGCAGAAGAGTATATTGATGTTTTCAGACATTGTCAGCGATGTCGTGCTGATGCGATTGGTGTTCCGGGAGGAAAAGACTATGGTGAGCAAATATATCTTAAACGATTGGCCGTAAAAGATACTTTTTCACATGGTTGATTTTCTTCATATATAAAAAAATATGATGTAATATAAATCTTGCTGATTAGCAAGTTCCTCGTGATAGAGAGCCTGTTTATATATACTTATACAATCAAGTAATAAAAATTCAAAAAATAAAGGAGAAATTATTATGGCTACAGAAAATTTTAAATTTGATACGTTAAAAGTGAGAGCGGGTTACAATCCCGAAGATCATAATTATTCGGTGGCAGTTCCTATTTATCAAACCGCAGCATATGATCTAGGAAGTCCTGAACGTGCAGAAAATTTGTTCTTAGGAAATGAGGAGGGCTTTTTATATACTCGCGTCAACAATCCAACCGTCGATGTTTTAGAAAAAAGAGTGGCAGCTTTAGATGGCGCGGCTGGTGCAATTGCAGTTGCATCGGGAATGGCTGCGATTGCTTATACCATTCTAAATATTGCGGAAGACGGTGGAAGAATATTATCCAGTGCCTACATTTATGGAGCCGCCTCAGACAGCTTCAAGAAAATTTATCCTAAATTCGGCATTCATTTTGATTTATCAAGGAATTTTGACAATCTGCAAGAGTTGGAAAAAGAAATTAAACCGGATACCAAAGCTATCTATGTCGAATCAATCAGCAATCCCAACGGCGCCCTTGTTGATATTGAAGCTTTAGCAGAACTGGCACATAAATATGGAATCCCCTTAGTTGTCGATAATACTTTTGCAACCCCTTATTTATTTAATCCCATCAAATATGGGGCAGATGTTGTTGTTTATTCCGGGACAAAAGCCCTTAACGGCCACGGCAATGTGATTGCCGGACTTGTTTTGGAAAGTGGAAAATTTCATTGGGATAACGGCAAATTCCCGCAATTCCAGGAAAAGCACTATACGCAAAGAGATGATAAGGATAATCCAAGAAGTTTTGTTGAAAAATTCCCGGATTTTCCATTTACGGCAAGAATAAGATTGAATTATTTAAACTATCTGGGCGCAGCGATTGGTCCATTTGATGCTTATCTGTTATTGCTTGGAATCGAAACTTTATCGGAAAGAATTCAAAAACAGGTTTCAAATACGAAAAAAGTCATTGCTTACCTGGAAAAGAACGAACATGTTGAATGGATTAAATACCCGTCATTGGAAACTAGTCCATATTATGAGTTGTCGAAGAAGTACTTCCCATTGGGAACCGGTTCAGTCTTTTCATTTGGTTTTCTCGGAAGTATCGAAAAAAGCAAGGCGTTTATCCAGGCTTTAAAAATATTCAGCTATCATGCCAATGTGGGGGACGCAAGATCGTTAATTATTAATTCTCCCAAAACAACTCATAGTGAATTAACACCGGAAGAACAGAATCACGCGGACATCGAACCCAATTTGATTCGGATATCCATTGGTCTTGAAGATCCAGAAGATTTAATCAATGATTTGGATCAGTCGTTTAAGCAAGTGTTTAAAAAATAATAAGGCAGTAAAAATAAATAATAAAAAAGGCAAGGTATGATTATTGAGCAAAGTTAATTTAGAAAAAGCTGAAGTTGAGATAAGAGAACGTCGTCTCGGCTCGATTACGGGTTTTGAAGGAAGTGCAAAAGAGCTGGTTGATTCGGCCAGATGTGGCAGCCTGAAAGATAAGAGTCGTTCCTTTAGTCAGTGCCTGGGTTGTTCTACCTCAAATGCGGCGTGTACCGTTGTATTGATTCAAGATGCGGCAGTCATTAGCCACGGACCAGTTGGTTGTGCCGGCTGTCTGCATGAATTTGCGTTTACCTATCGGGTAAATGGTGTTCATCGGGGCGTGGATAATCCAACGCAAAGACGTATTTTCAGCACAAATATGAAAGAAACAGATACCGTTTATGGTGGCAGCCAAAAGTTGTTTGATACGATTTATGAAGTTGAACGCCGGGTAAAACCCAAAGCGATTTTCGTCATCACAACTTGTGCTTCCGGCATTATTGGCGACGACGTCGAAAGTATTGCTGAAGAGGCGGAGGATGAAATCGGCATTCCGGTGGTTGCAATTTTCTGTGAAGGCTTTCGATCAAAAATATGGACATCGGGATTTGATGCCGGTTATCATGGCGTCGCCAGAAAATTAATTAAAAAAGCAGAAAAAAAACAAACGGATCTCGTTAATATCATCAATTTCTGGGGAACTGATATTTTTGCCGATTGGTTTGGGCGACTGGGGTTAAGGGCGAATTACTTAACCCCCTACGCCACTGTTGATCAAATTGCCCATTCTTCTGAAGCAATCGCGACGATTCAGATCTGTTCTACGCTGGGATCGTATCTAGGTGCGGCGTTGGAACAGGGATTCGGTGTTCCGGAGATACGGGTTTCCCCTCCCTATGGGATTGCTCAAACGGATCGATGGTTCAGAGAACTGGGACGAATAACGAACAGAGAAAAAGAAGCTGAAAAATTTATCGACGAAGAGCGTGAGCGATGGCTCCCACAAATTGAAGAGCTCCGCAAAAAATTGGCTGGAAAAACGGCTTATGTTACGGCCGGCGCTTCCCATGGGCATTCTTTACTGGCGCTTTTAAAGGAGCTTGGTATGGAACCCCAGGGAGCGGCTATTTTCCACCATGATCCGGTGTATGATAATGAGTCCATCGAGTCGGACACCTTGCAAAATGTTGTGAACGATTATGGCAATATTCCGAACTACAATGTTTGCAACAAACAGGAATATGAATTAGTCAATGTTTTGAATCGCGTTCGACCGGATGTGCTCTTAGCTCGTCATGGTGGCATGACCCTGTGGGGCGCCAAGTTTGGTATTCCATCTTTACTGATAGGGGATGAACATTTTGGAATGGGTTATCAGGGCATCGTTCAGTATGGGGAGCGAATTCTTGAAACAATGGAGAATGATGAATTTGTGAAAAATTTGGAAAAACACGCGATCAACCCTTATACAAAGTGGTGGCTTGATCAGGATCCATATGCTTTTTTAGGAGGTAATTCAGATGTCAGGACTTATTGAGCAACAGCGATTTATGTGTGCGATCGGTGGCATGCAGACGGTTGTAGCAATTCCCAGGGCAGTCCCCATTCTGCATTCAGGTCCTGGCTGCGGAACCATGGTATCCGGCTTTTTCGAAAGAGCGACCGGTTATTCCGGAGGAAGTACCGCTCCATGTACGAATTTTAGCGAGTCTGAAGTTATTTTCGGGGGAGAGGAAAAACTCAGAGAACTCATTAAAAATACATACAAGGTACTGGACACCGATCTGCAGGTGGTTTTAACAGGCTGTACATCAGCCATTGTTGGCGATGATGTTGGGAGCATTGTCAGTGAATTTGCTGATGAAGGAAAGCCCATTGTTTATGTCGAAACAGCTGGTTTTAAAGCAACGAATTACGAATCTCACAGCACCATTGTCAATGCGATTATTGATCAATACGTCGATCAATTTTCGGAGACAGCGGCGGATAAAGATAGCAAGCTCGTTAATGTTTTTGCATCCATTCCCTATCAGGATCCTTTCTGGAAAGGTAATCTTGAAGAATATAAACGTCTGATTGAAGGAATTGGATTAAAAGCAAATATTTTGTTTGGACCCTACTCCGGGGGCGTTGATGAGTGGAAAAGTATCCCAACAGCCGGATTTAATGTTCTCATCTCACCCTGGTATGGAACAGAAATTGTGAAAAATCTGGAAACAAAATACAATCAGCCATTCTTTCAATTTCCCTATATCCCCATCGGTGGAAATGAAACCACGCGATTTTTAGAGGAACTGACCACCTTTGCAAATGACCATGGGGCGGCGCTTTCAATGGAACGGGCAAAGCACTTTATTGCAAGAGAAGAACTTTCCTTTTATGAAGAAATTGACAATCTGGCAACATTTTTGCTTGAATTCCGTTACGGTCTGCCCAGCTTTGTCCATATATTGCAAGATGCAAGCTATGTGTTGGGGATATCAAAGTTCTTACTCCATGAGGTTGGAATTATTCCGCACGAGTTGTTTATCACCGATGATACGCCTGAAGAATATCAGGAATTAATCAAAGAAATCAGTCTGAAAATTTCAGATAAAAAGCAGATCCCGATCTATTTTCTTGCTGATGCAGGCAAAGCGCAGGAAATAATTAAAAATATTTCACATTCCGGACGAGGCTTAATCATCGGAAGCGGTTGGGATAAGGAGCTGGCAAAAGAAAAAGGTTATGATTTTTTATCGGCCGCATTGCCTTCACCCTATCGGATGATTTTAACCACCGGTTATGCCGGTTACAGAGGTGGGCTGCGATTAATTGAGGATATTTATAATAAAGTGTTGGACACCTACAGATAGGAAAAACAAAATTTTATACTTGCCGACTAGAAAACTAGAGGCTGTATCCATTTTAATAGGATGCGGTCTTTTCTTTTTTTCAATAAGAAGGGAGCGATAATTTGCTTAACACAAAGGAAATGACACTAAAGACTTTTAAAAGAGAAAACACTGGATATGTACCGGTTGGGGTTTTTCTTGGTGGCAGCTGGCCGATCATAAATTCAGGATTAACACTCGAGGGTTTAATTGGAAAGTCGAAAGAAACGGCCAATGTCTTTTACGAAGTGAATAAAAGACTCAATGCGGATATTGTCATGGTTGGAACGGGATCAACGGCATTATTAATAAAAGCTTTGGGCGGAGAGGTCAAATTTGACAACAAAGGTGCACCGCAGATTATCTCCGAGCTGATTAAAACCGAAGCTGATTTATCACGGCTTTCAGTTGATTCGGCCTTGAAAAACCAATCAGTGAGATGGCTGGTTGAAACAGCCAAAGAATTGGTGGATCTTTCAGAAGACAAACAATTGATTTTAGCAAGTGGACGTGCGCCATTTACCCTTGCCACACAACTGTTTGGCCTTGAAAAATTTTCAAAAGCAATCTATAAAAATCCGCGCTTAGTTCATAAAATTCTTGAGTTTACCACCGCACTGTCTTTAGGGTATTTCAAGTTAATGATTGAAGAAGGCAATGTTGATGGAGCATTTATTGCTGATCCCAGTGCCTCCGGGGATGTAATATCTAAAAAACACTTCGAGCAGTTGGTATTGCCTTATTTTAAAAAGGTCGTCAGGGGAATTAAAGAGCTTGATAAACCGGTCATGTTACATATTTGTGGAGATATCACGGACCGGCTTGAGCTCTTTCCCGATACTGGGATAGACAGTTTATCAATCGATACAAAAGTAGATGTCGCCAAAGCAATGGCGATAATTGGCGATAAAATATCCGTTGCCGGAAATGTCGATCCGGTGGATGTTTTGGAATTTGGAACCAAAGATGAGGTCTGGAGATCCACGGCCAGATGCCTAAAAAAAGGAACAGAAAAAACTGGTTTTATTTTGTTCCCGGGCTGCGATTTGGCGGGAAATGTTCCGGAAGAAAATATCAGGGAATTTGTTGAGACTGCCCATAAATGGAAACAAAAGGAATTCTAAATGGATTTCTGTTGATTTAATAAAAATCAAAGGAGGAAATTTTTATGAAACGATGTTGTAGCATAATATAAATTTGAGTGAGTGTAAAAATATTTATATTATAAGGAGATTATATAAAATGAGCAAAAATGTTAATGAAGAAAAAGTCAGTAAATCGGGTTTAAGATCCGACTATTTGACGAAACTTGAAGTACTGGGACAATCCGTGGCGAATATTGCACCGAGTGCTACCCCAGCCTTAGTTATTCCCCTTGTTTTTGCAACAGCAGGAAATGGAACTTGGCTGGCCTATTTATTTGCCACCGTAGCAATAGCCCTGGTAGCTGCAAATTTAAATCAATTTACCAGAAGATCGGCATCCCCTGGTTCATTATATGCCTATGTAGCAAAGGGTCTTGGTACAGATGTGGGTGTCATTGCCGGATGGGCGTTGATATTGGCCTATACCCTAACCGCAAGTGCTGTGCTTAGCGGCTTTGTAAATTATGCAAATGTATTATTTGGGTATGGCGGAATCAGTCTCCCGCCGATACTGATCGCAATTGTGGGGGCAGCAGCTGCCTGGTTTTTGGCTTACAAAGATATTAAACTATCAACTAAAATAATGCTTGCGTTTGAAGTCATATCGTTAATTCTAATCATTGTTCTGGCAGTATTTGTAATCATAACCAATGGATTTTCGTTTGACTTTGGGCAGTTTTCTTTAGAAGGTGTTTCAATTACAAGTATTGGAACCGGATTGGTATTGGCGTTTTTTAGTTTCACCGGTTTTGAAAGTGCGTCCGCGCTGGGTGATGAAGCTAAAAATCCACTGAAATCAATACCAAGGGCAATTACGACGAGTGCTTTATTTGTCGGAATATTTTTTGTTGTTCTGTCCTATTCAGAGGTTTTAGGATTTAGCGGCAGCAGTACAACCCTTGATGCCGCCGCCGCTCCGTTATCCGATATTGCCTCTAAATATGGCATTGAATTCTTCGGTCCGCTTATTTCGATAGGAGCATTGATAAGCTTTTGGGCGTGCTTTCTGGCGTGCACAAATTCTGGCGCAAGAATATTTTTTACCATGAGTCAACATGGCATATTTCATTCGTTTATCGGTAATACTCATGTAAAAAACAAAACTCCGCACATTGCAATAACAATTACAGCAACAATCGCAGCGATTATTCCGATAATTTTAATTGGAACGGGAGCTGGTTTGTTTGAAATATATGGTTGGGTAGGGACCATTGCAACTTATGGATTCATTACCCTTTATACGCTCATATCCGTTGCAGCACCTGTTTATTTATACCGTGAAAAAGAATTAAAAATTAAGAATGTTGTTTTGTCGGTGGCGTCAGTACTAATATTATTCATACCGATTGTTGGGAGCATTTATTCCAATTCGCTGGCGGCTCCGTATAGCTGGTTTATCTATATTTTCTTGGGCTGGCTGGTGCTAGGCGTTTTATGGTTGTTATTCAGAAAATTCCAAACTCCTGATGTATCCACGGAAGTGAGCAAGCGGATTGAAAAAGTTCATGTACGCTATCGTGATATTAGAGCAAAAGAGGAAAGTGAAGGAATTTAATTACATTAAAATTAGAGGTGGAAAATTTGGGCTTAACTGAAACAAAAAAATTCATTGAAGAAAATAAAATACATACAGTCAATTTGGGATTTGCCGATATTAATGGCGTTTTAAGAGGAAAAACACTTCCGGCAAGACATTTTCAGAAAATTGCCGAAAGTGGAACAGGACTTGCTAAAGCTCCTTTTGCCTGGGATATTCAATGCGGAGTTTATGATGATATCGAATTTGCGAATTTTAATAACGGGTTTCCTGAGATGATAGCAAAACCAATTCTTTCAACATTGAAAAAGATTCCGTGGAGAGCGGGAAGTGCTTTTGCGTTGGCCGAGATTGTCGACGAAGAAGGCCGTTCAATTGAAGAAAATCCTCGAGAAGTGCTTAAGAAAGTCTTGAAAAGGTATAAGGACTTAGGATTAAGACCGATAGTCGGTTCAGAGCTTGAATTTTATCTTCTCGATTCAGAGAAAAAACCGGTGTTTGATGGCATCCAATGCTATTCACTGTTAAAAGGAGCAGAACTCGAGTATGTCATCGAGGAGATGAGAAACAGTCTGGAGGATTTAGGAATAGCGCTCGAAGCATTTCATATTGAGTATGGACCTGGTCAAATCGAAGTAATACCGGAATGCGATGATGCTTTGGAGATGGCGGATAAAACAATACTGATTAAACATTCAATAAAAGAAATTGCCAGAAAGCATGGATTGTACGCAACGTTTATGGCAAAACCCTGGGCCCAGGAATCCGGAAGTGGTTTCCATGTTCATCAAAGCCTCTGGGATCTTGAATTAAAGAATAATTATTTTAATACGGACAAAGGCGTCACCGCTAATTATTTGGCAGGCCTATTAAAACATGCCCGGGATTTTATGGTGTATGGGTCGCCAACCATCAATGACTATAAGCGTTTCCAGCCAAATTCCTTTGCACCTACAAAGGTAACTTGGGCACATGATAACAGAACCGTGGCGACACGTTCCTTGTTGGGACTTGGCGATAATAGTCGCTTTGAACAAAGAAACGGTTCAGCGGCGGCAAATCCATATTTGATTATTGCGGCAAGTCTGGCTTCAGGTCTAGACGGAATAATAAATAAATTGATACCGCCTGAAAATCAGGAGGAAGATAGTATTGAGTTTCCAATAACGTTAGATTCGGCTTTGAATTATTTTGAACAAAGTATATCGGCAAAAGAGTACTTTGGAGAAAAATTCGTCAAATTATTCCTCACTTTGGGAAGACACGAAGTTGATCTCTATAATTCGGCAGTAACGGACTGGGAGTGGGATCGATATCTTGAATTCATATAAACGGATTTATAACCATTTATAGATATATAAATAGAATGTAAAACGGGATACTTATTGAACTGGAAGAAGAAACAAAAATTGGTGAGTAAGTTAGCTACTCAGGCTGAAAAGCCGGGCACATGGAAAAATCCGATTGGAAAAGAATCTTTTTAGGCAGACTGGATACAGAATATGTTTCTTGGTTGACAATTAGTATTTGATGCTCTATCCTGATTTTAAAGGTGAATGAAGGAGATTGAAGTATTATGAAACATACATTTGAACCTGTTTACAATAGAAAATCAAGAATTCTAATATTGGGGACATTCCCATCAGTAAAATCACGGGAGGCAAGCTTTTACTACCAGCATCCACAAAACAGATTTTGGAAAGTTGTAAGTGCGCTTGCGGGAATTCCAACCCCTGAAACGATCGAAGCTGAGAAAACTATGCTGTTAAGAAACAACATCGCTGTCTGGGATGTAATCTATTCCTGTGACATAAATGGTTCAAGTGACAGTTCAATTAAAAATGTTGTCCCAAACGATATCATAAAGCTCTTGCATGAGACAACTATTGAAACCATTTATGCAAATGGCGGCAAGGCATATGAATTATATAATCGCTACTGTTATGAGAGCACCAATAAAGAGATCATAAAATTGCCATCAACAAGCCCTGCCAATGCGAGGTACTCATTGGAACGACTGATAGAATGCTGGAAAAATGAGATCTGCCTGAAACCATGAAGATGAGAACTTGAAGACAAGATAATCCAGACACGCGAAGCTATAACGGCGCTTTACTACCTGCTAATCATGTTCAACTAAAAACGAGACAGCCATAAAAGGCGGTCTCGTTTTTAGTTGGAAATTCAGCTTAAAAAAGAATTTAATCGATGACGATCGCGCAATCATCACGTTTGGTTACGTGTCCGACAATAGCGGCACAGGGAATCGAGTCTTTTAGTTCTTTAAGCATTTCAATTGAATCGGCTTCGCTGACGGCTATCAATAGTCCTCCCGAGGTTTGCGGATCATACATAATATCCTGCATGGCTACGGAAACTTTTTTTGAGGCACGAACGCCGCACTCAGCATAATCCCGGTTACGATAAGCGCCTTCTGGAATCATTCCCATTTCAGCCAGTCCGTAGGCTTCCGGATGATAAGGAACGGAACTGCTGTCCAAATGGATGGTCAGATTGCTGCCCTGTGCCATTTCATAAGAATGGCCAAGCAGGGCAAAGCCGGTTATGTCGGTGCAACCGTGAATAGCATATTTTACCATGACATCCCGGGCGGCTTTATTTAGGGTTGACATCTGTTCATAAATCCGTTTTAAGACGGGTTCAGCCACCATATCTGCTTTGGCAGAAGTTGTCAGGATTCCGATGCCAAGGGGTTTTGTTAGAATAAGGACATCACCCTCTTTGGCGGAGGAATTTCTCAATACCCGTTTGGGATGGACGAATCCGGAGACGGATAATCCGTATTTGGGTTCAGCATCCTCAATGGTATGGCCTCCGGTAATGATGGCGCCAGCCTCATATGCTTTTTCATAGCCGCCGCGAAGAATGGAATAAATGGTATCCTGGCTCATCTGTTTGGTGACACACAAAATATTCATTGCCAGTTTTGGTTCTCCGCCCATGGCATAGATATCACTTAAGGCATTAGTAGCAGCAATCTGACCAAACATGAAGGGGTCATCGACGATCGGCGGAAAAAAATCAATGGTCTGTACCAGTGCCAGCTCGTCATTGATGACATAGACAGACGCGTCATCACTTTTATCGAAGCCGACAATCAAACGTGGATCGTATAAAGTTGGCAGCTTATCTAAAATTTGTGATAAGGTTCCGGCACCAACTTTTGCGCCACATCCGGCACAATTAGCCAATTTTGTTAATTTTACTTCTGTTTCCATATAAAAACCTTTCTTATTAATAAGCTCAAAGCATGGGGCCATTTGATTATAGAATGAGAAATGCTTAATATTTTTTTTGGCTCCGGTCCCAGGTATCTTCTTTGTATGCAAGTATTCCAGTTACCGCTAAAGACTTACGCCCTAAAATGTTGTGAAGTTTTATGGTAACTTTTTTGGTCTCTTTATTTATCGCTTTTTTAGGAAGATAACAGGCAAGGTTATCTTTCATGATGAGGTCATACATATTCTCGCAATCTGGTTTTCCTAATTTGACCACCGGAAGATAAACGGGACCTGAGCAACATCCTCCCCGATTGGTCATTTCTATATAAATCTCTTTGGCATTTCGTTGATTTAAATACTCTGCAACACCATTTTTAATTTCTAAGTTAATAACAATCCCTCCTTTTGTACATTTTTTTAATATTCATAAATTCATTATAACATTATTTAAAACTTATTGGCCAAAATTAAACTTTCTTTCAGGAACGAACGAATCAATACTTTTGTTTTTTGAAATAAAAATATGGCTACATTGGTTGATTTATTCACTTGCTAATTAGCATTTACAGGCATAAAATTATTACTATAAGTAAAAATATAAAAGCTGAACTATTTTACTTCATTGAGAAAGAAGGAAAAGAATTGGATAAAAAGGAATCGATTTCGGATGTGAAAGAAAATATATATAAGCTTCCGGTAGATGAGGTCTATCAGGCGCTGGGAACAGGTCCGCAGGGATTAACCCAGACCCAGGCGGAAAATATACAGAAAGAATTTGGGAAAAATCTTATCGATGAGAGAAAGAAGAAGTCTCAACTACTTATTTTTCTGTTGAATTTCACTCATTTAATGGCGATATTATTATGGGGTGGAGGCGCGATTGCTTTTTTTGCAGGGATGCCTCAATTAGGAATCGCAATTTGGGCCGTTAATGTTATTAATGGCGTTTTTAGTTTTTGGCAGGAACATCGTGCCGGTAAAGCAACAGATGCCCTAAGAAATATGCTACCATCCTATGCAAGAGTTATTCGAGGTGGGGAAGAACAAAAAATTCTTGCCGAAGACCTGGTAATTGGAGATATTATTCTATTTGAAGAGGGCGATAAGATTTCAGCAGATGCCCGCCTGATAGAATGCAGCGATTTACAAGTCGATCAATCGACATTAACTGGTGAATCCAACCCGGTTCGAAAAACTAAGGAAGCCGTATTAAAAGAAGATTTAACTCGAGCTGAAACGCCTAATTTGATTTTTGCTGGGACAAGTGTTTCAGAAGGTAATGGAAAAGCTGCTGTCATGGAAATTGGGATGAAAACAGCTTTTGGAAAAATTGCGGGTTTAACGCAAAACATGGAAGCAGAAGACAGTCCCTTGCAAAAAGAACTAAATCGATTGACGAAACAAATTTCGGTTATTGCGATTGCTTTAGGGATATTCTTTTTTGCGGCAGCAATATTTTTAGTGAAGGAACCGCTTGCCACCGCATTTGTTTTTGCTTTAGGGATGATTGTCGCGTTTATCCCGGAAGGATTACTTCCAACGGTAACTTTATCTCTGGCGAAGGCTGTACAACGCATGTCCAAACGAAATGCGCTGGTAAAAAAGCTTTCCTCAGTTGAAGCTTTAGGGAGCACGACCGTTATTTGTACTGATAAAACCGGGACATTAACTCAAAATGAAATGACGGTTAATCATTTATGGTTAGTTGATAAAGAATATGAAGTGACCGGGGTGGGATATAGTTCAGTTGGAGATATCATGGACGGCAACAAAAAAGTGATGGCCAATGACAATGAAGACCTGAGGATCCTGTTAAAGGGTGTCGCACTTTGCAGTAATGCCCGTTTGTTGCCGCCAAATGAAGAGTCTCCCCGGTATACTGTATTAGGTGATCCGACAGAGGCTTGTTTAGGGGTGGTCGCTGAAAAAGCGGGCATTAATATGAAAGAACAGTTGGAATTAACTCCCCGCTTATGGGAATTACCTTTTGAATCCCGACGTAAGCGAATGACAACCGTTCATCAATTGGAGAAACCGATTGACGGAACCCGACGGGTTGCCTATGTAAAAGGGGCTCCAAAAGAAATTATAAACTTAAGCGATTTTATTCGAATAGACGGAGAAACTCAGCCGATAACAGAAGAAATCCGAAAAAAAATCATGGCAGCAAATGACGGATATGCCCGTAACGGCTTGCGTGTCCTGGCGCTTTCCTACCGTTTGCTTCACAAAGAAGACAAAATTCCCACTGCTATGAGTGCTTATACAGCGGAAATCATTGAACAGGATATGGTTTTTGTGGGTTTGGTTGTCATGGCCGATCCTCCCCGGGCAGAGGTGGTTGATGCTGTTGAAGAGTGCCACCATGCCGGAATCCGCATCATCATGATTACGGGAGATTATGGTTTAACGGCTGAAAGTATTGCCAAGCGTATCGGAATTGTAAAAGGTCTTCATCCCCGGGTTCTATCCGGACTGGATCTGGAAGCGCTTTCGGATGAGCAACTTAAAGAATATCTGAAAGATGAGATTATCTTTGCCCGGGTAGCACCTGAGCAAAAATTGCGGGTTGTCACTAATTTACAGGAAATGGGCGAGGTTGTTGCAGTAACCGGGGACGGTGTCAATGATTCACCAGCCCTTAAGAAAGCCGATATTGGTGTAGCCATGGGTATTTCCGGTACCGACGTGGCAAAAGAAGCAGCTGACATGATTTTGACCGATGATAATTTCGCTTCGATTGTTCATGCCATTGAAGAAGGTCGGGCGGTTTACAGTAATATCCGAAAATTTCTGCTTTATATTTTAAACTCAAATATGGCGGAAGCATTTCCATCTATTTTATACCTGGTTTCCCGAGGCGCCATTCCATTACCATTAACGGTTATGCAGATTCTAACGATTGATTTAGGGACAGATATGTTACCGGCATTGGGATTGGGAACCGAGAAACCGGAAGCAGGAATTATGGATAAACCGCCGCGCAACCAAAAAGAACCGTTGTTAAGTAAAAATGTCGTTTTCAAAGCTTTTCTCTGGTATGGTTTATTGGCTTCGGCGGCTTCAACAATCTCTTACTTATTTATCAATATGCAAAACGGATGGCCGGGTGTGGCTCTTGCCGGTGGGGTTGATCCCGTATACATCAAGGCAACGGCAATGACACTGGCTGCCATCGCATTTTGTCAAATTGGCGCCGTATACAATTGTCGAACAGAAAAACAGTCTGTTTTTAAAGTGGGATTGTTTACGAATAGTCAAGTGAATTTTGGGGTCATGGTGCAAATTATTTTGATTATCACCTTAATTTACTTGCCTATATTGCAGTCTGTTTTTCATACAGCGGCACTCAGTTTAACAGATTGGCTGTTTTTGTGTATGTGGCCACCGATTATTTTGTTGCTTGAAGAAGCTAGAAAAGCATTAATTCGTCGCAACGATAAAAAAACGATTATGAAAAAATAGAGAGGTGAAAGCATGAAAGTTATTGTAGTAGGTTTGGGCAGACTGGGTATCGGTTTAGCCATGAATCTGGTCAAAAGAGGTCATCAGGTAACTGTGATTGACTCTGATCCAGAGGCGTTTAAAGGTCTGGGAACGAATTTTACCGGATTAAAAGTTACCGGCATTGGCTTTGATCGGGATGTGCTAAATGAAGCGGGGATTGATAAAGTAGACGCCATTGTATCCTGCACAGCAAGTGATGCAGCTAATGCGGTTATCGGAAGAATTGCAAAAAATATTTATCGGGTACCCCATGTCATTGCACGATTGTACGATCCCCGTAAGGCAAATATCTATCATCGTCTGGGTATTCAAACAATATCCACAACAACTTGGGGAATTGAAAGAGCAACTGAAATTTTATCATATAATCAGTTAGACCGAGTTTATGAGATTGGAAATGGTAATGTGGATTTAGTGCGAATTGAAGTCACACCCATGCTCGTTGGCAAAAGGGTAAATGATATCATGGTTATTGGAGAAATTCATGTCGTGGCGATTACGCGTAATGAAAAAACATTTATGCCAACATCCGGTACCGTTTTTGAAGCGGAAGATATTCTCTATCTTTCAGTCATGCTATCGGCAACTAAAAAATTGCGATCTATGTTAGATTTATCATAAGAAGAAGGAGAAATTAGGATGAGAATCGTTATTATCGGTGGAGGAGAAATAGGTTCCTACATTGTCGCCCTGCTATTATCCAATGGACATGAGGTGTCTCTGATTGAACATGATGAAAAAACCTTTCACATGCTTGAAAAAGGTTTTCCGCCTGAGATACTTTTTTATGGAGATGGCTCAGATCCTGATGTCATGGAAAAAGCGAATATTGTTTCCGCTAATGTTGTTGCTGCCGTTACTGGTTGCGATGAGATAAACTTAGTCATTTCAACCCTCGCTAAAATGGAGTTTGGTATTCCACGAGTCGTCGCCAGAGTTAATAATCCTAAAAATGCCTGGTTATTCGACAGTGGAATGGGTGTTGATATTCCTGTTAATCAGGCAGATATCATGGCCCATTTCATTGTTGAAGAAATGAATATAAAAGATATGTTCACGCTTTTAAAACTTACCGAAGGAGACTACTCGATTATTAAAATGAAGGTCGGGAAAAAGGCAAAAGCCGCCGATCGATTGTTAAAAGATTTATCGCTTCCCAAACAAACAGTACTTATTTCGATTACCCATGATGACGTATTGTCGATTCCCAATGGCGATACAAAAATTCTTATCGGTGATGATATATTATTACTGGCGGATGAAGCAAGTCGAAAAGAATTGAATGAAATTTTTGACTAAATTCCGAAGGTGTTTTATTACAGAAAACACTTAAAGAGAATTGTATTTCTGAATCAAAGATAAAAGGAAGAATTTCAGATTTTATATTTTGAAAGGAAGAACAGTTATGATCAAAAATCAATGGTATGCAATACTCCCATCAAAAGCAGTTAAAAAAAATAAAATTCTTGGTGTGAAAAGGTTGGATTTAGACCTGGCATTATTTAGAAATACCAAAAATGAGCTTGGCTGTGTGGTCGATCAGTGTACGCACCGGGGTGCTGAACTCAGTAAGGGAAAAATAAAGGGTGACTGTATTCGCTGTCCCTTTCATGGACTTCAGTTTGATAAAAATGGAAAATGTAAGTTCATCCCGGCAAATGGTAAAGCAGCCACTGCTGATATCAGCCGATATAATGTCAAACAGTACGTGGTCAAAGAATCAAACGGAATTATATATCTATGGCTTGGAGACGAAAAAAATGCCACTGGAGAGTTGCCGTTTTTTTATGATCATGTCGATGATTCCTATGTCTACAGTGAAATTGAAGATCATTGGAACTCCCATTACTCACGTTCTATTGAAAACCAGCTGGATGTTGTCCATGTTCCAATCGTGCATTACAATACAATTGGGAGAGGGAATAAAACCCTGATCAATGGGCCTAAAGTAGAATTTGAAAATAATGTCTTAACAACCAGTGCAAATAATGAGGTTGATGAAGGACAAACGCCAAAACCGGCGGCGGAATGTATCATTAAAGAGACTTACCTGAGTTTTATGTTTCCCAATATGTGGATGAACCACATTTCTCATAAAGTTAAGGTCATCATCTATTTTGCTCCGGTGGATGAAGAAAATACAGTTTTGTATATCCGGTTTTATTGCAAAATAACAAATTCGAGAATAATAAATCGAATCATTGCATTCTTTGGAAAGTTTGCCAATCGAATCATCGAACGTCAGGATAAAAGAGTCGTCATTACTCAGAAGCCGAAAGCTTCAGCTTTAAAATCGGGAGAGAAGCTATTATCTGGAGACGGACCGATTATCAAGTACCGGAGGGTGAGTGATGAGCTCAAAAATAGAGATAAGAGCTGAAAAAAAACAGGTGAGATGAATTTTAAAATTAAAAAAAGATATGAAGAGGGTCGTTTGCGTAGAGGTGAACGGTCTTTTTTTCTTGGCGTGCGATTCTTGAAATCATAGAAAAAATTGGAAATGAAAGCATCGCAATAAAAGCGATTTTTTTTGAATAGGATTAAAACGTTATTCGAAACTCAGAATAAATTTTTTGCGAAAATTATTTTATTTTCGAAGGATTTTTAAGATTGCCACGACTAACTTAGTGAAACCCAATGTGAAAGGAGTTTTACGTATGAGAAAGAAAGCCATAAAAATGATTGCGTTTGTTTTAGGGAGTATGCTCTTAATAATAGGACTGACGGGCTGTGAAGATGATACGGTTATGAATCTTGTCATTGACAATAAACCCTATCAGGATCAGGCAGTCCTTGACCAGGCAGAATCCCAGTCGGAATTTTCAGTGCAGACCCCATTGTATGCCAGTATATATTTCATCGAGTCCCCTAAGGGAATGAAGTATACTGCAAAATGGTTTTTGAATGATCAGGAAATAAAATCAGAGGAGAAAGAAATGCTTACGGATAAAGCGGGCGTTATTGTTTATTCTCTAGAAGCTGATAAGGTGATGGCAGGAAATTTTAAGTTCCAAATTCTATTTCGAGATAAGGTCATAACTGAACAAACATTCACAGTTAAATGAGGTGACGCTATGAGCGAACACGAAAAAGAGCAGCACTTTTCGGAGCTCTATGAAAAATATATCGATGAAATTTATCACTATGTTTTTTTAAGAACGGGGTTAGATAAGGTGACAGCAGAAGATATCGCCCAGGAAATATTTATTGATGTTTATAAAGGATTGGATCGTTTTAAAGGTTTGTGTTCTGAGCGAACCTGGATTTATAGAATAACAAAGAATAAACTGTCTGACTATTACCGAATTCAGTATAAACGGAGTATGGAAGAATGCAGCATCAATGAAGAAATTGCAGATCAAATGACAGATTTCAATCAGAATATCGAAATAAAAATGGAAGAAACATTTCAAAGTCAACAGGTTTTAGAATGTTTAAGACAGCTTCCTGATCATTATAGAATGACATTGCTGTTAAAATATGTTGATGAAAAAAGCGTTAAAGATATTGCGAAAATTATGGAAAAATCTAATAAGGCCGTGGAAAGTATTTTACAACGGGCAAAAATGGCTTTTCTCGTGCAGTATCAAAAAATTCAGGAAGGTGAGGTTAGCGATGAAAAAAAATAACCAATTTTTCGAAAATTCATTCAAAACCTTAGATGAGGTTTCGAGACCTACCGACGAACAAAAAGAACAAATTTTAAAAATGGTTCTCAAGGAAGTTGCTGTGGCGTCAAAAGTAGAACCCAGAAACAATCGAAGCCCGCTAAAAAGAATAGTGACTGATTATCCGTGGCGATTTGCCTTCGGAGCAGCTTTTTTACAGTCCTCTGTTTGCACCTTGATTTTTGGCACAGACTATATCCGTTTTGTTATGAGCATATTAGGAGGTTGAAAATGAAGCTATTGTTAGAAGCACTCAACAAGCCGGTAGACGCTTTTAAAAGGGGCAATACGAAGCTGTCGTGGACACTGGTGGTGATAACCATTGGAATGGTTACAATCCTTGATCCTATTTTGAGAATTTTCGCTAAGGTGACAGACGTCAATCCGGGGATTGATGTCCTCCATGTTATTGTACTGTCGGCCGCCGGCATGATTACCTATTGTGCTGTTTGTACGGCATTTTGGATTGTCGGAAAAATTTTTGGCAGTTTGAGACCGTTGCAGACTTATCTTCGAACATGGGGAATTACCTATTTGCCGACACTTTTCTGCGTAGTAATTGTTTCTGTTACGGATAACTATTTTTTCCTCTTTTGGAACAATCTATTTTGGGGAATGTTGTTTACCATTGCGTTTGGGGGAATACTGATCTGGAAGGCTATTTTATATGTGTTGTTTTTTAAAGAGGTTGCTCAGCTTAGCGGCTTCAAACTAGTCGGGGCACTGGTGCTCGCCGGGGTTGTGATTATCATTCTGGCTTTCATTAATGCATCAATTGGTTTAATAACACCGATAGTATAAAAATAATTAATAAAACGGCTTGACTGGAACGCTGATTGCGGTCCGGATCAAGCCGTTTTTTATTTGGGTATCAATATTTTGATAATTCCGTTTGAATACCATTTGTTGTGACCGCTAAAAGCAGTTCTAAAAACTGTTCGGTTGGCATGTCCTTATCATTGGTGTACCATTTAGAAATAGTGCTGAGCATGGCCGCACTCTGGTATTCCATTAAATACGTCACTTCCAACAATTCCTGCGGCGTTAGCTTCTTATACATCGATAGTACCGCAGGAGTGAGTTTCTTCAAGACTTTCTGTCTGAATAGGGGGTCACCGTTCTCCCCTAATAGAACAGGGAGATAGGTCTTGTTTTTCTCAAAGAACTCAAGAACTGATGTTAAAATAATTTTTTTGCGATCAGTATGTGAAAGCTTACCGCGAAAAAGCTGTTTGATTACAATTTTCTCAAAATCTTCAGTGGTAATAGTCTGCTCTTCAATTTCTTCTAGAATTTCGTATACGTCGATAAAATAAACATAAAAAGTCGAGCGATTATATCCGGCAAGGTCGCAAACTTCCTTTACAGAGATTTTTTCAATTCTTTTTTTGCAATATAACTGCCAAAATGAATCGATCAGATTTTGTCTGGTGATTTGGGCCGTCATTGATAAAGGTTTGTTCATGGAGATGTTACCTCGTTAACCATGTCGTTTATGATGATTATAAACCAATAGAGTAGGATTCACAAGAAAATCCGACACTTTGAAAAAGACTGTTGGTTGAATACGGGCACCATTGGGACTAAAATGATGGTAATAAAAAAATCAAAAGGAGAACATTGAAAATGAAGATAGAAGTGAATCAAGTCGATAAATCATTTAAAAAACAGCGGGTTCTGAATCAGATCAATCTGACCATCAATTCCGGGCGGATATTTTGTCTCCTGGGAGCATCCGGCTCAGGAAAGACAACCTTGCTGCGCATTATGATGGGCGCTATCCGTTCGGAAAATGGAACCGTTACAATCGGCGGGACAAAGGTACCAAACCGACAGCTTCTAGCAGAAATGGGTTATATGCCCCAAAATGAAGCACTGTATGAGGAATTGTCGGTATGGGAGAATTTGAAGTTTTTTGCGGGACTTCATAAATTGAAGCGAAAGACATTCGAAAAAAATGCGGCAGAACTGCTGCAGGTTGTGGATATGCTACAAGATAAAACTAAGTTGGTTCGTGATTGCTCAGGAGGGATGAAAAAAAGAATATCATTAGCGGTGGCGCTGATTCATCACCCGAAGCTGCTGCTGTTGGATGAGCCGACTGTTGGGGTTGATCCGGTTTTGCGAAGAAGAATATGGGAGTATCTCAAGCAACTGAAATCAAGCGGAGTTACTATTCTGGTTACGACCCATGTCATGGACGAAGTGACTCAGTGCGATGATGCTGCGCTGCTTCGAAACGGCCATATTATCGCCAAGGATACCGTTGAAAATTTAATCGGAATGACACCAAATGGGAATATCGAGGAATTGTTTTTTATGAACGATCAGTCCGAAATGGAGGGAGCAACATGTTAAGCATTGTTAAACGAATCCTAGTACAAATTAAAAATGATAAACGTTCGCTGGGATTGCTGTTGTTTGCACCACTACTGGTTTTAACCCTATTGTATTTTATTTTAGGAAATGCTAATTATGTTCCGCAAATTGCGACTTACGATATGAGTGAAAAATTCAATACAGAATTACAACAAAATGCCGGGGTTATCGAGCTGAATGAAAAACCGGAGGCAAAAGACTATCTGGAGAAGAATGGAATCGATGCGCTTATTTGGAAAGACTCAGAAGGGACTCACCTTGAATTGCTGGAGAAGAACTCCAAAGCGACCACCGCCTTAAAAGCCATCCAGGACACCAACAAAGTTTTGCAGCCTTCACAAAGTGAATTGCTGATCGATTATGTTTATGAAACCGCAGATGATAATCAACTGGATTCACTCAGCTATGTTTTTCTTGGCGTCATTTCATTTTTCTTTGTTTTCATTCTTTCGGGGATGTCATTTGTACGGGAACGTTTTGGCCAGACTTTAGAGCGGATGCTCATGACGCCGATTAGTCGAATGGATATTATTGGCGGGTACACCTTCGGCTATGGCTTATTATCGGCACTGCAAAGTGTGGTGATCATTTTATTCGCTGTTTATGGATTGCACCTCCATGTGGAAGGTTCGGTATCACTTTGTATTCTGGTCATGATTTTAATGGCCTTTTCAGCGGTATCCGTGGGAGCCCTGGTTTCTATTTTTGCAAACAACGAATTGCAGATGGTTCAGTTTATCCCGGTGGTGTTAATTCCGCAGATCTTTTTTTCCGGACTGATACCCATTGATACGATTCCCTTTGGATTGGGGAATCTGTGCTATTTTACACCGATTTACTATGGCTGCACAGCTTTGGAAATGATTATGATTCAAGGAAAGGGCTTTCTGGAAATATGGCCCTGGTTGGTGGGGTCGGTATTATTTATCGGGGTGCTGTTTTTAGTGAATGTGATGGCATTAAAAAAATACCGAAGACTGTAATAAATATCTGTTATACTTATCCTAAAATGATGGTTATTAACGGGTGGGGGTGAAAAAAATAAAGTCATCAAGATTGGATAAAGAGTTAAATAAGATTCAGACATTGGTTGGGGATATAACAGCTGAAGATCTCAAAAATGTTGACTGTTATTTTGGTGATCGCCTGAGTATCTTTGTACCCAGTGTAGGGTATTGTCAGTATGCCATCCGGCCAAATCATACGCATCCGTCTTATTCATTTGTCCTATTTTTTTCTGAAAAACAAAATTTTTTAAAAGATCCCATCGAATTGCCATTGAACCATTATCTGGCCGCCATTTTATCACCGGAAATCCCTCATGAGGAAGAAATAGCCGATCAGTTTACCCGATATGTTGCTATTTTTATAAATAAAGACTTTTATGAAGAACGATATAATAAGATTTTTGGTCGACCAATTGAAAAATTTCATATATGGAAGCAATTTTCGGTGCCTCAGGAAATTATGATTGATATTAAGAGCTTTATGTCAGAGTCGGAAAGTAAAATTCCCGGATATGAAAATATCCTTGAAGCGCTAACAGAGATTATCACCATTCGGCTGATTCGCAGCCAAAATAGAATTCAGACTGAAATTAATCCGGTTGTTAAGAAGTTTGATATGGAGCAAATCATAGAATTCATGGAGCAGCATTTTGGAGATCAAATTTCACTTGGGGATCTTTCGAAAAAAGTTGGGATGTCAAAATCACAATTCAGTAGATGTTTTAGACAGGAAACAGGTTTGGCACCCATTGAATATTTTATTAAAATTCGGATTGAAAAGGGCCAGAAACTTTTAAGAAGCGGAGAAAAAAACATCACTGAAATTGCAGAAGATTGTGGTTTTGGAAGTACCGCACATTTTTCAACATGTTTCAAAAATCATTTGGGAATAAGCCCTTCAATGTATAAAAAATTATACAAAGAACATAACTAGTAAGATTTTATAAGGAAATGCGTATATTTTGAAAGAAATAAAAGCCCGATATGGATATAGTATCTTTAGAAAGTTATGAGAGGTGCAAAATGAATAAACAAGAAGTCTATGAATTTATGAGTAAAAATCCAGCGTTTTTTCTTGCCACAGCGGATGGAGATCAGCCAAAGGTAAGAGGGATGCTTTTGTACAAGGCTGATGAATCCGGAATTGTATTTCATTCCGGGACAATGAAGGAAGTCTATCGACAAATACAAAAAAATCCAAAAGCAGAACTATGTTTTAATGATTTTAAAAAGGGCTTGCAAGTTCGTGTGAGAGGTCAACTTGAAATTGTGGATGACCATAAAGTTAAGGATGAAATAGTGAATCATCCGACTCGTAAGTTTTTAACAGCCTGGGTAGAAAGCATGAAACCAGAAGATTTTTATAAATCTTTTGTTGTTTTTAAACTGGTACATGGAGTCGCCGTGGTCTGGACAATGGCGACTAATTTTGAACCAAATGTCGATATTGAATTGTAATTTTAAATAAGTGTAGCTTGCCTCCTAATTGTTAGGAGGCTTTTTTGTCTATGAATTTATAACAATATCATAGATGAAGAAAGTTTTAATTAAAGAATTGCAAAAAAACTTGTAGATGACTTTGCTGATCAAAGCGGAGAGAAACCAACCTTTTGGGGGTTTGTTGTATTTAAAGTAGAGCAGAAATATTGGCAGAAGACCATTAATTACAAGGATACACTTGATTACAATTATTGGAAAGACAATGAATGGTTGGATTCAAGAAGCAAATATTATTTTAAAACACAATCTAGCGGGATCAAAATAACGACAGCAAGGTTTGTGGGCAGCTTTTTTAGTTTGTTTTTTAAATAAATGGGAAAGTATTGAGAATTGATAAAATATTAATTTATATGGTACGCTTTTTTCCAAAAAAACGGATGGCAGTTATGATTGCTCCGACTGCGCAAATGAAAGCTACGCTTAAGTAAACGCTTTTCATACCAAAGATAAAAACATCAGGTCTTCCTTTAACAAAATCAGAAACTGGATAGCCTATTTTGTTACTCATTTGCAAATACAAAAGATTAGTGGACATGGTTACCCCAAAAACGACGCCAATATTTCTCACGAGAGAATTAATGCTGCCGGCGATACCGATTTTATCCTCGGGGACGCTGGACATCACCAATGCATTATTGGGAGCCTGAAACAGACCATTCCCGATAGCCATAATGATAACAAAAATAATAAACCGCCAGATTGGAGAAGTTTCAGTTAAGCTTGACATGAGAAAAAGTGAAAAGCTCAATAAAGTCAAGCCAAGAAAAGTGAGCATTTTCGATCCGATTTTATCAGATAAATATCCGCTGATGGGAGAAACAACGGATAAAAACAACGGATAAACAATCATAGCTAACCCGGTCATGGAAGGCGATAAATTCATTGCGTTTTCAAGATAAAAAGGTTGGATGATTGTGAAACTGCCAATTGCAATGAAAGAAATAAATCCGCAAAAAATACTAAGTGAAAACAAGGTGCTTTTAAAAATACTCAATTGCAGGAGAGGGGCAGTGTCCTTTTTTTCAATGAGAAGAAAAGCAACAAATAAAATAAGCGAAAGTGAAAGACATAAAATAATTACGGGTTGGGTGTATCCCACAGTTCCACCAATAGACAGGGAGAAAAATAAAATTATAATTGTCAAGGCAAACAGTAGAGCGCCTTTAATATCAAGTTTTTCCTTTGCTTTTGGGACTGATTTAGGCAGGACTTTTATTGCTAATATTAAACCTAAGATTCCGAAGGGGATATTAATAAGGAAGATATAGTGCCAACTGAAGGCACCAACAATAAAACCGCCTAAAGTTGGTCCGGTCATTGATCCGATTGCTACAAAAGTACCAGAAATACCCAATGCTTTACCTCTCTCGTTTATTGGAAAGATCTGAGTAATGAGTCCATAGCTTGTGGCCATGGTTGCAGCTGCGCCGAGTCCCTGGATCATCCGGGCCACTAGCAAAATCATTAAGGAACCGGATAAACCACACAAGGCCGAACCAAAGGTAAATAGTCCAATGCCGTAAGTGAAAACTTTGCTGAGTCCTTTAAGATCCCCGAGCCGTCCGAAAATTAAAATGGTTGAAGAAATAACAATGAGATAAATTGTTACCACCCAAGTGATGAGCTGGGTGGTGGTTGACAAAGCATCCACCATATTGGGCATCGCAACATTGATAATGCTGGTGTCCAAAGTTGACATAAATGTGATTAATACAATGTCAAAAAGAATTAGCTTTTTGTTTGTGTTTGTGTGATCGTCGAATTGTTGCATTTTAATCTTTCAACTCCTTATATTTTTTCAAAACTTAGTTATGTGTAATTATTTTACTCCAACAGATCAAAACTGTCAATTATCGTCAATTTATTGTCAATCTTAAGGAAAATATATAAATTCCGCTTAGTTAAGTAATTAAAGAAGTAGAAAGTTGCTGATGAAAATGGTACAATGTAAAAAGTGATTCCTAGTTTTGTTATGGAACAACATCGTTATGAAGAAAATTGAGATAAAGACAAGTTTAATTTGATGTAATAGCTAGGATTTAATTATTTTAGGAGGGTTGGGCATAGTGAGTAATCATGACGACAAAATTACAATTGATACAATTATAGCAGATCAGAGAATAAAGCAAGGTGATCAAGCTTTAGAAGAATGTATTATAACATTATCTGAAAAATTGGAGCTTGCGAATAATCTATTAAAAACAATTCTGGAAACAACTCATGATTTTATTATCTTTTGCTTAGATACAGAGTACCGGTATATAAGCTTTAACAATCGGCATAAGGAGATGGCAAAATCTCAATGGGGAAAAGACATAGAGATAGGAACTAATTTGCTTGATCTCATCGATGACAATGAAGAATGGAAAAACATGAAAGGCTTTCTTGACCGCGTTTTATCAGGGGAACAGTTTTGTTCAATTGAAGAACATAAGGATAGTGATGATAATATAATTCTGGGGAAAAATCATTGGGCCCCGGTAAAAAACAAAAATGGCGAAATTATAGGTATGGTATGTTTTATTCAGGATGTAACAGAAAATAAGAAATTCTTAAAAGCAATGCTTGAAGAGCGGAAAAATCAGGAAAATGTAGAATCGTTGACTTTTTGTGATCAGCTGACAGGAGCATATAATCGAAAGTATTATGACAAGGAATTAGAAAGACTGGATAATAAATCATATTATCCGTTGTCAATTATTTTACTGTCGGTTAGCCGTCTGGACCAGGTTAATGTTAAGTATGGACGTACAGTAGGGGATATTTTGATTAAGAAGGTCGCTCAAATTCTCAAGAATGTCTGCCGAGGTGATGATGTCGTTGCCCGACTGGAAGGTAATCAATTTGTTATTCTGATGCCTAGAACTGCAGGCGCGAATGTTGAACGGGCGATTAAGCGAATTAAAATAAGTATGGATGAAGCAAAGGTGGAATCCATAAAACTGTCTGTTCCCTTTGGCTACTATACAAAATATGAAGAAACTGAAAATATTAATACGATTTTTGAAATGGCTGAAAGGCAACTAGAACGACAAAAAGAATTGGAGTAATAAAGCTATTATATAGTAACAAGTATCATTTTCACAAACATCTGTGACTCATTTAGAGTTGACAGGTGTTTTTAATTTGGGCTTGTATGGGTTTATTAATCAGGTCTTAAAAAAAGAACTAAAATTTACTCTTGTAATTATATATTTAAGAATAAAACGCTTGACATGTGAACATAAGTGTATTAGAATAATGTAAATTAAATATTTAGCATACTTATCGAAAGGTAAGGACGCAAAGCTTAAGGGTCTAAGTAATTTTTTATATGACAGCCAGTTGCAAATTAAGATAGGTGTATTTGATATGCCTTAAGCGCAACGTGTCAGAACGTTGTTTTTTTATTGAAAGAAAAAATTTGAGACTATAATTTAATATTTAGCATACTTATCGAAAGGTAAGGACGCAAAGCTTAAGGGTCTAAGTAAATTTTTATATGACAGCCAGTTGCAGGTAGAATGGGTATATTTAATATACCTTTAGTGCAACGCGTCAAAACGTTGCTTTTTTATTGCAAAAAAAAGAATAGGGGGGTTAAATAATGAACCAAATGACATTTTTTAATATTGTTGTTTTAGCATTTGGAGCAATCATCGGCGTATGTATGGAGAAGTCCACAATCTATTTAATCCAAAGAAGAGTTAACACACTTATGCCTTATCGATTTTCTGGAAGTATTAGAAAAACAATTCTTTGGGCGGCAGTAAACACAATAGGTTGGTTTCTGCTTGTTTTAATCAATGGGTTGCAATCCAATACGCTGGAATGCATGTTACTCTTTTCTGTTTGCATCATCCTGTCGGCAGTGGATATCAGTATTAAAAAAATACCAAATGAGCTCATACTCATTACGTTGATCATTGGCGCGGCATTTTTAGTGACAGGTCAACCGATTGGTAACATAGAGGTCAATTTATTCGGTTTAGCATTAGGTTTTATTATATTCTTTTTACCGGCAATGATTGGAAAAGGAGCCGGTTGGGGAGATGTCAAGTATGCTGCAGCCGTAGGCTTTTGCCTCGGGTTGTATGGAGTATTAACGGCAATCCTGATCATGACATTTTTCTTAATCATCTATACTGTTTACATTATTATCACAGGCCAGGGGAATTTGAAATCAAAAATAGCATTAGGACCATTTATGGCTTCTGGATTTGTGGCCGTTCTGGTTATAAATATGATAAATAGTCACTATTTATTATTTGATTTGGGACTACTAATCAATGGATAACATTCATGCGCGTGATAAAGTTTTCGGACTTTACATATAAAAAATAAGAAGGAGAAGGAAAATGAAAAACATGTTTGCAGAAATGATCACAGATGAAGACGGCCAAGGTATGGTTGAATATGGTTTGATTATCGCCGGAGTCGCATTAGCTGCCATCGTTGCAATTTATGCATTGGGGCCAGTGCTGAATACTTTCTTTGTAAATATTAAAACGCAATTAACAACGCCGGCGGCATAAGTACAATCATTGGTATATTGGTTGTGTGATTAAAAACTGATTTTTGATTTGGGAGTGTTAATCAATCGGCAACATTCATGAGCGTGATAAAGTTTAGAACTTTATATATTAAAAATGAGAAGGAGAAAGAAAATGAAAAACATGTTTACGGAAATGATCAGAGACGAAGACGGTCAAGGTATGGTTGAATATGGTTTGATTATCGCAGGAATCGCATTAGCTGCCATCGTTGCAATTTATGCATTGGGGCCAGTGCTAAATACTTTCTTTGTAAATATTAAAACTAAATTGACAACACCAGCAGCATAAGCACAATCATTGGCATATTGGTAATGCATGTCAAGATCTGACTTTTGCATTGCTAATATGCTTTTTTTAATTAAATTACAATTAGTATGGATCAGTCCATCTATTTTCCGATAGAATTATAATAATTTTTTTATGAGCAGGATGCTATGCGTAAATGAGCATCGGGGAGGAAACATGTTTGCAGATATAATCAGATGGATACGAAAAGAAGATGGCCAGGCGGTGGTTGAGCTGGCCATCACATTGCCGATTCTGATTATGATTTTGTGTGCGATTATTGATTTTGGCTGGCTATTTACCAATCAGAATATCGTAGACAATTGTTCCAGAGAAGGCGCGCGTTTTGCCATTGTCCATTCATCAGGCACAACTGCAATTGCTGATCATGTTCGTGCTGTCGCTCCGGACTATATTGCCAATTCTCTGGTAATAACGGTAACATTTACAAATCCTACAAATCCAAGTTTAGGCGATGTTAAGGTAGCAGTTAATGGCAATGTAAATGTGCTGACTCCCATTGTCGGTGTATTTGTTCACGGTGACACGATCAACTTAAGTTCATCGTGCACTATGAAAGTGGAATAGAGATGAGAACGGTCGTGAGGAATCTAAAACAAGTTGCCATCATTAAACAATTTAAAAATAATGAATCCGGAAATGTTATAATTATTGTTGCTTTGTTAATGGTCGTTATTCTGAGCTTTGCAGCTCTGGTTCTTGATCTTGGGATGGTCTCTTTTACACAAACAAAACTGCAAAATGCTGCTGATGCTGCTGCTCTGGCTGGAGCACAGAAGTTACCAACTGCCAATACTGCTAAAGCCACAGCTAGCTCCTATGCCAGTAAAAATGGGGTATTATCTGCAGAAGTGACAGCAACGAGCCCCTATAATGGTAACTCCAACAGGATTGAGGTTGTATGTAAAAGAACAGTAGTGTATTCATTTGCCCGAGTTTTGGGTTTAACACAAACTGAAGTATCAGCTCGAGCGGTTGCAGAAAAGTCAGGGTCTGGTTTAGGTGCTGCATTTGATTACGCAATTTTTTCTGGAAACAAATACCCAGATCCGCTTAGCTTTTCTGTTAAATTACAAAATGTTTTGACGATGTCAGGGTTAACAAATAGTGTGAATGGAAATATCCATGGTAATTTCAATGTAGACGCTAATACAAGCACCATTATCCATAATGGTGAAGGGGTTGGTACAGTAGTGGGCAATAATATTGCAAATAAACTACCTGGGTCGGCTTATATACCCATGCCTGATTATTCATCAGTACTTCCGACAATCAAAGCACAAGCGATTGCCGCTGGCCAGTATTATGCAGGCAATTTTTCCAGTGCAAACGCCAGTTCAATCAATCTTAACCAACCAGTTTACATAGAGGGAAGTGCAGATTTATCTGGAATTTCATTCAGTGGAGAAGGTTCCATCTATGCTAAAGGAAAAATAAAAATCACGGGCACCGGCGGAAGCTATGCTACAGAGAGTAAGTTATGTATATATTCAGGCTATACTTCCACAATAAAATCTGATGCCGCAATTGACTTCAGTGGCTCAGCACATGATTTCAAAGGTATTCTGTATGCACCCAATGGATCAATTTTAGTAACAGGTTCCAATTATACTTTTAATGGCAGTATTGTTGGTAGAGTTGTGGATATCAGCGGTTCAAATAAAACATTTCAATCAGCAGATGTTGCAAGTAGTTTCCCGTATTTTGCGCCAATTTTATTTAAACTAACAGAATAACTAGTTGATAGTCATGAAAGTTCAACTGATAGTGAAATGTCATAACATTTATTGCTTTTTAAATAGCGTGATATGTTCGAGGATATGAGTAAAATACGCGAAAATGTCGTATTTAATGGAGAAATCAATGAAAAAACTTATTCTTATCGCCTTGGCGGTTTCAATTATAACCGGATTTGCAGTTTTTCAATTTGCATCCTCTCTGAAAGGCGGATCCAACCAAAAAACGCAGCCGGTCGTTGTTGCAGTAGAAACGATACCAAAGGGGACAACGATATTGCCGGAAATGATCACGGTCAAACAAGTGCCGGTTGATTTTGTCAATGCTTTATCAGTTAGTAATGGGGAAGATGTTACCGGTCGAATTACCAGAGAAAGCATTGAAGCGGATGAACCGGTTTTATCAACAAGATTAAGTGATGTCAATCAGGCGAATAACAGCTTATCATATGCAGTTGATCAAAATTATCGGGCAATGACAATACAGACGGATGAAATAACCGGCGTGGCTGGTTATATCACTAAAGGAGACCATGTTGACCTTGTTGCAACGATGATTAATAGCGCCGATGAAAGTAAAAGAGTGATGTCACAAACCGTGATTGAAAATGTTGAGGTGCTGGAAGTCGGATCAAAAGAAACCACTAAAAGTGGCGATGCGGCTACATCAGTTACCGTATTAGTACCGGAACAGAGCATTCTAAAAGTAAACTATGCACTAACTGAGGGAAAATATCGTTTAATTTTGCGCTCGCCAGTTGATGGAACAATTGCGAATCCAGCTCCCTATGCCCCTTGATCGATTCATTAAGAAATCGGGACAGGCAGATTTGATTTTTTAATGAAATGAGGAATAGCTTTGGAAAAGATAAAAGTAATGATTATCGGCAATAATGACAATCGCATATATGAAATAAAAAGTTTGCTTGGAAATGATAAAATTGCGTTTGTCGGCTTTTCTAAACAGGATGAAATGGCCCTTGATAAGGCGATCAGTTTAAAACCTCATGTCATCATTATACAGTGTGAAAATGCTTACCATGATGCTATTGATTCAGCAAAAAAAATCTATATAAAAATACCGGGTTGTGCGGTTATATTCTTATGTGATCGTTTTGACATGACGATGATTGAAGAAGTCATGCTGGCCGGGGTGCGCAAGGTTTTACAGCTTCCCATTGATGCCAAAACTCTAACAGAGAACATTGAAGTCGCTTATAATATTGAGAAATCACGGCTGGAAAATACCGACACCATTGCTACTAATATGCAGTCACGGATTATCACGGTATTCGGTGCAAAGGGCGGAATCGGAAAAACAACCATTACCGTAAATTTAGCCGTGGCATTGGCGAAAATGGGAAAAAAAGTTGCGATTGTTGATTTAGATTTGCAATTTGGAGATGTGAATGTATACTTCGACATTGATCCCAAGAACACCATTGCAGAATTATCCCAGGGAAAAGATTCCGGGGATATTGATGCAATCAAACGAATCATGACATTGCATTTTTCTGGAGTCAGTATTGTATGTGCGCCGAAAAGTCCCGAATATGCGGAGTACGTGACGCCAAATAACGTTGAAACCATGATTAATACCATGAGGCCGTATTATGATTATATTCTCATCGATACGACACCTCAATTCAATGATGTTACCATGACAGCCATTGAAAATGCTAATCTTGTTCTCTTAATTTCGGTACCGGATATATCAACCTTGCGCAATACGAAAATAAGCTTGAATATTCTGGAATCCCTGCAACAAAGAGATAAAACGGAAATTGTCATTAATCGAGTAACTAAGGGATTAATCAGCATAAAAGATATGCAACGGGTTCTCGGTATACCGGCTAAAAACAATATAACACTTGATTTTAAAACAGCGGTTAATTGTCATAATAAAGGGGTGCCGATGGTATTGGATTCACCTAAATCAGAAATCGGAAAGGATCTTTTGAAACTTGCTAAAAATGTTGTCAGTAGGATCGATAATAACATTAGTTAGGAATAAAAAGTAAGGGGTGAAAACGATGGGGCTGCGGGAAAAAATGGAACAACAGCGAATCGGTCAAAACAAGAATAATCAGGAAGAGGGAAAAAAAGAGGAACATC
The DNA here is from genome assembly GCF_008086615.1 of Acetobacterium tundrae. Taxonomy (GTDB): domain Bacteria; phylum Bacillota; class Clostridia; order Eubacteriales; family Eubacteriaceae; genus Acetobacterium; species Acetobacterium tundrae. The sequence goes on from NZ_RXYB01000002.1 coordinate 109,697, forward strand.
ATATTGATATTCATGATGATTTGAAAAATCGGGTCCATCAAGAAGTGATCAATGAAATAAACAACAATAGGATCGAAACGGTCAGCAAAGAGAATAAAGTAGAAATTTTAAAAATTTTAGAAGATATCATGGCGGTTGAAGCGGAAAACATAAACCATCTGGACAGAATAAGAATAACCCAGGAATTACTCAACGAGATTATTGGATATGGGCCACTGGAAGTGCTTTTAAAAGATCCTGACATAACGGAGATTATGGTGAATGGATATAATCGCATTTATATTGAAAAAAATGGAAAGATTCAGTTGTCAGACGTTGTTTTTAAAGATAATCAGCATGTCATGAACGTCATCGATCGGATTGTATCATCGGTGGGCAGACATATTGATGAATCAAGCCCCATGGTGGATGCGCGATTGCAGGATGGATCGCGAGTTAATGTAGTCATTCCGCCGTTGTCACTGGTAGGTCCGGTTATTACCATCAGAAAATTCTCAAAAGTACCGATTACGGTAGAACAATTATTGGAGTTTGGCTCTATTTCTAAAAAAATGGTGGCTTTTCTAGAGGCTTGTGTAAAGGGAAAACTCAATATTATTGTTTCCGGAGGGACCGGCAGCGGCAAGACGACCATGCTTAATGTTTTATCCAGCTTTATTCCTGACAACGAGAGAATTATTACCATTGAAGATTCAGCCGAACTGCAATTATTGCAGGATCATGTCATTACCCTAGAAAGCCGACCGGCCAACCTTGAAGGTCGAGGTAAAATTTCAATCCGGGAGCTTGTCGTGAATGCACTCAGGATGAGGCCGGACAGAATTATTGTTGGCGAAGTTCGTTCGGCCGAAACCATTGATATGCTCCAAGCTATGAACACCGGGCATGATGGCTCTTTGACAACCATTCATGCTAATTCAGCCCGAGATTCATTATCGAGAATAGAAACAATGATTTTAATGTCCGGTATGGATTTGCCGCTTAGGGCTATTCGGGATCAGACAACATCGGCGATTGATATTATAATTCAACAATCCCGGCTGCGGGATGGGACAAGAAAAGTGGTCAACATTACCGAAGTCAATGGTTTGGAAGGTGAAGTTGTTGTGATGCAGGATATCTTTAATTATGAAATGACGGGACAATTAGATAATGACGGAAAGTTTAAAGGCCAGTTTAAAAGCTTGGGTATAAAACCTCGGTGTTTGGGAAAAATTATGCATAATGGCGTCAAGGTTAATGATGACTGGTTTATTGAATAAGTCGGGTACAGAAAGGAATTAAAATAAGGTAATACAAATGAATGTAATTTTAATCACTTTAGTCATTTCACTGGGGGTATTTATTCTTGTTTTGACAACAATGCATATACTTTTAGCGGACAAACGTCTTATTCATGAAAGAATTGACAGGATTACGGCGCTCAATAAAATTGAATTGCTGGCGCAAAGAAGAGAAAAAAAGAAAAATGAGGGGCGTGACGGTCAAAAGTTAAAGATGCTAAAAAGACTTGAGAATGATTTATCCATGTCGGGAATCTTGATTAAACCTTCTGAATTTCTTGAAATCTGGGCAGCGCTGGCATTTGCCCCCTCGATTCTGATAATAATATTAAGCGACAATGTCATTTTAGCAATTGGCGCACTGCTAATAGGGGTGTTCATTCCACCTTTTTATGTTAATAAAAAACGAGCGAAACGCGTTGAATTGTTTGAACAGCAGTTGGTGGATGCCATCAGTATCATGAGCAGCTGTTTAAAAGCCGGGTTGACGTTTCAGCAAGCGCTTGTCAGTATATCGACAGAAATGCCTGATCCGATATCAGGGGAATTTGGACGCGTTGTTAAGGAGTTAAAGCTGGGAAGTTCAATTGAGACCTCGTTAACAAAACTCTCAGAAAAAATAGACAGTCAAAATTTTATGATGATTGTGTCGGCAATTTTAATTCAACGTCAGACGGGCGGCAATCTATCAGAAATATTAACCAGTATTTCAGGAACTATCAAGGAAAGGTTTAAGATAAAAAGCGAAATTAAGGTATTAACGGCAACCGGGAGAACCTCTGGAATGGTAGTGGGACTGATGCCGGTTTTTATTATATTAATATTTTTATTATTTAACCCAAGTTATGTGACTATTTTTTTTCAATCCAATCTCGGAATAACGATGGTGGTTGTCGCAGCCGCAATGGAAGCCATTGGTTATTTAGTGATTAGAAAAATCGTTAACATAAAATTCTAACTGGTGAAAATTAATTCTCACCAATTTGATGAAAAGAGGCCGGCATTATGATGCTTTTAACAATCAGCATATCGTTACTTGTTTTTATTCTCACGATCATCGTTTTTTACGGTAAAGGGAAGACAATTGATACGAAAAGCAGAAGACTTGATTTAATAAAGAAAAGAAATCAACATGATTTAGATGATGATTTTGAAAAGCCCTTTTTTCAACGCGTCATTTTGCCCGTGTCAACAGTTGTCATAAAGCGTGTATCGGTTCTTTTTCCCAAAAGCAAAGGCAATAAAACAGAAAAACTTGAAACCAGTTTGAGATTAGCAGGTCTTCATCTTGCCGTAAATGAATACAATGCGTCGAGACTTGTGTTCTCCGGGGCATTTATATTGGCCGCCTTTATACTGACGGCTTTTACAAGATTAAGTCTCGCTACTGAGGCTTTAATCATACTTTTGAGTATTCTATTTTCCGTGATCAGTCCGATATTATTACTGAAAACTAAAATAAGAAAACGGCAGGGAGCGATAGCGAATGAGATGCCGGACGTTATGGATTTATTATGTGTATCGATGGAGGCGGGATTAGGATTTGATTCGGCAATGGTAAAAATAGGAGAACGCCTGAGCGGAGTATTGGTAACGGAACTGAATATTGTTCATTCGGAAATTAATTTTGGCAAACCAAGACGTGAAGCTTTAAAAAGCTTAGCAGATAGAAATTCAGTTGAAGAATTAAAAACATTTGTGGGTTCAATTATACAAGCAGAGCAATTAGGAATTCCCATTAACCAGGTTTTAAAATCTCAAGCTGAAGAATTACGGATTAAAAGAAGACAACGGGCCGAAGAAAAAGCCATGAAGGCTCCTGTTAAAATGATGATCCCTTTAGTCGTTTTTGTCCTGCCCGTTCTTTTTATTGTGTTATTAGGTCCGACAATATTACAGGTAGTCAAGCAATTTGGAGGGATTTAGACATGGATAATTATCTGGCACTAAGAGACAATGTTATTTTATTCAATGAGGTGAAACTAGCAAATGATTTTTGCTCCAGATTGGTAGGGCTTTTAAGGACAAAATCATTGGATGAACATCAGGGACTTTTATTGGAAGACTGTAAGCAAGTCCATACCTTTGGAATGAAGTTTAATATTGATGTGATTTTTTTGTCTCGCGAAGGCGAAATATTGAATATGGAAAAAGATATGAGACCCGGACGGATCAGTCAGTACGTAAAAAAAGCCTTCTGGGTGCTCGAACTCAAATCCGGTTCATTAAATAGAAATAATTTGGAAATCCATCATCGAATCGTGTTTAAAATTTATAAAATTGAGTAAGGGGGGGATAAAATGTCGACGAAATCAGATCAATTTACACTAAATGAATTAAGGGATAAGTCCCAAAAAACGACTAGTGAAATACCCTTTAAAAAGAAATTCTTAGGAGGGTATAACGCTAAACAAGTATTAGAATATATCGAAACATTATCCGATAATTTGCATAGCGCCGAAGGATCTTTCAAAAACAGGTTGGACGAATATGCTTCCATGACAGCAATGCTGAAACAGGAACGGGATCAATATGGTGAAATGTTTAATGTGTGTAAAAACTCGAAGATGGAGATGCAAGACCAAATTGATCATTTGACTAAAGAAAATGAAAAACTGAATAATGAAATAGTTGAGCTGAATCAGAATAATGACTCAGCAGAAAATGATCAGATGTATGAGAAAATTGCAGCGCAAAATTTGGAAATGCAAATAAAATTAAATGAATACAGAAATTATGAGCAGGAATGTATTCAGTTAAAAGACCAGCTTGACCAACTAAAGTTAATGATTCAGGATCTGAATGATGAGTTGGAAAATTATGCTAAAAATGATGGCCCGCAAGAAAATCTTGAAAAGGTACTGGCAGAAAATGAAATTCTGAAGAAGCAATATGAAGAAGTTGTTCATGAAAGAAGTGTATTATTGGCTGAAAAAAATATGCTGGCTGAACTAAATATAAGAGCATCAGACAGTTTGCAGGAAGCCAAAGAAAAAAACAAAGAACTCGTGGATATCCCCATAAAAACCAAACTAAAAACACGAAAGATGATTGCCGAATTTGAGTCAAGAGCATATGAGTATTCACAAAATCATCAAAAAAATATCGATGAAATTTCTGAAACTATAAAAAAAGCATTGGGTATTTTAAAATATGAAAAAGAAGATATCGATTTACTGATTAAAAAACCGCTTGAAGACAGTGGCTTTTTAGTGGTGGAAGAAGAATTAAGTAAAAGTGAATAGTACTGTGAGTCAGCAGGTCGTTGTATTTCCCTGAGGAATTTTGTTTGTTAAGAAAAATATAATATGTACATAATTTATGCTTCTGCTTGATTAGTTGATGATTCTGTATTAATATGGTATGGATGCTAAAAAAAGGAGTAGAAGTAATGAACTTTGAAATTGTAACAGATTCTTCTGCTAATCTGCCAGATGAACTGATCGAAAAATATGATATCCACATTTTGTCTCTTTTATACCATATTGGTGATACTGAATATGTAAGTTATGTTAAAGGCAAAAAAACTGATTTAACAGAATTTTATACCAGAATGCGCAACAAAGAAGTTATCACGACCTCGTGTATGAGTTCGGGATCCTGCCGTACAGTATTTGAAAAGATTCTTAAAGAGGGGAAAGATCTGTTGTACATTGGGTTTTCATCAGCTCTTAGTGCAACTTATCAGACTGGCTGTCAGGCCTTGGAAGAATTAAAAAAAGATTATCCAAACAGAAAAATTTTATCTGTTGACACCCTCGGAGCATCGCTGGGAGAAGGACTGATAGTGAGCTACGCGGCGAAATTTCGTGAAGAAGGAAATTCAATCGATTTTGTCTATGATTGGCTGATGGAAAACAGATTGCATCTGTGTCATTGGTTTACAGTGGACGATTTATTTTATCTGATGCGTGGCGGCAGAGTTTCAACATCAAGTGCGATTGTGGGAACAGTCCTGAGTATCAAGCCAGTTATGCATATGGATGATGGCGGTCATCTCGTACCCGTTTCAAAAGTACGCGGCCGAAAAAATTCGCTGCGGGCTTTGCTTGAAAAAATGGAGGAAACGGCGATCTGTCCGGAGAATCAAATCATTTATATTTCACACGGAGATTGCCTGGACGATGCAAATTATCTTGCCGATAAGATACGGGAAAAATTTGGAATAAAAGATATTCTTATTCGTCTGGTTGAACCAGTGATTGGTGCACACTGTGGTCCTGGTACCGTGGCTTTGTTTTTCATTGGTACCGAAAGATAGATTAAAAATGTCGAATAGTGTCAAACTCCAATAAAAGAAAAATGAATAAAGGTCAATTGTTTATCGATGTACACCGCAATCAGATAAATAATTGGCCTTTTGAAATTTTGTCAAAGAGAAAAAATGAAAGAAATGAAAAAATAATGTTTAACAGGCAAGTATTCGGGCATATAATTAATACCAATTTTATTGCGCTTTATATTGAATTGAACTAAATTAAAAATTGAAGGAGATTTATTATGTTTAAAAAAATGGCAATGATTTCTGAAATATCAACTGCTTTTCCGGAAATGATAAGATGCATTGGAGGATTAAAAGCATTGGGGACGAAAGAATGCCTGCTGGTCCAATGCTTTAACCCTAAGGAAGTTGATGTAGGTATTTCGCAATATTTAAATTTAACATCAATGTTTGAAGAGAACTTAAAAAGACAAAAAGATATATTGAAACAACAAGGATTTGAAGTGGAAACCCGGATCGTTTCGGGAAATCAAAAAAATGCAATTAATCGGATCACAGTTGCCGAAGATTGCTCGTTAGTCGTAATAAATATTGAAAAACGGTCCATGCTGGGGTCATTGCTTTTAAATGGGGTTGCAAATAACGTGATCAATAATTCTAGCAAACCGGTACTTCTTATTCGCGAGAATCGTGAAGATGAAGATACTTCAACCAAATGTGATCTCAATAGTCATCTTCTTTTTTTAACAGATTTTTCAGAGAATGCTACCATCGCTTTTGAATATGTAAAAGAAATGGTTAAATGCGGCGTTCCCAAGGTGACGCTCGTTCATGTCCAGGACCAGTCTAAAATAGATCCATATCTTTCAAATCGTTTATTGGAATTTAATGAAATTGACAAGGAAAGACTTCAGAAATTAAAAGATGAATTATTAACTTTAGGGAATATAGAAGTGGATATGCAAATCCCGTTTGGAGTACCGATATCAGAAATTACTAGAATCATCAATGAACAAGCAATATCCCTTGTAGTGATGGGAACTCAAGGCCGAGGGTTTGTTAAGGAAGTGTTTGTGGGCAGTTTAAGTCATAATATTGTTAGAACTTCGCCGACTTCAGTATTACTGATTCCCGGAAATCGAGAGTAGAAAAATTTGCTTCAATTAGAAAAACAGGGATGCTTTTAAAATAAAGCTTGATGTACTCGATTGGGTATATCAAGTTTTATTATGGTTAATTCACAAAAGCATTCATAAAATAGGGGAGTTATGATAACATAATAAAAAACGTTTGCAGAAGGGAAGACCACAAATGGAAGAGGCACTCTATTGGCTTTGGTTTTTAGGTTTAGAAAAAATTACAGCTAAACAAAAAAAAATAATGCTGGAAAGATTTGGTTCTCCCCAAAATATTTTTTCAATAAACCGAGAATTACTGGAAAAAACAAACATTTTTAAAAAAGAAAATCTGGATTATTTAGAGCGGTCTAAATCACTCGAAAAAGCACGTCATTCAATGAACTACATGGAAGATCAGGGTATTCGTATGATTACCAGAGAAGATCCTTTATTCCCTGAAATGCTCAAGAATATATATATGCCACCGGCAGGTTTGTTTGTCAAGGGTGATGTGACATTATTAAATAGTTCCATAAAAATCGGAATCGTCGGATCTCGTAACCCAACGGTATTAGGCAAAAGATATGCAAAAGCATTTGCTCAATCCCTCGCCGCGGTTGGCATCACCATTGTCAGCGGCTTAGCTGCAGGTATCGATGGACAAAGCCATTGGGGCAGCATTGATGAGCTCGGAAGAACCATTGGCGTTTTAGGAACTGGAATTGATATCTGTTATCCGCTTTCTAACCAAAAGTTATTTGATCGGATGTCTAATGAGGCATTGATTATTACTGAGTTTAATTTAGGCGAGAAACCGCTTCCTTACCACTTTCCTCAAAGAAATCGAATAATAAGCGGCTTGTCTCAAGGCGTGCTTGTCATTGAAGCCCGAAAAAAAAGCGGTTCATTAATAACTGTTAATCATGCTTTAGAACAGGGTAAAAATGTCTATGTTATACCAGGAGATATCAGTGCCTCGCAATGGGCAGGGGGAAACCAGCTATTAAAAGAAGGTGCTAAGTTAGTGACGGATCCAAAAGATATTTTAGAGGACTATGTTATTGTCAATAATCATTCGGAATTGAAAACTGCTAAAAAAATGATGGCGTCAAAAGAAAAAATAATGATTAATATAGAAGAACAAACTTTGTACAATCTGATAAGAAAAGGATATACCACGATTGATGAACTTATTATTTATTCAGAATTGCCAGTTAATACCGTCAATGGTTTATTAACAATGATGGAAATTGAAGAAGTTATTGACATTAAATACGGAAATATCGTCTTACTTTAAGATCCATCAGTTATATTTTATGACATCCATTTGTATTTAGTAACTATTTTTGCTATAATGTGGCTGTTTATGAGGATAAATAACATTTAAATAGAAAAAAGGAGGTATTCAATGAGCAAAACGTTAGTAATTGTTGAATCACCGGCAAAAGCAAAAACAATAAAGAAGTATTTACCAAAAGGCTTTGAAGTTGAAGCAACGATGGGACATGTGATTGATCTTCCCAAAAGTCGAATTGGTATTAATATAGAAGATAATTTCGAACCGGAATACATAAAAATTCGTGGGAAAGCACAATTATTAAAAAAATTAAAGACGGCCGCGAAAAAAGCTGATCAAGTATATTTAGCTACTGATCCTGACCGCGAGGGTGAGGCGATTTCATGGCACATGGCCAATTTTTTAGAAATCGATTTGGACACAAAATGCCGGATTGAATTTCATGAAATTACAAAGAAGGCAGTAAATGCAGCGATAGACAATAAGCGAAACATCGATATTGACTTAGTAAACGCCCAGCAGGCCCGTCGTATTCTTGACCGATTAGTTGGGTATTCTCTGAGTCCTTTTTTGTGGAAAAAAGTTAAAAAAGGTTTGAGTGGTGGTCGGGTTCAATCGGTGGTAACACGGATTATCGTCGATCGGGAAGAAGAAATCAAAGCTTTTATTCCTGAAGAATATTGGAATCTTGATTTGCTGTTAAAAAAGGAAGATGATGATAAAGAATTCATTTCAAAGTTTTATTCTGAAAATGGTAAAAAAAAGACAATTTCCACCGTTGAAGAAGCAGTGCGATTAGAAAAAATTGTATCTGAAAGTACAATTGTTGTAGATAATGTAAAAAAACGTATTCGCAAACAAAAACCGGCGCTTCCCTTTACAACCAGTACGTTACAGCAGGAAGCTTATAAAACCCTTGGCTTTACAACACAGCGTACGATGCGCTTAGCGCAACAGCTTTATGAAGGTGTCGATATTAAAGGCAGCGGACTAACCGGGTTAATTACCTACCTCAGAACCGATTCTACCCGGATTGCTGAAGAAGCGGTCGAAGAAAGCAAGGAATATATCAAGCAGCATTTTGGAGATGACTATCTGGGGATAGAAAAGAAAACAACTAAAAAAAAGAATGTCCAGGATGCTCATGAGGCAATCAGACCTTCTTCAATTATGCTAACTCCTGAAGTTGCAAAAGAATCATTGGAAAAAGATCAGCATAAACTCTATAAACTTATTTGGGAAAGACTTCTTTGCAGTCAAATGGCAGATGCTGAGTATTATGTGACGGATGTTGATGTCGCCTGCAGTAATCTGATTTTCAAAACAAAAGGTGAAACTCAAAAATTTGACGGCTTTACAAGAATCGGGAAAAACCATGGCAAAGATGAAGATAGCATTTTGCCGGAACTTGCCATCGGAGATCCCTTAATAAGATTAAAAACAACCAAAGATCAAAAATTCACGAAGCCGCCGGCACGTTATACAGAAGCATCTTTAGTTAAAATCCTGGAAGAAAAAGGAATTGGTCGTCCCAGTACCTATGCACCAACCATTGCCACAATTAAAAATCGCGATTATGTTGAGGTTGAAGAAAAGCATTTTAAACCAACTGAATTGGGTGTAACAGTTACAAACTTGATGAAAGAGTATTTCAGCGATGTCGTTAATATTTCTTTTACAGCTGAGATGGAGGACAGTCTTGACTTGGTTGCTGAAGGCAAAAACAATTGGAAAGATATTCTCAAAAATTTTTATCAGGGATTTGGAAAAGATCTTTCCAATGCGCAGGAAAATGCCCAGTCAGTCATAATTGCCGATCCGGAATCCGATGTGGACTGTGAATTGTGCGGACGACGAATGGTCATCAAAAAAGGAAAATATGGTAAGTTTCTTGCGTGCCCGGGTTTTCCTGACTGTAAAAATACTAAACCATATTTTGAAAAGACGGGCGGTATTTGCTCGATTTGTGGTGGGGATATTGTAAAAAGACTTTCGAAAACAGGAAGAACCTTTTATTCTTGCAGCAATTATCCGGATTGCGACTATATGAATTGGGACTTGCCAATGGCTGAAAAGTGCCCGGTGTGTGGCTCAACACTGTTTCAAAAGGGCTTGGGAAAACGAAAAAAAATCTATTGCGATAAAAAAGATTGTGGATATACAGCCCCAGCTGGGGAATAAAAATAAATGTCAAAAAAAGAAAGAGAGAAAAATATGTTTCATGCAACGACAATTGTTGGAATACGTCATAATGGAAAGGTAGCGATAGCTGGAGATGGCCAGGTTACCATGGGTGAAAACATCATTATGAAAAATAAAGCAACAAAGATAAGAAAAATTTACAACGATAAAATTTTAGTCGGATTTGCAGGATCCGTAGCGGACGCATTTACATTATGCGAAAAATTCGAGCAAAAAGTGGAAAAGTATAATGGGAATTTGCGACGTTCAGCAATTGAATTGGCTAAGGAGTGGCGTTCGGATAAGGCATTAAGAAAACTTGAAGCACTGCTCATAGTAATGGATCAAACCGAAACACTGATATTATCTGGAAATGGCGAAGTTATCGAGCCGGATGACGATGTTGCGGCAATTGGGTCAGGTGGATCTTATGCCCTTTCGGCAGCACGGGCCTTAAAAAAATACTCCACCCTCAGTGCCAAAGAAATGGTTTTTGAGTCTTTGAAAATCGCGTCAGAAATTTGTGTTTTTACAAATAGTAATATTTCAGTAGAAGTACTAGAAATGGAAGAGAATTAGTATGAAAGAATTAACGCCTAAAAAAATAGTTGATGAACTGAATCGTTATATTATTGGCCAAGAAAAGGCCAAAAAAGCCGTGGCCGTGGCACTGCGAAATCGCTATCGACGATCGTTGCTTCCGGCCGACTTAATTGATGAATTCACCCCTAAGAATATTATTTTAGTAGGACCGACGGGAGTCGGAAAAACAGAAATTGCCCGACGGATGGCAAAACTTATCAGAGCACCCTTTATAAAGGTTGAAGCAACAAAATTTACCGAAGTTGGCTACGTTGGCAGGGATGTCGAATCGATGGTGCGGGATTTGGTGAACACATCCATCCGTAATGTCCAACAGGAAAAAATGAAAGAGGTTTATTCAGAGGCAGAGAAAAACGTCAATAAAATTATTGTTGACATTTTAGTGCCTTCTAAGAAAATAAAAGAAACCCTGAAAACACCATTTGATCTCTTTATGAAGCCGAATCAGCCGGCAACCACCACGCCAGTTGAGTTAGACAGCGAAAAAGAGCAAAGTAAAAAAGAAAAAAGAGAAGCTCTTTCAAAAGAACTGGAAGCCGGACTTTTAGAGGATAGAATCATTGAAATCGAAGTAGATGATGACGGATCAAAGACCATTGGTGTGATGCAGGGCATGAACAGCGACAGCATGTCTTTTAATATGAACGATATATTTGGAGATATCCTGCCCCAAAAAAAGAAGAAGAAAAATGTATCCATTGCTGACGCACGGCGAATATTAATTAACCAGGAAGCTCAGAAGCTCATCGATATGGATCAGGTTCAGGAAATAGGTATTCGGGAAGCGGAGCAAAATGGAATTATTTTCATTGACGAGATTGATAAAATAATCGGAAATGGCAATAATCAAGGACCCGATGTGTCAAGAGAAGGGGTGCAACGGGATATCCTACCGATTGTAGAAGGAAGCACGGTCAATACCAAATACGGCCCGGTCAAGACCGACTATATTCTTTTTATTGGAGCAGGCGCTTTTCATGTCTCCAAAATAGCTGATATGATTCCCGAACTGCAAGGGCGTTTCCCAATTAGTGTTCAGTTGGAAAGTCTTACCGAAGCGGATTTTAATGAGATTTTGACGCAGACCGAAAACTCTGTCATTAAGCAATATCAAGAGCTTATCCGGACGGAAGCTGTCAACCTGATTTTTGAAGAAGATGCAATTAAGCATATTGCTAAGATTGCATTTTTACAAAATGAGGAAGAAGAGAATATTGGCGCAAGACGTCTTCATACTGTTATGGAAAAATTACTAGAGGAAATTTCTTTTTATGCATCAGATTATGAACAGGAAGAGTTTATAATCAACAAAGATTATGTCGAACGAATTTTTAATATAGCCGACAAGCGGGATAATTATCAAAAGTATTTGCTCTGAAAATAAAAAAACTTGCATGAGCTAATTGATTGTGCTATTATATCAAGGTATGTATTACACACATTCTCTGAGAGACATCGGGTGCCTGGTTTCAGGTCGATGATCTTAATTGACGAGAATGGAGGAAAAACCAAGGAGGAATAAGATTATGGCATGTGTTTCGATGAAACAACTTTTAGAAGCAGGGGTGCATTTTGGGCATCAGACAAGACGATGGAATCCAAAAATGGCTCCATACATTTTCACAGAAAGAAACGGGATTTATATCATCGATTTACAACAAACTGTGAAGAGAATTGAAAAAGCATATAATTTCGTAAAAGAATTATCAGCAAACGGTGAAGAAATTCTTTTCGTTGGAACAAAAAAACAAGCGCAAACCAGTATTGAAAGAGAAGCAAAACGTAGCGGAAGCTACTGTGTTAATCACCGTTGGTTAGGTGGAACTTTAACAAACTTTGGAACGATCAGCAAACGAATTGATAAATTGAATGAATTAGAACAAATGGAAGAAGATGGAACTTTCGATCTTTTACCTAAAAAAGAAGTTATTAAGTTAAAACGTCTGCGTGAAAAATTACAAAAATTCTTAGGCGGCATCAAAGAGATGAAAGGTGTACCAGGCGCAATTTTTGTTATTGATACAAAAAAAGAAAGAATTGCAATAGCCGAAGCTAAAAAATTAGGTATTCCAATTATCGGAATCGTTGATACCAATTGTGATCCAGACGAAATTGATTATATCATTCCTGGTAACGATGATGCTATTCGGGCCGTAGCCTTAATTTTATCGGTTATCTCCGATGCAATTATCGAAGGACGTCAGGGCGAACAAGTTGAAGAAGAAATTGTAGTGGCACCTGTAGCAGTAGCTGAAGCAGTCGTTGAAGCAGCCCCAATTGCTGAAACTGCCCCAATTGCTGAAACTGCAACAGTTGTAGAAGCAGCACCAGTTGTTGAAGTAGCACCAGTTGTCGAAGCAGAATAATTTTTAAAACTTACCAGGAGGATAAACGTGGACGCAAAATTAGTAAAAGAATTAAGAGCCAAAAGCGGCGCAGGCATGATGGACTGTAAAAATGCTTTAGTAGAAACAGATGGAGTTATCGAAGAAGCAATGATCGTGTTAAGAGAAAAAGGTTTAGCAGCAACAAATAAAAAATCAGGACGTATTGCAGCAGAAGGCATCGTTGAATCCTATATACACATGGGTGGAAAAATTGGTGTTTTGGTTGAAATAAATTGTGAAACAGATTTTGTTGCAAAAACTGATGGATTTAAAACTTTTGTTAAAGATGTTGCAATGCATATTGCAGCAACAAATCCTTTATATGTCACTAAAGAAGAAGTGCCAGATGAAGAGTTGGAAAAAGAAAAAGAAATTCTTCGTGTTCAAGCCTTAAATGAAGGAAAACCTGAAAAAATTATTGAAAAAATGGTTGAAGGACGTATCAGTAAATTCTATAAAGAAATCTGTCTTCTGGAACAACCTTTTGTAAAAAATCCTGATATAACAATCGGAGATTTGGTAAAAGAACAAATCATGACGATTGGCGAAAACGTAAAAATCAGACGATTTGCTCGTTTTCAAATGGGCGAGGGTTTAGAGAAAAAAGAAGAAAATTTTGCTGAGGAAGTTGCCAAACAAATTAAAGCATAAACTGTAAAAAAGGACACATTCGTGTTCTTTTTTTACAGTTGACAGCATTGTAAATTTCAGATAATTACGATATAATGGAAAAAAAGGAAGGGGGGGTTTCATGGAACCAAAATATAAACGTGTAATCATTAAATTAAGCGGTGAAGCATTAGCTGGCAGCGCAAGTCATGGAATCGATACGCCAACAGTAGAATCCATATGTAGGCAGATCAAAGAAGTTTTTGATCTGGGAGTTGAGATTGCCATTGTTGTTGGCGGGGGGAATTTTTGGCGCGGACGCAGTGGTGAAGGCATGGATAAATCAACCGCGGACTATATGGGAATGCTGGCAACTTGCATCAATGCGCTGGGACTCCAGGATGTGCTTGAAGAAATGGGCGTTCCTGTCCGGGTTCAAACCGCCATTGAAATGAAACAGATTGCTGAACCATATATTCGGAGGAAAGCAATTCGCCACCTCGAAAAAAGAAGAATTGTTATTTTTGCTTCAGGTACCGGGAATCCCTTCTTTACAACGGATACCACTGCGGCTTTAAGAGCGGCAGAAATTGATGCGGAAATTATTTTACTGGCAAAAAGTATTGATGCTGTATATGACTCCGATCCATTAGTCAATCCAGAGGCGAAAAAATATACAGAATTAACATACATTGATGTGCTGAACAAAGGCTTGAAGGTTATGGATTCCACTGCAACATCACTGTGTATGGATAATCACATTCCCATTCTAGTATTTGGTTTAAATGAACCGAAAAATATTTTACGTGCCGTTATGGGCGAAAAAATCGGAACAATTATTCAGGAGGTTTAGAAGATGGTAAATGAGATTAAGGCAACAACAAATGAGAAAATGGAAAAAGCACTGATAAATCTAAACGAAAGTTTAGGCAGTTTAAGGGCAGGTCGAGCGAATCCCCGGATACTTGACAGAGTCATGGTAGATTATTATGGCTCACCAACCAGCTTAAATCAGCTTGCCAACATCAGTACGCCTGAGGCGAGAATGATTGTCATACAACCCTATGATGCCACGTCAATATCAGCCATAGAAAAAGGCATTCTTAAATCCGATCTTGGTTTTAACCCATCAAATGATGGCAAAATCATCCGTTTGCTGATTCCACAGCTTACCGAAGAACGCCGCAAAGAATTAGTTAAACTGGTTAAAAAATATGGCGAAGAATGTAAGGTAACAATGCGAAATATCCGCAGACATGCCATACAGGATTTGAAAGATGGCCAAAAAGAAGGATTGATCACCGAAGATGATTTAAAACAGGGTGAGAAGGAAATCCAAAAAGTAACGGACGATGAGATTAAAAACATTGAACAGATTCTAAAAGATAAAGAGATCGAAATTTTAGAAGTTTAGTTGTTTTTATGAGATATGATTTTTTTAATTGTTTATTCAATTAAATAGTATTTCATTAAGAGTGGGGAGACCCACTCTTAACTATTTTACGCGCAGGCACAGGTCAAACAAATGCTTATATTCAGATAATAAAGACTGCCCGGGACCCAATGCTAAACGCGCCTATAGGGTGACTCTTTTAAGGCAGGCGGTTAACTATTAATTTAAAGATTGATAAATACACAATTATAACAAAAAGGATTAACTATGAAAAAAATATCTAAAGAAGTTTTTTTAGAAGAACTGATTGCTCCAGTTGTAGAATCACTTGATTATGAATTAGCGGATCTCACCTTTGAAAAAGGTGGAAAAGATTGGTACTTAATTCTCTATATTGATTCAGAAAAAGGTATCACAATGGACGACTGCGAAAAAGTCAGCCGAAAAGTGAGTGAAGTTTTAGACGAAAAAGATCCGATTGAACAAGGCTATTTTTTGGAAGTCTCTTCTCCGGGGATTGATCGGCCATTGAAAAAAGACCGGCATTTTATGGCGAGTATCAATAAGAAAATTGCCATTCATCTTTTTGCACCTTTAAATGGGAAGAAAGATTTTCAAGGGGTATTAAAGACATATACACCTGAAGCTCTTTCCCTTGAACTTGAAACAGGTGAAATATTAGAACTGGAAAATAATAAAATAGCAAAAGCAAATCTATTGGATGAGTTAAATTTTAATCCTCATCCAACTGCTGAATAACATGGAAGGCGGAAAAAACAATTATGAATGCGGAGTTTATTAGAGCTCTAGATGTAATTCAAGAAGAGAAATCAATTGATAAAGAAGAATTAATTCAAGCCATTGAGGCAGCGATCACCACGGCATATAAAAAAAATTATGGAAATGCACATAATGTGGAAATTAATATTGATCGTGAATCCGGGGATATTCAAGTATACGCGATGAAAGAAATTGTCGAAATACCGGAAAATGATCAAAATCAGATTTCACTCGATAAAGCTAGAGAAATTGATCCGAACTATAATATCGGAGACTTCTTTCGTAAAGAAGTAAGACCCAGAGATTTTGGCAGAATTGCTGCACAAAATGCAAAACAGCTAATTATTCAGCGAATTAAAGAGGCTGAACGAAATATCATTTATAATGATTATCTTGAAAGACAAGATGAAGTTTTAACCGGAATTATCAAACGGGTTGAAAAAGGTGTTGTTTATGTTGAAGTTGGAAAACTTGAAGCAGTGATGTTGCCATCGGAACAAATACCGGGAGAAGCATATGACATTAACCAAAGAATAAAAGTATATTTATTGATGGTTAAGAAAACAACAAAAGGTCCTCAGGTTAATGTATCAAGAACCCATCCAGGATTAGTGAAACGCTTGTTTGAATCAGAAGTACCCGAAATATTTGATGGTATTGTGGACATTATTTCCATATCCCGAGAAGCCGGTTCGAGAACAAAGGTGGCTGTAAAAGCCAATGATCCGAGTATTGATCCAGTTGGAGCTTGTGTCGGACAAAAGGGCGTTCGGGTACAAAATATCATTAATGAATTAAGAGGAGAAAAGATCGATGTCATTAAATGGAGTGAAAATATCGATGAGTATCTTTCAAATGCATTAAGCCCGGCAAAAGTTGTTCAAGTTTTACCGAATAAAGATGAAAAGGCAGCCATTGCCATTGTGGACGATTATCAACTTTCACTGGCAATTGGTAAAGAAGGACAGAATGTAAGGTTAGCAGCAAAACTTACCGGTTGGAAAATTGATATTAAAAGCAAACTTGATTATGCCAGCAAATATCAGATTGATAAAAAATCAGATAATGAAAATGAAGATATTCTATTAGAACTAAAAGAAGAACTCGAGTTGGAAGAACTTGAGGTGGCAGAAGAACTTGACTTTGCGGAAAACCTTGAATTAGTAGAAGAACCTGAACCAGAACCAGAACCAGAACCTAAACTTGCAGATGAGCTTGAGCTAGAAAGTTAAAGGTTTAATCAATATTATAGCTTTTTATGCTATAATATTAAAAAAGATCGATGTCAGAGAGGTAATATATGAAAAAAATTCCACAGAGAACCTGTGTTATATGCCATTCGAAATTTGATAAACGGGACTTATTAAGGATTGTGTCAG
The DNA here is from genome assembly GCF_008086615.1 of Acetobacterium tundrae. Classification (GTDB taxonomy): domain Bacteria; phylum Bacillota; class Clostridia; order Eubacteriales; family Eubacteriaceae; genus Acetobacterium; species Acetobacterium tundrae. The sequence goes on from NZ_RXYB01000002.1 coordinate 126,949, forward strand.
ATAAATCTGGAGAAATTTTTTTTGATTCCACGGGAAAAGCGAATGGACGTGGCGCCTATGTGTGCACATCCGAAGCTTGCGTGGATCAATTTTTGAATAAAAATTACCTGGAACGTGCATTTAAAAGAAAAGTAGATAAGGAAGTTGTTGATGCCGTTCGTCAGCAGCTAATGGAAAAAGTAAAAATGAACAAATAAATAAATAAAAATTTGAAGGGAGGAATAATATGTCAAAATTAAGAGTATACGATTTTGCAAAAAAATATAATATCCCCAGCAAGGAATTCGTAGCTATTTTAAATAAACACAATATTCCTGTAAAAAATCATATGAGTGCCCTGACTGATCAACAAGTAGCCGAGTTTGAAGAGAAATTTGATAAAGATAAATATCTGGCGGATTTAGAAGCAGATAATAAAAAAGAAGTTTCACAAGATAATGAGAATCAAAAGTTTCAAAGCACATCAAAAAAAGAAACTCAAACCGGAAAAGTACCACCAAAAGTACCACAAAAGGCACCACAAAAAAATCAAAGCAATCAAAGCAATCAAAGCAATCAAAAAAGTCAAAAAAATACAGGGGGCAATGTGCCTAAGAAAACAGAAGATAAAAAACGACCGGTATCGGCAAACCAGGGACAACAACCTAAGGTGAGAGATCATAGCAAAAAAGAAAAAACGGCACGAAGCGTTTACAAACGAATTAAGGATGAAAAAAAGAAAACAGTTCAATTGAATCAAGTTTTTGAAATTCCTGACATTCTAACCGTTGGGGAACTTGCTGAAATTCTCGAATTAAACGCAACGGATATCATCAAAACATTGATGGCGTCTGGTTCCATGGTTAACATCAATCAAGAAATTGATTATGAAACAGCTGCCATCGTCGCAGCCGAATTTGACCTTGAAGTTGAGGCTATTGAAATTGAAGATGTGGTTTCCAAAATTCTTGAGGAATATGACGAAGAAGAAACTGGAAATGAAGTATTGCGGCCTCCAGTTGTCACCGTTATGGGACATGTTGATCACGGGAAAACATCATTGCTTGACCGTATTCGTAAAGCCAATGTAATTGCGGGAGAAGCAGGAGGCATTACTCAGCATATTGGAGCCTACACTGTAAATATCAAAAAACAAGCCATTACCTTTATTGATACACCTGGACATGAAGCTTTTACAGCGATGCGTTCTAGAGGGGCACAAATAACGGATATTGCGGTATTGGTTGTTGCGGCGGATGATGGTGTCATGCCACAGACAATTGAGGCAATTAATCATGCTAAGGCGGCCGGTGTTCCAATTCTGGTTGCCATTAACAAAATTGATAAACCGGGAGCAAATCCTGATCGCGTCAAACAAGAATTAACAGAATATGGCCTTGTCGTTGAAGAATGGGGCGGAGAAACGATCGCCGTTTTGGTTTCAGCAAAAACAGGCGAAGGAATTGACGCACTATTAGAGATGATTATACTGATGGCTGAGGTAGAAGAATTAAAAGCGGATCCAACACGTGAAGCCAGAGGAACAGTTATTGAAGCGCAGGTGAAACGGGGCAAAGGTCCAGTAGCATCTTTACTTGTTCAACAAGGAACCTTGCATGTCGGGGACTGCATTCTTACTGGCATAACCTATGGTAAGATTAAAGCCATGATTGACGATAAAGGGAAACGACTTAAAAAAGCCGGACCTTCTACACCCGTTGAAATTTCGGGTTTATCCGATATTCCGATAGCTGGCGATGATTTTATTGTGCTGGAAAATGAAAAAGAAGCTCGACAATTGGCAGAAAAACGAAAAGATATGCAAAAAGGAGAACGACAACGTCGTTCAAATATTTCATTGGATGATCTTTTCAGCCAGATCCAGGATGGTAATATCCAAGATGTTAATATTATCATCAAAGCAGATGTTCAGGGGTCAATCGAAGCAATTAAGCAATCACTGGAAAAACTTGATAATGAATCGGTACGAATCAATGTGATCCATGGTGCCGTAGGTGCTATTAATGAGACCGATGTTATGCTGGCAGCGACTTCAAATGCCATTGTGATCGGCTTTAATGTAAGACCTGATAAGAATGCTGTTAAACTTGCTGAAACGGAAGATGTTGATATTCGACTTTACCGAGTCATTTATGACGCTGTTGAAGATATTAAGAAAGCCATGGAAGGCATGCTTGCACCTGAATTCCGGGAAAAAGTCATGGGTAATGCAGAGGTCAGAGAAGTATTCAAAATACCTAGCATTGGTACCATCGCCGGAACCTATATAACAGATGGAAAAATCAACCGAAATGATGATGTTCGAATTATCAGGGATGGCATTGTTGTATTTGAGGGGAAAATTGCTTCAATGAGACGTTTTAAGGATGATGTAAAAGAAGTTAATTCCGGCTATGAATGTGGTATTGGAATCGAAAAATACAACGATTTAAAAGTTGGCGATAACATCGAAGCATTTACAATGGAAAAAATCGAAAGATAGACAAATGTCCTATCTTTCATACTGAAGGAGGTCAATGATATGGCATCTCATCGCAACGAAAAAATTAACGGACAAATTCAAAGAGAATTGAGTCTGATCATTATACATAAAATGAAGGATACTCGAATCAGAGACAGCAATGTCAGCATTACCAGGGTTAGGGCAACTCCGGATCTCAAGACAGCGACTGTTTATGTCAGTATCTTTGGAGATGAAGCCCAGAAAAAAGCGGTAGTTGAATTGTTGAATAATGCCAAAAGCTTTTTAAGATCCAGTCTTGGAAAAGTGATTACCGTTCATTCGGTACCGGCATTGATATTTGAAATTGATGATTCAGTGGAATACGGAATGCATATCGAATCAATTTTAAAAAGTTTGAAGGATGATAAAGAAATAAAAGATGATACAGAATCGAAGGAAGATAATGAAGAAAATTCCTGATGAAATAATAGAATGCCTGAAAGAAAACCAAAACTTTTTGATTTTACTTCATCAAAAACCTGACGGCGACGCGATTGGATCTGCGGTAGCCATGGGAAAGGGTTTGAAGCAGTTGAATAAATCCGTTGACTATTATATCGAGCTTCCGATTGAAGATAAATTACTTTTCTTCAATGAGATCGCGTGTTTTAATCAACAACTGAAAGAAAGCTATGACGTCATTTTATATATGGATTGCTCTACTGGTGAATTTGCATTTTCACCTAAAAAAATGCCAAAAACAAAAGTGAAATTAGTCATTGACCACCATAAAAGCAATGCTCATTACGGTGATCTTAACTTCGTTGAAATTACCGGAGCGACGGCCGAAATTGTATTTCGTATCCTGCGGGCATTGGATGTTAAAATTGACGAGGAGATGGCGGATGCGATTTTTACAGCAATTTCAACCGATACGGGAAGTTTTCAATTTTCCAACGTGACGACTGATACGCACATCATTGCAAGTGAACTTTATAAAGTCAAACCAAGCTATGCCAATCTTTCAAAAAGGCTTCATAGTCAAAAGAATATGGATCAAATGAAAATGACCGGGGCAGCCATACATTCCTTAGAAATTCTGGACTGTGTGCCCATTGCCTTCATGGTTTTAGATTATGATACCATTACGAAGTTTGGCGGAAGCATTAATATCAGCGATGATGTTGCAAATGTCGGTCAAAATACCATTGGGGTAGATATTACAGCCCTATTAAAAGAAGTCAGACCAGGAGAATACCGAGTGTCGCTTCGTGCAAAATTCCCATATGATATTCATAAAATTGCCTTAAAATATGGTGGCGGTGGACACGAGCGAGCCGCAGGTTTTAATTTTACTGGTGATATTGAACTTTTAAAGGAAGATCTGATGGAAGTTTATAAAGAGCAAAGTGAACAATATGAAACAGTATAATGGTTATCTCAATGTTTATAAAGAGAAAGGGATGACATCCCACGATGTTGTCTTTAAAACCCGGAAGATATTGAAAACTAAAAAAATAGGACATACAGGAACTCTTGATCCAGATGCTGAAGGAGTTCTTGTTCTATGTATTGGCAAAGCGACAAAAATGGTCGAGTACATTACCGATCATGAAAAAGTCTATGAAGCAGAAGTGGTGTTGGGGATGGAAACAGACACCTGCGATCTGTCTGGAACTGTTGTTAACGAGCAACCGGACATGGGCATTACTCAAGCAGTCTTTCAAAAAGCATTAGAGCAATTTTCCGGAACAATTTCACAAAAACCACCCATCTACTCAGCGATTCGCGTGAATGGAAAAAAGCTTTACCACTACGCCAGAAATGGTGAGAAGGTTGAAATACCGAGCCGACTCGTTCATATATCCAAACTTTCTTTATTGGAATTTTCAGAAAAGACTCAGAGAGCTATAATACAGGTAACCTGTTCAAAAGGCACCTATATGCGTTCATTATGCCGGGATATCGGTACAGCACTGGGAACATACGGGTGTATGGGACATTTGATCCGTCATCAGGTTGGGGATTTCCTAATTGAAGAAGCACTTAAATTATCTGAAATTGAAGAAAAAGTGTCGAATGATCAATTAGATGCGCATATTTATCCTTTAGCATATTCTCTTGATGGATACAAACGGATAACTGCTACAGAAGACGGAAAAAAATTTTTAATTAATGGTAACAAGCTTTATCAGTGGAATGTAGTGGAATCGTTTGATGAGTTTAAACCATCAGAAATAATACGGTTATATGATAATGAAAAATTGGTGGGAATGGGCAAGTTCTATTTTTGTGATGATGAAGACGGAAACTATGTAAAACCCAGCAAATTATTGTGAGGAAAATTTATGACAAAGACCTTATATCATGGAGAAGAAATTGTTTTGGCACTGGGCTTTTTTGACGGTGTACACCGGGGACATCAGGCCCTTCTGAAAAAAACAAAAGAAATTGGCAATCAATTAGGATTGAAGACCGGGGTGATGACCTTTAACGAACACCCCCTTGAACTTATTTTTCCAAATTACACACCATGGTTGATTACTTCAAACACCGAAAAAGAGTCAATCATGCGCGAATTTGGTTTAGACTACGTATTTTTAAATCCTTTTACTGAAAGACTGATGAAACTGACTCCTGAAAAATTTATTACTGAATATCTTTTAAAAAAATACAAGGTGAAAACACTCGTAGTGGGATATAATTATAATTTTGGTTACAAAGGATCAGGAACGACAGAGATATTAACAGAACTTGGAAAAAAATATGGATTTGCCGTGGAGATTCTCCCCCAATTTATTATTGATGAGCACTCAGTCAGTTCAACTTTGATCAGAGAGTTGATTAGTTGCGGACAGGTTGAAGAAGTAAAAGATTTTCTGGGACGTGATTATGCGTTAACCGGTAGAGTTGTTCAGGGGAAAAGGCTGGGACGTCAATACGGAATTCCAACGGCAAATATTAAGTTGGATAAAAAAATAGTTTTACCGAACACTGGGGTTTACTATACGCATGTTTATTATAACGGAAGATGCTATAACGGATTAACAAATTTAGGTTGCAATCCAACCTTTGAAAAACATCCTTTTAGCATTGAAACATATATTTATGATTTTGATGAGAATATATACGATGAAGAAATAACGATTGTCTTTAAGAATAAAATACGAAATGAGATTAAATTTGATACGATTGACGATTTAGTTGTGCGAATAAAAAGTGATATCGAAGACATTCAGAAAAATTACATAAAATAAAATTATTTACATAATTTAGTGTTTATGATACAATTAGCAAGTTAATTCCATTCACTTGGTTTTTTGAAACTCCAACAAAATACTCGGTCCATGGATAATTTGAAAAATAAGGAGAAAAAAATGATTAGTAAAGAAGTAAAAGAAACAGTAGTCAATGACTACAAAAGACATGATGGTGACACCGGTTCACCAGAAGTTCAAATTGCATTGCTGACAGCAAGAATAAATGATCTTAACGGACATCTTCAAATTCACAAAAAAGATCATCACTCACGACGTGGCCTGCTAAAACTTGTAGGACAACGAAGACGATTATTAACTTATTTAAAAGGCAAAGATATCAATCGATATCGTGAACTAATCCAAAGATTAGGCTTAAGAAAATAATTTGGGGCGGAGTATTCCGCCCTCTTTTTTTTACGTGAAGGCAATGAGTCAAATGAGTCCTCACACTCACTTGACTCATTGCCTGCGAACGGCGGGAAACTCGCAAACGTGTTTCTTGTGGTTAAAATAAATAGAAAGCGAGAAAATAATGAAAATTTTTGAAACTCAAATTGCCGGACGCCCTTTCCGGGTAGAAATTGGCCAGGTAGCACAGCTTGCAAAAGGTGCGGCCATGATTAGATATGGCGAAACAGAAGTTTTAGTAGTAACTGCTGCTTCTAAAAAGCCACGTGAAGGAATGGATTTCTTTCCATTAAGCTGTGATTATGAAGAAAAACAATACTCGGTTGGGAAAATTCCGGGAGGCTTTATAAAACGAGAAGGTCGACCGACGGAAAGAGCTATTTTAAATTCAAGACTCATGGATCGTCCCCTTCGCCCCTTGTTTCCAAAGGGCTTTAGAAACGATGTATCCGTTACCGCAACCGTTATGTCGGTTGATCAGGACAATGCCCCAGAAATTGCGGCGATGATCGGATCATCAATTGTATTGTCGATTTCTGACATTCCCTTTAACGGACCAACTGGCGCCGTCGCAGTCGGCTATGTTGACGGAGAGTTGATCATTAATCCAAACGAAGAACAACGCGGAAAAAGTGATCTTAGTTTAGTTGTTTCAGGAACCAAAGAGGCCATTATGATGGTTGAAGCAGGTGCTAACATAGTTTCTGAAAAACTGATGCTGGATGCAATTTTATTAGCTCATGAAGAAATTAAAAAAATTGTGGCTTTTCAGGAAGAAATCATCGCAACAGTCGGAAAAGAAAAAAAGGAATACAAATTATTTTTGCCTTCTGAAGATGTCCAGAATGAAATTGCTTCATTTATCGGTGATCGATTAAAGGATGCCGTTAATACTTCAGACAAACTTGAAAGACTGGAAAATATCGATAAAGTAAACGAGTTGATAAAAGCACATTGCGAAGAGCTTTTTCCAGAAAAGGGAAATGAAGTTGATGATGTTCTTAAATCTCTTTTGAAAAAAGAGATAAGACGGCTTATTCTTGAAGAACGTATTCGACCGGACAATCGTAAAACGAATGAAATCAGGCCAATATCAGCCCAAATTGATTTTCTTGCCAGACCACATGGCTCAGGTTTGTTTACGCGCGGAGAAACCCAAGTATTGTCGGTGACAACTCTGAGTGTTTTAGGCGATGCGCAATCACTTGATGGGATATCAAACGAAGAATCAAAACGGTATATGCATCATTATAATTTCCCGTCCTACAGCGTCGGTGAAACCCGACCTTCAAGAGGACCGGGTCGCCGTGAAATCGGTCATGGATCGCTAGCCGAGCGTGCGTTGTTACCAGTGCTGCCATCAGAAGAAGATTTTCCATATGCCATTCGGGTGGTATCAGAAGTCTTAAGCTCAAACGGATCAACGTCACAGGGTAGTGTGTGCGGAAGTTCCCTTTCGCTAATGGCTGCCGGGGTACCGATAAAGGCAACAGTTGCCGGGATTGCCATGGGACTTATTAAAGAAGGCGATAAACTTGCTATTCTTTCAGATATTCAGGGAATGGAAGATGCCCTTGGCGATATGGACTTCAAAGTAGCGGGAACAGCAGATGGCATTACTGCTATTCAAATGGATATTAAAGTCGATGGAATCAGTGAAGAAGTATTGACTGAAGCCTTAGAACAAGCTCGTATTGGCAGACTTCATATTATGGGCATTATGAATGAAGAAATATCAGAACCGCGAAAAGAATTATCTCCAAATGCGCCGCAGATTTTCATTATGCAGATTAATCCTGATAAAATCAGAGACGTTATCGGTTCAGGCGGAAAAGTCATTAATAAAATTATTGATGAAACCGGCGTAAAAATTGATATTGAAGATGATGGCCGGGTATTCATTGCCTCGACTGATTCAGAATCTGGAAAACGGGCACGGGAAATAATCGAAAACATTGTCCGAGTGGTAGAAATTGGAGAAGTATTAACCGGTAAGGTGGTCCGGATTATGACTTTCGGAGCTTTTGTATCATTACCAGGCGGAAAAGATGGTTTGATCCATATTTCGAAATTAGCAAACGAACGCGTCGACAAAGTTGAAGATGTGGTAAACATCGGTGATGAAGTGACCGTTAAAGTTATGGAAATAGATGGGCAGGGACGTATTAATTTATCTCGCAAAGCAATGTTGCCAAAGGAATAATGATGGTTAATAATTGCAAAATCAAGATCTTCAACAAATCCGAGTACCCGTTGCCGGAGTATCAAACCGATGGCTCTGCAGGGGTGGATTTGAGAGCGAATATCGAAGGAAAATTGATTGTGATGCCTAAGAAAGTTTATCAGATTCCGACCGGAATTTTTATCGAAATGCCGCTAGGAATTGAAGCCCAAATACGGGCACGCAGCGGATTGGCTCTTAAGCACGGACTTTCATTGGTTAACGGGATCGGAACGATTGACCCAGATTATCGTGGAGAAATTAAGATTATTTTGATAAACTTACTGGACCGACCATATCAGTTGGAGCCAGGTGAGCGAATTGCGCAAATGGTTTTTGCTGAGTATGTAAAAGTGGATTTTTCAGAAGTCACCAGCATTGAAGAATTAGAAACCAGTGAACGAGGCGATGGTGGTTTTGGTCACTCAGGAAAGTGAAATTGAGTGTCACATTGCGTTCCAATAGTAATAACAATTAATAAACAAGCACTAGGAGCTGTCGCAAAATTTCATGATTGCTGCACCTTATGATTGTCGAGACTCTAAGGTGTAGGTTTTCCTACACCTTTTATCATGTCTTTTATTTGTGTGAAGGCAGTCGCCAAACGCAGAGAAACTTGCAAAGTGTATTTCTTGGGTTATATTATGAGGAGAAGAATGGCTACAAAAAAAAGAACCACACAAAATCAAAAAAGCAGAAATGCATCACAAAGTCGAAGAAAAAAGAAAGCAACAAAAAAAATATTTGGCAATAACCTGGTAATTGGGGTGTTGCTTATCATTGTCGGATGTTTTACCGCTTATTCCTATATTGATTTTAATGCCGGGATTGCTGGTGATCTGGTTAGTCAGGGATTTAGCTATTGCTTTGGGTCAGCAACGCTATTAATTTGTTTTTACTTTGTTGCCCTGGGAATTATTCTTTGTATCAATAAAATTGATGATTGGGCCCAAAACTTTGTATTGGTTTTTTTACTGCTGGTCAATTTGATGATCATCTTTACGATTAATACGCCTAATTTAATGGGTTATAGTATCCCGGAACTTTTTAGTTTAGCTCAGTATGGTCAATATGGTGGGATCATAGGAATATTGCTGGCGGTATTACTGATAAAGTTATTTGCGGTCAAAGGGACGATTTTGCTTGTCGTTATTTCCTCTATTCTGATGATGGCGATTATATTCAAAAATAGTCTCAAAAAATATTGGCAGAACATCAAAGATAAAAATAAAGATGCACCAGCTTTAAAAAATCGCGTTAAAGACAAGATTGCGGCGATCAAAGATAAAAGAAAAATAAAAAACGAAGTGAAGGCGACCAAAGATCGCACATCCGAAACAGCAATGATTCCCCCGATTAGTGCGGAGGAAAATGATGCGGCATTATTTGAACCCCTTCAGATAAACGGCGACTCAAACAAATCATTATTTAAACCCATCAATCAATCAGCTGGCAAATCAAAAAAGAAGACCAAGACAGATCCGTTTGGTTTTATTGAAGAAGAAGTCATTGTTAAAGAGCCACCCATTAAAATTCATGAAAACTTTCTTAATCCAGCGGATTTAAGTGGTTTAAGTCGGGGAAAAATAGATAATGGAATTAATGAAGAAAACAAAATGGCCGATCATTCGGATTTTAGCGGCTTAAGTCGGGGAAAAATTGGAAAAGACAAAGGTGAAGAAGTAGAACACCTCAATCAGGAAAAGATTAACCTGGGTAACGAAATCGAAGAATACACGTTTCCGTCATTAGATCTGCTCAATCCTCCGGCAGCAAAAAAAAAATCAAAAAAAGATGATGTGATCAAAAAAGCAAAAATCATTGAAGATACCTTGAAAAACTTTGGTGTCCGGGCAAAAATTATTGAAGTGAATGTCGGCCCGAGTATTACCCGTTTTGAACTCCAACTGGCGCCCGGCGTGAAAGTAAATAAGATTGTGAACTTAGCCAACGATTTGGCATTAAGTCTGGCAACTTCAGATATTCGCATCGAAGCACCGATTCCCGGCAAGGCCGCGGTTGGAATAGAAGTACCCAACGAAGTCTCGGAAATCGTTGGCTTACGGGAAATCATTGATACTCCTGAGTTTAAGGACAGCAAAAGTCCGTTAACTTTTGCCCTGGGAAAAACACTTACCGGAGAAAGTATTATTGGCGACATCGGCAAAATGCCGCATGTGCTGATTGCCGGAGCCACGGGTTCAGGGAAAAGCGTTTGCATCAACAGTATTATCACGAGTCTTATCTTTAAATCATCTCCCGCTGAAGTACGGTTCATTATGATCGACCCCAAAATGGTCGAACTCAGTCAGTACAACGCGATTCCGCATTTACTGATTCCGGTGGTAACAGATCCTAAAAAGGCCGCCTATGCATTAAATTGGGGATTGAAGGAAATGACAGACCGCTATATGTTGTTTAAAGATTCAGGCGTCAGGGATATTGAAGGCTACAATGAATTAATTGAAAAATCAGGGGATAAAAAATTACCCCGAATTGTCATCGTTATTGACGAGTTGGCAGATTTGATGATTACTTCGCCAAAAGAAGTTGAAAATGCCATTTGCCGGATCGCTCAGCTCGCGCGAGCATGTGGCATTCATTTAATTATTGCCACCCAACGACCGTCGGTGGATGTCATTACCGGACTGATTAAAGCGAATATTCCCTCCAGAATAGCCTTTGCGGTGGCTTCAAATACGGATTCACGAACAATCCTGGATACCGGCGGGGCCGAAAAACTTTTGGGGAAAGGGGATATGCTGTATTATCCGGTTGGTCAATCAAAGCCGACCAGGGTACAATGCACATATGTGTCCGATCATGAGATCAATGCCGTCATTGATGCAGTAGAAGTTAAGAAAGGCAAACAGTACGATGCTTCCATTGAAGATGAAATTTCAAAGGAGCCGGAAGAGAAAAAGCCTAAACGGGACGGCGATGTTCTTTTAGAAGATGCGATAAAAATAGCTTTCGAATATAATCAAATATCAACTTCAATGCTGCAGCGAAAATTACAGGTTGGCTATGCAAGAGCAGGAAGAATTATTGATGACCTTGAAGAACGGGGCATTATATCCGGCCCCAACGGAAGCAAACCACGAGAAATATTGGTAACAGAAGATGAAATTAGAAATCGGGAGTAGGTGAAGAATGAAAAATAAAAATATTCATGTAACAACTTTGGGCTGTGATAAAAATACCATTGATTCACAGCTGATGTTGGGTTTAATACAGGAAAAGCAGTATTGTATCCAGGAAGATCCTCAGGACGCAGACATTATCATCGTAAACACCTGCTGTTTTATCCAGGAAGCAAAAGAACAATCCATCGATTATATTCTTGAATATGCTGACTATAAAAAAAGTGGAAGGTGTAAAGTTCTCATTGTCGCCGGATGCATGGCTGAACGTTATCATCAAGAATTAAGCGAAGAGATAGAGGAAATCGATGGTTTTCTGGGAGTGGGTCATTTTGATAATATCATTGATTTAATCAATCGCTTTGAAGAGTCCAGTGAAACACAGCGTCAGGATGAAACATATTTGGGTGATATCGAAAAAGCAGTGACGGCAAAAATCAATCGCTATATAAAAAAAGGTACGGTATCCACTTTTGTAAGAATCAGCGAAGGCTGCGACCATAACTGCACCTATTGTGCGATTCCAAAAATCAGAGGGAAATACCGAAGTCGTCAGAGTCAGGATATTTTTGATGAGCTTTACTATCTAAAAGAAATGGGAATTAAGGAGATCATCCTCATCGGTCAGGACATCGCCCCATACGGGAGAGATCTTGATGAAGGTTATGATTTACCTAAACTGTTAGAAAAGATTGCTCAGGATTTTGGCTTTAAATGGATTCGGATGATGTATCTGTATCCTGAAGGCATCACCCCGGAGTTATTGTCAGTGGTTAAGCAGTATCCTTCCATTTGCCAGTATTTTGACATCCCTCTGCAGCATACTGAAGATGCGGTATTAAAACGAATGGGTCGAAAGATGTCCTTTGAGCAAATTAAAGAACTTGTTCAACTGATTCGCAAGTCGTTGCCGGATGCCGTTTTGAGAACGTCGATTATCACCGGTTTCCCGGGAGAAACCAACGATAATCATTTATCCCTGCTAAAAGGCATCAACGTCCTTGAATTTGATCATCTCGGCGTTTTCAAATACTCGCAGGAAGAAGATACCCCGGCAGCCGTCTTTCAAAATCAAATTCCGGAAGAGCTTAAAGAAAAACGTCACAATGAAATAATGATGGCTCAGCAAAATATTTCGCTGAAAAATAAGCAACGGTTTATCGGACGAACGGTAGCGGTGTTGATTGAAGGGATGGAGGAAGAAATCTATACTGGCCGCTTTTATGGAGACGCTCCGGAAATAGACGGAACGGTTTATGTTGACAGCCAAGAAACGCCATTAACCATTGGTCATTTTTATTCTGTAAAAATACGCAATGCATTAGAATATGATTTGATAGGAGAGATTGAAAATGAACTTACCTAATAAGATTACCATGGTACGAATTATTATGATTCCATTTTTCATTGCGGCCTTGTTAATTGAATTCCCATTCCATCAACCGCTTGCGGCAGCTTTGTTTGTTATTGCAGCCTTATCAGACAGCCTTGACGGTTATCTTGCCCGCAGTCGAAATTTGGTCACAGATTTCGGAAAATTTATGGATCCCCTGGCTGATAAGCTCTTAGTCTGTTCGGCTCTGATCTGCTTTGTTCAGTTAGGATCGGTACCGGCATGGATCGTTATTATCATCATTGCCCGAGAATTTGCCATCACCGGGCTGAGAACCTTAGCAGCGGCAGACGGTATCGTTATCGCCGCCAGTAAATGGGGAAAAGCAAAGACCATATCGCAGATGATCGCGATCGTGATTATCCTCATTGGCAATTGGCCATTCTACTTAATCAATATACCAGCCGGAACCATTATGATTTATATTGCAACTGTTATGACTATTATTTCGGGAGTGGATTATTTCATCATTAACAAAAAAGTATTTCGCACGATGTAATCGAATGATAAAATTATTTAGCAACAATTGTAGATTGGATTGAGTAGCGCATGATCCATATGATGATAAATAATTGTTTCTAATATTATTGAAAGGATCTAAAGAATGAAATGTGAAATTATATGTGTTGGAACTGAACTTTTAGTCGGGGATACCCTTAATACGAATGTTCAGTATTTGTCAAGAGAATTGTCTAACCAGGGCTTAAGCGTGGGTTATCATACAACTGTTGGAGACAATCCCAAACGGTTGGAAGAAGTTGTGAAAATTGCTTTTAATCGCAGCGACCTCATTATCACAACCGGCGGATTGGGACCAACCCAGGATGATCTAACCAAAGAAGTTATTGCCGAATTATTCAACAAAGAATTGGTTCAGGATGAAAAAGTTAAGCAAGAGTTGCTGCGATTTTTTGCAAATCGTGAATTCCCCTTTACTCCCAATAACCTCAAGCAAACCTTTGTGCCGGAACATGCCGAAGTATTGCCTAACCCCTGCGGAACAGCACCCGGTATCCTGCTGAGGGAACAGGGACGAGTTATTATTATGCTGCCCGGACCGCCCCGAGAAATGAAATGTGTCTTTGAAGAAGACGTATTGCCATTGATAAGGAAAAAAAATAGGCAGTTAGTGCTTTCACGATACTATAATTTGTCCGACATCGGTGAGTCAGCGGTAGAAGATCGATTGCTTGACCTCATTGACACCCAAACAAATCCAACCATTGCTACCTACGCTAAGATGGGCGAGGTGCTGGTGCGAATTACCGCCAACGGTGAAAATGAAAAAGAGCTAAATACATTATTGGATCAATATGAAGACATCATGCTGGAACGTTTTAAAGATAATATCTTTACTTGTTCCAAACAGTCTTTAGCAGAAACAGTCGCCAAGCTGTTAATTGAAAAGAATATCACAATTGCCACTGCAGAATCCTGTACGGGCGGATTAATCGCCTCTCAGCTCACCGAAGAGTCCGGAATTTCAAAAGTTTTCGGAACCGGTATTGTATCTTATTCCAATGAGACAAAAATAAACCTGCTGCATGTAAAAGCAAAAACTCTTGAAAAATTTGGAGCAGTCAGCGAAGAAACCGCAAGAGAAATGTGTGAAAATCTTCAAAAGATTTCTCTTGTCGATCTCGCCGTATCGGTAACAGGGATTGCCGGCCCTGAAGGCGGAACCGCAGAAAAACCGGTGGGACTGGTGTATATTGGTCTTTGCTATAATGGAATAACCCAGATCACGACGTGTCATTTTAATGGAGAACGTAAAATTATCCAACAAAAAACGGCGAACAAAGTCTTTCATCTGATCGGAAAGACCATAGTTGACAAAGCGAAATAAGTTAGCTATAATAGAAACAGAACGAATGTTCGAATAATGAATAGGATGGGCGAAAATGGCTGAAAAAATAAAAACAAACGATCAAATCTCAGATAAACAGCGAGCCTTAGATGCTGCACTAAAAGGCATTGAAAGAAGTTTTGGCAAAGGTGCGGTTATGCGTTTAGGAGATGATACCGCAAGGCTTAACGTCGACGTAATTTCGACATCTTCAATCGGACTGGACATCGCTTTAGGCATTGGCGGGGTTCCGCGGGGACGAGTTGTGGAAATCTACGGCCCTGAATCCTCAGGAAAAACAACCCTTACTCTTCACATTATTGCTGAAGCACAAAAAACTGGCGGAAATGCGGCGTTTGTTGATGCCGAACATGCCCTTGACCCCACATATGCTAAGGCCTTGGGAGTTGATATTGACAATCTTTTAGTAGCGCAACCGGATACCGGGGAACAGGCATTGGAAATTGTTGAAGCGTTGGTAAGAAGTAATGCCATTGATGTGGTTGTCATTGACTCGGTAGCAGCGTTAGTGCCACGGGCAGAAATAGACGGTGAAATGGGCGATTCCCATATGGGGCTGCAGGCCCGTTTAATGTCCCAGGCATTAAGAAAATTAACCGGTATCATAAATAAATCAAATACGACGGTCATTTTTATCAATCAGCTTAGAGAGAAAATTGGCGTGATGTTCGGAAATCCGGAAACAACAACCGGAGGCAAAGCACTTAAATTTTACGCTTCGGTAAGAATTGACGTGCGCCGCATTGAAACGCTTAAAAAGGGTACTGAAATGATCGGAAACCGTACCCGGGCAAAAGTTGTTAAGAATAAAATGGCACCCCCTTTTAAACAGGCAGAGTTTGATATTATGTATGGCCGGGGAATATCTAAAGAAGGCGATATTTTGGATGTTGGGGTCGATTTTGATATCGTTGATAAATCAGGATCGTGGTTTTCGTATAAAGAACAACGCTTAGGCCAGGGGCGTGATAATTCAAAAGAATTCCTTTTGGCCAATCCGGATATTGCGGACGCAATTGAAAAAGAAATTCGTGAAAAAAATGAATTAAACAAAGCACCGGCCGAACCTGATGCAAAAGAAGAAGACTTGCCGGATGAAACTGCTGAATAAAAATCAATTGAGTAGAAAATCATCACGAAGATAATCAAAAAATACTTAAAAAGAACCTTTTAATGGGTTCTTTTTTGATCATGTTAAAATAACGTACAAGGTTTCACCTTTGTTTCTTGACACTATTTTAAAAAAAGTATAAAATGGTTCTCATGATGAGTATAGTAAGAATATAATAAATATTACATAAGGAGGTGAAAATTATAAACATACTAGTAATTATCTTATCCATTGGTATTGTATTGGCTTTTGTAGTTGGTTATTTTGTCCGCAAGAATATTGCGGAAGGTAAAATCAGAAATGCTGAAGTGACAGCTACTGCCATTGTGAACGATGCTGTAAAAAATGGAGAAAATTTAAAGAAGGAAATTCTTTTTGATGCCAAGGAAGAATCCCTGCAGATGAAAGAAGTCAATGAAAGAGATAACCGAGAACGCCGAGCCGAGCTGCAAAAACTTGAAAATCGGTTTATGCAAAAAGAAGAGAATCTAGAAAAAAAATTAGTGAATTTAGAAAGAAATGAAGAAGCTCTCGGTAAAAGAGGCAAGGATTTAGAAAAGAAAAAAGAAAAGCTTGATGGTTTATATGACGAACAGGTTAAAGAACTTGAACGCATATCAGGTTTGACTTATGAGGAAGCAAAAGAAATTTTGCTTGAAGATGTCAGTAAAGATACACGACGGGAAGCGGCGATTATGATCCGTCAAATTGAAGTTGAATCAAAGGCCGTTGCGGATAAAAAGGCAAAAGAGCTTATTGCTCAGTCCATTCAACGGTGTGCTGCAGATCATGTTGCTGAACAAACCATTACCGTGGTTAACTTGCCAAATGATGAAATGAAGGGCCGTATTATTGGTCGGGAAGGTCGAAATATTCGAACATTGGAAACATTGACGGGTATTGACTTAATCATTGATGATACCCCAGAAGCAGTTATTCTTTCCGGTTTTGATCCCATCCGTCGAGAAGTTGCCAGACTGGCATTAGAAAAATTAATTATTGATGGACGAATTCATCCAGCAAGAATTGAAGAGATGGTCAAAAAATCCCAAAAAGAAGTTGAAAACCAGATTAAAGAAGTTGGTGAACAGGCTTGTTTTGACACTGGGATACATGGCTTACACCCTGAAATTGTAAAATTACTTGGGCGTCTGAAATACCGAACCAGTTATGGACAAAATGTATTAAAGCATTCCATCGAAGTGTCGCATTTGGCTGGCATTATGGCAGCTGAACTTGATGGTAACATCAAGGTTGCAAAACGAGCAGGATTATTACATGATATTGGAAAAGCTATTGACCATGAGGTTGAAGGACCACATGTTGAAATTGGCGTAAATGTACTTAAAAAATACAAAGAAAATAAGAATATTATTCATGCTGTGGAAGCTCATCATGGTGACGTTGAAGCGCATACAATGGAAGCAGTTCTTGTCCAAGCGGCAGATGCCATTTCGGCAGCCAGACCAGGTGCCAGAAGAGAAACACTGGTTTCCTATGTTCAACGGCTGCAGGAGCTTGAAACCATCGCGTCGTCTTTTGAAGGGGTCGAAAAATCCTATGCTATTCAAGCTGGACGTGAAGTAAGAGTTATGGTTAAACCGAGTGAAGTTAATGACGATGAGATGATTTTATTGTCTCGCGATATTGCCAAGAAGATTGAAGCTGAAATGGAATATCCGGGGAACATCAAAGTTAATATTATCCGTGAAACAAGGGCAAGTGACTATGCCAAATAGTCTTAAAGGGGAGATAATCTCCCCTTTTTTTATAATTAATAACAGAAGGATAGCATATGAATATATTAATACTCGGCGACGTTTATGGCCGACCGGGACGAAAAATTCTAAATGAAAAATTACCGCAATTAATCACTCAATATGAAATAGATTTTACCATTGTTAATGGCGAGAACGCTTCCGGCGGAAATGGTTTAACGACAAAAAATGCCAAACAACTACTGAGTTTGCCAATTGATGTCATCACCATGGGAAACCATGTTTGGCAGCAAAAAGAACTGCTTGAAACGATTTCAGATTTTCCACAAATTATCCGTCCGCTTAATTATCCAGATCCCTGTCCAGGGAAAGGTTATGATATCTTTGAATATCAACTAAAAACTGAAGAAACAAAAAAAATAGCGGTTGTTAATTTATCGGGTCAAATATTTATGCCTGCTTTAGACAATCCCTTTCATGCAATGCTGCCACTGATGGCGCAATTAAAAAATTCGGCAGATTTGATTATTATCGACTTTCATGCAGAGGCCACTTCAGAAAAGATTGCCTTTGGCTATTACATGGATGGTTTTGCAACGGCAGTCTATGGAACCCATACCCATGTCCAAACAGCTGATGAACGCATTTTGGCCAAGGGGACAGCGTATATTACCGATATTGGGATGACTGGTCCGCTTGATGGGGTCATTGGTGTTGATAAGGAAATTATTCTTGAGACCATGCTGACAAAACGGCCCAAACGTTTTGAAACAGCAACAGGAAGTGTCCAAATTAACGGGATTATTCTAGCAATAGATGACATTGAAAATAAAGTGACTAAAATCACTCGATTATATGAGACATTTGAAGAAACCAAGTAATTAGGAGAGAAAATATCGATGATATCTTAATTGCTTCTTTAAACAGCGAGATCAAGGATTTAATCGAATTCCAAAATTTATCAACCAATATTAATTGAACAAGAAAGGAATTATTATGAAAGAATATTACGAAAACCCTTTAATCGAACGCTACTCTTCAAAAAAAATGCTGCAAATATTTTCAGCGGACAATAAGTTTCAAACCTGGCGAAAACTCTGGGTTGTCTTGGCAGAGGCCGAAAGAGAGCTGGGCCTTAATATAACAGAAGAACAGATTGATGAACTGCGATCCAATATCGAGAACATCGATTATGAGCTTGCCGCAAAGGAAGAGAAAGTGCTTCGACACGATGTCATGGCTCATGTGCATACCTATGGGGCCCAATGTCCCAAAGCGAAAGGGATTATTCATCTGGGAGCGACAAGTGCATATGTTGGAGATAATACCGATGTCATTGTCTATACTGAAGGACTCCATCATATCCGTAAATTATTAATCAATTTGATTAATCATTTAGCTATTTTTGCGATGGCACATAAAAGCTTGCCGACATTGGGTTTTACCCATTTTCAGCCGGCCCAGCTGACAACGGTGGGAAAACGGGCCTGTCTATGGATTCAGGATTTAATAATGGATTTAGCTGATCTTGACCATGTTATCAGCAACGTCAAACTTTTAGGGGTTAAGGGAACGACCGGTACTCAGGCAAGTTTCATGGATCTCTTTGATAACGATCATGAGAAAGTCAAACGACTGGATGATCTGGTGGCTGAAAAAATGGGCTTCAAAAAATCATTTGCCGTAAGCGGACAGACCTATTCAAGAAAATTTGATTCGCAGGTGCTGAATGTATTAAGTGGCATTGCACAGAGCTTGAGCAAATTTGCCACAGATGTACGATTGCTGCAACATTTGAAAGAAGTGGAAGAACCTTTTGAAAAAAGCCAGATCGGTTCATCCGCCATGGCTTACAAACGTAATCCGATGCGATCAGAACGTATTTGTTCGCTAGCCCGTTATATTATTGTGAATTCGCTTAATCCGGCGATTACCGCTTCAACTCAGTGGTTTGAACGAACCCTGGATGATTCGGCAAATAGACGAATCAGCATTCCGGAAGGATTTTTAGCAGCCGATGCGATTTTAATGATCGCCATCAATATTTCAGAAAATCTGGTTGTCTATCCTAAAGTTATTCGTCAACATATCAATGCTGAATTGCCTTTTATGGTAACGGAAAACATCATCATGGAAGGTGTTAAGCATGGCGGAGACCGTCAGGAACTGCATGAAAAAATCAGAGTGTTATCAATGGAAGCCGGAAACACCGTAAAAGTTGAAGGAAAAGCAAATGATTTAATTGAAAGAATTTTGAAAGATTCCTCTTTTAATTTAGCAGAAAAAGATGTTGAAGGGATACTGGATCCGGCCCTTTATGTGGGAAGAGCTCCAGAACAGGTGGATGATTTTATCACCGATGAAGTCAATCCGATTCTTGAGGCTAATTCCGAAATACTTACTCTGAATAAAATTGATTTAAAAGTATAAAAATTGTTTTTTAAAATGGCTAAAAAGATTGACATTTATCTCTTAAGCGAATATAATATAGAAGTTGCTAAAGTAGGGGTATAGCTCAGTTGGTAGAGCAACGGTCTCCAAAACCGTGTGCCTGAGGTTCGAGCCCTCATACCCCTGCCATTTTAAAGAAATATATAAGAACGGCGTTTTCGCCGTTCTTTTTTTACCTTTTTTTTAGTTCATACCATTTAATTCTTGATAGAGATTCTTCGCATAAGAATCGGTCATGCCACAGATGAAATCGGTCACCAAAAGTAAACGCAAATATAAATTATTGACGGGATCATCTGTTTTTGACTTCAGATAATTTTCTTTATAATTTTCTGAAATCAAGTCTATTAAATTGTGCTCAGCTTTGGTTTGTTTATACATCGGATTGGTTTCGGTATCTTCTTTATAATAGATAATTGCTGGGATGAATTTATCGAGCAAGGAATATAAGATACTTTGAGCTGCCAACTCAAGTTTTGTTATGCTCGGTGTTAAATAGACGAATTCGTGCATAACACTTTTCAGAATACAGATAGTTGCACCATGGAAAGACTCTTCGAAAATATCCTTTTTAAAAGTACCTTCCATAATTTCCGTATAAGAATGGGTAAAACCATAAGCCGCACAATACAGGAGCCAATCCCGGACATGACTGAGCCAGTTTTGAAAAATCATAATTTCTTTACTATGCTCTTTTTTGAATTGTAGCTTTAATTCATCAAAATATTCAATCAGTAAATATGATTTTTCTATTTGCACCTTAGTAAAAAGACCGGCTTTTTCATATTCACGAAGTTCATTTTCAAAGAACTCAACAAATGTATCAATTGAAAAGAAACCTTTTTTAAAGGCATCCTCAAGATCAGCGGTAGCATAGGCAATATCGTCGGCGGCTTCAAGAATGAAGGTAAGTGGATGACGATAATATATTTGATTGATTTTTGTCTCGGTAATATCAGCGATCTTTGAAAACTCCTCGTTTTCAGACAGATAATAGCCGATCTTATGATTTTTGACATCAGGATCTTTTTCGTCAAAAGTCAAAGAATCAACCGGGTATTTCACAATAGTATTCAACACAGATGCGGTTAAGTTCAATCCAAACTCACTATCAACATGATGCAGTTTAATAAGCAGACGAAGGGCTTGAGCGTTGCCTTCAAAATTATATAGATCATTTTTCATGTGTTTCGTAAGACTATCCGTCAACGGTATATCTTTATAGGAGAAATTGCCCAGATTGTTTTTGAACCAGTCTCGAATAATGACTTCACCAAAATGGCCAAATGGAGGATTGCCAATATCGTGCAACAGCCCGCTGCACATCGCAATATCGGCAGCTAAGACGGCTTGATCCGTAGTGATTTTATAGGGTGTGTCTTTTTCGTAAATGGTAATATTTTTGGTGATCATTGCCGTCAACTGTTTAGCCAGGGATGATGTTTCGATAGAATGGGTCAGGCGGGTTCGGACAAAATCACTTTTATCTAAAGGAAACACTTGGGTTTTGTCCTGCAAGCGACGAAAGGAAGCACTGTTAATAATGCGCCAATAGTCTTTTTCAAATTCACTCATATAATATTTTTCAGGATCATAAGGCGGATCTATTTTTTTGCCAATTCGAGTGTCTGCTAAAAGTTTTTCCCATTCCATTCAAGTTCCCCTTTTAATAATTAAAAATTCATTAAGTCTATTATACCAGAAAATATTTCTTATTTCTATGGCCCCATCTGTTGATTTTATGAAAGAGACAGTGTATATTTGGTTAATAAATACTTGATTTAAGTAAAAAACTAGAATTCATTGGTATTCTTAAACGGAATAACTTTTGAACTAAATACAATTATCAAGTTGACTAAAAAGTTAGAAATCTAGAATATCAAGAGGTGAAGTATGAAGAAGAAAGTATTAATGGGTGTAATAGCCCTTGTATTATCAATGACGATGATGTCACCGGTATGGGCTGATTCAAAAAGTGCTTGTGTTGCCATCGGTGCAGATAACACCGAAGCGCAGCTAAAAACGGTTTATGGATATTTTGGTATCAGCAGAGGAGCTGTTGAGGAAACCGTCGTGACGAATGCTGATGAGCGTCAATATTTAGACGGACTGGTCTCCCTTGACAAAATTGGAACCCTTGCACTATCCAGTGTTTATGTGCAGGAGAAAACCAGTGGCGGCATAGAGATAGAAACCAAAAATATTGATTGGGTAACAGAAGATATGTATAAAGCGGCATTGACTACCGCCGGAATCACGAATGCCAAAGTAATTGTTGCGGCCTATACTCCTGTTTCCGGTACGGGAGCCTTAACGGGGATTTATAAAGCTTATGAAGCTGCGACGGGAACCACTTTGGATGAAGCCGCCAAAACAACGGCTGTAGATGAAGTCGTTGTAACTGGCGAGCTGAAGGATGCAGTCGGAGACGATGCGGTTAATATTATTAACAGTTTAAAAACTGAAATTGCACAGACAAAGGGTATGAGTGATGATGAAATTCGTCAGCTTATTAAAGAAACGGCAACAAAATATGATACGACGCTGACGGATGATCAGATTGAAGAGATATTAGGCTTAGTCAAACAATTTAATGAATTGAATATGGATCCGGATACATTTGTAAAACTGCTTGAGGCAAGCCAGAAATCAGCGGGGTTCTTTGACCAGATACAAAGTTTTTTCCAGAATTTCAGTGATTTTTTCACTAATCTTTCATCCGGGAAATGAGAAACTAAAAATAATGGATAATAGAAAAGTATTATAAAAGTTGAAAGTGGGATAAAAAATGAAGCTCATAAAATTATTTAACATTCAAAACAATGATGTCATTACGATTACCGGAGGAGGGGGAAAAACTTCCTTGATGTTTGCCATTGGAAGAGAATTATCACAGGCGGGAATAAAACACTTGCTAACGACAACAGCAAAGATTTGTATTTCTGATGTGGTGGCGGATCAATGCATCATTAATGAAGATATCACAGCGGTTCTTCATCAGATTGAGAAAGAACCGGAAAAAGAGTGGATTATTGGAAAAGACCTACTGGCCGGTCAGAAAATTTCAGGATTTTCCAACAACGAGCTGCTTTTCTTACAGGAGTCATTGAGTCCGGTTGTTATTCTTAACGAGGGCGATGGCTCTAAAAGAAAGCCGTATAAGTTTTACAATGAATATGAACCAATCATTCCCAGTTTGACAACCAAGATCATTCATGTGATTGGCGCTGAGGTTTTATTTAAAAAAATAGATGATGAATATTTTCACCGGTCTGAATTATATGAAGATGAAGAAGAAGTTTTTGATGAACTTGTTTTAAAAAAAGTTTTGGAAGCATTCATAAAAAATAAATTGGAACCAGAATATGGGAAACTGCCTAAAATACTTTTCATCAATAAAGCCGACCAGGATAATTTGGAAAAAGCCCGGATTATGGGGAAAATCGGAAAATTAATCTTTGATCAGAGTTTCATCGGCTCTTTGAAAGAAGGTTGGTTGGAGGAGTGTTAGTTCTTAACAAAGACAAAACAATTTAAACAATAAGGTCTGATTGCGATGTTTTATTGCAGTCAGATTTTTTTAGCTGAGCACGCTGACTTATGAATTAAGAAAACGCTATCAATAATTATTTAAGTTAATTAATACAATTGATATGATACAATAAAGCGATTCAAAAGTGCTGAATTATGGCTGCAGATGTATTTGACACAATAACTAAGAAAGCTGTTTTTGAAAAATAAAAAAGGAGAAATAGATGGACACAATAATGTATCTCATTAATTTTATTATGCATCTTGACCAATCGTTATACGGAATAATACAAAACTATGGTTTCTGGACATACTTAATCTTATTCATTATTATATTCTGTGAAACCGGATTGGTTGTTACCCCATTTTTGCCAGGAGACTCTTTAATATTTGCTTCAGGTGCTTTGTCGGCAATGGGGTCACTTAATGTTGCTGCTTTTTTCATCACATTTTTGTTGGCGGCAGTGATTGGTGATACCGTAAATTACTCGATCGGTAAAGCCATAGGAAACAAAATTTTAGAAAACGGAAAAAATAAATTTGTAAAAAAAGAATATATTGTCAAGGCTCATAAGTTTTATGAAAAATATGGTTCGCTGACAATCGTCATCGGAAGATTTATTCCGATTATCAGGACTTTCGTTCCGTTTGTAGCTGGTATGGGGGAAATGCACTATGTCAAGTTTATCGGCTACAATATATTAGGCGGATTCTTATGGGTAACCTTATTTTTAACCGGCGGTTATTTATTCGGAAATATACCGATTATCAAAGACAATTTTACCTTTGTTTTAATTGCTATTATTGCCATATCAGTACTTCCAGCCTTTATTATTTTTCTTAAAGAAAGAAAAAATGCCGATGCACAGGTTTAGTTAACTCCCAGCGTATTATTAACTCTAAAATTAAAGGCTAATTATTTATCTTGCACCATGCAAGATAAATAATTAGCCTTTAAAAGTTTGATCTTTTTATTTTGTTTCCCAAAATTTTTCAGCTTCTACTTCCATTTTTTCAAGCCGTGTATAATAGTCGGGAAACTCATTTAAATGAGCCAATGCAATTTTTCCGGTAACAAAAGGGTCATCACCGGTTACATTGGTATGAGAATCACAGGTTCCATGTTCCAGTTCGACAGTCATTCCCATTCGAAATTGTTCAATATCGAATTTACTCCAATTGATGCCAAGCTTTTTGCCAGTTTCTTTTGCTTGTTCAGTCGTAAACACTTTTTTTTCCGACATAAAAATCACCTCTTCTAAAAAATTTTAAATATGACGATTCTAATCGTCATTTTTTAATTAATCTGATTATATGCATATTGTGCTTTTTTGTCAATCGGTCAAATTAACGACTTGTTTCTTTTTAGCTTGAAAAATTTAAGGTCGGAAAGATTCAATATCTTCTTTCAAAACAGCTTTCTTTTTTAACTTAAAACCGGGAATGAAAGAAATAAGCGATCCGGTAATGATTAAAATAATCCCGATAGTCATGTTGACTGTGATGACATCATGTAAGATGATCAGCGCCAATATGGGAGCAAGGACGGGCTTAATAAAGAATACCAGCGAGGCTGTTGCGGCAGAGGTTTCTTCCATCGCGAGAAAATAAAAGGTATAACCGAGTCCGGTAACAAATATGCCAACATAGATCAAGCCGGGAAGCGTATGGCCGTTGATTCCCTGAAGAATCGGAACACTGGCAAATGATTTTAAGCCAATCTGGGTAAAAAAAACAGAAACGACATTTATTCGCGTAATGAAAATCAATAAAATCATTTCCATACTGCCAAACAAAAAACTGAAGCAAGTTAGGGCGATACCCCCAAATCGTTGGCTGTACTTACGTCCGACGACGTTGTATAGGGCAAAGACGATGGCAGCGAGAATGGTTAAGGTCATGCCAAGCATGCTATTAGCACCGGACATGTGCCACGGGTTAATAATGACGATAATGCCGATCACGCTGATAATTAGAGAAACAATCGTGTATTTGTATATCTTTTCATGTAAGATAAAATAGGCGAACAGGACGACAAAGACGGGGTTGCAGCTAAATAGAACCGCCACAATGGACGCGGGTGAATAGACAATTGCCATCTGGTATAGTATCATACTGACCATAACGCAAAGGAATCCCGTCATGGCAAAAAAATAAAAGTCTTTGGCTTTCAAACGGACATTTCTGTTGCGCAGTCCTTTGATGGCAAATGGCATTAGAATAAACGAACCGATCAGAAAACGCAGAAATGTCAACTGGACCGGATTGAATGCATTAGAAAACATTTTCAGCACAATTTCCATCGTACTGAATAGAACCGTTGATAAAACGATGTAAAGATATCCTTTTTTCAAATTTTTTCTCCCTAAATTAAGCAAATGTTTTGCGAAGTGCTTTCTTGATGAATGCTAACTTATATATTATAACCTAATTTAATGAGGGAAAATATGATTTTTCATTTTTTTTCTTGTTTTATAGATGTACAAAGGGATTAAAAGTGACAATACCGGCTATATGCTTTCCAGCAGTGGCAGAGCGGCCGCTAAGTCTTCATCCACCTGGTTTTCAGCTAATTTTGCAAGTATGATTTGGGGATCCATTTCCAGAATGGTGCGATCAGAACCGTCAGTTAAACAAATAATACCGGTAATCGCTGAAGAAATACTCACGGGTTGAATATCAGTTAAACTGATTTCTAAGACACTGACAAGTTTTTCAACTTGGATGGCAATCATTTCCGTATCCGAAAGCTTAAGCATCAGCAGATGGGTTGCGTTGAGACTTGGCTCATTTTTGTCAAAAAGAGCGAGAGCGTCAACAACGGCGTAATAGCTTTCATTGAATTCCACGGCACCGCGGATGACACTGTTTGTACCGGGGACCGAAATTGCTTTACTTGCTTCCAGTGCCTCGATGACATAAGACTGTTCCACACCATAAACCTGTCCATTGATGACAAAAGTTGCCAGTTTTTTAGATTCATCAGTCATTGAAAATGAAAAATCGGATTGTTCGATTTCTTTGTAGACCGTTTTCTCTGGTGGCATTTCTGAATAATTCGCCATCTTTTCAAAAACAAAAGCGATCACATCATTTTTGTATCCATCCGAGTTTTTATATTCCCGATAACTGGCAGAGCAGGCACACCCGATTGAATAGTAGCAGTTCTCATAAACCAGAATTTCAGATCGAGTATTGCCATTGGAAACAGTAAAGAGCTCATCCGGCAGATTAAGCATTTCGCCAACTGCATAGGCATCATTGGTGGAAGAAATGATTTTTTTATTTCGGTCCGCAAATACGGCAAAAGTATCATTGTCGGTGTTGAGAGATTCCTGTAAGATGGTTTTAAATTGGTCTTCACTGTCGAAGACAATACCGATACCGCCAACGGTTCGGCTGCTGTTATTGAAATCAGTAATGGAGGCACCGTAAATATAGGTATGGCGATTATTATATAAATCGGATTTTTCAAATGGGGATACAAAATATTTTTCAGGTTGTGCGTTAAATAGGATCTCACTGATAAAAGGCATGGTCAGTGTTTTGCCAATAGCTTCTGAATGGTTTGGGTTGGAAACGGCAACAATGGTTCCGGTTAGATCAAAAACAAATATATTGCTGTAAACCGTATAAAGATCATTGATATAGGATAAAATATTAGTCAATTTATTTTGGCTGGTAGGATCTATTTCATTTTTTGCCAGGATCCGACGAATGGTTGAATCCAATGCCCACCAGCGACAGTCGTTGGCACGTTCGTATAGATTTCGATCCATAATGTCCACACAAAGAGAGGCAAGAAAGCCGGTATCAACAAGACTAGTGGATACAACCGTTGAAAACAGGCTCGAAACTGAACTTTCAAAAAGATTGCTGGTATTGGTTCCGATGCGACCGATTGCTCTTAATATGGGCTTCAAACGAGAATATTCGGCATCAATACTGTCATCTCGGGCAATGATTTGGCCATTATAGACAATCCGTTTGAGCGAACCATTGATCGTTTGGGTTTTATCGATAATCTCGTTAAGTTCAGTGGAAAAAGAATCAGCCTGACGCATCAGCCCGGAAGAAACAATTGAATCAATATGAGTAAGGTTACGATTATCTCGGAAGGCAAGGCGAAGCGGCAACATGACATGCCCCTTCCAACCCAGACCAAAGTATTTTTGATACCCCTGGGTAGAAATGGTTTTAGAAATGTAGTCGGAACCGCGGTAGTAGACAACGCCATTCTCGCCCGATTCAACTGATTCAACGTTGATACCGATGGGAACATGATTTTCATCACTGCTGGCAATAACGGTATTGGCAGCATCGATAATCGTGATGACCGATCCGTCATAATCATTGGTTAGTTTCTTGAAAATCCGCTTCATTTCATTTTCAAAGCGAAAACACAAACAGATGAGACCAATGGCTTCCGATGTGTCTTCTTTACAGATTCGGCTTGTAAAAATATGAGAATTCTTATTGCCATACTGCAATTTTGAGTTCTTAAAATATTCAACAAAGCCTTCTTCTCCACTCATCGCTTTGTTGAAATTGGGACCCGTAATTTTTTTACCCAGAATATTATTCTTTTCATCCAGATTTGCCAACACCTGATAGTTTCGATCAAGCACGATGATGTCCTCATAAACGGAATATTTTGCCACGTATTCGCGCATCCGGCTCAGAATAACATTGCGGTCACTATCGGTTCGTTCATCGTTTTCAACAAAGCGGCGAATATCATCGTCGGTGGCTAAAAAACCGATATCAGCGGTTCTTTCAAAAAGGTTTCGAATCAGGATATCGATGGCTACCTGAGTTTTTGAAACGATCTTCTGCTCCATCTTTTTTAATTTTTCAAATACAAGAGTATCAATGAGTTCATGTTGCAAATCACAAAAACCATTTTGTATTTTTGTCATATTGGGAAGGACACTTTTTGACTGGATGGGACAATTGATTTCAGACAAAAGTTTAATATTATCCCATTGATCATTTAAGTCAGAAATACTTTTATTGCATTCCTGAACATCCGGCATGTTGTTAAGAAAGTCATTTTGTTTGTAAATTATCATCAATATTCTCCTGTTTAATAAAAAGATGCTTAGTGGTAAAAATATCCCAGTTTAAGCATCTTTGCTATATTATTTAGTATTAATGTAGCATTTTCTTCATCAGTTTGCAAGGCATTTAGCGTAAAAAATTATTGTACAATCAACTCGTTGAGACCGATTCCAATTAGTTTTCAGTTAAACATCAGATTTTCTAAAAAATCTAAATCATTTTGGCAGGGCAGCACAATACTGGACAATTTGGCGTCAAACACCAGGATATGTTTTTTCTCAGTATCAAACTTTGGCCAGCCGATTAGTCCTTTATACGCTTGCTTAAAATTGGGATCTCCAAATTTTATAAAGTTCGTCCAGGATTGCTGCATAATCCATGATAGTTTGCTGATTTTAGTGGCACGGCGCTGACCGATTCCATTGCCGAAAACGAATGGCAGTTCCATCCCATGAGCCGTGTTTAAACCGACAATTTTTAGAATCGCCGGATCATAGTCAAAATTATAAAAATATACATCCAAGCCCAGATCGGCATATTTCTTAGCCATCATTACCATGCCAATTAAAAAAGCCGAATGGGTATAGATTTCCAACATTCGTTTTAATGGAGAATGCTCGTCATCGACTTTGAAATAATTCATTACGGCAGGCGCATGCTCCGGACCAAAAATATGATAGCATAGCATTTCATAAATGCCCAAATTGGTATGCCCCTTGATAAATAAGGTCGATTCATTCGTGTTATAGCCAATCAGAACTTTTACTTTGTTGACTTCGCCATTTTTGAGAGCGGCCACCGGGTCTTTGGGAAGCACCACGCCGTCGTAAACCGGCCAAAAGCCGAAGGCATTCGGTACGGTCGACTGATCGGATTTCACCATCGATAGGGCCGCCAGCATTTCACCGGGAAGAGACCTCAGCTGGTCCAGACCTTCACGGGTATCTTTGATACCATACAGTTCACAAAAAAGATGGCCATTCGCCATCGTTTTTTTTAAATCCCCGCGATTGAGCATGGCAAAAGCAGGAACAGAAAAAATGGAACCGCTTTCGACCACCGCCTGATGAAAAAGACCTTTGGCAAGAGGTGAGAGCATCAGCGCAGTGACGCTGTAGGCTCCGGCGGATTGTCCGCCGATGGTCACCTGGCTGGGATCGCCGCCGAAGGCTTCAATGTTTTTTTGAACCCAATGAAGGGCCTGAATTTGATCCAGGATGCCGTAGTTTCCGGTTGTCCCGGATTCTTCCAAAAGACCTTGGGTCGCCAGAAAGCCAAGCGCTCCCAAACGGTAATTGATGGTTACCACCACCACCCCTTCCTGAGCCATTCGAAAGCCGTCATAAACCATGTCGGAACCGGAACCGGTGGCAAAGGCGCCGCCATGGATAAAAACATAAACCGGATATCGTTTTTCAGGTGCGGTTGCCGGGGTCCAGACGTTCAGAAATAGACAATCCTCACTTTTCCCTTCCATTTGATAAGTGCCGGGTGAATCAATGGTAATGCCGCCCATTTGCAGGGAAGCATTGCCGGGTTTTAAGCACTCTCGGATTTCCGCCCAGGGCGGCAGCGGCTCTGGGGCCTTAAACCGGCGCTTGCCAATTGGCGGCAGGGCATAGGGAATGCCCTTAAAGCTGGTGATTCCCTTGTGAAATTGTCCCAGCACAGGACCGCAGGGGGGATTGAGTATCGGCCGCTTGGGCAGCTTGGGTTTATCGCTGTTTAAAAATGACATTCGTTTCTCCTTATTGGGCTTTGGGTATAGTCGCGATGATAGCAATAATTATTTTCATAAAATAAATTATGCAAATCAGTGGCCCGGCAATCGTAGGTTAGCATTTTTCTTTGATCGGCGTTCAGACAAGATTCGCTTTTTTTAAGATTTGTCAAAATGGGAAGGTCACTGCGGTCTTTGATTTTTTTTAGAATGGCTTGTCCGGTTTTGTTAAAGCCCAGAACGCGAAGGTAAGGAAAAAAAGCGTCGGCTTGGAGGGTATCTAATGTTTGCTTATTCAATTCCAAAACCCGATTGCTTAAAATCCGGAGGACCCGGGTTTTGGGAATGCGTTTAGAAATAATGGCATTCACTAATTCATCCAGGGTTTCAGCAGTTTTAACGGCATCCCTAATTTTGTGCTCCAAACCTTCCGAAACATAGGGGGTGCTTTTGAGATGATAAACATCCTGAGCAAGAATCTGGAGGCGCAGGGCGTTCAAAAAGCGTTCATCACCGTGACGATGATAATTTTGTTTTAAAGGAAAGAATAGTTTTTCAACCGGGTAGGGAAGACTGCGGGATAAAGCATTAAATGCTGTTTTTTCAGATCCTGTTTTAGTCAGAGCATCTTTGAGAATGTTACGGATTCCGCTGGCGCTGAGATATTCAGAAGCTGCCAAACTATGATAACCGCAGCCCTGACGTGGTACGGTCATGGGACTGATTGAACTATGAGTCTTGTAAAGAGACTTAAGGTATTCAATCGCCAAAATATTATTAGGCATTCTCAGCAGCGTGCTGGCTTCGTTTCCCAGAAGATGGTCAATAGCGATCATGCGGGCTTTGGGAAAGGATACCCCGGCGGACAAGGCTTCCTTAAGAACGGATTTGAATACAGGCGGTTCCGCAACTAAGAATTTTGCCAGGTTATTCAACGGGTCTAAGGCACCGCCCTCGGAACCAAAAGAAAGCACATCACAGACACGGGTGGCATTTAAAATTTTTATCCCTCCGCTGGCAAAGGCCTCGGCACTCTGGCAGGCATAGGCAACGGGCAATTCACAGACAAGATCCACCCCGGCGGATAATGCCAGTTGCGTCCGTTCCCACTTATTAAGGATAGCAAAGTCACCGCGTTGCGTAATGCTTCCGCTCATCAGAGCCATCACGGCATCGCATTGACTCCTTTTTTGGGATTCGTTAATTTGCCAGGCATGGCCTTTATGAAACGGATTATATTCGGCAATAACACCAAGAATTTTCATAATAGTCTCCCTTGTGTTAAAAAAATAGCAATATTTTTAGAATTTATCGCAATATGACAAAAAAATAATGGAATTATTTACTTATTACTGATATTATATAGGACGTACGATATGTAATCAATCAAAAACTAAAGGAGAGTAATTATTAATGAATGTACTTGTTATTAACTGCGGTAGTTCTTCACTTAAATATCAGTTGCTTGATATGTCCAACGAAGAAGTTTTAGCTAAGGGTTTAGCCGAAAGAATCGGTATTGATGGATCTGTTTTGACGCATGAAGCGCCAGGTCAGGACAAAGTAAAATTTGAACAACCGATGCCAAGCCATAAGGATGCTTTAAATATTTTAATGGCCGCTTTAGTCGATCCAAATCATGGGGTCATTAAGTCTTTAGATGAGATTTCTGCAGTGGGACACCGAACTGTACATGGCGGAGAAGCTTTCACGGATTCGGTAATTATTGATGCCGATGTTATTAACCAATTGGAAGTTGTTTCTGAATTGGCACCGCTGCACAATCCGGCCAACCTGATTGGTATCCGCGCTTGTCAGGAATTATTACCAACCGTTCCGATGGTTGCTGTTTTTGATACCGCCTTCCATCAAACGATGCCGGCAAAAGCTTATATGTATCCCCTGCCATATGAATTATATGAAAAATATAAAATTAGAAAATATGGTTTTCACGGGACCTCCCATAAATTTGTAAGCCGTGAAGCTGCCGATTTAATGGGCAAAAAAATTGAAGATTTAAAACTTATTTCCTGTCATTTAGGAAACGGTGCCAGCCTTTGTGCTGTTCTTAATGGCAAATCAGTTGACACTTCCATGGGATTAACCCCACTTGCCGGTTTGGAAATGGGAACACGATGCGGTGATATCGATCCTGCCATCATTCCTTTCCTGGCAAACAAAGGCTATGCCATTGATGAAATTGACAACATCATGAATAAAAAATCTGGTGTGCTTGGGGTTTCAGGCGTCAGCTCAGACTTCCGTGATGTCGAAAGTGCCGCAAATAAAGGCAACCAACGCGCAAAATTGGCGCTTGATATTTACCACTACCGCGTTATCACCACCATTGGCGAATATGTAGCCGCTATGAACGGCGTCGACGGAATCATCTTTACGGCCGGTCTGGGCGAAAACTCTTCAACCTCACGTCAGGCCATCTGCAATGGCTTGAAATTCCTGGGAATTACGCTTGATCCGGTTGCTAACAGCAAACGTGGCGAGGCAACGATCATTTCGGATAAAGATTCCAAAACCACCGTTATGGTCATCCCAACGAATGAAGAATTAATGATTGCCAGAGATACCCTTTCTTTAGTTAAATAATGTAAAGTATTTTACTTGACAAAACGGGCAATCGTCTATATAATGATGATTGCCCGTTTGGAGTGATAATATGAATTTTGAAATCAATAAGCTATTACAGGAAGAAATAATCCCTTTTGAATTTGTTGTAAAAAATA
The DNA here is from genome assembly GCF_008086615.1 of Acetobacterium tundrae. Taxonomy (GTDB): domain Bacteria; phylum Bacillota; class Clostridia; order Eubacteriales; family Eubacteriaceae; genus Acetobacterium; species Acetobacterium tundrae. The sequence continues at coordinate 160,017 of NZ_RXYB01000002.1, forward strand.
CGGATTTTAATGAGATAGAGGGAAAACTGGATGAAAATGGTGGGTTGATTCGTGGAACCATTGAGAAAATATCACGTGGTACTTTTCTTGTGTCTTTCACCATCGAGATGACCATGATCTATCCTTGTGCGCGTTGCCTGGAACCAACCCCAATCGCTTGTTGTTATGAATATTCAGATACAGTAACGGTTGAAGACGGTGTGACCACCCTCGATCTTTTGCCCATTGTTGAAGAATGTATTTATATTAATGAGCCTTACCGCGTGTTATGCCGTGAAGATTGTGCGGGTTTGTGTCCAAAATGTGGCAATAATTTAAATCACAAACAATGCGAATGCGAGAAATCCGATGATTTAGATCTTCGATTTGAAGCATTAAAAAAGCTATTGTAAGTGAATGACTTTACTATTAGGAGGTGTAAGTGATGGCTGTACCAAAGAGAAAAACTTCTAAGTCCAGAAGAGACAAAAGAAGAACACATTACAAATTAAATATTCCGGGGATGAGTACTTGTCCAAAATGCGGTGAGATTAAATTACCACATCGAGTTTGCAAGTCTTGTGGAACATACAAAGACGTTAGCGTTCTTAGTTTTGACGAATAAACAGAGTTTAGACTCTGTTTTTTCTCTATCCGGGATTATTTTTTCAGACCGTATTGGCTGAAGTAAGTTTTTTCGGGACAATAGATAAAAAAAGGAGAGGGTTATTTTGAATATATTTTTAGATGCGATGGGCGGAGACAATGCCCCCTATGAAATTGTCAAGGGTGCCGTTGATGCAGTTAAAGAATATGACGTAACGCTTACCCTTGTGGGGCGAAGGTCAGTCATCGAAGACGAGCTTTCAAAATACGACTACCCTAAAGACAAAATAGAAATTCTACCTGCTGAAACGGTTATTGAAAACAGCGAAGAGCCGGCAATGGCCATTCGCCGTAAACCTGATTCGTCCCTGGTGGTAGCCCTTGAAGAAATGAAAACGCGTGAAAATGCCGTGCTTATTTCAGCCGGCAGCACCGGAGCGCTCCTATCGGGGGGGCTTTTAAAACTGGGACGCATTAAAGGAATCAAACGACCAGCCCTGGCAGCGACAATCCCCAAGAATGATGGTGTGTTTTTACTCATTGATACGGGAGCAAATGCAGACTGCAAACCCGAATATTTGGAACAGTTTGCACAATTGGGGAAAATTTATTCAGAAAATGTTTTAGGAAAAATAAATCCTGGCATTGGTCTTATTAATATCGGTGCAGAAGCAAAAAAAGGAAACACCCTTGTAAAAGCGGCTTATGAGCTACTGGAGGCTGGAGACTTTAATTTTTTGGGCAATGTTGAAGCGCGCGATATCATGGAAACAAAGGCCGATGTTTTAGTGTGTGATGGATTTACTGGGAATGTTGTCCTAAAGCTAACAGAAGGAACGGCTGATTTTATCCTTAAGGGAATCAAGAAATCAATCTTGAGCAGTACCAAAGGAAAAATTGGTGGCATGTTGATTAAAGACAACTTAAAAAACTTTAAAAAACAGTTTGATTATGCAGAGTATGGCGGAGCACCCTTTTTAGGTGTGAACGGCGGCATCATTAAAGCCCATGGAAGCAGTGATGCATATGCCATCAAAAATGCTATCCGCCAAAGCATTAAATTTGTTGAAAATGATGTTTTGAAAAAAATATCGGAAAATGCTAAAAAAATGGAGGCGTAAATCATGGATGAACGATTTTTAAAAGTGACTGCAATTATTTCGGAACAGCTTGATGTTGATATTGAAAAAATTACTCTTGAAACCTCACTCATTGATGATCTGGAAGCAGATTCACTAGATATTGTTGAGCTGATCATGGCGTTTGAAGATGAATTTGGAACGAAAGTTGCTGACGATGCGCTGGAAGATATTCACACGGTTGAGGATATCCTTAATGCCATTTCATAAAAAAGCTGCAAGAAACACGCAACCTGAGTTTCGTTGTGGTTCATGGGCGGTCGCCAAGTGTGTGTAAGATACCCATTTGGCGACTGTCTGCGAGTTAAGGAGAAACTTTAGAGAGGCTGTTTCGAGTTATTGTTAAGGGGGGATACCAGATGACAATAGAAAAAAAAATTGGCTATGTTTTTAAAAAAAGAGAACTGCTGAAAATCGCTTTAACACATAGTTCACATTCAGGGAATACGACAAATAATGAGCGTCTCGAATTCTTGGGGGATGCAGTATTGGAACTGATTATCAGTGAGTATTTATTTATATCTCACAAATTATCTGAGGGTAAAATGACGAAAATCCGTTCCAATATTGTATGTGCCGAGTCTCTTTCAAAGGCTGCTTGCGAACTCGAATTAGGGGAACATATATTTTTGGGAAAAGGTGAAATTGTAACCGGGGGAAGACATCGCAAATCAAATCTTGCTAATGCCTTTGAAGCCCTGATTGGTGCGGTTTTTTTGGATAGCGATTTTGAAACGACGAAGGAAGTAGTCCTGCGGCTGCTGGAAAACAACATTCATCTGGCATTAAGTGGTGCGTTGGTAAAAGATTATAAAACAGAACTTCAGGAATATATTCAAAAAAACAACGATAATGTAATTGAATATACCTTGGACAGATCCGATGGGCCGGAACATAATAAAACCTTTTATATCAATTTGATTTTTAATGGGGAATCTGTCAGTCAGGGAATTGGAAAAAGCAAAAAAGAAGGCGAGCAGAACGCTGCCAAAAAATACCTGCTAGAAGTAAAGACGATTCAAGAAAAATAATTAAGTTGACTTTCGCAGACAAGATCGGGAGGAATTGAGGTGAAGGCTTGTATTTAAAAAAATTGCGATTATCGGGGTTTAAATCATTTGCTGACCCGGTCACCTTTGAGTTTTCAAAGGGTATCTCAGCGATTGTGGGCCCTAACGGCAGCGGGAAAAGTAATATTACCGATGCGATTAAATGGGTGCTGGGTGAGCAAAGCATTAAATCCCTGCGGGGAAAAAAAATGGAAGATGTTATCTTCTCAGGTACAGAAAAAAAACAAGCCTCCGGCTATGCCGAGGTTGTTTTGGTTTTGGACAATAAAGACGACGCTCTGGAAAATTATCCGCAAGAAGTGGCGATTTCAAGAAAATTGTATCGAACCGGGGAAAGTGATTATGCGATAAACAAGAAGAGCTGTAAGCTCAAAGAGGTTCAGCGCCTTTTTATGGATACCGGTTTAGGTAAAAATGGTTATTCTCTGATCAGTCAAGGTGGAATTGAAAGCATAATCGCCAGTTCACCCGCTGAACTTAGAAATATTTTCGAAGAAGCGGTTGGTATTGTCTCCTATAAAACGAAAAAAAACGAAGCCGAAAAGAAACTCGAGCAAACCCAGGGCCACTTAGACCGTTTGCGGGATATTATGATGGAAATAGAAAAACAACTGGGCCCCTTAAAAAATCAGTCCCGCAAAGCAAAGAGTTGGCTGATTCTTCATGAAGAGCTAAAAACAGTGGACTTGGTCGTTTTTCACGCCAAGATGAGTGTCGCGCTCAAGGACCTTGAAAATCTAAAAAACAAACTGGCGCTTCAAATAAAACAGTGTGAATCGGCTGAAAAAACAATTGTCGAAAAAGATGCCTGGTATCAGAAGCTAACCATCGAAAATCGTGAATTGGATTTATTAGGGGATAATGAGAAAAAAAGCCTTGCCACGATAAAGGGTGACTTTGATGGTGTTCAGCGAGAAGAGATTCGCTGTAAAAGTCAGTTGGAAGCGAATGAGATCACCCAGGAACGCTTGAAAGCTGAATGGAGGACCCTTCTTTCCCGAATAAACGCCACCCAGGAAAGAATAAAAGGGGTCGAAACAGAAAAAGAAACCCTAGCTCAGAATTTAAAAAAACATCAAGTGCATCATGAAAAACTCGAGCATTCCTTTAATGAGCTGATTTTAGCAGAACAGCGAGAAAAGGATCGGGTCAAAGCTCAGCAAACGGCGGTTTTAAATCATCAATCAACCTGTGACAGTCTTGAGGAAAAACGCCTGGAGCTGCGGTCCGGCATTCAGGAAATAAAAACAGAAGCGGTTTTTGTAAAAAATCGTTTAGTGGAATCAAGTGAAAGCAAAGCGCTTTTACTAAAGGACCTTAAAAGTGTAAAAGAAAATATTAATACGCTAATTGAAGAGATTAAACAGCGACAGGAAGCCTATAAAAACCTTCAGATTGATTACAATCAAGAAGTCGAGGGCCAAAAAAATCGTTTAAATCAAGAACACCTTATCGCCAACAACTTAAAGGTTAATGCCTCAAAGGTGGAGTACTTAAAAAACATCCAAAAAAATTATCAGGATTACTTTCCCACCATTCGAAAGTTAATGACCTCAGAAAAAATGCTGGGACCGGTTATCCATGAAGTATATGGTCCGGTCGGGGAACTGATTTCCACGGATTCCCGCTATCTCCAGGCGATTGATATCGCTTTAGGTGCCAAAAGTCAAAACATTGTCGTCGCCAGTGTGAAAGTGGCCAGCAATTGCATTGACCTGCTGAAAAAAGAACGCCTGGGACGGGCGACATTTTTACCTTTGGATAACCTGCGATATAGTTCCATTGACGAAAGAACCAGGCAGACGCTTCAAAACCTGCCCGGTGTTGAAGGGATTGCCAGTGAGCTGGTTAAAACAGCGGTTGTCTATCAAAAAGCCATTGATAGTTTGTTAGGCCGAATCATTGTCGCGAAAGACTTTTCGGCAGGAAAAGATATTCAAAAAAAACTTGCTTCCAAATTTACCATTGTCACCTTGGAAGGGGAAATCTTCTATCCCGGCGGGGCTATTGTCGGGGGACAAAGCAAGGACAATCGGCAATCACCACTTTCAAAAAAAATAGAAATAGCAAACCTGGAAAAAGAAATGGCAGAACAGGAAAAAGCTTTGAATGCCATCAAGAAGCAAGCAGAAGACAAGCAACGATCCGTGACAAAAAAGGCGGAAGAATTGAAAACACTTGAAAATCAGTTCAATCTTTGCAAACAGACCCTGTGGGAAAAAAACAAGATGGCTGAAGATTTAACTAAGAAAAATACCGAAACGACTCGATCCATCAGTGAGATGGAAGAAAAAACACAGCTTTTTGCGCAGCATCTTCAGCGACAAGAGGCTGAATTAGAAAATACCGAAAAAGCCTATAACGACGTCAAAGAGCTTACCAAAGGGCCGGAAGCCGATGAGAATTCGGAGGAAATCCGGTCCCGCCTGGATACCTTTCGTTCAAAAATATCGGCAAGTCAATTAGCGATTACTCAGATAAAAGGTGAAATGGCCGGTTTGGACCAGCAGCTGCACTTGATCCATGAGCAGTTAACCCAACAAACCGATCAAAAAAATTCATTAGCAGAAGAAATGAAAAGTTACGAGCAGGGCAATGAGGAACTGTTACAAAAACAAAAAAATCTGGCGGATGAGTCGATCCGACTGAGAAAAGCGATCGAATCGCGTCGGGACAAAAACAAAACCGCGGTGGAGCAGCAAAAAAACAATGCGCGGCGATTAGAGACCCTTCAAGAAGAAATTAAAAACGACAACCATCAGCTGATCATCAATAATGATGAAAAAAATACATTAACCACCCAGATTAATGGTCTGCAAATCCAGATCAGCAACTGGGAAGACAACATCTATAAAAGCTATGAGATGAACTATTTAATGGTCGAGGATGCCTATCATCAGTTGGCGGCAACTCAACAGCTGGATGAACTGGATTTATCAGAAGAGCGGCAACGCCTCCTCAAAGGAAAAATTGTCGCCCTGGGAAATGTGAATTTAAATGCCATTGATGAATACGAAGAAATATTGACCCGGCATGATTTCATGAAAAAACAGCTGGATGATTTGATTGAAGCAAAAAGTGAAATTTTAGATATCATTAATACTTTGTATGATGCCATGACCGAACAGTTTAAGAATAACTTTATTAAACTTCAGGAAAATTTCACCCGGATTTTCAGTATTCTGTTCGAAGGGGGACGGGCATACTTAGAGTTCACCGATCCAACCAATATTTTGGAAGGCGGCATCGAATTGGTGGCGCAACCGCCGGGAAAACGGCTGCGGCATATATCGCTGCTCTCAGGCGGCGAAAAATCAATGGTGGCGATATCCCTGCTCTTTTCTTTTTTGGAAATCAATCCCTCGCCGTTTTGTGTGATTGATGAGGTGGATGCGGCTCTCGATGATCGTAACATTTATCGTTACACAAATTATTTAGAGAAAATATCGGAGCACAATCAGTTTATTGTCATTACCCATCGGCGCACAACCTTGGAGGTCTGCGATAATCTTTATGGCGTTTCGATGTCGCGAGATGGAGCGTCGCAATTAGTATCGGTGCGACTCACGGATTATGTCTAAAATCAAAGGTAAATAAAACGATAACCAAAGGAGGCTAAAATGGAATTAAGTTTATACGAACGGATGCGTAACCGCCTAGTTAAAACAAAGGATAATTTTAAAGAGAAAATAGAAAATGTCATGTATATGGGCAGTTTTGACGATGATTTTTTTGATGAGTTAGAAGAAACACTGATTCTTTCGGATTTAGGGGCTCAAACATCGGTAAAAATCACGGAAGCTCTGCGGAAAAAAATCAAAGAGACCCACTCTAAAAGTAAAGAAGAGGTGATGGGTTTCTTGAAAGAAATTCTTATCGAGATGGTTCAAGTGGAGGCGGTCAAACCCCAGGATCCAACGATTATGTTGGTGGTAGGGGTCAATGGCGTGGGAAAAACAACCACCATTGCCAAGCTGGCCAGCCGTTACAAAAGCCAGGGAAAAAAAGTGGTTATTGCCGCGGCGGATACCTTTAGAGCAGCGGCTGCTGAACAGTTGGATGAGTGGGCACAGCGGGTTGGCGTGGATATTGTCAAAAGTACCACCGGTGCGGACCCCGGAGCCGTGGTTTTTGATGCCATTGGCGCGGCCAAAGCACGAAATGCGGATATCTTATTATGTGATACTGCCGGTCGGCTGCATAACAAGGTAAATCTCATGAACGAGCTTCAAAAGATAAGCCGGATCATTATTCGGGAAGGGGAAGGGTTCACCATTCATAATCTGATGATATTGGATGCCACAACCGGCCAAAATGCCATCAATCAGGCTAAGGTCTTCCACGAATGCGTCGATATCAGCGGCATCATCCTAACCAAACTGGATGGAACAGCCAAAGGCGGGATTGCCATTTCGATTATCGACGAAATGCAAATTCCGATTGAATATGTCGGAATTGGAGAAAAATCCGAGGATCTCATTGACTTTGATCCGAAAAAATTTGTTGATCTCTTATTTGAATAAATGCTTGACATTTCCCCCGCCAGGACTTACAATAATTAAGTCGTCAAGTAAAATTCCTTTACGATTTAACGAAGGTGCATATGGAAAAGAAAGTCGGAGAACAGTATTTATTTGATTTTTATGGTGAGTTGTTAACGCAAAAGCAGAAGCAGATTTTAGAGTACTATTATGATGATGATTATAGTCTGGCCGAAATTGCCGAGGTCATGTCGGTGACCCGACAAGGAATATTTGATGTTATTAAACGCTCTAAAGCCATGATGCAAGTTTATGAAGAAAAACTTGGACTTATCAATAAATTTTTGAAATCGCAAATTCTTCTGGAGAAAATCCAAAAGGATTTATCGGGTTTGGCAGATCGCGAAAGAGATGATACGCTAAAATCCGAATTGATGGTGGTAGTTGAAAAACTGAAAAAAGTCAGTGAGGAAAACTAAGGGTGACACATGATCTTTGAAGGATTAAACGAAAAATTTCAAAATATATTTTCCCAGCTTAAACGCAAAGGCAAGCTTAATGAAAAAGACATCCAGGAAGTCAGCCGCGAGATTAAACTTGCACTTTTAGAAGCGGATGTCAACTTTAAGGTTGTTAAGCAGTTTACAAAGAATATCAGCGAACGTGCCGTGGGCCAGGAGGTTTTGAACAGCCTGACGCCAGGACAACAGTTTATTAAGATTGTCAAGGATGAAATGACAACCCTTTTAGGCGGCGAAATTGAACGGATGGATTTTGTCGACGGACGCCGGAATGTCTTTATGCTGGTCGGTTTACAAGGTGCCGGAAAGACAACGACAGCGGGTAAGTTAGCTAATTTACTGCGTAAAGAAAAAAAATTCAAACCTTTGCTGGTTGCCTGTGATGTATATCGTCCAGCGGCAATCAAACAACTTGAAATTTTAGGTGAAGAATTAAATATCGATGTCTATTCAGAACATGATGTCAAAGACCCGGTGGGCATTGCCAAACGGGGGCTTCAAAAGGCCGTGGCTGGACAGTATGACCTGGTAATTATGGATACCGCCGGCCGGCTGCAAATTGACGAAACGTTAATGGCAGAGTTGGTCAATATCAAGGAAGCCATTGAACCGACCGAAATTCTGCTAACCGTAGATGGAATGACCGGTCAGGAATCCGTGAATGTTGCCAATGAGTTTAATCGTCTTTTGAATATTTCCGGAGTCATTTTAACAAAACTCGATGGCGATACCCGAGGGGGGGCCGCCTTATCAATTACCTACACCATTGGTAAAGCCATTAAATATATTGGTACCGGTGAGAAATTGACGGATATCGAGCTTTTTTATCCAGACCGAATGGCTTCTCGTATTTTGGGGATGGGGGATGTACTGTCCTTTATCGACAAAGCCCAGAACATGATGGATGAAGAAAAAGCCAAAAAATTAGAAGAAAAATTAAAAAACAATATTGACTTTGATCTCAATGATTTCTTGGACCAGATCAAACAGATAGAGGATATGGGCTCCATCAGCAGTTTACTGGAAATGATGCCCGGCGCTAATAAAAAAGCGCTTAAAAATGTGGATTTGTCAGGGGCGGATACTAAACGCACCGAAGCCATTATTTTGTCCATGACCAACGAAGAACGAAGCAAACCGGGGATCATTAATGCCGGCCGCAGAAAGCGTATCGCTTTAGGCAGCGGTACCAAGGTTGCTGATGTCAATCGCTTATTAAAAGGTTTTGAACAGTCAAAGAAAATGATGAAACAAATGACCAATTCCAATATTTCGAAAAAAGGCCGCATGAAGCTGCCTTTTATGTAAAAATTATGTTATCAAAGACGCTATGTCATTTAGATAAAGATGTTAAGAAAGGGGGAACAAAACATGGCAGTAAAAATTAGATTGAAAAGAATGGGTAAAAAGAAAAAACCTTTTTATAGAATCGTTGTTGCAGATGTACGTGCACCACGTGATGGTAAGTTCATTGAAGAAATTGGATACTATGATCCTTGTGTTGATCCTGCACTTGTAAAAGTTGATGCAGAGAAAGCCAAAGCATGGTTAGCTAATGGCGCAAAACCAACAGATACCGTTAAGTATTTATTAAAGAGAGAAAACGTAATCGAGTAGTATCAGGAGGTAAATGATGAAAGAACTTGTAGAAATTATTGCTAAGTCTCTGGTTGATCACCCCGATGCCGTATTTGTTCAGGAAGTCGTAGGCGAACAATCCATTACATTGGAATTGAAAGTAGCTGATGACGATATGGGCAAGGTCATTGGAAAACAAGGGCGTATCGCAAAGGCAATTCGTACCGTCATAAAAGCCGCTGCCACGAAAGAAGATAAACGTGTCATGTTGGAGATTATTCAATAACAAGGCATTGGGCTGTGTATACAGCTCTTTTTTTATTCGCAAAGCGTGTTTTTGTTTATTTAAATCAGGAGAAAGATATGAAAGATGATAGTTTGATAATTATTGGTCGAATCCTTGGTGCTCACGGCATAAAGGGCGAGTTAAAGGTGCTGCCTTTAACGGACGATCCCGGCCGTTATTATGATTTAGAAGCCATTACTTTGTTAAATGGAAAAATTCAACAAGACTATGTCATCACCAACTGTCGTTTGCATAAAACAAATGTCCTTTTGTTTGTCGACGGAGTTGCAACCCGGAATGATGCTGAGGCATTGATTGGCAGAGAAGTAGGGATTCCCAGGGATCTGGCCGTGAAATTGCAAGAGGATGAATTTTTTATTGAAGAACTGCTCGGTTTGCCAGTTTACAACGAAGGCGCGCTTTTAGGAAAAATAACGGACGTGATGCAAGCCGGTGGGGTCGATGTATATACCATTACCGGAGGTCCAAAAACCTATTGTGTGCCAGCGCGAAAAATTTATTTCAAAGAGATCAATGTCAATGATCGCCGTATTGATGCGACGATTCCCCAGGAAATTCTGGAGCTATGAGATATTATTTTTTAACTTTATTTCCCGAAATATTTCACACCTATTTTCAAACAGGGATGATTGACAGAGGGGTGAAAGCCGGGATCATTGAATATGAAGTCATTAATATTCGCGATTTTTCCGGTAATAAACATAATAAAGTGGATGATTCTCCTTATGGCGGAGGTGCTGGGATGGTAATGGCCGCGCCGCCAATTGCGGCGGCGCTTAAAAGCATTCCAAACTTTAGCGATTACCCGGTGATCTATTTAACCCCGGGGGGAAAACCTTTCGAACAAAAAGACGGCATCAGCTTATCGCAACTAAAAGGGATCGTTTTTATTTGTGGTCATTACGAAGGGATTGATCAGCGGGTGATTGATCATTATGTCACCAGGGAATATTCGGTGGGAGATTATGTGCTGACGGGTGGGGAATTACCCGCCCTAACCGTGGCTGACGCTATCGCCAGGCACATTCCCGGTTTTTTAGGAAACTGTGATAGCCTTTGTGAAGAATCCTTTGAGTCGAATCTGCTGGAATATCCTCAATATACCAAACCGCGGGAGTTTGAAGGGCTGGAAGTACCGGAAGTGCTGTTATCAGGACATCATGAAGCGGTTGGAAAATGGCGCCAGGCAAAGTCTGAGGAAAAAACCCAAATTAATCGTCCTGATTTATATGAAAAATACAAAAAAAACTTGCCAAACGAATAAATCCAATGTATAATTCATGGGTATGATATTAATAGAGACGGTCCTCTGTACTTGATGCACGAACGTCGAAAATCGAATTTAAGGAGAAAAAATGGACATTATAAAAAAGATTCAATTGGAAAACATGAAAGCAGAACCACCAAAGTTTAACACCGGTGATACTGTAAAAGTTCATGTAAAAATAACTGAAGGAAAAAAAGAAAGAATTCAGATTTTTGAAGGCATCGTGCTTAAAAGACAAAACGGCGGCGTCGGAGAAACCTTTACCGTACGAAAAATATCTTCCGGCTTTGGCGTTGAACGAACCTTCCTGGTACACTCACCTAAAATCGAAAAAGTTGAAATTGTTCGACATGGTAAAGTCCGTCGAGCTAAACTAAACTATCTTCGTGACCGTATTGGTAAAGCAGCAAAAGTCAAAGAAAAAAAGAGCAACATAAGAGCAAAATAAGAGCGTAATTCAGAGGCTGTCAAGCCTCTTTTTTGATTATTCGTCCGGGAACCAGGGAGAAACGGGAAGCGTGTTTTTCTGATAATTAGCATAGTGCAAGGGAGTAAAAGTATGAGCGAAGATAAAAAGTCTAAAGGCGGTTTAGAAATTAAAGAATGGTTGCAATCTGCATTAATTGCCATTATTCTTGCTTTTATTATCAAGATGTTTTTATTCGATTTCGTTATGGTTCAAGGGAGTTCAATGTTCCCGACGCTTGAACAGGGCGATCGATTAATTGTCAATAAAATTGGTTATACGATTGGCGAGCCGGATTACGGTGATATTGTTATTCTCAGTTACAGTCAAAATGTTGAATATGTCAAACGGGTCATCGGCAAAGGCGGCGACACCATTGAGGTTAAAAATGACGTGGTTTATCGTAACGGTGAACCCCTTACCGAAGACTATATCAACAAGGAAAATTACGATGATTTCGCCAAGGTAACTGTTCCTGAAGGGACCTATTTTGTGATGGGGGATAATCGGGCAAATAGTTCCGATAGCCGTTTTGCCAGCCTCGGTTTTGTGAAAAAAGATGCGATTGACGGAAAAGTAATTTTTAGGATTTGGCCTTTTAATGAAGTCGGGACGGTATAATAATGACTGACGAAAAAATTGAATATATCCAGTGGTATCCCGGTCATATGGCCAAAGCGAACCGTGAAATTAAAGAAAAACTCAAACTGATTAATGTGGTTATCGAAGTGGTAGACGCCCGTTTACCGCTGTCAAGTAAAAATCCGGAGATTAATCAATACACTTGGAATAAGCAGCATATTCTGTTGTTAAATAAAGCGGATTTAGCTGATCCGGAGGTGAGCCAGGATTGGATCGATTGGTTTAAAAAGAACACCGATATTCAGCAAATCATGTTGTACGATGCCTTTGACCGGCGTCAGAAAACGGAATTGGTTAAAAATATTCAGACGCTGAATGTTAAAAATAAGGCCCAAATAAAGTGTCTGGTCTGCGGGATTCCTAACGTGGGAAAATCGACAGTAATCAATAGCCTAATTGGAAAAAAGAAAACCCAAGTCGGCAATAAGCCGGGAGTCACCAAAGGTCAGCAGTGGCTCAGCACCCCGGAGAACCTGATGCTTTTGGATACCCCGGGAATTTTGTGGCCAAAGTTTGAAGACCCGGCTGTGGGTTTGCACCTGGCTTGGCTGGGTTCCATCAAAGATACGCTTTACGAAAAAGAAAATATTGCCGCTGATTTGTTAAAATACCTGGTTGCCTATTACCCTGATGAACTCGAAGCCATCTATAAAATCAGTGTTGTCGATAGAAATCTTCCAGAAATTTTTGACGCTATTGCCAAAAGCCGTGGTCTCCTCATAAAAGGGGGAGAGTATGATTATACACGTACTAGCGTACTGATTCTTAATGACTTTAAAAATGGCCGTATCGGGCGAATTACCTTAGAGCGTCCTTAATCATTCCCCAAAAGAGGTAAATATGATTTTATTTCAGAACATGACCGTTAAGGCTGTAAAAGACCACCTATCAAGTTTAAACATTCAGGCATATCCAGAAATCATTCCTGATTTAAAAGCTGATTCTCGGATTGCGGTCCAAAATTTGGGTGTGTCGCTGGAAAAAAAAATTCTGGCGATGGAGTCAGAAGTAACCCGAATCGCAAAAATGAAAGCTCTTGAAGCCAGCTATTATGCCGCCGGAATAAAAAAAATTGGCGGCATCGATGAAGTGGGTCGGGGGCCGTTGGCCGGACCGGTGGTCACCTGTGTGATCATCTTAAAGCCATGTTCCCAGCGATTGTATGTTAACGATTCAAAAAAGCTATCCCGCAAAAGGCGTGAAACATTATGCGAACAGCTGCTGGAGGATGCCATCGACTATGCCATCGGTCTGGTGGATAATGAAACCATTGATGAAATTAATATTTTAAATGCCACCAAAAAAGCGATGACCGATTCGCTGACGAAACTGACCGAACCACCGCAGCTGCTGCTGATCGATGCGTTGCAGATCAACACGAAAATTCCGCAAAAATCGATTATTCATGGGGATGCCATCAGTTATGCGATAGCCGCGGCCAGTATTGTCGCCAAAGTTTACCGGGATAATTTAATGCAGATCTATCATGAAGAATACCCGGAATATGGGTTCGATCATCATATGGGTTATGGTACCGCCGCACATATTGAAGCGATCAGAAAATATGGGCCAACGCCGATTCATCGAAAAAGCTTTTTGAAAAATTTGGATTATTAATGAAAACCCATAATGTCAAAAAGGGAAATCAGGGCGAAGAATTGGCCGTTGCTTTTCTCGAAAATGCCAATCATCGCATTCGCGAAAGGAATTACAAAAGGCCTTCGGGCGAAGTCGATCTTATCACCGATGATTGTGATACCATCGTTTTTGTGGAAGTAAAATATCGCAGAAATTTGCAATACGGTTATCCCCGGGAAGCCGTAAACCGTTCAAAACAAAAGCGCATTTTGAAAACAGCGCTCTGGTATTTGAAGGAAAAAAAGATTGCGGACTATAACGTCCGGTTTGATGTCATCGAAATTTATTTTGAAGAAGACGGCCAACAGATCATCAATCATTTTGAAAATGCTTTTTGCTTCTAAAAATAGGAAATAAAAGATAAGAAAATTTAAAAAAAGGACGGTTGCAATTTTGCAGCCGTCCTTTTTTGCCCTTAATCTTTATTGGCCATCGTCTACTGAAATAAGAAAGACTTTCTCAGAGTATGATCCTTTATTTTCTTTGTTTTGAATTTTTAAATAATCAATATGAAGGGGTTCGTACTCAAAGGCTTCAACAATGGTATCTAATAATTCGTAGATATCGGAAAGTTCGTCTTCTGAGGGCTTATTCATAAAAACTTCAGCTTTTTCAAGAAGCTTGTCTTTTAATGCGTCTTGAATTTCCGATTTGCCTAAGATTTTGTATTCACAGGCACGTCCGCTGTTTTTAATAATTTCAGGAATCTTATCCCGAACAAGTTTATTGTAATCAACTTTCATAATCCATCACCTCAACCCTATTATACCCATTGCCGGCCTTTAAAAACAAGAGGGAAAATTATATTTTAAGAAAAGTGCTTGCGGCTGATAAATTATCTGGACCTACCAATACATTTGGGAGACACCTGACTTTCGGCTTGTCTTAGAAGTGCTTTTCAACTGCCTGATGTTTATCCCCGTGGGGATAATTAATACCATTGGCTTATGAAAATGATATCGATGAGGATGAAGCAAAAAAGCGTAATACCGTCATATTATTGGGCTTTCTTATTTCTGTTTCAGTGGAGTGCCTGCAGCTTATTACCAAAACCGGCATTTTTGAGTGGGATGATATTATCCATAATACGATCGGTGTAATCGTGGGATACGGAATTTACCTTTATCTGAAGAACCATATCAGGGGTGAGGATCACCAATATTTCCGGTTATTTATCAATTAAAACTGCAAAAGGCAAAATACAGTAATCAAGCATATCTTCAAACGACTGATTCCCATACCAGAAGCGATGTTTATCGCAATGAAAAACTGGAACATGCTTTCCTGAAATCTAAACAAGTTCAAATAAATTTATTTGATTTTTGATGATGATAGATTTTTTCTGATTTAAAAAAAAGAGGATGATATGATGACGTTGTGGACCTCATTTATTATCCGTGTTATTGTTGTTACACTAGTACCATTAATTATAAATATATGGTATGCTCTTTATAGATTGGGTATCATGCGATTTAGACGTTTATATTACAAATGCTAGAAAATAATTTTATAAATCAGGAAACTAGGAGGAAGTATTTTATGAACATCATTGCCATTAACGGCAGTCCCAGAAAAAATGGAAATACCGCGATTCTGCTTGAAAAAGCGCTGGCAGGCGCAGCTTCAAAGGGTGCCCAAACCGAGCTCATTCACCTTTATGATCTGAACTACAAAGGCTGCATCAGCTGTTTTGCCTGCAAGCGAAAGGGCGGCAAGAGTTACGGGAAGTGTGCGGTAAAAGACGATCTTTCGGCGATTTTCGAAAAGATTGAAAAGGCCGATGCCCTGATTCTGGGTTCGCCCATCTATTTCGGCGAAATTACCGGGGAGATGCGTTCATTCCTGGAACGGTTGTTTTTCCAGTACCTGGTTTACGACAGTGACCACTCGGTGCTGTTCCCGAAAAAAATCAAAACCGGTTTCATCTTCACCATGAACGCCCCCGAGCAGGCTTTGAAAGAAATAAAATATGACATGAAATTCAAAGGGTATGAAGGCATTCTCACGCGTTTCTTTGGCAGCGCAAAAACGCTGGAAGCCACGGATACCTGGCAGTTTGATGATTACTCGAAATATGAGGCAACGGCTTTCAATGTCGAAGCCAAGGCCCAGCGCCGTCGGGATGTTTTCCCACAGGACTGTCAAAAAGCCTTTGATTTGGGCGCCGAACTGATGGTCTGAAAGTGATCGCAGTCGGCTGCAAACAAAACGTGGTGGTGTCCATTTTGCGGCCAGAAGCGAGGGGAAATCACCATGTCGAAAAGATAAAATATCCAGTCGCGATCTTGAAGAACTTATAGCTATGGGGGATATCGTCACGGTCAACACTGGATATTTTGGTTCGGGATCAGTCATGATTAAATGGATAGAACCCGGTCGGTACTGTTGGGGTGATTGCGTGATTATAAAGATGAAAGAAGAAAATAATGAAAAGAAAAAGCATTTATCATGTAATCGTTTTAGTCGTCATCCTGATAATTCTTACTCCTAGGGTCTTTGCCGCCGGAGCGGAAAACCGGACCGGAACAGACAATGACGTTTTAAAAACCAGTGCCCCAGAAGCGGTGGGCGTCACCTATCGCACCCACATCCAGAATAGCGGCTGGGAAAGCACCTGGGCAGCGGACGGCAATCCAGCCGGAACCGAGGGCCAGAGCCTGCGCCTGGAAGGGCTTCAAATCAAGCTTACTGGGGCAGATCTGCCGGCCGGGGCCCAGATTGAATACCGAACCCATATCCAGGACCGCGGCTGGGAAAACACCTGGACTCAGGATGGCAACACCGCCGGCACCGAGGGCCAGAGCCTGCGGTTGGAAGCGATTGAGATTCGTTTATTGAAGTTGCCGGGGTATTCGGTGCAGTACCGGGGCCATGTTCAGAATGACGGCTGGGAAACCAGCTGGGCGGCCGACGGCGAACGGGCCGGCACGGAGGGCCAGAGTCTGCGGCTGGAGGCGATCGAAATCAGACTGGTTAAAGTCGTCCCGGCACCGGATGGGGTAGCGGCTAAAGCGGCCAGTCACGGCATTTCCCTGACCTGGAACAGCGTTGCGGGGGCCGATAGCTATACCGTCGATCAGGCAACTTCAATTGATGGCGACTATACCGAAGCGGTAACGGGCATCACGGCAACCAACTATACGGTGCCTAACCTCGAGGACGGCAAACGCTATTATTACAAGGTTAAAGCCACCGCCGGCAGTGCGGACAGCCCGCTTTCCGATGCGGTCACCGCTATTGCCAGTGTCGATGACCAGAGCACTGTGCTGCTGGGGAACCGGCTGTTAATCAGCAATGAGTCCACCGACATTGAAAAAACCCAGTCAACCGGCACCCTGAGTCCGGCGGCAGCCGCGATGGAAACCTCACAGCTTGATTCGGTTCCCTTCGGTATTGACAGGATCCTGCCTTTTGAACCGGCCGCCGATCAAAAGCCCATTGATCCCACTGATCCCGCGGTGCTGGGAACCAGCGACGTCTATGAAGTGAACAGTACCAAAGACTTTTACACCTACAATTTCGATACCGGCAATACCGATATTACCCACGCCAGACTGGCTTATATCGGCACCCATGTGCAAATCTGGATTGATGCCAATGATCCCAAAATGGTGATGACCGATGAAGATGCCCGGATCATGGCGGCGGAATTTGACAATCAGATGTATCCCTTAGTCACCGAGAATTTCTATACCGAATCTGACGTTAACAACGATGGTAAAATCGCCATTTTATGCTATGACATCCAGGATGGCTATACCGGTGTCAGACCCAATACCAATTACACCTGCGGTTATTTTGCGCCCAGGGACTTGTTTGATAGTGCGAACTCCAATAAAATGGAAGTATTCTATGCGGATACCTATCCGTCCATTAAAAAAATTGGCGACACCACCGATATGACGCAAATCTATGGGACCTTGGTGCACGAGTTCCAGCATATGGTGAATTTCAATGCTACGGGACTAATCGGAGATTCGGGAGACACGGATCTATGGTTGAATGAGGCCTTTTCACTGGCGGCAGAGGAAATGTATTCAGGTTCGGCACCCTTCGGCGGAACGGGTAAAAGCTTTGCCAGTCTTTATGTCGGTATTTATAATACGAATGATGCGATCCGAAATGGCCGGTCGCTGCTGAAATTTGATACATCCGATGATCCGTCCTATTCCAATTATATTCTGTCCTATTTCTTTTCCCAATACCTGCGCACCCAGGTGGACGCGGCCTTGGGAACCGGAAACAGCGTGAAGGTTTTTAAAGAAATTATGGCAGACACCGGGACGCGAACTGCCGCGGTGGAGCACGTGATGCAGAAATACGTTGATCCCAATCTTACCTTTGGAGATATTCTGACCAATTTCAGAGCGGCCATGGTGGTACGTGCGGATACGGGTGTTTTTAGTTTTAACGGCGAAGCTGTCTTTGATGAGCTGTCAACCCCATTGTATACCGGCGGCAACACCAATCTGTTAGGCGGCGGTGCGATTGTGACGGCGATTGATGCGCCATTTACAGTACCGGCGGATCAGGGTGCAGATGTGAGCTGTTTGGGACTCTTCCGGTAAACCGGATACTAATTGAAAAGATTGAAGCCCTCGGTAACCTTACGGTTACCGAGGGCTTTTTAGGTGCCTTTTTTTTACATTTATCGTGTGCATAAATCACTCAAGTGATGACTGAAAATACGCTGATGATGTTAAATATGATGGCAAAACGGTTATTTATGTCGAGCTCGGTTGCCGGGCCTTTTTATGTGATAGGATTATTTATATATAAAAAAAATTACTTTAAAAAGTGCAGCAAATAAATCAGCATGGCCTTAAAAATAGTGCTATTTTTCAAAAACGTTGCAATGAAGTGAGAAATTCAGGAGGAAAAAACATGGAGATCAAAAAAACAAGCAGCAAAATAATGGGCAAGAAAATTTTGGCATTGATGCTAACGGTGGTCATGGTAACCGGGCTGTTGCCGCCAATGACCATGCCGGTACAGGCGGACGGCGAGGTTTACGGCGTGCTGCAAAGTGACGGCAATGTCTATGTAACTAATGAAGGCAACACAGCGCCAACCACAACAGTAATCACTGATAAAAAGACCGTGACACATCTGTATGCGGCAAAGGGGGTAACGACAATTGCTGCAGGGGCATTTTATATGTGCGATAAGTTAATTTCGATCGACCTGCCAGCAGTAACATCAATCGGCAATTCGGCATTTTTGGGTTGTACTGAATTAACTACGATCGATCTGCCAGCTGTAAACACAATCGGCAATTCGGCATTTTTGGGTTGTTTTGAATTAACTGCGATTGATCTGCCAGAAGTTGTGGTAATTTCTGATAATGCATTTAACAGTTGTAAAAACTTAACCACGGTGAAACTGCCAAGGGTAACCTCGATCAGTAATAATGCCTTTAAATCGTGCACGTCATTTGATAACCTCACCGTTGGAGTGACACCACCGACTGTTGGCACTGATGTGTTTGATGGCTGTCTATGCACCAACCTAACCATTGATGGTGGAAACACTCCTGCAGCTGTAGAAGCATACGAAAACGCTGGTGACAATGATACTTGGTATGGATGGCGGCTTAGCGTTACACACTATCCCCTTACTGTAGTCGGCGGGGCTGGAAGCGGAAATTATGGTAAAGACACAACGGTCACCATTACGGCGGCCCATCTCGATGATGGACAGTACTTCAAGGAATGGACGGTTCAACAAGGCGACGTTATTCTTGCTGATCCAACTGCTGCAACCACAAACTTCACGATGCCGGGGAAGACCGTTGAAGTGACTGCCAATTATGAGCATATTCCTGAAATATATACTATCACATACGCCACCAATGGGATAAATGTTATCGGTTCGATGACTTCGGATGAATTCACCGAAGATGTTGCAAAAGTGCTTCAAACTAACGTATTTATACGTGATGGCTATAGCTTTAAAAACTGGAACACCAGTGCCGACGGCACGGGCACAGCCTATGCCGATGGTGCATCATTTACAGCAACAGCAAACACAACCCTATACGCCCAGTGGACCGAAACCACACCGGCAGTAGCAGGCTATGGGGTTTTAAGAAAAGATGGCGTTATCTATGAAACCAATGTGGGAAATACCAAAACAGACGGAGCGGTAATTACGGATAAAAAGACCGTGACACATCTGTATGCGGCGGATGATGTAACGGAAATTAAGGCCGATATGTTTTTCAATTATGATAAATTAACTACGGTCGACCTGCCAGCGGTAACCTCAATTGGGAATGAGGCATTTTATAAGTGTGAAGCATTAACCACAGTTAATATGCTGAAGGTAACCTCAATTGGGGACAATACATTTGCTGGGTGTAGTAGATTAACTACCGTGAACCTGCCAGTAGCAACATCAATTGGCTTCGAAGCTTTTCTGACGTGCACAAATTTAACAAAACTGGATCTGCCAGCGGTAACATCGATTGCTGAAAAAGCATTTTCTTGGTGCGATGGATTAACCGAGGTGAACCTGCCATTAGTAACATCAATTGGGGTTGGCGCATTTTATACGTGCGGTCATTTAACTACAGTGGATCTGCCAATGGTAACATCATTGGGTGACAGTGCATTTTATGGGTGTGATACTTTAGCAAATCTCACTGTAGGAGCAACACCGCCGACAAGTGTCGGCACAAATCCATTTGAGGGCTGTTCACGCGATAATCTGACAATTGACGGCAGCAACACCCCAGATAATGTAAAAAAATACGAGGATGCAGACAGCAGTAGTCCCCAGGGGTACTGGTATGGCTGGGCATTGCCTTATTCACTTACGATAAACAATGGAACCGTAAGCGGGGCGACAACCAGCGGCGATTACCGTACCGGCACAACAGTCACCATTACGGCGGCTGACCCAGCAGATGGTCAGCGTTTCAAGGAATGGACGGTTACAGGCGAGGGCGTGACGCTTGATAGTGCAACTACTGCAACCACAACCTTCACCATGCCGGGGAATGCCGTCGCAGTGACTGCTAATTATGAGGCCGTTCCTGTAACCACCATCAGCTTTGATGCCACCGGCGGCACCGGCACCATGGCGGAACAAAAGATCAGCGAAGGCACGCCACAGGCGCTGAATAAAAATACATTCACTTGGGCAGGCTTCAGTTTTGCCAGATGGGACACTAAACCAGACGGCACGGGCACAGCCTATGCCGATGGTGCATCATTTACAGCAACAGTAGACACAACCCTATACGCCCAGTGGACCGAAACCACACCGGCAGAACCAGGCTATGGTGTTCTAAGAAAAGATGGCGTTATCTATGAAACCAATGTGGGAAATACCAAAACAGACGGAGCGGTAATTACGGATAAAACGACCGTGACACATCTGTATGCGGCGGATGAGGTAACCTCAATTGGGAGCAGTGCATTTAGGGACTGCAGTAGCTTAACTACGGTTGATTTGCCAGCAGTAATATCAATTGGGAGCGCTGCATTTGCGAGGTGTAGTGGATTAACTACCGTGAACCTGCCAGTAGCAACCTCAATTGGTGTTGTGGCATTTTATAGTTGCAATGCGTTAACCACGGTCAATATGCCAAAAGTTACCACAATTGGTGAAGAGGCATTTAATGGTTGCAAAGAGTTAATCACGGTTAATCTGCCAGCAGCAACCTCAATTAGGGACAATGCATTTGCGGGGTGTAGTGGATTAGTCACAGTGTACCTGCCAGCAGCAACATCAATTGGTAAAGAGGCTTTCAATGGTTGCCAGGCATTAACCAGTGTTGAAGTGCCAGCGGCAACTTTAATCGACGAGCAGGCATTTTCTATGGATGACGCATTGGTTCATATCAATATGGCGGCGGTAGAAACAATCAACGCCGGTGCCTTTGCTAACTGTGAAAAATTAGAAACGGCTGAGATGCCCCGAGCAACCTCAATCGGCGAGGGTGGATTTGAAACGTGTGTGGCGTTAACCATGGTCAATATGCCAAAAGTTACCTCCATTGGTAAGGGTGCGTTTGTTAACAATAGAGCCTTAACCAAGGTGGAAATACCCGAAGTAACATCAATCGGTGATTGGGCATTTGCAAACTGCAGTGCCTTAACCACGGTGGAAATGCCAAAGGTAACATCAATCGGGGAGGAAGAATTTTCGAAATGCCCACTTTTGAGTAACCTGACCGTGGGTGCAACCCCACCGACAAGTGTAGGGGCAAAGGCTTTTGAAGGCTGCCCAAGTACCACGCTGTCAATTGCCGGCGGCAATACCCCGGCGGCGGTTGCAGCCTATGAAGCGGCAGATACCAGTAATCCCCAGGGTTATTGGTATGGCTGGGCGTTATCCTATCCACTAACGGTGACTAAGGGAACCGGAAGCGGCGACTACCGTACCGGCACAACAGTCACCATTACAGCGGCGACACCGGAAGCCGGACAGCGCTTCACAAACTGGACAGTTGCAGGTGACGGTGTCACACTGGCTAAAGCAACGGATACAACCACAACCTTCACCATGCCGGCGAATGCCGTCGCAGTGACTGCTAATTATGAAGCCATTCCGGTAACCACTATCAGCTTTGATGCCAACGAGGGCACCGGCACTATGGTTGCACAGAAGATCAGCGAAGGCATGCCACAGGCGCTGAATGAAAATACATTCACTTGG
Source organism: Acetobacterium tundrae (assembly GCF_008086615.1). Lineage (GTDB taxonomy): Bacteria > Bacillota > Clostridia > Eubacteriales > Eubacteriaceae > Acetobacterium > Acetobacterium tundrae. The sequence continues at coordinate 182,375 of NZ_RXYB01000002.1, forward strand.
GCAGGCTTCAGTTTTGCCAGATGGGACACTAAACCAGATGGTACGGGCACAGACTATGCCGATGGTGCGTCATTTACAGCATCAGCAACAACAGCTAGTGTCACACTGTATGCCCAGTGGACCGAAACCACACCGGCAGTAGCAGGGTACGGTGTTTTAAGACATGACGGCAAAGTCTATACTACCAACACGAACAATACCAAAACAGACGGAGCGGAAATCAATATAAAAACTGTTAAAGCTACTGTGACACACCTGTATGCGGCAGATGATGTAACCTCAATTAGTGACTGGAAGTTTTGTAGTTGTGATGTTTTAACCACCGTTACGATGCCAAAGGTTACTACAATCGGTAAAGAGGCGTTCAATGGCTGCCAGGCGTTAACCAGCGTCGAAGTGCCAGCGGTAACCTTAATCGACGAGCAGGCATTTTCTATGGATGACGCATTGGTTCATATCAATATGGCAGCGGTAGAAACAATCAACGCCGGTGCCTTTGCTCACTGTGAAAAATTAGAAACGGTTGAGATGCCCCGAGCAACCTCAATCGGCGTGGGGGGATTTGATACGTGTGTGGCGTTAACCATGGTCAATATGCCAAAAGTTACCTCCATTGGTAGGGGTGCGTTTCTTATGAATAGAGCCTTAACCACGGTGGAAATACCCGAAGTAACATCAATCGGTGATTGGGCATTTGAAAGTTGCTGGGCCTTAACCACGGTGGAAATGCCAAAGGTAACATCAATCGGGGAGCAAGAATTTTCGCAATGCCCACTTTTGAGTAACCTGACCGTGGGCGCAACCCCACCGACAAGTGTAGGGGCAAAGGCTTTTGAAGGCTGCCCAAGTACCACGCTGACAATTGCCGGCGGCAATACCCCGGCGGCGGTTGCAGCCTATGAAGCGGCAGATACCAGTAATCCCCAGGGTTATTGGTATGGCTGGGCGTTATCCTATCCACTAACGGTGACTAATGGAACCGGAAGCGGCGACTACCGTACCGGCACAACAGTCACCATTACAGCGGCGACACCGGAAGCCGGACAGCGCTTCACAAACTGGACAGTTGCCGGTGACGGTGTCACACTGGCTAAAGCAACTGATACAACCACAACCTTCACCATGCCGGGGAATGCCGTCGCAGTGAGTGCCAATTATGAGGCCATTCCCGTAACCAGCATCAGCTATGCTGCCAACAGCGGCGCGGGTGACATGACATCACAGCAGATCAGCGCGGGCAGCCCACAGAACCTGAGTGCCAATGCCTTCACACGTGTTGGCTACAGCTTTAAAAACTGGAACACCAGTGCCGACGGCAGCGGCACCTCCTACGCCGACAGTGCGCAATTTAGTGCATCCGTCACAGAAAACATTATCCTGTATGCCCAGTGGACTGATAATAATAACACGTTTATCGTGTCGGGAACGGTTGCGGACAGCAAGAATCAGCCAGTGTCTGGTGCCGAGGTTAAGCTGATGCAGGGCAACGTTCAAATTGGCGTAAGCGTCACCACCGATGCAAACGGGGGCTTTACTATTAGTAACGTGCCCAACGGCAACTATAATCTGGTGGTTGTCAGCAAGAATGGTGATAAGGACGATATTGTGGTGACCACCCTTGTGAGTGTTGATAATGCTAATTATAGCGTTTCAAGTACCATCATCCTGCCAGCCGGAACGATGAACAGTGCGGTCGAGGTAAAAGCAGACACACCAGAGATCGTTGTTGGAAATCTAGAAAACCAGTTTACCGCTGCTGATAAAGAATCTGCAGCAAATGGTGATTTGGTTGAGATTAAGTTTACTGCTGAAGCAAAAAACAGTACAGCGCCGCAAGCAGGGGATATTGATGCCGCTGCGGCAGCAACTGGAAAAACCGTAGGGATGTTTATTGATTTTTCGGTATTGAAAACAATTAATTCGTCAACACCAACACCAGTCCCTGACCTGCCTGATCTGATTGAGGTATTGATCCCGCTTGATCCTTCGCTTCAAGGTAAAACAGATTATGTCATTTATCGCTACCATGGTTCGGCTGTCGATACGATTACTACCACGGAAAAGGACGGCGAAAAAATTGAGCTGATTGACGGTGGCAAAACCATAAAACTGACCGCCAAAAAATTCTCCACCTACGCCGTTGCCTATGATGAGGCTGTCCCTGATCCTGGCCCAGGACCTAGTCCCAGCCCGGTCCAAACATATACCTTAACCTATAACGAAAATAGTGGTACCGGCACCATGAAGGATCAGGTCTTCACTGAAGGAACGAAACAAGATCTGGTTAAAAACACCTTTGAACGCACCGGCTATACTTTTGCCGGCTGGAATACCAAACAGGATGGGACCGGCACAGCCTATCCCGATGGGGCGGACTTTACTGCAGCAGCAACGTCAACCCTGTATGCCCAGTGGACCAAAAACGAAATCACAGTCCCAGATGGCGTCACTTATCGCACCCATATCCAGAATATCGGCTGGGAAAACACCTGGGCAGCTGACGGTACGCGTGCCGGAACTGAGGGTCAGAGCCTGCGCCTGGAAGGGATTGAGATTAAGCTCGCCGGAGATAATCTGCCGGCCGGGGCACACATTGAATACCGCACCCATATTCAGAACAGCGGCTGGGAAAATGCCTGGACTTCGGAGGGTAATATCGCCGGTACCGTGGGCCAGAGCCTGCGGCTGGAAGCGATTCAGATTCGGCTGGTGGATATGCCAGGGTATTCGGTAGAATACCGGACCCATATTCAGAATCGAGGATGGGAACCCGACTGGGCCTCAGATGGCGAAAGTGCTGGCACCGAAGGGCAGAGCCTGCGCCTGGAGGCCATCGAAATCAGGCTGGTTAAAACAAATGACTGAGTGCCGGTCGGAAATAAACCGTTAATAACAACGGGGAGGGATTTCAAGAGCGGCGGATATTGTCGAGGAATATTTGTGCTAATAAGAATGATCAAATTTCTAATCATTTTCATAAAAGTGGGGAAAAATCACATGAAAAAACTAATCTTCAGTATTATCAGCGCTTTAATCATGACCGTGATGGTCGTTTCACCGGGTGCTTTTGCCGCCGGGGAGGAAAGCCAGAACAGCGATGTGTTTTCAGCCAATCAAGGGATCGCAATCAGTGATCCGGAATCGGTGGGCGTCACCTATCGCACCCACATCCAGAACAGCGGCTGGGAAAACAGCTGGGCAGCGGACGGCAATCCAGCCGGAACCGAGGGCCAGAGTTTGCGCCTGGAGGGGATTGAGATTAAGCTCGCCGGGGATAATCTGCCGGCCGGGGCACACATTGAATACCGCACCCATATTCAGAACAGCGGCTGGGAAAATGCCTGGACTTCGGAGGGTAATATCGCCGGTACCGTGGGCCAGAGCCTGCGGCTGGAAGCGATTCAGATTCGGCTGGTGGATATGCCAGGGTATTCGGTAGAATACCGGACCCATATTCAGAATCGAGGATGGGAAACCGACTGGGCCTCTGACGGCGAAAGTGCTGGCACCGAAGGGCAGAGCCTGCGCCTGGAGGCCATCGAAATCAGGATGGTTAGAGTCGTTCCGGCCCCGGACGGCCTGACGGCTAAAGCGGCCAGTCACGGCATTTCCCTGAGCTGGAATGGGGTTGAAGGAGCTGACAGCTATACCGTCGATCAGGCAACTTCAATTGATGGCGACTATACCGAAGCGGTAACGGGCATCACGGCAACCAACTATACGGTGCCCAATCTGGCCGATGGCAAACGCTATTTTTACAAGGTCAAAGCCACTGATGAAGGCATCAACAGCCAGCTTTCCGAAGCGGCCACCGCTATTGCCAGCGTCGATGATCAGGGCAATGTGCTGCTGGGAAACCGGCTGTTAATCAGCAACCAGTCCACGGATTTTGAAAACACGCAGTCAATCGGCAGTTTGGTTCCGTCGGCAGCAGTGATGGAAACCGGAGCACAGCAGCAGTCGGCGGACTTCGTTGACGCGACGGTTCCATTTGAACCCGCGGTGGGCCAGAAGCCCATTGATCCGGTTACGGCACCGAATCTGCTGGCCAGTGCTGTCGATGAGCAAGACAGCACCCAGGACTTTCATACCTGGAACTACGAAACCGGCGGTAATGATCTAACCAATGCCAGACTGGCTTATATCGGTACGCATTCAGAAATCTGGGTTGAGACGGACACCCCGGATAACATAATGATGGTCATCACCGATGAGGAGGCCAGGCAACTAGGGGAGGAATTTGACAATAACATCTATCCTCTGGTGAGGGAGAATTTTTATACCGAATCCGATGTTAATGGCGACGGCCGGGTCGCGATTCTGTGCTATAACATTGTTCAGGAACTGAATTCGGTAGACCCGACGATTGGCGGTTATTTTTCGGCAGAAGATTTATATGATACGGAGTTTTCAAATAAGAGGGAAATGTTTTATCTAGATACCCTTCCGACCATGGGGGTTGGTGATAGTAACCCAGATTTCACGATAGTTTATGGATTGCTGGCACATGAATTCCAGCATATGGTGAATTATAACTGCAATGTTATAGTAGAAGGAAACGAACAAGGGTTATGGTTAAACGAAGCCTTGTCCGAGGCGGCCGGTTATATGTATGAAGTGTCGTCGGATCTGGGGGATGAAACCGTGCATGCGAATAGAATCATGGAGTACAATGAATCGGAAGCGGTTCGAAACGGAAAATCCCTTTTTTATTGGGACAACAGTGATATGATACCGAATTATGCGCTGTCCTTTTTATTTTCCCAGTACCTGCGGACCCAGGCGGATGCCGCATTGGGCAGCGGACAAAAGGTGAAGGTGTTTCATGAGATCCTCGCCGATCCTGGAAATGATTATGAGTCGGTTGAGAATTTTATTCAAAAACACATCGATCCGGGCATGACGCTGGGAGAATTCATAACCAATTTCAGAGCGGCGATGGTTTTGAAGGCAGATTCGGGTTATTTTGGCTTTAACGGAGAAGCATTCTTTGATGCGATTTCGACACCCCTGTATACCGGAGGCACCACCGGCCTCAGAGGTGGCGGTGCCATTGTGACGACGATTGATTCACCATTTACGGTACCGGCGGATAAAGGCAGCGATGTCAGTTATCTGGGCATTTTCAGATAAAGCCGGATACCAATTGAAATAATTAAAGCCATCGGAAACCTTAAGGTTACTGATGGCTTTTTAGTGGCCTTTTTTTACATTAATCGTGTGGCTAAACTTTCCTGAGAGACAAATGAAAATGCATTATCCGTTGTCGATTGACGCAAGTAGGATCTTCAGATGGAGACATCCAGTACAAATAAATCCCCTTCAATGTTGCAGGTGATAAAGCCGCCGAGCGACTCTGCCGCGTCTCGGATGCTCAGAAGGCCATAGCCGTGGCCGGGAGTTTCCTTGGTAGATTCCGGGACCTCGCCGTTCATGATAATCGCGTTGTTGAAGCGATTGGTAACTCGAAACAGAAAACGGCTCTGCTTTGTTTTGATTTGTAATTGAACACTACGCTGCTCAGGCAGTAGTTTGAGCGAGGCTTCCAGTGCGTTTTGCAGCGCATTATTTAGGGCCATGCACATTTCCACCTGGTTCAGCACCATCCGGCCCGCTTGAATATCGTATTCGAAGGTCGTCTCGTTTGCCAAAAAAAGTGCGGCATAGTTGGTCACCACGGCGTTAAGATAAGGGTCGTCGGAATATAGCTTTTTCTGATGGCTTTCAGCGTAATCTCCGAGGCTGTCAAGGTAGTGGACAGCCTCGGCCTGGTTATTCTCCTTAAGCAACTGGGCGACAGTGCTCAGGTGTCCGTTCATATCGTGCTTCATCCGGTGCAGCTCCTCCTGATTTTGAAGCTGGGCTTCATAATACCGTTGCTGTGCTTCCTTCTCAAAAACCAGTCGATTCGAGGCGGCTTTCAGTTCCAAATGTTTCATGGTGGAAATCATGTTGTAGAGATACAAACCGAGGACGGCGATGGAAAAGAGGCAGACGGCGATCATGGCCCCGATGATTTTGATATCGGAATAGGGGTTTAATTCAAAGGCATAATCCGAACAGAAATCGATGATCAGCTTGGCAGAAAGTGCGAAGCCAGCCAGGGCGAACCAGCTATGACGTGGCAGCTGAGTTTGAATCAGCCGGCGGCCTTTTTCACGCAGGAGCAGCCAGGATAAAAGTAAAATCACGGTGTACATCACCACCAGCATGAGTGCCACCGACACACCGGTTTCCAGATCACCGCCAACCGCCGTACTTAGTGGAAGGTGCAGAATAAAACCACAGAAGGTGAATAATCGGTTGAGAATGCCCTGGGTGAATAGAAAGGCCATCATCGCGCCCAAATCCTCCCGAAAGGCGATCAGCACCATGATATCAATCCAATACCCGAGGCAGGACATCAAAACGCTGTAGGAGCTGGGCTGATGAAACACTGCGGCAAACAGGACCGCCAGCAGCGGCAGGGAAAAGAAAGTCAGCATCAGCATCGCCGGGTATAGCCACCACTTCCAGCGTGGCCGAAGAAAGCAGAAATACAGCAGCATCCCACCAATGGCAACGGTAACGGTACCGGGATTGTGCCATATCATTTCCCAAACATGTGTTAGATAGGTCATTTTATGCCTCCTTAAAAGTTACGAAACAAAAGTTCATGATACTGGTTTCGTGCCTGTCCGGAGTAGCTTCGGGAAATAGGAATGCTGATGTCACCAAGGTTGAATTCACTGGTTGTCATAGCGGTTACCTGGTTCAAATTGACAATATAGCTCTGATGACAGCGCATGAAGCTTTCGTTGGGAAGTTGTGAAATAAAGTCGTCCAGTTTGCCATAGGATTTTAAGGTTTCACCGCTTTTTAGGTAAAAATTCACCGTGTGCTGTTTGCTCGAAAGATACAAAAGCTGGTTGCAGTGGATGGTATGCAGGCTTCCCATGAACGGGATGCGGATAACCTGATCCGCATCTTTGTTTAGCTGTTTCAGGGCTCGGCCCAGAACCTCGTTCATCTTGTCTTTAGTCAGTGGTTTAATGAGGTAGTTGAAGGCATAAAGATCATAAGATTCCCGGTAAAAATCATTGCTGCTGCTGACAAAGATTAAAAGTGCTTCGGATTCTGTCATACGAATGTGTTTTGCCGCGTCAATTCCAGTCATTTCGGCCATAAAAATATCAAGGAATATGATGTCAAAACGAGCGTCGTTGTCAAAATCCCAGAGCAACATTTCACCGCTTTCATAGGCAGTGCACTTGCTGTCGGAATGTACTGATTTAATAAGCGATAGCAGACGCTGCCTGTCGCTGGGATTATCGTCGCATACCGCAATTTTTAGGGCCATTGAGTGTCACATCCTTCTTTGGTTTTCTTTAGTTTACCATAAAATCTGTTGATGATGCAAAATATGACGGCACGATCTATGAAAAAAATGAAGGCAATACAGATCCAACCACAATTGTAGCGGTGGTGTTGATCAAATACCTGACCTCAAGCGACATCAAAAAAAATGGGATGCCAGCCGGAATAAAAAGCATGGTTGATTTGGTAATCTTGCGCGTTTCACCATCAATGGTCACTTCCAGCTCACCCCCTAAATCATAGGGATGATTCGGGTCGCCGCTATAAAATCCGATGATTTCGTCAGAGTTATGACAGTGCTCTTCAAAGACCGGATCATCATCAGGAACGGCAAAATACCAGGCGGTATTCATCTGAAAAGCACCCTCCACGACATTACCGTCCATCCATAGAATTCGATTCGAAAAACGTTTGTACATCTCCTGGAATTCCTTGGAGCCCATCTGGGGATCCTGCAATTCCTGAACTACATATTTACTTGTTCTACCTGCTTCCGTATTTTCTAACATCGCTTTCATTCCTCTCTTACATCCAATTTTGAGATTTATTGCTGATCATCTTAGTATTACTAATAATTTTGTAACATACTCGAGAGGATTATGCAAACGATTTTTAGCAAAATGAGAAAGATTTTCTGTTTTTAAAAAAAAGCATCATTCCCGGGAAGTTTCAAAGCTTTTGGGATAGCTGCCTGATCGAGTTAAATGGTCTTTGTGGTCATCAGAAACATTATTTTTATTTTAGAATATTATCACAAATGTTTTAAATTTAATTTTGCGGGTATATTATTTCGAAAGAATAATAAAAAGAACAAGGCGGTTAAATTTGGCTTGCGTTGCCCGGTAAAACTGGTAGTCTGGTTCAGGTCTTGCTGACCACGACCATGCCGGCAGTGTGGCTGTAAAGGCTAAAGAATTAGTAAATGATTAACCGCTAAAAATAAAATTCTAAAATACGAGGAGGTATTACAATGTTGACAAAAAGACAGAATTTAATGGAAGTGATGAAAGGCGGCCATCCCGATCGCTTTGTCAAGCAGTATGAATTTATGGAGCTGATTTTGGAAGCTCCGATGGATCTTCCCCTGGCCCCGGAACCAGGCACAAGAGTCAAAAATAAATGGGGCATCACGTTTGATTGGCCGGCAGATCAAATCGGCTCGTTTCCGATGCATGATGACGAACACAAAGTAGTAAAAGATATTACCAAGTGGAAAGAAAGCGTGAAGGCGCCCTCTGTTTTTTATACCGATGAAGAATGGGCGGCGGCAGAAGCACATGCGAATGCTGTCGATCGTAAGGATAAATTTGTAACGGCATTTTGTGCCCCCGGTATTTTTGAAATGACCCATCATCTTATGAGTATGGAGGACGCCTTGATGGCACTCTATGAAGAACCGGAAGACATGAAGGAACTGATTGCTTACGTTGTTGAGTATGAGCTGGCTTATGCAAAAGAATGCATTAAGCATATTCATCCCGATGCCTTATTCCATCATGATGACTGGGGCAGCCAGATTTCTACATTTATTTCACCGGCAATGTTTGATGAGTTTATTCTACCCGCTTACAAGAAAGTTTACGGCTACTGGAAAGCCAATGGCGTTGAAGTGATTGTTCATCACAGTGACTCCTACGCAGCCACCCTTGTTCCAGAAATGATTGAAATGGGTATCGATATCTGGCAGGGGGTTATGACAACTAACAAGGTACCGGAACTCATCAAGAAATATGGTGGAAAAATCACCTTTATGGGCGATATTGACAGCGGCCGAGTCGATTTCCCCGGCTGGACCCGAGAAAAGATTTATGAAGATGCTAAAAAAGCCTGTGAAGAATGCGGTAAATTATACTTCATTCCCAATCTCAGCCAGGGCTTGAATATCAGCTCATTCCCGGGTGTTTATGAAGCAACCAGTGACGTGATCGACCAACTCACCAGGGAAATGTTTTAACAATTGAAGTACCAGCTGTGCTGCCGAATGGGGAAAGAAAAATTTACTGGAAACAGAGAAAATAATGTCTTGATTTCAGATTAAATAAAAAATATAATCGAATATACGAATATCAGACGGATGACTTAGAGCGATTGTTTCGAAGAAATGAAACAACCGCTTTAGCATTATAATTTATTAATAAAAAAAGGCGAGCCATCAAAAAAAGGACGCAGAGCACAAGAACAAGAAAAAGAGAAGGAAAACGAGAAAAAAGAAAACGATAACAGGAGGCTTTAGAAATGAAATGGTTTAACAACATGAAAATCAGATCCAAGTTATTAACCGGCTTTATTCTGATTGCGTTGGTCATCGGTATTGTTGGTTACATCGGAATTACCAATATTAACAGTCTGAATGCAGCAAGTCAGGATTCATATGAAAATATGACGGTTCCTATTTCTGAACTGGGGGAAATCGGCGTTGTCTTTCAGAAGTTACGTGTTAACGTCCGGGACATCATTTTAGAAAATGATCCCACGCAAAATCAGAAAAATGTCAATCTCTTTAACGCCAATAATAAGAGAATCGATGAGCTGATTGTGTCTTTTCAAGAACATCAGCACTCTGATGTCGTCAAGGCAGCCTTTCAGGAATTTATTGCTGCCCGTAAAGCAATGGACACCGAATTCGATAAGGTCAGTGCGCTGGGCTTTGAAAATAAAAATGATGAAGCGATTGCTCTGATGCGTGAAGGCGGTTCAGCCTATATCGCCTCTGAGAATGTCCAGAATGCCCTTGACAATGTGATCAGTTTAGACGTTGAAAAAAGCGGTGACAATGCAAAAGCTAATGCGGATCTTGCCGCTCAGGCGTCAACAACAACGATGATCATCATCATCGTGGGTGTTCTTTTTGCTATTGCACTGGGTCTGTTCCTGAGCACGATTATCAGCCGGCCGCTTAATAAAGCGGCACACATGATTAAAGAAATGCGTCAGGGTCATTTTGGTGGACGCTTAAAGATGGACAGCAAAGATGAAATTGGGGAAATGGCCATGTCCATGGATGGTTTGTCTGACGATCTGCAAAACGTGGTCATCACTACCATGAACCAGATCTCCGAAGGGGATGTCTCGACCAATATTGAACTCCGGGATCCTCTGGATGAAATTGCTCCTGCCCTTAAAAAAACCATCGAAACCATCAGATCCTTGATTACCGAAGCCACCATGCTGTCCCAATCCGCTATTAACGGCAAATGGGATACCAGGGGGAACGCAGAGTCCTTTAAAGGTGGGTTTAAAGAAGTGGTTGAAGGTGTCAATGCCACCCTGGATACGGTGGTAGATAAAATGGTCTGGTACGAAGCAATTATCGATGCGGTACCATTCCCCATTCACGTCACCGATAATAACATGAAATGGACCTTTATGAACAAACCATTTGAAGACAATATGGTCGCTGGCAATGTCATTAAAGATCGGGATTCTGCCCGGGGCATGGACTGCTACAATGCCGGAGCAGATATCTGCCGAACTGAAGGCTGCGGGATCCGACGACTGGTTGATCAGGGATTAACCGACAGCTTTTTTGAGTGGTGCGGAAAAAGCAATAAGCAGGACACCGCCTACCTCAAGAATGCCAAAGGCGAAAATGTCGGTTTCGTGGAAGTTGTCACCGATCTGACATCGATGATTCGGGTCAACGACTATACTAAAAATGAAGTGACACGATTGGAAAGTAACCTGATTCTTCTTTCTCAGGGGGATGTTGCTTTTGATATGGCTATCGGTCAAGCCGATGAATATACTACTGAAGTCAGTGTCCAATTTAACGAAATTGGTAAGAGTCTAGCCGAAGTAAAAAGCGCCATTGGCAATTTGATTAATGATGCCACCATGCTGGCTCAGGCCGGAATTGACGGCAAACTAAATATTCGAGCAGATGCCAGCAAGCACCAAGGTGACTTTGCCCGAATTGTCGATGGGGTTAATGCGACTCTGGATGCTGTCGTCGCACCGGTTCAAGAAGCTTCAGCCACCTTAAAAGAACTAGCCCAGGGGAATCTGAATACCGAGATGGTGGGCAATTATCAGGGGGATTACACCCTCATCAAAGATGATATGAACCAAACCGTAGACTTTCTTAAACGCTATGTGAATGAAATTACGCATACTTTGGAAGAACTTGGCCAGGGTAATCTGGATCAGCACATCACCCAAGATTATCTGGGCGATTTCGAGGCCATTAAAACAGCCCTGAATGAGATCACCACCAACCTCAGCACCACCATGTCGGACATTAACGTTGCCGCCGACCAAGTGAAAATCGGGGCCCAGCAGATTTCTGATGGCGGGCAGGCATTATCCCAGGGTACCACCGAACAGGCCAGCGCAATTGAAGAACTAACTGCTTCAATTGAAGAGGTTGCCGGCGAAACCAAGAAAAATGCCGTCAACGCCAATCAGGCCAATGAACTGACCAACACCGTGCGATCCCATGCCGTTGAGGGCAATGAGCAGATGAGTGAAATGGTCACTGCTATGGTGGAAATCAATGACTCGTCGAAGAGTATTTCTAAAATCATCAAAGTCATTGATGATATTGCTTTCCAAACCAATATTCTGGCTTTGAATGCTGCAGTGGAAGCTGCTCGGGCCGGACAGCAGGGTAAGGGCTTTGCGGTTGTTGCGGAAGAAGTCCGCTCGCTGGCTGCCCGCAGTGCGGAAGCCGCCAAGGAAACCACCGGCCTCATCGAAGGCTCCATTGACAAAGTGGCAGCGGGTACAAAAATTGCCGACCAGACAGCGGAAAGCTTAAGAGACATCCTCGACCAGATTGAAAAAGTAACGACGCTGGTTGGTAATATTGCCCAGGCCTCCAACGATCAGGCTTCGGAAATCGCCCAGATCACCCAGGGGATCGAGCAGGTATCCCAGGTGGTGCAAACCAACTCCGCCACCGCCGAAGAAAGCGCCGCCGCCAGCGAAGAGCTTTCCGGTCAGGCGGAAATGCTGAAACAAATGGTGGATGCTTTTAAAATTAAAAATGCAAATACAAAAAGTTACCAAACAAAACCAGCGGTTTCCAAACCGCCAAAAACAAGAATCCCGTCTCCGTCCCAGCCAGTCATCAATTTAGATGATGACAGCGACAAATACTAGACCCGGTAAAATATTGAAGGCTTTCTCTAGTTTGCTGATGCAAACCGGGAGGCCTTCATTTTTTTTTGGGTGAAAAACTTTATGCTATTTCGCTGTTACAGCAAAATAGCATCACAGGAAGACTTCTTTTTTTGCTTCTTACGTCAAGGTTGGTTGGTATCAAATTTGCAAATAGCTTAATTCAATTCAATAGAGAAAAATAAAACAAATATAATAAGATCTTAACTATTAATTATCTGATAATTGTGCTATCCTAATAAAGCGCACTGAAGGCAAACTCTTGTTTGAATAGCTAGCGTTATTATCTGAATAGATACGAAAATATTTAATGCCGTAGGAGGGCAACACGATGAGATGGTTTTACAACTTTAAAATTCGAACAAAAATACTATCGATTATCGGAATAGCTGTGATTGCAGTCGCGATACTGTTTTTTATTAGCTGTTCAAGTATGAACAGACTGGGTCAATTACAAAATTCTGGAAATATATTAAGTGCAAACGCTGTGACGGCAAAAGATGCAACGTCATCTTTATATCGATTAAATTCAATATATGCCGATGCAGTCGTCAATCGTAATTTCGCAGAAGACCAAAAAGCATGGGAAGCTGCAAAGCAGAAAGAATTAAATTTACTGCAGTCTGTTAAAAATGTTGCCGATACGGAAGAAGAAAAAAATTCAATAAATGCTGCCGAAAATGCTATGAATGCGTATATTGCCATCTTTGAAAATCAAGCCCTTCCGGTAATAAAAGCAAATGGCGATACAACCGCAATCGCACAATTAGATGATCAAATGGATTCGCTGAGAAATCAATATCAGGATCAAATGACTAAAGTGAGTGATTCAATCACACAGGAATCAGCAGATGGTGATAATCAATTTGATGCTTTAGTAGCGGCAACTACACAAATATTCATTGGAATTTCAATTGCGCTTCTAATTGTTCTGATCGGTTCAGGAACCTATATCGCTCAGATCATCAGCCAGAAAATTAAAAAAGCGGAACACATGATTAAAGAAATGCGTAACGGTCATTTGAGCGAACGCTTAAATATTGATACTCATGACGAAATCGGGGAAATGGCGATGGCCATGGACGGTTTAGCTGATGATCTTCAAAACGTGGTGATCGGTACCATGAACCAGATCTCCCAGGGGGATGTCTCAGCCAATATTAAAGTCCGGGATGACCAGGATGAAATTACACCGGCACTTAAAAAGACCATCGAAACCATTCGGGCACTGGTTGCCGATGCTACCATGCTGTCTAAGGCAGCCGTGGCAGGTCATCTGGACAAAAGAGGAAACGCTGATGCTTTTAACGGCGGCTATAAAGAAATCGTTCAGGGCGTCAATGACACGTTGGATGCCGTCATCGGACCATTAAATATGGCGGTAGATTATGTGGGAAAAATAGGACAAGGACAAATTCCAGTTAAAATTACAGAAACGTATTATGGCGATTTTGATACCTTGAAGAACAGCATCAATGCCTGCATTGATGGATTGGGAGCATTAACTGAAGGGAACCGTATTCTCGGAAAAATGAGTCTGAATGATTATTCCGAAACAATTGAAGCCACTTATTCAGGTATTTACGGAGAAATCGCCTTGGCAATCAATGCGGTTCATGACCGTTTGGTTCGCGTTGTTGAAGTCTCAACTCATATCGCCGCTGGTGATATGACTGATCTGGAGGCACTAAAACAAATCGGCAAGAGAAGTGACAACGATACGTTAATCCCGAGCTTAGTCAGAATGATTGAGAACATTAACAATCTTGTCAAAGAAACCGAAGTCATGGCTGATATTGCCGTGGAAGGTGATCTTCGTAACCGTGGGGATGCGAGTCAATTCCAGGGCGAATTCGCCAAAGTCATTGAAGGTTTTAATCAAACTTTGGATGCGGTTATTAATCCAATCAATGTTGCATCGGAGACCCTTAATGAATTGTCGCAAGGTAATTTGAGCATCACCATGGACGGCGATTTCAAGGGTGATAATGGAAAAATAAAAGCAGATCTGAACAACACCATCGCATTCCTGAAACGCTATGTGGATGAAATCACCAACACATTGCAAGAAATGAGTCAGGGAAATTTTAATCAGGAGATTACCACTGACTATCAGGGCGACTTCCAGGCTATTAAAAATGCGCTGAATGATATTACCACCAAACTCAGTACCACCATGTCAGACATTAACATTGCCGCCGACCAGGTGAAAATCGGTTCTCAACAAATATCCGACGGCGGACAGGCACTGTCCCAGGGGACGACCGAACAGGCCAGTGCTATTGAGGAATTGACTGCCTCCATTGAAGAGGTTGCTGGCGAAACGAAGAAAAATGCCGTCAATGCCAATCAGGCCAATGAACTGGCAAACACCGTGCGATCCCATGCCGTTTCCGGCAATGAGCAAATGAGTGACATGGTCACTGCGATGGTGGAAATTAATGACTCATCCAAAAGCATTTCCAAAATCATCAAAGTGATTGATGATATTGCTTTCCAAACCAATATTCTGGCTCTGAATGCCGCCGTGGAAGCCGCTCGGGCGGGACAGCACGGTAAGGGCTTTGCAGTTGTTGCGGAAGAAGTCCGATCATTGGCAGCCAGAAGCGCGGCAGCTGCCAAGGAAACCACTGGCCTCATCGAAGGCTCTATTGACAAGGTGGAAACAGGTACAAAAATTGCCGACCAGACAGCGGAAAGCTTAAGAGATATCCTCAACCAGATTGAAAAAGTAACGACTCTGGTTGGCAATATTGCCCAGGCCTCCAACGATCAGGCCTCGGAAATCGCCCAGATCACTCAGGGGATCGAACAGGTATCCCAGGTGGTACAAACCAATTCGGCCACTGCTGAAGAAAGTGCCGCTGCCAGCGAAGAACTTTCCGGTCAGGCGGAGCTGCTGAAACAAATGGTGGGTGCCTTTAAAATTAAAAACGTAAAAACAAAAAGTTCTCAAATAAAACCAGCGGTTTCCAAGCCGCAAAAACTGATAACCCCGTCTCAGCCCATCATCAATTTAGATGATGACAGCGATAAGTACTAGATCCGGTAAAATTCTTGAAGGCTTTCTTTGGTTTGCTGATGCAATCCAGGAGGCCTTCATTTTTTGTTCTTTTTTGAAGACAGCGTGATTATAAATGTCGGGTCTGAATTGGAGGCAATCAGTCTTTAGTGCATTGCCAATACTTTTGGAAACGACTATGATATAAAGCGGGTACTCTTAATGTTGATGAACAACGCTGGTAACGATTCTTTATAAAGAAAAAACGAATATTTACTGAGATTATTTATTGACGTAATCAGACGAAAATGGTTACAATAAAAGTAACAATAGAAATAAATTTGGAGGAACGCATGACGAATCTTCAGAATGTGCTTTTGAAAGGGCGGTGCTTCCGATCGGCATTGAAAGTAAATTAAAACAAGTGGATTTCACGCAACGGGATGTGATGGTGGGGGTGGTGCGGAATGTTAAGCAGTTAGCGGACAATTTGACCCATCGCTTTTATCGGATACCCAAGAAAAGCGTGGCAGATATGCGGCTGCCCATTCACACCATCGCATTGTATCAGCCAATGCGCGCT
Source organism: Acetobacterium tundrae (assembly GCF_008086615.1). Taxonomy (GTDB): domain Bacteria; phylum Bacillota; class Clostridia; order Eubacteriales; family Eubacteriaceae; genus Acetobacterium; species Acetobacterium tundrae. The sequence goes on from NZ_RXYB01000002.1 coordinate 198,433, forward strand.
TTTGGCAAAGAGCAGTCCGGGATTTGGTATTACGGGGAAGTCGTCACCTGTGAAACCCTGAAAAGCAAAGAAGACTTTTACTATAAATTTACGGTTGAAGAATGGCTGGAACTCCCTAAGCGGATCCGGCCCAAAGAACTTTGCCCGATTGTCAGTACCTATACCAATCAGTATTTATTGGAAAACGCCGAGGATATGCCGGAGCTATATATTAAAACAGAAGCGGAATATCGGCTGTATGTTGAGATAAAGCGGATGACGGCTGTTTCGATAAAAGAAAGAAGCGGTGCAACACAGGAGTTTCGGTTTGGCGAGAACCGTATTGCGATTCGGGATGAGCAGATATTTTTGTTTGCGGGGGATGGCAGAGTGCAGGTATTTGCGGTTGCGGCGTTTGTCAGACGGCCTCAGGAAGTGATGAGGGGCTGCCAAACTTTTTTAAAAATTTAGCTTTATGGTTTTATTTTAGGAGGATAAAGAATGACTGAAGAAGAAAAAATATTTCAAGGTAAATTGTTTGATGCTCGCGCTCAAGAACTGCGTGATATTAAGCACAAAGCACATATTCTTTGCCAAAAATTTAATGCGCTTGATGAGTATGATGAGAATCGCTTACCGATAATTAAAGAATTTATTGGAAAAATAGGCGAAAAATATTATTTTCAGGGACCGATACAGATAAATTACGGATGTCATACTTATATTGGTGAAAATTTCTTTGCGAATTTTAATACGACGATTTTAGATGATGGCAGGATTTACATCGGGGACAATGTTATGTTTGGTCCTAATGTATCGCTTATGGCGTCCTCGCATCCACTTATTCCAGAGGAAAGAACTGCTATGAAATACCAAGATGGTCATGTATCGACCTCAGAATATGCGGATGAAATCCACATTGGAAACAATGTTTGGATTGCCTGCAATGTGGTGATTTGCGGTGGCGTACATATTGGAAATAATGCCGTCATTGGAGCAGGTAGTGTTGTTACAAAAGATATTCCAGATAATTATATTGGATATGGTAATCCCTGTAAGCCAATTAGATTGATTACAGAAAAAGATTCAAAGCTGGATTTACTATAACAATTCGAAGTATCGGTTGTTTTTTTGGTATTTAACAAATTGTTTAAACAGGATTGATAGGGTTCAGATGGCCGTGACCTGGCAAACGGTGAGGACCCCATCTTGCACGGTAAACCGAATGTTGAAGCGGTTGAATGCCAGCCCATAGATGCGCAGCGGGTCGGTCTGATAGGATGGCCGCGGGTCATGGGCGAGAACCCCCATCAGGGCGGACTGGTGTTCGCGGGGAATGAGCTGCAGCAAGGCCGCAGGGAAATCCACAGCCAGAATGTAGTCGCTGACGGGATCGCTAAAACCGCCGGTTGCCTCGGGATGACTGTCGGTGTAGGCAAGATAAGGCTTAATGTCATAAATTGGCGTCTGATCCAGAAGATCGGCCCCGGAAACATGGATGACGGGGCCGAGTTGGGGATGGTTTTCGATGCGGTCGATCTGCACTGAAGAAAGGCCGATGGGGTTTGGGCGAAAAGGGGAACGGGTGGCAAAAACGCCCATTCGTTTGGATCCCCCCAGCCGTGGCGGTCTTACTGTCGGTGAATACTGATCCCGAACACTCTGAGAAAAGCCCCAAATGAGCCAGATATGGGAGAAGTTCTCCAGGCCGCGGAGAGCATCAGGATTCCGGTAGGCCGGTTCAAAAACAATGGCGGCTTTCAGGGCATCCACCAGGCCACTTTGCCTGGGAATCCCGAACTTTTCAGGAAAATCGCTGCGAATTCGCGCAATTATTTTCATGGGCGGATTTTCAGGATCGCTGGTGGGCTGATCCGATATCGCTGTTTCATTAGGGTCTTTACTGAGGGGCGTGTTTTTGAGCATGATGGTGTCTCCTTCATCTGTGTCATAATACATGATAACAGTTATTATCTATATTCTACCATATGATGCAATCATTCATAAATTGATTAAATGGATTTATGAATGATTTTTTTCTGTTAAATCAAATGACTAATTGATGAGCCTGTTGATTGCAGGTTTTTTTAATGCCTTTTTTTATCCAGACGGCTATAAAAAAATAAAAAAATTGGTTGACTTTATATATCACAGTGGTATAATAAAATAAATTATATATCACTGTGATATATTTCAAATGAATAGACAACAGTGATATGGATAGAAGGTAAAAACGAATGGCAAAAAAAAATAAAACAAAGTATGCGCTTTTAGGGGTCCTCAATACAATGTCCGGTTCGGGATACGATATCAAAAAATTCTGTGATTCTTCGATACGTTATTTTTGGAATGAAAATTACGGACACATCTATCCGGTATTACAGAAAATGGAAGAGGAAGAATTAGTAACGAAGCATGTTGAACAAACGGACGGCAGACCATCAAAGAATGTCTATTCCATTACCGCAAAAGGCCGAGCAGAATTAGACAATTGGCTTTTAATGCCGGTGGAACCTGAACATGGGCGATCAGAACTGTTGTTAAAAATATTCTGGTCGAAGAATGTCCCCGTAGAAGTTCTGATTGAAAAATTTATGCAAATAAAAGAAGTGAGTGAAGAAATGCTGGTGCAATATGCTCAGATTGAGAACGACTTAAAGGCCCATAAGGATGAGATCGATAAAATGAATTTAGTTTTATGGATCTCGACGGTTAATTACGGCAAGCATGATTCGGAAGCAAAGATCAAGTGGTGTGAAGAAACCATAAAAAGTTTGGAAGAAATAGAAGACTAATAAAAAATAGAATGGGAGGATTAAAATGAATATTTTAGCTTTAAATGGAAGTCCAAGAGGCAAGAATGGAAACACTGAGGTTATTTTAGAACCATTTTTAAGAGGTTGTGAAAAAGCCGGAGCAGCGATAGAAATAATTTATCTTGCAAAAAAAAACATCAAACATTGCAGTGGTTGCTTTTCGTGTTGGACCAAGACCCCTGGTAAGTGTGTTCATCAAGACGATATGGAAGACCTGCTGGTTAAAGTATCTGAGGCCGATATCATGGTTTATGCCACACCATTATATTACTTTACGGTTACCGGAATCATGAAAGATTTTATGGATCGGATGCTGCCATTAAATAATAAGGAAATCGTCAAGGTCGGAGAAAAATATGGCCATCCCAAACGGGTTGAAAGAGAAATCCCGGTTAAGTCAGTTCTGATTTCAAACTGCGGCTTCCCCGGCGACTATAATTTTTCAGGCTTGTTAGAGACGTTTAAGGTTATGACAAAGGGAAATCTTGCCGGTGCGATTTTATGTACTCAAGGGGGAATCCTTCAGACGATTCATTCTAATGCGATGCTTGAAAAATTATATAGCCCTTTTTTCCTAGCATTAGAAACTGCCGGCAAAGAAATAGTCAATCAAGGGACCATAACTGACGCAACACAAAATATTTTAAATAAAGACTTTATCGATTCTGAAACCTACATGAACGCTGCAAATGGCGAAAACAGAAAAGGAGAATTATAGACATGAATGAAACATCCGGCAATCATTTAAATGAAAAGCAATCGGTCTTGAAAAATATCTTTAACCGGGACTTTGTTGTCAGTGCGATTATCCCGATTATTATATTTGCTGCATTTGATAACTTTAAAATGACCTTACTGGGAATTATACTCTCAGGAGTGTGGTGCTTAGGTGTTGTTTTAATAAATTATATCATTGAACGTAAAATCAATGCCCTTGCCGTCATCGCGGGAGCTTTTTCGGCCATTGGATTAATTGGGACAGTTATTTCAAGGGATCCTACCTTTTACCTCGTCGCTCCGATTGTACAGGACTTTCTGGGGGCATTTGTTTTCTTTGGCTCTTTGTTTTTCGAAAGATCATTAATTCAGATAATTGTTGAACAATCTTATTTAAAAAATGTACCAGAGGCTTTTAAACAAACGTCCAGATATAAATCTGCCTGGCGAATATTGACCTGTGTCTGGGGAATTATGAATATCAGTCAGGCAGTAGTGAGAATCGCATTGTTAGCTTCAGTTTCAATGAGTTCTTACTACGCAATAAGCATGGTCTATGGCAGTATTGCGACGCCGATACTTTTAGTGGTATCAATGACATTCCCGAAATGGTATTGGAATCGCGGAAAAACAACAAATTCCCTTTCGAAAAAATTAGCAGTTGAAAATAAGGATTAGACAATAGAGTTATAAGTAGAAATACCCTCATATCATTTTCGTGATATGAGGGTATTTCTACTTATAACTATTTATTAATGGTCCTTGATACCGATTCCACTTTAATCAAAGTGATGAGCTCTTTTATATGGTTAGTTTTAATTGAAAACAAACCAGGGACTGGTCAACAAAGCAAAGTTAGGTTGTATATGTTTGATACATAGATTATAATATAGAAAAATGATAATGAGGTGAAGACTGTGGATTCTAAAACTGAAAAAGTTATAGAGAATCATGATATCTCTGAAAGGAAGCTTGTTAAAAAAGAATTAGAGGAAAGCGAAGCGCGCTTTCGTTTCATCACCGATTCAACCAATGATGCCATCCTGATGATGGATTCGATTGGCCTTATTTCTTTTTGGAATCCTGGGGCTGAAGGTATTTTCGGATACACGGATACTGAAGCTATTGGTCAAAACCTCCACGACTTAATTGCCCTGTCCCAATATCATGAAGCCCACCAGGCCGCTTTCCCCAGGTTTCAACAGACTGGTCAGGGTAGCATTATCGGAAAGACCATTGACTTGGAAGCATACCGAAAAGATCGCACGCAGATTCATATACAATTGTCACTTTCCGCTATTCATATGGTTGATGGCTGGCATTCGGTGGGAATCATTCGGGATATTACGGAGCGTAAACGGGCAGAAATTTTATTAAAGGAAAGTGAAATACGATTAATTGCCGCCCAGCAGATGGCCCATGTTGGCAATTGGGAACTGAATCTGTCGACCAAAAAAATGTGGGCATCCGAGGAGGCTTTCAATATTTATGGTATTGATTATAATTCTCAGTACATTCCCCTGGAATTGGCTCAAGAAAGTGTTCTTTCTGAATATCGTGAGATGATGGATACTGCCCTTTATGATTTGATTACCCAAAAAGCAAACTATAATGTTGAATTCGAACTAAAAAATCTTAAAACGGGTCAATTGCATTTTGTTCATTCGATTGCCAATCTGATTCTGGATGATGATGGCAAGGCCTATAAAGTGGCTGGCACCATCCAGGATATCACGGAAAATAAATTAAAAGAAGCCAAAATAATAAATCTCAGTTTTCGTGATCAGCTAACGGGTCTTTATAATCGCCGATTTTATGAAGAAGAATTGCTGCGACTTGATACAAAAAAGAATCTGCCTTTGACCATATTAATGGGAGATATTAATGGCCTAAAATTAATTAATGATTCCTTTGGTCATGATATGGGTGATGAGCTGATTAAAAAAGTTGCAAAGGTGGTCTCAAAGGCCTGTCCATCTGATGCCGTTATTTCCCGAGTCGGCGGGGATGAATTTATTGTTTTATTACCAAAATCAGATGCTATTGAAGCAGAGAAAATTCTCAAGCGGATTAAGGATCTTTCATTAAAAGAAACAGTCGGGTCACTTAATATTTCTATTTCCTTTGGCTATGAAATGAAGATAAACGAAAATGATCAAATTAAAAATGTATTCAAAAAAGCTGAAGATCAGATGTATCATCGGAAACTGTTTGAAAGCCCAAGCATGAGAGGGAAAGCGGTTGTAACGATTATTAAAACCCTTTATGAAAAAAATAAACGAGAGGAACAACACTCCCACCGCGTTTCAAAACTTTGCGAAAGGTTGGGTGAAGTGCTGGGATTGTCCGAATATAAAATAGAGGAACTTAAAACCGTTGGATTACTTCATGATATCGGAAAAATTGCCATTGATGAAAGAATACTCAATAAACCGGGGAAACTCACCGATGATGAGTGGAAGGAAATTAAGCGCCATTCAGAAATAGGCTATCGTATTCTAAGTACCGTTCATGAGATGTCAGAAATGGCTGAGTATGTCCTGGCCCATCAGGAAAGATGGAACGGCACCGGTTACCCCAAAGGCTTAAAAGGTGAAGAGATACCGTTAGAGTCAAGAATCATTGCCATTGCCGATGCCTATGATGCCATGACAAGTGAACGGAGTTATCGAAGTAAAATGCCAGCGGAAGCGGTATTAAAAGAATTACAGGAAAATGCCGGGATTCAATTTGATCCGGAACTGGTAAGTGTATTTATTGATAATTTTTTAAAAAAGTAAAACGAAGAAATCTATGTTATTTAACTTGAAAAATAATGCCGGAAGCTTACCATCTTTTATGGTAAATTTTCCGGCATTATTTCATGATTTGAGAGATGATCCCTCAATCATTCGAATCCTCTCAATGTGTAGGGCTAAATAACTGACTTCTCTTTCGGAAAAAGGCTTGCCTAATTCTTGCTCAAGTTTTTTGCAGACGCCGGCGGCCACCTCGAAGGCATAGGAACAATGGGCTTTTGTGTATTCAATCATATCGGAGTTTAGTTTTTCGTTGGTCATTACCCGGGAGATCATAAAACGAAAATGGTACATCAGCCGGGAATAGGCGAATGAGCCAACTTCAATGGTCATATTGCAGTCGTTTTCTATTTGCTTGATGGCTTCGCTCATAATAATGGCGACATTCATGGATTGGGATACCTTGGTATCGCTAATGGCCGAATGAATGTACAAAGCAATGTATCCCACATCATCGTCACTGATTGTATAGCCGGTCTTTTCTTTAAGAACAGCCTTTCCCTTCAGGGCAACTTCAAATTCCTGCTCGTATAAAAAGCGGATATCATTAGTAAACGGATTTTCAAAATTAATATGTTCCTCAATGCGTTCAATGGCAAAAGCAATGTGATCGGCCAAAGGCAGTAAGATATGGTTGTCCAATTTATCAAATTTTATTTCGGCTTCTTTAATAATTTCATGGGCGATTTCTAAATAAATTGGTGCCACATTTTTTATGAGATCTGCTGAAAGTCCTTTTGCGGTATCTATATCCAGATAATACTTTTTAATTCCAGGCGGGGTTTCACCAGTCATGGCAATCTTTTTATTAAAGCCAACACCCTTACCCAGAAAAATAACTTCCATCTTTTTCTCAATATCAAAAGCCAAGATGGCATTATTGTTTAATATTTTTTTAATGACAACCATGAAAACACCCCTTTTAGACAAAGCAAACCACTGATAACCAGTGGCATGCTTTTTATTTATAGTAACTCAATTCAAGAAGAGATGCAAGTTTAGTCAGGATTCGATGGCAAAGGCCTCTTCATTTTCTTTAACCGTTCCACTTTTAATCAATTTCACCTTTTGATTTTCTTTAAGGTTTGTAAACACAATCGGGATAGCTGTGGAAGGGGCATTTTTGGAAATATAATCCAGATCCAAGGCTAATAATAAATCACCTTTTTTTACCTGATCACCTTGCTTTACAAAGGCCTCAAATCCTTTTCCCGCTAATTTGACGGTATCAATTCCAATATGAATGAGGACTTCGGTTCCCTTTAAACTGGTCAGTCCCAAAGCATGTTTGGTTGGGAAAAGCACATCAACACTGGCATCACAGGGGGCATAGATTTTATTGCCGGTGGGGAAAATCACCACCCCATCGCCGACCATTCTTTGACTGAAGGCATCATCGGGGGTTTCGGTGATACTGGCAATTCTGCCAGCAATGGGAGATCCAAAAATCTCCATCTCCATGATTTTTGGGGCTTCAATCTCCGTGGCTTTTTCGTTTTCATTTTTTTGTACTGCTCCTGGTTCTTCGATGACGGGTATGTCTATTTCCAGATCGCTTTCAGGACTTTGTAAGTATTCTTCTAGTTTGGATTTAATGACGGTAACTTTCGGGCCATAAATGACTTGAATCCCATTTCCTTTTTTAATCACACCGATTGCGCCGGAATATTTAAGGATCTTTTCATCAATACTTTCACCATTTTTAACTGTCACGCGAAGTCTGGTGGCACAAGAATCGAGGTCAATGATATTTTTCTTACCGCCTAATCCGGTGGTTATCATCGTCGATACTGGATCGCTGGATTCAGGAGCGGGATTTTCTGAACCGCCATTTTTACTTTTGTTTTTTTGAGCATCAACATCGGCACGGGTATAGAGTTTCGTTTCTTCATCATCATCTTCACGGCCAGGTGTTTTTAAATTGAATTTCTTAATCAAAAATTTAAAGAGGAAGTAATAAACAAAGAAATAAGCGATGCCAACAAGGACAATGTAAATCCAATTGGTTTTAGCATTTCCCTGAAGAATTCCAAACAGGGTAAGGTCAATCAGGCCGCCAGAAAAAGTCATGCCGACGCCAACATTGAGCATGTGCATAAACATATAGGATAAACCTGCAAGAACACAATGAATCACATAAAGAAAGGGTGCTACAAAAAGGAATGTGAACTCAATGGGTTCGGTAATTCCTGTGATCATGGCAGTTAAAGCAGCTGACATTAACAATCCACCCACGGCCTTTTGGCGGCTGGTTTTAGCACATTTATACATGGCCAGTGCAGCACCGGGAAGACCGAAAATCATGAATGAGAATTTACCAGACATAAAACGGGTCGCTTCGACTGAAAAATGCGTTACATCCGGACTGGCCAATTGGGCGAAGAAAATGTTCTGGGCACCTTCAACAACCACACCATCCACGGTCATGGTACCACCCAGGCCGGTTTGCCAGAATGGCAGATAGAATACATGGTGCAAACCGAAAGGAATCAGGGCCCGTTCAATGAACCCATAAATAAAGGTTCCAAAGTATCCGGATGCCATAACCAGCCCCCCAAGGGCATAAATGCCATTTTGAATAAAAGGCCAGATATAGAACATTAAAGCACCAACAAATAAAAATACCACGGCGGTAATGATGGGAACAAAACGGGTTCCTCCGAAAAAGGAAAGAACCGGTGGTAATTCTATTTTGTAAAATTTATTATGAAGTGCCGCTACGCCTAAACCAACAATGATACCGCCAAAAACGCCCATTTGCAACGAGGTAATTCCGACTGTACTGGAGATTGAACCACTGGGAAGTAATTGATTTGCGACGATGGGAATATACTCAACACCTTTTTTTGCGGCTGCTATTAATCCGGTTTCATTAGCCGCTAAAAGGGTTTCCGGGGTATAGGTGCCGGTTAGGGTAATCAGCGCACCAATGACGGTATGCATAATGAAGTAACCAATTACGCCTGCCAAAGCGGCAACGGCTTTTTCCTGTCTGGCCATACCAATGGCCACACCCATAGCGAAAATAATGGGTAAGTTATTGAAAACAATCTCACCGGCGGCCATCATAACCGTTAAAATTCCATAGATGATGGTACCAGGTCCCATAATCCCCATAAGGTTGTAGGATGTTAACATGGTTTCGTTGGTAAACGAACCCCCAATTCCTAAAAACAGACCGGCTATCGGTAACAGAGCAATGGGCAGCATAAAGGACCGGCCAACTCGTTGTAAAACACCAAAAATCTTGTCTTTCATTTCTTTTCCTCCTGATTCAACTTTTATTTGTTATCGGTGCTGTTATCGTATTGCATAAAAAAAGACATTAACACCCAAGAGCAGATTCTGATAAGACTACCTCCTGAATAGTTAATGCCTGATTGGTCAGTAACACACTATAGAAAACACTATTTAATTCTTAATGTAATCGTATGTCAGTTGCTTTAGTTTGTCAAGGCTTTTTAATAAATATTTTTGATAATAAAAGAAGTGGATTTTGATGACTGAAAAAGTTTGTTTTTTATTTTTAGTGAGGAGGGAAGCAAAAATAAGAAAGATCACCAAACCGAATCCGGCCATCATGAGTGGGATTCAATTCGGATTTATTTCGAGAATATTTGAAAACTATTTTTAAAAATAATTATTGTAGGATTGAGGATACATGATTTTTTTTAATTTCTACAGCAAGATTTTTTATGAATTGTTCAATTCCGAAAATAAAGCACTTGAATTCATCATTGCTTTTTCCGGCCGGATCTTCCAATCGCAAGTCGATCATGAATTCGCCGGGAAGGTTCGGGTAACTGTTGTCACAGTCCATTTTCACAACAATGTCAACAGGCGGGAGATCTTTCAACAGTCTTGACTCTTCGTTTGGCTCCAGATTGATGTTGTATAGTTCCTTCATTAATCGTACCGCATCGGGATTGGGTGAAAGCCTTTTTTCGGTTCCGGCCAAATAGCTTTCAAAGACATCGCCTCCAAATTTTTCACCTAATGCTTCCGCAATCTGACTCGTACATGAATGATGCATGCAAATAAATGCGACTTTTGTTTTGTCCATTTTTTTTCTCCATTTCTTTTGAGTTAGACAAATCCAGGGATGAACTCGTCTTTATATTTGTTGTTATCATATCAAAAGAAAGTGATGGAAAATATTACAGGCAGGTTAAATGTTTTTAACATAAGGACAAAATCAAAAATGCCACGGGATACCCGTGGCACTTTTGATTTCAGTTCAATTTTAGTATAAAGCTGGTTTATCCCAAAGGTTGAGGTCGACTCCGATAGTGTTCTTTCGGGCATAGTCGTAGACTTCTTTACCCCAGGCCACATCTTCCACTGGCATGCCACCGACGGAGTAGAGGATGATTTGATCGTCGCTTTCACGTCCGGGTATCTTACCATTTAAGATGGCCCCCAAATCATGAATAGCGGATTTTTCAAGCTTCCCATCATGAATCATATCCATAAATTTGGAACCGAGAATGTAAACCATATCGAACGTCGGGTAGGGATATTCTTCAGCCCAGGCTTCGTAAAGGGAGATATTATCCACCACCAGCTTGGTTTTATCACTTTTAATCAGTTCATCTGAAAAATCGGCCGCACCCGGGAGACAGAAGAGGGCACCAGGCTTGATCCATTCGGTTTTAACGAAGGGATAAGCGGAAGGGCCACTGCCCATTGGGGTAGAGGTGGCAAAGCTGAGGATATCCGCGTCACGAACACATTCTTCAAGGGTTTCACAGATGATAATCTCGGTGAACTGAGGACATTTTTCATTGACATAGGCGATGCATCGGTCAATGGATTCCTGGCCGCGACCTTTGATTTTAAGGGTCGTCAGGGTTGGTCTCAAGGCGGCGAAGGTTTCAATAGCGGTGGAGTTGATCACTCCAGGGCCGATGATGGCCAGAACTTTAGCATCCTTAAGCGCCAGATTCTTCACCCCCACACCGGGGATAGCAGCGGTACGATACGCACTGAGCAGGTTGGCAGACATCAGAGCTAGTGGTGCGCCGGTGTCCTTATCATTGAGCATCATCATAAGAATGGAGCGCGGCAATTTTTTGTCACGATTTTCAACATTAGAGCCGTACCATTTCATGCCGGCGACGTCGAACTTACCCCCCACATAGGCCGGCATGGCCATGAAGCGGCGATCAGGGCCGTCCTTAGGCATATTAGGGAATTCTGGTTCGCTAGGGAAAGTAATCATGCAACCGTGAGAATTGCCATTATCACCGCCCATTCGATAGTCGCCCTTATCCAGGAGCTTCAACAGCTCTTCCATACAATCGGTGCAGCCGACCACATCGTCGACACCGGCCTTAAGCATATCTGCTTCACTTAAATACAATAAATCAATTTTTGGGAACGCCATAATATTAACCTCCAAATAGTTTTTATTTTAAATGTTGTGAATAAACATCGATGAACTTATTTTTCTAACTGCGGTATGTGATCGCCGGAGTTTGCATTGTGATAGACATGGTACAGATCATTTTCCATCGCCATAACCTTTTCCAGAGGGATCGGTTTAAAGAGTTTGAGCTTCATGACCTTCTTGACCCAGATGACGGAATAAACGGTTAAGGCAGCGAAGATGAGGCCGCAAAGTATGTAAATATTCAGACGGGTTGCCGGATCGGATGAGATGTTATAAATCATCCACACAATACCGATGGAACCGATAATGGGTAGCACCGGGCCGAAGGGCACCTTAAATGTCCGCGGAGCTTTGGGTAGACGCTTTCGCAATACCAGCACATTGAGATGGGTAACAATATAGGCGACCATCCAGAAGACCACGCCGGTTAAAATCAGGAAGGACAGCTGGCTGGTGGTGGATAAACCGGTGGCATTAATGAGTGCCATGATTCCGCCAATGATGAGGATGCCCACATAAGGAGCCCCTTTTTTGTTTGTCTTCATGAAAAATTTAGGCAGCAGGTTGATTTTAGCCATCCCGTCAGCGATATAAGCCAGGGATGAAATGATGGTATTAATCACACCGGTAACGGCGCAAATTGAAACCAGAGCCATCCAGATGGTACCAAAATTACCCAGCAGCATGGTGCCATATAAGATGTGGGGCGTGGTGCTGGCCCCCAGGTCAGCCCAGGCGGTGTAATTGTGAAAACCGAAAACCAGCAGGGTTTCCATACCAAAAACGACGACCAGAGTGATGATTAGGCCCAAAGGGACGTTCCGCCGGGCATTCTGAACTCGGTTTGAAATGGGAACGATGTATTCAGAGCCGATAAAGAGGAAGAAAGCCAGCCCGCAAAGGGAAGTGATATCGGTGAAATTGGTTGATAGGATCATCGGCTGGGCGACCACTTCACCGGTACCCAGTTTGAGAAAACCAAGGACTCCCATGATGACCAGAGAGCCGATGAGGGTATAGGTCACCACGTTTTGTATTTTGGCGAAAACATCCACACCGTTCAGGTTGGTGATTATCAAAATGATGATCAGGGCGACGCTATAGTAGTTGCCGGGGATGGGAATATTCGGAAGAACACTGGCAATAGTGTTCCCGAACATGGCACACTCAGCGCTGCCGACGATGGTATTGCAGAGCAGATACCCGCCGACCATCACGACGATGCTGATAAAAGGTCCCATACAGGCCAAGGTATACTGAGCCAGTCCACCGGTTAAGTTGGGCATGAGCGCATTGAGTTCTGAGACCGAGAGGGCAAAAAGAATATTTAAGATGATGGCAATGACCATGGAGATGATGAAGGTCATTCCAATAGCGGATGAGCCTATCCCCAGTGAGATTAGACAGCTGGTGGCGACGACGACACCGACCCCGGTGGCGACGACGCTGGGCAAGCCAAGTTTTTTTTCAGTCATGGTAAGCTCCTTTCATGGGCAAAATAATAGGTGATTAGCGAAACTGTCGTGAGCTTCGCTGCCAGTTTACACGAAACACTTTTTATATTGTATGGCGGATAGTCTGTCGATTGTTCGCCTACACGTCACAAAATTATTTGTGCAAACTGACAGCAAAGCAACCATTGTTCACTTCTTTTGAATTTTACAATTATCAGAAAATAAGACCGGATGTTTTTTTCTTAATTCTGGCAAAGTGCATCCAGACCATCTTCGCCGGTACGGACGCGGATGGCATTGGTAACGGCAGAGACGAAGATTTTGCCATCGCCAATATGGCCAGTGTAAAGCTCTTCCTGGACAAATTTAAGAAAAGCCGGAACATCTTTGGTGGGAAGGACCAGCATAACCAGATCCTTGGGCAGGAGCGTGGGTTCTTTTTTTTGCTCGACTTCGTATTCCTGGGTTCCAAATTGGACCCCGCATCCCAATACCTGAGATACAGTCATCCCGGTAATGCCATATTTACCCATGGCGTTTTTTAAAGCTTCGATTTTTGAGTTGTTGGTAATAATTTCGATACGTGATAATTCCATAATGATTCTCCTTAATTTTTATATTTTATTTTGTAAAGATACTACGGTGAGCTTCGCTGCCAGTTTACATCAAACTTTTTTTACTCTAGGCCGAACAATATTTTCTGGTAATGTTCGTCTACACGTTGCAAAATTGTTTATGTAAACCGACATCAAAGCAAGATTTGTTCGGTTTTAAATAAGCAGGTCCGGTTTAGATCCGGAGGGCTGTTCCGGCAGTCAGGGATTTGCGGTAATTCAGGGGCGATATTCCCGTGAATTGTTTAAATTCCTTGAGCAGGTGGGATTGATCATAATAACCCATGTCCGCGGCGATGGTTGAAATATGCTGATCCTTCCCTAGGGCCAGCAAAACATTCTGAAAACGGATGATTTTAGAGAAGGTCTTTGGGGGCAAGCCAATTTCATTATTAAAGAGCCGGTTGATGTATCTTGGGGTATAGCCGACGCTTTGGCTTAATTCATTGACATTGATAATCCCCACCACCTTGGTGATCTTGTCAACCATGCAATAACTGAAGGGACGAGTCCCGGGACTATAATAGTTTTGATAATCCGGAATATAAGAATTGAGGAACAATTGAATCTGTTCTTTAAAATCGGTACTCTTGGTGATGCCTTCCATCATGGTCTGATCCTTGCAGATTTCCAGCAATGGAATGGACGTCTCGGTAAGGCTGCCAATGGGATAACCCTTGGGTAAGAATGCCTTCCCCGGCAGAAAGCGAATGCCAAAGATGGTATCGTCCAGATGAAAGCTGGCAGCATAGTCAATGGAATGCATCTTTAGAACCGCCCCGTAGCAGGTTGCATCCACATGATCCTGACCGCAGCGGAAGACGATGTCCACGGTGCCATCGGGAACGATGGTGGCAGTTTCTAACATTTCTGGGGTGACTCGGAACCGATAAAAGTGGGAGATGCCATAAGCCCGGTAATCAAAGCATTCATAACCCAGGGAATGCTGTACCATTAAAGGCTGTTTCGGGACGATGATTTGTTCTTTTTCTTTTAGGGATGACTCATAAGACCCATACCGTTGCAATAGACCAATCATAGGTAAAACCTGAAGCGTATGCTTTCCTTTCTGAACGGATTGTTGTGAGAAAGTGCCGTGAGCTTCGTTGTTGGGTTGCGACAACCGACAACAAAGCAATTTCTGTTTGATCAACATAAAAAAGACAAGGACGCCGAAACTTTGGTTTCGACATCCTTGTCTTTTTATGGCTGGTCGTGCACTTCTTATTTATGTATACAATATACCATAGTTCGGAAGGAAAGAATAGTAAAAATCGGCACTAATTTACATAAACAATCATTTTTAAGAAAATTCAGATTAAGGCATTCAGAATCAGGGTTTTATTACTGCTTGGGTTTAAAGCGGTCGTAGCGTAAGGCTGACAGATCAATGGTGGAATGACCGTCGGCAATCATTTCGGCGATGTTGTAGCCGGCCGCCGGAGCGATGCCAAAGCCATGACCGGAAAAGGCGCAAGCAATGTACAGGCCGGGGACTTCTTCCACCGGGCTGATGACCGGCACCTTATCGGCACAATCATCCAGCCAACCGGCCCAGGCCCGGACGATTTTAGCGTCTGCCAGAGCGGGGAAGTATTTCATAATACCCCGACAGGTACAGGAGGCTCCGATGCTGCTGGAGATCGGGGTGCCATTATCTTTATTAAAGGGCTCAAAACCTGAAGATCCGCCAAATACAAAGGAACCATGCTTGGATTGATGACCGTAAAAATCAGCTTCGGCGGTGCCGAGCATCTGTAAAAACATTGGGGGCTCGGCTTCGGTGACCAGACATTCCATTTTTAAGGGCATCATGGGGACATCAATGCCCACCGTCGCTAACAGTTTCCGGCTGCCATAACCGGCTGCTACCAATACTTTATCGGCCTCATAGATGGCGTCCGGAGTGACGACCTGGCGGATGACGCCTTTTATTTTTCGCAGTTCGAAGCAGGGAGATTCAGTGATGAATCGGACCCCTAATTCACGGGCTTTTTTATAGTAACCCAGGGTGGCCGTCAGGGGGTTGGCGTGGCCGTCGGTGGGACACCAGCTGGCACAGGTGACTTCGTCGGAAAGGTAGGGGTTGATCGTCCGAATTTCGTCGCCGTCGATCATGCGAACATCGAGCCCGCAGGATACCGCCTTATCGGTTAAACCCTGCAGGATTTTCTGATGGGTTTCGGTTTTCCCCAGCCGCAGGTTGCCTTTTTGGGTGTATTCCACATCCACGCCCAGTTCTTCGGAAAGTCCCGGCCACAGATTTTTGATTCCCCACATAGCTAGCGGGAGCTCCCGGGTGTCCCGGCCGGACTGTCGGACGCCGCCGCCATTTCGGGAAGAACCGCCGACACCGATGTCCTTGCTGACTTCCAGGACGGTGACGGATAGGCCTTTTTTGGCGAGATAGTAAGCAGTGGCATTACCGATGATGCCGCCGCCAATGATGATAACATCGGTATGTTTAGACATGAGTCACCTCTTCATTTCCTAATACTTTCATTTCTACCGGGCGCATCGGGGAACGGCTGGTGGCGGGATCTAATTGCGCCGGGATGACATCCAGCTCCTGGACAACGATGTTCTTAACCAGCTTGCCGCAAGTTTGTCCCTGGCAAAGCCCCATGCCAGACCGCAGGTAACGTCTGATTTCGTTGACGGTAAACATCCCATCGTGGATCGCCTGACGAATTTCGCCCTTGGTGATTTCTTCGCAACGGCAGATGATGATTGCGTCATCGGTCTGGGAAACGAAGGGACCAATATCTTGGGAACGATCATTAATTGATTTCATTTTTACTCTCCTTTTCTTTGATTCTGATAGGTAAATGCGAAACTGCTGTGAACTTCGCTGTCTAGTTTTACACAAACCAATTTTTCCACTGTGCGGCGGACCGTCTATCGACTGTTCGCCTACACGTTACAAAATTGGTTGTGAAAACTGACATCAAAGTAATAATGGTTTGATTCATTTGAATTTCATAGCTGCTTTTTATCATTCAGCTCTTTGGGCTTCACGTTTATAAAACCGGGCGGTCATCGCTTGGGCCACCGGGACTTTAATGGTGACCAGCGTGGTATGATCAAAAGCTTTGGCACTGCGAACATCGATGATTTCGGCGACGCCCAGAGGTTGGCCGCTGCGGCTCAGGGCCGTTCCCAGATCTCCTTTTTGGGGCCGGGGTAAAAATTCATAGGGGAGGGTGATGCTGGCATAGCCCGGTTCATAGTCTTCGTCAACCAGGAAGATGGCCTGTCCGGAACAGGAGGCAATGCACAGCCCACACCCGGTGCAGGTGTTGTCTTCATCGATCCGGGGGATTGCAGTGATGGTTTTCCCAATTTTAATGCACTGTTTGGGACAGGCATCCTGACAGGGATTGCAGGGAATGTTTTGAGTACATTCGATCACCGGATGGACTCCGGTTTTTTTACCGAAATGGTTAAATCGGGCAATGTCGGCTTCATCAAGATAGCCTTTTTTAAGGAGACTTTGGGAGACCGCAATCCCTTCATCAGTTTTTGTGAAGGCTTTACCCTTGCTGCCGGGGGCGAACATGCCCTGATGCAGACTGTCTAGGGCGACTTCCAATTCATTCAGACTGCTATCCTTATCTTTTTCACTGAGAAAGCCCAGATAAGCAGCGGCGGAAAGACCGGACATCCGCCCTTCTATCATGGCCGAGCTGGCTTCTTCGATGCCGGAGACATCTCCGGCGGCAAAAACACCAGAAATAGAGGTTTCACCATTTTCATCTACTAGCGGAACCTGGCCCCCGCGACGGGGATCATCGACCATGTTGCAGCCGGCCATTTTAAGGAGCTGGGACATCGGGGAGAGGCCGACAGCCATACAGATGGTGTCCACATCAAAATGTTTCTGAGTTCCAGGAATGGTAGTGAAGTGATCATCCACCTGGGAAATCTCTACCCCGGTGACGCAATCGGTACCTTCTGCTTTAGTAATGGTATGGGAAAGATAGAAGGGAACGCCGCACCGGGCGATTTTGGAAGCGTGGACCCCATAACCGCCAATCCGGGGGGCAGCATCCACCAGGGCGACGACTTCACAGCCAGCCTGCATGAGCTGGAAACTGACCACCAGGCCAACATTTCCGCTGCCAAGCATGAGCACGCGCTTTCCGGGCTGAATGCCGTAAAGATTCATCATGGTTTGGGCGGCACCGGCACCGATGACACCGGGAAGAGTCCAGCCATCAAAGGTGACCATATTTTCGGAAGCGCCGGTGGCGATGATGATGGCATCCGCTTTGAAGTGCTCCATTGCAGCTCCGATGCGAACAAGGATTTCTTTGTCCATATACATGCCTGAAACGGTGGCATTTAGGTAGACTTCGACTCCGGCTGCATCCGCTTCCGAAAGAAGAGTTTCGCCGATTTTGTAGCCCCGGATTTTTGCCTGGTGTTCTTTGGAGCCGAAAAATTTATGAATCTGCTTGAATAATTGCCCACCGGGCTTGGCATTTTCATCAAAAACAGCAACGCTCAGACCGCATTTGGCGGCTTCAATGGCAGCGGAGAGACCGGCAGGGCCTGCTCCGACGACAATTAAATCATATCGTTTCATTCTGTTACCTCCAATGCAGTGACCCCATACTGGGTCTGAATCGTCATGCCCTGAACCAAAGGGGTGATACAGGTGCGAATATTGGGAACCCCATCCACGATCATTACACAGTCCGTACAGCGTCCGATGGCACAGAAGATGCCCCGGGGCTCATGAGTCTTTTGCGTGTAGCGGTGAATCATGACCCCGCTGGCTTTGAGGGCCACAGCGATGGGTTCGCCTTCATAGCCTTCCATTTGCTTGCCATCCATTAAAAAGGTAACCTTCTGGCCCTTTTCGATATTTCCGAGAATGGGATGATCACTGATCCGGTTCATTTTGCACCCTCGCTTTCTTTAGCTGAAATAATAATAGCGGTCATTTCGATCTCACACAGTTGCGAGGGTCGATTAAGTTCTGGTGTTCCCACGGCCGTAAAAAGCGGACGGAATTCTTTGAAAATCTCGGAATAGGCTCGGCTGATTTCCCCACAATCTGACATATGGGTCGCATAAACCATGATTTTGACAACATCGGCTGGTTTGGCTCCGGCCTTTTCTAATAGTTTGACTTGCTTTTCAAAGATGAATTTTGCCTGTTTATAAGGATCGCCTTCACCGTAGACACTGCCATCGGCCTGGACCGAGGTGGTTCCGCCGATCATAATCAGGTTGTCGATTTGTACCATCCGTGAATAGCCTACTTTTTCTTCAAGGGGTGCTCCGGATGAATAATTAATTCTTGACATGTTGGTAACGTCCTTTCCTACTGGATTTATTGAGTTTAGCGGTACTGTGTCATAAAAATAACAAAGACGCCGAAAGGTTCTTTCGACGTCTTTGTCTTGATTTTTCTGTGGTTCTTTTTCTAAGGTTGCACATAATATATCACAGGAAATGGAAAGTTAATAGTAACAATCGGAACAATTTTCAGAGATTTTCATACTAGAAAAGGAAAATAAATAAAAAGAATTGGTGATCTCGCACCAATCCTTTTTATTTAATACATGCTTTTTACAGCTTTGTTTATAAAGTTTCAAGCTCCGCAGCTGTTAATGGTTCCACAACGGCGGCCCGCATTTTTTCTTCTGCGGCACAGTCTTGTTCATAATACCAGTCCCTGACTGCTTTTTCTATTTCCGCATCCGTACCGACTGGTTTATGTGGATAAACAGCGATCAGCTCTTCGGTTTCAATATTCCTTATTCCGACTCGTTTAGCATCTTTTAATGTGTCCATGTTTTTGTCCTCCATTTAATTTTTACTTTACTGTTTAATTATACCCAACTTTATAATTTTTAAATACAGGTAAATAAAATAATTAGGAAAAAGATACATTCAGAATGAATAATCATTATAAACCGGTGATTCACAGAAAATTCATATTAAAGCTGTTTTTAATTCTCGTCGATGTCAAAGAACCCCAGCCCATCCAGGGCTTTAATGGATTTGTGCAGATAAGTTTCATTGGTAATGGGCCAGCTGTGTCCGATCCGATACAGCACTTCGGTGGTGAACTGGTTATGGGGATCGATGGGATAAACCGTATTGATCGTATCGCTGGTCAGATAGACAATCAATCCGGAAATCGCCGGGGCGATTTCCGGGTCATCCATGCCGTCTCTTAGGGCCGTCTCAAATTCCTGATCGCTGACGACTGTGATAGTAAAGCCGTAGGCATTCATTTCCTGAAGCACATCGGCCATATAAACGGTGTGGTTATTGTAGGGATGGAATACCGTAAATTCCGGGTTGGTTTCGGACAGTTTCAAAATAGCCTGAGCCGTATTGTCAATCGGGGAAAACTCAACCGGGCTGTTCAAGGCGCTGACCGGGAATTTGCCAAGAATCTTGTAACCTTTGAGACTCCGCATAAAGCCATTGCGAAGGAAGTTGATCTGGAATTCGCCATCGTTGTTGCGGCTCATCAGGTTTCCGACACGCATGATTTTTGCCCGCAGGCCGTTCTCGGCCACGGCGGATAACACCGCCCGTTCGGCCAGAAACTTGGAGTGGACATAGGCATTTTCGAGGCTCTGTCCGAAGTGAAAGTCCTTTTCCATAATCAGCTTATCCTTAGGGGGGGTGCCGTTGATGCCTTCACCGGCGATGCTGACGGTTGAAATCTGAATCAGCTGTTTATCTGTTTGTTGACACAGTGCGACGAGGTTTTCCACCCCGTGAACATTGATTTTTTCCAAAGTATCATCAGCTACAAAATGTTTGACGCAGGCGGCGCAGTTGATGACGGTTCGGGCGGGAATGGTTGCAAGGGCCATGACGCTGTCCTGATTGGTGATATCCCCTTCGATGCAGAAAATCCGCTCGCCGAAGAGCGCGTCATAATCCCGGTCGAAATAGTAAACCAGCATGGTTTTAATTCGCTGTTCCAGTGAGCGGGCCTGGCCCTTGCGGATAAAGCAGGTGACCTTGCCATCATAATGATCCAGAAATTCTTTGAGAATATGGATCCCCAGAAATCCGGTGGCGCCAGTGAGAATAATGTCCCCCAGTGCATAGCTTTTGATTGCACTGAGATTCTTGACGTCATTTTCTAAAAGAACCGGCGTCAGGCTTTGGTAGTCGAAGTTCTTGATAACGTCTGACGGATCGATGGTCTGGGTCTCATTTCTATCAATAAATTCGGCCAGGTTTTTGACGGTTTTACAGTCAAAGATATCGGCATAGGCCAGCGGGATCTGCTGGGTCATGCATTTCATGGCCACTTTGGTGGCGGAAATGGAGGTGCCGCCGATGGCAAAGAAATCGTCGAGGATGCCCACGGTTTCCAGCCCCAGGGTCGCGGCGAAAATGTCGCAGAGCTTTTTCTCGAGCTCAGTTTTAGGGGCCAGATAGTCGGCCGTTTTGAGTCCGGTTTCGGGCTGGGGCAGCGCTTTTTTATCGATCTTTCCGCCCGGGGTCACCGGCATTTTGTCCAGATGCACGTAGAAAGTCGGAATCATGTATTCAGGTAGCTGCGACAGCAGCAGATGATGCCAGACTTTGGGGTCGATTTCGCCCTCCGGGCGAGTGTAGTAGCCCACAATATACTGGTTGCCGCCGTGCTCGAGCACAGTGACCACCGTTTCGCTGACGCCGGGGTGGGCACGCAGGGCGCCTTCAATCTCGCTGAGTTCGATGCGGTAGCCCCGTATTTTAACCTGGGAATCGATCCGACCGATATATTCGATATTGCCGTCGCCCCGGCGGCGAACCATGTCCCCGGTGCAGTAAAGCACCCGATCATCAGCCCCGGTAGCAAAGGGGTTGGCAACAAAGGCAGCCGCTGTTTTTTCGGGGAGATTGTGATAGCCGCGGGCAATCTGCCGGCCAGCATGGCAAAGCTCTCCGGGCCTGCCCACCGGTACGGGATTCATATTCTCGTCCACCACGTAGGAATGCACATTAATCAGGGATTTTCCGATGGGAATGTTCCGGTAGGGCTGATCCACGGTGAAGATGGTGCTTTCAACTGTGCTTTCGGTAGGTCCATAGGCATTGACTAAGGTATAGGGCCGCTCGTAATAACGCTTGAATTTTTCCCCGCCGAGGATGATATGGGTCAGGCTGGAGTCATCCGTCATATTATCAATAATGATTTCACCCATCTGGGTTGGGAAGACCGCCACGTTGATGGTTTCATCTTTTAACAGCTGACAAATCTGGGCCGCATCCTTGCGGACCTCTTCGGCAAAGAGATAGAGGGTTGATCCGTTGGCCAGATACGGGAAAATTCCCAACACTGAGGCATCAAAGCAGAAGCTCGAATACTGGGCGCTTTTGGTGTTCTCATCGACCTTCTGATTAAGGGTTTCGTTAAAAATCAGGTTAGTGAGATTGCTGTGGCTGATCATCACGCCTTTGGGTTTTCCAGTGGAGCCGGAGGTATAAATCATGTAGGCCAGATCGGTCGGCGATGGTTTCGTCGACGCCCAGCTTTTGTCTGGTCGGTGGAGTCCGGCTGCGGCAATGACATCGAGATTGATGGTCTGTTTCTGGAAAAAACGGGTTAGCTCTTGATAGTCGTCGACATAAAGAAGAATGTCGGCATCGGAGTCCTCAAGCATGTAGCATAGTCGGTCCGGTGGATATTCGGGGTCCAGGGGAACATAGGCGCCGCCGGCCTTCATGGCCGCAACCACTCCGATGATGAATTCCCGGGTGCGTCCAGACAGCACCCCGATAAAATCTTCTTTTTTTACTCCGGCGGCCAGCAGCTGCAAAGCCAGCACATCCGAGGCCGCATCCAACTCAGCATAAGTGATGCTGCCTCGCTTGTCTTGAACGGCAATGTGACCCGGGAATTTTTCAGCGGCCGCACAGAAAAGATCCACAAAGGTCTGGCCGTAAAAACGCGGATCATCGATCATTTTCTGGTCTTCATCAAAAAGCAGCCGGATTTGGGACAGGTCATTCGTGGTGAGCACTTGTCGGGCGGCCAGCGCGGTGTTTTCAAGCAGAGCTGTTATCGAGCTGTCATCATACAAGTCACCCCGGAAGGACGACGTAAAACAGTAATGGTCATCACTGACCGTAATGGCCACGGAAATCGGCGCGATGGCGCCTTCGCTGATGACCTCGATGGACTCGCAGGGCAGCCCGGCGAGGGTGTCAAATTCGAAATCATCCCCTTGGTAGGCCAGTAGAATATCGGGGCTGAGGTCGAAGGCCCGGCTGATTTCGGCAAAGGAGTATAGATCATGATCCATGCTGTCCATCAGCTGGTTTTTGGTGGCGGTAAATAGGCCGGCGGCAGTGGTGTTCAGGTCGCAGTAAACCGGCATGGTTTTGACGTACATCCCCATCGATCGGGCGATTCGAGAATCATTCCGGCCATTGTAAATGGTGGTGAACACGGCGTGGTCTTTGTGGTTATAGCGGCCCAATACATAACCGAATAACCCCACAAAAAAAGCGTTAGGGGTGATCTGCCTCTGTTCGCAGTAAGCCGCAACGGCGGCAACTGAAAGATCTTCGGGCACGAAGGTTAATTCGCCCAGACTGGCGCTCTCATCACTCTTGTCCGGACCGGGCAGGAAATCGCTATCGCAGTCTTCAAAAATCGAAGCGTAATAAGCTTTGGCCCGGGTGTAATCATCTGAAGCCCGGCTCTTCTGTTCATCTAGGGCGGCTTCAAAACCGGTATAGGTTTCCGGTGACAGCGTCTCCCCGGCATAGGCGCGGTTGATATCCTCAACGAGGATAGCCAGGGAGGTGCCGTCGCAGATCATATGGTGGATATCGATAAAGAAATAGTTGCCCACTTTGGTCTGATGCAGCGATGCATTGAATAGTCGGCCTTCAATGAGTTTAAAAGGGGTGACGAGTTTATCCCGCTCCAGATAGTCTTTGATCCGGACGGTGAAAGGACTGTCATCTCGACGTTTCTGCATGATTTCACCGGCATCGTCCATGAAGAACCGGGTTTTGATGTAGGCATGGGCTTCAATGGTTGCTTCGATGGCCGTTTTAAGCCGGTTCAGATCCACATTGGCATGGAGTCTAAACAGAAAGGGGATATGGTAAAGCAGTTTGTCCGGTTTGGCCATGGACTCCACAAATAGCGCCATTTGGGTCTGGGAAACGGGATAGGCATTCTGTTTCTTTGCTACAGTCATCGGAATCAGGGCTTCGGCGGTCTTGAGAAAGGATTCCAGTTTTGAAACGGTATTGTTTTCCTTCAAATCTCTGGTTTTCACCACCACCCCGAAAGCATTGGACAGGCTCACATTTAAAGACAAGGTGCCAATGGAGGTAAGGCCGGCGTCATGGAGATCGGTAGTAATGCCGAACTGGTCATGGCCCAGAATCTTGGCGATGCAGTCAAAGATCTGCTGCTGGGTGTCGTTTTCCGGAGGAATGATGGTTTCTATCTTCTTGACGGGCACCGGCAGTTCCTTTTTATTGACCTTCATGTTCTGGTTCAGGGGAATTTTCTCAATCTGCATTGTCACCGCCGGCACCATGTAAGGGGGTTTGTCGGTTTCAATAAAAGCATTGAGGGCGTCAATATCGATGGGGGCATCGGCCACGACATAGGCGACAATGTACTTACCGCCTATCGCTTGATCATAGGCCACCACCGTGGCATCGTTAATGCCCTCAAACTGCCGGATCACCGCCTCAATTTCGGTCAGTTCTACCCGGAAGCCGCGGATTTTTACCTGGGCATCCCGCCGGCCCACAAATTCAATATTGCCATCGGGAAGATAACGAACGATATCGCCGGAATAATAGATGCGGTCATAGGGTGGCTCATCACAATAGGGGTTTTGGCCGAAAGCTGCTGCGGTGGCATCCGGCCGGTTTAGATAACCCCGGCCTACATGCATGCCGGCGATGCATAGCTCGCCGGGCACGCCGATGGGCACCTGTCTTCGCTCCCGGTCCAGGATGTATATCTTGACATTGTCAAGGGCTGTGCCGATGGGGATGTTGTCGTAGTCGCCATCGACCAGAAAGCTGGTGGCGATGACCGTGGTTTCGGTGGGGCCATAGAGGTTGTGAAAGGGATACTGGGGCGGGTGGATGGCCGCCAGTTTTTCGCCGCCGGTGGACAGATGTTTCAGGGAATGGTTGTCGATATTGTCGGCAAACTGCCGGCCTACCTGGGTGGTCATAAAGGCATGACTGACCCCGTTGGTTTCAAAATAGTCATTGAGCCGCAGCAGGTCCAAGCGGATTTCATCGGCAATGATATGCAGGGTACCCCCCACGGTCAGCACCGGATAGGTATCCATAATATTGGCATCAAAGCCAAAGCTGGCGTAGGCAATCACGTTGGCGGTTTCATCCAGTTCATAGTAGCGGTGATACCACTGGCAGAAGCAAACGACATTGCGGTGCTCCAGCATCACCCCTTTGGGAACCCCGGTGGAGCCGGAGGTGTACAGCATGATAAACAGATCCTCAGGCTTGGGGTCTGTAAGCACTGTATCGCTGTCGGCCAGTGTAAAAATGTCTTTGGTCAGGATAACTTGACCGCTATAGGCTGGGACCAGTGCCAGCATCGCTTCATCGGCAATCATCAGCCGGGCATCGGTATCTTTGATCATAAACTCCAGGCGATCCATCGGATAGGTAGGATCCATGGGCTGATAGGCGGCCCCGGCTTTAAGAACTCCAATGGCAGCAATGGTCATGGTTTCGCATTTGGGCAGTAGAATCGGGACGATATCCTCTTGGTCAATGCCAAAGCTTTTGATGTGTTTGGCCAGGCGGTCAGTAATTGCATCGAGTTCTTTATAAGTCAGCTGAACGTCCTGATAAACCAGGGCCGTCTGTTCTGGTGTTCTTTTCATCTGGTTTCGCAGCATATCGACTATCGTCAGCGTGGTATCGTAGGGAACCTCGGTGCGGTTGAAAACATCGCAGAGAAGTCGGTCCATTTCGGAAATTAGGGTAATCTCACATAGTTTGTTTGTGTTCAAAAAACCCCGGATGGTCGTTTCGAATAAATCACAAAATCGCTGGATGGACTCTTTTAGATATAAATCACCCCGATAGTACAGGTTGATTTCGAAGTTCTCCCCTTTGGGTGAAATGACGGCGGCCAGATTGGCGTGGCCTAAATTCACAGACGCAGCATCATCACCCTGATAAACAAAAAGAATATCAGCTTTGATATCGAGCTCCCGGGCCAGTTTTTCAAATGGACAGGCATTATGGCGGATGGTTTCCTGGTAATTGGCCTGGACCCCGCCCAGGTATTCTGAAATCAGCCAGTTTTCGTCAATTTTAATGTAAAGGGGCAGGATCGGATCTGCACCGTTTTGAGGATAAAGGCAGAAAACACTTTCATCCTGGCCGGTAAACTTGGCCAGGGTATAGGCAAAAGCGCCGATAAAGAGGGCATTTAAGGTCAGGTTGTTTTTGATGAGAAAATCGTCGGTTTCCGTCAGGGTGCAGACATCGACGGCGATGCATTCGCCGGGAATGGCTTCCCGGCCGATGTTCCCGAGATGATCGTAAATCGGATTTGAATCGGTTTCGAGTCCGGCGAAAATCCGGTCGAAATAAGCAAGGCTCTCGGTCATCACCCGGGAAGTTTTTTCCTGGGTAAAGGCGCTCTGACTCCCGGTGGAGGCAGTTTCGGCATTCGTTAGCTGGCGGTCATTGAAATTTTTCATATTCAGGTTGTTCCTTTCTGAGTGAGAGATTGTTTGGTCGTTTGAGAAAATATTGTGGATTTAGCTGGCAGCATTGATAAAGCTCAATTGCAAATCCGGTGGATCACCTTTAATGCAAATGGCCAGTTTGTAGTGTTCAAACACGGTTGCTTGATAAAAACCATAGGGCCTTTGAATTTCATCCACATAAACTCGGATGTCCTCGGCCAAGGCAATCCGAAAGTCATTCAGTGGCAGCTTAAATCCCAGTCCAGTCGCTTTCATGTAGCTTTCTTTCAGCACCCAATAATCAAAAAAAGTATCCTCGGGACAGTCGGAGGTGATAATATCTCGGTACTCCGAGCCATAGAAAAACTGTTTGGCAATCGCAAGATCAATCGGCGTCACCTTTTCCACATCAGCGCCGATTTCGCAGCTGGAAAAGGCACAGATGGCGAGGTTCTCCGAATGCGATATATTAAAGTAAAGGTTCGGATGTTCCGAGATAAAGGGTTTGCCATTCTCGTGATGGGCAATGGTCAGTTCCTGTTCCCGAAGGCCATAGTTGTCAAGTCCGGCCTGAAATACCAACCCGGCGGCCAGGCTCAGCTGTTTATCCTTTTTAAAGATAAACCGATCGATTTTTTTTTGCCGGGCGAGGGAGAGGGTATGATAGCGGTCCCGGAATAGGGCATCATCTTTCAGCTGATCGGTTTTCATCAAATAGACTTCACTCATTTGGCTGATTCCACCTCCTATTGTGATGATCATTAAATGATCTTAAATTTTTTCTGGCACCATTGCGGTGCAACATGGGGAGTAGATTGAAATTCCGGTAATATCAGTCTTTGTTTTCTTTGATAGGCATTTCCGCTTACTTTCGTATTTGGATATTGATGCTTTAATTCTAACGAGAGACGCCTGCAATGTAAAGAAAAAATTGAATGTTAAGAATCTTATGATATAATTTATCTAATTTTGTAACGATCACGATGAGAGTAGAACATGAGGAAAAAAGAATGTTAAGTAATGATGCAAAAGCCATGATCAACTATGTTAATGGAATTTTAAACGATAAAAAACTGAATAATAATATCCCGGCGATCGCCGAGAGCGATGCGGACTTTTTACATCTGAATCAAAGCCTTCGGACCATCAGAAATGTTGCCGAAGCGCTGAGCGTCGGAGACATTCATCACGTCATCCAGGGCGACGGGTTTGTGCTGGACTCTTTCCAACGCTTTCAAAAGGACTTTAAACGATCGCAGCAAGAAGTTCCTGAGAGCATTGCTTCGAAAAATAGGAAAAGCAGACGTAGTGATCGTCTGCCTCTTGAAAATCGGAATAGGACAGCCATCAAAAATCCGGACCCGCGAATCACCAGCAGTGAAGACAGACACCGGCTCTTGACCGATAACGCATGCGACATGATTGCAACCTTGGATCTGTCCGGAAATTTTACCTATATCAGTCCGTCGGTTAAAAAAATGACCGGTTATACCCAGGAAGAAGTGCTGCATCATTATCGGGAGATTGGCTATTTTCTCCCTGGGGTACAAAAAGAAATGGATCGAACCAGAGAGAGTATTAAAAAAATGGTGGAAAAGGGGGAGCACTTTGATGCCATTAATTTTGAGCAACGACAGGTTCGCAAGGATGGTGAGAGTATCTATACCGATACTGTGCTTTCCGGGATTTATGACGAAGAAAATAATTTCAAGGAATTGCTGGCGATTAGTCGGGATATCACTGAAAAAGTGAAAAAGCGCCGGGAAATGAAAAAGCTTTCAGAAACCGATAAGCTCACCCAGCTTTATAATCGGGTTAAACTGGATTGGGCCATGGAGAATGAATTGGATCGAACCAAAAAATACAACACGATTTTTGCTTTAATTATGATCGATATTGATCATTTTAAACAGGTTAATGATCGTTTTGGACATCTGGCAGGAGATCTGGTATTGGTGGAACTGGCAGAACTTTTTAAAACCAGTATCCGGTTGACCGATATAATCGGCCGATGGGGTGGAGAAGAATTTCTGATGATCTTACCGGATACTGATGAAAACGGCGCAATGGAACTGGCGGAAAAGCTCAGAAGACAAGTGAGCGAAAAGCTTTTTCTCAAAACGGAAAGCATTACAATCAGTCTGGGTGTTGCGGCTTTTAGAGAAGATGCTTCTGTTGACAGCGTCATTTATCGGGCCGATCAGGCGCTGTATCAGGCAAAAAATAATGGCAAAAATCAGGTTCAGATGATGTGATCATACCGATCTTTATCTTACTACCGATCAGTGTGGAAGAGGTATTTCGAGAAATATTTGAACTTTGGCATAGAAATTGGAAAAATCTCCAGTCTGGTACTTACCAATATTGAGCTGTATGAAAAACTGAAGATAGGGAGAAAAAAACAAAAATGAAAAAGATAATCATAATAGGGGGCGGTATCGCCGGATTAAGTGCCGGTATTTATGCTCAGCAGGCGGGCTTTGAAACTGAAATTTATGAAAAGAACAGTGTTGTCGGAGGACAATGCACCGGCTGGGATCGCAAGGGATATCACATCGATAATTGCCTTCACTGGCTCACCGGAACTAAGAAAAATACGGATCTTTATAAAATATGGGAAAATGTGGGAGCATTGAGTAACGACGTGACCATCCTTCAGCCGGATTCTTTTTATTCTATAGAGCGAGAAGGCGAAAAGATTACTCTTTGGAAAGACCTTGAAAGAACCGAAAATGAGATGCTTGCGTTATCACCGGAAGATAAGAAAGAAATAAAAAAATTCATCGCAAACACCCGCATGGCGGAATCCATGAAGATGCCCACAGAAAAAGCCATGGACATGATGAATATTTTTGAGATCTTGCAGTTTGGCATGTCCATGGGAGATATGGGAAAAGTTGTCAAGGAATATGGAC
Source organism: Acetobacterium tundrae (assembly GCF_008086615.1). GTDB lineage: Bacteria > Bacillota > Clostridia > Eubacteriales > Eubacteriaceae > Acetobacterium > Acetobacterium tundrae. The sequence goes on from NZ_RXYB01000002.1 coordinate 227,801, forward strand.
GAATCAATGTCGGGGAACTGTCTGAGCGATTCAAACACCCCCTTCTTAAAGCCATGATTGAAACTTTTATGGCCAAGGAATATCTGGCCTATTCTTTGATTGTTTCCTACGCGACCTTTACTTCCGGAAATGGGGGAATTCCCGAAGGCGGTTCCCGGGCAATGGCATTACGGATGCAGAAACGTTTTGAAGCGCTGGGGGGGGAAGTTTTTACCGATACCAATGTCGCAAAAATTAAAATCGGGGAATCACAACTGGCCGCGGGGATTGAATTGGCAGACGGCAGGCTGGTGACCGGAGATTATATCATCTGTGCCTGCGATACAGATTTTACCTTTCAGCAATTACTGAATGTATCGTACATGGATAAAAAACTCAAAGCGGTTTATGATGATCGAAAAAATAATCCGGTGATCAGCAGTTTTCATGTTGCGTTTGGGGTGGATGGCAAGCTGGAAGAATTAACCGAAACGCTTTTGTTTGAATGCGAATCGTTGGAGATCGGAACCCAGACGACTAATCGGATGAGCCTTAAGAATTACGCAACCTATGGACCGAATATGGCACCGCCAGGCAAAACAGTCATTCAGAGTCAGTTTATTCAATATGAACAGGATTATGATTATTGGAAAGCCTTGGCTCAGGATAAAACGAAATATGAAACAAAGAAAATGGCGATAGCCAAAGCGGTCAGGCAGCGAATTGAAACAAAATTTCCAGCCTATCAGGGCAAGCTTGAAATTTTGGATACCTGGACACCGATGACCTATCATCGCTATTGCAATGCCTATCATGGGGCTTATATGAGCTTTATTTCCACTGTCAGCAGTCAGACCACCATGTTTAGCGGCAACATAAAAGGCCTTGACAATGTGGTGCTGGGCAGTCAGTGGCAGATGAACCCCGGGGGATTGCCGACCGCTGTGATTATGGGAAAATTTGCGGTGCAACGGATTCTAAAGAAAGACAAAAGAAAAAGATAATAGCATAAATAACAAACAAAAATCCACACACTCCAGCAGGATCGGGCGAGAATAAAAAGGAAAATCAATAATGACAGACTATATGGAATTAATTGCCAGCTTTACAAAGGATGACTTCATCTTGGATTATGAACCGGTGGCAAAAAAAGGGTTTACCGAAGAAAAGAAAAAGTTTGAGCAGGAATGGCAGGCCCGGTTCAGAGCGAACAAGGATCAGACGTTATTCGATTTTGGCTTTCTGAGCAATCTGGATTATCTTTCCCCAACGATTGACTTTCTGCATCGACTCGGAACGGAGTTTGTCCAAAAGATAGCCCAACAGCCGGATATGGAATTGTCAAGGGAAAATGCAGATTTATGTTTGACTTCAGATGAAAGCGAAGAAATCAGAAAAATGATCCCCTTTGGAAATGGTATGGCTCACGTTAATGATCAATGGATTCTGGGAATCTGGGCACGTCTGACCCATGTCTATCAGGAGGCCATTCGGTTTTATCCGGGAACGGTGGCGGTGTTTTTAACCGAGCATCATGCCGGGATCAGTGTGGCCGGGAGAATCTTTTTTCATTTAGTGGAAAATAGTGAGGATGTTCAGTATCCCTTTGCTTTTTTGGCAACCTATTCCACCAAACCCCCGGGCAGCCGGAAAGCGGTGCATACTCCGCTGAAAAATGCCCTGCTGGAATATAAAAATGATCAGGGCAAGCTCCTGCAATTATTGTCCACGGTCAGCCGGGCGGCGGATCAGAGTGAGTTTATTTCGAATTTAATGGATACCGGGGAATTGTTTTCGCCGCTTAAATTAACGGCCCAAGATGCCACCGTCTTTTTAACCGAGATCCCCCTTTACGAAGAGGCCGGGATTATGTGCCGGATCCCCAACTGGTGGCGCCGAAAAACCAACCAGCTTCGGCTTGCCATTACCGTGGGGGAAAAAGAACCGCCCAAAGTAGGAATGGATGCCATTTTGGCCTTTAAACCCAATCTGTTGTTTGGGGATACTGAGATTTCAAAAGCGGAAATCCAGACGCTTTTATCAGAAACCCAGGGGTTGGCATTTATCAAAGGCAAATGGGTGGAAATCGATTATGAGCAGTTGAAAGCAGCTTTGGATGTTCTGTTAAAAGCAGAAGATCTGGCATCCCGTGAAGCGCTTACCCTGGCTCAGGCCATGCGTCTGGAACTGAGACCGGAAGATCTTCTGGGGATCAAGACCCCGGATCTGGAGGTGTCCGTTTCAAGCGGTGAATGGCTGCGACAGGTGCGAGAAAAGATGGCCAACCCCCAGAGTTTCCACGGCCTAAAACCCGACCAGAGTTTTCACGGAGAGCTGCGGCCTTACCAGCAAGCTGGTTTTGACTGGCTGAAATACATGGTCGATCTGGGACTGGGGGCCTGCCTTGCGGATGATATGGGTCTGGGTAAAACCGTCCAGATCATTGCTCTGCTGGAATACCTGCGCAATCATCAGGGGGGACGGGTGCTGCTGATTCTCCCCGCATCCCTGATTGGAAACTGGGAAAAGGAAATTAAAAAATTCGCGCCAGAGATGCTCGTTTGTGTTTTACACGGCACGGCGACTGCCAAAAATACCGAGGAAATTTTGGCTGACCCCGCATTTTTAACCATCACAACCTATGGTATGGCGGTACGCCTCCTGGTGTTGCGGGAAATAAGCTGGGATCTCATTATCCTGGACGAGGCCCAGGCCATTAAAAACCCCGGAACCAAGCGGACCAAAACCATTAAGGCGCTCAAAGCCAAAACCCGGATTGCCATGACCGGAACCCCGATTGAAAACCGTCTGTCGGATTTATGGTCCCTCTTTGACTTTCTGGACGGGGGACTGCTGGGAAATTCAAAAGAATTTACGGGCTTTACCAAGGGCTTGAAGGCGGATCCTTCTGGTTATGCAAAACTGCGAAACCTCGTGAATCCCTTTATCCTGAGACGATTAAAAACCGATGCGTCGATTATCGCGGATCTGCCGGATAAGCTTGAGATCAAGGAATATCCGCTGCTTTCAAAAAAGCAGATGGTTCTGTACCAGAATCTGGTCAAGGAATTATCAAAAAAATTGGAAGAAACCGAGGGAATTCAGCGCAAAGGGCTGGTTTTGTCCAGTATCATCAAACTCAAGCAGATCTGTAATCATCCCGATCAGTATTTAGGCCAGGATGACTATAAGAAAGAACACAGCGGGAAATTTGAAATGCTCGAAAATATCTGCGAAACCATTTATGAGAAACGGGAAAGGGTGCTGGTTTTTACCCAGTTCAAGGAGATAACCGAGCCGTTGTCGCGCTTCCTGGAAGAAATCTTTCACCGCCCCGGGCTGGTCCTCCACGGCGGAACCCCGGTGGCTAAACGAACCAAAATGGTGGAAGCCTTCAACGGTGAAGACTATATTCCTTTCATGGTACTGTCACTGAAGGCTGGCGGGGTCGGGCTTAATTTAACCGGAGCCAACAATGTGATCCACTTCGATCGGTGGTGGAATCCGGCGGTGGAAAATCAGGCTACAGACAGAGCTTTTCGGATTGGACAAACTAAAGATGTCATGGTTCATAAGTTTATAACCGCCGGCACCATTGAGGAAAAGATAGACGTGATGATTGATGAAAAAAATCAACTGGCCGGGGATATTATTAAATCCTCCGGGGAAACCTGGATCACTGAGTTAAACAATGACCAGCTGATGGAATTATTCAGCTTAGGTGGGATCTGAGATGTGCTATTATGATGATAAAACGGTATCCGCTGCGGCAAAATGCGGACCAAAAAAGTCCCCGTGTCATTGCGGATGATCAGGTATTTGATTTATTCGGGGTGTAGGGATCGTGTCACAGAAAGGAAATCTTATGATCAAACAGGCATTTTTTCAAGGGAAAAATAAAAAGAAACGTTATTTTGAAGGCTGGTACTTTAAATGTATCAGCGCCAACCGAAAGCATGCCATTGCAATTATACCGGGAATGGCCATTGATCCCAAGGGAAAAAAGCAGGCCTTTATCCAGGTGATTAATGCGGTAACTGGAAAAACCTGGTATCATCATTTTCCTTATGCTGATTTTAGTGCTTTGTCAGACCAGTTTGAAGTGGAAATTGAACATAACACGTTTAATACTCAGGGTTTATCCCTGAATATTGATACAGCGGAAGGCTCTATTAAAGGACACCTGAGCTTTAATAACATTCATCTCTTTCCATCCGGCCGAAAGAATCCCGGGATTATGGGACCGTTTGGATTGATACCCTTTATGGAGTGTTACCACGCCATTATTGATTTGTATCATGAAATCAAGGGTGAAATTCAGTTGGATGGGGAGATCCTGAATTTCAATGGGGGCGTGGGTTATATTGAAAAAGATTATGGCCGTTCTTTTCCCAAAACCTATCTTTGGCTGCAAGCCAGTCATTTTGATACCAGTAATGCCACCTTTGTATTTTCACGAGCCCGGATTCCCTTTTTAGGCCGGGAATTTCCGGGCTTTTTTGCGTACTTTACCAACTTTGAAGGGTTAACCTTCCGTTTTGCAACCTACAATCATTCCCGGCTGGAGAAATGGGAAGTTGACAAAGAAAAAGGAAGCTGCACCGGAAAATTGGAAGGTCCGGCTGGGGTACTTACTTTTAAAGCACAGATGGCTGGAGGGGGACGACTCCGGGCACCGGTGGATGGGCTGATGGATCGGGAAATTGTTGAGAGCATCACAGCTGAGGTGTGGGTGCGTCTAACAGATCGGCAGGGGAACGTTCTTTTTGAAAGCTCAAGCAGTGAAGCCGGTATGGAAATATGTTTATAGCGATGAAAAGATCCCTTTAGATTCAATTGATCTCAATGGAAACAATCTCTGGTACATTCATAAACCGGTATGGTATTGTCGACATCCCGGTACCTTTGGTTACAAATAGGTTTGTTTGTCCGTCACTTCCCACCTCAAAAAGACCCTTCACATATTTTTTCCCACCGGGTGGGAGGAATTTTTCGGTCAGAAAGGGAACAGAAATCTGGCCGCCATGGGTGTGTCCGGCTAAAATTAGTTGAATACCATCAATATCCATTTGGTCAATAATATCGGGCTCGTGGGTTATCATAATATTATAGGCGCTATCCAGAGCGGCATCACTCAGATTTTTATCGGGCTTTCCTGAATATGCATCATCAAGACCAAGCAGCCTAATATTGATTTCGGGAATGTCAAGGCAGTCATTAACCAGGACCTCGAAATTCGCTGAATTCATCAAATCTTTATAGCTATACTGTTTCAATGTTGCATACTCATGATTCCCCATAACACAGTACTTCCCGTAGGGTGCCTGAATTTTCTTTAAAGTCTGGGAAACTGCATCAGTATCGACGTTCAAATTTTTGCTGGCACTAATCAGGTCCCCGGTAAAAATAACCAGATCGGGATTTTGAGCATTTATTTCGTTAACAATACGCTCCAATTGGTCAATGTTGTTGAATTCACCCATATGGGTATCTCCAAAAAAAACAATTTTAAGGTGCCCATCCATTCTGGAACTTTCAAGATTAACCCGATTGACCATCAAGAGATTGGGTTCGATATATCGGGCATAGATATAGACCCCCAGTAAAAGAATGGTTAATATGGCGATAGTAATCAGAAAAAATTTCAAAAGCTTCATAGGGTCTCCTTTTGGGGGTATTCTTTTTGGGTTTTGTGGTATTATAACCTTTTAAACATAAAGAGATCTTTAAAATTTCGGAAATCTTAATTTAAATGGTAAAATTGAATTAAAAACGGTAGATTTGTGGTTGGTGACAATATCATCTGAGACTATAGAACTGATTTTTTATCACATAAAGAAATGCCCCAGACAGTTGAATTTGTCTGGGGCATAGTTGGATAATCCATTAATCTAATATTTATCCAGATTATTCAGAACAATTTTTGGTTCAGATGAGGAGCTGATATTATGTATTGCTGTCTTTTCAACCTTGGTTTCTTTGATTGTTTTCTCAATATGATCAGCTGGCTTTAATTTAAAAGCACCTACCATTTGTCTGAGCATTTCCGCCTGTCCGGAAAGTTCTTCACTGGCGGCGGCACTTTCTTCGGCAGTGGCGGAGTTGGTTTGTACTACCAGGGATACCTGTTCAATCCCCTGGTTGATCTGGGCGATTTCCGAGGCCTGATCGTTGGAGGCCTGGGCAATATTCCCAACCAGAGTCGTTACTTTTTCAATCTGGTTGAGGATGTCTTTTAAGCTTTCCGCGGTCTGGTCGGCAATCTTTGATCCCACATTCACCTTGGCAATGGAGCCTTCAATTAGGCCGGTGGTTTCCTTGGCGGCTTCCGCACTTCTGGCTGCGAGTGAGCGGACTTCTTCCGCAACAACGGCAAAGCCTTTACCATGCTGTCCGGCTCGAGCGGCTTCCACGGCGGCATTCAGAGCCAGAATATTGGTTTGAAAGGCAATATCATCAATGACTTTGATGATTTTGGAAATACGTTTGGATGAATCATTGATTTCCACCATGGCGGTGACCATGTCACTCATTTGCTCATTTCCGTCAACGGCAAGGGATCGTACGGTGTTGGTCAGTTCATTGGCCTGATTGGCATTGACGGCATTTTTCTTTGTTTCACCGGCAACCTCTTCAATGGAGGCGGTTAATTCTTCAATAGAACTGGCCTGTTCGGTCGTCCCCTGGGACAATGTCTGTCCGCCGTCGGATATTTGTTGAGCACCGATTTTCACCTGATCGGCGGCAATGTTAATATCCGACATGGTGCTGCTGAGGTTGGTGGTAATATCATTCAGCGCATTTTTAATGGCCTGGAAGTCGCCCAGATAGTCAGTGGTAATCTCCTGATTAAAGTTTCCCTGACCCATTTCTTCCAACGTGTTTGTGATTTCATCCACATAGCGTTTCAGGAATGCGATGGTGTTGTTTAAAGCATTCTTTATCTGGGCATGATCGCCCTGGTAGTTACCGACCATCGCCGTGTTGAGATTCCCGGTTGAAAATTCATTTAGCGTGTCACTCGCTTCAATTAAAGGTTGGATGACCGCATCCAGGGTTTGATTGAAGCCTTCAATAACCTTGGCAAATTCGCCCTGAAATTGACTGGCGTCCCCACGGTTACGAAGATCCCCTGCCACAGCAATTGTGGTCATGTCTGCAGTTTCTTTGACAAGATTGTTAATATTCTCGATCATTCTGACTAAGCTTGGGATTAAGGTATCATTGTTACTTCTCTTGCCGATTTGTTTTAATGTATCCAGATCTATCATATCACCAGCGACGATATGGGTTGAAATAGCAACAACTCGGTCGAGACGAGTATGAACCGCATTGACTGCGACCGCGATTTCTCCATAGATGCCAGAATAGGTAGTTTCAATTGTTTCGGAATAATCATTCAGACTCATTTTGCCGAGAATACGGTTACTTTCAGTTAATGCTCCCAATCCATCAATGCAGGCATTGATGTTATTCTTAAAGGTATTGAAATCGCCTTGGTACGGCTCTGTAATTTTTGATGGAATTTGGCCGAGACCTATTTTTTCCACATAATCCGCAGCCACATTTAATGGTCCGATGACGGCATCCAGAGTGTCATTGACGCCCTGAACGATTTCTTTATAGCCGCCGTTAAAAGCATCGATGTTTCCTCTTTTGTCCAGACGTCCTACCACGGCAGCATTAGACAGCATAGTGGCTTCGGCAATCAGTCCCCGAATGGTTTCGATGATTTGTTTCAGAGCCGGTGTCAGCTCATCCTGTGAATCCCATGGTTCAATTGTTGCACTGACATCGCCGTTGGAGATCTGATTCATGGTACCGATGATGACGGTTTGAATTTCATTAGAAAAAGTGTCCATCGATTGAGCCATTTCACCAATTTCATCCTTGCAATTCATATTTAGACGCATGGTGAAACGTCCGACACTCATTTCTTTGATCATCAGGTTGGCTTTTCCAAGCGGTTTAGCGATCATAGTGCGCAGGATCAGACCGAAAGCAATTGCCAGAATAAAGGCGATAGCGGTAAAAATACCCATAAAGATTGCGGCTGAATTCCCTTGAATGGTAATGGCCTCTTCCTTGGCTTTGGCAGCGTCCAGTTTTATTTTAGTCATGTTATTGAGAGCATTCACTTCGGTTGCCGCAACTGCGACAAGGGATCCATTTGCCGACAACATTGCAAACGCTTCAGTATCCTGATTCTGCAATGCCAGAGCCTGGACCTTTTCGAATTCATCGGCAGTAGCTTTTTGAGAGGTGATAAACGTATCATAGGCAGCTTTCATTTCTGGATCACTGACAGACTTTTCCAAACTGGCCGCTAAAGTTTCTATTTCCTGTTTTTGAATGAGGTATTTACCAATGTTTGCCTGAATCAATTCCGGGCGATTTTCAATAATCATATTCCGGATATCAACGCTCATTTCCTGAAAGGACGTGGTCATATCGCCGAGTTCAGAAATTGGCACCGTCATGTCTTCATAGAGTTCTGTGTCAGATTGATTAAGCATATTAAGATTAATAATACCCACAATTCCAACAATACCGGTAATAATGGCGAGGATGATGAAACTCACCATTAATTTCACCCCGATTTTCATGTTCAAAAAACACCGCATAAATAGAACCTCCTAAATTTTGATTCCTTATAAAATGATAAACTGAATTTTGGATTATTCCGTTATGAAGCGAGTTAATATTCACAACAGAATGAATATTATATATTGTAGCGATTTATATTTTAATGAGAAAGACTAATACTGTAAAGTGAATGTTAATTGTATATAAAAATATAACTTAATATTTGATGGAAGGGATTACATTTACGAAACTCCCATAAGAATATTGTGCATTTTCCTGAGCGAAGATGAACTGATGATTTCTAAACTAGCTGGAGACTTTAATTTGCAAAATCAGAGATTCATCGATCCGATACTCAATAACGTTGAATTACTTTAAAAGATCAAGTAAAATAGATTCCATAAAGGCTTTTGAAGGAGTATGATGAAAATGAGAAGAAAAGACAGAGAAGTAACAGAAAAAAAAGAGTTAATGAAAATTATTGAACAGTGTAAAATTTGTAGAATTGCGATGCAGGCACAAGATGGACTTTATCTTGTGCCAGTGAATTTTGGCTACCTCTATATTAACAATCAATTGGTATTGTATTTTCACAGTGCCAAAGAAGGACGTAAAATTAACGCTTTAAAAGAGAATAGTGAAATCTGTTTTGAAATGGATTGCGAACATCGCCTGATTACAGGAGACGTCGCCTGCCAATACGGGTACTCGTTCAAAAGCATTATTGGAAATGGCAGAGTTGCTTTTGTGCATGATGTGGAAGAAAAGAAAATAGCAATGTTTGAATTGATGAAACATCAGACGGGTCAGAATTTTTCATTTGATGAGAATATGGTTGACTGTGTTGCGGTGTTAAAAATTATCGTTCATCAGTTTACCGGAAAAGACCATCATTAATCAGCTAATGCATTGATATTTGATAATAACTCAATAGAAATCAATAAAGTAGAATGTCACTTTTCCTTTGCGTTGAACGTGATGGTTTTGGGTATATATGATGTAAATGATATTTCATATTTAGGTAGGGAGGAACCACGATGAAAAGAGACCAGAATTCTTTTAGAGGGTGTCTTGTTGGCGGTGCAATCGGTGATGCTTTGGGTGCTCCGGTGGAGTTTATGCAGTTGGATGAAATTATCAGCCAATACGGTCCTGATGGAATTCAGGACCTGGTTATTTCTTCATCTGGAAAAGCGCTAATTACGGATGATACTCAAATGACTCTTTTCACTGCAGAAGGGATCTTGAGATCTGAAACTCGGCGGGTGACGAAGGGGATTTGTCATCCGCCGTCTGTTGTTTTCCATGCCTATCAGAGATGGCTGCTGACCCAGGGGTACCCGAGGGTAACGGAATATGAATGGGTTTATGATGGGTGGCTGCTTGATATTGAAGCACTTCATGCCTGCAGAGCACCGGGGGTTTCCTGCTTAACTGCCCTTAGAAGGGAAGATCATGGCACAATGGAAGATCCAATCAACACCAGCAGGGGTTGCGGCGGGGTAATGCGGTCGGCACCGGTGGGTCTGTTTTATCGAAGAGAGGAAGCCTTTCAGTTGGCGGCGGAAATGGCGGCACTAACCCATGGACATCCGTCTGGATTTCTGAGCGCTGGGGCACTTGCCTATCTGATTGATGCTCTGATCGAGGGATTCGATCTGGAAACCGTAGTGACAAAGACACTGATGATCCTCAAAAAATATGAAGGACATGAAAAATGCACGAAAAAATTGGAGCTGGCTGAGAAGCTTTCAAAAATGGGCTCTTTTGATGATGAAGCGATTGCCCTGCTGGGCGGGGGATGGGTCGGCGAAGAAGCCCTAGCCATTGCGGTCTACTGCGCCCTGAAATATCAGCACGATTTCAGAAAAGCACTGCAAACCGCGGTTAATCATAGCGGCGACAGCGACAGCATCGGTGCCATCACTGGAAATATTCTTGGGGTCTATCTGGGACTGAGTGCAATCCCTGTGGAGTGGATTGAGCAAGTTGAGCTGAAAGACGTCCTAATACAGGTCGCTGATGATTTATTGATTGATTATGATGAAAGTAATGTTGACCGAAAACGCTATCCCGGGTATTAGAATTCATGATTAGCCACAGGCTTATTTTATAAATAAGCGGCATAACCCTAAAATAATTGTTTAGTGACCAGACGCCAATTTATTATGTTATAATAGAAATTCAAGCATAGTTTAACATTTTGAAAGGCGATATTGAGAAAATGGATCAGAATAAAAACAAAAACGTGCCAATTCATTTAGGGGAATTCAGGGAAGAAGCGCTCGAAAAAGAATTTTATAATGCTGAAATCGCAAAGAACTTAAAGGAAGTAAAATTTACGATCTTCGTCGTCGGGATGATATACTTTTTATTTATCATCCCGGAGTATTTTATCCTAAAAGATGTAAATGATTTTATCGCGGTATTAATTTGCCGCAGTGTCATCGCAGCATTGTTGATTTTTTTGTATTTTAAGGTCAGCCGGGACAAAAAATACGATTCACTGATCTACTGGTTTACCGCCTATGAAGTGATCATTTCGCTGTCATTTATTTATATTTCCAACAAATTTTCTGATCCTGATTTTATGATCCAGGCTTTTAGCGTGATGATCATTATTCTGGCTATTTTTCTAATTAATAATCGGTGGCTGTATTCAATTTTTACTTCACTGTTCATCAGCATTGGTTATTTTGCTTTTGCGGCATTGAGTTTCAAGAATATTTCGTCTTCTGATTTTCTGGCAGCCATTTTTCATATCATGCTGGTTATTATCATAAGCAGCAGCGCTTCGTATAGTTTCAATTATTTTAAGAGGATTCAATACCTGAATAATGTTGAACTGATAAGAATGGCTGAGCACGATCCGTTAACGGGAATCTATAACAAAGGGAAGTTTAATAAGGAATATGCACGATTAGCAGATCATGGCGAACAGAAAAATGCTCATTTGTCGATTGCCATGTTTGATATTGATGATTTTAAGGCGATCAATGATCACTATGGACATTTGACTGGCGATGCGGTCTTAGTCGATCTTACCGGTTTAATTGGAAAACACATCAGAAATTCCGATCTTTTTATCAGATGGGGCGGGGAAGAATTTGTCCTGACTTTTCCGGATACGTCGTTACTTCAGGCGACTGAAATTACTGAAAAGCTGAGAGTGCTGATATCTGAGCATACATTTGAGATAATTGGACATCTGTCCTGCAGCTTTGGCGTGGCGTCATATAAAAAAGGCGATGATTTGGACAGTGTGATACGTCGTGCTGATGAACGATTGTATCGGGCTAAAAGGTCTGGTAAAAACAAGGTGATGTAGTAGAAGTTATAGAATAATAAGACGCTGCGGCGGTGATGAGAGAAATCCATCACCGCCGTTTTTTTTGGTATAAATTTGGAGTGTCACCGTCACCTATAAATCGCCATTTTATAGGAAAGCATCTAGTTGAGGAAAAAAATAAGAAATAAAAAAGGAAGAAATTGATTGACAAATTATACTATGCATAATATAGTATAACGCAAATGGAGGTATTGTTTATGGACGTCCAATTAAAAAAAGGGCTGTTGGAAACATGCGTGCTCACCGTTCTCAATCGAGGGGATTCTTATGGCTATCAGATCATCAAGGATGCAAGTCCTTATCTGGAAATTTCCGAATCAACACTATACCCGATATTGAAAAGGCTGGAGTCAAGTGATTGTCTGAATGTCTATTCAGTCGAACATAACGGACGGTTGCGCAAGTACTATAAAATAACCGATGCCGGCAGGGAGAAGATTGAGACTTTTCTTGAAAGTTGGAAAGAGGTTATGACGGTCTATAATTTTATAACTGAGGAAATGAGGTCTTCTGACAATGAATAAAACTGAATTTTTATCCTGTCTTGAAAAAAAGCTTGCCGGGCTTCCGGAAAATGAAGTCGAAAAAACCAGGAGTTTCTATTTGGAAATGATCGATGATCGGAGTGAGGACGGAATGAGTGAAGAGGAAGCGGTTGCCGCTATGGGGAATATTGACGATATCGTCAAAGCAGCCATGCTCGAGCTGCCGCTGACTACTCTGATGAAAACTAAAATGAGGCCTAAAGCCCGGCTAAAAGCCTGGGAAATTGTTTTGCTTGTTCTTGGGTTCCCCTTGTGGTTTACGCTTCTGGCCGCTTTTGTAGTCGTGATTCTATCGGTATATGTTTCTGTATGGGCAGTGATCATTTCTCTTTATGCGACAGTGGCGGCTCTTGTACTCAGCGGGTTAGCCGGGATTTTTGGTGGCTTGTTTTGTTTATTCCAGAATTTTGCAGCCAGTTTGTTTATTTTGGGATCCGGCCTGATATGCGGTGGAATCGGCATTCTCGCATTTTTCGGCGTAACGGCACTATCGGTCTGGCTTGTAAAACTCACGGGACTGTTCCTGCGCTGGATCAAGTCACTATTTATCACCCGGGAGGTTGACTATGAAATCAATAACTAGAACACTTTTAATCATTGCGGGAGCATTGATCGGCACTGGTTTTGTTCTGACGATTGCCGGTTTTACCATCGCCGGCTTTAACTGGCAGTCACTTAGCACGGAGAAGCCATATGAAGAAAAAACGGAGACTTTCAATGCCGGTGATATTAACGCTTTAAACGTGGATGTTGAGAGCTGCAATGTGGTTTTGGTGGGAGTGGATTCGGATGAGATCAAAATTGATTACTTTGAAAATGACGATGAAACCTACGATATCGAACGATCTGCGGATGGAAATCTGACGGTAAATTATGAATCGAGTAAAAAATGGTTTGATTATATCCACCTTGGCATCAATTTCGATACTCAGGATCGGAAACTCATGATTTCCGTGCCGTCCAAATATATCGGTTCTGTTGAGGCGACGACTGCCAGCGGTTCTGTCGAAGCATCAAAGCTTAAACTTTCCAAGGGGCTGACGATAAATTCCTCCAGTGGGACCCTTAAGCTGACGGATGTTTCGGTTGATGGCGCAATCGTTGCCGATGCCAAAAGCGGGAACATTAAAGTTGAAAATATCAGTACCACCAACGATTGTGAACTCACGGCCAACAGCGGAAATATTGCGCTCAATTCAGGACAGATCGCTGGTAACTTATCCATACTGGGATCCAGTGGGGATTTGAATGTCGTGAAAACGAAGGCCGATGGAAAAATTGCCATGGAGATAAACAGCGGAAATATCACTTTTAAAGGACTTGCCGGGAATGATATTAGCATGAAAGCTGCCAGTGGAAATATTTCAGGGAGTATTGCCGGAAACGCAGCGGACTATTCAATCACTGCTGATACGAACAGCGGCAATAAGAATATTTCCAATTCCACAAGCGGTACCAGGCATCTGAATGCATCAACCCACAGCGGAAACATCAATATTGACTTTGATGGTTCAATATAATGCCTGAGTTTATTTCCTTGAAAATATAACGGCAGACATTTCTCATGAAGAGGAGATAAACAAATGAAGGACTATGTGATATTGACGATCAACCCCGGCTCAACGTCGACAAAAATAGGGATTTTTGAAAATGAAAATGAATTATTTTCGGCATCTATTGAACATCGGAGTGATGTACTGGAAGCATTTCTGACAATTAATCAGCAATTTGATTTCATAAAAGATACCATCATGGAAATTTTGGAGAATCATCATTTTGACACCAAAAAATTGTCGGCGGTGGTTGGCCGTGGCGGCTTGCTGCCACCCATCAAATCCGGTGGCTATACGGTGAATGAAGCGATGAAAAATCTGATATGGGCAGGCGGTCTTTCGGAGCATGCTTCGAACTTAGGGGCGTTGCTGGCAGACACCATTGCCGGGCCCCTGGGCATTCCGGCTTTTATTTATGACGGCGTTTCTGCAGATGAAATGGAAGACATTGCCCGGATTACCGGATTTCCTGAAATTCAGAGACAGAGCTTTTGCCATGTTTTAAATAGTAAAGCAATGGGTAGAAAGTATGTAAGGGGAAAAAACCCCCCATGTTTTTGTAGTAGAATGAAAGGATGGTTTCTATGGACTATGTAAAAATTGCTCAGACAACTGATTTTATTGTGGATCAGAAGAAAAAAATCGCTTACGAGGGTAAAGAAATTCTTCTGACGAAGATTGAAGGTCGCTATTATGCAATTGACAATAAATGCACGCATATGGGAGGATCGCTCTACGACGGTAATTTGGAAGGAAACACAATTGTCTGCCCTCGGCACGGTTCGGCATTTGATGTGCGGACCGGGAAAGTGGTAAAGCAAGGGAAAATCTTATTTATAAAAGTTAGGGTTCCCGATACTCGCAGCTATCTGGTTAAAGTCGAAGGAACCGATATTCTTATCAGTCCCAGTAGCGAATGAGGTTAGTTTGAATTTTTGGATAAAAAAATTGCTATCTTTTGGCACTTTGGTTTCATGAAAAATACTGCTTGTTTTAAGGTTGCCCATGATATAATTTTTTGAAATAAAAACTATTAATTTATATAAAGTGGAGGATCAGATCATGCAGGAAGTTTATGATTATTTGAAAAAATGCGGAACCTATTTTTTAGCAACAGAAGAGGGCGACCAGCCAAGAGTTCGACCTTTTGGTACAATTGATATTTTTGAAGGTAAACTCTATATTCAGACGGGTAAGTCAAAGGATGTATCAAAGCAGATCTCGTTAAACCCCAAAATAGAAATCTGTGCTTTCTTGGGAGATAATTGGATTCGCATCCAGGCTATTGCAGTTGTGGATGATCGAGTTGAAGCCAAACAGCATATGCTGGATGCTTATCCGAGTTTGCAGGCCAGGTATTCAGCAAATGATGATAATACACAGGTATTGTATTTAAAAGATGCCGTAGCAACGATTGCATCCTTTGCTGGTGAACCAAAAGTTATTAAATTTTAGATCGATGTTTTAATTAAGAAATAAACCATATTGTACGAAAAACATGGAGCTGTCGCATCAAACAGCCTCATGTTTTTTTATTTGAATAATCCTAAATCATGGTATAATAGAATTAACAGTGACCAACAACGGTTTGATGATACTGATTAATTTTCGACGAAGAGGAGTTTTAGAATGAAAAAAATATTAGAGAAGGCAAAAATAGAAGGATGGACCGACCTTAACCAAGGACTGGCCTGTGGGAACCGGATGGAATTTGTAAAAGGTGATAAGCAAATTGGCATTACCCTCAATCCGGCTTCTTACCAATTGACAAATATGTTGCCGTCCCAAATGACAAATATGCTGGAGGCTGATACCCTGTATGCTTCCAATGATCCGGTCATAGAAAAAATACGCAATCTTTCGTTTGAAGATCAAGCCGCGTTATCGGGTGTTGCCCGGGAACTGTTTTTACTGATTTGCGAAGAGGATTAGAACGTTCCGGCAGCATGGAATAATCGAGTATATTGGGGTAGAAAAATGAAATTATACCATCTGACAAGCGAAAAGAGTGCAATCTCAATATTGAGTGAAGGCTTTAAATTAAAAGAAAGCAAATATATTCAAGCTAATGGAAACGGCATTTATTTAACTGATAAAATGCATGTCCTTTTTTGGTTTCATATCTTGCAGTCAGATATTTATAAAAACAAGAAGATTTGCATTATAGAATGCGAAATAGAAGACAGTTTGAAAATGTTGAGATTAGAAAACAACGTCGCCACGGACAAGTTTTCTGGGGATTATAAAAAAGTACATGATTGGTATGTTGAAAACAAGGTGGAAATTGATCAATTGATTACCGAGAATAAGAGGCTTCACACCCTGCGCCAAATGTATAATAAACAGAATCAATACTTTGACGAACAGAATAAATCAGGCTACATCATTGAACTGTACTGCAAAAAGCATTCAATTGACGGGGTTGTCTGCAACAAATATCATCTCGAGGATGACGCTGCCGTAAACGAATATAACGATATCACGATTTATGAACCGGGTAAAATCAAGCCGTTATCCGTAATTGCGTTTGCAGCGGTGAGTTAGACAAAAATCCAGGGGTTGGAAATTCCAACGGCATGCTAATAACGGAAATCACAAAGGGCATGGTTTTAATTTTTGAAGTGGAAGATTGGGAGAAAATGATGAAACTTTTATTTTGTAATGGTGCATGGATGAAATATTATCAAGGAATCACCGCAGATGATATGCCTCAAGATGGCGGAACACTGATAGATGAGAGCAGATCGGTAGGAGAAGCTTATAATTTTATGGATTATAATCGAAAATGTTACGGTCATGTTATCTCATTTGATAATTTAGATCTGGAAAAATGTGATCCGGAAATATCAATACAAGACCCTCAGTCAGAGGGCTTCATCATTGTCTGGTGTGCGACTGCTGATGATGGAAAAACGAGAATTGTTGGATGGTATGAAAATGCAACGGCTTATCGGGAAGCCCAGTTTGTGCCCTCGTTCACGGATGAAAATGCCAGTCTGTATTTTAATTTTGTCGCCGCCGCCAGCGACTGTCATCTTCTCCCTGAAGATCAGCGCACCTTTGAAATCAAAAAGGCATCAGTGGCAGGTACAGGCAGCGGCGTTGGTCAATCAAATGTCTGGTACGGCGAGTCTGATAATGCCAAAAATGAACTGATTCCTGAAGTTCTTCGATACATGAAGGAATACAACGGGGAATTCGCAAATTTAACGGTAACGGATGAAATGATCCATGCGGTCATAGACAAGGCCTCTCTCAAGGCTGGTTACGACGAACTGTTTGAAAAAGGCATGGCATATTGTAACGAAGAAGACTATCAGAAGGCTCTTAAATGCTTTAATACGGCCAGGATTATGAAGGAAACGCCTGAGCTGCTCTACAACATTGCTTATATTCTATTTTTGTATTACTGCTTTGATGACGCCATTCCGCTTTTTGAAAAATGCCTTAAATCGGGCTTCGAACCAGAGGGTGTTCTTCCGCTGCTGGTGAGCTGCTATGATTTTATCGGCAACAGAGAAAAGACCTTGGAGTACTGCAAAATGCTGATGAAAATTTTAAAAAATCCGCTCAATGAAAATTATATGGATTATCGGATTTTTTACTGCACCATCATGTGTGACATTTACGTCTATTTAGGTGATTTCAAAAATGCTGCAGACATTGCCAAACAAATTTTGACCTATGCAGACGATGAAGAAACGCAGCTGCATGTCAAGGAACTGCGTTCATTTATAAAGGAAGCTCAGGAAGACTAAAGAATTACATCCCATCAGGGAAAAATTGCAAACAGCGGAAATAAGAAGCTGGCTGGTTGATCCAACCAATGGACCGCAAAAAAGGAGGGCTTCGTCGATGAGTTTAAAAATGTGCAATCTGCTGGATATTGAAAAATACTTATTGCTTGAAATAGCCTATTTTCATCTGCCATCGGGATTCAAAAACAAAATCTCCCGTGAAACACCGATGAAGCTGGATGTCTATATCGATCTGCTTGACCAATGCGGTTGTTCCATGTATCCCGCCTTTATCAGCAGATCTCAAAAGGGAAAAAAATACATCAAGTCAAGACAGGCCAATTTTCGCCGCATCTATGCGACCAGCGATAATTTGGATGATGTCGTCATCACCGGTTATATGAATGACAACTATGGCAGCTACGGCAATACCAAAGAGAAAAGAAAAACAAGCTTTGTCGGATTGGCTTTTAAAGACAGTGACGACAATGCGGCTGTGTCTTTCAGCGGATGCGAGCTGATGAACACATCCAGCATTGTATTGGATTGGGGGGGATGCCTGGTGGCATCGCTAGGCAGGGTTACCAACCATCATCAGAAAGCGCTGGCTTTTTATGATGTCAACATGCGGGGTATTTCGGGAGAACGAAACATATTGGGTCATTCTAAAGGCGGGAATCTGGCAACCTATGTTTTCATCAACCGTCTCACAGAAGCTGTCAACGCCTATTGTATTAACGCCCAGCCCTACTGCTGGTACGCGATGAACGATACCCAGAAAGAAGCTCTTAAAACAGACCGATTTGAGTATATCGTCCATGCCGAAGATCTCACCCGGAAAGCAAGCTATGTTCCCTATATCAGCCGCACCGCACCCATCAATCGCTATGCGGCCAAGCGCATCATCAATATCCACGGCTTTAACGAGGTGAATTTTGATGAATTTGGAAACCTGGAAGGCACCCGCGTTATACGGGAAACCACGAATAAACTGAAGTCAAAAATATTCAAAGATTTTACCGGAGAAAAGCATCTCAGCTATGAAGAGTGCATCCAGCGATTTCAGGAGAAGATTGAAGCAAGTACCTCGGTCCCCCGACTTTTCAGTATCACCCTGGATGAAGTCCTGATGGTGACGGATGCACTCGCCGCGGTTCTCTGGCTGAAGGATAAGGATCGGGATGGGGAGTATATTTATCCTGTGATTATCAAGAGTCCATCGGCGGAGCGATTCTATCAACTGAAGCTGAGAAAAGGGCATGGTATTGCTGCACAGTGTGTATTTGAAGGACTGCCATTGTTCGTCCGGGATTCACAACAGACGGCGGTGCATTTTGAAGAGGTTGGTCACGCCCTTGGTATTGCCGTCAGTTCAGGAATTGCCGTGCCCCTGGGTATTGATGAAAAGGAAGTTTTTGGTGCCCTGGAACTGATCAATAAGAAAAACGGACGCTTCACTATTGAGGATTTTGCACTGGTAAACGACATGACATTGGCGATGCTGGAGGTTTTTAAAAAATCCGGTCAGATTATTGATAGTTTTCAGGACTTTTCCCTGTTGCGGATACGACGAGGAAATGAAAAACTGTTTTCGATTGAGAAACATGCTTGCCGAGAATTGCTTTTTTCATCTTCAAATAAGAAGGAGACATTTCTGAAAATGATCACCGGTAAAAAACTTAAGCCGGATGAGCTTTTTTTCTTCAACCGAAGAAAGTTTGATTTTGGAAAAAAAGAAGAATTAAAAGCGTTAGTGCGTTGTGAATATGCCATTATGTTTGAGGATCCGAAACGTCGGTACGGAAATGAATG
Organism: Acetobacterium tundrae; assembly: GCF_008086615.1. Taxonomy (GTDB): domain Bacteria; phylum Bacillota; class Clostridia; order Eubacteriales; family Eubacteriaceae; genus Acetobacterium; species Acetobacterium tundrae. The sequence continues at coordinate 247,362 of NZ_RXYB01000002.1, forward strand.
TGTTCAGGATTTTTTGAAGGCATCACTGTTGCATGTCAGAGACGTCAGTGATAAGAGAATCTGGGCTGAGTCGACAGCCAAACGGATCGGGTTGGGAAATAAACTGAAAACACCGGTAAAAAAACTGTCGGATACCGAATATATCTTCCTTGAGTATGCGGCCGCGCGAATCAAACATCCCATGCTGATTGTTGTTAATGCAGCCTTCGACGGTTTTGTTCCAACTGCACTTGAAGTGGTATGCAATCAGCTAAAACAGGATTGCCTGAATAAAACGGCAACCGTGATTGTCCTGAAGATGATCAAATGAAATGAAAAATCATGTTGGTTCAATCACTGGTTAGTCGTTTCCCTTGTCCATAAATTGCCAGCCTGTCGGCGGCTTTTTGATGTACCTTATTTAAGAGTATTGGCGTAGGTTCCAATTTTTTTATCCATCACTGAAATATGTTTGGTCAGCCAGCTGATTACCATCTGGTTCGCATTGATAATCAGACAGATATTTCCACCAGAAGCTGCATATTCTTTTTTTAATTTGGTGAGTTCCGCGATAAAATCCTTGTGTGCCGTTTTTTGTTCCGAAATTCCTGGATAATTTATGCTTGTCATGTATACTTCCTCATCATGAAAATGTTGTTTCGTATATTTGTCAAGAAAATCCAACATCTGTCCGATAATCTCTTTCGATTTACCGGATTTGCCTGCTTCAAAAAGCTTATCTGCTTTTTCAAACAAGACCTTGTGTTGATCATCAATACTTGTTACGCCGACTGATAAATTTGGTGTCCATACAATTGCCATAAGTAATCCTCCTGGTTGATTTAATTTATTTAATTATAAAGCAAACTATATTAAAAATCAAGAACGATTCTTAATAAATAATTATTTTACTTGAAACCGACTAAGTTGAGTATATTATTTAAGGATATCATAATAACATTAAAACTGAAATAAGAATAGCGATTATTATATAAAAAAACGGAGGTGTCCAGTGTCACAGACAACGAAAAGAGCTCTTGCTGCTTCATTGAAAAAGCTGCTTTTAAAAAAACCTTTAGATAAAATTACCGTCATCGATGTGGCAGCTGACTGCGAAGTGAATCGGCAGACTTTTTATTATCATTTCCAGGATATTTATGATCTCGTGGAATGGATCTACACTAACGAAGCTACCAAAGCTTTGGATGGAAAAAAAACCTATGACACCTGGCAGGAAGGCTTTTTAAAAATATTTGAATATGTTCTGAAAAACAGCGGATTTGTCCGAAATACCTACCACTCCGTCAGCCGACAGCACCTGGAAACATATCTTTATAATGAAACCTACAATCTTTTAATCGGGGTCATTGAAGAAAAAGCATCGGGAATGACAGTTCGAGATGACGACAAAGCTTTTATTGCCCACTTCTACAAATATGCTTTTGTAGGACTCGTGCTGGAGTGGATTCAGCAGGGGATGAAAGAAGAACCGAGGATCATTATTGACAGATTGAGCATTTTGGTTCATGGGGATATTGAAAAAGCGCTGGAAAAATTCAGAACACCATCGAGATGAAGGTATTTTCAAAGATATGATTTACTGAATTTTTCTGAAGATTTTATTGATGTGATTCAAAACTTTAGACAATGAGTTGATTTGTCTAAAGTTTTGACAATATGGGCTCAGTGTTAGAACTTTTGACATTGAGCCTTTTTGTATATGGCAAAATTTTGAATAAAAGTCTATGATGACAATATCAATAAAATAACATTAAGAGTTGGAGGAAAAAAGATGTATTATAGCAACGGAAATTATGAAGCTTTTGCAAGACCGCAGAAACCGGCGGATGCGGATAAAAAATCAGCCTATCTGGTGGGGTCGGGTTTAGCCTCTTTGGCAGCGGCCTGTTTTATGGTGCGAGACGGTCAGATGAAGGGTGAACGTATTCATATTTTAGAAGAACTTAGTCTCCCAGGAGGTGCCTGCGACGGCATTTATGACAATCAAAAGGGCTTTATCATTCGGGGTGGTCGGGAAATGGAAAACCATTTTGAATGCCTCTGGGATTTGTTCCGATCCATCCCGTCCTCAGAAATCGATGGGGCTTCGGTGCTGGATGAATATTACTGGCTGAACAAGAAAGACCCTAATTTTTCATTGATGCGGGCAACCGTCAATCAGGGGGAAGATGCCCATACCGACGGGAAGTTCACCCTCAGTGACAAAGCATCCATGGAAATTGTAAAACTCTTTATGACCCGGGATGAAGATCTCTATGATCGAAAAATCGAAGAAGTCTTTACCGAAGAATTTTTCGCTTCCAACTTCTGGCTTTACTGGCGGACGATGTTTGCTTTTGAAGAATGGCACAGTGCTCTGGAAATGAAGCTCTACATTCAGCGATTTATTCATCACATCGGGGGACTGCCTGATTTTTCAGCCTTAAAATTCACTCAATACAACCAGTACGAATCGCTGATTCTTCCCATGGTCAACTATCTGGAAGGCAATGGCGTTCAGTTCCAATATGACACCCAGGTGACCAATATTCTTTTTGACATTCAGAATGATAAAAAAGTGGCCAAAAAAATCATCTGTATGCATAATGGCGCCGAAGAATCCATTGATCTAATCGAAGATGATCTGGTTTTTGTCACCAACGGGAGCTGTACCGAAAACGCCTCTCTCGGAGATCAAAATCATCCTGCCGGCATCAACAATTCCCCCGGCGGCTGTTGGGAGCTATGGCGAAACATTGCCAGTCAGGACGAGGCTTTCGGCCATCCCGATAAGTTTTGTACCAATATTCCCGCCACAAATTGGGAATCAGCCACCGTCACCACCCTGGACAATCGCATTCCTCCTTATATTGAAAAAGTCTGCAAACGCGACCCCTTCAATGGAAAAGTGGTTAGTGGCGGAATTGTTACGGTGAAAGATTCCAAGTGGCTCATGAGTTACACGGTCAATCGCCAGCCTCATTTCAAAGCGCAGCCAAAAGATCAGCTGGTGGTTTGGGTCTATGGTTTGTTTACCGATGTTCCCGGAGATTATATTAAAAAGCCCATGCGGGAATGTACCGGTATTGAAATCACCGAAGAATGGCTTTACCATATCGGTGTGCCGGAATCCGAGATCCATGAAATGGCGACTGAATCAGCCCGTTGTATCCCTTGCATGATGCCATATATCACGGCCTTCTTTATGCCAAGAACCAAGGGAGACCGACCGAAAGTAGTGCCGGATGGGGCCGTGAACTTTGCCTTTATTGGCCAGTTTGCGGATACGGTCCGGGATACGGTGTTTACCACTGAATATTCAGTGCGAACAGCTATGGAAGCCGTCTACACGCTACTGGATGTGGATCGTGGCGTTCCGGAAGTTTTTGCTTCCTGCTACGATGTGCGGACCCTCATGGATTCTACTTCCAAGATGATGGACGGAAAGAAAATTACAGAATTGAAACTGCCTTTCATCATCAGCTTGATTGAAAAAGGGAGTCTGAAAAAAATATCAGGGACGGTGATTGAAGACCTGTTAAAGGAATATCATTTAATTTAATAAAGTTATAAACAGGGGCTATGTTTATATAGAATTGACGTGTTATAATATGTTCATTGAAATCAATCAATAATTAATTTTTACAATCAGACTTTTCAAAAAGTGTTTAAATATTCAAAAAGTTTTGTAAAAGAGGGATGAGATGAACGTATTTGATATTATTGGACCCATTATGGTTGGGCCATCCAGTTCCCATACCGCGGGGGCAGTCAAAATTGGTTATCTTTCCAATAAATTGATGGGTGAGAAGATTAAAACGGCGAAGATTTATTTTCATGGATCCTTTCTGACGACCGGAAAGGGACATGGCACAGATAAAGCGATCATCGCCGGATTACTGGGGATGAAGCCGGATGATGTTCGAATACCAGAAAGTTTTAAATGGGCTCAAAAAGAGGGAATGACATTTTGCTTTGAAGGAATCGAATTGAGAGACGCGCATCCTAACAGTGTCAAACTGAATTTAACCGGGGTATCAGGAAGAGAGCTGGAGATTCTCGCTTCTTCAGTGGGCGGCGGCAATATTAAAATTTTTCAGATCGATGGTCTGGATGCCAATTTTGGAGGAGATTTCCCGACGCTGATTGTTCATAATCTGGATAAGCCGGGGCTGGTAACCAAAGTGGCAGCCATGCTGAGTCAAAAATCGATCAACATTGCCACGATGCAGTTATATCGAAGCAAGCGGGGTGGTGATGCGGTGATGGTTCTGGAATGCGATCAGGAAATATCACCGGAATCAATAAAGTGGCTGGAACACTTGGACGGCATTCGAAAGGTTACATATCTCAGTTTAGAGGAGTCAGCATGAGTTTCAAATCATTCAATGAAATTATGGATCGGATTAAGACATCCAATAAACCGTTCTGGGAAGTGATTCTGGAAGAAGATATCAGCGAAAGTCAAATGACCAGAGATGAAGCGATGACAAAAATGAGCAGCTTATATCTTGCGATGAAAGCGGCGGACGACAATTATGATAAGCAGCTAAAGTCTCCCAGCCAATTAGTCGGCGGGGACGGCGAGAAAATTGCCGTCGCCGTCAAAAAAAAAGCCATGTTGTGCGGTGATTTTATCGGAACGGTTATGGAAAAAGCGATTAAAATGGGTGAATCCAATGCCTGTATGAAACGTATTGTTGCAGCGCCTACGGCTGGTTCCTGTGGCGTCATCCCGGCGGTGCTCTTAACTTATCAAGAACAAAATGAAATTGAAGAGATGAAAATAATCGAGGCCCTGTTTGTGGCTGCCGGTATCGGAGAAGTCATTGCTCACCGAGCCTTTATTGCCGGAGCAGCCGGCGGCTGTCAGGCGGAAATCGGATCTGCCAGTGCCATGGCGGCCGGAGCCGTGGTCTATCTGAAAAATGGAGACGGGGATTGCATCATTCACGCAGCGGCCCTGGCCTTGAAAAGCTTATTGGGTTTGGTTTGCGACCCGGTCGCTGGGTTGGTTGAGGTGCCTTGTGTTAAGCGGAACGTCATTGGTGCGGTCAATGCCTTAACGAGCGCGGATATGGCTTTGGCCGGAATTCGCAGCCAGATCCCCCCAGATGAAGTGATTGATGCCATGCGTTTGATTGGAAATGCCATGCCCATTTCGCTCAAAGAGACGAGTGAAGGGGGGCTGGCGATCACCCCGACGGGTCTATTGATTGCAAAAAGATTGAAAAACTGACCGTAGCATTCTAGCAAGAACGTTTAGATGGTTTACTGCGAGAATATGGACCGGTGTGATGTGCTTGTCGCCGTCGCATCGGTCGTTTTAACTAAAATAAGGAGAATGCAACATGGAAAAAACAATCGATATTTCAATAAAATATGCCAAAGAAATAGCAGCAATTAAAGCCTCTTTAAATGAGTTGGAAAGCGGGCGAATTTACGGATTTAACGGCAACTGTACTCCGGCTGACGGTTCCCTGGAAACGAATGTCGATAAACTGACGGAACAATTAAAAGACCTGCTTCATAAGCTCGAGTACGGGAAAGATTCAGGATCGCAAAACAGTGAGAACTAAACACTCCTGAAGTCACAGAGCCAAAGGGGTGACTTCAAGCATTTTACAAATTATATACTTTAATATACGAACATAATACAAACGATTACATTTTATCCATTTACTTCTGAAAAGCAGATGACATCAGAGATTGAGAGCTAGGCCGGTCTTGCAAATAAAATTGTGGAATCGGTCTTAGCTCTTTTTTGGATGTAATCATATCAGTAAGCGGAGGCATTATGCCAATAGAAAGTTGCTGCCTTGCTTTTTTTTGCATTTTTTTTTGATTTTAGCTGCGGTTTCCGCTAAATCGAAAATTGTTTTATTCTGATCACTGGCAACTCCGGCAATGGATACGGAAAGCAAAGGAAAGTTTTCTTCGACGTCATTACGGTTTTTTGATGTAATATATCCTTTTAAGGCATCTTCCTTATTGTAAAAACGAACGACATTTTCATTGAAGGCAGCGATGATCGTTGTGCATAATTGTTCCGTTTTCTTTTTGGAAACAATGGCAATAAAATCGTCTCCGCCAATATGTCCGATAAAATCGTCATCGGGTATCTTGCTCTTCAATATTTGAGCAAAATCTTTTAAGACCTTATCGCCATTTTCAAACCCGTACAGATCATTATACGCTTTGAAATTGTCAAGATCAAAATACAGGATGGTCTTTTTGTCCTTAGTATTGATAGATCTTTCCAGGGCTTGTTCAATCATTAAATTTCCGGGCAATTCAGATAAAGGATTCAGATGTTTGGCATACACAAATTCAATTTCAATCAATTTTTCCATTAAGTCTTTTACAGTCACAATCCCATAAAATTTATCTTTTCGGGAAATAACGACAAAGTCATAAATTTTATCAAATTCGCGTTGCATAGCGTCTTTGCCGACGACATCAATGGTCGTTTGATAGTCAGCCCGCATAAAGTTTTTATCCATAATGTTTTTTACCGGTTTATTGGAATAAAGAATATAACCATATTGACCACTGATCTTTTTGTAAAGAGCATTTCTTGTTATGACGCCGATGGGTATCTCTTTATGGACAACACAAAATCCGGAGATCGTTTCATCTTTTTTAAATAGTTCATCAACTTGAGAAACGAGAATATTTGGGCCGATGGTTTTTACCAGTTTGCAAATCGAATCAATTTTAACATCAAATACGCTGTTGTCCAGCAGTTTCCTTTTATTTGCATTTTCTTCCTTTATTATTTCAATCACATCCTTAGAGATTGGCTTTATCACAGCATTTGGTCTTTGTAGAAAAAAACCTTGACCATACTGGATGCCAAGTTCAATTAATATTTGAAGTTCTTCTCTGGTTTCGATTCCTTCTGCAATCAAAGCGGTTTCTGTAAATGATGCGAATTCGTTAAGGCATTTGATGAGTGATTGTTTGGTAACATCGCTATCGATATCCCTGATGAGTTTCATATCCAATTTAATAAAATTGGGATGGATATCTGAGATTAAATTAAGTCCGGAATAACCGGCTCCGGCATCATCAATGGCAATTCGATAGTCCTGTTCTTTATAGTTGTCAACCGTTTTGATAAAGTCTGAAATATTATTGATGGCCTCATTTTCAGTTATTTCGAAGATGATCCGTTTGGGATCAATTGAAAATTCGTTGAGATATTCTTTTGTAAACCCTTTTCTGAATTTGATGTCCTCCATGATGTTCGGATTGACATTTAAAAAAATCTTGAATTCCATTCCCATTTCGAAGGAAGCTTCAAAGGCTTTTAATCGGCATAAAAACTCCAATTCCCATAATTTATTGTATTGCTGAGCGCATTTAAAAAGGATATCCGGGGTGTGCAGTGCTGAATATTTAGGTCCGCGGCTGAGCGCCTCATATCCGTATACAGCCCCATCTCGAAGGGAGACAATCGGTTGGAATACTGTTTGGATATTTTTCTGTTCCAGAATTTTTAAAAATTCATCTCGGTGGTTGTCGTCCTGATTTTCGCAATAACTATTCAAGTAAATTCCTCCATCTTTTGATGTCTCTAAATTATAACCATAAGCCGCATATTTTAATGTTATAATGCTGTTAAATTTAAGTTAATTTTGTATTCTATTGTTCAAATATTAGATGGAATGGATAAATGAGCAGTGTTGCTATCTGATTTAGAATGGAATGAAAAGGACGATGTTTTGGAACTGGCTAAAAAAGTCAGCGGAATGTCAGTCAGCCCACGGATTTACGTTGCTTGGGGAGACCAGGATTTTATGCGAGAGCCCAACAGTCGGTATGCTGATGAAATGAAAAAACTGAATCTGGATTTTATCTGGGAGGAGTGGCCGGGAAGCCACAGCTTCTATTTCTTTGACGAAGCGCTGAGAAAAGCCCTGGCTCGTTTTTAAGGGGACAAATAAAAACAGACCAGCCTGGTCAATAATGACGGGTGGTCTGTTTCTATTTGGGGGTGGGATATTAGAACAAGCTATGCTGTAACATCGAGAGCCGAACCAAGGGTGCTTGTGTCGCTGGTTGTCGCATCACTGGAGTAAAGTTTTGCATATACTTTACTGTAAGCTCCGCTTTGAACATAGCTTAATTCTGAAAACAAACTGGACATTGAAGAATCGTCGGTTTTGTTCAGGCTGTTAAATGATGACAGTAGACTTGAACTCAAGGAACTGCCCAAGTCAGACACTGTCGGTAAAGTTGAAGAGTCTGTGCTGCTGGAAGTGGCAATATTGCCGCTCGAATTATAAGTTAAGCCGATACCGTAATCACTCTGAACAGATTTATAAATATCCTGAAGTGCAGCTGAGGTCGTATCACCTGAGAATGCATCAGCAGCATAAGTTTCAGAAACAGCAGAACTGACACTGCCGGATTGATAAAGCGCTGATGTATTGCTGGCAGAACTCAAATTGTTTAAGAGCGAACTGTTATTATAGTTACTCATAACGCTACTTACATCCATGATCGACACCTCCATAATTAATTACAATAATTATACTCCTTATTAGAGGGAAATACATTAAAAATAAAAAAAATAATATCATTTCATAAAAAGCTCTTAATAATGAGGGCTCTTTAAATTTATTTTGAAATTTTGATTATTATTTCACGAAAAATTTGCTAAAATCAGAAACTTATGATACAATAAGTAAAACTTAAATTGATAGTAAATAAATTTAACATTGATATTTTTTAATTGGTACTTATATTTAAACGTATTATCCTAATTTAGAAATGTAGTTGTTATTCGTATTACAAGGATTTAGGGGAATAAAATTAGGAGGTACACACATATGCGTGGTACAGTGAAATGGTTTAATGCGGTAAAAGGTTTTGGTTTTATAACAGGAGAAGATGGTACTGATGTATTTGCACATTTTTCACAAATTCAATCAGAAGGATACAAGTCTTTAGATGAAGGACAAGAAGTTACTTTTGATGTAACACAAGGACCAAAAGGTCCACAAGCTGAAAACATTCAAGTTGTTTAATTCCAGATATTTTAAACTTATGCTTAATTGCATAAGTTTTTTTTATTTTTTGATAAAGGTTCTTTAGCAATGTGGAACTCAAGTAAATATTTTTAATGCCGTCTTTTTTTATTTAAGGCTGTTATTACAATCTTTATCTGTCTCAATATGCAAAATAATCCTAATCCATTTTGAAAATCAATTGAGTGCTTTTTCAATAAAAAATGTTATATAAGCAGGTAAAATATTTCATTGACAAGTGTTTGGCAAATCGATAAGATGATGTTAAATCTCAAATAATTAACAAAGAGGGATGTCAATGGATGCAAACGATCGCACGAAAGAACGTTTGGCTAAATCGGTTAAAACCTTGATGATCAACAAATCTTTGGATAAGATAACAGTTAAGGAAATTGCTGATCAATGTGAATTAACAAGACAAACATTCTATCGTTATTTTCAGGATAAATATGATTTAGTCAATTGGTGTTTTGATAAATTGGCCCAGCAATCGTTCAAACTGAGGGGTGTTAGTTTAACTTTAGAGGAAGGACTTATTCAGAAATTCACCTTTGTCAAGGAGGAAAAAGATTTTTTTTCGGCGGCATTTAAATCCCGAGACTGCAATTCGCTTTTCGATTATGATTTGAAACTGATAACAGAATTTTATACGAATCGAATTATGGAAAAAACCGGGAAGCCATTAGATTCACATAGTAAATTCTTGCTGGAAATGTACTGTTTGGGTTCGATGGATATGACCTTTAAATGGATCGGTGAAGGGATGAAGATGGAGCCAAAAGAAATAGCTGATTTGCTTATTGATGCAATTCCGGAAAGACTTAAAAACGTTTTGTTGCTGATGTAAAGATGTTACATATATTGAATAGTGTAACATATGTGACACTTTATAATTCTTGTCAATTGATTCATGAAGATAATTTGTTAAAATGTTAATAAGTGAATGTAATAGTTTACAATTTTAGAATTATCGGAGGTATAAAAATGGCAAAAACACGTTTGGCGATGTTGATGGAGCCCCGTAAGGTTGAAATCAAAGAGTTTGATTTACCTGTGGTTGGTGATGATGAAGTTCTTGTAAAGGTTGAAGGCTGTGGCATTTGTGGAACTGATGTCCATGAATTTAAAGGTGATCCTTTCGGTATTTGCCCCATTACACTTGGTCATGAGGGGACCGGCGAGGTAATCGCACTTGGGAAAAATATTACTCATGATACAAAGGGCGATCCCATCAAAATCGGTGATAAAGTTGTAACATCGGTATTACTTTGCGGCGAATGTGATTATTGCCGTCGTTATCCTGAAAAACCAAATCTGTGTGCAGGTCTAGGCGTATATGGATTGATACCAGAGGATGATATTCACCTTAACGGTTGGTTTGCAGAACATATTTTGATACGAAAAAATTCATCTATATTTGTTGTTAATGAGTTTAATGTTGACCAAAGAATGCTTCTTGAACCGGCCGCCGTTTGCGTTCACGCCTTAGAAAGAGCTAAAACAACAAATATAATGAATTTTAGTTCATTTGTGTTGGTTCAGGGTTGTGGCCCAATTGGTCTGATGATGATTGCAGTTTTAAAAGCTGCTGGAACCGTCAATATCATAGCTGTTGATGGAAACGATAGAAGATTGGATCTTGCAAAAAAAATGGGAGCAACCGAAACAATCGATTTTAGAAAGTTGAAAACAATTGAAGACCGTGTTGCAAAAGTAAATGAAATTACAAATGGATTTGCAGCTGACTTTGTTTTCCAATGTACAGGCTCGCCGGCAGCAGCTGCTGACGCATTCAAGTATGTGCGACGCGGCGGCGGAATGTGCGAAATGGGCTTCTTTGTAAATATTGGTGAAGCGACAATTAATCCTCATTTTGATTTTTGTAATAAAGAAATCACTTTAGTTGGTTCTTGGGTTTATGGGGCAAATGAATATATCACCACAATGGGTTTCTTCAAGAAAGCTGCAGAAATGAATATTCCGGTGGAATTGCTGGTAACGGATAAATTTGATCTTGATCATGTCACTGAAGCGATGGAAACAAACATAGCAATGACAGGAGTAAAGATTGCCATCATGCCCTAACATATGAGTGTGCTTCAAACCGGGTTAAGCGTTCTGTAAATACAATTATTTTTTATATTGAAAGTAAGGTCTGTTCAAAATTGGACAGACCTTTTTAGGTGCGCAATTAGCTCGAAAACCAAAGAGAAACTTGAAAGTGCTTTTTACCGTTTTTAATCCTTGCGTCGTTAATTTTAATTCAGCAGGAAGGTTCATATAATAGCAATTATTTTATTAAAATTAGACTGGAGTTGCAATTATGGAAAAATTTAAATTAAGGGATATAAGGGTAAGAAATGTTTGTTGACAGAAATATTTTAGATGATACAATTTAATTGTAAACAGATATATAAAATAGAAGAGATATCAATTTAAAAGTATGTGTGTTGACAGACAATATGACGATTCTAGTTAAATAGATATTTATAAACAGCGGAAACATTATGAAAAAATATTGTGGCATGAATGACATATTTACAATGAAGAATTTGGAGTGAAAAATGAAAGCATATTAATACAGTATATTTGTAACATTAGCTTTAACTGTATTTTCAGTTATAGCCATCTTTGCGTTTGACGATGTCTTTTTCTATATTCCCAACGACCAAATAAAAAATTTTATTATTCATAATATGGATAATTTTGATAGCCTATTTTTTGGAATTTTCACAGGTTCATTGGTTAGTCTAATTGTGGCAGCTGTGAGTTATTCCATTGAAAAAAGAAGACTTAGCGCTGCAATTTGGAACAGTTCACGGAAATTGATTAATGATTTTAAATTGCTTTTAGTGGATAATATCGATTTTGATCAGCTTACCAAAGAGTCTCTTTTGGATACAATCAAACGAAGTGAATTTAATCATAAAGTAAGGGATTGGAAAAATTATCACAGGTCTCCTTATTCTCTGAATATTATGGACTTGGACTTTATTCTCAGCCATTCAAAAATGGCACAATTGATGATGAATCTCCAGAAAAATATTGCCCATCTAAGCTTGGTAGTTGACGGTTTTATGAATGCTTTTCTGAATGATAAACTAGAAAATGCATATGGAGATGTTGATATTGAAAAATTATTTGCGGTCATTACATCTGAATATGAACAGAAGCTTGTTAAAACTACAGAACGGTATTTAGATGATATTGTCAGGCATTTAAAAAAATAAAAGATTGTGGAATTTGATTCGTTTTTTAGGGCTAATAAAATCGCAGCACAAATGAATAAAATTGTTTATTGATTGTAAATAATGGTAGCAGATATTAAAATTGAGATAATATAAAACAGAAGGAGAATTGATAATGTTGATTTATGCGGTTGCCTTTATAAGTTTAGCAGGTGTGCTCTATACAAGAGGTGTTAGTTTCTGACTGTAGTAATCTTATCGAAATGGTGAAAGAACGCAAGAAAATTTAAGTTAGTGATTAAATTATTGGGAGGGAATATGTTAAATTTTAGAGTTGCGGTTGAAAAAGATGTTGCGTTGATTTTACATTTCATTAATGAATTGGCAAAATATGAAAAAATGGAAAATGAAGTTATTGCTACGGAGATATTATTAAAACACTGGTTGTTTGAGGAAAAAAAAGCTGAAGTTATTTTTGCAATGGATGATAATAAAGAAGTAGGTTTTGCGCTTTTCTTTTATAACTTCTCGACGTTTCTTGGAAGAGCTGGAATTTATCTCGAAGATTTGTATATTTCTCCAGAATACCGTGGAAACGGGTTCGGCAAGGCACTGATTAAAAAACTCGCTCACATTGCGGTTGAACAGGGATGTGGAAGACTTGAATGGTGGTGTCTTGATTGGAATAAACCAAGTATTGATTTCTATTTGTCCTTGGGAGCCGAACCCATGAAAGACTGGACTGTATACAGAGTCGCAGGAGCGGAATTGACAGCACTGGCAGATCTTTAGAGATCTAATAGACAGTCATTAATTGGGGGATATTTTAGTTTCTGGTTTGTAGGCAACGTCACCACCATCAGGCTGAGATGAAAAAAGGAACCTTATAAGGTTCCCAGGATCATTGGCAAACTCATTATTAAGGACAATTAATAATCCTTAATAATTGAGCTTTTTTATGTTGCCAACAATATTGCTAATCGTCAAATATTATTTATTTGATGATTATGCTTTCGCAGAGGCAAGGAATTCATTAAGTTGCTTAACGAGAGATTCAACACTGATGCCATGAACTGCACACGCTTCTTCCAGGGATTCTGCCTGCGAAGAGGGACATCCAAGACAGTGCATTCCAGACTCCAATAAAATAGGAGCAAGACCGTCATTCACCTTTAATAATTCACCAATTAACATACTTTTGTCTACATTTTGCATAAAAATCCTCCTGCAATTCTCTTATGGAATAAGATTAATTTGTTTTTGTTTTAAAAGTAGTATAACATAACAGGCAATAAAAATCTGTGCCTATTACAACAGATTTAAAAAAAAGTGCAATTGTTATTAAAAAATGGAAGTATAAAAGAAAACAAATTAATAATCGGATGGATCGGTTGATTTAAAAGCGCATAGTTCAAAAGATGTGTTGCAATTTTGAGGATGGACAAATATAATAGTAAAAAGTAGATTGTTTCATTTATGGAAAATAAGGAGAATGATATGAAAAAAATTAAATTTGGCCGATTTATCCCAGCTGTAATATTTTCCTTGAGTTTGGTAATTATGTGTTCAGGTTGTGGGAATAGCCGAACAGTTAAGAATGCTTACAATTTTTACAATAAAGTTCAACTTGGACAGTCAAAAGATGATGTCGATAAATCTTTAAAGGTTACTCCGAAAGAAAAGAATAGTGGTTTCATTTATTTAGATAAGGATACAGGTTATGGTGTTACTGTTTATTATGATTCCGATAATTTAGTTAAAACAAAAGCAATGTATAATGCTGATAATACAAAAATTTTCAAACTGAGTGATGCAACAGTAACAGAAGATCAAGTGGCAAGTATTTCTGAAGGAATGACTTATGATGAGGTAAAGACAATTCTTGGTTCGGAAGGGAAAGAGACCATTACAACAGTAAACCCAGAAGATGCGAATAATCCAATTTCTATGATGATTTGGTTCAATGATGATGGAACTGGAATTTATATAACTTTTAATGGTTATGAAGGAACGGTTAGAGATGTTAAATACTGGAAGTGATTGTTTTTCTTAAAAAAAGGCTTGTGAAGGCCTTTTTTTAGTGCAAACGTTTCTATGAAAAATTATGGGGTATTTAAAAAGCGAAAGGCTATAGATATTGGCAGGACTTAATTGTGGGAAAGGGGGGTGAGTATAATGTCTGAAACTACTTTGATCCTGCATTTAATTGGGATCCTATTATTTCTGGTTTGGATAATTATACTTATACGCTATGATCAGAATAATACAGGTGATGATACAATCAAAAGGGGTTCTGTTGTAAAATCAAATGATGTAAATGATAATGCGATCTTTAATTTTTATAGTCAGGTTAAAATGAATCAATTTAAAGCCGAAGTTGACGATATTTTGGGCGCTGTTCCGGAAGTTGATGAGGACGGTTTATACACTTATGTTGATACAAACACCGGTTACGGGGTTTGTATCGCTTATAATGATAGAGAACGGGTCACACTTAAAGGCATTTCAACGCCTGAGTGTGAGAGTGAATTGATTGCACTAGGTAATATGAGTGTAACGCCAATTCAAGTGGCAAGTATAAAAGAAGGAATGAGTTATGAAGAAGTAAAAAGAATACTTGGGGGAGCAGGAATAGAAGTAATTTGTGTTGAAAATCAACTGGATAGGGATAAGCTGCTTTATGGAATGGCATGGATTAATAAAGATGGAACGGCTATAACGGTGCAGCTGGATGGATATAAAGGAACTGCATATACGGCTAAATTTCGGGAGAAATAATGCTGCTGTAATTATTTCCATCAAAATGAAATTGTTATATTATTCTTATTCATATATAATGGAGATAAATTACTAATAGAAAGATTAAGAGGAGACTTGTGAAAAATATAATAAAAATAGTCCTGCTCCCGGTTTTATGTGTTGGTTTATTGGCTGGATGCGCTAATTCTGATAGCGAAGCCTTAACCCTTAAAAAAAATGATACCCTTTATCAAGTGTCCACCATAAATTCTCTTTTGGCGGGAAATTATGATGGATTCATAAGTTTTGGCGAGCTGAAGAATTATGGTGACGTTGGTATCGGGACCTTTAATGCATTGGATGGAGAAATGGTGATGATTGATAATACAGCCTATAAGGTTAAATCCACCGGTGAAGTAGTGAAAGTGCCAGATACGGAAACCACGCCTTTTGCCGTTGTGACGCATTTTGATAAGGATGCCACAGTAGAACTTGCCAATATCACCAATCTTGATGCTTTAAAAGCGGAATTGGACAAGCTCATTGAGAATAAGAATTTATTTTATGTTTTTAGAATTGACGGGACGTTTAAGACCATTCAGGCTCGTTCCGTACCTCGTCAGGAAAAGCCTTATCCGGTTATGACCGAGGCGGTCAAGGAACAAACGGTTTTCAATTTTACTAGTGTTACCGGAAGCATTGTTGGGATCTGGTGTCCTGATTACATTGGGGGAGTCAATGTACCAGGTTATCATTTTCATTTTATTTCCGAAGATCGAACACAGGGAGGACATTTGCTGGATGTAAGTTTTGATAAGGCTCAGGCATTCGCTGACAGCACCGACGGTTTTGTAATGGCGGTATCGCCGACTGAACCAGAAGGAGTTGTTAAGGATTTAGGTAGTGAACTTAATGCGGTAGAGCAATAAATAATCAGATCTCGAAGTGTCAGTTTGAGATCAATTGTCAGCATTGAGAATTATGGATACCACGCTTATTAAATATGAATGAAAATTTCAGATGAACTGTCTGCTATTATTGGCTTTTTCCTGTATGCAGCATCAGTAGTTTTTCAAAAAATATATTTATTAATTCGGGAAGAAAAATCGATTTGGTTCCGTTATATAAGTGTGCAGAAAAAAACGGAGGTGTAATTTGATTGAAAAAACATAAAGAAGGGGAATCGGATGATGAGTTGATCGAAAAGTATATTGCCAGCGGTCATTCTCAATATTTTGAACCATTAGTTGAACGCTATGAAAAATATGCTTATATTTATGCTTATTCCCTTCTGAATGATCAATTTGATGCACAGGATGTGGTAGCTGAAAGTTTTATAAAAGCGTTCACAAAAATCAATCAGTACCGGTTGGGGAGTAACTTTAAAAACTGGTTTTTAAAAATTGTCCATAATGGGTGCTTTGATCTTTTACGAAAGAAAAAAACAATGATCTCTCTTGATGATCTGGAAAACAGCGAATCTTTATATAATGACGCGGCTCTAAGTTACGACAATATTGATTCCCTGGATTTTGGAGAGATGAAAAAGCATTTGGAATGTTTGCCTCATGAGCTCAGGGGAGTCGTGATTCTACGGTTTTATTATGATTGGGATTATAAGACCATTTGCGAATTTTTGAAAATTCCTATGGGCACATTGTCATCACGATTAAATCGTGCCTGCAGCAAGCTCAAAAAAATTATGAAGGAGGAATGAGACATGGAAAATTTAGATAAGATAATAGAATGTCTGGGATTTAACGATGAAGCTGTTAAAAATTTTGTTTCGTCCATACCATTTGAAAGCCAGAAGTCAAACATTATGAGGCGGATTATTAAAGTAAATGAACCGGTCACTTCCATCGATTGGTTTTATCCTTTGATTTTTGTATTAGCGATGGCTTTTTCGGTTCTCGTTATCAGATGTGCGATTTTTCCAGCCAGTCAGAACACCTTTCTAGTTTCGATTTTTACCAGCATAGTTATTGATTATTCAAATCAATTATGGGAATGTTTTAGGGCTCTTTCATTCATCTTTTCAGTACTCATATGCACAGGAATTTATTTCTTGATTGCGCATTTAAAAAATGAACAGAGATTTTGGTAAACACATGATTGTAATAAAAATGAAGGAGATAGGGTAATGTATAAAAAAATAAGTTTGTCAGTTTTAATGATGATGATGATTCTTCTCACCACTGTTTCGACGGCTTTTGGCGCTTCGGAAAAATATCAGGGCTATTATGATAACTCAGGAAATATCAGTATTACAGATGCGACGGTATCGGACAAGGATTTGTTTTTTGCAGGTTCCAATATCGCGGTCAAATCGGTATTTAATGCCACTACTTTTTTTGTTGGCAATTCCGTTATCCTGGACGGAGAATACAACGGGGATGTTTTTGCAGCGGGTAACACCGTTACCATTAACGGAAAAATAAATGGGAATCTTTACACCGCCGGAAATCAGGTGACTATCAATGGTTTAGTCGATGGTGATGTGTTTTCAGCTGGAAATAATGTGACCATCAGCAATACCGCAACGATCAATCGGGATCTTTATATTGCTTCTTCCAGCGCTTATATGGATGGAAACGTTGGTCGAAACCTTCGTTTCAATGCTGGAAATGCAAACATTAACGGTACCGTGAATGGCTATGTGGAATCAGATGTAGAACAGTTAATTATCAGCAACAATGCTAAAGTTACTGGAGCAATTGATAATCGCAGTGCTAATGAAGCCATTGTATCCGCTAATGCATTAGTACCAACAATTAATTGGGAACAAGTGAAAGAGCAGAAAGTGGAAAAAGATCAAGGAACAAGTATCGGTTCCATCATTTTATCCATTATTACCAAGCTGGCCTTTATACTGGTTATCTGGTTATTGATTACCTTCCTGACCAAAGACTTCCGCGAAAATACAGGAATTATGGCTAAAAAGCACATTTTGGCATCGCTGGGAATAGGAGCGGCGATGCTGTTTATTTCACCCTTACTGATAGGATTGTCCTTTATCATTTATGTGCCTTTCGGCATTGCCATGACCTTGCTGATTATTGCAACATGCATCCTCAGTATGCCGATAGCAGTTGTCGTATTCTCAAAACTTTTGGGCAGGTTCTTTAATGATAAAATGAAACCGTTGTTAAGCTCTTTCGTTTCAGTTTTAATTATTGCTGCGGCCGTGATTATTTTAGAATTCATCCCTTTCTTAGGTGGTTTCGTGGGATTCTTCCTGATGCTTTTCGGACTGGGATTTATGGGATACAATATCCTATTCACCAACAAAAAATTAAAAGAGGAACGAGATTTAATGACAGAACTTGTATTTACTGAAAAAATTAATAATGACGTTACCGAAGAGGTATTAGCGATTGAAGAAAAAGATGAAAATCATTCAGTTGAAGATTCAGCGGAAAACAAATAAAGGATCCGCTATAAGCGCTGAAAAGTAAAATGAATAAGGCCAATTGTTTTATCTGGTTATGGGCAAACGCAAACAGAATTTTCCTGTTTGCGTTTGCCATATTCAACGATAAAACAATTGGCCTTTAAATTTGGCATTATCGATGTTATCTTTCGACAAAATCAATGATAATCCGGGTAATGTCATCCCGCAGTTTATTGGGCTGATCATCAGTCAGATCATCTGTGCCGGAGTAAATAAGCACAAAGGATTTGGCATTGGGTCCAACTCCAATTTTTATTTTCGGTTCGTCTTCGAAGTGTTCCGGTATATTATCGTTTCTCAGAGCGATATACATTTTTTCTTTATCGGCAAAGAGTTTTACCAAAGTTCTGCCATCAGCTGATTTGACACTGTAAGAACCATTGAAGATAATGATCTTTCCGGTTGTCAGTTTGTCCGATAAAGAGAGTATAAATTCTTCCAGATTTAGCTTTAAAATTGGATTCCATTGATCCATAACAATTGTTTTGACAGATGGATCATTGTCGTTGGTCCCGATTTCAGCGGGTAAATGAAGAAAGTTCCGTTTGGCAATGGGATAATAACCGTGTGTTCTTTCAATAATATTGTTATCATCCAGCATAGCATAAGAAATAAGACCAAATGATTTTCTTTCGGTGTGCCAGCTTGTGACCCCAATTGCAGGAAGAAATTTCTTGTTCTTAAAAGGGATAACATCTATCGGATCATTGGTTAAGGCAACGAATAGGAAATCGGGATTGTATCCGAAATTTTCGATACACAATTTAATCATACTCGGCTTTTTCAAGGTTCTTGGGACATCATGATAGACTTTTGAAGCGGTATTGGCTGATTCAATAACACTGTCTTCTTTCATGCTGTTGTAGGCTTTTGCAAAGCGATACATCAAGGCAAGTTTAATATTCAGTTTATTGGACACACCCTTATAGGAATTAGGCAGTAAACTGACATTTAGTTTTTCTGAAGCATCATTATAAGCGCAAATTCTTGCTTCAACAAAAATAACATGGCGTTGAAGGAACTTTTCTTCAGCGATGATAATTAGATTTGGACTGCCAAACTGGGAAAGTGATGGCTCAACGATAAAATCAATTTTGACGGTATCAGAAATCCAGGTCGGTTCATAATTATCAGAAAATTTGATCGTTTTTAAAAATTTTTTTTGTTTTGCGATATCGGTTCCCATATCAAGAATAATGCTAGTTACAAGACCGCGTTCACCGTAAAAAGTCAATGGCATAGAAAAAACCTCCATTATTAGTAAGTTAAGTATAACATGGTAGGATAATAATAAAAAGGACTTTGATTAAAAAATAACAAACGAATACCACGGTTGAACAAAGAGCACAAAAATCCTTTCGGATTCATGCGTAAATTGAACCCGAAAGGATTTTTGTGGATAAATCATCAATAGTAAAGTTTAGTTAGTATTTATCCATTTCCATATCATCTAATACAATTCGTGGTTTAGGAGCAGAACTGTCTGATTGTTTTTCGGATTTTGAAACGGTTGGATGCTCCTTCATTCCCAAACCAATATTATCGTGGCTTTTCAGTTTAAATGTATCCACCATACCTTTAAGCATTTGTGCCTGGCCAGTTAGCTCTTCACTGGCAGCAGCACTTTCTTCAGCAGTAGCAGAGTTGGTTTGAACCACTTGAGAAACTTGTTCGATCCCTTGGGTGATTTGGGCGATTTCTGAAGCTTGATCGTTGGAAGCCTGGGCAATATTCCCAACTAAGCTGGCAACTTTTTCAATATGATTTAAAATATCTCTCAAACTCTCAGCTGTTTCGTCGGCAATCTTTGTTCCAACTTCCACTTTTTCAATGGATCCTTCAATAAGGCTGGTTGTTTCTTTGGCAGCTTCTGCACTTCTTGCCGCCAGTGAACGAACTTCTTCTGCAACTACAGCAAAACCTTTCCCCTGCTGTCCAGCTCTGGCAGCTTCAACGGCGGCATTTAAGGCTAGAATATTTGTTTGGAAAGCAATATCGTCAATGACCTTGATGATTTTTGAAATGCTGTTAGAGGAATCATTGATTTCTACCATGGCTGTGACCATTTTTTCCATTCGATCATTTCCAATCTGTGCATTCGTTCGAACTTCAATCGCTCGATTGTTGGCTTCGTTGGCACCAAGTGCATTACGCTTGGTTTCTGCGGCAACCTCCTCAATAGAGGCGGTTAGTTCCTGAATGGAACTTGCCTGTTCGGTTGTTCCCTGGGCCAAGGCCTGACCGCCATCGGATATTTGTATAGCACCTGATTCGACTTGTCCGGCGGAATCATTAATCTCGGCCATGACTTCGCTTAAACGTGTGGTAATGTTGTTGATGGCAATTTTAATATTGACAAAATCACCATGATAGTAAGTTGTGATTTCCTGGCTGAGATCACCTTCGCCAATGAGTGTTAATGTCTCGGAAATTTCATCTACATAGCGTTTCAAAAATTTCACAGTTTTATTCATATCATCCTTGATTTTACCATTTTGTCCTTTGAAATCACCTTCCATGGCAATGCTCAGATTGCCCTGTGACAGTTCGTTTAATACCCGAGAAGCTTCTTGTATCGGGGCAGTGACTGCATCCAGGGTGTTATTAAAGCCTTGGATGACTTTGGCATATTCGCCTGGGAACCCGTTGAGATCACCACGGTTATCCAAATCGCCTTCAATAGCCACGCGAGCCATTTTATCCGTTTCATCAACCAGCATTACAATGTTTTCAATCATGGCTGTTAAACTTGGTATTAAATTATCATTTTCACTATGTTTTCCAGCTGATTTCAGTTCCGCAAGGTCAGTCATATCACCGGTTGCAATATGGTTGGAAATATCAACAATATGAACCAACTTGTCATGAATGCCATTAATCGATTCAGCTATTTCAGCGTATATCCCCTGGTAGCTTCCTTCAATTTTTGCAGAAAAATCATTTTGGCTTATCAGTGCTAAAACTTCATTTCCTTCTTTCAAGGCACCTAAACCGTCAATACAGGAGTTGATATTGTTTTTTATGGCATTGAAGTCCCCATGATATTCGGTTGTAATCTTTGGCGGGATGCGACCATCACCAATTCTTTCAATGGATTTTATGGCAACTTTCAGAGGGTTCTTGAAGGTAGTCACAATTTTATTCACACAGATAAGAAAATCTTTATAGGAACCGGGATAGTTGTCGGTGTTTCCTTTAAAATCCAGTTGACCCTCTATAATCGCGGTTTTAATTTCTTCCATGCCATCATGAAGTTTATTCATTTCGCTGATGACTGAATTTAGGGAATAGGCGAGAACATCTCGGTCAGATTCGGGCTCGATTTCAACACTGAAATCTCCGTCAGCTAAACGCTGAGCGGCCTGGGCCTGAAGTTTTCTGTTTTTAACCATCTCGCCGAAGGAGATCATGAGTTCGCCAATTTCATCATTACTGGTTGGAATAACATCTACATCGACATCACCAAGTGCCAATTTATCAGCGGCATCTTTAAGCTTAATAATAGGGGCGGTCAGACGCTTGGCTAAAATGTAGGCGGTGAGACCGCCGAGTAAGAAAACAATAAGTGAGGCAATTATAATGACATTTCTTAAATTGATCATGGGTGCCAGGACGTTCGTTTGATTTTCGGTAATTATCAACGTCCAATTGGTCCCCGGAATGGGTGCGGTGGCGGCAATTTTTGTTTCGCCATTATGTTGATATGAAAGCATGCCAGTTTGCCTGGTCCCAAGATCTTTTAGGGATTGTCCGAAGTCTTTAAAAGGTCCATTTTTGTCAATGTCATCAAATACATTAGTCTGATTCATAATTACCTGATCGTCGGGATAGGCCATGAGTTCGCCGTCTGAATTAATGACAAGACCGTATTTTTCAATGCCATCCCCTAAAGCATTGGTGATATCTTTTAAAAAGGTAGGATCTCTTCTGCCAACGAGTAGACCCACGACCTGCCCATTGCTTTTAATCGGCGCGACGTCAAAAATAACGGGTTGTAAAGTTACCTTGCTGATAGCAACATCTGAAATAGCACTTTCGCCTTTAAATCCATTTACATACCAAAACTGGCCGGCAGAATCAAACTCTCCGCCACCCAGTACATATTTAGCGTGGCCATTTAGGTCCATGATTGCAATGTCCTGATAACCAAGTTGAGTGGCATCAGGCGATAAAGCTGCAACCTGGGTAGCCCAATCCATAGAAGAAAGACCCGCTCTTCCGGTAACTTCAGTAAGTGTTGTCAAATTTCCAGTTATAATGGCGCCGATATGGGAAGCTCCTTCGGTGGCATATTCTTTTGCATCATCGTTTGAACGATTTGTAATCGCTGAGGATCCCATATTATATGAAATGACTCCTAGGGATAATACGGCGACTGCAAGAATTGCAAAGATAAATCCTACTAATTTAGTGGATAAATGTTTTTTTTGCGGCCCTTCTTTTTTAATGTTTGTTTCTTCATTTGTTTGATTCTCGTTCATTGAATAACCCTCTTTTCAATTTTATGCGCTCCTAATTTGACATAATATATACATAAAAAAACGATTACACGCTTTTGAATTTCAATAATATGTAAACAACTATATTATTTAGTATAACCATTATTTGCAAATTTTCCAGTTTTATTCACTGTAAATTTTAGTGATTCAATATTTGTACGTTTCTGTTGAAAAAATTTGAACTTTCTACTGGATTTTGTTAAGTCTTAAGCGATAAGCAGCGTGAAAGCCATTGTTATGATTATTATTTTTATGGGTGAACGGGATCAGATCTCTTTATTGTGAAATTCATGAATTATGATCGTTTGATACTGAGCGATCCCGGTATCTAATAGGCAACTCTGTCGATTCTTTTTAAACCTATTACTTGTAATAGGACAATACCTAAATTTGTTGATAATAAGACTGGTAAGGTGTTGGAAAAATTGGTACAATAAAAAAAACGACAGACATAAATATACTTGTTAATCTTGTTTTAAATGGCTAATGTTATTGGGTATAAAATAATGTAAATTAGAATAGAGGAAAAATCCATGATCAGTAAAACAGTCATTGTACAAACGATAAGAGATTTAACAGCCTTTGTACATACGGATGAAATTAATAAATTCTTCAAAGAATCATCTTCGGTATTTATTCAGATCTTCATACCAGAAATGGATGCTGACTGGGCTATGAGTATTGAAGCTGTTCTAAGCGAAACATTTCCCGCCGCCGTCATTGTAGGGGGATCAAGTATGGGCGGGATTGTTCATGGAGGACTGTGCATCGAATCCACTATTTTATCGATCACGTTTTTAAAAAAAACCATGGTTAAGGGTTTTATCGTTGATGGATCCAGTGATGATTCAAAAGCGTTGGGTAAGACATTGCAACAAAAAATTAGCAGTTCTTGTAAGAATATAGCAGGAGTGTTGTTATTGGCAACAACTTCGAATATGAATGTTGCAGAATTTTTGACCGGCTTCTCAAACCCAAAGGGCACTTTTCCTGTTTTTGGAGGAGGTTCCGGGAATGTTGCAGAGACAGAAGACTCTTTGTTGTTCCTTAATCATGAGGTTCAAACCAAAGGGGTAGTAGCGGTGGCTTTTATCGGAAATTACATTAAGATTGAAGCGCATACATACCTTGGATGGCAAGCATTAAGTAAGGAGATGGTTGTTACGGAAATGGATGGACCATGGGTTAAAAAAATCGATGATCAACCGGCCTTTAGTATATATCATCGTTATCTTGATATTCAAAATGATGAGAACTTCTTTCTTAATGTATCAGAGTATCCTTTATTGCTAAAAAGAGATGGTGTTGAGTACGCTAAAACACCAGTAGCAGCAAATAAAGAAAACGCAATTAAATTTCTTTCTGATATAAAAGTAGGAGAAACCTTTCGGATTGCTTATGGAAATCCCCAAACAATGATTGATCAGGCCCATGTTATTCAAGATCGGATCGACAACTTCAATCCAGAATCGATTTTTCTTTACAGCTGCGTTTCCCGATTGTCACTTCTTCAACAAGACGTGGATTTAGAGACAAAACCTTTTGAAGCAATTGCAACGACCTTTGGATTTTATACTCAGGGTGAATTTTATGGTCAAGTTGACAATATACATCTTCTTAATGCGACGATGGTGGCGGTTAGTATGAAAGAAGGGGTAAAGAGCAGGAAGCGAATTAAGAGGGGGGAACTGCCGTTACTCTCTGAGAATCCGGATCCTTTTGCCAATAAACATTTTCAAATTATTTCTCGCTTGGTTAATTTTATTCAAGCGGTTACAGAAGAACTTGAGGAAGTAAATAAAGAGTCCCGAATTCTTGCCGAAAGAGATTACTTAACGCAAGCCTACAACCGAGTGAAAGCTCATGAATTCATTGAAGCTGAAATAAATCGTTGCCAACGCTATGACACAGAATTATCATTTTTAATTTTGGACGTGGATCTTTTCAAAAGTGTCAATGATACCCATGGACACAATGCTGGTGATGCCATCCTTGTCTATCTTGTCAAAATGCTTAAACAGGAAATTAGAGATATTGATATGTTAAGTCGCTGGGGGGGGGAAGAATTTCTTATTATTATGCCTGAAACTGATCTTGAGGGGGCGAAAATCTCGGCGGAAAGAATTCGCAAAACAATTGAACAGACTATATTTCCTAAAGGAAATCATCAAACATGCAGTATCGGGGTCACTTCATACAAAGTTGGAGAACGCTTTGAAGAAACCATTGATCGCGCCGATCAAGCTCTTTATGAAGCAAAAAAAAGGGGGCGAAACCGCGTTGTGGCAAAATGAAGAATAGAAGTTTTCCCGAAGGATTGCGAAAAAGCCTTTAAAATTGGGACTAAAAATTCAGCTAATAATAAAACTCGATTATTTTAATAAACCTGTGTTTTTCATTAGTTGAATTTGTTGTTCAAAGGGGAATGTTAATATAATTAAGATATAAAAGTTTGTAAAAAACATTTGACAAAACATCCGAAATAGCTTATGATAATAAAGAATTAAAGTGTATAGATTGATTTCACATATTTTTGAAAGTCATTTTTACGTTTAGATGGTTTCTAAAAGTATGTGTTTTTGCTTTTTGCATCACGATTTAATTAAAATGTAGGAGGTACCAAAATGAATACAGGTACAGTAAAATGGTTTAACGAGGAAAAAGGTTTTGGCTTTATTTCAGTAGATGGTGGCGAAGATGTGTTCGTACATTTCTCTGCAATTGTTGCTGAAGGACGTAAAAATCTTGTTGAAGGACAACGCGTAACTTTTGACACAGAAAAAACTGATCGTGGCTTACAAGCTACAAACGTTCATGTTGCATAAGTTTTTAATGTAACAAGGGGCGCGATGCCTTCTAACTTTTTAAGTTAGAAGGCATCGCGTTTTTTTATGTCTTAAATAAAATAAAAAGCGAAGATTTCTGCATTTGCAGGGATCTTCCTTTTTTATTTTAAGCCTAGATAAGACGAAGGACGTTTGCTTAATTTTATTAAAAAGGACTGGCTCAACTGGGGTGAGTCATTATAATACGGCAATGGTTAGAGTGTTTAAACCATAAGGGGGCAGGGTAAATATATTTATATTTAAAGGGGTGATGATATGGAAAAGGTATCAGCTGTTATTGTTGCATGTTCGTTTGTCCCCACAATGCCATAAAGATCAATTCATCACTCATGAACAAACTGATCCGGTTACCAAACGGTGCTTCTCGTAAAATTTTCAGGGAAAGTATGGCTGGTCAGAATAAAAAATCGGCTTTGTATCGGCAGTTCTAACCAGCCTGAAATACTAATTTCTTCATATTTCACCCCTCCGAATGATTCAGTCTTAATGAGAGATAGAAAATTTAGATATACTTTATGAAAGCATTTTCTTTAAATTTCTTCAGCCCAGGTATTCTTAATTTTCACGTTCCGTTGATTGAATTCAGGAATAATGGTTTCTGTATTGCCGATCTTATCTTTGAATTTCTTAATAATTCCAAAATCATCCATGAAGTGCATGGGGATCATGACCTTTGGGTGAAAGGTTTCAATAAAATACTGTCCGGCTTTGTAGAATGAATCTCCCAGACGCGGGTCGACCGGTACAAAAGCAAATTCCATGGGGAGATTTTTCATTTTTTCTATTTCTGCTTTAAAATCGATTTCTTCCTGTTCAGGATCAATTTCTGGTTTGAGCTTGGTATCCCAATCCCACCAATTCAAATCTCCGGCGTGGAAGATGCGATGCTGGTTGGTGGCAATATAATAGGACAGGCCCTGGTCGGTGGAGCCAAAGGTTCTGATATCCATCCCACCTAATGACATATGCTGGTAGGGCTCCATCGTATGGGTTTGGAATGTCGAAACTTTTGGAATATCTGAACTTAGAATATAAGTGGGTTTGTAAATCCGATCCATCGAGAAAATATCGGCCGTATAATGATCGCTATGTCCATGTGTCACAAAAAAATAATGGGGGATGCTTTTGCGCAGCAAACTGTTTGGAATATGGGTAAAGCAATCAAAAATAAGCGTCTTGTCTTCAAATTGAATCAGGAATCCGCTATGGTGCAGGTGATAAATTTTCATTATGAACCTCTTTCATTTAATTTTCATTTTTATTGGGTAATAATTCGCATAGGATATAATATAACCATTATAATACTCAAACATAATTAATTATACGTTTATTTTTTTTGAAGAGAAAAGAATTAAAATAAAATCAATAAATTTAAGGAAATAAAAAAAATAATCCGAACGTTATAAATTATATTGAAAAAATTGTTCGGAAATAGTAAAATAAGAATATCATTAAAAAAGGTGGGAAAATTGTGATAAAACGAATTTTTGTAGAAAAAAAAGAAAAATTTGAAGTTGAAGCCAAAGCGCTGACACAAACATTTCAAAGAATTTTAAAGATTCAAAACCTTGAATCCATGCGTATTTTGTATCGTTACGATGTGGAAGGTGTTGAAGAAAAATTATTTGGTCAGGTGATCAGCACCATTTTATCAGAACCCAATGTAGATACAGTGACAGAGAATACATTTCCAAAAAGGGATCAGGACAAAATCTTTGGCATTTCGTATTTGCCGGGTCAGTATGACCAACATGGAGATTCTGCGGTTCAATGTATTCAAATCGTATCTGGTGAACGGGCGATTGTTAAAGTTGCAAAAATTGTTATTCTCACCGGGGACATCACTCAAAAGGAATTTAACAGCATCAAACACTATATGATTAACCCTGTTGATTCCCAGGAAGCAAAGCTTGAACCATTTATTACATTAGTTGACGAAATTCGTGAGCCACAGGATATTACTCAATTGGATGGATTCAGGGAGCTTGATAAAAATGGATTAGAAGCCTATCGTGTAAATAATGGATTTGCAATGACGACAGAGGATATTATTTTTGTCCAAAACTATTTTAATAATGACGAAAAACGGAATCCGACCATTACAGAATTAAAAGTAATTGATACCTATTGGTCAGATCATTGTCGTCATACGACCTTTTCAACCCAGATACAAAAGGTGAAATTCCTGGGAAACGATCCTGTTTCCGAGGAAATGAAGCAAGCGTATGCAGATTATATAAAAAATAGAAACGATCTTTATGGTGAAAATACCAACCGCCCGATGAGCCTGATGGATTTGGCTGTGATTGGTACTAAGATCCTTAAAAAACAGGGGCGTATTCCAGATTTAGATGAGTCAGAGGAGATAAACGCCTGCAGTGTCAACATGATTGTAGATCATGACGGAGTTGATGAAGAATGGTTGTTGATGTTTAAAAACGAAACCCACAATCATCCCACAGAAATTGAACCATTTGGTGGGGCGGCAACTTGTTTAGGAGGCGCTATTCGCGATCCTCTTTCTGGTCGAAGTTATGTGTATCAGGCCATGCGGGTAACCGGTGCATGGGATCCACGGGTTCCAATTGAAGATACTCTCCCTGGTAAATTGCCGCAGCGAAAAATCTCTACTGAGGCGGCGCAGGGATACAGCTCTTATGGAAACCAAATTGGTTTAGCAACCGGACAGGTTACGGAAGTTTATGATCCGGGATTTTTGGCAAAACGCATGGAAGTCGGTGCTGTGATCGCAGCGGCTCCCAAAGAAAATGTCATCAGAGAATGTCCAATACCCGGAGATGTTGTTCTCCTGGTGGGCGGCCGTACCGGAAGGGATGGCTGTGGTGGAGCGACCGGATCATCCAAGGCGCACACGGAAGAATCCATTTCGGAAAGCGGCGCTGAGGTTCAAAAAGGAAACCCGATTGAAGAACGAAAAATTCAACGGCTCTTTAGAGATAAAGAGCTGGTAACCTTAATCAAACGATGTAATGATTTTGGTGCCGGCGGGGTCTCCGTTGCCATTGGAGAATTGGCTGACAGCTTGGAAATTGATTTGGATAAAGTACCTAAAAAATATGAAGGTCTCGATGGAACGGAATTGGCTATTTCCGAATCCCAGGAACGAATGGCGGTGGTGGTTGATCCCAAAGATGTGGAAACTTTTATTGCCATGGGACATGCGGAAAATTTAGAAATTACTCAAGTTGCCGTTGTAACGGAAACCGGCCGTTTGATCATGAAATGGCGTGGTTCTGAAATCTTGAATATTTCAAGAAGCTTTTTGGAGACCAACGGCGCTCCTCAGTTTATTGATGTCGATGTTGAGCCGCCAAAAGAAGTTAAAGCAGATTCTGAAACAGAAAAAAACAGTTCCTTTAGAGAAACGCTAATGGAAACACTCCAGGATTTAAATATTGCCAGCCAACGGGGCTTGGTGGAAATGTTTGATTCCACCATTGGTGCTGGTACAGTTGCTATGCCCTATGGCGGAAAAAATGCGTTATCGCCAATGGACGGAATGATTGCAAAAATTCCGGTGATTCACGGAGATACCACCACTTGCAGCATGATGACCTTTGGTTATAATCCGAAAATTTCAAAAAACAGTCCCTTCTTAGGGGGCATGATGGGGGTTATTGAATCCTTGTCGAAACTGGTTGCGATCGGCGGCGATTACAATAAAGCCAGGCTCAGTTTTCAGGAATATTTTGAACGATTGGGAAAAGAACCGGTAAAATGGGGCCGTCCTTTTGCAGCTCTGCTTGGCGCTTATCGGGTTCAGACCGCGATGGGAACACCCGCCATCGGCGGAAAAGACAGTATGTCCGGAAGTTTTGAGGATTTAACCGTTCCTCCGACCTTGATTTCTTTTGCAGTGGCAACGGCTCATGTGGACGATGTCATCACCAGTGAAATCAAATCTACTGAATCATTGTTGCAGCTGTTCGTCCTTCCTTTGGATGAAAATGATGTGCCGGGTTTAGCTGGGATTAAAGCGATTTACGATGTTATCATCAAAGCCAACAAGAGCGGAAAAGTTTTAAGCGCTAAAACCCTTGGCTTTGGCGGTTTAGCTGAAGCGATTGTAAAGATGGCACTTGGAAATGACATTGGCGTTACATTAAACGACCGACTGGATCCGAAATTTATTTTCGCACCTCATTATGGCAGCATTATTATTGAAAGTTTTGAAATCCTGGAAGGTGCAATACCAATCGGTAAAACTAATTTCATTGGAAAAATTGTTTATGAAAATGAAAGTGTTGATTTAGCCGAGCTTGCTGAAGTTTGGGAAGCCCCGCTGCGAAGTGTATACCCTGAAAAGGCGGATACAACAGGGGAAGTAACGACCTTAAGCTTTAATGCCGCACCGATCGTCTATACCAAAGAAAAATTCGCTTCACCGCAGGTATTTGTTCCGGTATTCCCGGGAACCAACTGCGAATACGACAGTACAAAGGCATTTGAAAATGCCGGAGCAAAACCAGTCACTGCTATTTTTAGAAATCAGTCGGCTCAGGATATTACAGATTCTATTGACGAGATGGCAAAATTTATTAAAGCATCGCAAATTATTATGATTCCGGGAGGCTTTAGTGCTGGTGATCAGCCTAATGGTTCAGGAAAATTTATTGCTTCGGTCTTTAGAAATCCCAAGATGATGGCTGCGGTCTGGGATTTGCTTAATAACCGCGACGGTTTGATTCTGGGTATCTGCAACGGCTTCCAGGCCCTGATTAAATTGGGACTGGTTCCCAATGGCGAAATCTGCGGGATTACCAATGATATGCCGACCTTGACCTTTAACACAATTGGACGGCACGTGTCTACGATTCCGATGACTCGAATCAGTTCCAATCTTTCACCCTGGCTTGCCGACACACAGGTAGGCGATATTCACCGCATGCCGATGTCTCATGGGGAAGGCCGGTTTGTGGCTAATGATGATGTGATGAAAAAACTAATTGAAAATGGCCAGATTGCCACTCAGTATGTCGACTTCAGCGGCGACGCAACGTTGAATGGTAGATTTAATCCTAATGGATCAATGTATGCAGTTGAAGGCATTACCAGTTTGGATGGTCGTGTATTCGGGAAAATGGGTCATTCGGAACGTATCGGCAAAGGCTTGTATAAAAATATTCCGGGAAACATGGATCAGCAAATATTTAAAGCCGGGGTTAATTACTTTAAATAATAGTTAGAAAAAGAAGAAAATTTAGATTTAAAGGAGATTAAGAATGAGTACACCAAAAGTTGCTGTCATCATGGGAAGTGATTCCGATTTTGAAGTGGTAAAGAAATGTTTAATTGCATTGGAAAGATTTGACATCGAGTATGAAGTTCAGGTTATTTCTGCTCATAGGAATCCACAAAAGATTTTTGAATATGCGGCCACAGCTGAAGAGCGCGGGATTGAGGTCATTATCGGGGCGGCTGGAAAGGCTGCTCATCTGCCTGGTATCATTGCCGGAATCACACCACTTCCGGTTATCGGGATACCGATCCAAACTTCTTTTCAGGGTGGTCTTGACTCCCTATTGTCCATCGTTCAAATGCCGTCTGGAGTACCGGTTGCGACAATGGCAGTGAATGGGGCAGAGAATGCCGGAATTTTAGCGGCTCAAATGCTTTCGATAAAATATCCGGAAATCCGCAAAAAAATGAAAGCTTTTAAGATTCTGTTAAATGATGAAGTGATTGCAAAAAATGAAAAAATCCAGGAAATTTTATAAAATAGTTGCATATCAGTGTTAAGAAGCACTTGTTATAGAGTTCACATCAAAAATTCAAAAAAGAATCAAGGAGATTAAGATGGAAAAGTTAGAACAATTGTATGAAGGCAAGGCCAAAAAAGTTTTTAAAACCGATAATCCCAATGAATTTATCATCGAATATAAGGATGACGCCACCGCATTTAACGGCGAGAAAAAAGGCAGCATTGTTGGAAAAGGGGTTATTAACAATAAAATGACTGAGCTTGTTTTCAACATGCTTCAGGAAAAAGGTATTCCCACCCATTTCATTAAACTTTTATCAGATTCTGAACAATTGGTAAAAGCCGTTACCATTTTCCCATTGGAAGTAATCATTCGAAACACCGCCGCCGGTTCTGTCTGCAAGCGTCTTGGTTTGGAAGAAGGGCTGAAGTTAAAAACTCCGATTTTTGAATTCTGTTATAAAAACGATGCATTTGGAGATCCGATGATAAATGATTCCCACATCATTGCTATGGAACTTGCCACTGCGGATGAAATTGAAACGATTCGAGATATGACCTACAAAATCAATGATATCTTAAAACCTTATTTCTTCGAAAAGGGAATTAACCTCATCGATTTCAAGATCGAGTTTGGTAAAACAAATGATGGCCAAATTGTATTGGCAGATGAAATTTCTCCGGATACCTGCCGTTTCTGGGATGTTAAAACCAATGAAAAACTTGACAAAGATCGTTTTAGAAGAGACCTTGGCAATGTTGAAGGCGCATACGTAGAAATGTTAAAACGCGTTCAGTCGTAATTTCTACGCAGCAGATTTAAAAAATGATTAAGAATAAAGTATGATTGAAAAAAATAAAATTTAAGGTAGAAAATTAATTCAAAATACCTGGAGGAAAAAACATACCAATGATAAATGATAAATTTCATGATGAATGTGGAATAATGGGTGTTTATCTCAAATCTAAAGAGATTAACTGTGCTTCTTATATTTATTACGGTCTCTATGCACTGCAACACCGAGGACAGGAAAGTGCCGGCATTTCAGTAAACAAAGATGGTAAAATTCAAACACATAAAGAAGTTGGACTGGTCAGTGAGGCATTTAAAAATGGCGCTTTAAAGCAGATGAAAGGGAACATTGGGATTGGTCATGTTCGGTACTCAACATCAGGAGATGAAGGTGTTACGAATGCTCAACCATTGACGGTTAATCACAGTACTGGCCAAATCGCCTTGGCGCATAATGGTAATCTTATCAATGACAATGCTCTTCGTGAAATGCTTGAAGATTCAGGTGTTGTGTTTCAAACCACCATCGACACGGAAGTGATGGTCAATATTATAGCCCGAGGCTTACGACATGGAATGATTGAAGCCATTCAGCGAATGGTGGAAATCATCAAAGGAGCTTATGCATTGGTCATTACCGTTGGCGACCAATTGGTGGGGGTTCGTGACCCCTATGGATTACGGCCTCTTTGCATCGGTAAAAAAGATGACGATTATTTCCTGTCGTCTGAAAGCTGCGCCCTGGATGGAATTGGAGCAGAACTCGTTCGAGATGTTGAACCAGGTGAAATTGTCGTTATTGATGAAAACGGACTGACGAGTTACGGGCAGAACAACTGGGTAAAAAAGAAAGCCTGCATTTTTGAATTGATTTATTTTGCCCGACCTGATTCAATCATGGATGAAACTTCTGTTTACGCGGCACGTCATAAAGCTGGGGAAATTCTGGCAAAGGAAAGCCCTGTTGAAGCAGATATAGTCATTGGTGTGCCGGATTCTGGTATTCCTGCAGCAATCGGATATGCTGAAGCTTCCGGAATTCCGTATGGTGTTGGTTTGATTAAAAATAAATATATCGGGCGAACATTTATTCAGCCTAATCAGAAACTGAGAGAAGAAGGGGTTCGAATCAAATTGAATCCTTTAAAAGAATGTGTTGAAGGAAAACGCGTTATTATTATTGATGATTCCATCGTTCGGGGAACCACTTGCAAGCGATTGATTGAGATATTAAAACAGGCCGGAGCAAAGGAAGTACATTTCCGTGTAACCAGCCCACCAGTTGCGCACACCTGCCATTTTGGCATTGATACACCCCGACGGAAACACCTCATTGGTGCAAAAAAAACAGTTGAAGAAATCCGCGAAATATTGGGAGCAGATTCACTGGCGTATATTTCTCTTGATGGATTGACGGAATCTGTTGGAGGGAAAACCACTTTCTGTCGCGCTTGTTTTGACGGGGAATACCCCATGGAAGTGCCTATTTTAGAAATAAACGAATAAAAAAGTAAACGGATATACAAATTGATGGAGGAAATGATGTCAGATAATCAAATAAAAACAGATGCTTATAGAAAAGCCGGAGTAGATGTGGAAGCAGGCTATCAGTCTGTCAAGCTCATGAAGGCAGATGTACAGCGAACTTTTAATGCTCAGGTGCTGTCCCACTTAGGTGGATTTGGAGGCTTGTTCGAATTACCGGAAGGTTATAAAAAACCGGTATTGGTGTCCGGAACCGATGGTGTTGGCACCAAGTTAAAACTTGCATTTATGATGGATCAGCATGATACCATTGGAATTGATTGTGTGGCAATGTGTGTGAATGACATTTTATGTCAGGGAGCACAGCCGCTTTTCTTTTTAGATTACATCGCCTGCGGCAAAAATTTCCCGGAAAAAATTGCTACAATCGTTAAAGGCATCAGTGAAGGCTGTATTCAGGGAAACATGGCGCTAATTGGCGGAGAAACCGCTGAAATGCCGGATATGTACGATTTGGATGAATATGATTTGGCCGGCTTTGCTGTCGGCATCGTTGAAAAGGATGATATTGTCACTGGTGCAGCTATTTCTGAAGGTGATGTTCTGGTTGGATTGCCTTCCTCTGGGGTTCACAGCAATGGCTTTTCATTGGTTCGAAAAGTTCTATTTAAAGATCTATTCATGGATGAGACCACTTATGTAGAAGACTTGGGCATGACCCTCGGTGAGGCTTTGTTAACACCAACCCGCATCTATGTAAAGGCCTTATCTGATTTAATTAAACCATGTGGGGTCAAGGGCATGAGCCATATTACCGGCGGCGGTTTCTACGAAAATATTCCGCGTATGATTCCTGATGGGCTTTGTGCGAAAGTTGATACAAACGTCATCCAATCTCTGCCAATTTTTGATTTTATTCAGGAAGCCGGAAAAATTCCCGCCGAAAGTATGTATGCCACTTTTAATATGGGGATCGGTCTGGTAGCGGTTTTACCTGCAGACACGGTCAATGATTTTATATCCGGCCTGGAAAAGAAGGGTGAAAAACCGGTTATTCTTGGTTCTATTATTAAGGGAGAGGAAAAAATCGATTTATGGCTGTAAAACCTTTAAAAAAAATAGCTGTTCTGATATCAGGCGGTGGCACCAATTTTCAGTCGCTCATTGATTCCATTCATCAAAAATATGGCGAGATCGTTGTAGTGATTTCCAACAATCGTCAGGCCTTTGGTTTGAAACGGGGAGAAGCCGCAGGAATTCCAGCTGTTGCTTTAAACTCCAAAGGTTATCCAACCAACGAGGATTTTGATCAGAAAATCGTTGAGATATTAAAAGGCTATGAGGTTGAGCTGGTTGTTTTGGCGGGCTATATGAAAATTGTGACTCCAGATTTTGTTAAAGCTTATCCAAATGCCATCATCAACATCCATCCGGCTCTGATACCTTCCTTTTGCGGAGAAGGCTTTTATGGAATGCTTGTCCATCAGGCCGTTATTGATTACGGAGTGAAAGTTACCGGTGCAACGGTACATTTTGTGAATGAAATAGCTGATGGCGGCCCCATCATTGCGCAGGAAACCGTAAAGGTAGCCGATGATGACACACCGGAATCCATTCAGAAGAAAGTATTAAAGATCGAACACACCCTTTTGACGGCAGTGGTGAAAGCTTTATGCCGGGATGAACTGGTAATT
This sequence comes from Acetobacterium tundrae, assembly GCF_008086615.1. Taxonomy (GTDB): domain Bacteria; phylum Bacillota; class Clostridia; order Eubacteriales; family Eubacteriaceae; genus Acetobacterium; species Acetobacterium tundrae. The sequence goes on from NZ_RXYB01000002.1 coordinate 282,796, forward strand.
GAAAGGCGGACGGTCAAAAAACGATTGATTTAAAAGTATTTAGGGAACTAAAAAATAGAAGAATGGTAAACTTCTTAGAGTTATATAATATTTGGAGGAAAAAATGAGAGCATTATTGAGTGTATCCGATAAAAACGGGATTGTAGAATTCGCACAGAAATTGGCTGACATGGGCTGGGAAATCCTGTCAACCGGGGGGACCGCAAAAACTTTGAGAGAAGCGGGACTTTCAATCATCGGAGTTTCGGAAGTCACTGGATTTCCAGAATGTCTGGATGGCCGGGTAAAAACGCTTCATCCTAAAATTCACGGAGGAATTCTTGGAATCCGAAATAATCCCAGTCATCAAAAGCAAATGAAAGATTTAGATATTACGCCAATTGATTTGCTCGTCATCAATCTTTACCCTTTTAAAAACACCATTTTAAAAGAGGGGGTTGTATTTGAAGAGGCCATTGAAAACATTGATATCGGCGGACCGACCATGCTTCGTTCAGCGGCGAAAAATTTCAACGATGTTACAGTGGTTGTGGATCCAGACGATTATGCCATTGTTTTATCTGAACTGGAAGCGGACGGAAAAACTACTTTTGAAACCCGATACAATCTTGCACTTAAGGTTTTTGAAACAACTTCTAATTACGATACGATGATTGCAGATTATTTGAAAAAAAGAGTGGCAGGCGAAGTTTTAAATGACACCATTACCATGACTTTTGAAAAAGTTCAAGACATGCGTTACGGTGAGAACCCTCACCAGAAGGCAGCTTTTTATGGCGAAGTTGTTCTGGTAAAAGGGGCTTTGACTTCGGCAAAACAACTGCAGGGAAAAGAACTTTCATACAATAATATCAATGATACAAACGGTGCTTTGGAAATTTTAAAAGAATATGGAAATGAGGAACCGACTATTGTAGCGGTGAAACATGCCAATCCATGTGGGATCGCGAGTGATCCCGAAATTGCTGTAGCCTACCAGAAAGCTTATGAAAGCGATCCAGTTTCCATCTATGGCGGAATCATCGCTTCTAATCGGGTAATCGATGAAACAACAGCAAAGCAAATGGTTGAAATCTTTCTGGAGATTATTGTTGCCCCTGGTTTCTCAAAAGAAGCCCTGAAAATTTTAGCGGCTAAAAAAAATCTGCGATTATTGGAACTTGAAGAGATCACCTACAGCGAACCAGGCTATGAAATGAAAAAAGTTTTGGGTGGTTTGCTGGTACAGGAACGCGACACTCAATTATACGAAGAACTAAAAGTAGTGACTAATCGGAAACCGACGCCAGAAGAAATGGAAGACCTTTTATTTGCATGGAAGGCTGTTAAAAATACGAAATCCAACGCCATCAGTATAACCAAGGAAAAATGCCTGATTGGTAATGGACCGGGACAGGTAAACCGTATTGGAGCATTGGAAATTGCCATTGGCCAGGCTGGAGATAAAGTAAAAGGATCAGTCATGGGATCAGATGCATTCTTCCCATATGACGATTGTGTCAAAGCTGCCGCAGCGGCAGGAATCACGGCTATTATTCAGCCCGGCGGAGCAGGCCGAGATGAAGATTCGATCAAGGCTTGTGATGTAGCTGGAATTGCGATGATCTTTACTGGCATGCGCCATTTTAAACACTAATTATTTCACATCTTTTAATAGCAAAATGACAGAATCCAAAATTCATATAAGCAGGGAGAAATAGATGAAAATATTGATGATAGGATCCGGCGGTCGGGAGCATGTGCTGACCTGGAAAATAGCTCAAAGTCCCCGAGTCGATAAAATATACGCTGCCCCGGGGAACGGTGGAATGGCAGAATTGGCAGAATGCGTGGATTTATCCGTCGAAGATATTCCCGGTTGTCTGGCTTTTGCAAAAGAACATGACATCGATCTGACCGTTGTGGGTCCGGAAGTTCCGTTGGTTTTAGGCATGGTGGATGCGTTTAAAGCGGAAGGTCTGAAAGCTTTTGGACCCAACAAACAATGTGCTCAATTTGAAGGAAGCAAAGCTTTTACCAAAGAATTTCTTTTCAGACACAATATTCCAACGGCGGCATATAAAGAATATAGCGATTATGATGAAATCATCAAAGATCTGGGCATCTATGGTTATCCAATGGTCATCAAAGCCGATGGTCTGGCTGCTGGCAAAGGTGTTCTGATTGTCGAAAATGAGCAGGATGCCCGAGACGGTATGGAAATGATCATGAAAAAGAAAGAGTTTGGAGAAGCCGGAGACAAGGTGGTCATTGAAGAATTTCTCACCGGCCAGGAAGCTTCGATGTTGTGCTTTGTAGACGGGAAAACGATTGTTCCGATGGAAAGCGCACAGGATTACAAACGAGCTTTTGATAACGATGAGGGTTTAAACACTGGCGGCATGGGGACCTATTCTCCCAACGTTTTATTTTCAGACTCAGACCTGAACAAACGGATTAAAGCAGAAATCTTGGATCCCATTATCAACGGTCTGATTGCCGATGATATGGATTTTAAAGGAATTTTGTTCATTGGTTTGATGATCGAAAACGGCGTGCCCAAAGTGCTGGAGTTCAATGTGCGATTTGGTGATCCCGAAGCGCAAAGTGTGCTGATGCGAATGGAATCTGATTTGGTGGATATCATGGAAGCCGTGATTGATGGAGAACTAAAAGATTGCAACATTAAATGGAGCAAAAAGGAAGCCGTTACGGTCGTCATTGCCTCTGGCGGATACCCCGGATTCTATGAAAAAGGAAAAGTCATTACTGGAATAAATAACGTTAAGAATTGTATCGTTTTTCATGCTGGTACAAAATTGGTGAATGGCAAGCTTCTGACCAATGGAGGTCGTGTGCTTTGCATCACCGCGCTAAGCGAAACCCGTGAAGCAGCCCGAAAAACAGTTTATGACAATATTGGCAAGATTCACTTTGAGGGGGCACAATACCGTACGGATATTGCAAAATTCAATTAGATATTAGGTAAATATTGGCAAATTATACTGACAATTGTTACACTGCGTTGATTGCTTTAAGGTGAACAGGCCTTGCCGGTACGATCTTGGCGAACCCAACCAAATAATTGATGTATGATACTTTATTGATAAATCAACCCATTAATTTGAAAAATTAATGGGTTTTTGCATTTTAGATTTGCGTTGACTCATATTAAAGTCTAGAATAGACGTATACAGATAAAATAATCATTTAAATCGTTTTAATGGATTTAATGGAATTGGAGTAATAATGAAAAATACAATAGGTTTTATAGGTTGCGGAAACATGGCAAAAGCCATGATGGGTGGTTTGACTAAAAGTGAGTTGTTTAAACCTGAAAATATTTTGTGCTTTGACCCATCAGAGGCATCAAGAATCCAGGTAGCGGAAAGTTTTGGGGTTACTGTCCTGGGATCCAATATGAAAGTGGCAGAAAAAGCGGATTATTTGGTTCTGGCGGTAAAACCATTTCTATATTATAAAGTATTGGAAGAAATTGCAAAAAGTGTTAAACCTACAGTGGTCATTATTTCCATTGCCGTTGGTATCGGTTTTGGAGATATTAAAGAGCTGTTGGGAAAGGATATAAAAGTATGCAGAACTCAGCCCAGTACGCCGGCTTTTGTTGGCGAATCGGATTCAACCATTTGCCCGGATAATCATATGACGACTGAAGACATTGAAGATGTTATCGCGATTTTTAATAGCTTTGGAAAAACGGAAATCATCAGTGAGAAACTAATGGAAGTGGTTCCTGGAATCGCCAGCTCAGCTCCAGCCTATGTTATGATTTTTATCGAAGCAATGGCAGATGCAGGAGTGCTTCATGGTTTTCCGAGAGATCAGGCCTATCGTTTGGCAGCTCAAGCAGTATACGGTTCGGCCAAGCTTGTCCTTGAATCGGGAGAGCATCCTGCTAAATTAAAAGATCAAGTTTGTACGCCGGGGGGAACGACGATTGAGGCCGTTCGTGTTTTAGAAGCAAAAGGCTTCAGAGACGCAGTTATTTCTGCCGTAGATGCCTGTGCCCTTAAGTCATTGGCGATGGGTAAAAAATAATATAGTGGGTAAATATTATAAAAAATGATCATCGAATAAAACCCTGAATTAATTGTTTAAAAAAATGATTAAAGATATTAAACAATCCGATGGTTAATCCACTAAGGAGATTATTATGGATGAAGGGTTAATAAAAAAAATTAGAAGAAACATGAGTCTGGAAGAAATGGTATCCCTCTGCTCAGGTAATACCGCATGGGAGACCTTAAGTTACCCCCAATATGGTATTGAACCGGTAATGATGGCTGATGGACCTCACGGCATGCGGGTTGAGGAAGGCAGTGGTAGTATTGGCGTTGCCGAGGGAAAACCGGCGACCTGTTTTCCGCCAGCAGTGCTCACGGCCTGCTCCTGGGATGAAGGACTTCTTGAATTTGTAGGAAAAACCATTGCCCTCGAAGCGAGAGCTCTGGGAGTCGATTTGATCCTGGGACCGGGTATTAATGTCAAACGTTCGCCTTTGTGCGGACGTAATTTTGAATATTTTTCAGAAGATCCACTACTCTCTGGCCGATTGGGGACTAGTTTTATTCTTGGTGCTAAAAGTCACGGAGTAGGATGCACAGTCAAACACTATCTGGCCAACAGTCAGGAAACCCGTCGGATGACCATTGATGAAAAGATCGATATTCGTGCTTTAAGGGAAATATATCTGAAACCATTTGAGATTGCCGTAAAAGAAGGCGAACCGATGGCGGTGATGAGCTCTTACAATAGCATCAATGGAAAATTTGTGTCTCAAAGCCGTTATTTCTTAACAAGGGTACTCCGTGATGAATGGGGATTTGACGGTATTGTCATTTCCGACTGGAATGCATCGTTTGATCGGGTTAAAGAGGTTATGGCCGGCATGGATTTGGAAATGCCTGGCAATGGTGGCATTAACAATCGGAAGATCTTTGATCGCATTAAAGAAGGAAAATTAAAAGTAAGTCTTCTAAATGAAATGGTGGAGCGTCTCATTCGCTTTTCTTTTCTTGCAAAGGAGAATAGAAGAAGCTTTCCGTCACCCACGGAGATTGAACCGAAAGGACATCATCAAATCGCTAAATTGGTGGCTCTTGAAAGCATGGTATTATTGAAAAATGATGACAACATTCTACCAATCGATCGAAACAAAATAAAGAAACTGGCGGTGATCGGCAGTATGGCTTTTGATCCCCGGTATCAGGGAAGCGGCAGCTCAAAAATCAATCCCTATCATATTGATACACCCTATGAACATATTAAAATACTAGCAGGTGACGACATTCAAATTCTGCCGCATCAGGGATATATTCACGATGAAGTGGTTGAGCAGATCCATTTAGAAGAACAGGCAGTGGAGTTGGCAAAAAATTCCCAGTTAACGCTTTTATTTGTGGGATTGCCAGATCATGATGAATCAGAAGGGTATGACCGGGCCCATTTGAACCTTCCTAAAAAGCAGATTTCATTGATCAATAAGATTTGCAAAGTCCAGCCAGAAACAGTGGTCATTGTTCAAAATGGTGGTGTTGTTGATATGAATTGGGAAAACGGTCCCAAAGCTATTGTTGAAATGTTCTTAGGTGGTCAGGCAGGCGGAGACGCCATTGCCGATCTTCTGTTCGGGGAAAACAATTTCTGTGGAAAACTAGCGGAAACCATTCCCATGAAACTGGAAGATACGCCAGCTTATATCAATTTCCCGGGAATCCAGGATGAAGTTGTTTTTGGAGAAAGTATTTTTGTGGGGTATCGTTACTATGATTACACTAAAAAGAAGGTTCGTTTCCCCTTTGGTTATGGGCAGAGTTATACGACTTTTAAGTATGAGAAAATTGAACAAGGGCCTTTAGTTTTAGATGCTGATGGTTCCGTTCTTGTGAAATGCCGTATTACCAATACAGGAAAAATGAACGGCAAGGAAATTGTTCAGCTATATACCGGCAATACTCATTCCCAAATCACTCGGCCGTTAAAAGAACTGCGAGGGTTTAAAAAAGTGTTTATCCCAGCGGGTCAATCCGTTGAGATAAGCTTTAACGTTGATCTGAATGATTTTATGTTTTATAATCCAACCACAAAGCGATGGGAACACGAATCAGGAACACACGAAATTTATATCGGTGCTTCCAGCCGGGATTTGCCCGTCGTTTATCCAGTGGAAATCACTCAGAAGTTGATTCATCCCATTAATCAATTTTCATATATAGGTGATTTTGAAAAAACAGACCGTGGACAGACAATCTTAAAGATCCTACTTGCAGGTTTCGAAGAAATCATGGGTGCTGGGCAAGACATGGACGATGCCTTCCTGATTGCTACGCTGGAAAATACCCCTTTGAGAAAAATCGTTGAATATTCCCGAGGGATTTTTACAGAAGAAAGCATTAAAAAAATTATCAGCCTTGTTAATTCTGATGCATCACTGGAAGGCCTGACTTTTGAGATGTTGGTTGACGGCAAAGAAAAGAAGAAAGGTTTTTTCGAAAATCTCTTTGGCGGAAATAAGGATGAGAAAATCGGCATTCATTCAAAAATAAGAGATCTTGTCGATGATGAAGATGCGATGGTCATTCTCCGAAAATACTTTGATGACGAAACCTTTGAAAGTGACTATCTGCAAATGGCCATTAAAATGGGCGTTTGCCTTGATAAAGCCCAAAAGTTGTTGCCTGAAGACTTTTTCTCAGATGAAATGCTGAAAGAAATTGACAAGGAATTGAAAGAAATGGCAAAATAAATAACAAAAAAAGGATATCTAAATGAATACACTCACCATAGATACATCTAGCATTGTGGCTTCTGTTGCCATACTCAATGAAGAAAAACTCATTGGGGAAATGATTATTAATCATCAAAAAAAACATTCGGAAAAACTCATGATCTCGGTCGATCATTTACTAACTGATGGAGGTCTTTCAATTAAAGACATTGATGTTTTTGGCATTGTTTCCGGTCCCGGATCTTTTACCGGACTTCGCATCGGAATGGCAACAATCAAGGGGTTTGCCCAGGCACTGAATAAACCAGTGGTGGGGGTTTCAACCCTTGAAGGTCTAGCCATGAATATTCCATTTGCAAATGGTCTTGTCTGCCCGATTTTAGATGCTCAACGAAATCAAACCTATACCGGAGCATTCCATTTCGAAGGCGGGCATTTAGTACGGGATACGGAAGATTCAGTAATGGAAATTGATGTTCTCTTAGAATTTCTAAAAAATCGGGAGGAACCCATCTATTTTTTAGGGGATGGATTGCCCCGATTTTCAGAAACACTACTAAAAGCTTGCCCAACCGGGGTAAGTGTTCCCAATTATCTCAATATGAACCGAGCTTCATCCGCAGCAGCGCTTGTTTTAGAACGGGCATTAAAAGGGAAAGTAAGCCATTATCGAGAGATCGAACCGGTTTACATTCGTCCATCCTATGCTGAGGAACACAAGAAATGATCAGCTATCGGTTGATGAAACCCCAGGATACGCCTGGGGTTTTTAGGGTGGATCAAGACTGCTTTATCCATAATTGGAGCCTGGAATCTTATCAGAATGAGACGGAAAATATTTTGTCAAATTATATTGTGGCAGAGTTGGAGGGGGAAATTGTCGGTTTTGGCGGATTTTGGCTGGTAATAGATGAAGCGCATATCACAAATATTGGTGTTCTGGAAAAATATCGTCATTGCGGTATTGGCGACAGTATTATAAAAGAAATGCTGTCGCACGCCTGCCAGAACGGGTGTGTGGGAATGACGCTTGAAGTAAGTACGGATAATGATCCGGCTATTAAATTTTATGAAAAAAATGGCTTTGAAAAAGAAGGAATTCGAAAAAACTATTATGGTAATGGAATAGATGGTTTTATCATGTGGAGGCACAACCTTGAATATGAAAAATAATAATAAGTGGATTGCCATTATTTCGGTCATACTTGGAATTATATTTCCATTTATTATTTTCGTGACGGCTGTTGAAGGCGCCGTATTTGACAAAACATTTTTCATGCAGCAAATGCAAGCGAACGATGTAGTAGAAAATACCGGAATTTATCCTGATGATATGAAGCTGGTGGTTGATGAAATACTTTCGTTTCTAAAAGGAGACCGTGCTGATTTCGATATTCAGGCTCGTCTGACACAGAAAAATCCCCAACAGGAATTGGCGTACGTTTCTATTTTTAATGAGAAAGAAATCACCCATATGGTGGATGTAAGAAATCTTTTCCAGTTCTTCCTAGCACTTCGGGACATTGCACTTGCAGCTGCACTCATTTTATTTGTGGTATTATTGGAAAAAGATCCGGCAGCGATAATCAAATCGTTTTTTTACGGATCCGCTATTTATCTGGGAATTTTCATCATCATTGGAGGTTGTTTTATTTTTAATTTTGATGCATCGTTCACCCTTTTTCATCAATTGTTTTTCTCCAACAATTTATGGTTAATGGATCCGGCAACGGATCGGATAATTTGGATTGTACCGGAACCCTTCTTTTTTAACCTGATCTCCCGAATGGTGATCTACACACTCGTCCCCTTAGGTGTGACGACTGTTATGACAGGAACAGTTCTTTATTGGAAACGAAATAAAAATAGATTATATTTGTAAAGACAAGATATATAAAAGTAAATTTAAATAACTGAGGTAAACATGAAAATTCTTAGCATTGAGACATCCTGTGATGAGACATCTGTAGCCATTGTTGAAGATGGCCGCAAAATACTAACCAATCGGATTTATTCGCAAATTGATATTCACAAAAAATATGGCGGCGTTGTTCCTGAAATCGCATCCCGAAATCATATTACCAAACTACCCTATATTATTGAAGATGCGTTAGAAGAAACTAAAATGAGACTAGAAGATGTCGATGCCATTGGTGTGACAAACGGTCCGGGATTAATTGGCGCTTTACTGGTAGGGCTGTCAGAAGCAAAAGCCATCGCTTACAGTCTGGACAAGCCTCTCATCGGAGTTCATCATATTGAAGGGCACATTGCAGCAAATTTTCTGCAATATCCTGAATTAGAACCGCCATTTCTAACGTTGGTGGTTTCTGGCGGTCACAGCCATTTGGTTTTAGTTGAGGATTATCAGACCTTTAAAGTCCTTGGCCGAACGATCGATGATGCGGCAGGGGAAGCCTTTGACAAAATTTCAAGAGTATTGGGCTTTGGGTATCCCGGGGGGCCGGCTATTGATTGTGCGGCAAAGAAAGGCAATCCGGAGGCGATTGCCTTCCCAAGGGTGTTTTTAGATAAAAAGGAATATAATTTTAGCTTTAGTGGACTGAAATCCTCGGTTCTGAATTATATCAACAGTAAGAAAATGAAAAACGAACCCATTGTTGTGAATGATGTCGCCGCTTCCTTTCAAATAGCTGTGGTTGAAGTTTTGGTAAAAAAGACCATTGCCTGTGCTAAAGGCATTCATATGAATAAAATCTGCATGGCTGGCGGGGTATCCTGCAACAGCTTGCTGAGACAGATGATGACAGATGCAGCGAAGGAAGAAGGGTTGTCTCTTTATTACCCGGATCCAATTTTATGCACGGATAATGCCGCCATGATTGGGTCGATGGCTTATTATAATTTTATCAACGGTGCCGTAAGTGACTTAAGCCTTAACGGCATACCGGGGCTGAAAATAGGAACCCGTTAAAAAATGGAGTGCGTTTTATATAAAGAGAGCAACTAACTCTTTAAAGTTTAAAACAATCTTAAAAAAAGCTAAAGATGTGTAAAAAGAAAAAAAACATCTTGCAATCATCCTAAGAATCATTTAAAATACTATTAGCACTCAGGAAGAATGAGTGCTAATAACTAAAATAAAAGGTACGTGGTACCCAAATATAATCAATGGAGGAAAAAAATGAGTTTAAGACCATTAGGTGACAAAGTAGTTATTAAAGTTAAAGCTGAAGAAGAAAAAACCGTCGGTGGAATTCTTTTACCAGGTTCTGCACAGGAAAAACCACAACAAGGTAAAGTTATTGCAGTTGGAACTGGCGAAATTGTAGATGGCAAAAAAGTGCCATTGGATGTAAAAGTAGATGATGAAGTCATCTATTCAAAATATTCAGGCAGCGAAGTTAAAATTGGGGAAGACGAATATTTAATCATTCGTCAAGCTGATATTTTAGCAATCGTAGAATAATCAAAAATAAATCAAAAAAATTAGGAGGACAATAAACATGGCTAAAGAGATTAGATTTCGTGAAGATGCCAGAGCAGCATTAATTACTGGTGTAGATAAACTAGCAGATACCGTCAAAGTGACATTAGGACCAAAAGGAAGAAATGTTATTTTGAGTAAATCATATGGATCACCAACAATCACTAACGATGGTGTGACCATTGCAAAAGAAATTGAGTTGGAAGATGCATTTGAAAATATGGGTGCTCAACTTGTTAAAGAAGTTGCCACTAAAACAAATGACGTAGCAGGAGATGGTACAACTACCGCAACTTTATTGGCGCAGGCAATTGTTCGAGAAGGTAACCGAAATGTTGTTGCCGGTGCAAACCCAATGGTTCTAAAAAAGGGAATTGAAAAAGCCGTTGTTGCAGTTGTTGAAGAACTGAAAGCCAACAGCAAAAAGATTGAAAGCAAAGAAGCTATTGCACAAGTTGCATCTATTTCTGCAGCAGATCCTGAAATTGGAAAACTTATTTCTGAAGCAATGGATAGAGTTGGCGATGACGGCGTCATTACTGTTGAAGAAGGAAAAGGAATGGGAACCGAATTAGAATTTACCGAAGGTATGCAATTTGATCGTGGCTATTTATCCGCTTACATGGTAACTGACACTGAAAAAATGGTTGCGGTACTAGATAATCCATATATCCTAATCACCGACAAAAAAATATCGAATATTCAGGAAATTTTACCAATTTTAGAACAAATTGTTCAAACTGGCGGGAAACTCCTTATCATTGCAGAAGACGTTGAAGGAGAAGCATTGGCAACTTTGGTTGTTAATAAATTACGGGGAACCTTTAACTGTGTGGCTGTTAAAGCACCAGGCTTTGGCGATCGCAGAAAATCAATGTTAGCTGATATCGCAACCTTAACAGGTGGGGAAGTTATTTCTGATGAATTAGGATTAGAATTAAAATCTGTTACTATTGAACAATTAGGTCGTGCTCGTCAGGTTAAAATTGACAAAGACGACACCATTATTGTTGAAGGCGCTGGAAATAAAGAAGCTATTGATGAAAGAATTCGCCAAATTAAAGCTCAGATTCCTGAAACTTCTTCTGATTATGATCGTGAAAAATTACAGGAACGTTTAGCGAAATTATCCGGTGGTGTTGCTGTCATCCAAGTTGGTGCGGCGACAGAAACTGAATTAAAAGAAATCAAATACCGTATTGAAGATGCCTTAAACGCGACAAGAGCAGCTGTTGAAGAAGGGGTTGTATCTGGTGGCGGTACTGCTTATATTAATGCGATTCCTAAAGTTGATGCATTAATCGAAACCCTTGAGGGGGATGAAAAAACTGGCGCTTACATTATCCGTAGAGCGATCGAAGAACCGATGCGACAAATTGCTGAAAATGCTGGTTTAGAAGGTTCTGTTATCGTTTCTCAGATGGCAGGGAAACCAGTTGGTGTTGGTTATGATGCAGCTAAAAACGAATATGTTGATATGTTTAAAGCTGGAATTATTGACCCAACCAAGGTTACTCGTTCGGCGATTCAAAATGCAGCAAGCGTTTCTGCAATGTTCTTAACAACTGAAGTAGCAGTTGCTGATCTTCCAAGCGAAGATATGCCAGGTATGCCTGGTGGAATGGGTGGCGGAATGCCAATGATGTAAGCTTTTAGCTACATTATTTTACATTGATAAAGGCAGCCTCAGAGATGAGGCTGCCTCAGAGCGAAGACAAACCCGATTACAAGCAAACAAAGCTGTGATCGGGTTTTTATATTGCTGCCGGAAAATGAAAAAATAGGAAAAACGTGAAGGTAATACAAAACGGATTCGTTTCCGGTACAGCAGATTTGCCAGCTTTTTCATATTCAGGCATGCCAAAGTTAGCCCGATCTGCATGGCAACTCGGGCCTTCCCGACATACTGTGTATAGCGCATCCCGTGATGTTCCTTGGCCGTGCCAAAGACTCGTTCGATGGTTTCTTTACGCAGTTGGTATTCTTCTTTGCGTCCGATTGTGTGCCGGATTTCTT
>NZ_RXYB01000030.1 GCF_008086615.1 Acetobacterium tundrae
GGGGTATCAGACCAAAGTGAATGATCTGGTTCTGGATGGCAAAACCGGCGTTAACGGCCAGGGTACCGTGACCAAGGCGGAAGTCGGGGCCGATGGTGTAACCTTTGAAAAAGCCCCGGCCCAGCAGACGGTTGATCCGGTCGTGGTCGTGCCACCAGTGGTCACACCGGTGACGCCGCCTGATCCCGGCGGCGGTTACACGACAGTGCCGGTGACCGGGGTGACAATTACACCAGCATCAGCTAGTCTTGCCATCGGGGATACCCTGCAGCTGACGGCCACGGTGGCGCCAAGCAATGCCACCAATCAAAATGTGGACTGGTCAGTGGTGGCCGGTACGGGCACCGCAACTATCGATGCCAATGGTCTGCTGACGGCCACTGCCGGTGGAACGGTAACGGTCAAAGCCACCGCCAGCGACGGCTATGGTGCGGTTGTTTCAAAGGATATCACCATTAAAGTGCCAGTCACAGGGGTGACGATTACACCAGCATCAGCTAGTCTTGCCATCGGCGAAACCCTGCAGCTGACGGCCACGGTGGCGCCGGGCAATGCGACCAACCAAGCCGTGAACTGGTCAGTGGTGACCGGTACGGGCACCGCAATCATCGATACCAATGGTCTGCTGACGGCCACAGCCGGTGGAACGGTTACGGTCAAAGCCACCGCCAGCGACGGCTATGGTGCGGTTGTTTCAAAGAATATCACCATTGACGTGCCGGTTACTGACACTGCCATACAGGGGGTGACGGCGCCGGTTGTGGGAGCAACGCCGGTGACGACGTTTGATGATACCCAGTATAGCGGAAGTGTGATCTGGAAAGAAACCAGTGATACTGGAAATACTCCTGCTGAGGTAGACACGTTTACCGCGAATAAAGCCTACACCGCCACCATCACCCTGACAGCTAAAACCGGTTATGTTTTTCCGGCCGGGATCAGTTTCAGCGTTCTCGGTGCCACAACACCCACAACGACCATAGTGGGTGACAGCAAAAAAGCCACCATTACCGCCGATTTTCCATCGCTTGAATACGCCATCAATGCGAGCGGGATGATTACAAATTACTACGGGCCGGGCGGTGACGTGACCATTCCGGATACGGTGAACGGGATAGCCGTGACCGGGATTGGCAATGGTGTATTTGCGAATAATTCGAAGTTGACGGACATTACCATCCCAGCCAGTGTCACGTCGATCGGCACCGGTACTTTTTCCCAATGCCAACAGCTTTCATCAGTTAATTTTGTAGCGGATTCAAAATTGACAGATATTGGCGCTCATGCTTTTGAATACTGCTCGAATCTTAAAACGGTGAATTTTGCAGCGGATTCAAAATTGGCGACGATCGGCGAATCTGCTTTTTACATCTGCAACTCATTAAGTAAAATTACCATCCCGGCCAGTGTCACGTCGATCGGCATCTGTGCTTTTTCCCTATGCCAAGATCTTTCATCAGTCAATTTTGCAGCGAATTCAAACTTGACAGATATTGGCGATGGTGCTTTTGGAGGTGCCCCCTTAACCGCGATCCAGATCCCGGCCAGTGTCACCTCAATCGGCAATAGTGCTTTTTCTAGCTGCTCACGGCTTCAGTCAGTCAATTTTGCAGCGAATTCAAACTTGGTGACGATTAGCGACAATGCGTTTAAGAAGTCCGGCTTAAAGGACATCTCGATTCCGGCCAGCGTCACTTCGATTGGCGCTAGCGCTTTTAGTGATTGCACCGCTTTAACGGCAATCACGATCCCCGATAAAGTCACTTCGATTGGCGCCGGCGCTTTTGATGCTTGCAGCAATCTGACCACGATAACCTTTAATGGCAATGCCCCGACGATGATAGTTACCGATGCGATTCCTGTCGGCACCGGAAAAACCATTCATTACTATGCCGACAAAATCGGATTTGATGCAGCTGCATGGCATGGCTATATCCTGGTGCCGATACTGGCAGCACCAGCTAATCTGACCGTCACCACTTCCACATCAATTTCAGGCCAGATTGATTTGGCCTGGACAGCGGTCTCCGGAGCGACTGACTATACGGTTAAATGCTGGCCACAGACTGGAAATGAAACGAATGCAGCCACGTTCAAAAATATCCAAGCCACCTCCTTTACCATCGGATTTGAAGTGGGGTTGGGTACGGCATATCATTTTACCGTTACCGCGACTGATGCCATCGGCGGATCGCTGCCATCGGCAACGGTTGATGCCACACCTACCACCATCTAAATCAAAACAACGCCTTTCAAAGATCATGGCGTAACCGATCAACAGCGAACAATGAGCGCTGAGCTTACGGCACTTTCGCTGCACCCAAAAAGCCTTCCACCGGCGTTCACACCATCGCCGTCGGGAAGGCTTCTTTCTGTGTGGCAACACGAAAGTCCGTAAGTGAATAAAACAGCTTCCCAAATAGAACACAAAATACCAGCTGTTTCACACACGAAGTGGGAGAGACAGCATCGATATAATTAAGATATACTTAAAAATGGTGAAGAGAACGCCAAACTCGCGATTTGACGTTGATTTTTAAGATAAGCCGATTATGACGAAATGGTTTGGTGGTGAAAATATATCATTTAAAAAGAATGTAAACGATTGACATTTTCGATATAATGGTGACGTTCATTGCAATTGGTGTTGAACGGATTTAAAATTATAGGAGGTGAAACAGGCAGTATCCTTGGCCACACCCGTGGATGAAAAATAAAACTAACCGAATTTTTCTTCCATGGCTTAGATGAAATGTGAGGATAATATGAAACAGATCAAGAAAAAAAGAGCAATGGTGAAAAGTAGAAAAAAGGTGTCTGCTCATCGTCAGAAAACTACGCAGGAAAGCCATCCCATCGGCATCGAAAAGCCGGAAACCGCATCGGCGGCAGTCGTGTTTACCAGTGTGGAATGTCCGCATTATGCGGGTTGCCGATTTGGAAAAGCGCAGTCCCGGCAGGCGCGCATCCGCTGTTACGACAAACTGTACAAGGTAAGCCAGAGTGATTCCTGCTTAATGATCGGCATTAAATGTAAGCTCGAAGGCAAAAAGATTCTGATGGAAATCAACGGCAGTGAGAGTCGCCATATCCGGGCGGACTCTCCGGAGTATGAGGCCTTATATCCCCTGCTTAAACCGATCCGATGTCACAATTGTGAGAGCCGGGTGCTGGATCTGTATCGGGTTCACGGGGAAGCGACCCTGGATCTGAAATGTAGCAATGACCGCCATCAGGGATTGTATCCGGTGTAATTAGGCGATCAGACATTGGTGGCAGAGAAACCATAATAGTTTCATTGGACGCCAACTGGTAAAGCCCGGTTAATGGCGGGATTAAGATAAAAGACAGCGATAGAGACAGAGGATTTTGGCGCCGAAATCATATCAAAAGGAAAAACAACAGAAAATAAAAAATGGAGTCTAAGTGAGAGACTTACCCAGAAATGATTCATAAATACAATAAGTTGAGCTACACTGTGGAGTGAAAGTACCGGATATGAAATAAAATAGTGGAAAAATGGATAAACAAGTTTCCTGAAAGATCGGGAGCAACAAAAAAAAAGGACCAAAAATAATTAAATAAGGAAGACTAAGATGAAACATACTGAGTTAAGATGCGCCTGCATAAGCGGAGCGACTAAGATACCGGATGTTCACAATTTTTGGGGTGGTCCAGACGTTTGTGTGCATGCGGTATTTTTTATGGGCACGGGCAGGATAATTGATGCCATACCCCGTAGGGGCTGGCATTGCCGGCCCGAAACGTCGAGGTGGAAATCGACGTTTGGCATGAAAACCGACGTTTGCGGGCGATTAATAATCGCCCCTACGAATGGGTAGTGAGGCCGTGCTAAAACACTGAACGTCACGCATTATACCGTAGGGGCTGGCATTGCCGGCCCGAAACGTCGAGGTGGACACCAACGTTTGGCATGAAAACCGACGTTTGCGGGCGATTAATAATCGCCCCTACGAATGGGTATCGAGGCCGTGCTAAAACACTGAACGTTACGCATCATACCATAGGGGCTGGCATTGCCGCCCGAAACGTCGAGGTGAAAACCAACGTTTGGCATGAAAACCGACGTTTGCGGGCGATTAATAATCGCCCCTACGAATGGGTATCGAGGCCGTGCTAAAACACTGAACGTTACGCATCATACCGTAGGGGCTGGCATTGCCGGCCCGAAACGTCGAGGTGGACACCAACGTTTGGCATGAAAACCGACATTTGCGGGTGATTAATAATCGCCCCTACGAATGGGTATCGAGGCCGTGCTAAAACACTGAACGTCACGCATCATACCGTAGGGGCTGGCATTGCCGGCCCGAAACGCCAAGGTGACACCAACGCCTGGCATAAACACCAACGCCTGGCTGGAAGAAGACGCCGCCGTTCTGGCCAATCAGACCCAGGCGCTGATGGCTGTTATCGACTGTCTAAATGATCCCCGGGTCCAGGAAATTATGGGCCGGTGGTACCTGAAGAACCAGCCCTTTGCCGACGTCGCCGCAGCGATGGCCTACGACCTGCGCTGGATGTATCAGCTGCATCAGCGGGGACTGTTGGCGGCGGAGGGGTCATCGGCCATGTAGTCTTTTCCCCATTCACACATGGCTTCCAGAATCGGGTAGAGGCTGCTGCCGAAATCGGTGAGGGAATACTCGGTTTTGGGCGGAATAACCGCATAAACCGCCCGATTGATCAGGCCGTCCCGCTCCAGCTCCCGCAATTGCTGGGTAAGCATCTTCGGGGTAGCCTGTTGGACGATTTTTTGGAGTTCGTTAAAGCGCAGGGTGCGGTCAACCAGATTCCACAGAATTTTTGTTTTGTATTTGCCGCCGATCAGGCTGATGGTGGCGTCAATGGGACAGCAGAAGTGTTTTTTTTCGTTCATATTTCTCCTCTTGATCATTTAATAAAGGCTCTGGTAATTGCAAATCGAACTAAACTTTTGCAATTATCTGAAAAAATGAATACTTAGTATCATTTAGGGTAGTAAGTAACAATAAAGTGCATTCTTGATTTAATGAAATTAACTGATAAAATAATACCATGTAATGGAAAATGAATCAATGATGTTAATTGGCGGTGCCTTTGCGAAGGTCATAGGCCAAAAATAAATAAAATGTGGAGGAAAAAATGAACACGATTTTTAATCGAAGCAGTATCAGAAAGTATCAGAATAAGGAAGTGGAAGCGGCTAAGATTGAGCAGTTATTAAAGGCGGCGATGGCGGCACCATCTGCCGGCAATCAGCAGCCGTGGGAATTCTTCGTGATTAAAAACAAGGCGACCCTGGCCGCCCTGGCTGATTGCAGTCCCTATGGCGGATGTATCAAAGATGCCGCTGTTGCCATTGTGCCGGCCTATCGCAAAGAAATCATGATGCCGGATTTTGCCGTGATCGATTTGAGCAACGCCACCCAGAATATTTTGCTGGAAGTCACCGAACTGGGCCTCGGCGCCGTTTGGATTGGCATCGCGCCGCTGGCAGACCGGATGGAAAATGTCCGAAAAGTGCTGAAGATTCCGGATCAACTGGAACCCTTTGCCATCATTCCCATCGGTTATCCCGTCGAGCCGGCCTCTCAGAGCGATCGTTATGATGCCACTCGGGTCCATTTCGAATAAATAATTTAGACCCCTTTCGGCGGCATTAACCGCAATCACAAACAACCGCATCAGCAATCGGCCTTCCGGTGACACGGTCATCAGGAAGGCTTTTTTGGTTTGCCGGAATTTTCATTGGGGTGCTGCTGGGCTTTGACGGTATTTTCTTTCCATTGCTGGTTCTGGGTGCTTACATTGGGGGCATCTTTGGAACGCTTGCGGCGACGTACTTGGGGATTAACCCGCTGGTGGCCCTGACCAATGAGACGGACACCATTATGATCAATGAAGTGCTGATGGAAATGTGTGAAGAACCGCAATGATGAAGAGCCAACAGAATCGAATCTGTTGGCTCTTTTTTTAGTGGCTCCGGCTTCTTCTACGGCCGTTGGGTTTTATCTGATCTCTTTTTCGGCATCATCACGGCGCGCAATTTTCTTTTCCGGGCTGGTCAGTTTTCCTTTGGCAATGGAAGACATCAGCTGGTAGGCCGCACTTAAGGTTTCGTATTCATTGATGTCAATAATGGCATATATTCCACGACCATTATCCGTTAAAAATACCGGTTCACCCTCAGTAATTTCGTGTAAGACATCGGTATAATTTTTCAAATCAGTAAGTGGTTTAATATTTGGCATGATGAAAACCTCCTTTATTTCTGTTTATATTATTATACCCATAACAATTGAAATCCAACGGCCAATGAGAAAAAGATTTTATCATTCGGCGGTCCGGGAACTGGTGGGGGCTTAAAAACTAATGTTTGCTGGCGATTTATAATCGCCCCGACGGAGTTCGGGAATTAATGTCGGGCATGAAAACCAGACGTCGGGATATAAAATATTGACATCCGGCATCACATTACCCGATTTTAAATTGACGCTGATATAAATAAACCCGATCTTATTCATCATCCCCGTAGGGGCTGACATTGTCGGCCCGAAACGTCGGGGTGGGCAATTAACGTTTGGCTTGGAAATCAACGTTGGCGGGCGATCATGGATCGCCCCTACGAACCAATGCGTCAGTATCATCGAAAACCTCGGCCATCTGGGGGTGCCGATTCCCAAACGGCTGCGGCAGATTGTCGCGGAGCTGGGCGAGGCGGAAAAAATAGACGGCAGAGAATCCTTGCAGGTTTCTTTATTAAAGATGATAAACATTGCGATTACCCGGTTGATTTGCTAAAATGTAATGGGTACAACCGTGTCGAAAATCGATTAATGAAAGAAGAAAAATAATGTACAACGACGATTATATTATGCGATTAATTGACGAATTATCAGGATTCTTAGCCAATATCATTTTTAATAAAGAGGTTTCACCAATCCAGCTTGAAGATGATCAGGGGAATTTTTCGGAAAGTAAATTTCTGCATTATCAGCTGTTAACCATGGTTGGTGAAGGACAAATTAATGAAGCGGAAAATCTGCTGTTTGAAAAAGTGACACTTAATCCAAATGCTGAGTATTTAAAAGCGGGAATTGATTTTTATTCAATCCTGGATACGTTAAGTGACAATACCCTCAATGACTGCCGCTTTTCACGGGCAGAGATCGGGGAAGGCTTAAGCGATATTAAAAAGATTTACACCGCGACATAGAAAGAGGAGGCCTGGCATCGCCGGGATGAATGATCTTCTTGAGGCTCAGACAGCAGAAACCAAAGAAAGCAACGATGCCTGGATCGTTGCTTTCTTAATGTTAAACAGAGTCTTTGCTCAGTAATTTTTTTAATTTTTTTTAAATGATAGACGAGCATGCCTCTTTGGATAAATAATTTATTTGCGGTTATAATTGCCTGGTAAATTTTATATTGACAAAAAATATTGCCTTAGTTATAATAAATGAAATAGAACGAAATATAACAAAAACAAATGAATAAGTATGAAAAGATATAAAAAGTGATACAAGGAGATATACGCAGAAAGTATGGGTATGTCTCCGTTTTTTTATAACTAAAGGAGTTTTATGGACATCGGCAAGAGAAAAAAAAGTCGAAAAAGCGAAAAAAAACGAGGCCGGAGAAATCTATACCTGTTCGGGAGCCGAAGCGGTTGCTTCAGGGTTAACAGTAACGGATGGCTATGTGGAATTTGATGTCCACCTTGAAAAATAATGATCTTTCCCTAAAATATGAGATATTATCCAATGCCGTTGTTCAGGCTGATTTTTTCGAAGATATTAAAACAATTGAAGACCTTGATAAGCTTCCGGATATCATGGTTGCTCCGGGATTTAGCCGTTTTTTCTTTCCCACATTTATTGAACGATTTACAAAGAAGGGGGCCTTTCAATCATCGCTTGACTTTGAGGTGTCAGCGGCCTATCAGGAATCAGGCGTTATCGACCCCAATGCGTACTACGATATCGTTGCTGTCAATCCACTTGTTTTTTAGTCGATCAAACGAATTATCCTGATCTTGAGCCGCCAAAAAAATGGGCGGATCTCCTATCTTCGCAGTATGAGCAGAAAATTGCTTTTAGAGGCCATACCGACGAGGAATTGTGTGAGGGCGTATTATTTGAAATTTATCACAACCATGGCATCGAAGGAATAAAAAAGTTGGCTCGAAATATAAAATCCAGGCTGCATCCAGCACAGATGGTCGCCCTTGCCGGAAGTAAAAAAGAGCAAGCACCCTTTATCAGTGTGATTCCGTTATCATTTGCTAATCATGTGAAGGAAAGCGACACGGTTCAGGTGATCTGGCCGGAAGACGGTGCGGTCATGAATCCGGTTGTGATGCTGACGAAAAAGAATTGCAGTGCAGATGCAAGGGCTGTATCAAAATATTTTATCAGTGAAGAAGTTGGCGATTTATTCAGCGAGGTTGGTTTTTGCTCACAGCGTCCAGAACTGGAAATGAAAATGCCGGCATTGATCGAAAAATAGCGATATCCCTATTGGTTACGAATGAAAAAATTGTTTTGATCGCAACTCATGATCCGGTTCTGGCCCTCAGTGCCGAAAGGCGAATGGTTATCAAGAATGGCACCAACCTGAGCGTTGACGCATCTTTTATGTCATCATCGGGGCATCGTGGTGATGCTGTTGAGCAAATTTGTGCTGCCCTATACCGAAAACGATGCAAAAAAAGATCTGCTGAACATATATGATGAGATCATCGTCAATTTCTTTAAAGATATCAAAAGCTCGGCTAACTATACCAAATAACGCGTAACATTGGTGATTTTACAGACTGGGGTAGGGAGTTTGCCGTTGAACTCGTCCGGCCACTCAGCAAGTTGGGACGAATCCGAACTTTGGGTGGTTGCAGAGGCATGTTAGAAAATACAATTGTTTAAATATCTTAATAAATGCTATAATAAATAATGTCATTCAAATGAAAAATGCTTATATTATTATTGAAAGTAGTGAAGAGTGTGGATTCTTTATTTTTTTTAAGATGCATCGAATCAGCCTTTGCCATCATGGCGATGACAATGGCTATCGGGAATATTCACAAGCCTACTGGTTTGAGAATAGTAATTTCTATTTTTATAATATTGGCAAGTTGTCTTTTTTTAACCGGTATTTATCAGAATATTGGCATTGATATGGCAGAGAAGATTTATCTCCCCTTGATTATTGTCTTTATCGGCGGATTGATTTTTTTTCAATCGACTGATAAATTCTGGGTAACCTTTTTCATTTTTTTGACCCAATGTATCATTTATTTTGGAGTCAGTATGGGGTGCGCCACATTGACTAACAGTTATTTTCAATTAAATGAGATGGTCTATCTGTTGATGCGGGCTGCTGTTTTTACGGTGATCATTTTACTTCAGATTAAATATGTACGTAAGTCATTTCGGCACATTGTGCAGATCATTGATTCGGAGTGGTATCTGGTTTCGCTGTTTTTGGTGGTATTTTGCGTACTGATCATCGCCCTTTCGATTTATCCCACCATGTATTATTATCGGTCAATTTATGAACAGATTGACCTGTTGCTTACTTATCTTCTCTTTTTCGTTGCGCTTCGATGCCTTTATGTTGGCATGAATAGCATCACCCAAAAATATGAATTGATTCAATCAGAATTGGAGATGAAAGAAAAAGTCAAGTACGTGGAAATGTACAAACGTCTTTCAGAAACCGATTTTCTCACCGGTTTACTGAATCGCCGGGCCTTTGAAGAACAGATGAAAATCGGTCTTACCGCAGATAAGACAGGGATTCTGTTGTTTATGGATATTAATGACTTTAAACAGGTAAATGATATATATGGCCATTCGGTGGGGGATGAGGTGCTGAAACTGCTTGCAGAGGTTCTGTGTAACAGTTTTCGAAGTACCGATATCATCGCACGATCAGGGGGCGATGAGTTTATTGTGCTGGTAAGTAACATGCAGGAAAATGACGAAAAGATCGAGCAAAAAATAGAAGGTTTCAATCATAGTCTACAGCAACGGATTAAAGAAAAACAAACGATTCCGTTTTTTTCTGTGAGCATTGGGATTGCGTTTATAAACGAACAGGATGATTTCAGGAAAATATATAAAAAGGCGGATCATGCTATGTATGTGGCTAAAAATAAGGGACATTATGGCAATCTGTTTATGGGCCATGAAGATGACTGCCTCCAGAGTTCGGAGTGACGGTGCTGTCTGACAAGCTTTTTTAGCAGAATCATGCTGGTAATTTATGAGAAAGAGCATTAGCAGTTGCTCTTTCTCAATTTTTTTTTGGTTTTTATGATCGGCTGTGTTTTAGGCGTGCGGACGGCTGAGAATGATCCCCTAGTGGCTCAGACAGCAGAAACCAAAGAAGCAACGATCCGGGCATCTTTGCTTTTTGACGTTGAAAAATGACACGCATCGATAGATAATGTTGCCTTGTATTCTGTTCGGAGGCTAGTATAATAGAGTTAGAATAAAAATCAAGGAGGAAGACAAATGGAAACAATGAAGGCAATCGCCAAAAGAAAGTCATCCCGGGTTTTCAAAGCGCAGCAGATTACCGAGGCCGAGCTGACGACTATTTTGCAGGCGGCCAATGCGGCGCCGGTCGGGATGGGGCAATTCGAAAGCGTTAAGCTGACGGTCATTCAAAATAAAGCGTTACTGGAGAAAATTGATGAAGCCGTAGCGGCGCTGTTTGCAAAAACCGGCACGCATCCGACCTATGGCGCACCGACGGTGATTCTGGTATCCGGTGCGGAGCTGAAAGGGCCAATGAGCGGGGTGCCCTATTGTAATGCCGCCTGTATTATCGAAAATATGGCCGTCGCCGCTGCCGATCTGGGGCTGGGAAGCTGTTATCTGATGGGGATTATCGCTGCCATCAGCATCGATATGGCGCTGTGCGCCGAACTCAAAGTGCCGCAAGGCTTTATTCCCTGTTCCGCCATTGCCTTGGGCTATGCCACCGAAGCGCTGACAGAAAAGGAACTCACCACTGGAAAACTGACGATGGAACGGATAAATTAATCAAATCTGCCGTGAAAAAGCACCGCGTCAGAAATGATGCGGTGCTTTTTTTAGCTGTTAAGAATAAATAAAGCTTCGACCGTTGTGTTTAACAGTTTAGCCAGTTTCATGGCTAATTCCAGGGTCGGGTTATACTTTTCATTTTCAATCGCATTGATGGTTTGCCTGGTGACGTCAAGCGCCGTGGCGATATCTTCCTGTCGCATGCCCATTTGTTTTCGTAGGACCTTGATATTATTTTTCATCTTTTCCGAGTTTCCATTTTAGAAAAGTTTGAATGGCTATGAAAACAAGATTTTGGGTTACCAGAAGAAAAAAAGGAAAACCAAATCTTCCAGTCTGTAAACAATCGATGAGACCCCAAACCGCTAAAAATAAAACGGTGTATGCCCAGGCCCCCTTTATCGCTTTCAAACTAATACTCATTTCCATTTCGTCCATTTTTCTCATTAAAATCACTCCTTATATTTAAATTGTAATCAGTAAAATGATCATCTGCCAAAATAAAATACCATCGATAGCGGCAAAAAACACGTGATGAATGTCAAATACTTTTTACATTTATAGTCTAACATTATGCGGATCAGAATGTCAAATACTTTTTACATTTTTAAAATTCACCGCGACAAATATATACCATAATGTTATAATCAGAGCGTGGCAAAAAAGTCATAGACGGTGAAGAAATTCACGAAATATTAGACAATACGGAGGCGTTAGATGGGATATACTTTATTTATAGTTGCTAGTAATTTAATCATCCCCATTATTATGCTGTTTTTTGGCATGAAATTTAGAAATCACGGGCCCGAAAAAATCAACAGCTTTTATGGTTATCGGACAACGATGTCAAAGAAAAATAAGGACACATGGGAATTTGCCCACCTTTACTTCGGAAAATTATGGCGGAAAATAGGCGGGGTGCTGTTGATTTTCTCGCTGATCATCAGTGTGATCGCGTTTTTATTCAATCAGGAGATTGAGAGCATGATTTGTTTGCTGTTATTGACGGTTCAGATGGTTGTTTTGATCGCATCCATTTTTCCGGTTGAAAAAGCATTAAAAAAGAATTTCGATCAGAATGGCAATCGCGTTAAAGGCCTTTAATTTTTAAGGGAAGTCATTTTAAGCTTCCCTTAATTCACATGTTATAAAAGATGTGCAGTAACGATCGATATTAAGAATCGCTTTTAGAATATCTTCCTTAAAGCACCTAACTTTTTACCATAAATTAATGAAGCCATCTCTCTACTTATATAGGTACCACCAGCCCCGCTCATTGACAAGAATTGGTATTTTACTAAATCATTGCTCAATACAACAATGGTAATATCGTCATCAATTAAATTTATTTTGCTTTTTAAAGTATTCATTTAAATTAACAGTCATCCTTGACCTCCTCCAATATCTTGCCCATATTTCATATAATCACGCTTAACCCGTTCGCTTTATTTTACTCGTATAATTGTACTTAATTATACAATAGAATAGTGTAATTATTCAAATATTTATCATCGTCAGATATGCATTGCTTCCCTAATTTTAAAATCTTTTAACTTTGAATCGAACTATTTTGGGTCTGATACAAGGACCGGAAAAAAAGCAGCCGAATGTGTCAACCATCAAGCGATTGAAAAGCCTTAAATGGGGTAAGAAAAAGACAAATAATAAACCTCTAAAAAAAAGGAAGTGGATCGTATGAATTCTGAAGACGACAAGCGAACGGCGAGCGAGACGACCGTTAGCAACAAACTTACGGCCATGATTGGAACAAAAATCGATTTTGATGAAATAGCTCTCGCCGATATTGTTGATGCTCCGGCCTTGCGGTCGCTGATGGAGAATTTCCAGCGGATCACTGGCATGTCAGGTACCATTATCGACAACAACGGGAAGGTGCTGGTGAGCGTTGGTTGGCAGGATATCTGCACAAAGTTTCATCGTTGCCATCCTGAAACCCGGAAGAATTGTGTTGAGAGCGACATGTCTCTGGCTCGTGACATTGAGTCGGGAACATTTCAATCCTACCGCTGCAAGAACGGCATGTGGGATCTGTCTTCACCCATTGTGGTATCCGGCCACCACATGGGCAGTATCCATTTTGGACAGTTTATTTATACCGATGAAGAGCCGGATGTGGCATACTTCCGCAATCAGGCCCGGCGCTATGGCTTTGATGAGACCGAATACCTTGATGCCCTCAACCGGGTGCCCCGCTATGAGCGCGAAACCGTTGCTGAGGTCATGTCTTATTATGCTCAGCTGGGTGCCATGATCTCGGCTTTGAGTTTCAGTAACCTCAGCTTGTCCCGAATGCTCACTGAACGGAAGCGGGCAGAAGCAGCACTTAAAGAGAGTGAAAAAAAATTTCAATTGCTCTTCACCAGAGCCCCCATGGGGTATCAATCGCTGGATTTCGATGGCAATTTTATTGAGGTGAATCCCAAATGGCTGGAAACTTTGGGCTATCAACGAGAAGAAGTGATCGGAAAATGGTTTGGTGATTTTCTCTGTTCTGAATATGTCGAGGGTTTTCGGGTACGATTTCCGCTATTTAAATCGCAGGGGTACATTCATAGTGAATTTGAGATGCGCCATAAAAACGGGCAGCGGTTGGTAATCGCATTTGAGGGAAAGATTGGTTATAATGGTGATGGCACGTTTAAACAGACCCACTGCATCCTACAGGATATCACCGAACGCAAGGCCGTGGAAGATCAGCTTTATAATGAAAAAGAGCTGTTTAAAACCACCCTGATCTCCATTGGTGACGGCGTCATCTCAACCGATACTCAGGGGCTGGTGTTAATCATGAACAAGGTTGCTGAACAGCTCACCGGCTGGTCCCAGGCGGAAGCGTTTGGTCAGCCCATCGAAGCCGTTTTTCAGATCGTCAATGAATTCACCAGAGCAAGATGCAATACCCCGGTCGCAAAAGTGTTGGCGATAGAAGAGACCATCGAGCTTGTCAATCATACTCTGCTGATCTCCAAAGATGGCATCGAGCGACCGATTGAGGATAGTGCTGCGCCGATTATCGATGCACGCGGCAATTTATCCGGTGTTGTTCTGGTATTTCGAGATTTTACGGAAAAGAAAAAGAAAGATGATGCCATTAAATATTTGAGCTTTCATGATCATTTAACGGGACTGTATAATCGTCGGTTTTATGAAGAAGAATTAACCCGGCTTGATACCAGAAGAAGATGGCCCCTGACGGTTGTGATGGGCGATGTCAATGGCCTAAAACTCATTAACGATTCGTTTGGTCATGAAAACGGTGATCAGTTGTTGATCAAGACTGCCAAAGCGATCACTAACGGTTGCCGAGCCGATGACATCATCGCCAGAGTGGGTGGTGATGAGTTCGTTATCCTACTCCCCGAAACAGATTCCTATGAAGCAGCGAAAATGATCAAACGGATCAAAAACCTGTTAATAAAAGAAAGCATCGAGGGCATAAAAATCTCGGTTTCATTTGGATCCGAAACGAAAATCAGTGCGGATGACGACATTAAAGAGGTCATTCGAAAAGCTGAAGATACGATGTACCACAACAAATTGTTTGAAGGCCCAAGTTTAAAAGGACAGGTCATTGACAATATCATTGATGCGCTCAATCGTAAAAGTAAACGCGAGGAAGTTCATGCAAGAAATGTGTCAAGTCTATGTGAACGGATGGGCATGGCTCTTGATTTGGAAGAATATAAAATTAAGGAGCTGAAAGCCTTTGGTTTACTGCACGATATCGGCAAAATAGCCATATCAGACAAAATCCTGAATAAACGGGATAGATTCACCGCGGATGAATGGATTGAGATGAAGGGCCATGCCGAAATCGGTTATCGCATTCTCAGCACCAATAACGATTTGATAGAGATTGCCGAGTATGTCCTGGCCCATCATGAAAGATGGGATGGTAAAGGCTATCCCAAAGGTCTTAAGGGCCGGGAAAGCCCCTTTCAGGCACGGATTTGTGCGATTGCCGATGCTTATGATGCGATGATTAGTGAAAGAAGCTACAAGTCTTCACTGCCAGTAGAGGTGGCAATAGCCGAACTGAGAAACAATGCCGGAACCCAGTTTGACGCGGAATTGGTTAGGGTCTTTATTGATCAGCTATAACGTATTATTTGACCATTTTGATTGACCGAGCAGCTCCGAAAGGGGCTGCTTTTTTTAATAAAAAATATCTTCAGTAAATGAACCAGCAATCGGTAAACATACTCAATTTTGATGAAATGTTGCAGGAAATAGTCGATTTCATTTGCATGCTTATCGATAAAGTTGTAAAATTATTTTATTAGCGTAATAGTATTAGTCTGATTTTTAAAGATGAGGGTGAGTATGGAGAAAAATTCGCACAAAGGTCATCGCCAACGGGTTAAAAACAGAGCTCTGACGGAAGGCATCGACAGTTTCGAGGATCATCAGATTCTGGAGCTGCTGCTTTTTTACTGCATCCCGATGAAGGATACCAACGAACTGGCCCATCAGCTGATTAAGGCATACGGTTCCCTGTCCGGCGTCTTTGATGCGGATCCCGCTGATTTATGCAAACTAGCGGGAGTCACGGAAAACACCGGGGTGCTTTTATCCCTGATGCCGGCCCTGAGCCGGCGCTACAATCGCGGCAAGTTTAAGGAAAAAGCCGTCCTGGACAGCACCTCCCGGGCCGGGGAGTATGCCGTTTCGCTCTTCACCGGCCGGCTCTATGAGGTGTTTTATGTGATCTGCCTGGACAGTCAGAACCGGGTGAATCATGCCTGTCTGCTGCATGAAGGCACCATCAATGAAGCGCCGGTCTACCCCCGACTGATTGTCGAAACGGCCTTGCGTCACCAGGCGGCCAGCATCATCCTGGCCCACAATCATCCCGGCGGTAGTTTGCAGCCCTCCCGGGCGGATGTGGACGTGACCAAAAAAATCAGCCTGGCCACGGCAGCCATTGCCATCCCGGTGGCCGATCACATCATTGTCGCCGGGGACGGCTATTACAGTTTTGCGGAGAACCGGCTGCTGTAACCGGGCCGTCCGATTAATCAAGAGCCGTGGGCGTTGCGAGCCGGTTCGCCTGCACGTTACAAAATGGGTTGTGGAAACAGATCGCAAAGCAATCATTGTTCGTTTGGCAATAACCCAATCAACAAAGACAGAAAGAGGAGAGACATGGGAACTTATCGGATAACCGGCGCCAACGCCTATAATGAAAACTGCATCACCGGTGAGCAGGATCATTTATATGACTACCTGAAGGCGTCGATCGCCACCGCCGCTGAAATCGATATCAATGTGTCTTTCCTGATGGCGTCGGGAATCCGCCTGATTCTTGACGATCTGAAGGCGGCGGCTGGCCGTGCGGTGCAAATCAGGATTTTGTGCGGCGATTATTTAAACATCACTCAGCCCGAAGCCCTCTATCTGCTCAAAGATGCCCTGGGGGATCAGCTTGATCTGCGGTTTTACAATGTCCCCAATCAGTCCTTTCATGCGAAAGCCTATTTTTTTAAATACCCCGATTATGACGAAGTGTTTGTGGGGTCGTCCAATCTCTCAAAGTCGGCCCTGACCTCCGGCATCGAGTGGAATTATCGGATCAATTCCCGGGAAAATCAGGCGGACTGCGCTTATTTCCGCCGGATTTTTGAAGAACTGCTGGCGGATCACGCCATCCCCATTGACGATGCCGAGCTGAAAAGATACGCAAAACAGTGGAAACGCCCCCGGCTCTATCAGCAGCTTGAAGATGCGGAAGCATTGGAAAGCGCTGATCAAGCCACTGACGAAACGAACCGGGTTGCTCAGGGGCAGTCGGCCTTTGTCGTGGATACGGAGGAGCCGAACCCGCCGCCGCTGATGGCCTTTCCGCAGCCCAAAGACGCCCAGATTGAAGCCCTGTATGCACTGAAAAATTTCCGCCGGGAAAAGTTGGACAAAGGCCTGATTGTCGCCGCCACCGGGATCGGCAAAACCTTTCTGGCGGCCTTCGATTCCAAAGCCTATACCCGCATCCTCTTTGTCGCCCATCGGGACGAAATCCTGAGCCAGGCTGAACACACCTTCACGTGTGTCCGCTATGAGCTGAGCACCGGCCGTTTCAACGGCACCCAAAAAGACACCGCCGAAGACATTATTTTTGCCTCGGTCCAGACGCTGGGGAACAAAGCCTACCTGACGGCGGCCACTTTTCCCCCGGATGCCTTCGACTACATCATCATTGATGAATTTCATCACGCCGTGTCCGATCACTACCAGAACATCATCGACTATTTCAAACCGAAATTTCTGCTGGGTCTGACCGCCACTCCGGAACGGCTGGACAATCAGGACGTTTTTGCGCTCTGCGACTACAACGTGGTCTACGAAGTCCGCCTGAAAGAAGCCATCAACAAAGGCTGGCTCGTACCCTTTCGGTATTACGGCATTTATGATGATCTGGATTACACCGCAGTCCCTTTCCGAAACGGCCGTTACGATGAGGACGCGCTTGAGAAACTGGCCAGCATCAATCAGCGCGGCCACCTGATTTTGCAGAACTATCTTAAATACGACAGCAACAAGGCCCTGGGCTTCTGCATCAGCCGGAATCACGCCCTGTACATGACCCGGTATTTCCGGAAACACGGCATTGCCTGCTGTGCCGTCATCAGCGGATCAGCCGAGGTGCACCAGCAGCCGCTGGTGCGGCCCCGGGAACAGGCGATCAAAGCCTTGAAGACCGGTGAGCTCCAGGTCGTATTCGCGGTGGACATGTTCAATGAAGGCCTGGATATTCCCGAACTCGACATGGTGCTGTTTCTCCGACCGACTCAGTCGCCGACCGTCTTTTTGCAGCAGTTGGGGCGCGGCCTGCGCAAGTCCCGGGGAAAACAATATGTCAACGTGCTGGATTTTATCGGGAACTATAAAAAAGCCAACCTGATTCCCTTTTTCCTGACCAGCGAACCGCCGGGGCACCGACCGGGCAAAAAGACTGACCGGCTCCCCAGTGCGGACGACTATCCCGAGGACTGTTTTGTGGATTTCGATTTCAGATTGGTGGATCTGTTTAAAAAAATGGCTCAGGATCAGAAGAAAATCAAGGACCGGGTGATTGCGGCGTTTTTCGACATTCAGGAAGAACTCGGCCAAAGACCCCTGCGGCTGGACCTGTTTGTGCATCTGGACGCGGACATTTACCAGACAATCAGAAGCAAAAAAGAACTCAACCTTTTCCGAGATTATCTGTCCTTTTTAAATGAAATCGGCCAGGCCACTGACGACGAAAAAATGCTTCTGGGAACCGTCGGGCATGAGTTCCTGAAGAACATTGAGAACACCGCCATGGCCAAAACCTATAAAATGCCGGTGCTCCTGGCCTTCTACAACGGCGGCCGGATCAAGATGACCATCAGCGCGGACGAAATCGGCGCAAGTTTTATGGCCTTCTATGCCAATGCCTCAAACCGCATCGATCTGCTCCGGGACAAAAGCACCGCCGATGCTCTGCACTGGGGCAAAAAAGAATACATCGCCCTGGCCAATCGCAATCCCGTTCATTTTCTGGCCCAGACTGCTGGAGAGTATTTTGTGAAAGCAGACGACCGCTTCTGTCTGGCCCCGGCCCTGCAGGCTTTTATCGCCAATCCGGCTTTTATTGGGCATTTTAAGGACATCATCGATTACCGTACCAAGCGCTTCTATAAAGAGCGGTTGGAAAAGCTGCAACAGTAACCGCCGCCGGTCAAGGCCGGGCGTCATCAAAGCAATACTGACGTTGACGATGATCCGCCAGCATTGAAGAAACAGGAGACCCTGATGAATAAAACACTCGACTACTACAACCAAACCGCCCGGGAATTTATCCGGGGCACCATCGACGCCGATCTTTCCGCACTGCACCAGCGCTTTCTCAGCCAGCTGCCGGAACACAGCCACATTCTGGATCTGGGCTGCGGTTCCGGCCGGGATGCCAAGGCCTTTCTGGATCTGGGCTATACCGTCACCGCCATCGACGGTTCACCGGAATGCTGCCGGCTGGCCAGCGACTATATCGGCCAGCCAGTGCTGTGCCAGACTTTTGATGCGCTGGATTTTAACCAGGCCTTTGACGGAATCTGGGCCTGTGCCTCACTGCTCCATGTGCCCTACGGGGAACTGACCGAGATCTTTTTGAAGCTTGTCAAAGCCCTGAAGCCCGGCGGCATTTTATATACTTCCTTTAAATACGGGGATTTTGAAGGCGAACGTAACGGCCGGTATTTTACGGATCTGGATGAGGGGCGGTTGAAAACCTTGATTGAGCCGGTGGTGGGTCTGACTGTAATTGAGACCTATATTACTGGGGATGTAAGAGATGGGAGAGATGGGGAGAGGTGGTTGAATGTGATTGGGAGGAAGGTAACAAAACAAACGCTAAGCATTAATATTTAGTGGATATGATTAATAAATGACATTGAAAGGGTAAGTAAATGCTATTATGGGAAACTCGAAAAATAACCAAGAAGATACGATTGAAAGCGATGGCTTTGATTGGTTGTCAGAATTTAGAATAAATCAAAATACAGCTTTGAACAACAATTATATAAAAGACCTAATAAACATTATTAGCGAGACACAAATTTTCATGGTAGATTTAAGTTACCTATCTTTTGGAAGAGACTTTACCTTCATTCGTTTCGACAAAATAATACCAACAAATCTAATTTTAGATTCTACAACACGAACATTAGAAAGTATTAAGAAGTGTTGTGAAAATACTAATTTTGCAGATGCTTATACGTTACTTAGAAAATACAGAGATGATTTGTTTTATTATTTATATATTCTCACAATTTCAAAAGATATCAATTTGTTGGAAAATTCTGATAAAGACAGTATGAACAAACATGAAAAATTTATACTTGATTGGATGGAAGACAAATTATCGAATTTGAACAGTTCTGAAGTTTTAAAAGCAATTGGTGAATCAGAATACTTATCTTCGGCTATAAAAAAATTTAATTTACAAAGTGCATTTAAAAAAATGGGAGATAAGCTTAATAATTTTGTCCATTCTAATGGGAAAAGTTATTATAATGAACCGCTTCATAGAATGGGTGAGAAAGTTGAAAAATATAGCAAAGAATTTACTCAAGAGCTGGATTATATTACTGTAGCATTTCTATTCTTGCTAGTACTTGTAATGCCGCTTTGTGTGATGTCCTATGATTATGTCGACTATTTGGATTGTGGCGATACACCGCGAGAAGGAAGTCAATATTGGGTGGCACCCTTTGTACAGGAATATCTAAAAAAACATAAATCATTATTGGACGAAAATTGTGATTTGTATTTAAAAGAAGAGACCGGAATGGAATTTGTTTAAAATGAAAAGTTTAAATAGTATGATGTTATTGAAAATTAAATGTTGAAAGAAGGTTTAAAATGAAGATTTGTTTTAATAATTTTTTAGAATGAATCGGAAAATCTAAAAAAAGAGAAAATTTAAATATAGGAAGAGATAGTTATGAATGAATTAAGTGATATATTTAAGATAAAGTGGAACAATTTTTATATTCAAGGGGATGTACAAACTTCTTTTGAAGCTGATATTTTTGAAATCATGCCAAAAGATTTTTTGAAATTTGCGAAAAGTGATACTCAAATAACAGAAATAAAAGGAAAAATTAGTGTTGTAGCTAATGCAAAAAGGGCAATTGACTGTCAAACTGATTATATTTTAGCATATTTAGGCTATGACTATAAAAATTTGAATTTGGAAAGATATCCTGAAGTTCAGATAATTATTGATGAGTTTAATACAGAAAGTAATTGTGAAAAAAACATTGCACAAAAATTGAAAATAATTCAGGCACTGGGAATAAGTCCGGTATCTTTAATAAATAGAACAAGAAAAGTGCGAAATAAATTGGAACATGAGTATTCAATACCTAAAAATAATGAAATTCTGGAAGCTGTTGAATTAGCAGATTTATTTATTAATACAACATCAAATATTGTGATTCATGAAATGATTACTGATTATGCTATCCAAAATGAGGTAGCTTCGAATGGAAAGTCTTTTCCAGATGAATATATAAGAGTTTCAATGATGTTAGATTATGAAAAAACTTATTTTGAAGTCAATACGGTATCTGAATCAAGAAATGAAAAAAATATAATAACACCAGAGGATGAGAAATATATTTATTTCTTAAAAGCTTCATTAACACACGATTTTTCGCAATTGGCAAAAGCTTTTAATTACAAAGGAAAAAAAGAATATATTAAATATAATTTTTTTTGGGCTTAGGTTGAATAACAGAAATTGAAGTGTGATTTTCAGTCATTCCTTTTAAAGTACGAATTGGTATATGTTTTAAGATTCTGATTCAATTTAGACTGCTGAATTAACATATATATGTGGATATTTTAGAGAAAATAAATTCGTCTCTTTTGTTAAAACTAATATTAAGTTAGAAAAATTATAGATATGGCAATATACTTTCACCTTGCGAACCCAATCGTCCTAAAAGAAGATTTCGACATCACCTAACATCTTGCCCAACATAAAGATCTCCAGAAAATAACCACTTGCAAAGGAAAAGAAGACATCAGTCGAATTACCCGACTGATGTCTTAATCAGGGATAAGGAGTAAGAAATGATGGACTTAAAGGTTCTCAAATTACAAAATATTGCTCAAACTATGCGGTTAGCCTTTGAATTTTTAGTAAAGTGATTACTGGGTAATAAAAAGAGTCTTTATTATAGGTAAAATATAACGCTACCCAGTCAAAAACGAATGGCGTAGAACTCCATATTTTTGAAGTGATCAAGCCTAAAAATACATATATCATAGTGTTGGTGTATTATGCGATAAACCTTATCCTGCAAAACAAGAAGATGATGATGGTAACATTAGAAAAGTTTGGATCTTTCCAATTCGTTTAATAACTGAATAAATATTTCATAGAAGTTTTGAAAGGAAATATAATATGGCATTATTCAACAAACTCAACACCCCGATCTTTCTAAAAGAAGAAAGCGATGCGTTTCAATATATTGTGCGTCTGAAAGAACTGCAAGCTAAAGCCACCGGCAAGGTCAAGGATGAGCTTGATCGTGAAATTAAAATGGTATCTTACGGAGAACTTGGTGAAAATAACATCGCTTTTGAACTGAAGAACAGTGGGCTGCCGCTGTATGTCCTACACGATATCCATCTGGAAATCAACGGGTTGTCGGCGCAGATCGATTATATCGTGGTCACCCGAAAACTCGTCTTTTTCATTGAATGCAAAAACCTTTTCGGCAATATCGATATTGACAACCAGGGAAATTTTGTCAGAAAGTATTCCTGGAATGGAAAAGCCGTCAAAGAGGGAATCTATTCACCGATCACCCAGAATCAGCGGCATTTGGAAGTTTTAAAACAGCTTAATCGAGAACGCAAAAAAAATGCTTTAACTAAAATGCTTGCGGATAAATACTTTGATAATTTTTACAAGTCGATTGTAGTTCTGGCTAATCCGAAAACGGTACTCAATGCGAAATATGCAAAGAAGGAAGTCAAAGAAAAAGTGATTCGGGCGGATCAGTTAAATCAATATATAAAAAAAGCGGTTCAGCAATCAAAAGAAATGGTTAACAGCGATAAAGATATGAAAGACTGGGCTGAACGATTTCTGGCGTTGCATCAACCTGGCCAAACCGACTATGCGAAGAAATATGAGGATATCATCAACCGTTTATCGGAGACCAATGTGGATCAAACAGTAATCCAACCCGTAGTGGTCGCAAAGCCGGTGGAATTGCTGCCAGCGGCGGAACCGGCGGAGCCGATGATTTCCCGGAATACTGAATTAGTAGCCAAGCTAAAAGCCTTCCGGCTGGAAAAGAGCCGGGAAGAAAATATTAAACCTTACTGTGTTTTCAGTGATCAGCAAATGCTGGATTTGATCTGCAAAATGCCACAGTCTTTGGAAGAATTACTGGGCGTTTCAGGTTTTGGACCGGTTAGAGTTGAAAAATATGGTGATGTGATCCTAAACATATTGAAATAGACAGTCTAACCAACTAGAACTTAAGAACTAAAACAATGAGAAGAAACCGATGAACATCACCTGGCACCTCCACCGGCCTATCCCGGCAAAGTTTTTGAAGAAAACGAATAAGCTGGTAGTGGGGTAGGAGCGGCGGTTTTGTGAAAGGGGACAGAATGACAATAGAAGAACTCAGAATATGGCTGAATAACAGCGATGTGGATTTTGAAATATTGCCGAATGAAAAGCCTGTTTTGTCGGTTAATGATGCACTGGGGTTTTATGAAATTTGTGAGACGGCGCCGACGCTTATTATTAAAAGTGAAAAGGGTTATTTCGCTTTACTCTTATCCGGAGACCGGGGCCGGATCGATTTTAAACAGATCAAGAAAATTTTGCAATGCAAAAAGGTGAGAATGGCAAGCGCAGATGAGGTCTTCGAAACTATTGGTTTTGAAGTGGGAAGCGTTCCTCTGGTGGGGCATCACTTGCCAAGTGTGCTGGATCTACATTTGTTAAACTATCCCTATGTTTACGGCGGGGTCGGAAATGCCAATTTCACCTTGAAAATAAATCCCCAGGATCTGATCAAGGTCAATGACATTGTGGCGGAAATTGATTAAAGAAAACACTGATGCAGGAGAGGCGGTTCTTTTGTGTCGTCACCATTCCTTATTCCCGCACTCATAAATCAGAGGCAAATCAAAGGGATGGTTATCTCTACTTTCTCTTTGAACATAAAAGCTATACCAGTAAAAACGTTGTTCTTCAGTT
Organism: Acetobacterium tundrae; assembly: GCF_008086615.1. Lineage (GTDB taxonomy): Bacteria > Bacillota > Clostridia > Eubacteriales > Eubacteriaceae > Acetobacterium > Acetobacterium tundrae. The sequence goes on from NZ_RXYB01000030.1 coordinate 23,830, forward strand.
GCTCAACTACATGGTTCGGATTTGGGAGCAGAAAGCTGTCAAAGAAAATGCCAGACAGATTCCAGTGATCATACCCATACTCATTTATCATGGCAAAGAAAAATGGGGGATCGGTGATACGCTGGCAGATCTGATTATAGATTATGATGCTCTGCCGGAAGAAGTGAAAGAAATGACACCAAACTTTCGCTACCAGATCTATGATCTGTCTCAATTTTCTGATGAAGACATCAAGGGTAACGCCCAGTTGGCTATTACGCTATCCATTTTTAGAGATGTTTTCCAGAAGAGCAGTCAGGCGGTTCTCGACACCATCATTCAGGCAGCAAGAGCAATGAATGAACTGGAAGAAAAAGAAACGGGCATTCAGTATTTTGCGCGAAGGCAACGAGCCAATCACAACCTTGCTTGTAGTTGGCGACTGCCCGCGAATCAAAGAGAAATGAGTGAAACGAATTTCTCTTGATTGAAACCTGCATGCGCTATATTCTAAATGCCGGACCTCAGCTTTCAAAAGATCAACTGAAGTCTGTTTTAAAACAGATTAAATTAACCTATCCGGAAGGGAGTGAAGTAACCATGACATTGGCTGAAATTTTTAGAAATGAAGGTATCGATGAAGGCCTTGAAAAAGGACGGAAAGAAGGAGAAACACAGGCTTTATCAAAAATGGCGGTTAAGGTGCTGACGAAAAAATTCGGGACGATTTCGAAAGAAGATCTGGCAACGATGGAAACCTTGAATACGGCGTCCCTCGAACTGATTATCGAAGAGTTCTGGCTGTTTGTTGTAAGATGAAAATGTAGAAACACTCAAAACTGTATTGAAAAAGGAAGCCCTTACCTTATCAATCAAAAAAACTGTATTCTTTGCGGTAATTGTTATACCGTTTGTTCATTTAAAACGGTAGAAAAACGAAAATAAATTATTTCAGGATACAACAGAGGAAAAAATGAAATTGTTTGAGAAATAAAGCAAAAAGAGTTGCATACGGTTACCGATCGGGGCTTTTTTTTGCGTTGATTTTTTGAGCAAGAACTTAATTCATTTGGATTATCAGCGCAGACAATTTTATCAAAACAACGCCAACTGCACTGCAAAAACAATAAAAACGGCTCCAAAACCCTGCTGAATGCGCAGATAGGTTTTGGGAGACTGCTTTAAAAAAACACTGAAGCTGCCAGCCAGAATCCCATAGAGGATAAAAACAAGTAACGTCAGCAACATAAAGAAAAGACCAAGCTGCAGGCCTTGAATGGTGGCATTCTTACCGCTGACGATGAATTGGGGCAGATAGGAAAAAAGGAATAGCGTCAGTTTTATCATGAACTAAAGGAATCCATTTTTACAGGGGATTTGAAAGCAGATGAAAAGCTGCCATCCACCAGGGGGCTTTCCGAGTTTCTTTCGGTCTCACGCAATGTGGTGATGGAAGCTTATGAACAGCTTTGGGCGGAAGGGTATCTTTATGCAAAGGAAGGATCCGGCACCTACGTCAGTGAAGGGATCTGTTTTGAGCGAAAGGAAACCGTATCCCCGGACAACGAAACGCAGAGCGACGATTTGGAAGCCTGTCTGAAAGAAAAATTTGGTGATGATGTTTCTGTGACCGGAACCCGATCCGGGATGCATCTGGTTGCGTCCTTTGAGTCGATAGTGTTTGATGCAGAACTTCGGAAAGCCCTGAACGAAAAACAGATTGTTGTGACAACCTTGAAGGATTATTTTGTGAATGATAACGGAAATTCTGGGCAGGCAAAAATAGCCGGTGACCAGGCGTTAGTACTGGGATATGGTAACACCGATTTAAGGGCAATTGAAGACGGGGTTGCCGGCATCGCTCAGGTAGTGAAGGCGTTTAAGCTCAAAACGGTTTAGCAGCGATGGTAAAATTTATCAGATAAGGATGATCCATCGGGATAGCGGTTGTCAGCGTCCAGAAGTTGTCAGACGACGGTGCTTTTTATTCCAAAAACAGCTAGGTTGCGGAGCTGATTTGATTTCTTTCGAGAGCCCAGTTTAACGCAGTTTTGGTTTGACACGGATTTGAATCAGATTTTTTACATCGTCTAAAACCCTTTCCGATGTGACCGGGATCATCAGCCATCGGCCACCGGCCGCAAAGCGGGTCTTGGCAAACAGTGCTTGGATTTCGCTACTTGCCTGGGGAAGATAGATAATGTTCACAAATAGTTGGACACAAATTCCAGAAAATAAGATAAACTATACACATGAATAGAAAACGACGAACATGGTCCCCAGAGGAAAAGGCAGCCATCGTGCTGGAAATCCTCAGAGAAGA
>NZ_RXYB01000031.1 GCF_008086615.1 Acetobacterium tundrae
CCGTTTTATTGGAAGTCATCATCAAATATGCGCTGGGACTACAAATTGGTCACCAGGGACTGTACTTCATTTCAGCCTGCCTGGTATCCATGACCTTTTTCGCAATTGTTCAGTTCTGTATTGTCCATATGGGTGATCTCGGCAAGCTGGCGGCCCTGCTGTTGCTGATTCTGCAGTTAACCTCCTGCGGCGGAACCTTTCCAATGGAAACATTGCCAAAATTTTTCAACGTACTGTACCCTTTTATGCCGATGACCTACTCGGTTAAGGTGTTTAAAGATTCAATCAGCGGGGTTATTACCGATGAATTCTGGAATAGCTTCATTATTCTGATCATCTTTTTCGTTGTATTCTTTGTTGCCACCATTCTATTGTCAATTTTCAAGAAAAGAAAAGCGGATAAAAAAACGATTGTGGTTAGCAACGAGTTAGATTCAGATGAATTGTTTTAAAAACATCGTTTAAACATAAACCAGTTATTAAAAAAATAGAACCTATGGAATGGATACTAAAAAATCTATTCATATAGGTTCTTTTTTTGTCGGAATTGCCAAGTAAATGTAAACTCATGATTGAGAATGGTCCAAGAACTAAGTTTAATAAGAAAGAAATGTTTTACTGGGTGAAATTAAAAATAATTGACATAAATATTTGATGTATTATGTTATAATATTTTTTAAAAACATCAAGAGGAGTTAGAATTTGTCAGAATCATCAATTACGAAAAAAGCCATTGCCAATGGATTGAAAAATCTTCTAAAAATTAAACCATTTGAAAAAATTACGATTTCAGATATCACAAATCAGTGTGGTCTTAATCGCCAGACTTTTTATTATCATTTTCAGGATAAATATGCTCTTGTAAATTGGATATATTATCAGGAGGCGATCATGGTGATCACTCAAGATCTAAGTATTGAAAACTGGGACATAAAAGTTCTGGACCTCTTGACCACCATGAAAGAGGATGCTCTGTTTTATCAGACAACGTTAAAAGACATCTATAGTGATGAATTTAAGAATTACTTATTTTCAGTATCCAAGGGGATTTTCTTGGAATTTATTGAACACTTTATAACGAATTTAGAGATGAAGGATGAGAAAAAGACGTTTATTGCAGAGTTTATTTCTTACGGGATTGTCGGAATGATTAATGATTGGGTGCAGCAGGGCATGAAACAATCACCTGAGGAAATCACACAAAATATAAAGGATATTATTTATGACAGCAGAATGTTAGCAGTTTCAAGATATTTTCAAGAATTAGCCAAGTCAAACGAGGAGACGATTAATGAAAAAAAATGAAATAATTGAAATAAAAATAGATGGGGTTGTTTTTCCAGGCAGTTCATGGGGAATGGCAGACGGAAAAAAAATTATTGTTAAAAATGGTCTTCCCGGGCAACGTGTTTTAGTTAATATTGCCAAAAAAAGAAAAAAGTATGAAGGGCGAATTTTAGAAGTGCTGGAAAAAGCACCAAATGAAATTGAAGCACCCTGTGAAGTTTTTTCCAAATGTGGAGGATGCAGTTATCAAAATCTATCTTATCAAGAACAGTTGAAGCTTAAAGAAAAGTACGTGCTTGATTTGTTAGAAGAGGCAGGGATTGAAGGCTTTCAATATGAGGGGATTGTTCCCAGTCCGGAAGTGTTTAGTTATCGAAACAAGATGGAATATTCTTTTGGAGATAATGAAAAAGATGGTCCATTGATGTTGGGTCTTCATGAACAGGGAAGTTTTTATAACATTGTCAAAACAGATGACTGCCTACTCGTGGATGAAGATTTTAATAAAATTCAAAAAGTTGTGCTTGAGTTTTTCTTAAAAACAGATGAAACGTATTTTCATAAACGAAGTCATCTTGGCTATTTAAGGCATCTTGTTGTTCGAAAAGGAAAACACACAGGTGACATACTGGTTAATCTTGTGACCACCACTCAGGGGACACTTGCGGAAGAGGCGTTTGTTAAAAGTCTGGTAAACGTGCCGTTGAAAGGACAAATTCGAGGGATCCTTTATACTCAAAATGATGGGGTTGCGGATGTGGTAAAGGCAGAAAAAGTAACGGTTCTGTATGGCGATGATAAGATTAAAGACCGGATTTTAGGATTAACTTTTGAAATTACCAGTTTCTCATTCTTTCAAACCAACACGCTTGGAGCCGAAAAACTTTATTCTGTCATTCGGGATTTCGTTGGGCAGGATCAAAATGAAATAATTTATGATTTGTATTGTGGAACCGGAACCATTGCGCAGGTATTGGCTCCGGTTGCTAAAAAAGTAGTGGGAATTGAAATAGTAGCAGAAGCCGTGGAGGCTGCCAAAATTAATGCAAAAAAGAATGGTATGGATAATTGCGAATTTTTTGCAGGGGATGTTCTGACGGAAGTTGAAAAACTGGCATATAAGGCCGATGTGATTATTTTAGATCCACCACGGGATGGCGTTCATCCCAAATCGATTTTTAAAATTTTGGATTTTAAGCCCAATATTTTTATATATGTGTCCTGTAAAGCGACTTCTCTGGCAAGGGATCTGCCGTTTTTTGTGGAAGCCGGTTATGAAGTGAAAAAAGTACAGTGCGTTGATATGTTTCCGCATACCGGGCATGTTGAAACTGTCGTTTTACTATCCCTTAAATAAGGGATTCTTGACGGTTTATTAAGTGGGCAAAGGGCATTTGTCCACCATATGTCCACCGCAGATTTATGTGGTGGACAAAACTGATTTTTCGAATATTTCAACGGCTTTGTTTTCCATGGCTTCTGTGTTATGCGCATAGGTCTGTAGTGTCGTTTTTATATCGCTGTGTCCCAATCGTTCTTGGACGCTTTTGGCATCAGCGCCATTTTCAACTAAGATGGTAGCGTGGGTATGTCTAAGTGAGTGAAAATTGAAATCAATGTGTAACTCATTGTGGATGACACGAGAACAATATTTAAAAGAATCGGTTGAAATAAACTGACCGTTTTCACGAACAGAGATTAAATTGACCACTGGTAAATCACAAGGGATCCCATGTTCGATTTCAATTAACCGGAAAATTGTGTTGCCTTTTTCGTCTAATTCGGGCTTTTTGTAGATGTCTGTGTAATACTCACCATATTCCAACCTGTTTTTTAATTGTGTGGCTTTTAGCTGCTTTAGAGCTTGGTGCAGCGTATCCCCAAATTTTAGTGACCGGATGGAAGATGAGGTTTTGGGGCTGCCAAAGTACCAAGCTGACTTCTCTTCCTTTTTTCCTTTTTTCTTCAGCGCTTGCCTTACATCAACTCCATAATTTCTTTTAACTGTAATTTTATCAACCGTCAAAGTACGTTCTTTTAAGTTGATATCATCCCAGGTCAATGCAAAAACTTCACTGATTCGCAAGCCGGTATGGTACCCGATCAGCAAAGGGATATAAAAGTGTGAATGATTATCAAATCGATTTAAAATTCGGTTGAAATCATTGCTGCTAATAATATGTCGGACTTCATCTTCCTTCTTATCGTATTTGGGGTATTTAACCCTATCACAAGGGTTGAATTGAATGTATTTTAGTGGTTCAACCGCATAATTTAAAGCCCCGGAAAAAGTGCTGATTATCCCAACAACGGTGTTTTTAGCTAGCCCATCAAGTTTTAACTTATTCACATACTCCTGAATAACGGTGACGTTCAGCGATGCCAATCGATAATGGCCAAAAGCTGGTTTTAAATGCTTTTCGATAATACCCAGGTATATTTCTTGCGTTCGGTATTTCAAGCTCATTTTACAATAGGTGTCAAACCACAGATCTAAATAATCAGAAATACTTATCTCTGTTGGCGAAAACTTGAGCCCAGATCTGTTATACTCAGCCAGAGCTTTTGCTCCGGCTTCCAGGCATCCCTTTTTAGTAGAAAAACCACCTTTTGAAATTTGATTTCTTTTACCGTCAATCTTTGCAGCTTCAAAACGATATTCCCATTTTTTTCCTCTTTTTCTTGCATTAAGATCAGCCATTTCGATGTCTCCTTTCAATTTAGGGCATAAAAACACCCATTTAGTTTACAAGATATTTTTTTACACATGAATTAATAAACTCGACAGGCACTCCGTAAAGTTCAGATAATTCATAGGAGTTATATATTTTAGAATCAATCTTGAATCGATGAGTTGGCATTAAAAAACAAGCTGCAAAAGCATTTGCCTGGCATTCATATTTACTTTTAGTATATTTGTCAACGAGATAAACATCGTAGTGATTACATATAATATGGCCTAATTCGTGACTTAAATAAAAACGGGTGAGGGAATCACAAATGTTCGGCACGAACACTGTGGTGTTTAGAATAAAAGAGGCCTTTGATTTATCTGAAATGCAAATATCGTAACCACGATCAATGATGATCTGTTCGATTTGCCAGATTGGGATTGGGAAGGTAGTAAGATTATATTTTTTGTGAAGAAAAATAGATTTCATCCGCTGCGTGGTGTACATAAACAAGCCTCCTTAAAAGAACATATGTTCATTATAACACGATGGGGGAACGGATGTTCTGGGAATGTAGGGTAAATAATTGCTCTGAAGAAAATTAAAAGGGAACCTGGGATAGGTCCCCAAGAAAAAATAAATATCATTGAAGAAATGCTTCAATGATATTTATTAATTCTAATCTTTATAATAGTCTACTCTTCCAGCCGATTCAGCTTTCACTGCATTTTGAAAGATGTTCGTTTCTGGTCTCCATCCATTCAAAGAGTATCTCGCTTTTTCGTTTGCTCCTATCATGGTATAATCGGATTGATTATACATGCAGCCTAACAGTTGATTATTTGCATCAAAAAGACCAGCAACAACCACATTAAATTCAGTAGTTTTACTTGATGGGTTCTCAACAATGCAAACAACTCGGGAGCTATAATCATCTTCACCAAGTTCGATTGCAGCATTACTTGTATTTAGAATGCCAACCATATCTTTGTCCACAGCTGCTTTTGTATTGATTATGACATTTAAGTTTGATGGTTCATCAAGTGTATTTATTTTGTAATGTGAAGCGTATGTTTGATCATATGCAAATCCTCGTTGACCAGGCATGATAATCGCAGGTGCGTATTCAACCATATATTCCGGGGACGTACCAAGAACAATGCCATTTGCATCAGTAAGACTAAAATTGATATCAGTGATCTTTACTGGTGTATTTGTATTATTGACAAACGAGCAAAAGAGCATCGCTTCAATTGAACCATCATACGAATTTTCGTATGTTTTAAACCCTTTTTGATCAACATTTACTCCGTAAGATAAAAAAGAGTTTGCTGTTGTGCCAGGTGCATCGGCCCCTTTTGGAACAATCTGAATTTTAATCGCTTCTAGGCGATAACTGTATCCGGCAGTCCCGGCACTTTCGCCATTTTTAGCCCAGCCCATCCAGCCAATGTTTTGAGCATGGACCTGGTAATAGATATCAAACTTATCAGCATCAGCACCTGTGAGCTTGATTTGGATAGCTTCAAGGCGTTTGGATTCTCCTTGTGTTCCACTCATCACTCCGTTGCTTTTCCAGCCTCTGCCAGTATCAGCTTCCCAGCCAATATCTTGAATATGCGTCTGATAGGATACGCCGAGATCATAACCTTGCGCATCAAGGTTAATTTTAATGCCCTCTAACCGCAGACTTTTGCCAGATGTACCACTATCCTGACCATTACTTTTTAACCCAATGCCAGCATCGACTTCCCATCCGATGTTTTCAATCTGGGTTTGATAGTTTACTCCTGGATTACTTGTTGCTGAGACGCTTGAGGGTACCACACCAATAACCAGAAATAGAGCTATCATTAAAACAAAACATTTTTGAATACTATTTCTCACAAACTCAACCTCCCTCTCATTTTTTCTCTCTATATAAAAATAAAAGCAGACTAAATAAGCCCGCTCTTAAATGTCACCTTTTTTCTTTCGCTGTTCATCATTATACGCTGCAAAATTCAAAGCTTCATCAATAACCTCATCTGAGAAGTCCATAAATTTAGCAACTTTTTTCTTTTTCTTTTCCAGTTTTTCTTTGTATTCTTCCATGATCGCCAGCTTTTGCTCATCGTCGACGTTTTCATATTGATAAAACATGGAAGTGCCGTTGGAATATTCGTTCACAAATGCATGCCATTGGGATTCTACGTCTTGTACATAAAGTAGATCCCTCTCCAAGTCTCGAGCAGGAGTTGGGTCATCAGTGTTGCCCAAAAGATAGTCAGATGATACATTAAAATATTTTGCTATTTTTTCTCGGTTTTTATTATTTGGAAGTCGCTTATCTATTTCGTACATTCCAACGGTGCCGACAGAGAGATTTAAAATATCAGCAAGTTCTTGTTGCGTCATTCCTTTTGATTCACGTAACACTTTAAGTCGTTGGCCAAACATTATTACATCACTCCTTTTTGTCAACTAGTTTACAAATTTTATCACATAAAGTTATAAAATTAAAGACTCGTGATAAATGTTATAAATGTTATAAAAGCGCTTGACATTTTATAACAAGAGGTTATAATTAATTTGTAACTTGAAGTTATAAATTACGAGTGAAATGAGGTGGTGATATGAACGCAATTGAACAGTTCCGTACAAATAAAAAGATAACACAAGAAAAGATGGCCACAGATTTAAGTGTTTCTCAAAGTGCTGTAGCGCAGTGGGAGTCAGGAAAAAGAGTTCCTCCGTTGAAAAAAGCTAAAGAAATTGCCGATTATTTTGACACAACTATTGAAATAATTTTTTTTGATGAAGAATATAACACTATGTTAGAAAAATGTAAAGCCAGTTAGGAGGTGAAAAGAAAATGCATCACTACATAACAAAATATTGGGAAGACGGCATTCATTATGCGGTTGCATGGATACAAATTGATTTTTTCAACTGGAATTTCTGCTTATGGAAAAGAAAAATTGAGTTATAGATAGAAGCCGCTAATTGCGATAGCGGCTATGGACTTATTTCTTTTTCCACTTGTTGCCTTTTTCAGACGTAGGTGGAAGTCTATCGCCTGGATCAATTGTTGCCTTGTGTGGATTTTTAACTTGTCCACCACGTGGTCCAACTTCACCGTATTTACCAGGTGGTTGATTGTCGGTACCAGGTTTAATTAAATCATCTGACATAATGTTTCTCCCCTCAAATTTATTTCAGTTGTGCAACTGATAATTTGATTATAGGTGTATGAACAAAAAGAAACAAGAGTAAAAATCAAAAGCCAGTTAGGAGGTTTAAATGATGTCTGAAAAAGACAGAAGAATTAAATTAATCGCTGATGTTCTATCACTTATAGGAATGATTTTAGCAATTATTGCGCTTGTCATTAATGCTTATTGAGTGGGTTGATTGGGACTAAATTATTTGGAAGTGGATTTAAAATAATGATATTTGAAAAGGATCTTCCTGGTGTAATAAGTCTTATTTCACAAGATGTTTGTTTTTCAATAATTGAATCAACGTGAAAAATTGCATAACCTTCAATTTTTCCATTCGAGGCGATACGAGTATTGTCAAGTATGTTTTCGGTTCTTATATTGAAAAGAATATATTGATCGGATGAGTCATTAGTCAGTAATGTGATTCCATTTTTATTACGGTAGTCTTGAACATCAATACGACCAGCTCTGTATGTTTTTGAATTCATGGTTAATTCAATACCACTAATAGAGACATCAGTATTTGAATTGTTTTCAATAAGCAAATAACTCATTGCGATTTTATATTCACTATACCAGTTAAATCCAAAACAATAATTATCATCTGCAAAAGCTATTTTGAGCTTAACAACTGTTTTCCAGTAGATATGTAAAGAAAGAGAAATGCTAGTAATTGATAGTACTAACGCCATAATGGCAATCCAATTATCAAAAAAATATTTCATCAATTCTCCTAAGAAGTTATTTCAACGATATATCGATAAAACTATTATAGGAGAAGCAATAACCAGACGCAAGAGTAAAATAAAAAGTCATTAAGGAGGTGAAAAGGATGGAAAATGAAAAAACTGATTACGAATTATATCCGACTGAATTAAAAATAGTATCAGCACTTGGATTTGATGGACCTGTCTATACACAGGATGGGAAAATGTTTTCCAGTGGTCCGAAGGTAACCTTAACCTTAAATATCAATTATGAACTTTGTGAAAAAGATGAAGTGGCTAAAGCAGTCAAGAGAGCTTGTCAGAAACTTCAAGAATACTTTGACTGATCGTTTTAAGTGCATCTAGTTCTGTATTGTCTTCATTGTCAAATCTAAGCAAGCTTTGACGGTATGTTAAATCAATCGGATAACTTTCTTTATAAATGCGGTCAAGTGTTTTATAACAAATTGAAACTTTAAAGAGTTTGTTTTCATAATTTCTAAAGTCAAAATGTGTTTTAAAAGATTGGCCGGGAGCAAAAAAAATGTCTTTATGATCTGTTAGCAGTGGAATGCTTTGGTTGATTTTAGATTTTTCAGCCAATAAGGGAGGATCAAAAATAACAGATAAAAGAACACCGCTCGTTTTCCCGAAATTTTTAAGCACAATACTTTGGTAATCATCAGGGCGTTCTCGATCAATATATAAAACAATGTAAGCACGATTTGATTCTTCAACGATATTTCGATTCTGTTGGAGTGTCGCGAAAGAAATTGCTAGTGCTATAAAGGCAACGAGTAAACTTATGGCATCAAAATTTTGCAAGAATTATTTCCTCCTCGAAATATGATATTTCATTATATCAGAGATAAGGAAAAATAAAAAGTAAGTTAGGAGGTGAAAAGGATGGAAGATAAACTCTACACGGTTACGGATGCCGCAAAAATCCTTGGATGTAGCAAACCCATTGTCTATGAACTGATTAATAAAGGATTGCTTAGAGCCTTAAAGTTGGGGCATCTAAAGATTCGAAAAATTACTCTTGAAGATTTCATGGTTAATTATGACGGAATGGATTTAACAGATATGAACAATATTAAACCATACTTGCCTGAAAATCAGGTGGCCAGTTAGGAGGTAAAGATATGGGGGAGAAGAAAAAAAGAATGTAAAGAATTGAGCGTGGATCACGTTGCATGTTGAAGGGGATTGGGAGAATTCATTATCTATAATTTAATTCTATACGAAAGGATCAGGAAAGAACATGAAAGAATCTTGCAAAAGTATCTATAGAATCTGTAGAGATCGTACCGGATTAACTCAGGAAGAAGCTGCTCCAAAACTTGGAATCTCAGTTCGGGCACTGGGAAACTACGAAGCTTTTTCATTGGAGGTTGGGAAAAACATGCCACCAGAGGATATCGTTTTAACTATGGCAAAACTATACAGTACACCATGGTTACCGTTAATTCATCTAAAAGAAAATACCTTAATTGGCAGGGCAATATTTCCAGATGTGGAGTTAACAGATCTTCCACTGGCATTTTTAAAGTTTCAAGCAGAAATAGGTGATATACAGCCGTTAGAAAGTGATATGAGGAAAGTTATCCTAGATAATCATATCGATGAACAGGAGATAGAAACATCAGAAATTTTCATAAAAGAGTTGATGGAGGGCATTGTGTCCGGGTGGAGTTTGATTTTCTCTGCAATAGAAAAAAGACCGTTGCTCGAACAACGATCTCAAACTTTTACCCTGGTCAGGTAAAGATCTTTTTATAAATTTTAGCATAAAAAAATGCGTTTGTACAGTGGGGAAAGGGCGGGATGAAGAAAAATAATACACAAGATGAGCGAATCAAGCATTCCAGAATATTGGAACTGCAGGAAAAGGAGTCAACTCGGCAAAAGGGCGATACCAAGTATCAAACAATGATTAATAAATTTAGAAAAGGGATTGGGCTTAAGCCTCAGTATCCCGAAAATATGGAGGAAAATTATGAACCTGAATGAAATTGCTGGCGGTGGCCTGCAGGAGTTATTTTCGCATGAAATGGATAAGGTATTGAAAAATATCAAAGACCCTAATACTGATCCAAAGGCAGCACGAAAAATTAACATCCAGCTGACAATCAAAGCGGATGAGCAGCGAATGGTAGGAAATGTGGATATTAAGGTTAGCCACACCTCAGCACCGATCCGTGGCCTGGCAACCAATATCCTAATGGAAAAAGACGGGAACAGCGTCACGGTTGAGGAAATCAGCGAGCGGTTACCAGGGCAGGTAGAGATAGCAAATATTATAAATATTGAAGGAGTAAGATAATGGATTTGACAAGAGAATTTATTGAAAAAATTGAGGAAATGGCAGAAGTTGAATTGATAGATGTTGGCGGGGTTCAATACTCGTCAAAGGAATTATCGCGAATTGATCCACCTAAACCATTTTATATCAAGACAAAGACCCTAACATCGATAGTTGACTTTATTGGTGCCAATATTGATGAATTGGATATTGGCAAGATGATCATCCATGTTGTTGATCATCGGACGGTGCTAGTTATGTCTGCATTGGATTCGATATGTCGGGACCGTGAGTACTTTATTCAAGCGCAGGCAGAGCCGCCAGAAATTAGATTGAATAATTTTACAGACCGTGAATCTTTTAATATCATGCTGCAGTCTCGATTTGCGGATGTCGCTGACAGATCCGATGTTTTAAGAAGCATCGGTAAAATGCGATACGAAAATGAGGTCAAGATGGAAGATGATGGTATTACTCAAACAGTTGCTTCGAAAGCTGGGGTTGCACTTGTGCGAGAAGACCAGATCCCCAACCCTGTTAGGCTTGCCCCGTTTCGGACATTTTCGGAGATCGAACAGCCGATCAGTCCTTTTATTTTGAGAGTCGATGATAAGTGCAATGTTGGCCTGTTTGAAGCCGATGGCGGTGCATGGAAAAACAAAGCCATGCAATCAATCAAGGATTATCTTGAGTTTGAACTGGGGGAAGAATACACGATCATTGCGTAAAATATTTACCGGTTGGGCTTTACACTCAACCGGAATTTAATCTAGTTTGGAGGAAGAATAATGAATTATACAACTCAAAAAATAATCGAAATATTAGAGAAAAAGGGTTTTACTGTTGAAGAACCAGAAGGCAATGGTGTGCTGCACTGTACTGCGCCGGGATATAAAGAAATTAGAATGAAATTGGATGGAGAACGGCATTTTTTTAAAGTTATGACAAAGTATACCACTAAACTGCGAAAGGCACTGGAATGGGCCGGAGTGGACAAATTGGAGGATGTGGCGTGAACTATAGTTTTGATACTCAAATAGCGGAGGAGCTGGGTGTAAATGCTGCTATTGTCATTAATAATCTGCAGTTTTGGATCAAGAAGAACGAAGCCAATGGCAAACATTTTCATGATGATCGTTGCTGGACTTATAACAGTATGAAAGCTTGGAAGGAGCTCTTTCCATTCTGGACAGAAAGGCAAATAAGGAAGATATTAGAAGATTTGGTTGAAAAAGGAATTATCATAAAAGGCAATTTTAATGAAATGAAATATGATCGAACATTGTGGTATGCATTTTCCAATTATGGCATATCCATTTTACATATTTGTCAAATGAAATTGACAGATTTGTCAAATCGAAGTGACAGGAATGTCAAACCAATACCAGATATAAACACAGATATAAACACAGATGTAAACACAGATAGAGAGAGTGGCTCCTCTGAACTATCGGAATCAACTGAAATTGCAATTATTGAAGAATGTGAAGTAAAAGCAACCGAAGTAATTAAGACCGGGAAGACTGATCTTAACGATGTGGTTGCAGAATTTAATCAAACAGTCGCGAGATTACCAAAAGTTACGGCCCTGACACCAAAGAGACAAAGAGATATAAAGGCAAGGATCAGTGAACATGGCAGGGAAGCGGTAAGCGTTTGTTTTTTCAAGACAGGCAAAAGTGATTTTCTCTGTGGGGTAAATGATCGAGGATGGCAAGCCAATTTTGACTGGATATTAAAGCCGGAGAATTTTATAAAGATCCTTGAGGGAAATTATGATAACAAGGTGTCAATTCCGAAGAACCTACAGGGAGCATTGAGCAATTTGCAGACACAAAAACAAGTGACAGAAGGAGGAAGTATTTTTGACGAACGTTGAAACGGCTAAGATACTGGCTACGATAGCTGCAGTATATCAAAACTTTGATGTGAATGAGTTCAAGCAAAACATATGGGCTGAGTTGCTTAAAGACACCGATTATCGTCATGCAGTCAAAGCTTTGACAGGATTGCTTAAAAGCCTTAAATTTGCTCCGACACCTGCAGATATTATTGAATTGTCGAAGGTGGAAAAATTGTTGGAATTTGAAGTGAAGGAGGAAAAGAAAATTGAATCTGAACGAAACAAACCGCTTCTTGCTTGAAATGCAGGGAGTATATCCCAGAATAAATGTCAGAGATGCCACGATCCAGACTTGGCAGGAAATCTTGGAAAACCCAAGTTATGAAACTTGTCATAAAGCATATATCAAATATTTGAAATCAGGAGAAGCTAGGGAGCCAAAGCCAGGGGATATCTTATCAATTTCTTTGAGCATGTATAAGGCGATTGTGATTAATGAGGTTGAATGTGAAATATGTCATGGACGTGGAATGCTGATGCTGATTGATAAAAATGGGCATGAAAGCGTTGGCCGGTGTACTTGTGAAAATGGTAAGAAGTATCCGGTTTTTCCAATTGTGAAGTTAGATTTTTATCACTTTAATGATATGGGCAGGGTTGAGGTAATGAATGCATGAGGTGGATGGTTGATCTATTTAATTTCAGATGTGAGCAAATATGAGTTACCGTTGGCCACTGCTGGCAGCTTGAATGAATTGGCAGAAATATGCAAAGTGGATCAGGCTAATGTATGCAGAATAATAAGAGAGCAGCGAACAACAAAGGCATTCAACGGTATCCCGGCTAAGATTTATAAATTTCAGGAGGAAGCATAAATGGATGAATATTTAAAAACGTTAATCACCGAATACGGTGAAGCAACCGTCAAAAATGGATTGATACGGTTGTTGGAGGATGTCAAAGAGGATGAATCAAAATGAATTGGATTTGTGAAGGATGTGAGTATATAGTATCAACGCCTTATATTTGCATATGGGGGTGTCCTAAAGATGAAGGTCGAAAAAATGATCGTCGCTCACAGGCAGGATATAATACAACTGACATAAATGATAACAGATGATTGCAAAAAACGACAAGTTATAATTTGTGATAAATAAAGGTGGCGTTGAATGACAAAGTTTGAAACGATTAAAAATTTCAACCAAGATGAGCTGATTGAATTAATTTACCAGGCACCTTGTGAGTGTTGTTAATTTGCAACTGATGGGACTTGTGATGCGCTCGGAGATTCAACAATGAGATGTGAGGATGGGATTAAATTATGGTTGGGTAGAAAAGCAGACTGAAATGGAAATATTCAAAAGGATCTACAACTACAGACCTTTAAGTCGTAATCGGAAAGAAGGCTTCGAGGTAGAAAGTGACCAGTTCATTGGGTTGAGATACATTATCAAGGGTGATAGCCTGGTCATTACTTCAGCCAAAAATGGAGCCTTTGCGGTGGATATTGAAAAAGGGAAGCTGCTGGCTCAAGAAATAATAGAAATGGTGGAGCAATATGAAAAGTAAAAGATTTGGGAAAATAGAAATATTATATCGGGATGGTACCAGTGATTCATTTTATGCAAGTGTAGGGTTGTGTAAAAAAATTGGGGAAGAAATGCTAAAAGGCGATTGCCTGATTCATGTCCAATGTCAAAACCGAAAAGGCATTGATTTTTTCTCAGCGGATGTAAATAAATTATCTATGGTTATTGATATGCAATTGATGAGATGTATTAGATCATCGCCATTTTTCAATAGATTACCTGAGCTTTTAGACCGGATCTCTGCCAATGGCTGCCGGATACCTAGAAAAATTGATCCGAAAGAATATAAATGGTGAGTTAATGAATGTAATAATAGCTACTGTCACTTCTCTGGTTGTCTCATATATTTATAGTAAATGGTTTATGAAAAACCTAGAGAAGTGGACAGATGACTTTTTCAGAAAAGAATTTGAAAGAATAAAAGCAATTCTCAAAGACAAATAGAGCAAAATGCTTTCCCATAGTTTGTAAGAGTTATTAACCCTTTTTCAATTTCAGGGCTTATAATTGTAACTTTTCCGACTGAAGTATTATCGTTAGATACAGGTGTTGAGTTTTGTTTAACTGGTTCTTTTATCGTATTTTGTTCTTCTATTTCGGACAAAATATTTTCATATTCTTTGAACTCTTTAAACTTTAAATACAGGTCCTCATCGTGTAACCAATTTAGAAAAGTTATATCAACTAACCCTAACCTATTTAAATTGCTAAGCGAAATGCCTATATTTGATTGGAGATGTTCATTTGCATTACCTAGAAATAAATATGCATAAACTTGAATTAGACTTCCAGTTGAAGTGCTCTTCATCAAATTACAAATTGCATTATGATGTGGATCATCTTCGTCAGAAATCAGAACTAAATTTTCCGCATCTAAAGGACTCATTTGTTTGATTATCTCAACAAAAGAAATATGCAAAATATCATTTTTAGATTTATCCATTGAAGCAGCGATTAATTTGGCAAACATATTTCGAAGTTCTTTATCTTCGATGTAATACTTGGAAGCTTCGAGAGCAGGACCTAAGATACTCAATTTTGGTTCTTGGATATTTGCGGGTTTGATTTTAACAACTTCTTTAACGATCGAAGTCTGGTATTCTTCAAGATTTATTTTCATTTGGATTGCTTTTTTTTCTGCATATTCTGCCGATTTATATCCAAAAATTGCAAACCATAAATCATTTAATGTTTGAATCGGTCCTTTAAATGCACCGGTGGCGGCGGCTCCTCCAACCGCTGAAAGAATCATTGGCGCAAAAGAAGACAAAAGAGACATATCCATATAAACAACTCCTTTTCAAACTTGTTGTTTCAATCATACCACAAAGAAAGAAGGTGATGCCACTGGAAAATAAACAAAATTTAATCGAATTATTAGAATATGTCGCCCCATCGGCATTGGAATACCAGGATTGGGTCAATGTCTGGTGGAGCGGTTGCAGGATATGTGTATCAGCGATGGTATGCAGAAGCATATAGAGAATAATGAAAAATAGACGCAAAAAAAGGAGCTTTCGCCCCAAATTGCTCATGAAATTATTTTAACATGGGGGGAAGCGGATGTCAAAGGTTAAGAGTATAACGGCAATGATCAATATAGAAACGACGTGTAAGGATAATCTGATTCGGAGAAAAGGGAGATTAATGAGCCAGCTTGCTCCAGATGGTATTAAGACAAGTAATTTGGGGGATGATCTGGATGCTTCATGTATTCACGGTAACCGGTCAAGAGCTTTTGAAGATATTCTTCCGGAGGTCATGGAGTTGCAGCAACAAATTAATGAACACAACCGGGAGATTGATGTTCTCGTTAAATTGAAAAACCAGATTCTTGAGCAGATAAGTAGTATTGATAATGTGAATACAAAGGTCAAATATCTGAGGGATCAGGTTGGTTACAGTTTGCAGGAGATTGCGTTAGTGCTGGATTATAGCTATGGGTATGTAAGAAATATATCAAAAAAATTAGGGAGTGACAGCGAAAAATGACAAAACATGTGACAGCAATTTTTTAAAAACCATGATATTATCTAAAGTGAAGAAAAAGGTAAAGGATTAAGCAGCCGAAGAAGGTTGCTTTTTATTTTTTGATTGATAAATATTAGTTATTCAGATAATATTGTTCCTGAGGTGATTAATATTGAAAAAAATTGATGATGAACAAGAAAAGTTTAACTATTCTAAATCTATAAAACGAAACAGAGAATATTACAATAAAAAGAATCATTCAATTGAAGAATTAGAAAATAAAAGCATAGAACTAACTGGAAAAATTAATTCGCTTAATGTGGAATTATGTGAATTGAATGAAGATTTGACTTTCCAATTTACGATTTTTGGAGTATTCGTATCTGCTGTGGTCGGTTATTTAATAAGCTCACTATTATCTTATGCTTTCAATCAAAATTCGACTTCTTCGGCTGATTTAATAATAAGTGGAGTTGTGGGAATAAGTGTCGGAGTACTCATTGGTTTTTGTTTATTACCTTTTTTAAAAAAAAGGGCAAGTTCTTCAATAAAGATTAAGAAATTACGTGACGAGATTCAGGAATACCAGATCGAACAAAAAATTATTGAAATTAAAATTTCAAGAGTTTCTAGAAATCAAGGAGGTCGAAAAATGAAGTGAGAAAACAACCATCTAAACCAATCAAGAGAACCCAGGACGTTCTTGATATGCAAGATTATTTAAAAGCGGCATCCAACAGAACGGTTGAGGGCAGACGTAATTACATTTTATTTTTAATTGGTATCACAACCGGCTATCGTGCCGGTGATTTAGTTGGCCTAAAGGTCAGGGATGCCAGGGAAGCTATCCAGCATGGTTATTTTACAATCAATGAGGGGAAGAAATTCAACTCAAAGAATATCAGAAAGAAAAACCGGAAACCCCGGCAGGCTGAGATTCTTCCCAAGGTGGCCAAGGAGTTGAAATGTTATATCACGGATAAGCGGGATTATGAATTTCTTTTTCCATCCCGGAAGGGTGGAGCCATTGGCGTTCAGGCAATCAGTAATATTTTGAAAGATGCTGCAGCTTACTTTGGGATCAAAGGGATCACGGCGCACAGCATGCGTAAAACCTACGCTTATAAGATTTATATGGACAGCGATAAGGATGTTGTGGCAGTGAAAGAACTGCTGGGACATTCCAGTATTGAAGAGACAAAACTATATTTAGGACTGGATCAAGAGAAGTATCACGAGTACACAAAGGCATTAGCTGACTTTGTACGGTGAGCTTTTTTTATTTTTTTGTACTTGAATGTTTAAAAAATGAGTGGGTGAACATTGAAGATCTGAATTTCTTATACTCTAGTAAGTAGAGAGATGAAAAACTGAATGTGTGATTCTCTAAGGAAATTAAACATTCAAACAGAAAAGCCCGAACGATAAGAGTGCAAACAACAAATAATGTTCGGATTTTTATTTGAGTAATTGAGGTAAATAATGGCAGGCATATTTGCAAAGCAGATCTATAACTCTAAACGTTGGATCACTAAAAGAGAATATATCTTTTCAAAGACCTTTGGTATCTGTGAAAGATGTGGAAGACCAGGTGAAGAAGTACATCATAAGATTTATCTGACGCCTGAGAATATTCATGATCCTGGAATAGTTTATGGTGAGGATAACCTTGAGCTGCTATGCCGGGACTGTCACTTCGATGAACATCGAAAGACTAATCCATTATCAAATAACTTTAAGAAAAGGGTGGGGATTACGAATAACGGCATGTACTTTGATGATGAGGGGAATCCTCAGCCGGTTAAGTGTTGGTTAGTCTGTGGTGCTCCAGCATCTGGGAAGACAGCGTTTGTACTGGGTTGTATGGATCAAGGTGATCTTATCGTTGACTTCAACCAGATTGGTCAGGCCTTGAGTCTGTGTGGTAAGGATGAAGTGCCAGACAATCTTATTGAGACTGTTGCCGGCGTTATTGATTATCTATATCGCTTAATCATTGATGGCAAGGTCGATGCAAGAAACATTTGGATCATTGCATCATTGCCAAAGGATAAAGAGCGTGAATTAATTGCTGAACGATTGAATGCATTTGTCATTTCAATTGATACTGATATTGAATCATGTATAGCAAACATAATGAATGATAATGAGTGCACTGATAAAAAATTAAAAGTGGAAATTCTGAAAAATTATTTTAGAAATCGCAAAGCATAGGCCCCCCTAAAAAAATATGGGGTGGGCCATCAGGAGACCGTCGGAGTGGAACCTCTTTGTTCCTCCGTGCGAAAATTTCAAAAAAGGAGGGGGGCTAAAATGTGACCATATCCGAACAATTAGAAAAAGAAAAGAAGATCAGGGCAGAGAAAAACCGAATTACCAAGATCTATAAAAACAACAATCTGGATAAGGATATTATCAAAGTTCTGGAAGGGCTTGTTTCTGATGCTGCTTTTATGCGAGTGGCTATTGAGGAAATGAAAACTGAATTGATCAAAAAAGGGTTATTGGAGACTTTCAAAAATGGTTCCCAAGAATTTATGAGAGAAAAGCCGGAATCAAAATTATTCCTGAATTTCATGAAGCAATATTCGAATACCATGAAGCAGCTCATTGATCTCATGCCGGTTCAGGTAAAAGAGGAAGAACAGGATCAACTACTACAGTTCTTTCAATCCGGTAAGGAAGCGATTAAAAAATGAGTCGGGCATTATTCATTGAAGAATATTATGATGCCATCATGTCCGGTGATATTGTGGCTTGCTATCGGATTAAACAAGTTTATGAAAAGCTGATGCATAATCTTAAGCACCAAGGGTTATTCGTTTTTGATGAAGATCTGGCTAATCGCCCGATTGAATTTATTGAGACATTTTGTAAGCAGTCCCAAGGCGTATTGGGTGAGCCATTAAAGTTGATGCTTTTTCAAAAAGCTAAATACCAGGCGATTTATGGGTTTGTTGATAAAGATACCATGTTCAGAAAATACCGGGAAGTATTGGACATTCGTGGACGGAAGAATGGCAAGACAACCGAACTTGCAGCCACAAGCATAGAAATGACGGTGGCTGATGGCGAAAGTGGAGCAGAGAATTATTTCATTGCTACTAAACAGGAACAATCGTCAAAGGGGTTTAATGAAGCTTGGAACATGATTAAGCAGGATCGGTCATTGACTAAACATATCAGAAAACGAAAATCGGACTTATTCTTTGATGCCAACTTCTCTTTTATTAAAGCTTTGGCCAGTAATGTAAATGGATTGGATGGCTTGAACTCACATTGCGTTATTATTGATGAGTTAGCAGCGATCAAAAATCGGGATCTCTATGATTTGATGATACAATCAACGTCTTCTCGTGATCAGCCGCTTTTAACCTGTATTTCGACCAATGGTTTTGTGCGTGAGTGTATTTTTGACAGCCAGTACGAGTATGCCTGCAAAGTACTGGATGGCAAGGTGATTGATGAGACATTCTTGCCATTCATCTATGAGCTGGATGACCGGGACGAATGGGATAAAGAAGAATGCTGGATTAAAGCAAACCCGGGGCTTGGTGTTATTAAGAAAATCGAAGTCCTTCGTGGTTTTGTGAATAAGGCGAAAGAAGATCCGGCATTTAAAGCGACGGTCATGGTTAAAGATTTTTGTGCGACAGAAAACGCGGCAACCGCCTGGCTTCGATGGGAGGAACTTTATAACCCTGAAAAATTCGATACTAAAGAAATGGGTTTCCGGTATGGTATTGGCAGTTTTGACCTTGCCGAAACAACAGACCTTGCAGCAGCAAAAGTTGTCTGCAAAAGAAAGGATGATGATAAAGATTATTATCTGTCCATGTATTGGCTTCCAGAAGAAAATTTAAACAACAAAGAATTACTGGATCAGGTGCCATATTTATTATGGGAAAAGCAAGGCTTGTTGAGAGTTTGCCCTGGCAATCGGATTAATCCCTACGCTATTTTAGAATGGTTTATTGAAGTTCAGGATGAGTATGACATTTATATCCCTTGGATTGGTTACGATCCTTGGCATGTGGATGCCAGTTTACTTATGGCTTTTCAAAATTACTTTGGGAAAAATGCAATGATTTCAGTTCGGCAGGGAACATATACCTTATCCATGCCCATGAAGGATCTCAAGGCAGAACTTAAAGCCAATCAGTCAGTTTATAATGATAATCCCATTGATAAATGGTGCCTTAAAAATCTGGAAGTCAAAGTGGATATCAATGGAAACATCCAGCCGGTCAAGGGCGTGTCGGTCACTCAAAAGATTGATGGAGCTGTGGCCATGATTATTGTTAAAGTCATTTTAAAAGACAAAATGGCTGAGTATTTAAATATGATTTAGAAAGAGGTGGTTGCGTGTTTGAAAAGATAAGAAATATTTTTAATAAGAGCCCCACTGTTTCGAGGATGGAAATGATAACCGAACAGGGAAATGGTTTCTTTGCCTGGAATGGCAACCTGTATCATTCCGATTTGGTGAGATCGTGTATCCGGCCAAAGGCTAAGGCAATCGGAAAACTGACTGCCAAACACGTCCGGCAAACCGGATCGGACTTCCAAGTGAATCCGGAAGTTTATATGCGCTTCTTGTTGGAAGAACCAAACCCATATATGACTGGGCAGATGCTACAGGAAAAGCTGGCAACCCAGCTGCAACTTAATAATAATGCTTTTGCATATATCGCCAGAGATGCCAATGAAATGCCGGTGGCTATTTACCCGATACCGGTAACGACAGTGGAAGCGGTTTATAATTCTTCCGGAGATTTGTTTTTAAGATGCTATTTGCTCAATGGCAAATTGTGTACCTTTCCCTATGTGGATGTGATCCACCTCCGTCAGGATTTCAATACCAATGATATTTTTGGTGAAAGTCCTCAGAAAGCACTGGAGCCCCTGATGGAGATTGTGAACACGACTGATCAGGGGATTATTAAGGCAATTAAAAACAGTGCGGTGATAAAGTGGCTGCTTAAATTCAACACAACCTTAAGGATTGAAGATATTAAAAAAGAGACTGATAATTTTACGAATACTTTTTTAAGTATCGAAAACTCTGGTGGAGCGGCAGCAACTGATGCCAAAATGGATGCCATTCAGGTTACCCCGCATGATTACATACCCAATGCGCTACAGATGGATAAAACCACTCAGCGTATTTTTTCATTTTTTGGCACCAATGAGAAGATCATTCAGAGTCGGTATAACGAGGATGAATGGAATGCTTATTATGAAGCTGAGATTGAGCCATATGCATTGCAGTCCTCCGGAGAATACACAAGAAAATTATTCAGCCGGAAACAGCGAGGCTTTGGTAATTCGATTATGTTTGAATCCTCAAATTTGCAGTATGCCAGTATGAGCACCAAGCTGGCACTGTATCAGGTAGTGGATCGGGGCGCCATGACACCAAATGAATGGCGTAAGATTTTAGGAAACTTAACACCGGTTCCTGATGGAGATGAAGCCATTAGACGACTTGATACACAGCCGGTTAAAAATATCTAGACGAATGGAGATGAGTAAATGTCTGTTGAAATTGAAGTAAGAGGGGCAATTGTTCCGGATGGTGATAAGTGGATCTATGATTATTTTGAGCAACCCTGCACAACTGCAGCGGATGTCAGAAATAAAATCCGGTCAGCCAATGGTGATGTACTGGAAGTTTCTGTGAATAGCCCTGGTGGTGATATTTTTGTTGCATCAGAGATTTATACCGTATTGAAAAATTACAACAACGTCAAAATCAAAGTGACGGGTTTGGCTGCCAGTGCTGCATCAGTCATAGCCATGGCCGGTTACTGTGAAATGAGCCCCACAGCTCAAATGATGGTTCATAATGTTTGGACTTGTCAGAGTGGGGATTATCGGGATATGGATTCAGCCAGTGAGAGTCTAAAGAAAGCAAATCAGACCATTGCCAATGCTTATTGCATCAAATCAGGGATGAGCGTGCAAGCAGCATTAAAATTAATGGATGATACCACATGGATGACAGCCCAGGATGCCAAGGCATTGGGACTTGTTGATAAAGTATTATTTGAAGAGGTTGATGTGGATGGATCATTTCAAAGCCGATTCTATCACAATGCAGAAGTTAATAATTTCCTGAAAGAAAACGCAAAGGTCATGTACGCAGCGATCCCCCGGTTAAGCCCCAGTGTGATTGCAAAAATGCGGGAGTCCCGGGAGAATGCTCCGGAGAAAAATGAAAAATCAGAAAATGAACTAAAAGCCCTTGTTGATCAGAATCTTGAATCAGCAAAGGCTTATTTTAATTATTTAAAACTGAAAGGGAATGTGAAAAATGACTAAAGAACAGTATTTAAAAATGAGAAATGAATTGTTGGCAGAGGTGGATGGGTTGATTAATAGCGGTGAGGTGGAAAGTGCCAATGTAAAAATGGCAGAGGTTACAGCTCTGGATAACAAGTTTGAAGTAGAGCGAACCGCCCAGGCAAATGCTGCAGCTTTAAGAGGGGCTCCGGTGGTAGATATTTCATCGCCACGGAATATGGTTTCTGCATTTGTGCCAAGAACAACTGATACACTTATTGCGTCATTCGCTGAAACTACAACCGAAGTAGAGCTACATGAACGAGCCTTTTACAATTACATGGTAAACCGGCCATCGACTACCGAAGAAAAAGCGGTGTTCGACAAGATCAATACCGAGTATCGTAATACTGTGCAAACTGCTACAGAACTTCAGGTTGTTATCCCGGAAACCGTAACAGCTAGAATCTGGCAGGAAATTGCGGATAATCACCCTGTTTTGAAGGATATTTTACCAACAAAGGTCCCCGGAGACCTTACGATGATCAAAGATGCTGATAGCACTGCAGATGCGGAATGGACAGATGAAGCGACGTCAGTTGAAGGTGATGAGGTAGAATTTGGAACGGTTAATTTAACAGGTTGCGAACTTCCGAAAGCAGTTGAGGTATCTTGGAAACTTAAAAAAATGTCGATGGTAGATTTTATTCCCTACATTTCCCGAAAAATTGCTGAAAAAATGGGGAATGCCATTGCTAAATCTGTATTTACCGGGAAAGGAAAGCCAGGCGCCACCGATACTTTTAAAGCTCAACCTAAAGGTGTTGTAACAGCTCTGAATGCAGAAGCAGGAACACCACAGGTTGTTACTTTTTCTACCGCCGATCCACTGTCATACAAAAAGATTACATCAGCTTTAGCAAAAATTAAAAGTGGGTATCTGGGAAGTGGCGGAGCCATTTACGCAGACAATGACACGATCTGGAATGAGTTGGCCAACGTTTTAAACGAAATGGGTAATCCTTATTTTGTACCAGATCCAACCGGTGCTGGTGTTGGCAGAATGTTTGGATTGCCGGTAAAAGAAGAAACTGCAGCGGCAGGAAATATTCTAATTGGTAATTATGGCAAAGGTTATGCTATGAACGTAAATGAGGATATTACCCTATATCAGGAAGACAATATTACGAAAAGAACTACCCTTTACATGAGCTATTCTATTATTGATGGTGACGTGATGACAAACAAGGCTTTTGCTTTAATCAAAAAGGTATAGAAGGGTTTGGGGGCAATGCCCCCTTTTAACAGGTGAATACAATGGTTGAAGCAATTAGAAATGCCCTGAGAATTAAAAACACAGTCTTTGACGGAGAAATAACCGATCTGATCAATGCCTGTAAGCTGGATCTTTCCATTTCTGGCATCAGGATCATAGACGATACCGATCCGCTTATCAAACAGGCAGTTAAAACTTACGTCAAAGCCAATTTTGGTTTAGATAACAAAGACGGTGAAAAATACATGGAAAGCTATGAAGCCATTAAACGGCATCTGGCATTGTGTGGTGATTATAATGTAGAACCGGTAGTTATACCGGAAGAGGGTGTGTAAATGTGGATAAGTATCTGTTATTTGGGGATTGAAGCTGATGCAGAAAACGCCATTGGTGAAAAGTATGAAGCTGTTTCCTTTGATGATTATGTCTTCTGTGATAAGAAATCCATCCATATGACTGAATTTTACCAGGCAGCGACTACAGATTATAAGCCATCCATCACCCTGACTTTAAAACAGGCTGATTATGCAGGACAGCGGTATATCCAGTTTGAAGGTGA
>NZ_RXYB01000032.1 GCF_008086615.1 Acetobacterium tundrae
GTTGCCGACCAGTTTTCTGGCCAGATGCGGAATAACCAGACCAACCCAACCAATCATACCGCTTACCGATACACTAGCGGCTGTTATCAAAGTGGAACAGACGATTACTATGATCCGAACCTGGTTGGAATTTACACCCATGGTTCTTGCTTCATCATCCCCCATCGTGAGGACATTCATCCGCCACCTTAACAGGAGCAGAGGGATAAGCCCGATGGCCATTGGTATAATTACGAAGGAAACATCACTGTTTTTCGCTCCACTTAAACTACCCATGAGCCAATAGGTTATTGCGGGCAGCTGTTCATTCGGATCGGCAACTAATTTAATAAACGATGTCCCCGCTGAAAAAAGGGAACTGACCATAATCCCAGATAGAATCAATCCCAATATACCGCTGCCCTTTGCCTTTTTGCTGACAAAATACACAAGTGCAACTGTTACCAGGCTAAAGAAAAAAGCGCTGAAGGTAATCATATAACTGCTTTGATAATTGAGAATTGCCAGTGCCGCTCCAAACGCCGCTCCGGCAGAAGCACCCAGGATATCCGGAGCTGCCATGGGATTTTGAAAAACCCCCTGGTAGGCCGCTCCGGCACCAGATAGACAACACCCGACTAGGCAAGCTAAAGCGATCCGAGGCAAACGTATATTGAATAAAACTGTTTCCATCGTATCGGTCCAAAATTGATCGATTGGAATGATCTTTGAAAATAAAATACCAAGAAGTTCTTTCGTATAAACTGGATATCGGCCAATCCAAAAGGAAATGATGATTGAAAAAATCAAAATAATTCCCAGGCTGAGCACGATGAGATTGTTTTTTTTCGTCTGATTCATTTCCTACTCTTTCTATCTAATACTTTTTATTTTGTTTTTGTTTTGTTTTGTATCTTATTGCATTGTTTTGTTAATGATTTGTTAATTATATAGTAATGTAATCTTTCATGTCAAGTCAACTTTTCGTAACCACGTCATAATTTTATGTTTTTCTCCAAATTGAGTTGATCGAATATTTCCAGCTGTTCAAAAATTTATCACAATGCCATTTTTGCTGCTATTCTCGACGCTAAAAAATTCTAACAGATCCGCTGAACCTTTTCTTTTTTATCCATTGGATAGCCTCTGACTATTTCCAGAACTTCTTCTTCTAACGATTCTCTAAATTCCAAGATGTCCTTATCATAGACAAAATCCCAGCCAAGATAGCGGATTGGTTTCCCCTGATACGCTTTGTTTTCGACATTTTGATTGAATGAAGCAAAATGGGAATCGCCCCAATACTGACCTAACTCAGGTCCTGACAAATAATCGATCAGTTCTTTTGCCTGATCCGCTTTCTCTTTTTTTACTGTCATCAGCAGCGGGAAAACAGGTGAACCATCCTGAGGCCAAATCACTTCTATGTTTTTTCTATTTCTAAGCAAATACCCAAAATTTTCCGGGATGATACTAATCGGGGGTAAGCTTTTGTTCCCCTTCCCAGCCTCTTTTACCACTTTAGAAAAATGTCTCAACTCATTGATAGCCTTTGCAAAAGTTAATGCCGCCGCTTTGCCGTATTGTTCATATATGTTCACCACAATCGTCATATCACAGGAATCATCCCCGTGTCCGTGAATGGAAATCTTTTTTTCATAAATCGGATCCAACAAATCTTTAAAACTTGTCGGCACCGGCAAATTCGAATCAACCGATTTGTCAAAAACGATCACTGAGAAACTCGCCCCCAGCATCGAATAAGTTTCTTTCGGATCTTTGTAATCAAAGGTCTCATAAAAAGAATGCGGTTTAGTATCTTTTAAAACATCTGTAAAAAGTCCCTGTTCCTGAAATTTCCTGAAATTAGGTGCAAATAGACTTTTAAAATCACAAGCAAGAATAACATCGGGATACCGGTTGGGATCTTCCACCCATCTTAATGCTTCCATATATGATTTGGGACTGCCTTCATTTCCCATCGGATAATGGATTTTCACCTCATGGATCTGATTGTAGCTTTCTACAAATTCTTTTATCGCCGCCGTTGTCTCCACCTTAATCGCACAGGCTGGAAATGTCATCAGATTAATACAGTCCTCTTTATGAAAATCTGGTGAGTCAATAAATTCCTGATAGGGGTTCATTTGGTTTTCTCCTTATTCAATCATATTTTTTTGAAAAATAATCCACAATCCTGAATCATCATCTTTAATAGTAAATCCGTTGATCTTCGTTTTTTTCATCAAACATTCGTACTCTTCTTTAGAACTTCTTCGCTTTTCTGCATTGGTCAACCATTTATCATCGATGACCAGCATTTTCTCATCCACCATATTCTTTAACTCCCGGTTGCCAAATCCTCCCCCGATATAGGCCGTTCCGCCTGGTTTTAAAACCCTCAATATTTCATGGATTGCTTTTACCTTGTCCTGCCAAAAAAACAAAGACCCTCTGCTGGACACCAAATCAAATGACTTATCGGGAAATGTAATTTTTTCAGAATTTCCGAGTTTCACATACACCCGTTCTTCCAATAACGCTTCTTTAATGTTCTCCTTGGCAATTTCAAGCGCTTCTTTGCTCATATCATACAAACAAACCTGCATCTTCGTTTGTTTTGCAATGGCCAGGCCCACATATCCCGGACCGCTTCCAATATCCAGACAGGTACCTTCTTTCTTTCCCTTTCGTGTTTCCAGTATTTGCTCGGCAATCACCGGATAAATCGGATAAAAAATATTCTTTGAAATATCATGAAATTCATTTGCTTTTGCCTGCTCCTGCATCCTTTACCACCTTTCTTTTTCACTATTTTATAAGGCTATTTCTCCATTCGGCCTTCCGCCCTAATTAAAGCTTCATATTCTTGACATTGCCGATATGATAATCTTTTCCAATCATGGTTTCCCCTAAACAATAGGAACATAAGGCTGCTGGCATCGTGAACCGTAATTTTTTATCATCCAAATTCTCATAATCATTCGCACTGAAAAAAAGTCGTCCCAGTTCAGCGGCTCCTTGTCCCGTAATCCCATTGATATGAAGGATTTTCGCCTTGGGATTAACAATTTTCACATTGTATGCAAATACCTCGCGTTCGGCCTGAGAAACAATATCGCCCTTAGTAATCACCACAATATCCGCAAACTTAAGCATCGGCCCAATTTTTTTAGGCGTATGACAACCACTGAGATTATCAATCACACAAACGGATAACACGCCCTTAATATGCGGCGAACAGCGATTGCAGAGGCCGGCGCTTTCGGTGATAAGAATCGCCACATTTTCCTTTAAACCCCAATGAAAACACGCGTCAATATTATTCACAAAATAATGATCTGGGCACAAACTCCCTGATAAACCTAATTTTGTTTTAATTCCCTTTTTTTCATAAATCAACTCATCCGCTGTCGAGAGGCAATCAAACTTAATCACTGCCAGTTCAATCGCCTTCTTTTCAAGTGCTTCGATTGTCTTTCCGATAACGCTTGTTTTTCCGGATGAAGGAGGACCAGATACCGTTATTAATTTCATCTTAACAACCAACTTTCTTGTTTTCTTAGCTAATCACATTGAACCTTTTGGCCCTCCCGCAAGGCATTACGAATCTTCTGGGTTTCCCGATCCCTTTTTTCCAGTTTATCTAAAACTTTTTTTTCGCTTTCATCACTTTCAATTATTTTATACATTCCGCCATTTCTGATCACCAGCCGTCTGTTTGCCATAAGAGCCAAAACTGGATCATGAGTCGCAATTAGAATGATTTTTTCAGCATTAACCAAAAATTCCATCGCCTTTCTTCGATCAATTCCGGCATTCTCAATTTCGTCAATGAGTACAATCGGAGATTTGCTCAAGAAAGCAACGTCCACGATCATCAACGCTCGGGACTGTCCGCCACTTAAAGCCGTTAACGGTGTTTCCAAGCTAAACGGCTCCCCGGCTAAATCATTTGCATGCTTTATTATTGTTTCAAGAACTTCATCAATCTGCTTAATATTCCGGCTTTCAGCATGCATCCTAATAAATTCTTCAACATTTGCATCCATAACAAAATTCATATTTTGAGACAACTGCGAAATCAGTTTCTCGTCAAAAGAATACCGTTTGGATTCATCCGGCAGGATTCCATTGATAACGATCACTCGTCCAGTTGGCGTATCTGCTTGAGCCAACCATTCAATATCAGCTAATAACCGACTTTTACCTGAGCCTGTTGGTCCGACAAGGGATACGATTTCCCCTGGTTTGAGTAAAATATCAATAGACTCTTTCTCCCCATCCTTATTAAATCCACCTTTGATAAGGATGGATTTCACTTTCACATCCGGCTCTTCCTCAAACTGCTCATGGAGAGCGTTGTAACTCGCGTAAATCATTTCTTTATTGGTCCCCATATCCTCGAGCATATCATCATCAATAAAGTCAAAATATTGATCCAGGGACTGATTTTTATCAGGAAGATCAAATCCCATTTCAGTTAAAAAATTATAGGGATTTTTTAATTGCCAGCTACCTTCCATTAAATCACCCGCCTATCTTAGTTAACTCATCGCTTTTGTATCATAATCTAAGAATATTATAATCATTTTTAATTTGTTATAGCATCGTTTGATTATGTTTAACTTCGTTTTATTCGACGATTATAGCATCCTTTTTTGAATGTGTCAAAAATATCATCAATCGGTGATAAAAAAAACTCAAATAATTGACACAAATCGGGATTATGTGTAAAAAAAATAGACTCTAAAAGAATCTATTTCGAAATTTCCCTATGTAGCTTTCTCGGGCATCAACGTTCAAAACGTTTAATCACTATATTATTGAAGAGTCCTCCAGATATATTATATGTCTACTTTTTTCTAAATTCTACCGGTGTCATTCCATATATTTTCTTAAATTGTCGATTAAAATGCTCCACATTCTGATAGCCGGCTTTTTCGGCAATGACTTCAACCGTCATGTTCTCACTTTTTAAAAGGGTGCGTGCTTTTTTCATCTTGACTTTCTTAACAATTTCTCCAAAAGTATTTCCCGATTTATCCTTGATATATTTAGAGAGATATGGTTTTGATAAGCTAAACTGTT
Organism: Acetobacterium tundrae; assembly: GCF_008086615.1. GTDB lineage: Bacteria > Bacillota > Clostridia > Eubacteriales > Eubacteriaceae > Acetobacterium > Acetobacterium tundrae. Next base: position 5,071 of record NZ_RXYB01000032.1, read on the forward strand.
CTGCCAGTTCATCCAACGTCACGGTTATGTAATTTAATTGGATATAATTCATGATTTTATTCAATCGTTCATCTCGATATGGATTTTTCCCGGTTTTAGAAAGTAACTGGTTTACTGCAACCGTCAATGCCTGAATCGATCCCTCAATGATATCCTCATCAATACCGACACCCCAATACATTTTTCCATTGCAACAAATACCGACGTAAGCAGCCGCTTTGGAGGATGAACCTCTGGATAATGCATGCTCTTCATATACAGCTAATTCGTAACTGATATTAAAATACTGTTTTATGGCATTACTTACCGCGTCGAGCCTACCATTGCCCGTTCCTATTACATTATGTTTATTATCTCCACGACTGATCATGACATCTGCAACAATCCCTTCTGTTTGTTTAAAATGGCACTCTGGAATAACAAATATATCTGAATTATAAATATATTTGTTTTCAAAAATCTGATAGACCCACTCTGGTGAAAGCTCCTTATGTTCCTTATCAGAAACATCCTTTACGGTATATCCGACCTCTTCTTTCATCCTATCTGGAAGGATGAAGCCATAATTTTGTTTCAAAATATAGCTTATTCCCCCCTTACCCGACTGACTGTTAATTCGTATGACATCAGAGTCATATGTTCTACCGACATCTTTAGGATCAATCGGCAAATATGGAACAGACCAATGTTCTGATCTTTTCTCTTCATGCCAGTGCATGCCTTTGGCAATCGCATCTTGATGTGATCCAGAAAAAGCAGTAAATACAAGCTCACCTGCATAGGGTTGACGTTGAGAGACATGCATTCCTGTCAATTTTTCATACGTTGAACTGATGACCGGCATATTGCTGAAATCCAACTCAGAATCAATCCCATAAGAAAACAGATTCATTGCCAATGTGATTATATCGACATTTCCGGTTCTTTCACCATTTCCAAACAAAGTCCCTTCAACCCTATCAGCGCCGGCAAGAACACCCAGCTCCGCTGCTGCAACACCGCATCCGCGATCATTATGCGGATGAATGCATAGTGAAACGGCATCACGATAGTTAATGTTTTTATGAATATATTCAATTTGCGAGGCAAAAATATGAGGCATAGCATTTTCTACAGTGGCAGGGATGTTAATAATCACTTTATTTTCGGATACAGGCTCCCAAACATCAAGAACAGCATTGCATACTTCTAGTCCGTATTCTACCTCTGTTCCCGGGAAACTTTCGGGACTGTATTCGAAGGAAAAATTACCTTCAGTCTGGTTAGCAAGAGTCTTAAGCAGTAACGCACCATCAACCGCAATCTTCTTTATCTCTTCCTTGCTTTTTTTAAATACCTGTTCCCTCTGTGCCACAGAGGTTGAATTATACAAATGAATAATTGCATTCTTTGTCCCTTCAACGGCCTCAAAGGTTTTCCTTATGATATGTTCCCTTGCCTGTGTCAGGACCTGAACGGTAACATCATCTGGAATCATATTTTTTTCTATTAATGCCCGCATAAAATTATATTCTGTCTCAGATGCAGCCGGAAAGCCTACTTCAATTTCCTTAAAGCCAATATCCACAAGCAGCTTGAAGAATTCAAGTTTTTCAGCTAAACTCATTGGTTCAATTAAAGCCTGATTGCCATCACGCAGATCAACACTACACCAAATTGGTGCTTTCTCAATATAGTCTTTCTTCATCCAATCACAGGAACGGGTTGGGGGTAAAAAATAGGGTCTTTTGTATTTTTTGTAATTCATCATAATTAATGCTCCTCCTTAATCGTTTTTTTGCGTAAAAAAATCTCTACGACTAGTTAAAACCAGTCGTAGAGACGAAAGTTCAATGATTACTTACGCGATACCACTCTACTTCATGTTAAACATGCTCTCAATAGATACTCGGAAAAACTTCTTTATATCCGGTCCTTATTACGGTGGACTTCCGGCATAACCTACACAAATATTACTTTCCATTAAACTAATATCCATTCAGCCAGCAGCTCCAAGGTGAGTTCATTGTTTCGCTTCTATCGTCTCACATCAACCGACGACTTTCTGAAATCCGCTATCCAGCTACTAATCCTCTTCATTGCTTTTGATATTAATATACTATCATCTTTTTAATAATATGAACAGTGATAAATTTAATCATTTTATTTGATCTTTTTTAATTATATGGGTGGTTTGTCTGTTATAGTCTACTCAAAATACATTTCTGAATCCAAACAATTTTCAAACAATCGCAATCTGACTATCGGTTTCGCTAAAATCATTATTCCTCCGCAAGTTTTAATAAATCAACAGGATTAACAATCAACACGACTTGCCCATTTCCAAGAAGCGTAGAACCGCTTATTCCTGGAATAGCGGCCAGGTGGCCTTCTAATGTCTTGACAACAAACTCCTGTTCATTCCTAAGCTTATCAACTACAATTGCATAATTTTCAAAACCATTAGAGACTATCACAGCGTTCATTTCTTCTTTTTTATTATCTCTCTTCCCTGTTGAAAAAATCTTAGATAACCACTCAATTCCGATTGCTTCTCCTCTTAAATAAGTAAAGAACTTTCCATTAAATTCATGAATGCTGTTTCTATTTATTTTTACTGTTTCAACAATATTATCCAGCGGAAAAATATACGTTTCGTGATCTACTTCCACAATCAACCCACGTGAAACTGCCAGTGAAAGAGGTAATTGAATAGTCATTTTTGTACCCTTGTCCACTTCGCTTTCAATGGTAACTTTTCCATTGATTTTGGTTATATTACTTTTAACGATATCCATACCAACGCCTCGCCCTGATACCTCTGTAATCTTTTTTGCCAGACTAAAGCCGGGCAAGAAAATAAGGTTTATCAATTGATTTTGGCTCATTTTATCAGCTTCATTTTGTGATACAATACCTTTTTCTATTGCTTTTATTTTCACTCCTCCTGGGTCAATTCCCTTTCCATCATCTTCTATTTCAATATAAACCTGTTTGTTTTTATTATAAGCTCTGAGGACAATCCTCCCCGTCTCAGGCTTGCCCTTTAATAACCGATCCTCAAAAGACTCAATGCCATGATCCGCAGAATTTCTTATCAAATGTACCAAAGGATCACTGATTTGCTCAATAATAGTTTTATCAATTTCAGTATTTTCACCCTGGAGGATGAGTTCCATTTTTTTGCCGGTACTCTGGGCAATATCCCTGATCACTCTTGGCATTTTTTGGAAAACTGTTTTCACTTCTACCATTCTAATTGACATAATTGAATTCTGAAGCCCATCGGAAATTCGATTGACATATGCTCCAACTTCCTTGACTTCTTTTGATATTTCAGGTAAATCATAGTCCGTATTCAGCTTTGACGATATGTGCATAAATGAGTTTTTCGCGATTAAAAGCTCTGAAATCATATTCATCATTTTATCAAGCTTATCCTGATTAACTCTGATACTCTGGCTAACGTTATTTTTTGATTTAACATCTTCAGCTTTAACTTTAGGGGCCTCCTGTGGCGTTATAACTCTGGCATTTTCTGCTGTACTGTTCAAAGACTGAAGATCCGACAGCTGCTGTTTAATCTTATCAAGAATCTCCTGATCCCCTAGCTTCTCAAACTTTTCCGAGTCAATGGCACTGATAAAAGATTTTAAATAATCCATCACAAAAAAGCTTAAATCAACAAGGTTATTTTCAAACTTGCATTCCTTATCTCGTATCAAAGCTAACAGACTTTCGTAGGCATGTACAATTTCTAAAAATTGCTTTAATCCTATATAAAGAGTACTCTGCGGATTTAGAACGGCAAGATATATTCCTGCTCCACCTTTAACACTGTGCACAGCTCGGAATATTTCATTAATCGCTTCTCTGTCAGCACTATTGCTATCCAAACGCATTAATAAGTCGTTCTCGATTTTTTCGATATGCTCTAAATTTTCAAGTTGAAACTGCTCCTGCATCCCTTCTGCCAGTCCGTACTTAAATTCCTCTGATTGTAGCATATCCAGATTCACATTATCAGATCCTTGTTCTTGAATCTTATTTTCTTCGGGCTCCTTCACTTGACACTTTTTAAATGCCAGTTTCAAGCTATTATACACCTGTTCTTCCTGGTTTTTCTGGTCTTCATATTGAGTCTCCAGATATCGTTCATCATCTTCATCGGTAAAACATTTTTCACTAATTATTTTATTCAATCTTACAAGATACGCCTTAAAAAAGTCTAGAAAAAACAGGAGACTGTCAATTAATTCTGTTTTAACAGTGATTTCATCATTTTCTAATGCTTTAAAGATTATTTCTATTTCGTAGCATAATCTTGTTATCGACGATAGTCCGATAAACGATGACCCACCCTTTATACAGTGGATGTCAGCTAAAAGATTATCAGGTAACTCCATATCCTTGGTGTAAAGTTCAAGTTTCAGTATTTCTTTCTCAAGACTATTGAAACTTGACGTCCATTCATCTATGAACATTTTTACAATACTCATATCTTCTTCATAATTTTTCTTATCCATCATACTCACTCCATCATCCTAAAGAAGCATTTTTATAGTACTGACTAATTTTTCAGGATTGGTCGGTTTTACTAAATAAATATCATCACCTGGATTTACTCCAGTTATACCTGGCTTGTGCTCATCTTCAGTCGAGATAATGATAATTGGTATCGCTATTCTCTGATCATGAATATTCTTTATCATTTCATAGCCATCCATGATTGGCATGTTGATATCTGTTACGATCAGTTGGTACTCTTCTCCGAGTAACTTTTCCAGTGCCACTGCACCATTTTCGGCTGTTTCCACCTGATAACCAAACATTTTAATAATATAACTGTGGAAGTTTCTGACCATCTCGGAGTCGTCCACCACCAGTATCTTTTTAGTGTTATTCTGAACTCTCATATCTTCTCCTCTCATTCTTTTGGCCGGGAATATACGATGGTATCGCCTATTTTATTAACCTTGTAAGCAGACGAAATTCTCCCTACAGATTCTGAGTGGCCCAGAAAAAGAAATCCCTCTACATTTAAGGATTCATAAAAGCTTGTGACAACACTTTTTCTTGACACATCATCAAAATAAATCAAACAATTTCGACAGAATACGAAGTCACATCCATTAATACTGCTCCGCTCTTTTTCATCCATCAAATTAATCCGCATAAACGATACAGATTTTCTGATATTAAGATTAATGAGATACTTGTCATGACGTTTCGTAAAATATTTTGTCAGATATTCCAACGGGACATCCTTTATGGCTCTGCTATCATAGAGTCCTACCTTAGCACTTTGCAATACTTCCGCATTAATGTCAGAGGCAAGGATTTGAATATCCCATTTTTCAGGTCCTTCAAGCATTTCTTGAAGAATAATTGATAATGTATAAGGTTCTTCTCCTGTCGAACAGGCGGCGCACCATATTTTTATCTTTTTTCTGTCATTTTTACTTTTGGCAACCCTAGGCAATACATCCTCTGCAAAATTACGCAGTTGCGGGAAGTCCCGAAAAAAGTAAGTTTCGTTAACCGTAAGGTCATTGATTAATTGATAAAACTCAGACGTGTCACTTTCGAATTTCAGCATCATAAAGTACTCGTTTAATGAATCCATTTGGAGCAGTTCGGCGTGCTGGATAATCCTTTTTTCCACATAATACTTTTTGTTGTATTCATAATATAGCCCGGTTCTTTTGTAAATCAATTTAATATACTTGTCATATAGGTCATCTGATAATATCATTGCAACACCACTCCTTTCCCAACGCTTCTTTAGCGGCTTCTGCCACCTCATCAACCGGGTCATTCAGTAAGTGGTGCAGCACATCCACAGCTTTACTGCTGTCACTGATACTTAGTGAGCTTAGTATACTTAGTGTTTTAATTACAGCTAACCTTATGAGGATATCAGTGCTAGCGGCTGCATCATTGATCGTATCCAAGATATAATCATTATTAAATTTGTATAAGTTAGCAATGATTTCCCGTCTATTTACAGGATCGCTTTCATCCTGATACAGTTTTTTCAGAATGGCCAGACTTCTGCCATTAATTTTACTGCTTAAAGCTTTTATCGTCTTTTTTCTAACCAATTGTGATGGATCGTTAATCATTGTGGTCATAAAGTTGTAAAAATCATCATCTCCAACCCATGGAATAATATCGATCAACCTTGCTCTGACGCTTTCACTCATGGAATCAATTCTTAAGTTTATGTAATGCCATCCGCCTGCTGGATCCTTTTTGAATAAGCCTTCCAATGCTTCAATGGATTGGCTCTCGGTGGCCGCTGTGTTTTCAAGGGATGTCATGCCTGCTTCATCATGGTTGTCGGACAATCTTTTAAGCAGGACCGTATTTTTGTAAGAATCAATATCGGTAATAATGCGAATTGCCCACCTCGATATATCCGTGTTGTCCGAATCGCACAATCCCTCTACAATTCGGTTACAGCCATCGATTCGTTTTGTATAGATTAGCTTTAAAAACAGTTCAACCAGTTCTGACTCTTGGGATTTCAGCATTTTATTGGCGGTGTTGGGTGGGATCTCATCAAGTTTCAGGATGAGATCATAAATGCTTTCAATGAAAAATTCCTCTCCTTTGTAAAACTTAACTGTTTCTTCAATATCATCAAGAAAAAAAACCATATTGAGTTTAACCATAGCTGACATGGAAATGAGTATTTGGCTTGAATCTTTATAATCCCAGTGCTCTTTAAAAATCGTCACCAGTTTTTCGATGGTCTCCACCGAGAGACTGGCAACGTCACTTTTAACAATTTGATTGCTGAGACCGAAAATAAGATTTGAATCATCGATTATAAAATCTTTTGAATAGTATATTATCGCATCAATATCACCATGGGAACCGATACTCCCAAGAGTTCTGACATAGGTATTCATCAATATATTTTTTTCGATTTGTGTTGCATCCAGAAATATAATTTTTTTCTCGATAACACCCGGGCAGTTTTTCACTTCAAGACTTGCAAATGTGTTTAGTAGTGCGTTAATAATCCAGACACTCTTTGTTTTTTCAAACATTTCCCAAAGTCTGTCTTGTGCTTCCATAAATTTATGTTCTGCGATTACTTCTAAAGCTGCTGCGACAACATTCTCGTCCAGATCATCGAGTGCTCCTAAAGCAATTTCGCAGCTTTCTGTTCCTTTAATAAGTTTTAATGCATCTAAAGCATATTTACGGATATTTCGATCCTTATCCGAAAGTTTTTCTTTCAAAACCGGCAGCGCCTTTTTATCAAGTAAAATCAGTAATTCAATGGCAATATTACGGATATATCCATCATCTGAGTAAAAGAGTTCCGCAACGGACTCAGCCGTGCGTTCATCTTTTATACAACCGATTTTTTGCACGAGTTTTTCCTGATGATATCTTTCGGTTGCCGTCAATAGGTCATTGATGAGTGACTTCATTTCTTGTTCGTCAAATAGATGCTTACCACTATCCATACTGCACATCCTTTATTTTTTTACTGATTCTTTGGAAAGAGTCCTCCGATTTAAAACTCCTTAAGATTGCATCAATCGCTGATTTTGATACATCAAAATTTTCGACATATTTGATCGAATCAAAAATATTTACAATTTTTCTAACCATCGGACCTTCAGCGACGATCCCTATTTCAATGCCCTTGGATTCCATTTGGTTTTTGATTTCTATCAAATCCTTAACCTCATTTTCATCCAATATGGTAAGTTCGCTCACATCAATAAGGAATATAAACGTCAAAGTCTTGTTCATCTTTCCAAGAAAATTGCGAAGCCTGGCGATAAAGCTATCCTTTTCAGCTATAAAAACACTGATTATTTGTTTACCTTTTGTATATTGGAAGAATCTGTCGATGAGTTTCACCACTTGTTTTGGGAAATCTGAGCAAATATTTTTATCTGTATCAGCCCGTCCCTCACAAAACTTAATAATTTGGTTATTAAGTTTTGTGAAATCGTTAAAAAAATTATCTACCCCTGGGGGGGCCAGTGCACTCAATGCCTTTATTGCCTCGCTTGAAAATTTCATTGCGTCAAGTTCTTCACTGCTCATATTAACTTCCTGACTGAAATCTATTCTATGCAGCTCCATTAATGCCTTGAGGACGCAAACATACGATTTACAGTTACTATGTAAAAAGCTATGGTCATTTGGTGTCAGCTTACTTCTGCTTAAATCCACGATGTTTATTTTTTCTACATAGTTCAACGCAAAATAGGTATACAATTCCATTATATCAGTATCAGTGGATATTATGATCTCATAAGTCTTTAACTCCTGTTTGCTTGAGTTTCCAGAAAAGTAATTGTCACCGACACTGGAAAATATAAGGGTTCCTATTTCTTCAACACAATTTAACGTCATCAATAATACTGGGGCTATCATGGGAATCTCTTCTTCAAAAAAGAATGTAATATAATAGGTATTCTTTCCATTAGACGGCTTGCCTAGGTAGGAAGAAATAATCCCTGGTTCAGTTTGATGCGTAACAGTCACGGCCGCTTCCTTCTTATTAACGCGTATGAAAACCTCAATCGTTTCAATGATTCGTTGTGCGTCATTGGCAATGCTCTCCATCATTTCATCAGAGCTTCGCTCTTTTTTGTATAATAGCATCTTCTTTGTAATATCCAAGCCTTCAAAACAAAGCGATACGATACTCTGGTCAAATGGGATTGAGCCATTTCTTGCACAGTCGAGCATATCTTCAATTTTATGCATGAGGTTTCCAATATCCACATAACCTACCATATGGGAAGACCCTTTTACGGTATGGGCAATTCTGAACAACTCATTGATGTCATCCCCACAATATTCCACTTCAAGTCTAATCATGCATTCTTCTGCCTTTTGAAGCATATCATCTGTTTCTTCTAAATATAACTGAATCATTGAATCCATTTAATACCACCACCTAAATTTTTCTAATATTGCCAATTTCACTGGTTTCCTATTGAACTATATCAATAAAAGCATCTCGCCATCTTTCCAGCTTTTTTACCGCATATTGGATTATATCCAGCACATACTCGGTACTTTTAAAAGGTTTAATGATATAATCGCTGGCTCCATATTCCAAAGCGCTTAGTATTCTACTCATTGTTGAGAACTCTGTCATCATGATTACCTGTGCCAACGGATCATATTTTTTTATTTCTCTTAGAAGCTCAAGCCCATCCATCTGTGGCATCGCAATCGCTGTTAAGACAATATGATACTTATCACTTTTAACCTTTTCTAAGGCTTCTGTGGCAGAAAGACTCATATCAACGTCATACCCTTCCTGCTCAAGACCTTTTTTAAGCAGATTCACCATTTCTTCATTTTCTTCATTGTCTACGATCAATATCTTATACCGGTATTTCATCAGTACCTCCACTCATTCAAAATCACTCTTTAATGAAATTATTTGTTTAACTAATCCTTCTGACTGCTTTAATGATTGCATCTGCTATCTTATATGAAGGTGCCACAATTTCGGCACCCCCTCTTTCAATTGCTTCCTTTGGCATACCAAAAACCACGGCTGTGGACTCGTCTTCGGCAATAGTAATACCTCCAGCTTTTCTTATCTTCACCATCGCATCTGCGCCATCATCTCCCATGCCGGTCATTAAAACGCCGATGACATTTTCTCCGCCAAAAGCCTCAAGTACAGACTCCATCGTTACATTGACACATGGCATAAAAACAGTTTTTGGCGTACTGGGAAGTCTCAGCATACCACCTTCTCCCCTAACCACCAATTGATATCCCCCAGGGCCAAGATAGCCTTTGCCATTTTGGATGACATCACCGGGCTCGGCTTCCTTGATTGGAATACGACATGCCCCATCCAGTCTTTTGGCAAATGAAGCTGTGAAAGCAGGGGGCATATGTTGGATGATAATAACTGCAGCTCTAAGATCCTCTGGCAGCATTGGCATGACCTCCATCAGGGTTCCCGGACCACCCGTGGAAATACCAATAACCACTACCTTTGTACATTTTTTGTTTTTGGTCAAGTCTGATGGCTTTACGAACTCCACTTTTTTTTGAACTATTAGCCTGCTACACCTTTCGACTCGATCTCTGATACTTTTTCCATTGACACTTTTGTAAGCCAATTTTACTTTTTTGATAATTTCCCTACCGACTAGATGAATATCGGTCGATACAGTCCCAGATGGCTTTGCCACGTAATCAAAAGCACCGAGTTCTAAAGCTTCAAAAGTAGCCAATGCACCTTCATCTGTCAGGGAACTCACCATCAGCACTGCTATTTCAGGATAATCGCTCAGTATATACTGCATGGAGGTCAAGCCATCCATAACCGGCATATTAATATCCATTGTTACAACATCTGGTTTTAACTCTCGTACCTTTTCAATTGCATCGCTTCCATCCCTTGCTGTTCCAACCACATCAAGACTTGGATCAGTCATAATAATCTCTTTCAGTGCTCGTCTCATCAGGGCTGAGTCATCTACGATCAATATCTTTATCCTGCCAATCACTACCGTCACCTCCCATAATAACAAATCCAAAAACATTCTGACGTCTCGATTGTTTCAAGGCTTCAAGACAACATCCGCTTAACTGAAGCTCAGCACTTTGCCAATATTCAGAATCAAAATCATTCTTTTTCCACCATCAAGTTTACCAACACCTTCAATATAATCGTTGTCTACCCCACTGCTTAATATTTCAGTTGGTGTCTCGATCAATTTTTTTTCAAATCTGAGAACTTCCGAGACAGAATCTACTATAATTCCTGTTCTTTTGCCGTTGAAATCAGCAATAATAATCCGTGTCGCATCGCTTAGCTGTTTTTCGGAAAGCTTAAATAGCCTTCTAAGGTCCAATGCCGGTATGATATTGCCACGTAAATTGACAATCCCCTCTATGTAGCAAGGAGCATTTGGTATTTTAGTCACTGCAGTCATTCGATTGATTTCCTGGACATTGTCGATCTTAATGCCATACTCTTCCTGATCTATTTTGAACGTAACCAACTGCTCTTCTTCAAGTATCTGTCTTTCGCTATTCTGACCATCAGCATTCTGCTCATGGGTGGCATCATTCCCGATGATCCCATCTATTGCATCTGCAGAAATGAGTTTTGACGGTTCAAGTATGAAAATCATTCGATTACCGTTGTTCAGCTTTGCAATGCCTTTTAGCTGTTCTTCACTCTGTGTCAAGAATTTCATAGGAGGTTGAATACTATTTTTAGGTATTCTCAAAACTTCTGAAACTTTATCTACCATAATTCCAGCAGCGAAACTGCCCATATCTACCACAAGTATCCGATTACGATCATTGATTTCAGTATGCACCATTCCAAAATATGTCCTTAAATTAATAATTGGCAGTAAGTTGTCTCGCAGGGAAAGGACGCCCTCAATATAGGCTTCACAATTTGGAACCTTTACTATTTGTGGTACCCGGATGATTTCTTTAACCATCATAATTTCAATGGCATATTCCTCTTGATCAAGCAAAAATGTAACCAACTGCTCCTCATCGATGGACGCGTCTTCGGATCCACTGACCGATGCTCCATTGTTTTTCATTCTTTCAGCGTGACCGGTTTTCAGTTCTTTTTCGGTATTGTTTACAATAAGTGCCTTAACGACATCCAAAAGCATAACCAGCCTTTGTCCATTGTCCAACTTCACCACGCCATCTAAAAAGTCAGAATCAACATTTTTAACAATCTGTGGTGCTTCTTCTATATCAGCAGTAGATACTCTCATAACCTCGGATACCTTATCGACAATGATTCCGGTCGCCTTACCTTCAACGTCAATAACAAGAACCCGACTGTTTTCATCTTTTTCTTTTCTTTCCAGATTAAACTTCGTTCTTCCATCGATTATTGGGAGAATATCACCCCTCAGATTACAGGCACCTTCCACATAGTCTGGTGCATTGGGTACTTTGGTAATAACAGGTACCCTGATGATTTCCTTGACATCCATAATATCAGTACCAAATTCATCCTCACCTAGCCGGAAAGTAACTAACTGACGTTCGGTAACGCCAGTATTGTTCAAACTAGTACTCATCGCGATCGCCTCCATTCCTACATATTCTGCAATTCATCTGCGAGTCCTGATATCTCTTCAATGGCTTCGGCCAATTCCTGCATCCCTTTTGATTGCTGACTTGCTGCCGTTGAAGCTTGTTCAGCTGCGCTACTGGCTTCCTGAGCTGCTGTTGCGATTTGATCAATACCTTTTGTTGCCTGCTCAAGTGCTACTTGAGATTCTTCAGCACCCTTTTGAATATTATTGGCACCAGTCAGTATTATTAACATATTTTCTTCGATAATGTTAATATTATGTGCCGTCTTCTTAGAATTTTCCACCTCTGCAAAAGAAGATTTACTCGAAGCATCAGTATCTACCGAGACTCTTTGAATCTGATTCTGGATGGCTCTGACCAGATCTTTTATTTTATCGGCATTTTCTGCTGATTCGTTGGCAAGAGCTCTGATGTCACCGGCAACTACCGAGAAACCTCTTCCAAACTCCCCTGCTCTTGCGGCTTCAATGGAACCGTTAATAGCCAACATATTCGTCTGGATCGTAACATTAACGATTGCGTCCACAATTTTGTCAATCCTTAAGGTGGTTTCTTCTAGACTTTTTATATTTTTAGCTGCACCCATTGAGATCTTAGCAGAATTTGATATTCCTGAAATCATGCTATCCATTGACATTTTATTGTCTTGCAAAAGCTGTTGAAGTTTTGTAACTTTATCTGCCGAAAAATCAGCTCTTTCGTTCATTTGTGTTGATGCCACAGACAGTTTTTCGGCAAATAATGAACCTTTTTCCGCACTCTCTGCTTGTAAAAGAGCTCCCGAGGATATTTGCTGCATCGCTTTTAATATTTCTCCTGCCGTTGCATTCCCTTCTTCAACATTGGCTGAAAGTTCTTCGGAAGCCGCTGCAAGAGATTCAGAGGATTTTTGCGCCTCGGTCGAACTCTTAAGGTCTTCTGCCATTTGAGACAAGTCTGATGCACCGGCGTTTAACTCATTAAAGGCTTTATTCTGCATTTGAATGGCTTTCTCAACTTCTTCAGATGCACTACTTTGCTGTTCTGAAGCTGCTGCAATGGTTTCTGAAATCGCTAAAAATTCCATGGCGCCCTTGTTGGCATCTGTTGCATTCTGAGATATTTCTGCGATACCTTTCATAACAATAATAACCTCTTCATTAATTTTGATGAGGTCTTTAGTCGTTTTCACTGCTTTTTCAACCTCATCATTTGCAACTTTACCGGCATTTTCAATATCAACGACCACAACTTTAACATTATTTTGAATCTCATTTACCAGAGCCCTGATATTTGTTGCTGACTTTTCAGAAGTTTCAGCAAGATTTCTGACTTCATCCGCTACTACTGCAAAACCTTTCCCGTGCTCACCCGCTCTTGCAGCTTCTATCGCCGCATTTAATGCCAGGAGATTCGTTTGATCTGCAATTCTAACAACAGCCTGGACAATTTCACCGACTTCATTCGACTGTCTTTCCAGCTCACCAATCAATTTTACGGATTCGCTATTGGTCTCAGCGGATTCTTTGATCCCTTTAATCATAAGTTCAATATCAATTGATGTATTTTCAATGAGATCTTTGGCCATTTCAGCTTTTTCAAGTGATTCCTTCGCACTCTTATCCGCTATTAGGGATGCTTTGTCAACCTGATTGATGGCTGCTCTGGACTCTTCTGCCGCAGAAGCAGCTTCGCTTGCTCCACTGGAAATCTGTTGCATGGTTGCCGCCAATTCTTCGGCAGCACTACTCGCTTCTTCTATACCCGAAGCCATTTGCTCTGTTGCAACTGCAATCCGCTCGGCCAATTGTTGTTGTTTCGCTAGTGTTCTAGCTCTTACCTTGTCCTTCGCCTGTTTTCTAGCAAATTCTCTTTTTCTTTCCATTTCTTCTGATGTTGAAACTGATTCATATGATACTTTTTCCCATTTGTCACTTGATGGCATTGCCAACTTTTTTTCCATAATAATTCTGACCTCCTAAAGTCATTAATTTTTAATTTGTGATCTACTCTTTTTATATTCTGAATTATAAATAATTTCTTGCATGTTTAAGCCATCATTTGTTGACCTCATTTTCCATATGGCTATCATAATGTAACAGTATGTCCCTTTGGCGAATTTCTTCTAAGCTGCATCTAATACCTTTTTCCAAAAGCAGCTTATGAATTTCCGCCATAGTACTGAGCTCCGTTTCATTGCTTTGGCATAGCTCAAAATCTCTTCGCCAGCTAATCTAGATCTTTAAATCACCTCCCTTCATTCTTTAATCTCTATACCTATTTAAGTTTTTTATTAATTCTTTTTTTTTGTATGGTTTAACAAGAAAATCTTTTGCGCCATTTAAAATAGCCTGCTGCACATATTCTTCCTCTCCTATTGCTGAAATCATGATTACTGTCGGTAAATAATCCATTTTTTTGATCTCCTTCATGCACTCAAGTCCATCCATTTCTGGCATTGAAATATCCATTGTAACGAGATCCGGCCTCAGGACCCTGATTTTTCTTAGTGCGATGCGACCATTTTTTGCTTCATCAATCACATCAAATCCGTTGCTTTCCAGCAATTTCCTGAGTTGTATCCTGGCAAATGCAGAATCATCTACAATTAATATTTTAGTCATATATTCACCTTCCAGTATAAACGTGTGCCAAATAGACCCTACGTTTTTTATTTAAACCTTGGTATAATAGAGATTACTGCATTTTCTGACAAAAAGACAAGACCTCCTATTTTCTGATATATTCAGATTCCTTAAATTAAAGGCAATAGGAGGTCAACTCAATAAATTAAATTAAAGATATGGCATTATCACAATTTACAGCATCGTCACTAAATGATCTCATTCAACTTATAAGTTCTAATTTTGTTTTCATAAAGTCAATCGACAAGATGTACGGGAACTTTAGAAAAATTTAATATAATAATATTCTATTATTCTGTTTGCTCATACCTTTCTAGCTAAATTATGTAATTACATTACTTAACTATCTCAACTTTGAACAACATCCGATGAATAGTACCGCACCAAAAAAAAACGCATAAGCTCATAACTTATGCGTTTTTTTCTGGTGCAGTACTATTTTTTAAGGAATTCAGGTTTTAATTATATTTGAGATTTTGTTGAATAACTTAACTTATTTAAAACATCAGGTGTATTTCTGGGTGCAGTCTTCAAACCACCACAGATAAACACTGAATACTAAAATCAAAGTGAGTATCCAATAAAAAAAGCCGCTATAAATAGCGGTTTAATATGTTCTTTATGGTGCTCCCTCAGGGATTCGAACCCTGGGCACCCTGATTAAGAGTCAGGTGCTCTAGCCAACTGAGCTAAGGGAGCTTAGTGGTGCCGAAGGCGGGACTCGAACCCGCACGTGATCGCTCACAACGGATTTTGAGTCCGTCACGTCTGCCAATTCCATCACTTCGGCGAAAAAAAAGCTTGAATAAATTTTGAAGCTGCTTACTCTTGATACGATAGACATAACTAAGTGATTCACACGAAATCATAGATTTCGGTTCTCTACTTATGCCAAT
>NZ_RXYB01000033.1 GCF_008086615.1 Acetobacterium tundrae
CTACTTTGTTTAAGAAAACAAGGATGTAGGGTACACCTACCTGACGGCTTAATAAAATATGTTCACGAGTTTGTGGCATGGGACCATCAGCAGCACTAACAACCAGGATGGCTCCATCCATTTGGGCCGCACCGGTGATCATGTTCTTGACATAATCCGCATGGCCCGGGCAGTCAACATGGGCATAATGGCGATTCGGTGTTTCATATTCAACATGGGCTGTTGAAATGGTGATCCCACGTTCTCTTTCTTCTGGGGCTTTATCGATGTTTTCGAATGCTACCGCTTCCCCTGTTCCAAATCGTTTGTTTAATACACATGTAATTGCTGCTGTTAATGTTGTCTTGCCATGATCGACATGTCCGATTGTTCCAACATTTACATGCGGCTTATTTCTTTCAAATTTTGCTTTTGCCATTTGTTCTTCTCCTTAACAATTAAATATTTATCGTTTTCTGCTATGTCAAATTTAATTAATGATATAAAAATGGAGCCCTCATCCGGATTTGAACCGGAGACCCCCACCTTACCATGGTGGTGCTCTACCTACTGAGCTATGAGGGCTTATAATAAAATGGTGGGAGAAGATGGATTCGAACCATCGTAGACGCCGTCAACGGATTTACAGTCCGCCCCCTTTAGCCACTCGGGCATTCTCCCACTTGCTTATTAATTCAGCTTCTCTATGATAATTTGTTTTTTCTCTTTTGTCAACTATTTTTTTCTATTCTTCTTTTTTTTCTTCACAAACGCTTGCCTATTTTCTTCTTAATCCGTTGTAATGCATTGTCCACCGATTTATTTCCGCAGGATAATGCCTCTGAAATTTCAAAATAAGAAGCTCCCTGAATATAATAAGACAGCACTTTTTTTTCAAAATCCGACAACTCTCTTCTCACATCTTCGATAAGTTGTTCAAATTCTTCCTTTTTAATTAATTTTGCGCCCGGTTCAACCGTTTTTTCTGCCGCCAACTGATCGATAATAATATTTAGTGGTTCTTCTTCTGAAACCGCAGTATAAATCGAAATAGAATCATTCAACGGTAAATGCTTTTTACGATTCGCTGAACTGATAGCGGTTTGGATTTGGCGTTCAATACAAAGGTTGGCAAAAGTTGAAAATTGGGTGTCACGATCCGAACGATAATCCCAAATTGCTTTTAGCAGCCCAATCATACCTTCCTGAATAAGATCTTCATTATCGCCACCCACCAAATAATAGGATCTCGATCGAATAAGAACATTTTTTCGGTATTTTTTCAAGAGGAACTGTTCTGCTTCCTTGTCCCCTTGTTGAGCGCTCTCAACAATTTCAAGCTCTGCAAATTTTTCATTATTTGTTTTTACCATTTTTTCCTCGTATCATTCCTTAATACGCATCTTTTTAAACTTTTCAAGGGTGTCTTCATCCATAAATTCACTTAAGGTCACGCCCTGTTTTTCTATGCTTTTTTTCTTTTCATCATGAAATTTTTTCAGTGTCATCGCCATGTCTTCGATCAGCTCTCTGGAAGGCACACGTTCTGCTCCACTTGCCAACACCATCCGCTGCAACGTATAATCAGATGTGACGACCCGTATCGTATATGCATTCGGCAGACTATATACCAATTTTTCTATATAGGCGTCTGCCGTTTTGTTTTTCTCTGTAAATACTACTTTAATTCTGCCGTGCATTTCTTCTCTTTTTTCCAAGGACTGCTGTTGATAGGCATCAAAAACAAGGATGGTTTCCCATCCTTTGAATCCGCTATACCCATTCAAAGCATCAATCAGTTTAACTCTTGCCTCTTCTAATTGAATTTCTGAAAGACGTTGCAAATCTTCTGAACCATGGATAACATTATAGCCATCCACAATCAATATGGTTTTCATTAGAAGCGTTGCTTAGCAGCTTCGGATAGAATAACAGCTGCCGCTGCAGATGCATTGAATGATTCAATTTCGCCATGGATTGGAATTGAAACGGTGAAATCACATTGTTTTTTAACATTTGCACTAATGCCGGCACCTTCATTTCCAATAATAATTGCCAATGAGCCTTTATAGTCTGCTTTATAATATGGCTGCCCATCCATGTCTGCCGCCATAATCCAAAAGCCTTTTTTCTTAAGATCTTCGATCACTTGGCTCAGATTGGTCACTTTAACAATAGGGGTATGAGAGACGGCTCCAGAAGAAGCCTTAACTGAAACTGCTGTTAACGATGCTGAACGACGGTTTGGTATAATAATCCCATCAGCACCGCAAAGATTGGCGCTTCGAATGATTGCACCCAGATTGTGAGGATCGGTGAGGTGATCAAGAATAACAATCAGTGGATCTCTTCCATTTTTCTTTGCATGATTTAAAATATCATCAATGGTGCTATAAGGAAACGGCGCCATCAGCGCAACGACTCCTTGATGCACCTCCCCTTCTGATAAATAGTCAAGCTTGGCTTTTTCAACTGAATGAATAATGATATTGCGTTTTTTTGCATTATCCATGATCTTTTTAAGCACATGATCCGTATTGTCCTTTAAAACCAATAATTTATCAATCTCTTGTCCTGATCGGAAGGCTTCCATTACTGGGTTTTTTCCGACAATGATAAATGTTTCTTCGGTAACACCCTCTTCTTCGCGATTAAATCCATCAAATTTATGTTGTGATTTACGATCATCAAAGCGGCGAGAATTTCGGTCTTCTTTCGGACCGCGCCCCTCGAATTTACGAGGCTTTCTATCATCTTGTTCTCCGCGTCCCTCGAATTTATGCGGCTTTTTATCATCTTTTGTGCCGCGTTCCTCAAATTTATGACTGCTTTTTCCTGTTTTAGGTCCATGTTCTTCAGATTTTCGTGGTTTCTTATCCCTTTTAGTCGAGAATTTTGATTCTCCGCCCTTTGTTTCACGATCATTCTTTTTTCCCCGTGGCTTATCATCTGTTTTGCCGTTTGTTCGGTTATTTGTTTCTCGTTTCATCTTTTCACCCATTCTTTATTTTACTATTTTTTCTGATTCTTCATTGACTTGATTCAGACTCTCAACTTCATTAACTGGTCTTCGTTTTCTAGGCGGCAATGGTCCATAATACTGATAATAATAGGTTTTAATATCCCCATTATAAAGTTTTCTATTTTTTGTCGATTTTTCACCAAAATATTTTTCAAACCGTTCATATCCCGAGATAATAAAATATGACCAATCCTCCAGACTTCTAAATACCTTACCCATGTCACGGTAAAGACGTTGAACTTCCTTTTCTTCCCCGATACGTTCTCCATAAGGAGGATTTGTAATAATAACGCCGTATTTTTTTTTCGTTATGACCGATTGGACCGGTAATTTTTGGAATGCGATATAGTCTGCTACCCCAGCTAGTTCGGCGTTGGTCCGTGCCTGTTTCAACGCATCAGGATCAACATCTGACCCTAATAGAAGAAATTCTTTATCATTGATCGCTTCTGTTGCTTCCTGTCGTGCTTGTTCCCACATTTCTTGAGGCATAAAATCCCAGTTTTCTGACACGAAATCTCGTTTCAATCCGGGCGCCATATTTTTTCCAATCATTGCCGCTTCTATTACAATCGTTCCCGACCCGCAAAGCGGATCAAGAAAATAACGATCTGGTCGCCAATGTGATAAATAGACCAGTGCCGCTGAAATAGTTTCCTTCAGTGGCGCTTCATTTCCATATTCTCGATACCCACGTTTATTCAGTCCCGAACCACTAGTATCTATCGACAAAGTCACTTCATCTTTAAGAATCTGAATATGAATAGGATATTTTCCACGATTTTCTTCGAACCAATCAACATGATATTTTGATTTCAATCGTTCAACCACTGCTTTTTTTACAATCCGCTGTCCATCCGATTTACTATAGAGAGTTGACTTCACACTGCTAATTTTTGCCGCAGGAAACTCACCATCAACTGGTATCCAGTCTTCCCATGGCAATGCCTTTGTTTTCTCAAAAAGTTCATCAAACGTTACGGCTTTGAAACGGCCTACTTCTAAAAGTACACGGTCTGCACATCTTAGCCATAAGTTTGATCGGGGAATTGCTTCCAACGGACCAGAATAGCGAATTTTCCCATTCTCTACCTCAGTGACTTCATAGCCTAATTTTTTTATTTCATCTTTAACCACGCTTTCAATCCCGAAAGCTACGGTAGCAATTAAATTTATTTTTTTTGACATTCATTTTTCCTTTATCTATATTTTTTCCGACTGCTAATATTACATTATAGCACATTTTCTTATTTACTTCTTAATATAAAATCAATTTGTTTAAAATAATAAAAAACACCCGCCCGGTTCACACAGCCGATGCAGATGTTTTACGATTTGATCACTCAATTAGCATTGTTTAACAGCAAGGTCAAAATGTCTTTATTTCTTTATCCCGGCCAAAAACCAGGAACCCTTGATAAGATCCGTTATTCCACGCAGCAATTTGCTTTCCAAATTTTTTCTTCATTGCGACTAGATTGACCAGATAACCTTTGTCTCGCCATGCATCCGCTTCAGCAATCACCTCATGAAACCTGTCATTCTGCGTTTCATAGAATATCACGATTGCTTTTTCCACTTTTTCGCCGTCTTTCTGTTCTTCCAAAAGAATCGAAATAATACGTTCAAATCCGATGGAAAAGCCAACTGCCGGAACGGAAACCTTATTGTATTTTCCAATCATATTATCATAGCGGCCGCCACCGGCAATGGAATAGCCATAAGGGCCATAGCTCACTTCAAAGATCAGGCCGGTATAATATCCCATCCCACGGATAAGAGAAAAATCAAAAACAACTTCAAATTCTTCTTTTGACAGAGTTTTCACTGCATTGATTACCTGGGTTAGTTCTTCAATAGCTTCTGGATCTTCCACCCATTGATTCAGATTCTCTAAATTAATACTAGCGACACAGGACATGAGACATTCGACTTTTTCTCGATCATGTCCCTTTTTTAGCAATTCCTGAGTGACGCCATCTGTCCCGATTTTGTCCAGTTTATCCAAAGAGATACACACGGTTCCAATGGATTCAGCTGCAAAGCCAGCTTTTCTTATCACGGCTCCTAATAACTGCCGATGGTTTACCTTAATCGTAAATCCTTTAAAGCCCATGGCTATCAATGCTTTAGCAGTCGTGTCCATTAACTCGATTTCGGCATTAATCGATGGATCTCCGATAATATCAATGTCGCATTGTTTGAATGATCGGAATCGTCCTTTCTGAGGTCGTTCTGCGCGAAAAACATTGCCAATTTGAATTGCTTTAAAAGGGCTTTCGAGCACTGCCTGGTTATTTGAATAAAATCGACTTAATGGCAATGTTAAATCAAAACGCAAACCCATATCACAAAGATCCAATACACTTGCATCTTTCGTTAAGTCCAGTTTTTCACCACGCTTTAAAATGGTAAAAAGCATTTTTAAGTTTTCACCGCCCTCACTGCCCAGCAACAACTCTAAATTTTCCATAATTGGTGTTTCTATTCGGCTAAACCCATGGGCGTGATATATTTCTAATATCTTTTGTTCCAACCGATCCCGAATTTTCATTTCATCCGGTAAAATATCCCTTGTTCCTCTAACAGGTTTTGAACTGATCATGTGTTGTCACCTTCTATACTAAATTAATTTGTTTGAATGCCTTCTTACCTTTTTTCAAGATAAGTTTTCCCGCTTTAAAATCACTGGCGGTGTAAATCGCTTTGGGGTCCAAAACTTTTTCACCATCAACAAAGATACCACCCTGCTGAATGAGACGGCGCCCTTCACTTCGAGTCGGTATGAGTTTGGCAACTTCCAATAACGAAAGAATGTCCATTCCTTCTGCCAATTCGTCTTTTGCCAATTCGATGCTTGGAATTTCCGCATTTCCCTGATCACCGGCGAAGAGCTTTCGGGCAGCATTTTGGGCTTCATGTGCGGCTTCTTCGCCATGAATCATTGCTGTCACCGTAAATGCCAAAATTTCTTTCGCCTGATTAATTTTTGCTCCTTCCAATGCACCCAATCGTCGCACCTCATCCATCGGTATGAATGTCAGCAATGCCAGGCATTTTTCGACATCCACGTCCGCAATATTGCGCCAGTATTGATAGAATTCATAAGGTGATGTTTTTTCAGGATCCAGCCACAAAGCGCCCTTGGCTGTTTTCCCCATTTTTATGCCTTCACTGGTTGTCAGCAATGAGAAAGTCATCCCATAGACCTGCTCTCCATCCTTTCGTCTGACCAGCTCAACCCCGGCAATAATGTTGGACCACTGATCATTTCCGCCAAACTGCATTTTGCAGCCTTGTTCTCTATGAAGAACATAAAAATCGTAGGCTTGCAATAGCTGATAATTGAATTCTAAGAAAGTGAGTCCCTTTTCCAAACGCGTTTTGTAACAGTCTGCCGCCAACATTCGATTAACCGAAAAATGTGAGCCGATATCTCTTAAAAAATTAATATAGTTGAGCGAAAGTAACCAATCCGCATTATTAATCATAACGGCTTTATCATTTTCGAAACTTAAGAACTTTTCAAACACTTTTTTAAATTTCTCACCATTCTCTTTAATACGCTCGGGCGTCATGACCTGACGCATGTCTGTTCGTCCTGAAGGATCTCCGATCATCGTCGTTCCTCCACCAATCAAGGCAATGGGGCGATGTCCATGCTGTTGCATATGGGCCATTACCATGATTTGTATGAAATGGCCGATGTGAAGACTATCCGCTGTCGGATCAAATCCGATATAAAAAGAAACGGATTCTTCTCCAAGCATTTTTTTTATTTCCTCTTCATGGGTGCATTGTTCAATAAATCCACGTTCTTTTAACACCTGAAATACATTCTCCATTATATTATATCCCTTCCTCAATTAACTTAAGTTACCCACTTATTATTTATCTAATTTTCACGATCATCGATCGGATTTTCAACTGCCAACTTATCTTTATGAAGTTCCCATCTTGTCAATGCCTCTTCTAAAAATACTTTAATGATCGCAAACACTGGAATCGCGATGAACATTCCCAATATTCCAAAAAGGCTTCCTCCGATAACCACACTAACCAAAATCCAAAATGGATTAAGTTTTACAATTTTTCCCAAAACATTTGGGGCAATAACATTTCCTTCCAATTGAAAAAGCACAATTACCCAAATACCAACCCATAAAGCTTTAATCGGATCATCAATGAGTGTGATCAAAACACTTGTTGTCCCGCCAATAATCGGGCCAAAATAAGGAATCATATTAGCAACTCCCAAAATCACTGCAAAGAGTGGTGCATAATCAACGCCAATAACCAATAAACCCAAATAATATAGGAAACCAACAAAAATGGATATCAGAATTTTGCCTGTGAAATATTTATAAAAAACATCATCAATCATAATGCCTGCCCAATGTGTTCCATTGTACAGTGTTTTATTCATAATTGCTTTTGCAAAGCGATCAACTTGCTCGATAATCCTTTCCGCATCCAACATCAGATAAAGTCCGATAAAAAAAACAATAAAAAAGGATACAATGAATTCCAGGGTTCCTTTAACAAACACTAATGCGACACTGCCAATATCACTGAGCGATTCGGGATTCGTTCCAAGATAAGCGGCAATCTGATTCATGATATCCTGCAGCGTAAAACTCTTAAATCCATCAATGGTATATTTTAAGCTAGACAGAACATCTTGAGTAGCGCCCCCTTGCAGAAGACTGTTCCCCAGAAAATGGTCAATGATTGCCAAATTTTCCGGCATTTGATTAACCAAACTTTTAAAACTACTTGCAACCGAAGGTATCGTGGCATAGAAAAAAAGAACAATCAATACGATTGTAATGATGTATATAATTATAATTGAAATCATCCGTACTGTTCGCGATTGGTTTTGACTCTTTGGAAAAATTTTAAAAATGAACTTTTCAATACTTCGCATCGGTCTAAAAAGAAAATAGGCTAAAACCCCCCCTAAAAGAACGGGCTCTAAAATAACAAAAACTCTGTGGCCACCTTTTATAAACGTACTTGCAATGATTCCAAAGTTATCCAGTATTTTATAAATGAGCAGTAATATTAATGCTCCCACTAAAAAATAACCATATTTCTTTATAAGTTCTTTATCAATTTTTAACTTCATCTTGTCCTCCAGTACTTTTTGCAGTCCGGTTTATATCTTAACATTTAACTTAAAAAATTTAAAGTAGTTTCAAATAGTTTCTTAAATTAAGATTAATCAAAAATAAAAGTTGCCAGAATTAAAGTTTTTCTTGTGTTTTAGAGCAAATTATCATATATTTTGTAGTGAACAAAACTTAATTTAGGAGAAATCATGATCTATTTAGCCATTATCCTTTTTGTTGTTTTTCTGGATCAGTATTCCAAATATTTGATTCTTACTCATATAGCACCTGTTAAAACCTTTCCCATCATACCCAATTTTTTTCATCTGACCTATGTTGAAAATACCGGAGCCGCCTTTAGTCTTTTTTCCGACATGCAATTTTTTCTGATTTTAATAACATTGATTTTTACTGGTATCCTGATTTTTTTTCTTTATAAAATTCCTAAGTACCGAGAGAATTTTTGGATTAATATTTCCCTCTCTTTTATCATTGGAGGGGCAATCGGCAATTTAATTGATCGAATCCGATTGCATTATGTTGTTGATTTTCTGGATTTTCGAATGATCAAATTTGCCATTTTTAATTTTTCTGATGTGTTTGTTGTGTGCGGGAGTATTCTTCTTGTAATTGCTTTACTTGCAAACAAAAACTTTTTTGAAAACAATGACCTCAAATAGATTTTTGTTTTAGCCCAACCATGTGAAAACGCCAAGTGCGAAATGAGCATTTGCAGGCATCTGCCTCATTGCTTTTCCGTAAATCAACGAATGAGCCCTTATTATAAGGCCCATTCGTTTTTATTTTTGTCGTTTTTTACAGCATATAGTACTTGCAGCATATCGTCCCCGGTCGAATGAATATGCTCAGAAACTGCTGCTTTAGCCAAAGCACTCTCACCATTTTCAATTTTTTTAATAATTTCCATATGTTGATCCACTAAGGGCGTCTTGTCTTCAATTCGATGTACATATTCTGCTCTAAAACGCTGCATCTGTTCTCTTAAGCTATTGATCATTGCCAAAAGTTTTTTATTTCCAGATGCTTCATAAATGATATCATGGATGTCCATATCATTTTTTATAATGCCCGCTTCGTCATTTGCCAAAGCTGACTCACCGAATCGACGATTCGCATCATATAATTTTTCTATTTCTTCTTCTGTTGCATTCATAGCTGCAAGTTCAGCCGCCAATTCCTCCAAGGCTCTACGAATTTCCATCATTTCTTTCAGGTCATTTACCGACATCGGAGTAACATACGCTCCCCTCCTAGGAACCATTTTTACCAAACCCTCCAGTTCAAGCTTTCTAATCGATTCTCTGACTGGCGTTCTACTCACTCCCATTTCTTCAGCCAAGCGAACTTCCATTAAACGTTGTCCCGGCTGGAGTTCCCCAGTAATGATCGCGCAACGGATTGTTTCAAAGACAATTTCACGTAATGGCTTACAAGAACTTATATCAAGGGTTAATCCTTTCTTTTCATCTAACATATCATTTCTCCTCAATTTTCACTTATTTCACTAAAAAAGCACTTTGAGTATTTTTGATTAAATACTTTCCATACCATCTCAGCCAATTTCTTTTCCTGAAAATAACCCACTACTGTCGATCCGCTGCCTGTCATAATGGCGGCTAAAGCTCCATTTTTCAGCAAGTCTTTTTTTATTTCACAAATTTCCGGATACTGTTCAAACGCCACTTCTTCAAAAACATTGCCCATCACAACCTTTAATTCTGCATAATTTTCTTCTTTGAGCAATTGGACGACAGCCGATACATCTGGATGATTTTTTATCTCTCTTTGATCCAATTTCTTAAATGCCCAGGGCGTCGATATATTCACATTCGGTTTTATCACCACAACATACAATTTTTTCATTGCCGGTAACGGCGTTATTTTTTCACCGATACCCTCTACTAATGCTGTTCCGCCAATAAGACAATAGGGTACGTCTGCACCTATTGTCGCACCAATCTCTAAAAGATCTATTGTTGACAGGTTCAAGTTCCAAAGAATGTTTAGCCCTTTCAATGCCGCCGCCGCATCACTGCTTCCGCCCGCTAAACCGGCCTGAGAAGGAATTCTTTTTTCTATATGTATTTTGACTCCATTTTTTACATTTAATCGCTTTTGCAGTTTTCTCAATGCTATGATAACCAGATTTTTTTCATCTAATGGCATCTGATTATTATCCGAGGTTAACGAAATGCCTTCCTGACTGGTCTCAAAGGTTAATGTATCTTCAAGATTAATGGAATGATTAATCATTTTCATTTCATGATAGCCATCTTCACGTATACCGGTCACATCAAGCGTTAGATTCACCTTTGCTTTGGCTTTTACAACGACCTTATCCATTTTTTCTCCCTTTGCACTAATAATCGCTTGTAATATTGTATACATTATCCATTATAACATAATCCCTCCACCTTGTGAATGACAAAAATCATGATTGAAACCCTCTTTATTTAGTGTATAATTTAATCATAACAATTTACGAACGACTTTTTCATGTTAACACAACAGCAAATACTTTTTCAGGAGAATTAATTATGTCACTTCATATTAATAACGATTGGGAACTTCCCATTCAAAACGAACTTAAAGAAGATTATTATTCTAAACTGCGGCAATTTTTAATAACCGAGTACCGAAGCCGTTTAGTCTATCCTCCAATGGAAGATATCTTTAATGCCTTTCACTATACCTCATACTCTAAAACAAAGGTATGTATTATCGGGCAGGATCCTTACCATGGTTCCGGACAGGCTCATGGTCTTTCTTTTTCAGTGAAACCCGGTGTTCAGATTCCGCCTTCCCTATTGAACATCTACAAAGAATTGTCAGCAGATCTGGATTATCCCATCCCCAACCATGGTTGTTTGAAAAGATGGGCTGACCAGGGCGTTCTTCTTCTGAATGCCGTTCTTACCGTTCGTGCCGGTCAAGCCGGTTCTCACCGCAATATGGGCTGGGAAATATTTACAAGCCATATGATTCAAGCTTTAAATCAACGGGAAGAACCGGTTATTTTTATTCTTTGGGGAAAAGACGCACAAAATAAACGTTCGCTGATCACCAATCCCCAACACCCCATCATCGAATCATCTCATCCCAGTCCGCTTTCCGCCCACCGTGGTTTTTTTGGCAGTCGTCCTTTTTCGCGCGCCAATGCACTGTTGATCAGCCGTGGTATTGAACCGATTGATTGGCAAATAACGGATATTGACAATGATGGTAAATCAAACTGATGGACTTAAACATCTTAATTTGGATCCATAACCATCTCGTTTTCAACGGTCTCAATCCTTTCTTTGTTTTTATCACAAATTTTGGAGATCACGGCATCTTTGGTTTTTTTCTTTCTTTTTTGCTTATGATAAAAAAGGAGACTCGGTTAACAGGTGTGATTATGCTTGCGGCCTTGCTATTGAGTGTCTTTCTTGTGAATCTGACACTTAAACCCCTTGTCGCCCGTCAGCGGCCCTTTACGTTTTACGATATTAACCTTATTTTGCCTAAGCCAAATGATTTTTCATTTCCCTCTGGTCATAGTTCTTCAGTTTTTGCCTACACCTGGGCATATTTTATAACCCGTAAGAACAATTGGCGTTGGGGGCTTTTAGTTTTTGCGATTCTTGTCGCTTATTCTCGACTTTACCTTTTTGTTCATTATCCCACCGATGTTCTAGCTGGTATTGCGATTGGCATCCTATGCGCCTATCTTTCCAGATGGCTGGTTGAAAAATTCAAAGACAAACCCTGGATGGTCAGATTTCTGACATCCTGAGAGCCGCACCGAAAAAACTCAACAGTGATCAAATTTCATAGTAGCACTTTGATGCAAAACGATATTTTAAAAGGTCAGTTGATTATTTATTGTGTTTCCTAGAAGCAAATACAATAAACAGCCAATTGACCTTTAGTTTTTGGTTTTGGTTTAGCGACACAGCGATTTTCTGTTTTAATCAAAAGTCTATGCTAACCCCAATTTTTCTCTGAGCGCGATTATTTCCACAAGATTCATCTGTCCCGGAGCTGTTTTTCCGGTTCCCAGCACATAGGTCATTGAACCGCCACAAAGTTCTGGAGCGATCCTGGTGATTCCACCGAGACTCCCCATCGCAATGCTGATCATCGGCGATTTTGATCCTTCATTATGTAATAGGTTAGCTATTATTAAGTGACGGATATCTTCTGACGTATGAGGCATTACTGCTAATTTAAGCACATCTGCATTTTTTGTTTCCATCGACAGATATATTTTTTCTATTTCCTGGCTGTTTGGCGTACAATTAAAATTATGATGAGATGCAATCCATTGCGTCCGATTGTTTTTAATGACATCCCTAATTCTTGCTAAAAAAAGATCATTGCTTTCCAGTTCAATATCCACATAATCTGCCACATCACTTTCGATGGCTGTTTTTATTGATGCTTCCCGAATGGCATCTGCCGTTTCATAAGCGCCGCCTTCAAGATGACTTCGATAAGTGTAAATCAGTCCCTGGGTTTTCATTCTTTTTTTTATCTCATTTAGAATATTAAATTCCTCTTCTGGCTTGAGGATTGCTCCTTTCATAAAATAGTCGCGACGCCATTCTAAAAAATCACATCCATTTTCTACTGCCGCTTCCACGTCTGCCAACAATTCACTTTTATCTGCGCTTATTAAAGGAATACATGAAGCAAACTTATTTTTTTCGATTAATTTAATTTCGTTTTTGATATTCATATCTGTTTTTCTCCTTCACATCTATTGGCTTTTTCATTTTATTTATGATTTAACAATCCGATGTTTTTAATTTCAACAGAAATTGTGCCGTCCGGGTTGTTTTTGAACTCAATAATATCATGTCTTTTTAATTGCTCCGTTGGAATGCATATTTCAATTCCTGTATCTGTCACAAATTTCTGTTTTCCAAAAATTTTCTTTTCAATATTTTGAGTCATCTGAACTTTTTTTTCATACAGTCCTTTTTGTTCTAAGCTTTCTTTGAATTTTTCCTGAATCGTTTCGTCACCATCAAAAACTACTTTTGCGATATTTTCAATATTAATTTCACTCTCTGCTTCGTAATCATCTGCGATCACAGTTTTAACTGTATTCAATTTTTCATAATCGCCACCGTACTCTTTTCCAATAACTTCCTTCACGGTTTTTTCTACAATTTCAAAGGCTTCCTTTTCCGATATTGCCGGTTCGCAAAAAAGTAATTGCGTTGAAATATAAAAATCTTTTTCATTGTTAATGAGATATTTTTTTTCTTTTAATAAAATTTCATCCGTTGTCAAATTAATGAGTGCAAATTCATCTAATTTCTGACTTTCAGTGGGCAGCACACATGGCTGAACGATGATATCATTAGTCAATCCATTATCCGTATTCACATAATGGATATATCCCAGTTTATAATTAAACTTGAATATTCCAAGGTAATTCTCATGATTCATTTCAAAATCCACAAATACGAGATCGGCTGAAGGGATCTCAATGTTTTCAATCATGTAATCAAAAAATAGTTGTGCTATTTCACTACTTACTCGCACCAACTCATGAGAATTCTTTCGATAATCCTGGATTCGTTCTTTAAACTGACTTCCCGCTCTAAAAATGGTTCGCTTGATATCAGTATCTTTTATTGATCTTTGGACATGCCTTTCAATATAGTCTTTAACCGTCAGTGTCATATTTAATAACGTATCCGATAATATCGGGATACTCGCATTCGTATCCAAAACATGTAAAATTGATTTATTAATCGTAATTTCTATATTCATTGTGCTCCTCATTCTGTTTTTACAATAAATTTTAACATATCTGACTTAATAGGTTCTCTATTTAGTTGGTTCATCACCGATCCGAAAAAAAAGAATCACCATCATTGATGGTGATTCTAGCCAGATTGCTCTGATTATGTTTATAAGTGGTGCGCCATGGGGGACTCGAACCCTCAACCTACTGGTTCGAAGCCAGGCACTCTATCCAATTGAGCTAATGGCGCGCATAAGTTGATTAAAAAGAATAACTTAGACAATGTCTAAGTTCTCCCAAATCTATTAAATTTTGGAGCGGAAGACGAGATTTGAACTCGCGACCCTCGCCTTGGCAAGGCGATGCTCTACCACTGAGCCACTTCCGCTTAATTGGTGCGGATGAAGGGACTTGAACCCCCACATCGTAAGATACTAGATCCTAAGTCTAGCGCGTCTGCCAATTCCGCCACATCCGCATAACAGTGCTACAAACAGGAATTAAATAACTGTTTTCTGTAACGTGCTTGATTATAATAACAAACTCTGTCCCCTTTGTCAATCACTTTCATGATTTTTTTAATTATTTTATGTAGTTTTTAAATTTTGTCTTTGAAAAGATTCATGATTTCATCCTTTGGTCCATAAACAAAAATCCGGTCTCCCTGTTTAATCTGATCTGTTGCAATGACATGATCAATAATCGTATTTCCTCGTTTAATCAATAGTACATTCAATTTATACGTATGTCTAAAATTCATTTCCAATAATGTTTTTTTGTCAATTTCAGGCGGAATGCATGTTATAAATATTTCAGCAATCAATTTATCATGCAGCATTTCTAAAATTCGCACATTATTGTAAAAGGCGCCTTTGGACTTGTTTCTAGCCAGTCTCTCGACCAATCTGTCAAATTTTCCGATGATCCATTTTGACCGGGTTATGACAATAATAATAACCAGAAAACCAAGCGAATATAAAATTGTCCATCCATTAAATTGATCGCCAGATGAGCGAATAAACAAATTCACTAAAATTGAAACACTCGTCACCGCAAAAAGATACCCAAAAACCATCATAATTCGGGCTAAATGTCGCCGTGCTGTTGAATTAAGAATGAGTTCACTTTCTTTTGTAGTGAATCCACTGTTTGTCATACAAGAAATGGCCTGAAATCTAGCCTTATCCTCTCTTAATCCCGTCAACCGAAAGAGCACCGTAAATATTTCAATCACTGCCAAATATGCAATGACCAAAATAAAAAAGCTGACCAGTGATAAATTAAGCCCCATTGAGTTTCCTTCCTAACTAAATGCATACTAAGCACATTTTCTCTTCATCCATTATCATAAATCATGCTAATTTCATTTTGTATTTTATTATATTCTAAATCACTATTTTTGTCATTATTGTTTTAACATATTAACTCTATTTAAGCTGTGCATTTGTTTGTATGCTTTAAACTTAATAGAAAAAGGTAAAAAACCGTTTTTCAATCATCTACCTTTTTCTTCCAAATAGCCTGCTGCTGATTACTTCAAACTTTCTAAATGCTCTTTCCAGTCTCAGGAAATATCAGTGTCACTATCAATTCTGCTGCTCTTCTTCTATAGAAAAGTAGCTTGGTTCCTCTGATGAATTTTCTAATACTTTATTGTATTCCTGAAGTTTTTGATCAACGTTATAAAAAACACTTCCCTCCGGATAAGTTCCGTCCTCACCAATCTCACCGGCCGGCATTCCGCTTAATAATTCCAGCCCTTCATCGATGTTTGATATTGCATAGATATGAAATCGATCTTTTTTCACAGCCTCCAGGACTTCATCCTTTAACATCAAATTATTAATATTACGTACCGGAATAATAACCCCCTGTTCACCTGTCAAACCGATTGCATTGCATATATCGAAGAATCCTTCAATTTTTTCATTTACGCCTCCGATTGGCTGAATTTCGCCTCTTTGATCCACCGAGCCGGTAACCGCAATGCCTTGCTTCACTTTAATGCCAGCCAGACTTGATATAATTGCATAAAGTTCGGAACTGGATGCGCTGTCCCCTTCAACATCTTCGTAAAGCTGTTCAAATGTTACCTGAGCTGTAAATCCCAGCGGTTTATCCTGGGCAAGCTTTCCACCAAGATATCCGGCAAGCGTAAAAACACCTTTTGAATGAATATTCCCACTCATCTCTGTTTCCCTTTCAATATCAATAACACCACCACGTCCGACATGTGTTATGGCAGTAATCCGAGCCGGCAGTCCAAAAGAATACCCGCCCGTTTGTATAACGAAAAGACCATTTACTTGTCCAACTGCAGTTCCATCGGTATCAATAATAATTTTCTTTTGCAGTATTTCTTCCTGGATTTTTTCTTCCAGCTCGTTAAAACGATAGCTTCGCTCTGATATTGCTTTTTTTACATGCTTCATGTCCACAAACTCAGACTCTTCCGCTTTTGCCCATGTTATTGCCTCATAGACCACTTCTCTGATGTCACCAAACAGTGTCGAAAGTTTATTCTGATCACCCGCCACCCTGGAACCATATTCAATAATTCCAGCCAAACCCGCCTGATTAAAATGTTTTAACCCTTCCTTATGACAAATTGAACTGACAAATGAAACATACTTATGCAGATTTTCAGAATTTCGAGTCATTTCATAATCAAAATCTACTTTAATCTTGAAGAGTTCTCTAAAATCTTCATCTCCAGATAAAATCTGATAGTAAATAGGGCTTCCTATCAGTATAACCTTCACCTTCAACGGAATCGGTTCGGGCTTTAATGTCAAAGTGGGCACCGTTCTATATTGCTCGCCAATATTTTCTACAACCGCCTGCTGGTATTTAAGAATTTTCTTCAGGGCACTCCAAACAAACGGATCCGTCAATATATCCTTAGCTTGTAAAACAAGATAACCACCATTAGCAATATGAATTGCTCCCGGCTTCACCAGTGTAAAGTCCGTATTCATAACCAATATCTGGCTTTTATACTCAATTTTTCCAAAAAGATTATAATAGTATGGATTCGATTCAATAACGATAGGAGCTCCTTTTTGTTTTTCATTATTAACAAACAAGTTAACTTTATATTGGGAAAAGGAATTCGATTCCTCCAGACCGGTAAAATAATTCGGTCCATACGGATTCGATCCGCCTTTATCAGCATCCTCATTTTCTTCCTGATATTGAGAAGTAGATGTGCGTTCTGTAAATGGTTCTTGTTTTTTAAAGATGTTATACCTATCTGCAACATCATTTAACACTTTATCCAGATATTCAACAATCATCGGTATTCCGCTGTACTTCTCTTTTAATATTTGAATTATTGGCTCGGCAGTAATAAGAGCAATTTCTCGATCTAATTCAAACATCTGCTCCATTGCCTTTTTTTCGAATTTCTGACCCTCGGCCAGTATTTTATCAAGTTTGTTTACCAGAGCATATCTCTTTTCACTTATTTCATGACGTTCCTGATCCGATAGTTTTTCATATTCCTCTGGTAACATCGGTCTGCCATCCTGAATCGGTATAAATATAAACTTCGTGGCTGATGGTTTTACACTGAATCCTTCCTCAAATGATTTTTGTTGAATTACCTGAAACAGTTCTGCCATTTTTACCTGGAAAGCACTAAAGATCCGATCTCTTTTCAGGTCATAATCACTGCTTTTAAAAGCTTTTCTGATGGCATTTTTAAGTTCAGATATTAATTTTTCCATATCTATCTGAAATTCACGTCCCTGGCCTGCTGGCAAAGAGACTGCTAATGGTTTGTCTTTATTGATGAAATTATTAATATAACACCAGTCATTCGGTGTCCTACGGCCAATTGCTACCTGTGAAACCACTTCTTTTGTATAGTCGTTTTTACCAGTTCCAGGCGGTCCTACAACAAAGATATTATAACCATCTGCATCCATTGCGAGGCCAAAATGCATCGATTTTACTGCCCTATCCTGACCTAAGATCACATCAAGCGGTGATACATCCAATGATGTCTTAAAAAATTTCAATTCATCTTCATAATTACAAACTTTTTTTAACTTTTCTAATGGCACCAAGCATTGATCTTCGCATTTCATATACAACCCACCTTTTGCTTATTTTATTCTTTATATACCCGCTAATTGCAAATAATGATAGGATACTTTTATTTTTAATTAAAATACCTTACTTTTAAAAATAAAGTCAATAATACGTAAAAAGAGTGTAAAATTGTTATTAACAACTTTACACTCAGTATCTGGATTGCTTTCTTATCGCATTTTGGAGCGGAAGACGAGATTCGAACTCGCGACCCCCGGCTTGGGAAGCCAGTGCTCTACCACTGAGCCACTTCCGCAACATTATAATTATAACAATAATTATCTTTTACTGCAAGCTTTTAATCAACTTTTTTACATGCTTTTTACGGTATTCCTTAAATCCTTTTTTAACAGTTCTCAATCAATTATTTTTCGTCCCATTATACAAGTGACTTTAAAAAATATTTATCTGTTTACATGCTGTAAATTCAGACAACATATAATCAGATAAATAACTGCTCTTAACATTTGGTACCAGTGCTTCTGAAATTTTTGTTACGAGACTTTCATAATATCATCAAAGGCTTCTTCTAAAATCGTTACACTTTTTGTAGAAAAAACAACTCTAGGTTTTTCGGCATCCTCTTTTTTATCCCAAGGTAACATATCTCCATCCTCACGAAGATATTCCAGTATTTCCCAAATTCCTTCACCAGTGTACGAGCTTACTTTGAATATTTTTTCGCAACCCGCCAGTTCAAGCCATTCCACCCCTTGATCAGGATTGGCTCCTTCAGCATCAATCTGTGTAACAATACCAATAACTGGTCGATTGGCTACCGCAGCAACACAGGGTGGATAAAGCGAATATGGCTCCGTTGCATTAATTAATAAAGCTACAATGTCTGCTTCATATGAATATAAGGCCAATGCATGACTTAAGGTATTGTTCTCTGCATATTCCCCTGGTGTATCAATAACAACGTCATAATGATTGACATACTGTGTTTTTTCATAATGTATTTCTTTTCCTTTTAATGCTTGTCTCAGTGTTGTTTTTCCACACTCACTTCGACCGATCAAAATCATTTTTTTCATGTTTCGCCTTCATTTTTAAGTTTTTGTAATTTCGCAAACCGTAAATTTCAATGTGTCTCTGAGATAAGCCAGAATCGTTTTAATTGCCGAATCAACCTCAGATATTCTTCCCGTAAACATTAGTGTACCACTAAACCGATCGATAAAGCCCATTTCAATAACTGATGTTTTAATTGCCAAATCTCCTGCAATTACCGAAACTTCAGAAGGTGTTATGCTTAATATACCAATAGCTGCCTTTTGATAATCAATACTGGGATTTAATCCTAATTTTTTATATACTATTTCATCTGGGCTTGCAATAATATGAGCCAGCGTTACTTGTTTGCCCGGAACAGTCTCTTGGATAATTCTCAGTTTTCCTTCATTTGTATCTAAAACGCCATTCATTCTAATAGCCTCCTTCCACTCAAATTAATAATTATTTAACAACATAACCATTTTACAATTATATCATGCAGGCTATAAAAATAAATGGAGTTACTGGTCTTGTACAAGTATTTTTTTTGCTTTTTTATATGAACTCGTCCATCGTTCAAATCACAAATAAGTTAATCCAAAAAATAAAAAAACCGCAATCTCTTGCAGTCCTATTTTTAAAATGGTGACCCATGGGCGACTTGAACGCCCGACACCCTGATTAAAAGTCAGATGCTCTACCAACTGAGCTAATGGGTCATAAAATATTTAATTGTGTTTGTCTTCATACGTTGATGTAATCCAGTT
>NZ_RXYB01000034.1 GCF_008086615.1 Acetobacterium tundrae
TTCTTGTTTATAAAACTCAAGTGCTTTGCTTTTGGGATATGGCTCAATATACACAACTTTTTTTATACCAGCCGCAATAATATGTTTTGCACAATTATGACACGGAAATGTTGTTGCATATAGAGTGCCACCTCTTGAACTTATATTATTTCTTGCACACATTAGTAACGCTTCCATTTCAGCGTGAACTACACGCCCATATTCTGTTAGGCTTCCTATCCCAGATGATTTTATCTTTTTTATGTTCTCATCATTATTCTCAACGCCTAAAGAATCAATAATTTTATCTATTATTTTTTTTTGTTCCATTTTATTTGAATCACATTTTAAAGTATAATCACGTGATTCTTTGTAATCATCATATTTTCCTGATTTAGTTAAATATGGCCAATAAAGCCCGCCATTAACTTTTGGACAATCATTTGCCCCTGAAGAAATTATTTCATGATCTTTAGTAATTACTGCCCCAATTTGTCTCGATAAATCAGCTGATCTTAGAGATGAGGAATAAGCCATAAACATAGCGAACTCATCAAATGTTGGGGTTAAATATGGATGTCCAAATAATAAATCAATTAGTCTATAAATGCTATATCTCAAATTATCTTGATCATTATTAACAACAATAAAATAATCAGCGTTTTGGAATACATCTTCTGTATGTTGACCATTTTCTAATGACTCATCCCTATCACGATTTAATAGTTCCGTCGCCTTGCCAACTTTAATATTTTTACGTTCAATTAAATTTTTTTCTCGTGCTTCATAGCTACTAGTAATACCAACCAAATGAAATCCAACTCCATATACTTTCCTTAGCAAGCTAGCTTCTTCTGGATGCTTTATTGATTTAATAATATACGCGACTCTTTTTTTTGGCGATGCTTCCATCTTCCTATCTTCAAAAATAATTGAAAGAGCACCCTCCATTAAAATATTATTATCACCAGTACCTCTAATTTCATCCCCTTTATCCATCAAAAAGTTTATGCGTTCATACTCATCATCCGGCTCATGTTCATTATCTTTATAAAACTTTGGAATAACTTCAGACGAAATATTAACTATTTTCACTGAATATTCAAATTTTTTCAAATGTTCTATTATAAAATTAATAGCTTCACTTGTATCAGTTCCTGTTGGACTTATTATACCAAATACAACTTCACTGTCATTATGGTGATTAGATAGATCCATACATACTCCTTTTTAATTCTCTAATTAAGAAGATAAAAGGGTCGATATTAATATACCCGAAAAAAGGAAATTAATTCTTTAAATTAATACAACCGTATGTAAGCATTATATCATAATTCATGAATAATTTAAAAATCAATTAGGATACTTTTTCCTTAATGTGTATTTTACCAAATAATAACTTCAGAAAAGAGTAATTTTTAAACTTAATAAAAGGTGCTCTTCAAGAATTAAACAATCATATATTGTTTTTGCAACAATTTACTTTACCCCATACCAAAAAGCCCCCACACCGTAAGGCCCTTTAATATAAGGTAATCTCTCAGTAATTCGTGATTATTACTTCTTTGTATTCCATGTCTTTCCCATCATACCGTTCAAGCAGTGAATTTCTCCGGCTGACTTCAATCAAGTTAAACCCCTGGTACAATTCCCGGACAAAATCATCATTGTTATAACTCAGTATAAACTTTCCTTTGATCTCTTTCAAGCAATCTCTCAATCTTATATGATCTGCATCACCAAATCCGGTTTGATAATACTTCTCTGTCCCATGATAGGGTGGATCCAAATAAAACAATGCACCCGGACGATCATGAACCTTAATGATCCGCTCAAAATCTCTATTTTCAATCACCACGCCATTCAGCCGATCACTGATCTCACTTAAATAATCAGTACTTTTATTGAGATTCTTCTTTGTCCCTCCAAAGGTCTTTCTGTCAGCTCCGTATGATGTCTTAATGATCATGAAATACCGCCCAGCACGTTGAATGTCGGTTAACCCACGCATATCAAGTTGAGATTTGAAGTCGTCGAAAAACTCCCTGGAATTTAAAACACCGGTTATTTCTTTCTTGACTTCATCTGGGTGATACTTCACACATCTGAACAAATTTGCCAGCTGTCCATCATAATCATTATAAATCTCCAGATCTGCATGCTTATCTTTTGCAAAGATCACCCATCCAGCACCTCCAAAGACCTCAATGTATCGATCAAAGTCTTTTGGGAACATTTCTATTATTGTTTTTCTTAACAGGCGTTTCCCGCCAATCCATGGTATAAAACTATTCATTTTTCCTCCTAATGATAAAATATAGAGCCACCCCAATTAAGAGATGGCCCAGTCTCAGAAAGTCTAAACCCGTCGAATTCGAGGGGTTTAGATCTGGCAACTTATAATCGTGTGTAATTCGAGACGGTTAGATTATTTATTTTCCAATTCTGTTTTTAGATCAGCAATGATTTTATCTTGCTGTGCATCTCGCTCTTCCTGCGAAATCACCGTAAAAGTGTCCAATCCTAGCCAGATATTCTTATCATTGACTCGGTTCCATCCGTAGACGTGAACGTTATATTTGCCACTTCCTTTATACCGATCTGGTATAAATATGTTATCAGAATATGAATTGTTAGATGGATCAAAGATTAATGGCGTGTTATTCCAAACTGGCTCTTCATCATCCTTCCAACATGCAACCCGAACTTCATCAATGCTCATTTCTGTGTATTGAATGTTATGAACATTAACTCTATTGGTAGCACTATCATTATCAACCACTATTTGCTTTTCAACTTTAACGTCAGCAGTAGCCTTCAAATCCGCATCTTGAACCGATATCTCAACTGCCCCTGCAAATGTTTGATTCCCCGCACCGTCATAAATATAAACATGGTTCATATATGTATCCAACCATCTCCCATGCTGTTTTAAATCGACCGTAAACATCCACTGGTCCGGTGCTGAATGCAGCATGTCGTACCACTGTAGATCATCTTGACCATTGCCTAACGTCCACACGGCCACTTTTACTGACTGTACGCCTGATCCACCGTTGTCCTGAACATTATGCAAATAAATATTGTACTTATCGCCAAAACAAGGATTGCAATCCGTGATTGGTATATCCGACGTTGGCGCCTCTGTATCTACTGCAGCTGTTACGGGGTTTGGCGCGTCCCAATAATTTTCATAAACCCAATTAATGTCAGCATTCCCATCAATCCCTGCGACGTTTCCAATAGATGAATATTGCCACACTCCGAACAAAATATCTGGCAAATCATTTGGATCTTGATATCCTGTATTTTGTCCATACTGCGCGCCCCATGCCGGGATGCCTTGCGCAAAATCTCTACTTAAATAAGCATTAAACCAACTTGACGATGCATACACGCCTCCCTTAAACCCTAACGCTTGGCATTGCGTTACAAAGGCTTGCATAACTTCATCCGCTACACCTGTACGGCTCTGGTCCTCAAGGTCAACATATATAACAATATTTGGTCTATTATATGCCCTTGTTGCTGCTACAATTCTTGACGCTTCATCTCGCGCTTCGTCTCCGTTGTCGGCGCGGCTAAAATGATACACACCAATTTGGCTAAATCCTGAATTGATAGCATTTGTCATGTTTGTGTCAAAATTGCTATCTATGTATGATCCATCCGCATAACGGATATAAACCGCGGGCTCTCCAAACTGCTGTAAGTCTCCGTACATCGCCCCAAAATCAACGCCGCCTTGCCACTCGGACAAGTCGACGCATTTTCCTATACATCCCATGTTATTGTGCCACCGTTCCCGTAGGTGCTACCATACCGGAAACAACAGCAGAAATGGCGCTTGCCTGTTCGGCCGTCAGCGTTGGGGTAAGCGCTGCTACTGTAGTTGCTTCGGGGATAACTGCCGTTTCTGGTTCAGTTTCTGCCGATTCGGTAGTTGCTACATTATTAATATTAACTGTTCCGGCTGTAACTTCCGCGCTTTCAGCGAGCATTTGCTTTGATTGATCAATTATAGTTTGCATTGCTGCATCTTTCAATCTTTTCATAAATACATCTGCTGTCTGTGCATGGATGGTTACACTATTGTTCTTATACGCCATCCAAGCTGCAACAATTATTGTTGCAACATCCGATCCAGTTTTATACATTTGGTCTCCCGATACTGCTATCGGGTTCAAACCCAATCCTGTTAGTAAATTGTTAATTAACACTAATGCTAATGCAGCTATGCCAACCCATACTTCTTTTTTTACACCTTTTAAATTCATCTTGTTTCTCCTTAAATTTTATTTATGCGCCTGATCATTCAGGAAATTATCAATTTTGTCCATGGCCGCTTCTACATTCCCGTTATTTTTATTCCGTGCTACAACCTCTAAAATTGTCCGCTGGACCTCGATACTCAGTCGCCGTTCCTGCTTACTGCATTGGATTTCTTCGTCGTGGCATTCCGATGTGATTTTTAGCTTGTTGATCTCTTTAAAAACAGTCTTGTAAAACCACGCTACCACCCCAACCTCCGCCGTGATGAATGTCACCAGAATCGCCAACCCGTTTTGAACAATATTAATGTCAATCATTTACCGTCCCCTTTCATATTTTTTGCAATAAAAAAGCAGCCGTTAAGCTGCTGTCTGTCTTTTGGCCAATTCCACTACTACATCTGCCCTGTATTTGACTAGGACTATTACAACGCCCCACGCTGTTGCATCTGCTTCGGTTGTTGCTCTCAATTTCAACTCTACCAAATCTGCATACATTTTTACAATCATGCTGCCGTACCTCCTCCCATAATTGATTCAATTACTTCGGCCAGTGCCAGTTGGTTATTTAGTTTATCAGCTTCTTGCTGCTCCGCAAGCTCGGCCATGGCAAGCTTGCTGTTAATTAAATCAGTTTCTAATTGCTTGACTTTTTCCTCCGGCGATACATAAGGCACATAATCCGCGTTTTTTGCAAATCCGCCAGTTGAAGTATATTTATATGCTTGTTGTTCCACGCCTTCAGGCACCGTCACATCTTCAAAAACATTATATTGATCTGCATTTCCAAAAACCATATCATTATCAACCAGAATTCCATTGATTACCGTTTCGGTCGTTTTAGCAACGTAAACAATCACGTCGTCCTCTTTTCTCGTTAGAATATTCATTTTATTTTTCTCCTTTTCTTTTTAATCTGCCAACGTATAAGCTTTAATAGTTTCGCCCGCTGAACCCTTTGTTTTTGTAACACCATTAATTGACATAATATTAGCACTTTTTTTTGCTGTTTTTGCAAGTAATAAAACTTGCGAATATGCGTAATATGTGGCATTACAAGTAACATACATAATAGGGCAAATCAATGTTGATGGAAGAAGTCCAACTGAAATGTTTTGTATAGCATAGCCATCCGAATTAAAAATAATAGGATCTCCCAAAAGAATATTGTTACCTGCAATTTTTAAAATCATCGACGTTCCCAGCGATAATGTATTGTTGCAATATAATACCAGAACACTTGTTGCTGACACTAATATGGCTTTTGTGTAAGAGTTTGCAACTCCACCGAAACTTACTGCCCCACAACTAGTTATTGTAGTTCCACTTATGTTTTGAATAAATGCCTTTACATACCCCCCATTGTCAACGAAAACTATCAATACTTTTGTTGATGAAAGTGCCACGACAGAAAAATAAGCAGGGGAAGGTAGCATGGTGTTAAGTATTGTTCCGGGTGTAATTGTCGAACCATTTATGGTTAAAACTATCGATCTCATTCGATTATTGTTATCGTCCTTGAATACAACAAAAATACTTGTAGGAGACAAGGCAACTGCAGAAATATAACTAGCTTGCACCCCGCTAAAATTAACTCCGCCCGCATATGTTATTGTTGTACCACTAATTGTTAACACATAGGCAGACCCCATGCAACCTGCACCATCATTCCGAAATATAGCAACTAAAGATGTCGATGTTAACACCACAAGCGAGATATAACTACAATTACAACTTGCTCTAAATACATTTTCTGGGCCAACCGTTATTGCCGACCCGTTGATTGCTAATGTTCTTGCCCCTCCATAACCACCGCCGTCATATGCCACAATTGCAGTATTTGATGTTAAAAGTGTGACTGTTACTTGATTAGTGCTTGCATAACTATTAAATACATATTTTGCCCCCGCAATTATCGTAGCCCCGACAATGGTTAGAACCTGTGCCACTCCATAACTTGCATCATCTTTGTAAACTACCAAAACTTGTTGGCTATTAATGGCAACTGCGCATGTGCCGCCGTTAGTGGATGATGAGTTCAAAGCCGATCTTGATCCCGCTGATATGCTTTTTAAAAACTCAACAAAATCGCCCACTGAAACATTTTCTCCAGTTTGTAAAATATAGCTATCAATAATACCATTGATCTTTGCCCCACCACTCTGCCCATTTAATTTTGCTCTGCCCATATCATCCACCTACTAATTCGATATTTATTACGGTTGTTGGTTTTTCTTCAAGACAAAAAACGGTCATTG
The DNA here is from genome assembly GCF_008086615.1 of Acetobacterium tundrae. Lineage (GTDB taxonomy): Bacteria > Bacillota > Clostridia > Eubacteriales > Eubacteriaceae > Acetobacterium > Acetobacterium tundrae. The sequence goes on from NZ_RXYB01000034.1 coordinate 6,509, forward strand.
TGTTTGCAGTACAGTTAATGTAAGATATTTTGTTCCATGATTCTTTTTCTAATAGCGCTGTTGCCAAAGTTGCTGAATAAATCGGGTTGACGTCGGGTCTTGAATCAGTCAGTCCAGTTACGGTAATTGCGACCGAATAAGGTGCTGTTCCGCTCCACCCCGTTATGGGAATGGTGGCGGTCAAGATGCGTTCCTGTATGTCGAGGCGGGTATCCAAAGAGCTTATTGCCTCACTATTACTTGCTATATCCGCTGTATTTGCATTGATCAAATTTAATAAATTGCCAGCCACATCTCCTGACAATATATTTTTTAAATCAGTAAGAAACGCATTAAAATCAGCTTCACCTTTTTGTTTTGTTTCTTCAAACCAAGCTAAATACTGATTAAATATCGTTTTCGTATCCACTTGATCAACCAACCCATGAACAATTCCACATAAGCTTGTATTCAGCCTTAAATCAGTTATATTCGCCTGACTAATACTAACGATCCCATTATTCACTAATATGTCAGCAATCCCCAACTCCCAGACATCGGCATCACGCTGCAGTGTTGGCGCAACTGGGCTACTGGCAAATGTTCCCTTTTTGACCTTAGCAGCTATCGTTCGTTCGATTGTACTGTACTGCAGTACAACCCGATCAATCCGTTTAAGCACTCCATCAGCTACATCAAGACTCAAAATCATATCGGCAGTATTTTCATAAAACACGCCGTTGATCCACGCCTTCCCAGCTTTAACAGTCACCGACATGTCCCCATTTGCCATCACCTGAAGTCCTGTGCTTAGGTTTATGAAAACCCCATTACCTATCAGACTGCCGAAAAATCGTGCAAAGAAATCAGACTTAACCCGCCGATCCCCGTCCTTTGAATTATGAAACCCACTAATCTCTGCCATCAAATCACCCCTTTCATAATAGTTTTATTTTTTGAGCAATTGTCCTGGGCATTTCTTTCCCAAAGACAATATTTACTTCCTTGCCAGATTCCTCATAGACTTCTTCGACCTCATTTATCCGACTGTCAATGCTGATTCCCCATTTTTTTGACATACAGGTGACAATATCCCCCAAATCAAAATCAACCTTATATCTAAGATTTGAATTCAAATTAACACCATTCTCAAAGGTCTGAACCTTCTTTGTTTCAGCCAGCGTTTCATTGCCCTTACTACTTAACAACGCCAAATAATCAGCTTCTGTCATTGCCACATTATCCACCATGTTGGACAGGCCTTTTTGATCATTGAATGCTTCGAAACGATCCAATCCTACACCACTTCCAACCGTCACAAGTCGCCGATCGGCGTCCTCACCGATGCCACCAACTAGCGCAACATTGCGATAATCCATAATGCTATCGGTATATTCCTGATCTAAGATGTTGTCAAATTCTTTACTGAAAATACATTGGGGATTAACCGTCTGGCTTGATGTTCGATCCAATCCCTGAAATATTTCAAACTTCAATTTTTTCAGGGTCTTGTCAAATCGAACCCAGTTTCCCAGCTCGGCTTCCAAACACAAGGATTCAACCACTTTGAGTAAGTTCTGATAAGAGACCTGGAAATTGACATTTCCGGTAAAATTACCAAGATCACCCAGCATCAAAGTATTAATGATTCGGTTCGCATCTGTTGGGTTAATGCAATTTTTATCCACCAACGTCCGCATGGCCAGCTCATAGGTAGTATTTAATATCTCACGTCCCCATACAATACGCCGGTTGAGATAACCCTCGCCTAGCTTCCCTTTGACAATCAAATTCTCTTTGTCGGTCTCATCTCTTTTAACGTTTCGATATTCAATGAATCCGACCTCGTCACTGTCTTTTTTTCTGATTATATTATCCTGTGCCAGTAGTCGAATATTCTCGACGGTAAACGGGCAATGCAACTCAAATTCGCCACACTCGGTATACCGCCTAACCCACCTGAGTGATCCATAAGTATCCATGACATTTTGTAGAGCCAGTGCTTTATTATAAATATAAAGATCCACACTATACCCCCAAATAATTGTTGTAATGATAGATCGTCACTTCCAGATTATCCAGTCCGGAGTCGGCATCATAACGAAACAAGTTATCGCCTTTTTCCAACTGCAGAAAGGTTGAATCTTCATCGATAGTATAAAATGCATTGGTTTCGACACCGTTCAATTTGCTGATGATCCGCTTATCCCCAAAGTAGGTGGATATTGAAATCACTTCCCCGGCTGCCATGGTTTTCTTGATCTTAATAAACTCCCTGGTATTGACATTAAAAAGCGACGGGTTTGTGAGAGTGGCCAAGGCCTTAAATTCAATGCGGATGCCAGTTTCGACATCTCCTCCATTCAGACAGTTCACAATCAAACTCGGTTCCCGGTGGCCGATCTCAATGCCCGTGTCCTCTGGGATCACCAAATCAAATTCAAAATCTGCCACCCACAAGGCAATCTCATCCATGCTTTCTTGCAGATCCTTCCAAAACGGCTCATAGGCCGTTAGGTTAATAAGACCGGTTCCAGATTTGATCGCATCTTTTAAGAACGGAATCTTCTCCGGGATGCATTTTATTTTTCGCTCTTTGAGATAATCGTCATAGACCAGGTATCCTTGCCCAAGCTTGGGATTAAATACCCGGTAGAGCTTTTCTTTATACTGATTGTATAAGTCCGATGTCTTTGCGATAATCGCAACTGTAAGGTTTACGTCCTTAGAATCCAGAGTCGTGCCAAGATAGGTTTTCCCATCCTGACCAACACCTTTGAAATTATAATTATTGACGCCTTGGTTTTCTTCAAATTTCTGTAAAATAAAAGGGGCTGAATTGCCAAAAAGCAACTCTTCCCCTAAGGAATTTATGTATTTTATTTTTCGCATTCCAGCCTCCTAATTCATTAGCAATTCCTGAACCGACCGCTTTAGTAGCTTAGCAGTTTTGGCCGGCGATAAAGCCGTTGGGCTGTTAACAGTGACGTTCATGGTCACATTGCCTTTTGCAAGCAGCTCGCTTGTTTCGGCATCATAAACCGATTCCCCACCATCAAAGCCAACCAACTCAGGGCCCTTTTCTCCAACCCAGTGTAAACCTGCAGTTGCATAATTTGTTCCTGAAGCATAACCGAAAATACTGGCCGGATCTACCTGCTCCCCATCTTTAATAACAGAAAAATGCAAGTGCGGACCGGTACTATTCCCGGTATTCCCAGAAAGACCGATTGTCTGCAGTTGGCTTACCAAATCTCCGACATTTACAAGTACCTCTGAGAGATGACCATATAAAGTTTCCAGCCCATTGCCGTGGTCGATGGTGATTGAATTTCCATAACCGCCATTCCATCCAGCCTGAATAACCGTTCCCGCACCAGCTGCACCAACTGGAGTACCCTCCCCAACACCGATATCAATTCCTTCGTGGTACTGTGAGCCAACATCTCCGACATCGTTACGGTTTCCGAACCATGATGTGATGCCTCCACTAACCGGAGCCACAAGGTTTCCAAAATCAGACCCACCAATACCGATGCTCTTAAAAAATTCAGCAGCCCCACTGCCGACAAAGTCAATTGCTGCTTTTAGATTAAAATTGCCATTGGAAAAGGCGGACTTGATATCTTCAACCATGCTGTTTACAAACGCCATGAGGTTGTCACCGTTTAAGCCATTTATTAGACCTTGAACGATATACTTTCCAATTTCAAGCATAACCCTGGCAGGTGAGTGGATTCCAAAGCCTTCTTTAAATTTCGTTATTACGTCATTGACAAGTCCCGTTACCGCGCTGTAAACATTCCCCGCGGTTTCCTGGATTCCTGCAACCATTTGATTTATCATGTCGGTTGCAATATTCTTTAGATCAGTCGGTAAATTTTGGATTTTGGAGATAATATTATCTTTAACTTCCTGCCATTTTGTTCCAGCCGTTTCTTTGATTTCCTGCCATTTTCCTGGTAAGTCATCAACAATTTCTCTTACTTTATCTGTAACATTTTGAAATATTTCACCTGCTTTGGTGGTAAGATCATCTCGAATATCTCCCCATTTTGTTTCTGAGTCAGTCTTTGTATCCGTCCATTTATCTGCAACTGACTGAAAAGTTTCTTGAACCTTGTTAGATACATTTGTTTTGATATCTTCCCACTTCTGTGCCAGATCACCTTTAATACCTTCCCATTTAGTTGAAGTATCGGACTTGGTTTCTTCCCATTTTTCTGCAATTCCCGATGCCAGTTCTGTTATTTTTCCGATTGTATTGTCATAAATCACCTGCCAAGCGGTCTGCAGAAACGTTGTTATGCCAGTCCATGTGTCAGTGGTTCGGGTAACAATTCCAGTCCAGATGCCTGCAATAAAATCAAAAATCCCTTGAAAAATTAAACTAACCCAGTTAAATAATCCTTGAAAAACATTAATTAAAAAGTCACACGCATTTTGACCCATTGCCTGAGCAAAAGTCCAAGCAGATGCCCAATCTCCATTTAATAAAGCAGCCATCAAACCAATATAATTTCCGATGAATGAGAACAAGTTCCCAATTGCTGCAATGAATGGAGCCATCGCCACAATAATACTCGAAAATCCATTGATGAAATTGTTTATGAATTGCTCTACCAATGGCACAATATAAGTTCCTAAGAGATCCCCAATTTGTTGAAGAATTGGAGACAAACTTGTTGAAAAGCCTTGAAAAGATTCCAGTGCCGGGCTCATGGCTTCAGATATTCTTCCAAAAGCATCCTGTGCTGTAGTTTTGATAGATTCGAATGCTCCTGTAACTGAATTTCTAAATGTTTCTGAATTCTGCCATGCTCCCGCTAAAACAGCAACCAAAGCTGCAATAATCGCAATCACGATTGCAACCGGTCCAGTTAATGCTGCAAGTGAGACTCCCATCCCCACGGCACCTTCAGTACCAATACCAAAAGCTGCTGATACTGCGCCAAGAGCTCCGTTTAGGATGCCACCTGTTACAAATAATCCGGCAAGGTTGGAGACCGCTCCTGCTAAACTTCCTAGTACTAATAAAACTGGGCCAATAGCTGCTGCCACCAACCCGATTTTGACAATGAATTCCTGTTGTCCTTGATCTAAATTGCTAAACCAATCGCCAAGCTGACTGACCTTCTCTGCAGCTGTATCCAGCATTGGAGCCAGTACATTTAAGATTGTTTCACCAAGATCTGCTCCGGCCTGCTGCATTTTATTAAATGCAAGTTTGACTTTGTCCCCGGCATCCAGTATTGAATTAAAGGTGTTGTCCAAGGTACCATCCGAACCTTCAATAATAGACAAAAATTCTTCGTAACTAAACCGTCCATTTTTAATAGCATCCGCCAGATCCGGCCCAGCTTTCTGACCAAATACTTCAATTGCCATGGATGTTGCACTGGCAATGTCCGGCGTATCTTCAATAGCTTTAAGTGTTTTCTTGAATTCTTCCCTGGCATCCTTGCCATCAGCTGACCAATTGGATATTGCTTTTTTCATCCCTGAAAATGCTATTTCAGTATTAACACCAGCTTTTTCCCAACCAGCAAATATGGCAATTGATTCCTGGGTATCAAAACCCAACGCTCGCATTGGAGCACCATATTTTGTCAGGTTCTCCGTTAAGGTTTCAATACTGATACCTGATGTTTGACTTGCCTTAGTCAACTGATCAAGGACACTTTTATACTGCTCAGCCGGAATACCGGCATCACCCATGGCACGAGATACTAACTGAACGGATGTTACCACGTCGGTTCCTGTCACTCGTGAAAATTTAAGAAAATCCTCACTCATGGATTGAAGCTGGTCACCGGTAACATTAAACCGTGTACTCACATCTCCAACCGCTGAAGAAATATTATCAAATGTATCCGGTATGGTCTTTCCTACTTTTTTATACACATTTTCTAAATCCTCAGCTTTGTCCCCCATGGCTCCGGTTGTATTAATGATCTTATCCATGCCATCATCAACAGCATTAAATGCAATTACACTAGCCGTTCCCAAAGCTGTTAAAGGCGCCGTAACATAAGTTGTAAAGCCTTTGCCTACTCCATTTAAACCATCACTGATTTTATCAGCCGTCTTTGCTACATCACCAAACTTTTTACCTAATATCTCAGCATTGGTACCGGCCCTGTCCATTTCATTATTCGCATCACTGGTATCAACAAAAATCGAACCAAACAGTTTAAAGATCTCAAACGCCATCGTTCTCACCTCCTTTCAGGGTTAGATTGATAATCTTTTCAACCTTCTCATTGATTTCATTGATGGTTTCCTGCTTCGTTTTCGGTATGCTTTTCATTTGAGCCATTTCTTTATAGGTCTCAAAGGTGATGAAGTTCTCCGGTCCCATATGCCGATAATCAACTAAATAGCGGTCCCACAATTTCGCATCCTCTTCTTTTTCAAAGGCTTTGCGAATAAATGCGAGACCGCTATCAATATCCATGTTTAAAATATAGTCGATGTTGTTATATCTTCTTAGGAGCAACTCCTCGATTTCAGTAACATCTACTGAGTTGCTGACTTGAAAAAAGATGCCCACTTTTGGGCGTCGGCCACATCTTTCAGTTTTTCGATGGTGTCCATCAGATCATTTTCTGCTACTTCTTTTGGTTCGCATTGAAATGGACGGGCGATAAATTTATAGATCTCGTCCTCAGCTTTTTTATCGGAGAAAATTTCCATCACCGAAAAAGCAAGATCAATTCCGACCTCTGCCTGGGATGGTTTTTCCTGAGCGATTTCATGGTTTTCAGTTTCTTCATTTTCCACCAGTGCCAATTTTGGCTGCTTTTCTTTTTTGGGCATATTCTTAGCAACCTTCTTTAATTCATCCTTAACCCCGGTTCGTTTGACCATCCGCATAAATTCAAATAAATCTGCAGTATTTAGTTTTCGTACATTTTCAATCATTTAATTATTCTCCAATTCTATAAGTTTCGGTCATGGTTGCACTATCGGCCATGCCTGTTTTAATTGCTTTCGCTTTCAAGATCATATCTGTTGCCACTGTGATCGATGTTGAATAAGATGTATCCTCTGCAGTCGGCTCAAACCCATTGGTTGTATAATAAATCGACGCTCCAGTCGTTGCACAAGTCAAGGCTACGGTCTGACTGGTTGCATAAGCTCCGCCTTTAACACTGGCAACAGGTGTGGCTGCATTAGACCCTTTTGGATAATAAATTTTAAATGGTGGTGCATCAAGAGAGCCATCACCATTATCTTCATAATGACCATAAACAGTGACTGGGATTGCACCTTCCTTTTTGTCCTCAACTTTGATGTCAAGACCATCAGTTGATAGAGCATTAAATACCTGGATAATAATCGGCTCAACTGACCCTGTTAAGGTTCCGATGTATGTTATATTGTCAATATAATCACTATCATCAAAACCATTTCGCCCTTGAATAATGTCATAAGTCCCATTTGAAGTGGTATCAATATCTGCAGCTCCCAGCGATAGCGCTAATGTTTCAGGAGTCGTTTCAATAAATGTCATCGCCAGTGAAACATCCCAGGAGTCAATAATCTCCGTCCCTTTTCCTTTTCCCGGCAACCCATCAATTTCAACATTTCTAATATCAGCTACCGCTTTAAATTCTCCGCCCCCTTGTGTGGCTCCTAAAAGCTTTCCTCCTGTTCTAGCTGAGTCATACGTATCAACGCCAACGTTAAAATTCTTGAAAAACGCACCGGCACCAGTATGAAGATTCTCCATTGTTTTTGGGTTATAACCTGTTCGTACTTTTCCTTTTCCCATTTTTATTCTTCCTTTCCAAAGTAGCGAACCATGTATGATTCATTAATCCGCTTAATAATTGTTTCATCCAACCGTTGCCGGTCGTTGTTTTTATAAATTGTAATGCTGTGATTCTCGTTTGTGAGCGTATATTTATTCAAATAATCACCCACATTATCCGCTAATGTTTCCAACTCGATGGAATCCGGTTGATCTGTCCAATAGTCCAATTCTAGTTTTTTACTGACCCCAATATCGCTTATTTGAAAGGTTATATAAGGGTAAGGAGTGGTTTTGGTCGTACCAATATAAAAAACGTCCAAATAGACGTTTTGAAGGATTTTTTTGACTTCTTCGATTAATAAAACGGTTTTACTCACCATCTGATCCCCCTTCATATTCCTCTTCACTGATTTTTGCCAAAGCTGCAGCTTCCGACTCCAATGCACTTAAATATTGAGATTCAATCTCAACGATGGTTGCAATATTTTCCTGAGTAACTTTAGTTAGCAAACCAAGTGCCGGAGTCTTTGAAGATCCCTTTTCCTGAAAACCTCCATAAAAAGCATTCGATTTTAAACCAACTTGAAGATCGCATTCTTTTTTTCTCACCCAATACTGAGTAAATTTGCCAACTCTTCCACGTCTTTTCTTGAAGTGTCCATAGTAAGCAAGTCGAAATTCTTTAGTCAAATACTTTCCAACATCTCTAAGAGCTGCCCTGGATAATTCAGACAGTGTGTATTTAACTCGCTCCACATTGGATGTATATTGAATATTGGTTTTTCCTTTTTTAACAATGACTTTCGTCACTGATCGAGGCATCCCCATGTTTAATTCCCCTTTCCAGCACCACGTCAATATCTTCGCTGTTGGCTGCATATGTCCGGATCATCGTATAGACATCACCTTCAAACTGGATATACCGCTGTCCTGCATAATCAGCCTGTTTTAAAGTCAGGGTGATGGATGGCTTATAATCTGTAGTCGCTGCCTGGTAAAATTCAGTCATATGGATGGATTTCTTATCAC
>NZ_RXYB01000035.1 GCF_008086615.1 Acetobacterium tundrae
TCACTGCTATGCAGGATGCCAAAGTTCAAATAAATGACACCGTAACCAAAATGACAGCACTGAAAAATGCTGTCCCTGACGCCTTCGAAACCGCCAAAAACGATTATCTGGCCGAAATCGATAATATGAAAACGGCCATTGAAACTGAATTCCAGCAAACGCTTAACGAAGGATTCAAACAAGTATATTTAACGGTCATCATCGCCTCGGTCATTGCTTTATTTTCGCTTGCTTTTTATAAAAACAAAAAACCGGATTGTAATGATGAAGACCTGCTGATCAACGGAAATCTGAACGACGACTGTGAAACCATATAATTTTCTTTCTGTCAGGCTTTGACCACCAGCCCATGAAAGTTGTCATGCATTAAAGCAAAATTTTAAGCAAAGAAAAGCTCCCGGAAACATCTGATATAATCAGTGGTTCCCGGGAGTTTATTTTTCAATCGGCTTATTTTTTGTTTTTGATAAACGCAATAAAGGCATCCGCTTCTTTTTCTAAATAGGGAGCACTTGCCGTCAATTCGAGTTTTCCGTCTTTGTTGAGTTGCTGCATCACATTTGGAATCGTCAGACGGGGCACGTTCATGATATCCATATTTAAAAAGCTGAGCAGGGTGACCAAATGATCCTGAGCAATCGCAGTCCCTGACATACTTGGGGTGATACCACTAATTGCCGCCGGTTTTCCTGATAGAACCGCTCCTTCTGTTTCGCTGACAGGTCTTGAAAGCCAATCGATTAAATTTTTCAGCACCCCAGGAAAAAAATGATTATATTCTGGGGTGAAAAACCAGATGCCATCCGCTTTTTTAATTTTTTCTCTGATTTCCTTGACCCTTGCCGGTGCCGGAAATTCAATATCCTGATTTAAAAGAGGAACCTCGCTATAATCGATTACTTCGACACTCGCTTTGTCTTGCAAGTATTTTTCGGCTTCTTTGGCAAGCTGAAGATTAAAGGAATCCTTCCTTAACGAGCCAACGATTGCCAATATCCTGATGTTTTCCATTGATTTTCTCCTTCTCTTAATAATTCATCTCGTTCTCTTTAATCATTTGTTTTATCAAAATATCTTTGACGGCGGTCAAGCTATCTCCAACTTATCCGATAACTGTTTAAAAAAAACACATATTTTGAATATTTAATTAAATCATTTCTTATATTGTAACTATTCCGTTTAATTTCGTCAATGGTTTGCGTCAATTAATAATAATTGCTGTCCTGATAAACTTAAAAAAAGTGTCGAAATAGAATAACTCAAAAAAGGACTAGAGCCGATTCCACAATTTTACCTGCAGAACCGGCCTAGCCGTTAACCTCAGTTGGCATCCGTTTGGACTCCTTCTTTTGATTTTATCAAAAACCTTCTTTTTCACTTTCCAATGCAAACACCACTTACTTTTCAGGTCATTCTACTTTTTAAATCAGGATTCTGTCACTCACTTGAAAACTATCTTAAGCTATTTTAGTTATCATCGTTAGTCTAAGCCTATTTCTCGTTTCCGATTTTTTTTAATCAGAAGAGGTTTTATAAACCGTGAGATATTTCTTTTGACCTAATAAATGATCTTTCAACACCTATCATTTAATTCTCTAGCGAGGTTTCCTCCCTTTTCTCATTTCGGTTTGATCTGTTTTTTCATTCAAATCTTTCCCTATCCTCTAAAATTAAATCACTTCATCCTGGTCAAATTTTCTTCTTCAACCTCGGGTCACTTCTTTAATTCTATTGGTGTGTTAAGCGATTGTTCACTTTCAAATGACTTTAATCATTCAATTTAGAAAAGGATTAAGTTGATCTTTGATATGACAATATTATATCACCATTTTCCAAGAAGTAAATAGATAAATTGTAAACGTTTGTATTAAATTCGTATATTAAAATGAACGACTGTGTAAAATGTTTCTTCAACACTTTAAAAAATGCTTTGCAGAGCAGTAAAACAACTCCCCCCTTTAAATAAAATTACCATTGCATAATTTAAAAAAATATATTAGTTATTGGAAATTTCACCTATTCTTCTTGTAGTTTCATAACTACATTCGGCAAGATGAAATGAATCGTTTCAATATTGTTTAGGGGCAACTCCATTGTTTCCGGCTGAAGGGTTTTTACCGGCTCCGGCTTTGATGTTCTGATTGCCTGTATTTCTTCTTTTGCCATTTTCAGATCATTCATGAGTTTCAACTGTCGGTTGAAAGGTATTTCACTATTCATCTGCGCTTCCATTTTTTGTATGCCTGCTCCCATTTTTTTCAATTTTTCTTCTTTTTCAAGGATGACTTTTAGTCTGGTCTCATTTTTTATCGAGATTTTTTCACCGGTGATCTGCATCAGAAAATTTTCATAAACCTGATCTAAATCCATTCCCTGGACTTCCAGAATTAAATCCTCATAGGACATCCAGTTGGTCTGGGAACAGGTGTCGCCCTTAAGGTTATCTTCTGTTTCTTTCCAGCAGCACAAAATTTTTCCCCATTCTTCGTAACGAACGATAAAGATCGCATACTGATTAATTTCCCGGTTCAGAATTTCTAACAGATTTGGATTGATTTCCTGTCGTTTTAAAACGATTTCCATGACTGCTATTTCTGCAACCTCGTTCCCCTGACTGATAATCATCGTCTCTGGAGAAATCTGATTCATCCAGATGATGCAATCAATTTCGTCAATAAACGACTTTTTTAATGTGTCGGAAAAATTCAAGTATTTATAAAATATATCTTTTGGCATTTGTTTGCAAACCTTGGTGCTGTTTGGCAAATTGATCATATCATCACCTTTTCATTCTTATTTTCAATATTTCAATTGCTCTTAGTCTATCGCTTTCAACAATCAATTGCTCTTTTAACTGCTGACCTCTACACTATGTTAATCGACTACACCTTCCAAAATCTTAACTGTTTTTCAGTAATTAATATTTTTTTTATTTTCATATTAAAACGGCGGTCTGCCAAAATCTCCGATCTCTAGTATATGTTGAAAATAACATATCACAAACGAAAATTCTTAATCATTGCTGAAGTTCAAGTTTTACTAAAGGTTATCGCGTTATTATTAATAAATGAGATAAACATCTCACCTTTTTCTTTTCATTTCTTATATAAAAAAGCAACGTACTCATCAGGAGTTCGTTGCTTTTTTACGTTTTTCTCACAAGTCTTTTTTTACACAGTTTCTCGAGAACTTGTCTCAATCATTTTGAGAGGAGTAAACACCTATTTCTTATTCTAGATAGTCTCATGATCTTCCAATTCATCATTATTTTCCTGACCATTAAACGGATCGATATGAACACTCACGCGGGTGTTTTTCAATGCGTCACACAATTCCTTTTTCAAACACCCGACAATATCATGGGCTTCCTTCACGGTAAGGCTCGGATCAACAGTGATATGAAAATCGATGTGTCTGACATTTCCCGACTTTCTTGTTTTTAGCTTATGATAATCGATCAATTGCTGTGCGTTTTTATTTTTAATCTTCTCAATCACTGCTTTTATTTCCTGTTCTTCTTCATCAGACAACCGGATATCAATCAGATATTCAAGGGCATTATAGCATAGGCTCCAGGCTTCCTTGACAATCAGCAGTGCCACTAAAATAGCCACAATTGAATCCAGCATCATAAAACCGGTAAGTTTAATGAGCAGAATACCGATACCGACTCCCAAAGATGTATACACATCGGTTTTCAGATGAAGTGCGTCCGCTTCCAATGCCATGGAATCTTCTTCTTTGGCTACCTTGTAGATAATTTTCGAAACGAAGAAATTAACCAGCGCAGCAACCGTCATCACGGCGATGGCAACCCACGCCTGTTCAATTTCAATCGGTTCGAACATTTTTTTCACTGCTTCAAACACAATCAGCCCGGCCGCAACGAAGATCAATACGCCTTCCACAATACCGGATATATTTTCAATTTTCCCATGGCCGTAAGGATGATCCCGGTCTGCTGGTTTTGAGGATTTACGAACTGCTGTAAAAGCAACGAGTGAAGCAACAAGATCCATTGAAGAATGGATCGCTTCCGAAATAATACTAACGGAACCGCTCAATAGTCCGGCCATTATTTTTAAAATAATCAGCACAGTGTTTGAACAAATGGACAATAACGCAACTTTTGTTTTTCGATTTGATGTCGACATAAAACTTTTCCTCCTAAAATTATAAGAAACACGTCATCCGCGTTTCTTTTTTGTTTCCGGGCACCACCACAACTGTAAAGCCCTTTTATTTGGCGGCTGCCGACGAAAAAAATCCTGTGGAACCATCAATTGTGATTGAAGTCCCACAGGATATCACCCGCTGCCAATAAAGGCCCAGCATATTGAAATTTAAATTCTGCATGCTTGTATTTTTATATGTAATTTTCAAATTTTAGCATACTATTTTGCAGTTGTCAACACTTGTGCCGTCTTTTTTCTTCTTGCGCTTTCTGTAATTTTTTACAATTTTCTCTGCTTTCATCGGCATACTCGTCATACCCTTCCAGATAATCCGCATAATCAATGGTGCAGTCTTTCTGATTGAACATTTTGCAGTATCCTTCCAGCGCCGCCCAGTCCCGGCTATAGGCATGATAGCTGATCGCGTTATGGATATAAGTTCCAAGCTCTTTAATACCCGCTTCTCTGGCAATATACCTTGACAGTTCAATCAATGCAAAGACATTCATTGCAACCGCCTTAACACCGTCATTGCTTCTAAATACGACATTGGTGTTTAATTTACCGTTTTTAACAGTGTAGTGTATTAATTGCAGACAGGGCGGATCATTCAATCTTGCTGCCTGTTGATTTGAAACATGTAAGGTTGCCTGTCTGGTATTCGGGTCTTCTTTTAATTTATTAATGACAAAGTCAATATTTTCCGCAAACAAATCATGATAGGTATACCCATACATATCTTTTTCAAAATCTTTTGTGCCTTCAACCATTTCCAGAACATAATCTACAAGTGTTTCCAATCCGGCCGGCATGGCCATGGTGATTTTCACGTTCTGAACACTGTCGATATCCATAACAAGATGTATTTCTTTTAAATGATCTTCCCGATCCTGATTTTTTCCGGTCACAACCTCCGCCTTATTTAAGGCTTTCATCGCCGCCTCGATCCCTTTATGCAGTTCTTTTTCGTGTATATAAGTAATCATCATTTATCTTTAGTGTTTATAATATGCCGCCTACTGAGATTGCACCTTATAAATTTCCAAACTCCTTTTCTCTTAAATTTATTGATTTATTATAACCTATTTATCAGGCCGGATACACGATCGTTATACTTTTTTATTTTTCATATAATAATATACCGGCAGTCCAACCAGAGTGATCCCAATGCCGACAAACGATCGACCCGGAGCACTTATCACGGTGCTGATAAGAATGTAAAGTCCGCCGGCAATTCCCAATAGCGGCGTAATGGGATATAAAGGCACTTTGTAATTCTCTTTCTTCGGAAGAATCTTTTTCCTTAATATAAATACTCCGAAAACACCCATTGTGAAGAAAATCCACAAAACAAAGATGAGCAAATCTGTCAGCGTATTAAATGTTCCAGAGAAGATATAAATCACGGCTAAAATACTTTCAAAAACAAGCGCGTTGGCGGGTGTCTCAAATTTGGGATGAATTTTTCCTAAAACGCGTGAAAAGGGAAGCTGCCCTTCTGTTCCCATCACTTGCGGAACTCTGGCTGCAGTCATCAGATAGCCGTTGAGTGCTCCAAGAACGGAAATCATAATCCCTGCTGTAATGAAGATACCCCCACCATTTCCAAAAAGCGCTACCGCAGCGTCTGCACCAGGTGTTGCCGATGCGGTGATCACATCCACCGGCAGTACTTTGAAAATAGCAACATTGAATAACACATATACAATAATGACAAATACAACGCCGATTGATATAACTTTTGGCAAGGTCTTTGAAGGGTTTTTCAGTTCTCCCGCCATATTGGTCACACTTATCCAGCCATCATAAGCCCACAGGGTACCCAAAACCGCTACACCAAAACCAGCGGCTGATACAGAAGAGGACTGAATACCGGCAAATCCAGGAGCCAGATTTGATGCTAATCCAAAAGTGATGATAGCCACAACCGGAATAAGCTTACCGATGGTTGCCACGGTTTGGATGACGCCACCAAATTTTGTGGATAAAACATTCATGATGAGAATAAATACCAAAATTCCAACAGCAAGGAATTTCATCTGCAAATCATTCATAGGAATGAAAAATTCTGAATAGGTTGCAAAAGCAATCGCCAGTGCCGCAACCGAGGCTGGATAAGATATGACTGTTTGCACCCATCCTAGCAGGAATCCCCAGACATCACCGTATAACTCCACCAGATAGGTATACAGTCCTCCGGATTTAGGAATCGCTGCCGCAATTTCCGCCACGGATAGTGCCGATGCCAAAGTAATCACGCCGCCGGCCACCCAGGCAAGAATACTAAATAAGGGAGTGCCGGCATTTTGCAAAACGATTCCCGGTTTTAAAAAGATTCCTGACCCAATAATCATACCGACCACAATTGCCATCGCTTCAATAGCGGTTACCGTCTTTTTCAATGAACTACTTTCCATAAATCACACCGTCCTTTCGGTTAATAAGACATTATAGTATAGATAGCCAATGCCTCTGCTGAAAGGCAGAAAGCGCGGACATGATAATCGATTTAGATCATTCATACGCAGCAATTATTATATTTGTTCATTATAATTGATCTCAATGTTTTTTTCAATTTATAATTATTATCAGCACCGCAATACCAGTAAAGTGCCCCCATGATCTTCTCTGAGTTCCTGGAACTCCACCATAATGGTCGTGAGAAAATCAGTGATCTCTTCGGAATCCAGTTCATCAAATATATTTCTCAAATTCCGATTTTAAAAAGGGTGGCTTTGATGTCAAACAGATTTTGGAGCTTGAGTAAAACTATATTGAACAACTAAAATACAACAAATATACTTTCAATCCATCAAAAAAGTGCCATCCCTCTGTTTTTCAGTGATGGCACTTTTCTGATGCAATTTTAAATAAACTTCAATCCTCCAACCTGCTAAGAGAATTCCTATTTCTTACTTAATGTCGCCGATACTTTTAAACGTTTCAGTGCTTTTTCCATTATCTGCCAGCATTGAAACCGCTGCGGTGGTGCTTAAGCCGGCCTTATCGTACGCGTAAACATGAATGATGTAATCGCCTGCTTCGCCATTGTGATCCGCATACAAGACCCGACAGCTGGCCGTATTGCCGCTGATAGTTCCCGGATACCATACTAGATCATCCTGACCATCTTTATCCGTCCAGACGGGAAACATTACCTTATCAACGCCGGTTCCCACATCCGATACCGTACAGCTTACCGTGAAGCCATTTTCATCAGCTTCGGTTACCTGAACATCTGATAACACCGGTGGCGTTATATCGGATGATGCATCCACATAATCCCCGATATAAATATAGCCCTGAAAACCTCCGACAGACGTTGCATCCTCAGCACCGATGCTGTAGGAATAGGTGCTGAATAATATACCGCTCCAGGTTGACTCAGAAAGTGTCACCACATTGTCGACAATGGACTCAACAACAGCCACATGACCGGATGATCCGCTCCCCCAGCAGATAATAGCGCCCAGTTTTGGGGCTGATCCGCTGGGATAATATCCATTGCTTAAATTGTAATCCCACCACTGATTGGCATTTCCAGTACACAAATTGGGCTTGGTTCCCAGAATTTCATAGGCCCGTCCCCAGGCGTAAGCGGTGCAGTTCGGCATGCCATAACCGCCTTGATAATAAGCATTATCGGCATAAAAATAAGGATTATCTGTCCCCGGTACCGCCATTCGTGCTGCGTATAAAACTGGCAGTACTTGCGCTGCTGCTGCAGTATTTGTAACTGCCGGATTATTTGCGCCATTTTCTTCAGCCATTACCGCTCCCGGTAACAGACCCAAAAACAAAATGAACGCAATACTAAAACATGCGTTTTTAAAAAAACGTTTCTTCATTTGACCTCCTGCTGCCCATATATGATGATGTTACAAAGATATTTACAACTTAAATACATCATAATTGTCGATATTTGTTTACAAAACAGCAATATGAATTTTACAATGGATCAATTTAATTTGCAAGTTTTTGATTCTTATATCCATGTAAATTAATTTATTCATAAGTTTTATGAGACCGTTTCCAAATTTCAAAATGCCATAGCAGCAACGATTTTTCGTATAAAAAAGCGCCTTCCATAAAAATGGAAAGAATCGAATGGACTCATCAATTAATCTTTACTTAAGAAATTCAGATCACTATTATTAATGTACTGGTTAGCTGAACTGAACAATTGACGAAAACCTGATTCAGCGGTGAATCAGGTTTTTTTCGAAAGTCAGGAGACGAAAAACAAGCCAAAAGCACTGCGACTAAAAAAAAATAAAGAGTGATTATTAATCACCCTTATTTGATGGCCACTCTGATAGTTCCGTTTTTTTTGCCATTCGCGCTTTTCTCCTCATCATAAGCTCATGTAATAAAATATACAGCAGGAGACCCAATGCCACACCGGTACTATCGATGAAAACATCTCTTACCTGTCCCGAACGGCCAAGAATAAATAACTGATGGACTTCATCACTGCAAGCATAAAGCACACATATTATAAAGACCTTCACTTCGGCTTTTGAAACATTGCTTTGCTTTAATGCAACCAAAGTCAGTACTGCAAGAATTAAATAGATGCAAAAGTGGGCACTTTTTCTAACATAAAAATCAAGATAGCCAATATCCACATTGAATCCCAAAGAACCGATGGTCAACTTTGCAATACAACTACTCAACTCATCCGACTGGTCAGCCGGTTGATTGGAAAAACAAAAGATCAGCCCCATCCAGAAAACAACTAAAATCCATGCAGCCACCATGTTTCTGGTGACTTTTCGGCCTTCTTCCCGGTGGGTCATCATAATAGCGCTTCTATCTTCGCGCTCGTTTTTTCAACAAAGATTTCATTATCCTGATCAAATAAAAATATATTTCTGTCCCCAATTGCTTTTGATATTACATGATAAATTCCAGTTTTGCTTCTTTCCCGAGTCCGTATTTTCATCGATTTACCTTTCTTTATTACACTTTACAAAATAGTAACACATTGGAAGAAAGAAGACAAATTGAAAAGTTACTTTTTTCATAAAATAATGATGCAATGACCGCATCTTCAACTGGACAATGCTATTGACGGGTTCCATTATTTGTGCTAAACTAAGTTTAATTTATAACCGTTATAATATAAAACTGAATATCATTTATCTGTCAGATGCTTATTTTTTCAATAAAAGGGTAGATATAAAATATATACTTCTAAAGTATAAGTGAACAGAGTGATTGTATTCGTATCACTTTATGGTTTAAATTGAACAATCTTGTACAAATATGTACAATTGAGTTAATAAAACATATACAAATATTTTTAGTTCAAGAAAAGGAGATCCACATGAAAGATTTAAAAGGAACAAAATCAGAAGCTAATCTTATGACGGCCTTTGCCGGAGAAAGCCAGGCCAGAAACAAGTACACGTATTATGCCGGTCAGGCGAAGAAAGATGGGTACGAACAAATTGCCGCCTTATTTTCTGAAACTGCCAAAAACGAAGAGGAACATGCGAAAATTTGGTTCAAGCTTTTACATAATGGCATCGCCGACACCGCTACCAACTTAAAAGATGCCGCGACTGGTGAAAATTTTGAATGGACAAGCATGTATGAAGGTTTCGCAAAAGATGCAAAGGACGAAGGTTTTGATGATCTGGCACGTCTTTTTGAAGGTGTTGCCAAAATTGAAAAAAAACATGAAGAACGATATCTTCAATTACTAAACAAAGTTGAAAACGGATTGGTTTTTTCTAATGATGGCGAAACAATCTGGAAGTGTTCAAATTGCGGTCATATTTATATTGGCAAGAAAGCGCCTGATATCTGCCCGATTTGCAAACATCCAAAAGCTTATTTTCAAATAGAAGTTCAAAACTACTAAAATAAATTAACTACGATAGGAGTTTTTCATATGAAAGCTATAGTTGATCGTTCCGAATGCATCGGCTGCGGCTTATGTACAGAAGCCTGTCCGGAAGTATTCCGTATGGGTGATGATGATATCGCGGAGGTTTATGCAGAAATTGATGATTCACTAAAAAGCAGTGCAGTTGAAGCTCAGGATAGCTGTCCAGTTTCAGCTATTACGCTCGAGGATTAATGACTATTTATGCATAAGCAAGTACCCTCATATCGATTTCTTGATATGAGGGTACAATTTTTTTTCAGATTCTTTGGATGCCGCCGCCTGGAGTTCATCCTGCATTTTTGCATAATTTAATAGTCAATTTGTTTTTTTGAATGATTATCGTTATAATAAAATAATATTGATCATTTATAAGAAATCAGAAACTCAGATCACCCTTGCAATTGCCGGTGATGAAATTAAAAAAAGAGGTCGCTATGTCAAAACAAAAAGAAAATAAAACGAATGCGATGCGCATTTTAGACAAATTAAATATTCAATATCAATCCCAATCCTATGAAAGTGAAGCATTTGTAGATGGGCTAAAGACTGCCGACCATTTGAATCTGCCCTATGAATTAGTGTACAAAACGTTAGTCACCGTGGGGAAAAGCCAAGGATATTTTGTATTTGTTATTCCCATTGCTGCAGAGTTAGATATGAAGAAAGGAGCAAAATCTGTTTGTGAAAAATCAATCGCTATGATTCACGTTAAAGATTTACATGACGTGACCGGATATGTTCGCGGAGGATGCACTTCTATCGGTATGAAAAGACAATTTAAAACGATTATCAGTGATACCGCAAAAGGACTGGATAAAATTTATATAAGCGGAGGCAAAATCGGCTTACAATTAAAACTAGCTCCTGACGATTTGTGCAAAGCTGCAAATGCTGTTTACGGAGATATTATCATGAATTAGCTATAATCCAGAACTTTTAAAAAAAGAAAGACTTACAATGACGGCAAGTCTTTCTAATTAAAAATATTAAACTTTGCCTTTTATTTAGATTGATCCTCTGATTTCGATGTAATTGATTTATCATGATAGGCAAATTTTACACCGAAAAGATAGATTAATATTCCCAGAACTACAAAATATGGAATAATATACATCGGACTGATGAACAATGCCGGAAGTGTTTTGTAGAGGGTAAGTGTTCCAAAGAACATAAATATCAACCCTGCTATCCATTTTATATAAATATCGGGAATATGTTTGGCCAGCCATGCCCCCCCCAATATACCGATACCATCAGCGATAAGCATACCGGTTGTTGTTCCCAATAGGATGAAAAATGGTTGGGTACTTTCGGCTGCGATTGTTATTGTCATCAGCTGGGTTTTATCACCCATCTCTGCGATAAAAAACGCAATCGCCACTGTAACAACCGGTCCGAATTTGTGCTTTTTTTCACCGTCTTCATCAATTTTATCGCCGCGCAAAGTCCATATTCCAAAGGCTAGGAATGCGACTGCAGCAACGATTTCTACTGTTTGCATGGGAATAACCGAGCTTAAATAAGTGCCTGCCAACACGGCTAGGGCATGGTTTAGAATTGTTGCTATTAGTACTCCCAGCATGACCTGTGCAACTTTATACTTGCCGGCCATGGCCATCGCGAGCAACTGGGTCTTATCCCCCATTTCAGCCACTACCACAAGCAGTAGGGCTTTAATAAATTCTGACATTTATTGACCTCCTTCTAAATTTTAAAATATAAATAAAAAAGACTTTTAACACAACAGCATGATCAGATCAATCAGCACCTCTGTCTTTTCAGTATAAATAATTATACTAAAAGAGGTTCTGATCAGATCTGATAAACCACTGTGTTAAAAGTCTCACTTGATAGAAATCAGTACTGAAATCCACCACGATAAAGCCAGACCCAAAGGTCAGTATGTTGACTTTATCACCGTATATGGGCAGCTACTCCCTCTTAACATTAAATTTATATTTTATTATACAACGCTTTTAATAATACCACATAATTTTTATACTGACAATATAAAATCTAATTATTTACTATAAAAAAGTGTATAGGACTCTGAATATTTTTTCATACAAGCTCCTGCTTCAGAATAGCTCAGCATGTCAGTCAATTTCCCGCTGATCGTCTCATCCACCTGCTTAAGAAAAATATCATTCTGACTATTCATACTGTCAAGCAGGGTTTTCACTTCTTGAGATTCTTGACTGGTTCCATCTGGTTGATAAGTTCCGTTTTTCACACCTTCCTGAATTTTCCAAGCCGCCTGATTACTGTAATCCGCGGATTTTTTCAGGACCTCATTAACGTCATTCATGATATTTGAGCTGCTTAAATTCAAACATTTAACCCGATTCCCGGCCGCCATTATTTCATCTGTCTTTTCTTTAACGGTCTCTTTAGCACCCTCATCGTATTCGGTTTTTGCATCTGTTTTAGCTGCTGAATCCGTTTGAGCTGCTGCATCCGTTTGAGCTGCTGTATCCGTTTTAGCTGCTGTATCCGTTTGAGCTGCTGCATCCGCTGTATTTGTCACGCTCAGGGCCGTATTGATATCAGCATAATTTTTATTAACCCGAATATAATCGTTGATCACGTCGCTGCCAATGTACTCTGAAATTTGAGAGCCATTTCCAGGATAACTGTTTTCCAACTTTATTTTACCCAACATTTCTTTGCTGTCTTCATAATCTCCCAACAAGGTGAATAATGCACTGGCGTCATAATATTTTCCTTCTGTATAATAGGCCTGAGCCTGGGTGTATTGATTTCCTTCTTCAGCGGTATCTTCTTTGCTGCCTGAGGCCATTCCACTGCTAAAAAACATTCCGCTTTTCAGTATAAAGAACCCCGCACCGGCCAGAATTAAAACCAGCAGTCCAATCGGCAGACCTATTTTCAACAATTTACTTTTCTCTTTTTTCGGTTCTTTTTCTTTTTTTTGTTTTTTTGATTTGGTTTTAACGGTCTTTTCGTCATTTTCCTCCTGAATCATTTCCACTACTTCAGGATTTTCCGCCAACTTTTCTTTTATTAACGATAGCTTATCTTTTTCTTTGGTACTTTTCGAGTTTTTCTTTTCATCTCTCTTAAACAAACTTTTTTTCGACACTATGTTATTTTCCTCCCGCATTATTTTCAGTCCTAAAATTTTGCGATCCCATGAATATGAAGATTCATTATTAGTTAATATAAGCATTATTTTTCAATCCTTGTCATTCTACCATTTCTATCCGGGAAAACAAATAATTGTTTCTAAATCTTCCCTATATTAAGCATCAAAAAAGGTTAATTAATTAGGCGTCCGCAACAAATGTGGGCTTAGTTGGCCTGTCGCTAAAGAAATTATATACGCATCACTGAATAATTGCAAAGACAACTATTGCATCATTCAAATTCTGGCGACGCCTGAATCCCAACTGCCTGGGGTGCTACTGTTCTAGCCTCAATCCCGGGGTGTAGGCCTATAGATAAGTCAAATTTTAGTAATAAAAGAGTTTAAGCATTGATTTTCATATTAACAAATGAAATAATAGCATATCGGTATTTAAAATGATATAATAGAAAAAATCTAACTGCTCTGCGTCAATCAATTCACACCAAGGTTATTTAATTTGACGTGGAATTAAGGTAAACTACAATTTGTTTTTTAGGAGGTTTTATATGCGTTTAGTTACTCGTTCGGATTTCGACGGTTTAATATGCGGCATGTTGCTAAAAGAAGCTGGTATCATTGATGACTGGGTTTTTGTTCACCCAAAAGACTTACAGGATGGGCTCTTTACCCCTACTGAAAATGATGTTCTGACAAATGTTCCTTATGTTCCTGGCTGTGGCATGTGGTTTGATCACCATTCGTCGGAAAAAGAGCGTCTGGGATGGAATCATGAGGTCAAAGGCGAAAGCCGTCTGGCACCCTCAGCGGCACGTATTATCTATGAATACTACGGCGGAGCAAATCGATTTCCACATTATGAAAATATGATTCTTTCCGTTGATAAGGTCGATTCCGGAAATCTCACCAAAGAAGAAATATTAAAACCAACCGATTGGATTTTACTGGGATTCATCTCAGACCCGAGAACAGGTTTGGGGCGATTTAGAAATTTCAGAATCAGTAATTATCAGCTCATGGAAGAACTTATCAATCTTTTTAGAAATTTATCCATTGACGAGATTTTAGAACTTCCAGATGTGAAAGAACGTGTGGAACTCTATTGGGAACAATCCAAACTGTTTTCCGATATGGTTAAAGCACATACCCACGTCGTTGCGAACGTTATCGTCAGCGATTTAAGAGACATGGAAACTATTTACACGGGGAATCGATTCATGATTTACAGTCTTTACCCCGAGCAAAATGTTTCTCTTTGGATTGTGGATGGCAAACAAAAGCAGAATGTTTCCATCGCCTGCGGCTACAGCATCCTCAATCGGACCTGTAACGAAGACATCGGCAAGCTTATGCTCAAGTACGGCGGCGGCGGTCATCAAATGGTAGGAACCTGTCAGGTCCCCTACGATGATGCCGATTTAACCATTAAAGCAATTATTGATGTCTTGAAAACTACGTAAAAAAATTCGTCCGGCAGGTGATTGGAGGTTACCTGCCAAACGAGTTTTATTGTGCTGATTAAACGCTCTTGTTTCTGAAATCACACAATTATCCATTACAAAATTCTTAGTACCCTCATATCTAATAGATAAACATTTACAAAATTATTTTTTCGGATTTGCGTTATTTCTCCTTCATTTTTGATAGGTTCTGTTATTTAAATTAATACTCTTCTGTTGATGAATTTATTTTAAAAACTTTTTAATAATCATCATTTTTTTTTCCGTATAAGATGGATAGGCTAATGTATTATTGATATTATGTGGTTTCTTTAAAATACTCTTGCAATGTGAAAAGGTAATAAAACTTTGTTTTCCATGATAAGCGCCCATTCCAGAATTTCCAACCCCGCCAAAAGGTAAATTGGAATTTGCCACATGCGATATCACATCGTTTATACATACCCCACCTGATGAAATTTCACTGATCACTTTTCTTTCCACGTTCATTTTCGTTGTGAATAAATAGAGGGCTAACGGTTTCGGCAA
>NZ_RXYB01000036.1 GCF_008086615.1 Acetobacterium tundrae
GCTGAAAACATTTTAATGGCAGTGGGTCAGCAGGTTGATTTATCCTTTCTGGATGAAAAGTATCAGGTACAGTTAAATCAACGCGGTTTAATCGATGTTTCCGAAGAAACACAAATGACCTCACGAGAAGGCGTTTTTGCTGGCGGGGATGCGACAACGGGTCCGGCGACTGTTATTAAAGGGATTGCCAACGGACATAAAGCAGCCAATGGGATGAATAAGTATCTTGGTGTTGTGGAAGCACATATCTGTCGCAGCATGATCTCCGAAGACGGAGGATTTATCACCTTTGATCCGGAAGGGTTAAAAGTAAAAACAGCTGCCAAATTAAAAGAAATTCCAGCGGATGAGCGCAGTATTGACAAAGAAGATGCCTTAAGTCTGGCTGTCGAAGAGGCTAAAAAAGAAGCCAGTCGTTGTATGAATTGCGGCTGTTATGCAGTGAATCCATCTGATGTTTCACCAACCTTGATTGCTTTGGATGCCAATATCGTAACGAATTTACGAACCGTTAAAGCAGCAGATTTCTGCTGTGGTAAATTAAAGGTCGAGGATGCGCTGTTAAAGGGTGAAATAGTTACCAATATTGAAATCCCAATCGTTGAGGGTGCTACCATGCACTACGATAAATTCCGCTTACGGGATTCCGTGGATTTTGCAATCGTCAGCTTGTCATCGCTTTTCAGCATTGAAAATGGTAAATTGTCCGGTGTAAAACTGGTCATGGGTGGGGTTGCACCCGTGCCAGTGAGAGCCGCTAAAGTGGAAGGCTATTTAATCGGTAAAGAAATAACCGAAGAAGTTGCTGAAAAAGCGGCTGAACTGGCTGTGGAAAATGCGATTATTATGGAAAAGAATGAGTACAAGGTTTTAGAATTAAAAGCGCTGATTAAAAACGCGGTTTTGAGAATGCAATAGGTTGATACAACTCATTAGTGTTAAAAAAAATAATACAATTTGATTTAAAAAGGCCGTCTGTTCTGTATGGTTCAGGCGGCAATTTTTAAATAACCATTGATTCACTTTCCCAGAGAGCTTAAACACCCTGGTTTTACGAAAGGAGTAAAAAATGATTCATCAAAAATATTTTGGTTTAGTTGCAGGTTTCTTTTTTTCATTTATTGTTTCGTTGGTATTGGCCTTTGTTATGACTTTTGCCACAACTGGTGGGATTTCCTTAATGCCGGTTGTGATGACATTTATTGAAGCGTTTGTCATCAGTTATCTGGCAGCATTAATTATTCCGGTTAACAAAATAGGCGGTGGTTTTGCCACACGCTTCAAAGCAGAACCGGAAACCATGAAATTTAATCTCTTATCCAATATACCCATTACCCTGATCCTCGTTTTGATTCTATCTTTTTCGTTAACAGCGATTAATGTTGGCTTTGTGTCGATGTTTTTAATGGCATGGCTCAGCACGATACCGGTTTCGATGGTTGCGGTTTATGTGGTATCAGTTATCATTACACCCATGGTTGGGAAGATGACCAATGCCTGTATAAAAAATTAGGATATTTTTTTAAATTTATAGATTAATAAAAAGCACATAAAATAATAGAGTAAAGTAAACTTTTCCAAATCATAAGAGCCGCCTGCTTTAGGGAGCAGACGGCTTTTATGAATAAAAAATGAAAAGATATTCTGTTTTTTTAAAAGAATGAATTATTATTAGAAATAAGCTGTTAACGAGGAGGTCGTGACTAATGAAAGCAGCCATATTTGGAGCTGGTCAGGGTGGAAATGCTCTGATAAATCTGATCGCAGATGATTATGAACTCGTGGCCTATTTTGATAATAATCCCGGGAAATGGGGATCCGCTATTTCTGGATTAACGGTTCAGTCACCAGATCAACTGCTTGAAATTGAACCCGAGATCATTTGGACCGGAACCCTGAATGAGGATGCGGCACATGAAATTGAAAAACAGATCCGAGGACTGGGCTTTAAGGGGAGTATTGAGCATGCCAAGAATTTAAAAAATAGATATGATATCCGACTGGCTGAACTCCGATTAATCGCTGAAACCATAAAGGATAGAAAGATTGAAGGAGCCATTGCCGAATTGGGAGTTTATCAGGGTAAATTTGCCCGGGAACTCAATCGTAATTTTCCGGATCGAAAGCTTTACCTCTTTGATACCTTTGAGGGCTTTCAGCCAGAAGATATTGCCGTTGAAAAAGGTCTATCTAAAGGGGTGACAGGGGATTTTTCGGATACCAGTGTGGAATTCATCCGGGCGGCGTTGCCCTACCCGAATCAAGTGGTGATCTTAAAAGGGCGATTTCCCGAGACCATTCCCAAAGAAGATCTTAAGTATGCGCTGGTGAGTCTGGATGCCGATCTGTATGAACCGACACGGCAGGGGTTAGCCTATTTTTACCCTCGGCTCAGTTCGGGAGGGATGCTGTTAATCCATGATTATAACAGCCGGCAGTTTTCTGGGGTGAAAAAAGCTGTTGATGACTATTGTAAAAAGCAAAATATATTTTTGTTTCCGATCTGTGATTTTCACGGGACGGCTATTTTAATGAAACCATAAAAATAGTAAGGATGAATATCATTTCGTTAGCGTAGAGAAGAATAGATAAAAAACAGATAGAAGCGGTTTTGCAAATAAAAATATTTATATAAATATGGAGAAAGTTATGAGATTAATTGAAACAACAAAGGCAGTAGGGCATGTTCTCTGTCAGGATATTACTCAGATCATCAAAGGGGTGACCAAAGATGCGGTGTTTAAAAAAGGCCATATAGTAAGAGCAGAAGATATATCCGTCTTGCTGTCCGTGGGAAAAGAAAATCTTTACGTCTGGGAAAAAGAAGAAGGGATGCTTCATGAAAACGAAGCGGCTGAGATTTTGTATGACCTTTGTAAAGGCGAAAACATGAGGCCCTCAGAAATAAAAGAAGGAAAAATTGAACTCATCGCCACTTGTGATGGGGTGCTTAAAATAGATTCAGACAAAATGAACCGAGTTAATGCTTTGGGCGAGATGATGATTGCCAGCAGGCACGGAAATTTTCCAGTTAAAGCGGGGGATTTGCTGGCGGGGACCAGGGTGATTCCTCTGGTCATTGAAGAACACAAAATGAACCGAGCCAAAGAAGTATGTGGAGACGAATCGATTTTTCAGATCAGACAATATGTGCATAAAAAGGTGGGGATTGTTACCACCGGCAGTGAAGTCTTTCACGGTCGGATTGAAGATACTTTTACCCCAGTGATTAAAGAGAAGTTGGCCGAATTTGACTCGGAAATTATTGGACATCTTATTTCAAATGATAATCATGAGATGATTACCCAGTCGATTATGACCCTTCTGGAACAGGGCGCTGATATGATCATCTGTACCGGGGGAATGAGTGTCGATCCAGATGACCGAACCCCGTTAGCCATTAAAAATACCGGAGCAAAAATGATCACTTATGGTGCACCAGTACTTCCTGGAGCAATGTTTTTACTGGCTTATTACAACGGTAACATTCCCATCGTGGGTCTTCCCGGATGTGTGATGTATGCTAAACGAACCATCTTTGATCTGATACTGCCCCGGATCATGACCGACGAGCGATTGCGATTCGGAGATTTTACCACCTTGGGTCAAGGTGGACTCTGTCTTTCCTGTGATGTGTGTACCTTTCCAAATTGTGGATTTGGAAAAGGTGTCTAGGTGTATTCGGTATAATGATGAATGAAAAGGAGGTTAGAAATTGAAAAGTCTTTATGAGCAAATCGGTGCTATTGATACAAATGATAAGAGTATTGTAGCAACGGTGGTGGAAGGTCATTATCTTGGAGAAAAAGCGCTCTTTTCCAAAGGTGAAATTGTATTTCAGTCAGATTCAATGGAATTTCTTCATATTCACACTAAAATCATTTTAAAAACCACTCGAACTGGAACCATCACCATTGAAGGTAATCAGATATTCTGCGAAATCCTTGGTGCTGAAAAAAAGCTAGTGATTTGTGGTGGAGGACATATTTCTATTCCTATTATAAAAATTGGTCGAATGGCCGATTTTTCGGTAACGGTGATTGAAGATCGATTTTCATTTGCCAACAATGCCACATTGGCAGGGGCAAACCAGGTAATCTGTGAACCCTTTGAACAGGGACTTAAAAAGATAAATGGGGACAAGCATACTTTTTTTATTATTGTGACCAGAGGTCATCGATTTGATCAGCTTTGTCTGGAAACCATCATCCCTAAAGAAAATGCTTATATTGGGATGATTGGGAGTAAAATTCGGATAAATAAAGTGAAGGATCAACTGATAGAAAATGGTATCGATCCCCAAAAATTGGAAAAAGTTTATACCCCCATTGGTCTAAAAATAAATGCCGAAACTCCGGTGGAAATTGCCATTTCAATCATGTCGGAAATCATCCAGGTAAAAAACAAAAAAGTCCAGAGTTGTGGTTATTCCAAAGCATTGCTTAAGGCTATAAAGGGGGAGGAGGGACACCAAGAAAAAAAAATACTGGCAACAATTATTAGCAGAAAAGGGTCGGCTCCACGGGAAGTAGGAACAAAAATGCTGATTTTTCTTGAAAAAACAATTGAAACCCTTGGAGGAGGGTGTTTAGAAGCGGAGATTAAAATGAAGGCTTTTAGTATGCTGATTGACAATCAACCAAAAGCAGCGTTGCACTTAGTTGATATGACTGGGTGGCAGGCTGAAGAGGATGGTATGGTCTGTGGGGGCATCATTGAGGTGTTTCTGGAAATGATTGAAGGAGCATCTAATTAATCTGCTCGAACTAATCATTCAATCGACGATTTAAGTAGTTTAATAACTAAAAGGAGAACGATGAAAAGACATAAGAGTTTTTTATTTTCGATAATATTGTCAATGGGAATACCTGTTATTGGAATATTTCTTGTCATGTACCTGTTGTTTATGATCAATGCCGGTTCAGATTATGAGTATTTATTCAGTAATCAGAAAAACTTGTTTATCATTAGCGGATTAGGGTTGATTGGAATTATTTTGACAATAACAGTTGTATCTAAAAAAATTGCAAAAAAAATAACAATTATTCAAGAAATGACTAAAGCTTTGTTAATTAGAAATTTTAACGAAACAGCCAGTTCAAAAACCAATGCGTCAAAAAGTCAACTGGATGAAATTATCGAAATATGTGAAGCAATTAATGAAAGAATCAATATAAGTACCAATGAAGCGAAACAATTGAGTGCTGGTGAATTTTCCATTGGGCAACCAGAAAAAGGTCAACAGGATTCACTGGATGGTTATTTAGCATCCATTAGGCATTCATTTTCAATTCTCTCAACAGAAATAGATGGGATATCTGAACAGATTAAAGTTGGAAACTATTCAAAACGTGGTTTAGATGTGCAGCTGAGTAATGACTTTAGTAAAATTATCCACGCTGTTAATCGAATCGTAGATACTTTGGGAGAGCGAATAGAATTCTATCAGGTTTTACTTGATACACTGCCATTTGCAGTTCATGCTATGGATCATGATATGAACTGGACATATATGAACAAAGAGCTTGAAAATGCATTGCAACAGAGAAGTATAATAGAAAATAGAGAATCAGCATTGGGAATGCCGTGCTTTAATGCTCAAAATCCCCTTTGTCAAACGAGTGATTGTGGTGTTAGACGTTTAGTCGATCAGGGCAGAAATGACAGTAGTTTTAATCTGGGCGGGATGTACGTCAAACTTGATACAGCGGTACTTGTAAATAAAACCGGTAAAGAAATTGGTTTTGTTGAAGTCAATACCGATGTAACATCTTATGCCAGTATTAATGCCTATACAAAAGAAGAAGTTCAGAGATTTGGGAAAAACTTATTACGTTTGGCAGACGGTGATTTGAATTTTGATCTGAACATCGAAAAAGCTGGAAAACACACCGAGGAAATTAGCAAGCAATTTATGGAAATAGGAAAAAGTTTAACAATTGTAAAAGATTCGATTGGAAACCTGATTGATGATGCCACCATGATGACGGAAGCGGCCATTGATGGAAAGCTGGAAGCTCGAGCTGACGAAACTCGTTTTAACGGTGCCTGGAAAGATCTGATTAAGGGGATGAACCAGATTCTTGAGGAAATTGAAAAACCATTTCTGGAAGTCGGCGAGACAATCGATCACATGGCTCATGGAAATCTGAAAGTTGAAGTAACCGGAACATACAGAGGAGGGTTTGATCAATTAAAACAGCTGGTCAATGGGATGGTCAGCCAATTGAATGTCATCATTGGAGATATAGCCTATCGAATTGGAGAGATGGCCAAGGGGAACCTAAATATCGAAAATGCTCAGGAATACCAAGGCGATTTTATCAATATTTCAAATGCCTTAAACGGCATCATTGGATCCCTTAATCCGGTTATGCAGGATATTTATAATTCTGCTGAGCAGGTCAGTTCCGGAGCCGGTCAGGTTTCAGACGGCAGTCAGGCTTTAGCACAAGGCTCCACTGAACAGGCTAGTGCTATCCAGGAACTTACCGCATCCATTACAGAAATTGCTGATCAGACGAAAAATAATGCAGTGGATGCCAATCAGGCCCGGGAACTTACATCAGTAGTGATGGACAACGCAAAAAAAGGCAATGCTCAGATGAATGTTATGCAACAGTCTATGGTGGATATTAACACTTCATCTCAGGATATCTCAAAGATCATTAAAGTTATTGATGATATTGCGTTTCAAACCAATATTCTGGCTCTTAATGCAGCAGTTGAAGCAGCCAGAGCCGGCCAGCACGGCAAGGGCTTTGCTGTTGTCGCCGAGGAAGTGCGAAGCTTGGCGGCACGCAGTTCGGATGCTGTCAAAGTAACTACGACGCTCATCGAAGGGTCCATTAACAAGGTGAAAGTAGGAACAAAAATTGCCGATGAAACCGCTGTAGCCCTTACGGACATTGTTGCTGGGATTGAGAAAGTCACCGATTTGGTGAGTAACATTGCAGTCGCATCCAATGAACAGGCAACCGGAATTGCACAGATTAACACTGGCATAGAACAGGTAGCCCAGGTCGTTACGCAGAATTCGGCAACAGCTGAAGAAAGCGCTGCCGCCAGTGAGGAGATGTCAAGTCAGGCGGAACTGTTAAAGGAAAGAATCAATCAGTTCCAATTAAGGAAATAGAGATTTGTTAAAAAGTGGTAGACATGCTTTTAACAGTGTGCCTACCTGATATTTAAAAAAAACGTGTAACAAGTTTGGAATTTGAATTTAAGTCTGCACCGGTTGTGGTACCATGCAAGAAAAAGCGAAAATACAGTTCATATAAAGTTGAGATGAGCCCTGCTGTAAAAAACGTAATTGCTCGCGACTTCCATGCTGCATCTCCAAACACAAAATGGCTCACTGATCTCACTGAATTTCATATACCAGCTGGCAAGGTTTATCTCTCACCGATTATCGATGTGTTTATTAATGAACTTGATCTTTATTTAAGATGGTATAATGAAAAAAGAATCAAGCTATCCCTTGGAGGAATGAGTCCCATCACATATAGACGAGGTATTGGTTTAGCGGCATGAATAAGTCCAGAAAAATGTCCGCACCCCCCTCCTTCGAAAAATAATTTCTTATTTGATTCCTTGATTAAAAAATTTCCGAAAACAAATGGCATACTTCAAAAATACCAGCTGAAATAATGATTGTGATAGGAATTGTTGTTACCCAGGCAAATAACATTCTCTGTCCGGTACGCCATTTTACTCCTTTAAAACGGGTGGCGGCACCAACACCCATGATGGAAGATGAAACAACATGAGTAGTACTGACAGGTAGACCAAGATGAGTCGCTGCCTGAATAATCAGTACCGATGATAAATCTGCAGCTACACCACTTATAGGCTTTAATTTCATTATTTGTGTGCCAACGGTTTTAATAATTCTCCATCCGCCAACAGAAGTACCTAAAGCCATGGAAAGAGCACAGCAAAACTGAACCCAATGTGGAATGCTCATGTCACTTTTCAATCCGAAAGCGACTAATGCCATTGTAATAATACCCATTGATTTCTGGGCATCATTCATTCCATGTGAAAAAGCTTGAAGTGCCGCCGTGAATATTTGAATTTTACGAAAGCCTTTATTGGCTTTTCCTGCAGGTAAACTATGAAAAAGTAATTTGAATACAGAAAACATTAAAAATCCAACAATTAAAGCAATCACTGGAGAACTAATTAATGATTCTATGATTTTTCCAAAGCCGCGCCACTGAATTGCATGAATTCCTGCATCGGCGAGCCCAGCACCCGCCATTGAGCCAATTAAAGCATGAGAAGAACTACTTGGAATGCCAAAATACCAGGTGATTAAATTCCATGTAATTGCAGAGATCAATGCGGCAACAATAACGAGCATGCCATTTTCGAGCGTATTGATATCGATGATATCTTTCGCGATTGTTTGAGCAACAGTGCTTGATACTACGGCTCCCAGAAAGTTCATAATGGCAGAAATAAAAATTGCCTTTTTTAAGGTTAAAGCTCTTGTCGAAACTGCTGTAGCGATGCAATTTGCCGTATCATGAAAGCCATTAATAAAGTCAAATCCAAAGGCTAAAACAATTATCAGGATCAATATTATCATTATGTGCCTCTTACAAGTTCTTCATGACAATAATGTCCAGAGTTTTTGCAGCATTCTCGGTAGCGTCAATGATGCCTTCTAACATTTCATAGGTATCTTTTAATATGATTATTTTTATTGGGTCAGTATAATTAGAAAAAAGATCATGAATTGCTTTTCGAACATTATTATCCGAATATTCTTCGTTTGATTTGACTTTTACCAAATGGTCTCTGATTACTTTCAATTTTTTATCAACCAATGCATTTACTGCGAGGGATAATTCCTTAGTTGCAATTCCAATACAGTTTTTGAATTCGGTGATGTATTTATCTTCCATAGTAAAATTGGA
Organism: Acetobacterium tundrae; assembly: GCF_008086615.1. Classification (GTDB taxonomy): domain Bacteria; phylum Bacillota; class Clostridia; order Eubacteriales; family Eubacteriaceae; genus Acetobacterium; species Acetobacterium tundrae. The sequence goes on from NZ_RXYB01000036.1 coordinate 8,925, forward strand.
CATTTCAAAGTAAGAAGCCATTTCCTCCATCTGATCTACGATATCATCCAATTTTTCAGAAAGAACAATGATATCTTCCTGATCAATAGGAGTAATAAATGATGCGTACAAGGAAACTAATATTTCATGTAAAACATCATCACATTTTGATTCATATCCTTTGATTCTTTCCGCAATTTTAATTGCTTCATCTCTGGTTGAAATTTCAGATTTGCTAAAAACCTCACCGCATTCTTCCATTAATAATGTCATTTGTCTTAATAATTCCATTGTTTTATTTGTTTTTTTCAACTGTCTATCCTCCTTAGTATATTACGTTTATATTTTTGCTTTTTATTATATTCGGGCATGATTTACCGTTCGGATATTCTGAGTAGGATTATTTACTGTTTCCTATGAGTCGCTTAATGATTAAGAAACTGTAACTTGTCCGATGTTATAAAAATTTTACCAACTATTTATTATACATTTACATTTAAAATTTTACCACCTAGAATTACGTTAGAAATTAAAAAATATAGAGAATAGACTTTAATAAAGAGAATCAATATAATGTTCGCAAATAGTTGGATACAAATTCCAAAAAATAAGATAAACTAAACAGATCGAAATATGAATTCCCGAATGGGGCTTTTAGAGTAAACCGATATCGTGGACATCAGAATAGTGAAACGGATTCGGGCACCATTATTGATGGCTTCGTTAACGAAGGAGTTGTTAATTCGCGGTCTGAGAGATGAATCATTCTGCCTGTTTTCCTAGTCTCGGTTAAGCTGTGACAGGAGCCCTTAAAATTAATTGCATTTTAATTTATGAATTATTATTTATCCTATGCCGGTTGTGATTTTTCAGTCTTACACTGTGGAAATCAGCTTGTGAAAAACAGACGAAATAATCCATTATTATAAGCTTTGGACGTTATAAATAAAAATAATTTTCAGAAAAAACTGGATTTTACAAATAATTCATGCTATATTTTAATTATAGATATTACTATATTTTAGTTGCGAATAATGTTATAATCCAACCGGCAATTGCAAGGTTGTCATAGCCATGCAATCGATTACCAAATACTAATGATCAAGAGGAGATTTTTCAATGAATCTGAGAGAAAACGTTATGGCAGTGTATCGCGGCGAACAGCCGGATTACTATGGAGATTTGATGGCAGCTGTAGAATTTATACCGGATCCCTTATTTATTCAGGATGCTTTGCTGCCTCAGGACGGCAAGGAATACATGGATTCTTGGGGAACGGTACGGATCTTCCTGCCGGGTGCACCTGGTCCCCATCCTCATATCACCCGGGACAACGTGGTCATCAAGGACATTGAAAAATGGGAGCAGCAATTGGTAGTTCCATCCATTGAGGATCTGGACTGGACACCGGCTCGGGAAGTGGCGGCCCAAATCGACCGGAATGAAAAACTGGCCTGTTTCTTTTACCCCGGCGGTCTCTTTGAGCGTAGTCATTTTCTTCTGGGTATGGAAGTCGCCCTGATGAATTATTTGGAGTATCCAGATGAAATGAAAGCCTTGCTTCGGGTGATTGCTGATCATAAGATGGCTTACATCAGGAAAGTGGCGGAAGAAACCCATCCGGATATCATCTTCTATCACGACGACTGGGGTACCAAACAAAACCTGTTTTTGCCCCCAGGTGTATGGCGGGAGATCATCAAGCCCCTGCAGAAGGAAATCGCCGACACCATCCATGAATGCGGCATGATCTACATGCATCACGCGGACTGCATCCTGGAACCCATTGCAACGGATCTGGTTGAGATCGGCATTGATATCTGGCAGGGCGTCATCGCCCAGAACAATATCGTAAAAATCCAGGAGATCACAAAAGGAAAACTGGCCATGGTGGGTGGCATAGATGGACCGAAGATCGATGTGGAAAATATTACGGAAGAAAAAATTCGGGAAGAAGTGCGCCGAGCTGTCGACACCTACTGTCCCGGCGGACGTTTCTATCCATCCATCCCCAATGGCATCTGCTACCGAGAATGGAACAACGGCATCTTCATGGATGAGTTGTTGAAATACGGTAAGGAATATGCAGAAAAAAAACCGATCGCGAAGACCAGTATCTAATGCCGGTGAGTTTTCATTGTCTGGCCATAATTAAAAATCCTCCCAGATTAAATTTATTTTAACATAAATCTGGGAGGGCTTTAATAGTCGATACAAAATTATTTGCAGCCTCCAACGAAACAAAGAACTGACATTTAAATATAAAAGTAGATAAGCTGAAATTTAGTTCGAAATTTAGACCGGCATAAGAGTGGTTCAAGACCAATCGGGATCAGCTTTTTTCATAAGAAGCAGTTCAGCTTAATTACCGGTCTTTTATTACGATAAAACTCAAATAATCTTCAAAAAACTTTACTTTTTGAATTTAATCATATAAAATTATCAGATAGAGTAAAAGTGATCTCGTAGCTCAGCTGGGAGAGCATTACCTTCACACGGTAGGGGTCGCTGGTTCAAGTCCAGTCGGGATCACCACTTTTAATAAGAAGTAGTCCGGGTTTAACTGCCGGTCTTTTTTTATTTCAAAAAAAAGGTATTACATGGTTGAATAAAGTATCAATTTTAACATTTCGCAGTGTTGAAATTTGATATGAGAAAGATTAGATCATGTTACTTTCTTCAAGTAATCTAAAAAGTTTGGGGTTTAAATTAAAACAATTGGTTAGACTCTTGATTTCATTCATAACTACAGATTTTTGCTTGGGGGAAATGTTGGTCTTAATTGCTCTGATTAAAATGTTTTTAGGGGTGTGTTCAAAATCTACAAATTCAAGCAACTGGGTTTTATAACCAAAATACTCCAACAAATTAGCTCTTATGGCATCAGTCATCAAAGCAGAAACTCTTTCTTTGACGATACCATATCTTTGAAAAATAGCTAACTCTTCACTGGTAAGCTGTTGATTAAGTTCATGCTGGCAGCAAGGTACCGAAATAATCATCTTTGCATTCCAGCAAATTGCATTATAAAGGGCATAATCAGTGGCCACATCACAGGCATGTAAGGAAATGACCATATCAACTGGGAGTGTTGGCTGGTAGCCATTAATATCACCAATAACAAATTTCAAATCATCATAACCATACTTTTTTGCGGCATTATTACATTTCACGATGACATCTTCTTTTAAATCTAATCCGATAATATTAGCCTTTATGTTTTTAAGTACTGTAAGATAATAATAAACAACAAAGGTTAAATAAGATTTACCACATCCAAAATCAATAATGTTAATGCTTTCTAATTCTGACTTTTCGATGATGGTATCAATAATTTCGATAAATTTATTGATCTGTTTGTATTTGTCATACATAGAATGAATCACTTTTCCTTCTTTTGAAAATATCCCCATGTCAACGAGTGGTTGAATAATGATACCCTCTTCTAACAAATATCTTTTTTTTCGATTATGTTCAGTTGATATTTTCAGCGGTTGTGTCAGGGCCTTTTTATTAAACAATATTTTCTCTTTTTTTGAAAATCGAAGGCTGTATTCATAAGTATTACTCCATGCATTCATTTGTTTGAATCCGGTTAAGATTTGCATACAATATTCTGGAATACAGTCAAATTCAACGTTTTCGTGGAATACTTGTTTCTCCGTTCTTTTCTCAATATGATAAAGATTTTCTTTCTTGATTAGAGTGATTTTCTTGTATTTATCCTCGAATTTTCGAGGATTGCTAAAAATAATCTTTTCAATTTCATCTTTAAAAATCATCTCAAAATAAGTTGCTAAATTCTCTGGCATTACGGTTGTCCTCCAAAATTTAAAGTTAATATGGGTATTGCAAATTCTTCAATGTTTTCATTTGTGAAGAGATTCATCCGAAGCAATTAAAAAACGATCCTTGTCAATCGTTTTGAATAAAATCATTATAACATCACTTCCCCAAAAAGAAAGTCCTGAAAACAACGATTTATGGTTGTCTCCAGGACTTTTCTACGATAAACTTATCTTTATTGGTTGGACATGGTTTCAGCAAAAAGAGCGATTCCGCCAACAATCAGATAGATACCGGCGATAATTCCAAAACCCAACAGCATGATAAATGGGTTGAAGATGAGGAAAATTGATAAAATAATATTTATGATTCCGGATGCAGTCAGCCAGCCGGTACCGGTTGAACCCTGCTTTTTCATAAAAGAAGCGGCAGTAATTTGATTCATACCAGTGGTGATGGATAGAAAAGCCAGCATAAAGGCGAACGTACTTGCTCGAGATAATGGGTCGGAAAAAATGAGCAGAACGGCTAAAAGAATAGACATGATGCCAGAGGTAAGGCTCCAACCATTTTTAACCTCACTTTTTGTATAAACGATAATTTGAAATACGCCGTAAATAATAAGACCGGCAATAAATAACCAGACAATTATTTTCGCAAAAATTGCCGGGGATAAAAAGACCAGTACACCAAGGATAAGCATCAAAGCGGCAACAATAAGGCCGAGTGTTTTGTTGGCTTTCCCAACACTACCAAAATCAGGATTCATTTTTTTCTCCTTTTCACAAATTAGAATACGTTCATTTTATAACAAATTGTTGAAATAGGCAAGAAAAAATGCAGTGAAAAGAATCATAATTACAATGACAGTCAAAGAAAATTGATAAAAAATAGAAATGTCAGGAGAAAACAAATGTTAATAATCGGACCCCACCTTTCCATCGCAGGTGGATATAAAAAAGCGGGAAAGGAAGCCATCAGTATTGGTGCTAACACCTTTCAATTTTTTACCCGCAACCCAAGAGGGGGAAAAGCCAAAGCCCTTGATCCAAAAGATGTAGAAAGCCTTGTAGAGATAATGAAAGCGAATGATTTTGGAGAACTTCTTGCACATGCACCTTACACACTTAATATGTGTTCGGCCAAACCAGAAACCCGGGAGTTTGCCAGAATGGCATTTAAAGAAGATTTGCTGAGGCTGGAGGAGCTCCCCTGTCAGCTGTATAATTTTCACCCGGGGAGCCACACCGGTCAGGGCGTTAATACTGGAATCAAAGGGATTGTTGATCTGTTGAATGATGAAATGTGGCCGGATCAGAAAACAACGGTTGTATTGGAAACCATGTCGGGAAAGGGAACCGAGATTGGACGAAATTTTGAGGAATTGAAAGCCATTATTGATGGGACTGAATTAAAAGAAAAAATCGGCGTTTGTCTAGATACCTGCCATGTATATTCTGGCGGTTATGATATTGTTGGAAATCTTGAGTCAGTTTTAGAAGACTTTGACCGAATTATTGGTCTGAACTATCTTAAGTGTGTCCACCTTAATGACAGTAAGATGCTTTTTGGAAGCCACAAAGATCGGCACGAAAAAATCGGGTTAGGAACTTTGGGGGTGGATGCATTCAGAAGAATTGTCACCCATCCTTTGTTGAAAGACCTGCCCTTTTTTCTGGAAAC
>NZ_RXYB01000037.1 GCF_008086615.1 Acetobacterium tundrae
GGCAGCCATCGTCCCGGATTATCGCATTTTGTTTATCAAATACTCTTCACACCAGTGCATAGCAAAGTCGTAACAATCTATCCCGAAATCCAGTGTGCAAAGCCCAAATGGGTCCGCTTCATGATCCACTTTGTTTTTGAGTTCCAAAAGGCTATTTTTGTAACGGTCAATGTCATGGATACATTGCTCAATGAGAAAAATGGACTGCTCATGTGGCAAATAGCGGAAGAAAAATATTTTCTCCAAAGCGGATGAAATGTCGGTCCTCGACACCATAATTGGAGAACTTAGCCACTTTAGAAACTCCACCTTGCCCTGTTCGTTGATCGAATAGGTTTTTTTGAGTTTCCCATTCTCAATGGTTTCTTTTAATGCTACGAAACCTTTATTGTTAAGCCGCTTCAATGATGGATAGATACTTCCAAAACTTGCATCAACGAAATAGGAGGTACTCATACTCATATGCTGTTTCATATCGTATCCAGTCATGTCTTTCTCCATCAAAAATCCCAGCAAAATATACTCGGTCATACAACTCTCCTTTTAATATCATATTGCTATATATCATGACGATATGTATTTATACGATATATATTAGTCCTATATTCTCTCTTTGTCAACAAGAAACAGAGACAATGCAAAAGCCTATAATGCAAAAACCACTGAAGTTGACGCAAGTCAGTTCTCAGCGGTTTTTGCCTGATGAAGACTCCAAAGCGTCTGAAACAAAAAAATACCTGCTATACGGTGGTGACGAAAAGTCGAAGTATAATACCTTTTCGTTGGAATAGAGTTGTTCAAGCTGCCAGTATAACAAAAAAAAGATAATTTTAATGGTAAGGGAGAGTTATTTTGATCGTAAAGAGAAAATAATATATTTTCAACAACTGCACCGAAACGGCATTAGCAAATGAATTGACTGATATTATTTATGAACACATCAGTTAATAGATTAAAATACTTATTTCTAGGTGACATTGTATGATAATCGGCTTGAGATCACCTCGCCAGGGATACTGTTAAATGAGGTTTCCATTGAAAAAATGTAGAAGTCGATTCAAAAATTCACAATCTGGCAATCAGCAATGCATTTTCTTACATGAAGATTATTGAGAAATGGGGACGTGATATTCCTCGAATCATCAAATATGCCGAGAATATGGTTTAGGAGAGCCAAAGCTGATTGATCTTGAAGGTATTTTAGAGTAAATTTATACCGTAGGCATCGGAATGGTGACACTAATTCTGGCACCATTAGCACTATTGGCACCAATCAGAAGACTGAGATTGAGGAAAAACAGATTCTCGCTATTATTAAAACAAATCAAAAAACAGAACAGAAAGATATTCAGGCCCAGATGAAAATATCCATCCGTTTGGTAAAACGCATCAGGGCTGGGTTACAGGATAAATGTGCAATCATCGGTATGCAGGGAATAATCGATCTGGTGAATGGATCATTAAACGATGTGAAAACAATAAATGTTTTTGATCAAAGCCCTTATTGCGCTTGATTTGTGTCGTACATACGGTAGGGTACACTCGAGGAACGCCATATATAAATGATTAACTAAGATTAACAATGTCGATAATCACTAATGCAAATTGTCACCTTGAACCGGTACGGTCCGCCTCCACCAAATATGAATATAATGCAATATAAAAGCGGATAGATAGAAATATTTGGTCGCTTTTTATTTTAAATGAATAGTAAAAGTGAATAATTAGAAATAAAAAAGAACTAAATTGCTTAAATATGTGTAGGGGGTTCGGAACGGCTCCAGTGTTTGATTCTCCTTTTTGGGGGTGCTTCAAATTCAAAAGGGTAAACAGGGGTTTGGTCGTCGGTCATTATTTTTTTCACTAGTTGGAACGATTGTAAAATTATTTATCAGTTTTTATGCAATTCAGTTTTTATTTTCAGTATTTGGTTTGATATTCTGGCGCCGAATAAAGGAAATTAGAGTACATTGTTATCGCAAATGTCCCAAATGTAAAAAGACCTTAAAGTTACCGATCAAACGCGGAAAGCATACGGTTAATTGTCCTGAATGTCACGAAAAATTTGAGGTTCGAGTGATTATCTAACAATAAAAAATAAAAAAAGAGATGCACACAGTTCCAGGGTTTGGGATTGGGTGCATTATTGCGTTATTTGGCAATAAAAACAGATTACAAAAAGATCTTTATGAAATCTTTAAACTTTCTTTCTATAGTTAAGTTCAGATACACGAAAGGAAGATAATGATGAACGCTTATATTTTACAAACAAAAAATTTGACTAAAACATTTAAAAACCAGGATGCGGTCAACGAGGTTTCGATTTCAATTACCAAAAATTCAATTTATGGTTTGCTGGGCCCAAATGGAGCCGGAAAATCGACACTGTTAAAAATGATAACGGGAATGTTACATCCGACCAGCGGAGAAATTATTTTTGAAGACCATTTATGGAGTAGAAATGATCTGGCGGATATTGGGGCATTGATTGAGAGTGCGCCGCTTTATGAAAATCTGACAGCAGCGGAAAATCTCAAAGTTCGGACCCTTTTGCTGGGGCTGCCAGATGCGCACATTGATGAAGTATTGCAGACCGTTAATTTAACAAATACCGGCAAAAAATGCGCTGGTCAGTTTTCGATGGGGATGAAGCAACGTCTGGGAATCGCTATTGCGTTATTGAACCATCCCAAACTGCTGATTCTGGATGAACCAACCAATGGGCTGGACCCCATCGGGATTCAAGACTTGAGAGCGCTGATTCGATCATTTCCCGAACAGGGGATAACGGTTATTTTATCAAGCCATCTTCTTTCAGAGGTGGAGTTGATTGCCGATCATATCGGTATTATCAGCAATGGTATTCTCGGTTATCAAGCGCCGATTCATGCTGATGAAGATCTTGAACCACTTTTTATGGAAGTGGTGGCAAAAAGCCAAAGGGTAGGTGCTTAAAATGATCAATGTTATCAAAGCCGAAAACCTGAAAGCCAAAAGGACATTTGCTAAAAAAATGGTATTTATTGCACCGCTATTTATGTTGTTGCTGGCAATTATATCGGGACAATATTTTGTCCAAAATGGTTATAATTGGTGGTACACGATGATCTTGCCGGGATTTATCACCTTGATAACGGCACTGCTCAATCAGAACGAAGAAAAAAAGCTCAAATATCGGCCAGTATTTGCATTACCAATTTCCTTAAAAAAGATTTGGCTGGGAAAGGTAACCGTGACTGGTATTTACGTTGCCGTAGCAAATATAATCCTGTTAGTGGGCATGATTGCCGGAAAAATTTTTTACAATACATCCTCCACCATTTCCGTCACGCAAATGATCACAGCAACGCTGATTCTCATTATTGTTTCGTTTTGGCAGATTCCGTGGTGCCTTTTTCTGTCAAAAAAATTTGGCATAGTGACCGCGATTCTAATTAATGTCGGCGGCGGAATCATCCTTGGTATCGCCGCGGCTGCTAAATCGTTTTGGTGGCTTTGTCCCTATAGTTGGATCACCCGGATGATGTGTCCAGTGCTGGGTATTCTGCCCAACGGAACCTTGGCACCGGTGGGGGATGTGATGTTAAATCCCAATGTTATCCCGCTGGGAGTGGTGCTTTCAATGGTATTCTTTGTTATCGTGCTGGGAGTAACGGCATGGTGGTTTTCCCGACAGGAGGTCAAGTGAGATGAAAATGCTGCTGCGTAGTTTTAGTTCTGATTATCTTAAATTCAGGCGCACATCGATGTTGTGGATTCACAGCCTGATCCCACTGGCCGTGGCAAGTTTGTTTTTGTTTTATTACTCGGTAAGTCCGTGGGAACCAACGGCAAAAATAAGCGGATTTCTGGAGGCCATCTCGATTGGCTTTCCACTGATGATTGGTCTTATTTGTGGGATAGCGATTGACCAGGAATGCCAGGCCGGCGGCTTTCAGGTGATGTTAAGTGGAACAAAGTCTCGGGCGATCGCCTATAGCAGCAAATTTTTACTGCTTTTTTTAATGGAAACATTTTCAGTTGTGTTAACGGTGGGAATTTTTGCGGTTGGTTTTAAAACGGTACCGCTGTTATTTTATGTAAAGACAGTCGGAATACTGATGGCGGCCAATAGCTTTCTTTATATTTTGCATCTATTTGTGAGTTTTCAGTATGGCAAGGGCGCATCGATTGGTTTAGGGATTGGTGAAAGTTTGATTTCAGCCCTTGCCTTGACCGGATTGGGAGATGGAAGATGGTATTACATCCCCTGTGCGTGGAGTGTGCGTCTGTGTGATTATTTAGTTTATATCTGGGATCAACCTGTAAGTGCACCGATTGGAAATTTTGAAATAGTGAGAGGGTTGGTGATTGCGCTGGTAGTTGCCAGCATTGGTTTTTTGGTGAGTTTGCGCTGGTTTCAAAATTGGGAAGGCCGAAAATCATTTGAATAAGCAAGTAGGTAATTACGAAACGGTTGCGGTTATTTAAATCGAAGCGTTGCATAATCGGGTCGGGGCCATTATACTGGGAAGTGTGACAGGAGGTGAAGGTTTTGGCAAAAATACTGGTGATTGATGATGAACCGGATATTTTGGTGTTGGTGAAAAAGGTCTTGGAAAAAGATGGCCATCGCGTGACCACGGCGGAAACACCGGAAAAAATGAAGCTAGCGGAGCTAAATCAGTTTGATTTGATTTTACTGGATGTGATGATGCCGGGAACTGACGGATTTTCATTTTGTCAACAGGTTCGTGGCAGTATCGACTGCCCGATTTTATTTCTGACGGCGAAAACGATGGAAGTAGATGTTACCGCTGGGTTTGGTCTTGGGGCCGATGATTATATAAAAAAACCGTTTAGCACCGCAGAACTGCGGGCTCGGATCAATGCTCACTTGCGACGCGAGAACCGTGAAAAGCGCAACCGGATGATGGTCTCGGGTTTGGAATTTAATCTTGCCGCTAAGAGTATTTCAATTAATGAAAAGAAAATAGCGTTTACAAAAATAGAGGTTGGAATTTGTGAATATCTGGCTAAAAATCGCGGGCAAGTTTTTTCGAAAGATCAGATTTATGAGGCCGTTTGCGGATATGATGCCGAGGGTGATAGTTTTACGATTGCGGTGCATGTTAAGAATATTCGGGCAAAACTGGCTTTATATGCGATAACACCCATTTCAACAGTCTGGGGGATTGGCTACAAATGGGATTAAAACGAAAAAAAATTGGATTGCAGATGTTCTTTACGCAATATTTATTGATTATTTTTGGGGGCTTTATCTTGATTGTTTTGATTGGTTTAGGTCTGCTTTCAATAGCATTAAGAACGGGATTTATACAATCAGTGGCGGACATAGAAGCACAAATTCAAAATCAGAAGTTAATCATTTCAACGGCTGAATCGGTGACCCCGGAAATGATTCCCGCCGGCTGTAAATATGCTGTTTTCAGCGATCAGGAGGAGCTGTTAGCTGGGGATATGACCAAAAATGAAGCGGCGATTGCTTGGAAGATGATTCAGAATGGCAGAAGTATTTCGGGGGGAATCCTTGGTACCGGTTTAGCAGGCACCTGTTATTTTCCCATTGAACGGCAGAATGAAATTTGTATTTTGGAATATGCTGCCATTGCTCAGTTTTCTTCGACATTTTTGAAAGAACATTTTCCGGCCCCGGAAATCGTATTGTTTTGGTTTGTTTTGGGGACATTTTTGATGGCAATTCTATTTCTTTCGCGACTGTTTGGCAAAAAACTGGGCCAGCGATTACGGCCATTACAAAAGGTCACGGAAAAAATACAAAATAAAGACCTCGAGTTTGAAATTCAAAAAAGTGGGATCCAGGAAATTGATGTGGCATTAGATTCTTTGGGCAGCATGAAAAAGGAATTAAAACAGTCACTCGAGACCCAATGGAAAAATGAACAGACAAAAAAAATGCAGATTGCCGCCTTAACCCATGATATTAAAACACCACTTACGGTGATTCGGGGGAACGCGGAAATGTTGGAGGACACCGAGCAAACCGAGGAACAAAAAGAATTAACCCATTATATTATTAAGAATGCTGATCAAATGGAACAATATGTGCAGATGTTTGGGGAAATATCCAAGGCGGATGCCGGATACGTGCTGCAAATGGAAAAGATAATAACCAGAGAATTTCTGGATGATTTGGAAAGCAAAATCAATGCGCTTGCAGCGGTTAAACAATTAAGCGTTGAATTTAAGAAAAACAATATGCCCGAAATTATCGAGTTAGATCCCTTATTAATGGGACGTGCGATCATCAATATTGCGTCGAATGCGGTTGATTATTCGCCAATACAGGGATCAATTTATGTTTCTGTTGCGATGGCGAAAAATAAAATAAGCTTTAAAATCACTGATTCAGGTAAAGGTTTTTCTTTAGAAGATTTTAAAAATGCAACTAAGCAATTTTATCAGGGCGATGTTAGTCGCAGTTCGAAAGCACATTATGGAATGGGTTTGTTTATTGCCGATTCCATTGCTAGGCAGCATGGCGGCAGACTTTTAATCGAAAACGCTCCTGCTACTGGTGGCGGTAGAGTAACAATTGAAATTTGAGTTAAAAAAGAATGAAAACCTCTGGGAAATAAAAAATTAAATTGTCACAATGCATAAAGTTGGGTTGTCTAATTTAATAGAAAGATATTTAAGTGTTTGCGAAACAGAGAAAAATGATTACAATACTGGCGCAATCACCTAAAAAAATTCAAGGAGGAGAATAGGATGAAAAATGAGATGAAGGATATGCACGGGAAAATTGAACTGGCCGTTAATGGTGACAAACAGGCGTTGGAAACATTGCTTGGCAGTGTGCAGGATATGGTATATAATCTGTCATTACGGATGCTTGGTAGTCCCCATGACGCTGAGGATGCAACCCAGGAAATTCTAATCAAGATAATGACGGGTTTATCATCGTTCAAGAAGGAAAGTGCATTCTCGACCTGGGTGTATCGAATCGCAACCAATTACCTGCTGAATTACAAAAAGTCATTTTTCGCAAAACAACCCCCACTTAGCTTTGAGTTTTATGGGGCGGATATCGAGGCCGGGTTTTTAAAAAATAATCCAGAGATGCTGAATGGTGTCGAGGTGGAAATTTTAACCCAGGAACTAAAAATGTCCTGCACCAACGTCATGCTCCAATGCCTTGATCCGGAAAGCCGACTGATTTATGTCTTGGGCATCATGTTTAAGGTAGATAGCAAGGTTTGTGGAGAGATTTTGGGAATTACTCCGGAAGCATATCGCCAGCGCTTATTGCGGATTCGCAAAAAAATGGCCGGTTTTCTGAAACAGTATTGCGGTATTGCTTCACCGGAAAAATGCAATTGTAAAAAGCGGATTGGTTATACCATTACAAATCACCGTTTAAATCCTGCTAATTTGGAGTATACGCAACTTCAAAAAGCCGATGAAGTTATGGCGTTAGACTATTTAGCGGCGATGGAAGAAATGGATACCGAATCGGCAATTTTTGCAGAATTGCCAAAATATCGTTCGCCTCAGAATGCAAAGGATTTTCTCCAAAAAATATTGTGCTCTGAAAATATGGCAACGATCATGAGTCAGGCATAGTGGCATACCACGATGGCAAGAATAAAACAACCGGGGCAATCACGATGCCCGGTTGTTTTTTGTAGATCGAAGACAGCTAGCAGAGGCATGATAAAGATTTGTTGAGGGTTTTGTTTTACAAGCTTTTTTAAAAATTTTTCAGTTTTAAATATGCGGTTTCCGGTAAGATACCAATAACAATTTGGCATAAGGACAACCCTGCTAATCCACCACGGAGAAAATGGAGCATGGGGATTTCGGGGGAAATATCAGTCGCGATAAAATTGATGATATTGAATAATACCAGAAGTAAAATGCCGATTTTAGTTTCTTTTCGCATGTTTTTTTTCATTTTAAAGTCTCTCTTTCTTTTTATTGACGGTTACGGCGATATCGATTAAGGGAATATACAAGTACCGTTATATCAAACAACATAATCGTACCAATGATTCGCACCGTCCAATCGGGAAAAGGCAGAATGAACCAATTAATGGACATCAATCCCAGCGCAATGATCATGATTAGAAGTGTTAGTGGGAATAAATATTTTTTAAGCGCCATTGAATTCACCTCGCAGCTACATGGTTTTCAGACAAATAAGTTTAACAATGGCACTAATTGAGAGTTGTGCAATTACCGCAATCACCAAGGTATAAAAAACAACGATGTTAAAATAGCCGGCAATAATTGCGGCCAGTACCATGAGGACGGAGGTAATGACAATCATTGGGGCGCCAGCTTTATTACGAATAGCTTTTAACCGTTCATCATGCTCCTTATTGTATAACACTTTGAGCTTTGTATCATCCTTGAGGGCCAGGCTCAGCTTGATGATATCAATCACAGCGAGTCCAAATATGGCGATAATCAAACCAAACTGGAAACCTGTTACAAAGCCATCAGACATCGTTGAACTGTCTGAATAATTCAATGAATAAATACTATAAAATCCCAATACCGCGGTCACCAATACCATTCCTGAAGAAAGTACAATTCTTCGTTTAATCTTAGTTCTAAATTTTTCCATTATCCTGCCTCCTAAAATTCATTTGTATTTGAAAAGTCAAAAACATCTTCAATCGTTAGTCCAAAATAGTGGGCGATTTTGTACGCCAACACCAGGGAAGCAGTATATTTGCCCACTTCAATGGATGTGATGGTTTGCCTAGTTGTTCCCACTTCCAGTGCGAGTTCTTCTTGGGATAGTTTTCGCTCTTTTCGTAATTCTTTTATCCGTGTTTTCATTTGTCACCTTCTATTAATATGCATAGTATACTTTGCATTATTAGTATAGCTCGCTTTGCATAAAATGTCAAGTTAACTTTGCAAAAATATAGCTTGATTATTATGGAGTATTATTTTTTTATTAAGCCCGGTCTACTGTAACCGGAAAAAAAAGTGAATTGGAACGAAGATAAGTATTTCAATAAAAATCCATACAGGCATCACATAAGTCAGTTATAATAAGGCAAATAAAGCAATCGTTGAGGGATGATTTGTACGGTTTCAGGTAGATAGAGCAGATTTTAAAAAAATTGGTTAAATTTTATTCTGACTTATATGAAAAGCCTCTTAAAAAGTTCAGTTACGTAGAGGAAGGAAAGAAATTCAATGAAAAGATTAAAATTTTTAATACCATTATTATTATTGGTAATGGTTGTGTTTACCGGATGCAGTTCAACGGCACGAACACCACAGCAGAAACAGCAGAAACAACAGAGACGGCAACCACCACAGCGGTTTTAACAGCCGTTATCTCACCGACGTCGACAATTGCTGTCGATCCGGAATTCACAGATAGAGATGTGGAGACCAGCTATGATGATGAGACGGCGACTCATATAATGTTGGATGGAGGCAGCATCCAGGTAACTGGTGATGGTGCAACGTCAAACGGCAGTGTATTGACGATTAGCCAGGAAGGGACTTATGTGGTTACCGGAACATTATCCGATGGACAGATTATAGTAGATGCTGGGGGACAATGATAAAATTCAGATTGTCATGAACGGCGTAACTATCAATTGTGCCGATTATGCGCCAATCTATATTAAAAGTGCCGATAAAGTATTTGTGACACTCAACCAAAACACTGTCAATACTTTAACCGACAGCGCCGAATATGTTCAGACCGTGGAAATTCCCCTAACCGGGGTGGTAACTAGCAATGGACAGACGGGAATGGGCGACCCGGGTCATGGTGGTGCGCAACCGCAACAATAAAAAAATGATGTAAAACAATAAAAAGCATGAGCTTCTTAAGAGGAAGACATGCTTTTTTTAGGCTCGTTAATATTAACAGGGTGCGAATCCGTTCTCATTATGATAAAATCATCTGGAATAGTGAAAGTTATGACACTTTCGCAAAGCCTTAAAAGCTATCGTTTTTAAAATTATTAGAGAATCGTTATTGCATTCAACCGGATTGAGAAAATAATTGAGGGCAGAAATGTACACGATTGATGAAACAGAAATCATGTTAAATGAAATAGCTGAAGAAATTCCTCAGGAGTTATACAATGAACTCAATGAACTCAATGGCGGAATTGTTTTAAAGGCAGAGGTGAAACTGCATCCCCAAAACAAAGCCAAGGATTTATTTATTTTAGGGGAATATCATCGTGGCGGTCAGTTGGAAAATTTTATTGCAATTTATTACGGCTCTTTTGTCCAAACTTTTGGCAATGTGCCGTTAGCGGAGTATAAAGAGCAGTTAAGAAGCGAGTTAAAACACGAATTTATTCATCATTTAGAGGGCTTGGCAGGGGTAAAAGACCTGGAGGTAGAGGATTCAGTGGAAATTCAGAAGTATTTAAAAATGTCGACTAAGTCAGACGGATTGGAGTAATCGTGAACTGGGATTGTTTAATTGTTGATGATGAAGTTGAACTTGCCAAAGCGACTTGTGAATATTTTGAAATGTTTGGGATAACCTGTACCTATGTTACAACGTTTGAGGGCTATATGGATGTTGTTTTGACAAATACCATTAAACTGATTTTGCTTGATATCAATTTGGGCAAGGACAGTGGCTTTACCCTCTGCAAGGAATTGCGAAAAAAACAAACGTGCCCATTTTGTTTATCAGTGCCCGGCAAAGCGATGACGATGTACTGATTGCACTCAACATCGGGGGAGATGATTACATCATCAAGAAACCGTATTCGCTCAGTGTACTGTTAGCCAAGGT
>NZ_RXYB01000038.1 GCF_008086615.1 Acetobacterium tundrae
TCCGATCACCGAATTGGGGTGACGGTTTATCAACTGGAAGCATTTTTAGATGGGGACATCGATGAAATGATCAATGCCCTGGTCACAAGTGATCAGGCCGAGAAATTAAAGCAACATTCCTAAAGCCAAATTGGCCAGAAGTTAATGCAAATATTCCTTATTTTATTGACAATCCAAATTTTTAAAAGTAGAATAAACCATATGTTAAAATAAAAACAAATTCGATCTGAAGATCGAACTGACCTTGAGGAGGAGTAACAATGAAAAAAGTAGTCGTAGTTGATCAGGAAGCATGTGTGGCATGCTTGGCATGTACAATGGCTTGTTCAGAAGCATTTTATAAAGAACAAGTTCCGGAATTAGCGTGTATTCGGATCGAAGAAGAAGCGGGAAAACTAAAAACTTATGTATGTGTTCAATGTGGAAAATGTGCTGAAGTATGTGAAGCTGGCGCAATTACCGCAAACAAAAAAGGTGTTTACATGATCAACAAGAAATTATGTGTAAACTGTGGAAAATGCGTAGAAGCCTGTCCAAATGGTGTTATTGTTAAATCACCAGATAAAGAAGTGCCATCAAAATGTATCGCTTGTGGAAAATGTGTTGAAGTATGTCCACAAAACGTTTTGGCAATAGAAGAAGCGTAAAAATAAAAAAGCGTTAAACAAAAAAAGGTTCCGATCGGAACCTTTTTTTTTGTGCTTAGAAGTCGATGCGTGTGGCAATGTAATGAACAACTTCATCAATGGGAACACGAACCTGATCCATGGTATCGCGGTCTCTTAAAGTTACGCACTGGTCATCCAGGGTATCAAAATCGACAGTGACGCAGAATGGCGTTCCAATCTCATCCTGTCGGCGGTAGCGTTTTCCGATGCTGCCGGCTTCATCATATTCAATCATGAAATGTTGGGAAAGTATTTCAAAGATTTCGGTAGCTTTTTCACTTAATTTTTTAGAAAGCGGCAGTACCGCAGCTTTGTAGGCGGAAAGGAAGGGATGAATGCGCATGACATTTCGCTCTTCGGTTTTGTCGCCATTGGTAATTTCTTCTTTTTCCATGGCATTGCATAAAAAAGCCAGGAAAACACGATCGGCACCCAGGGAGGGTTCAATGCAATACGGAATGTATTTTTCATTGGTAACCGGGTTTGTATAGCGCATATCTTTGCCAGAGTGGGTCTGATGCTGATTAAGGTCAAAGTCAGTGCGATCAGCAATGCCCCAAAGCTCGCCCCAGCCAAATGGGAATCTAAATTCAACATCGGTGGTGGCATTGCTGTAATGCGACAGTTCTTCTTTTTCATGATCTCTAAAGCGGATATTGTTATCTTTCATGCCTAAGTCAAACAACCATTTTTTGCAGAATTCTTTCCAAAAATTAAACCATTCCATATCGGTGCCGGGTTCACAGAAAAACTCGAGTTCCATTTGCTCAAACTCACGGGTTCTAAAGATGAAATTCCCCGGAGTAATTTCATTCCGAAAAGACTTGCCGACCTGGGCGATACCAAAAGGTATCTTTTTACGGGCAGTTCTTTGAACATTTTTGAAGTTGACAAAAATACCTTGGGCCGTTTCCGGTCTTAAAAATATTTCGCTGGCGGTATCTTCATTGACTCCTTGAAAGGTTTTAAACATGAGATTGAATTGACGGATATCGGTATAATCGAGTTTCCCGCACTCGGGACAGACGATCTTGTTTTCCCGGATAAAAGACATCATTTTTTCGTTGGACCAGGCATCAACAATGACATCCTCACCTTTTTCAAAAAAGTAATCAGCAATAAGCTTATCAGCACGGAAGCGTGATTTGCAGGCTTTACAATCCACCAGGGGATCATTAAAACCGCCAACATGGCCGGAAGCGACCCAGGTTTTGGGATTCATCAGAATAGCAGCATCCAAACCGACATTATAAGGCGATTCCTGAACAAACTTTTTCCACCACGCTTTTTTCACATTGTTTTTCATTTCGACGCCTAAAGGGCCGTAATCCCAACTGTTTGCAAGGCCATCGTATATTTCCGAACCCGGGAAAACAATTCCCCTCATTTTTGCGAGACTGACAATTTCAGCCATAGTAAATTCTGACATTTTTCCTCCTAAATTTTTAGCATTTCAAGCTAATTTAAAAAAAACTACAAGAAACTCGCACAGCGTATTTCCCAGTAGTTTGCATTCACTTATAAACTAACTTGAAGAGTATCAAAAACGAAGGATTATGTCAAGCGCAAGTTGAAAAGCAAGTGACTTTAATAATATCTGTTAGTCGATACAGTTCTGTACCTGTAAACACCGGTTATTTCTTTAATAAGTTCCGTAAAAGCCTTTTTTATATTGACAGAAAGGGACTTATCAAGTAATATTAAAATAACATAATATTAGCATACTTATTGAAAAATAAGGACGCAAAACTATAGGGTCTAAATAATTTTTTATATGACAGCCAGTTGCCTGAAAAAGTGTGCCAGATCACTAATGCAACGAGTTAATCGTTGCTTTTTTGTTTAAGGAATTAAGTGTAAAATAGCAAGTGAAAATAACTTGAAAAATATTATTTTATGGCAAAAGTAAACTGGTTCCAGAAAGAAAAGAATGAGTGCTTTTGGGGAGATAATAATTTAAATGAGTTGCAACAGATTAAATGAGTTGCAATATATCAAGGGAATAATATATAATATAAATACATGAATATTTTTATGTGTTTATATTTTATGACAGTAATAAAAACCTGCAATTACTTATATCGAAATACATCAAGCTATACCGAAATTAATTACTGATTATACCAGTCAAACCGACTGTTATATATTGGGGCAATCAAAAAATTGCTCCGGTTTTTTGCTGAACATCAACAAAAAACCGCAAAATACTTTAGGAAAGGAGGAAAGTAATGAATTTAGAGTTTCAGTCAACAAGTAGTGGTCCAACAACATATGGATTACACAGTGTGGCAACAAGTGTGAGTAACAGAAAATGCGAACAAAAAGGATCATATGAGAAGAGCACTTCTTTTAAGGATCAGCTGAACCAGTCAAAGAGTAATATAACGCAATCAACAATTAAAGATCGAAGTTCACAAAAGAAAGAGTCGCTTAAAGAATCAGAACCAACAGAAAATGCTGATCCTTCAATTGAAGCAGCTTTGGCAGGGACAGAAAATGATGTTAAAAATGCACCGGTTGCTGAAAATCCGGCAGACGATAAAAAACAGGTAACCAGCGATCAATCGGTTATTGGAAATGACTTGCTCAATTTGGTTCAAAGTTTTCAAAACGGCCTTGCAACAGCAAAAATCAATGTTGATTCAGCGAATGCCGGAACACAAAGCGGAACGCCGAACAACACCGGCCAGGTAGAAAGCTTGAGCCAGAGCGCAACATCACCAGCAACCAGTCAATTGGGTAATATTTTAGGACAGGGCAGCATTCAGAGCTTGGAAGCGCAAGGGTTGCAAGGTAATAATGGTACACCGCTTGTCAGTTTAAAAGAAGCCATGGGACAGAATCAGGAAATTTTAACAGCAGGTACAGCCGAGAATGCACAAAGCGTGCAACCGGCGGGTTCAACAGTGGCAACTCAGGGTGTGCAACAAGCTGGTTTAACAGCGCAAACCCAAGGTGTGCAACAAGCTGGTTTAACAGCGCAAACCCAGGGCGTGCAACAAGCCGGTTTAACGGCCAAAACCCAGGGCGGGCAAGAAGCTGGTTTAACAGCGCAAACCCAGAACGCGCAGCAAGTTGGTCTTAACGGACAGGAGCAGAAAATTCCGACAGCAAGTGCCGAGACAACAACCTCAAATAGCTCAGATAATGCTAAAGAATCTCCGGGATCACCGAAAAAGGCAACCCCAGAGTCTGGATTGGGTACGCTAAAAGAATTGGCTGCGCAACAGAATGTAGCAAAAGATGAGAAAGATGTGAATAGTTCAGAAAATAATGTTCAGGTTGGCACTTTAGGGGGTATAACCGTAAGTAAGGAACCCCAGGTTCAGCCCAGCGCACATGTGGAAGTGTCCCAGCAAATTGAACAAAAAGTTCTGCAAAATTATGAGGTAAACAAACCAGTCACCTTCACAATGACATTATCGCCGAAAAATTTAGGAGATATTGATGTTCAAATGAAGTATGATCAGGGTAAACTCGTCATTAATATCATGGCGGCTAGTACCGAAACACAAAAATTATTGGGAAAAGAAGTTAATCAATTAGTAAGAAGCTTAGCGCTTCAGAATGTTCAAGTTGATACCGTTAATGTTGTTAATCAGACGGCTCAAAGCAGCAGTCAGAATTCCGCATCCCTGATGAATATGGGAACAAATCTTTCACAGGAACAAAATCAGGCCCAGCTTAAAGAAAGCTTGATCAGAAACAACAGCAGCAGCTTAAAAAATCTTCAACCGGAAAGTGAAGAAGATACCGTTGTTAGTATTAATCAACAGTTTCAAAACTATGGCAGTAATAGAATTAATTATTTGATATAAGGAGGAAAAACAAATGGCAATTGATGCAGTAAGTGCTTCTGCAAGCGCCGCTTCAACCGCTTCAACAACAAGTACATCAAAGAGCAGTACTTTATCGATGAATGACTTTTTACAGTTAATGGTGGCACAACTTAAAAATCAGGACATGAACAATGCCGCTGACACTTCGCAATTTTCGAGTCAGATGGCTCAGTATTCAATGGTTCAGGCATTATCAGATCTAAGTAAGCAATCAACCACATCCTACAGTGTCGGTTTAATCGGAAAAGAAGTGTGTCTTAAAACTAATGAAAATGGGACAACAAATTATATTACCGGTACAGTTCAGGGTGTAAATCTGCAAAGTGGAGATGCTCAAATTGTTGTTGGCGGTGTTACCTATCCAGCAACCAGTATTGTAGAAGTAGCCCAAGCAGCAGCAACAACACCAACACCAGCAACACCAGCAACACCAGCAACACCAGCAACACCAGCAACAACACCAGCAACAACATAGAAAAAAAGCCTTTTGAGAACTGAGGTGATGAAATGGCTGACAGTATAAACGGAAATTATTACCGCTTAAATGATGCGATCATTCGGCAAACGGAAAGAATAACGGGAACAGATCAGAAAACCACAACCAATAGTTCAGGAAAAACGGATGATAGTTTTCAACAGTTGCTGGAGCAGCAGATTAACAGTACCGTCACGTTTTCAAAGCATGCCAATATCAGAAAAGAGCAAAGAAATATTGAAGTTTCTGACAGTGATTTGGAAAAACTAGGCAGTGCCTGTGATCAAGCCCAGAAAAAAGGGATTGACAACGCGTTGATTATGATGGGTGATTCAGCATTTATCGTTAATGCCGCAGATAAACACGTCATAACGGTAATGGATAAAAATGAAATGAAAAATAAATTAGTCAATGATATTGACGGTGCCGTATTTATATAGTTGGCCCTCTATGAGGAAACTAAAAAGCTTTGAATGACAGATAAGCTTTAAGCGGTACAGAAAGGATTTACTATGATAAGATCTTTATATTCAGGGGCCTCAGGGATGCAAGCCCACCAAACTAAATTAAATGTAATTGGTAATAATATTGCCAACGTTAATACCTATGGCTTTAAATCAAGCCGAGTAGTTTTTAGTGATGTGCTGTACCAGAATTTATCTAACGCAAATGCTGCCAGTGCTACATCAGGCGGTACCAATGCAAGTCAGCTGGGGTATGGTTCAAAGATTGGCAGCATTGATGTGAACAATACTATCTCTTCAGGAGCAGATACCGGAAGGTCCTTGGATGTTTATATTAATGGTGAGGGTTATTTGGCGGTACAAGGTGCTGGTGGAACGACAAAATATACCCGGGTAGGTAATCTGAAGTTTGATGCGGCAGGTAATCTAACGGATGCCAATGGTGGCAAGATTTTGGGTATTCCCACGGATGCTTCCGGGAATCCGATATTAAATGCAGACGGGACATTGCCTGTAAGCGATTTGAAGAGTATAAATGTTGATCCGGCGATACTTGACAAATGCACGGGTATTGCCATTGGTAAATCCGGCGAGATCACCGTGACGCAGGCAGGTAGTCCGAAGTTTACAAAAGCGAGCGGAATTGATTGTGTTACAGGAGAAACGGTTCCGGCAACAACTAATTATTCAGGGAAGATTACTTTAACGGTAGGACTTGGATTTGCTTCAGATGAAACAGTTCCCGGTGAGGTTACATCTGCTGGTGTTAACATTAGTACAGAGGCAGCTGCAAATATTAACGGTGAGATGAATTTAACTTATGACAGCGCTACATCTACATATACCCTGAACGGTTTTCAAGCTGATGGATCAACCGCAATAACGCCTGTTATTGGAACACGCACAGGAAATTCGTTATCTTTTACAGTTGGCAGCGGTAAAGTGACAATTGCTGACGTAAGTAAACTGACACTTGATTCAACTGGGGCAACTGCTTATACGCTTGGAACTATTGATAACAGTAAAACTGTAGGGACAGTTACTGTTAATGATGCGGGTGGCACGGCACATACCGGTACTTATACTCCAGCGGTATCGCCGGAGACAACTGGTACCATCACTTTTGGAACGACTGCTGCCGATAAGGTTACGATAACCATAGATCAAGCAAAGTATGATGCGTTGGTTGCAAAATCCACAACAGCTACACCGGTAACTCTTGGCACCATTGAAGCCGGAAGCAGTGTACCTAAAAGCTTTGGTTATATCGCGATTGCAAAATTTGCGAATACCGATGGATTAAATCAGGATGGTGGTGGCTATTCCATACAATCGGAAAACTCTGGAAATGCAGTGGCATCAAAGGCCGGGACAAATGAGACCGGACAGCTGATATCCTCGGAGTTGGAAAGTTCAAACGTCGATTTGTCAAAAGAGTTTACCGAAATGATTATTGCTCAACGTGGTTTTCAGGCGTGTTCACGTGTCATAACCGTATCGGATACCATTCTAGAAGAGCTAATTAATCTTAAACGATAAAAATTAGAAATGAGATTCCACCCGAAGAATTTTTTTCTTCGGGTAGAATTTGTTTTATACTACAATTAAGGTGGAAGTATGATAGAATTAACTAAGCTAAATAAACAACGCAATGGTGAAAAATTTTTTCTCAATTGTGATTTAATCGAAACGATTGAAGAAAAACCGGATACCACCATAAAACTGGTTAATGGAAAAAATTATGTCGTATCAGACAGCGCGGCTCAGGTTATTTCAAAAATTATTGCATTCAAAAGAGGCCTTTATAATCGATATAACTAAAAAAGATTTGAGAGAAAGAATTGAGACCATGGAAAGCGCAATGATACTTAAATAAGACTCATAAATCATGGTTTGGAATTAGAAGACAATATTAGGAGAAACAATTATGGCAGAAATTCTTTCACAAAGTCAAATTGATAGCCTTTTAAGCAGTTTAATCAGTGGAAAAGATGAAGCGGATACGCAGGTGATACCTGAAAAAAAGGTTAAAGATTATGACTTTAGAAGACCCAAGCTATTTACTAGAGAGCAGCTTAAGCATCTGTTTAGTATTTATGAAAATTATGCAAGGCTGGTGTCTTCACATATTACCGGAATTCTGCAAACCTACAGCCTGGTGGAGATCATCGAAGTTGAAGAACAGCAATTCTATGAATTTAACAATGCTCTTCCCGACTCGGTACTGATGGGATTGATTGATTTTGATATTAAAGACAGCGATGATGAAGAAGATTTGGTCATTATGGATATATCAAAAGAAATTGGCTTCTGCTGTTTTGACAGATTACTGGGGGGGCCGGGAAAACCATTAAGAGAAGATCGGGAATATACCGAAATTGAAATAGGTGTTTTGGAGTATTTAACCAAGGGAATGATCAATCTGATGAAAAATGTCTGGTTTGATTATTTGGAAATATCGCCCCGTTTAATGAAAATCGAAACAAATTCAAGAATCTTACAGGGAATCAGTGCCGATGAAAATGTCGTGATCATTGTAATGAGTATAAAAGTAAATGAAACTCAGGGAAAAATCAATATTTGTATTCCCGCAACAACATTAGACATGCTGTTTAAAAAGAAGGTATCGCAAACAAAAAAGAATATCAAAAGAGGCGACCATCTGGCCGAAGAGCAGAGAAGATTAAATATTATCAATGAAATCAGACAAACAGATTTGGAAATTAAAGGGGTTTTAGGAGAAACTGAGGTATTATCTCAGGATATCTTTGAATTGGAAGTTGGGGATATTATCAAGCTTAATAAACCACTAAACTCTCTGGTCGATGTCGTGGTTAATGATGAAGTCTGGTTTAAAGGTGAAATGGGAGAATATAAGAACAAAAAAGCGATTGCAATAAAAGAAGAGCTGACTGAGAGAGGAAGTGAACCAATCTGATGACGGAAACAGAAACGAATACGGAAAAGTTGACAAGCATGGAAATTGATGTCATAGGAGAGGTGATGAATATCAGTATGGGAACAGCGGCTACGGCCATGTCCACCATTCTGAATACAAAAGTAAATATCACA
The DNA here is from genome assembly GCF_008086615.1 of Acetobacterium tundrae. Taxonomy (GTDB): domain Bacteria; phylum Bacillota; class Clostridia; order Eubacteriales; family Eubacteriaceae; genus Acetobacterium; species Acetobacterium tundrae. The sequence continues at coordinate 8,519 of NZ_RXYB01000038.1, forward strand.
ACCCCAAAAATTGAGACAATCGGCGTTAATGAGTTTGAATTTACGCAATTAGAACCGGTGATTGGTGTATTAATCAATTATGTTGAAGGAATTGAAGGGGCTAACGTGCTGCTGTTAAAAGAAGCAGACATGAAAAAAATCTTATCGCAGTTATTTGATATGGAGACCAGCGACGATATTGAATTTGACGAAATCAGTAAAAGTGCCATCGGGGAAATCATGAATCAAATGATGGGTGCAGCTGCTGGAGCACTGGCCTCATTTTTAGGAAAAGTTGTCAATATTTCGCCACCGGTTCTTTTAGATACCACCAACAATAAGAGCATCAAAGAACTCTTTTCATTGAAAGGTGAAAACCTCGTCAGTATAAATTTCCATTTAAGTATTGATGGACTGGTTGAAAGCGAGTTTATCAGTGCGATGGAACCCGCTCTGGCGCGAGAAATTGTGGAAATGTCGATGGGGGCCAGCGGGATCGATGACGTAGAAGAAGTGCCGGCAGTACAGGAAGAAGTACCGCCACAGCCAAGCCCAGTTCAACCGGAACCGGTAAGGCCGGAGGCCCAGTACGAAGCGCCATCACCGTCGCGGCAACAAGCACCGCCGTCAACCCGGGTTGTCAAGAATGAACAGGCCGAGGTGAATTCCTATGTTAGTCAGCAACAACCGGTTCAGGTTACGGCCTATGAATATAAACCCCTTGGAGAAGAACAAAAGGCAGAGACGATTACCGGCAACAATTTAGATTTGCTGATGTCGGTGCCGATTCAAATCACTGTTGAATTGGGAAAAACAAGAAAGAAAATAAAAGATATCGCCGACCTAACCCTGGGAAATATTATTGAATTGGATCGACAGGCTGGGGATCAGGTTGATGTGATCGCTAATGGTCGTTTGATTGC
>NZ_RXYB01000039.1 GCF_008086615.1 Acetobacterium tundrae
GGTTTATATCCTGAAAGAGATGTCCAACACCGATTTGGTGAATCATCCCGAATTGATTGATCAGTTTCTTCCCTGGTCTAAAACACTTTCATCGGATTGCTATAAAACCAATTGATAAACATAGATTACGAGTCCTGCTCCTCCTGGAGTTGGGCTTTTTTTATGGATAGGTGCCTACAGTTTGACACTTACGTTTATTCCGGCAATGATTAACAAACAGTGGGAGTGGAAAACACCCCAGATTAATGTTCTTCTGGAGCAGGCTAATCTTGAACTGGGGAGATTGGGCAGTTACTCTGAGTTGGTTCCAAACATCGATTTATACATTAAAATGCATCTTCAGGTTGAAGCAAACAAGTCAAATCGTATCGAAGGAACGCAAACGACCATTGAAGAAGAACTCATGCCGCTCAGGGATTTAGATCCTGAAAAACGTGACGATGCCAGAGAAGTTCATAATTATATAAGAGCCCTTAAACATGGGGTGGATCGCATTATGCAGGATGATTTTCCGTTGAGCTCGCGGCTGATACGAGAAATACATAATGAATTGATGCAGGGTGTACGCGGTGAGCATAAAACCCCGGGAGAATATCGTACCAGTCAAAATTGGATCGGAGGCAGCATGCCGTCCAATGCATCCTATGTACCGCCTTCACATAACCATATCCCGGATCTGATTTCAGATTTGGAGAAATTCATTCATAACGACACAATATACGTCCCTGCACTCATCCGTATCGCCATGATTCATTATCAGTTTGAAAGCATTCATCCATTTTTAGATGGAAATGGAAGAACCGGTCGGATCATAATTCCGCTATTTTTACTCAATTCTGGCATTTTGAAAAAGCCATGTTTTTATATATCAGATTATTTTGAGATACATCGAACTGAATATTATGATGCATTAAACCGGGTTAGATTGAATCATGATATGATTGGATGGATTCTCTTTTTCTTGAAAGCTTCTGTGGAAACGGCAAAATCTGCACGGATAAAATTTGGCATGGCAGTTACTCTGGTAGATGAGTATAATCGACTTATCCCTCAGATAGGTGGCAGTGCTGAAAATGTTCAAGCAATATTTGATGCATTTTATAATAATCCGATTCAAAATGCAGTTGTTTTATCCGAATCAAATTCGATCAGCAAACAGACAGTTAGTCGTATTTTAACAGCAATGCATGAGAAAGGAATTTTAGATGAGATCACAGGATATTCAAGAAATCGTATCTATGCTATGAAAAAATATCTTGATGTTTTTCGTGTTTGATTTTTTTGAATGAATAAAACCTTTTAATTTTTCAAAAGAGTCATAATCAATTTCAAATCAAAAACGTCACGAAATAAACCATAGTTCCAAAAAAGCCAAAAATTGGAACTATAAAAATCCATAGTTCCAAAAAAGCCAAAAATTGGAGCTATAAAAATCCATCGTTTTAAAAAAGCCAAAAACTGAAACTCAGAGCAGCTGAAATACGCTTTTACCAGTCATCAGAAAGCCGCCATCAAGTTATTATCAAAACGAGGTAAGCTTATGTCATCAAATTTTGAATACCTAAAAAAAACTGCCCTTTATCGTCAAGCAGGGGAATCTGGCCGTGCATACCGAAAAATCCGTATCCAAAAGCGATGCGTATGGTTTAATCGATTTAACGGCGACCCAGAGCTGATGGATGAATATACCCGCAATCCCGACGAACTAGTTCGGTTGGAAAAGAATTATTGATCGGTGCCTGCCCCTTAACTTATTGAGACAGCATAGGTATTTCCAGTTTAAAATTTAATGTAACTAGATATTTATATTTTCCATTATTGATAGCAAGAGCCTTTTTGTTCGAAAGGTTTCCCACCGATGACTGTGCTGTTTACGATTTTTATTGAGTTCTAATTTGACCGGGAAATGTTTTTGTGAGCCAGTACAATGCAGCATCGATTCAGAATCTCAAAGCTGGCCTGGCAATTATCGCCGAGATGTTTAACCCCAAACAGATCTGTGCAATGGTAGAAAAATTTAAATCTGACCAAACATTTCAAATTAATGCGCAATTGGCGGAGAAAAACTTCTCGAACTGGGAGGGGTCAAAAAAGCTGTTGAAGCCATGGATCGGTAAATACGCCGTGGCGAGGATCTGAGTAGGAACATGTGAAGAAAATCTTTATGGTTTAAGAAGGTGGGAGCAGCCGTTACAGATAAAAATAAAAAATCAATGAGAACGGACTATCAAGCAATTAATGGTTGGCTTGAACTGATGAAGATCTCAATCATTAAATATAACATTGAATATTTTTCAAAAGAGCGAATCGCAGCAAATAACATTATGAAACAATACTTCAAATAGCTATGATAATCCGATTTCCCCAGAGACTATTGTGAAAGTAAAATAAAATCTTAAAATTTAAAGGAGAACATTATGAACCTATCATGGGTAACTCTAACCGTAAAAAATATCGACGAATCCTTAAACTTCTATACCGAGGTGGTGGGACTGACCTTGGCGAGCCGCCGACCGGCTGGCCCCCAGATGGAGCTGGCTTTTTTAGGCGATGGCGAAACCAAGCTGGAGCTGGTCTGCAACCAGGCCGTGACAGAATTTGATATGGGCCAGAGCATCTCCCTGGGCTTTGCCGTGGCTTCGGTTGATGAGACCATGGCGGCTTTGCAGGAAAAAGGCATTGCCATTCACAGTGGCCCCTTTCAGCCCGCCCCATATATCCGCTTTTTCTTTATCACCGATCCCAATGGCCTAAAAATTCAGCTGATTGAACACCTTGCCTAAAAGCCCCGGGTTGTATAGACGGAACCTCTCGGCTCCAACCCCTCACTCACAGAACCTTGATTTCCTTTGCACAAAGTAGGTGTTCAGTGTGATTGAGAGTCCGGTGCTGGCCTATTTAATTATTGAAAATTCTGTATCGAAAGGAATTATTCCATGAAAAAATTAATTGATCCTCAAAAAAGTTCAGAAACCGTTTCTAAAATTTTACAGAAAACATACGATGCTGGTAAAAAAGCTACGGTAAACATTCAAAAAAGTGCCAAGTCTTTATCAGATAAAACTAAAAATGACAGTTATTTACGCAAGTTGAAAAAATATAATCCTATTTTCCCTGAATCTTATAGCAGCACTGATTTCAATATACCCAACATAATTATGATTGTTGATGATGCTGTGAGACGTGATGTTGATGTCTGTGAGGGTTCAGTTGGATGGCGTGGCAAAGAAAATGATATTGAAATTCTCTATCTTTATGATACCGCAATTGAAATGAGTGGAATACAGTTCATACCTATGGTTACATGCGATGCCGTTTATTGTGTTGATAGTTTTGACAGCAATCAATTTATAAAAGCTGATTATATTTTTACGAGAGCACAAGAAGAAAGATTAGCTGAGTTGAAGCATATTGCTTTTTCATTAGGAGCAAAGAGTTGTTCGATCGAAATAAGTGAATCGAATACGGAAACAAATTTAAAAAATAAAGAAAATAAATTAAGTGAAGAGGTTAGTTTAGCAAAACAAGAAGTTTCTACAGCTGAAAAATTCGAACAAAATATGTCTAAAAAGGAAAGTAATCATCGAAGAGGAAAGACAGAAATGCAATTTGAGGGAAGTAATATACCTAAAAGGCCTGTACTTAAATGGTTTGCTCATGATGGAAATATTAATAGACTTATCGAAATGAGATTTGAAAATGGCAATGCTATCAAATCGGAAATTTTAGAATTAGCAGGTTCGTCACTGACGACAATGTCTGAAAAAGCAGCATATGCTATGGATATGGCCATTAAGAAAACGGGGGTCAAAGGTAAGGCTAAAGGCAGTTCTGATATAAGTTCCCAGGTAGCAAAAGAGAGTCATAGCAAATTGATTTTCAAAATTGAATTTTAAAATGAAAAAGCAAAGTCGTATCTAGGTTCTGAAACTTTTGGACCTGGTGCCAGGCACCACTTAGCATAAAGTTATATGCATTGAGCGTCGGGCACATGGGGATGGAGAATCGTGAGCTTTTATAAAATGAAAACAGCCTATCGCTGAAGTTTGTTGATAAATGAGGACTACTCAACTTGAAGGTTATGGAAATATAAGAAATGAAACAGATAGATCAGAATTATTTGTTATGGGGTTAAAGATATGGCAAGAGGAATTATTATTTTTGGTTCAGCAGGTTCAGGAAAAACAACATTGGGGAAAATGGTCGCTGATAAGCTTGGCTTTCCATATTTCGACATAGATGATTATATATGGAGAAAAGATACTGATAAACCTTTCACAGTGATGTATACTCGTGAAAAGAAGATTAATAGATTAATGACAGATATATCGAAAAGAAGTTATTTTGTGATGGCTGGCTCAATGGATAGTTTTAATGCACCATTTGTACCATTGTTTGATTTGGCAGCACATATTACAGCATCTGCCGAAACAAGAATTGTTCGGATTCATAAAAGAGAATATGAAATATTCGGAGAAAGAATCGTCAAAGGCGGAGATATGTATGAAGAACATTGCTGTTTTCTTGATAACTCAGCTAGATATGATTTTGATGGTTCCCCGTGTAAGAAGACACATGAGCAGTGGGCTAATTCATTACCTTGTAAAGTACTACGGTTGAGTGGAGAGGAGGACTTAAATAAGAATGTTGATATAATAGTTCAAGAATATTTAAAAAAAGTTTAAAAAAAGAGATTTTAATTCTGATGATGCATGGCTCACTTAACATAATGACCTGATAACCAGCAGATATGGAAGGAGAAGGAAAATGAAACCTTGTGAAAAATGGGACGAACTGATTGAAAAAACGGTTGAATCGATGCCGGGAACAGCCCGGGATTATAAATCGGAATGGGATGCCGTCCGTTACTTTGTCGGCGATGTGATGTTTGCCATGCGTGGTGAAAATAAAGAAGGGGAGGCGCTGCTGACCATCAAGCTGCCCATTGGCGATGGTGAAATCCTCCGTTTGCGCTATCCGGATATTATTCCCGGATATTACATGAACAAACAACACTGGAATTCGATCATCCTGGACGGCGATGTGCCCGAGCAGGTGCTGGTCGACTGCATCCAACTGGCTCATCACACCGTATTCGTCAAACTGACAAAAAAGAAGCAGCGTGAAATTGAGGCAAGTATTCACGTTCCTGTAGAATAATTAAGAGGTCTTTCCCTCGAAATAAAATAGCCTTGGTGCCTGCCCCTTAACTTATAGTTGGCGGTGCTTGGTTCAACTTAACTTACAAGTCGGATTTCGATCGCTTGATTGAAGGAGAAGAAAATGAGTGACCAAGGTTTTTGGGGATAATTGTTACTTAATTTGTTTAAATTTGAAACGGATGGTGCCTAGCTCAACTTAACTTATCACTCATGAAATACCCAAGAATAAAAGATATCGATTCAAAAGAAAGAAGATAATCATGAAGTGTAAATTTATGCATACCAACATCATCGCCAAAGACTGGAAAAGGCTTTCCCAATTCTATCAGGAGGTTTTTGGATGTGTACCGGTGCCTCCGGAGAGAGACTTGCAGGGAGATTGGATTAATCGGCTGACTGGTCTCAAGGGGACACATATTCGGGGGGAACACCTCCGGGTACCAGGTTATGAAGACAATCTGCCAACACTGGAGATTTTTTCCTATGACGATGGGATCGACGGGGGAATACCGCAGATCAATCGGACGGGTTTCGGTCACATTGCTTTTGAAGTGGATGACGTAGATGCCGTGCTCAAGACATTACTGGCTGCTGGCGGTGGTCAGATTGGGGAACGAATTGTGGCCGACTATCCAAACAATGTGGTGGCAATCTTTGTATATGCCACAGATCCTGAAGGTAATATCTTAGAACTTCAGAATTGGAGAACCCGTTAATCGATATGGTTAGGTTATCGGGTAGGGTTTTAAACCCAAACCCAATTTTCGGATTACTCCATGGGCGTGGGCTTGTTGAAAATAGTGAAGATATGATAGTCAAAACGTCCCGGTGGAATGAAAGTTGTTTGTAAAGGTATGAAAACAGGAAATAAAGGGGGTGATTGCTTGAATTCAGGAGTATGGATTGCGATATATATGCCAATATTTATAGTAATCTTAGTTGTTTTACCACAACATTTTAATATGCAAAGAATAATAAATTTAAAATTTAAGAAGAAGAAGGGGTTAATAATTATGGCTAATGAGGCAATTGAAAAGTGTATAGGAAAGAAGTGCAAAATTTCTACAGGCCCATATGGAACAAACGTGGTGGGGATAATAATTGGAATAAATGAAAATTGGATAGAGGTTGAAACAAAAAAAGGCGTTCAATTTATTAATGCTGAATTTGTACAAAGTATTTATATTTTTCAAAGTTAAAAAACTGAATTTCTTTTTATGTTAGGCGCTGAATGTCATTGCGAAAATGGGGACGGAGGTTTTGTATATGCTGAAGGTGCATCACTACAATATAGTGGCGACTTTCGTATATGCCACAGATCTCGAGGGCAATATTGTGGAAATCCAGAACTAGGGCAACATTTCCCGATCATCTTAAGTCCTTATCGGATCATGTGGAAAGAAGCATCTCAGAAGGAAGCGAGAAATCATCAATTATTAGAAAACTGATTTGTTAATATTATTTGTATGAAGGTTGAAATATGGAAAGTCTAAATCAATCGGTCATTGTCTTCTTTTCAAAAGATGGTAATACACGAACCAGTGCAATGCGATTAAATAAACGACTTAATGGTAAGATCATTGAATTACAAGAAATGAAGAAAGGGAGTGCTCTTTAGGCACTTTTTAAAAAAGGGTCTAAGCTGCAGGGAAACCCCTGGAATGAAATGGCAGGAGCAACCCATGTCTATTTAATGCAGCCGATCTGGGCTAGAAATGCAGTTCCCGCCATGAATGCATTTCTTCAGAAAGTTGATTTTTCTGGGAAGCTAGTTACAATAATCACCTTTCAGCAATTTGAAGATCTCAGAAATAGTGACAAAGTCCATCAAGTCATAAAAGCGGTGGTTGAACATAAAAAAGGACATGTAAACGGGATGTATGCATTTATTGGTGGAAAAATGGGCCATTGTGCAGAAGCTAAATTGATTGATTCCCAGATAGACAGGATAGAGATTTAATAAAACGTGCCCAAGTCATGTATTGAGAGTCTACTAAAACGTAGCCAAACATTCACTTATAAAATAATACTGAACGATGCTCTTTAGAAGAAGGAGCTGACGGTTTCTGGCTCAACTTAAAATAAAAGGAGAACGAGAATGAATGAAAATAATCCGATTGAAAATACTGAGCTGACAAGCTTGCCAAACATTGGAAAAGAAATGAAAAAGCAGCTTAATGCCATTGGGATCAATACCCCCGAAGATCTGCTTGAGACAGGAAGCAAGGAAGCCTGGTTAAGGATCAGAGCTATTGATGCATCAGCCTGCTATAATCGCTTATGCGGGTTGGAGGGCGCAATTCAGGGAATTCGCTGGCATTATTTAGATGACAATCTGAAAAAAGAATTAAAAGCCTTTTATGAAGCCAATCGATAACTCTTGTCCAGGGGTCACAAGAAAGCAAGTGTAATAATTGAGGTGCGTTAAATGATATTGAGTGTCAGCAGAAGAACAGATATACCAAGTTATTATTCAGAATGGATTTATAATAGAATTAAGGAAGGCTTTCTATATGTCAGAAATCCGATGAATAGTCATCAGATCAGCAAAATAGATCTTTCACCTGAAATCGTCGATTGTATCGTCTTTTGGACAAAGAATCCGGAACCGATGATTGCGAGACTTGCTGAAATTGAAAAATATAAATACTATTTTCAATTTACGATAACCAGCTATGGTAGCGATATAGAAAAAAATCTCTCGAACAATAAAAATGAAATTCTACAAACATTTAAAAAGTTATCGAAAAAAATTGGGAAAGAGAAAGTAATATGGCGTTATGACCCCATATTTATTTCAAATAAGCATACTTATGATTACCATATAAAAGCATTCAGTGAAATGGTTCAAATGTTAAGTGGTTACACTGAAAAGGTTGTGATAAGTTTTGTCGATATATACAAAAAAACGCGAATTAACATGAGCAAAATTCAGATGATGATAATTGACGATTCTTTAATGATGAAATTTGCATTGGGATTGTCAAAAATTGCAGCAAAAAATAATATGATAATTGAAACATGCGCTGAAAATATTGATTTGTCTGAATATGGCATTGAAAATGGTCATTGTATTGACAAAAATCTTATCAAAAGAATCGTGGGGTGCCAAATAAATGTTGGGAAAGATAAGAATCAGCGTCATGAATGTGGGTGTGTAGAAAGTATTGAGGTTGGTGCTTATAATACCTGTTTAAATGGTTGTAAATATTGTTATGCAAATTTAAATAATGAAAAAGTTTTAGCAAATTACAATAGGTATGATTCTTTTTCACCGCTATTATGTAGTAAAGTAACAGAATTAGACAAAATAACGGCAAGAAAAGTAAAATCAATCAAAGTGAAAAATCAACAATTGAATTTTTTGAGCAAGTAGAAAGGCTGAAAATCATGTTAGAGAATGATATCAAAGAATTGATTGCATCTTATGGAGCCGATGTTTGCGGTATTGCAAACATCAATCGTTTTGGTGATGCACCAGTGGAATTTAATCCTAGTGATGCTTTTTGTGAATGTCAAGCCGTTATCGCTTTTGGGGTGGCGTTGCCTAAAGGGCTCACAAAGGTTAAATCACGTTTGATTTATGGACATTTTAATAACGAGGTATGTCGCATAGTGGATGAAATTGCCTTCAAAAGTGCAAAAACAATTGAAAAGGATTTTGCTGGCCTTGCGGTGCCCCTTGATAATGTTCACAAATAGTTGGACACAAATTCCAGAAAATAAGATAAACTATACACATGAATAGAAAACGACGAACATGGTCCCCAGAGGAAAAGGCAGCCATCGTGCTGGAAATCCTCAGAGAAGA
>NZ_RXYB01000003.1 GCF_008086615.1 Acetobacterium tundrae
AAGAAATCCGGCACACAATCGGACGCAAAGAAGAATACCAACTGCGTAAAGAAACCATCGAACGAGTCTTTGGCACGGCCAAGGAACATCACGGGATGCGCTATACACAGTATGTCGGGAAGGCCCGGGTTGCCATGCAGATCGGGCTGACTTTGGCATGCCTGAATATGAAAAAACTGGCAAATCTGCTGTACCGGAAACGAATCCGTTTTGTAGTGCCTTCACGTTTTTTCCTATTTTTTCATTTTCCGGCAGCAATATAAAAACCCGATCACAGCTTTGTTTGCTTGTAATCGGGTTTGTCTTCGCTCTGAGAGGCTCATCGAGCCTCTTTTTTGGTTATCATTTTTAGGCAAAACAAATCGAATAAGCCGATCGACTGGGAGTTGGCAATCCCATTTCTGAAATACTGACGCCAATTTTACTTTCAACATCGCCAAAAACATCAAATATTTTTTTCCCCGACTCCAAAAGAAAGCCTTCTTCTCCAGGAAAAATACATTCTTTTAATGCGATACCATAATTCTTCTTAATATCACGGATCATTTCATCCTTCGCAAATTGACACGCAAAATTGCATATTTCCATAACAATGTATTGTTCAAGAACACTTTCTCGGGTGAAACAGTAATCCTCTATTTCTACACCGGCAGTCACAATATTGGGAATAACAAATTTTGAATCGGCAATTTTCTCAACCCCAATTTTACTGGTGAATAAAATTCCGTCTAACGTAAACTGAGAATCATTGACAATTTTCGCCTCGGATACACAATATAATGCCTTCGGCTTGGGGATCTCTTTGGCGCTATCTAAAATCCGTTCAATGGGCTTTGCACGTCTCGTTCCTCTTTCCATTCGGATCCGCTCATAAAATTCAGTTTCGTTCAAAATAAACTTAAGGCTGGTCAATTCAATGCTGCTCATGTGTTCACACATATCGCCACACTTTAATATGCTCGTGCGAAATAAGCCATTTTTTTAGCTGGCTTTCCACAGCATACGCATTTACCTTCATATAGAACTTCCTGTTCATCATCAAAAGGAATACAACGAATCGAAGCTCCGGTATCCTCCTTGATTTCATCTTCACAGCTGCGTTCTCCACACCACATGGCTTTTATAAAACCGGGATTTTCTTTGAGGTTCTTCTTAAATTCATCAGTGTTTTCTGCTGTTGATGTTTTTTCCTCACGCATTTTCAGTGCTTTATCATATAAATTACTTTGAATTTCTTTTAATAAATCGCCAACCGCTTTAAGAACATCTTCCAGACTGACCTGAATCTTTTCACCATTATCCCGGCGTGCCAGAACACATTGTCCATTTTCAATATCACGCGGTCCAATTTCCAACCGGATCGGAACGCCCTTCATTTCCCACTGGTTAAATTTCCACCCGGGAGAATAACCTTCTGAATCATCAACTTTTACTCGATATTCTTTCTCAATGATCTTGCCAATCTCCCAGGCCTTGTCTAAAACGCCTTCTTTATGCTGAGCTACCGGAATAACAACCACCTGAATCGGCGCAATCATTGGCGGTAGAACCAATCCATTGTCATCCCCGTGTACCATAATGATACCCCCAATTAAACGGGTTGATACTCCCCATGACGTGTGATAAGGATATGATTGTTCATTATTTCGATCAAGATAGGTAATATCAAAAGCTTTTGTGAAATGCTGCCCCAAATTATGGGATGTTCCGGACTGCAAAGCTTGTCCATCGTGCATTAACGCTTCCATTGTATAAGTTGCGTCGGCACCTGCAAATTTCTCTTTTTCGCTCTTTTGTCCGACAACCATCGGCATTGCCAGGCATGTTTCGGCAATTTCTCGGTAGATTCCCAACATCTGCATCGTTTCTGCCTGCGCTTCTTCAGCCGTTTCATGCAGCGTGTGCCCTTCCTGCCATAAGAATTCTGATGTTCTTAAAAATGGCCGGGTTGTTTTTTCCCAACGTACAACATTACACCATTGGTTATATAAAAATGGCAGTTGGCGGTAGGAATTGAGCCATTTTGAATACATACTGCAGATAATGGTTTCTGAAGTCGGACGGACAGCCAATCGTTCCCCCAGCTCCTTATCTCCGCCATGAGTTACCCAGGCTACCTCCGGGGCAAAGCCTTCAACATGTTCCGCTTCTTTCTTTAAAAGACTTTCCGGTATTAAAAGTGGAAAATACATATTTTCATGACCCGTTTCTTTAAAACGTTTGTCATAAGCTTTTTGGATTAATTCCCAAATAGCATAACCATAGGGACGTATGACCATGAAACCTTTTACGGGCGAATAATCCACCATTTCTGTTTTTGATATAACGTCCGTATACCATTGGGGAAAATCCACCTCCATGGATGTAATTTCCTTAACTTGATTCGACTGTTTTTTTCCCATTATTCTTCTTTCTCAGATCCTCGTCTGTTAAACCGCAAGCGACACGCTTTGCGTGTTTCTCCTTGGTTTGCGAAGGCTGATCGTCACCAATCATGTGCAAGCACTCATTTGGATCGTGCTTCCGCGAAAATCAAAGGTTCGATTACCAAAGTAACCTACGCTTGTATAAACAAAAAAATCACCTGCGCAAGCAAGTGATTTTTCATATAGGTTATCGAGCAATTATTTTACTTCGATGCTTCCGCCTACTTCTTCAATTTTAGCTTTAATTTCTTCAGCTTCTTCTTTAGTAGCGGCTTCTTTGATTGCTTTTGGAGCTTCATCAACTACTGCTTTTGCTTCTTTTAAGCCTAAACCAGTTAATTCACGAACAACTTTGATTACTTTGATTTTTTGATCTCCAACAGCCGTTAAGATTACATCAAATTCAGTTTGTTCTTCAGCTTCTACAGCAGCTCCAGCAGCAGGAGCAGCAGCTACAGCCATAGGAGCAGCAGCACTAACACCGAATTCTTCTTCTAAAGCTTTTACTAATTCAGATAATTCTAATACAGTTAAACCTTTTACATCTTCAATTAATTGTGTTACTTTTTCACTTGCCATCTTATTATTGCCTCCAAATATTCTTTCTATAATTTAATTTTACCTATTGAACTAGGCTTGTTTTTGTTCTGCAATCGCATTTAAAGCGACAACCAATCCACGCATGTTTCCGTTTAAAACGTTGACAAAACCTGAAATTGGTGCGTTTAAGCCACCAAGAACTCTGGCAACCAATACTTCTCGTGATGGTAATTCTGCAAGAGCTTCAACGCCTTTAACGTCTAAACACTTACCGTCAACCATACCTGCTTTAATTTCTAATGCTTTATGCAGTTTTGCAAAATCATTTAATAATTTCGCTGGTGCTACTGGATCAGTATCACAGAAAGCAACAGCAGTCGGACCAACCAGAACGTCTAGAAGACCTTCATAGCCTGTTTCTTTGGCTGCAAACCGCATCATTGAATTTTTGTAAACTTTGTAGTCAATGCCTGCTGCGCGTGCTTTAGCACGAAGCTCAGTCACTTCTTCAACGTTTAAACCGCGATAATCAACGAGTATCGCTGTCTGAGCATTGCGGAATTTTTCTGCAATTTCTTGTACAACAACTTGTTTTATTTCAATCTTTGGCATGTATTATGTGCACCTCCTTTAAAAAATCGTATCAAAAAAGCTCACTCCACAGTGTGAAGAGAGCTTTATTATTAATATAAGCTTTTTCTCTTCAGCCTCGGTAGGATTTATGGAACACCTACTGTCTATGGATGAATGATATTCTTTAACAACGACGTTATTGTATCATTTGTCATTTTCTATGTCAAGTCGTTTTAGGGCTTTGTCTAATTAATTGACCCTAGATTTTTCCAGTGTTGATTTTTACCCCAGGACTCATGGTGCTTGCTAAAGTAACACTTTTAAAGTATAAACCTTTAGATGCTGCTGGTTTTGCTTTTTTTACTGCATCCAGTACTACTCTCATATTTTCATGCAATGCTTCTTCTGAGAAAGAAGCCTTACCAATGATTACATGGATAATATTGGTTTTGTCTAAACGATACTCTACCTTACCAGCTTTTGTATCGGCAACAGCCTTTGCAACGTCCATGGTTACTGTTCCGGATTTAGGGTTAGGCATTAACCCTTTAGGTCCTAATACTCGACCTAAACGACCAACTTTACCCATCATATCAGGGGTAGCAATCATAATATCAAAATCAAACCAGTTTTCTTTTTGAATTTTATCAATCATATCGTCTTCACCAAAGAAATCTGCACCGGCTTCCTCAGCTTCTTTCAATTTATCGCCTTTTGCGATAACAAGAACTTTAACTGTTTTACCTGTACCATGTGGAAGAACGACAGCTCCACGAACTTGTTGATCTGCATGACGTGAGTCAACACCCAATCTAATATGCAATTCAATCGTTTCATCAAACTTTGCTGTTGCAAGTTTCTTTACCTGAGCAATAACTGCTTCAGGATCGAATAATTCTTGCTTGTCAAAGCTTTTTACCAAGTCTTGATATTTTTTTCCTTTTTTCATCTCTGCCTCCTTGTGGTAATAGCGGTTTCCCTCCCACTTAAGGTGTTTCTACCTTCTAAAATTATTCTTCGATTGTGATGCCCATGCTACGAGCAGTTCCTGCGATCATTCTCATTGCTGATTCTACTGTTGCCGCATTTAAATCCGGCATTTTCAATGTTGCAATTTCTCTTATCTGTTCATTCGTGACAGTCGCTACCTTTGTTTTGTTAGGTACGCCAGATCCGGACTCAATTCCTGCGCTTTTCTTTAGAAGAACAGCTGCTGGTGGAGTTTTTGTAATAAACGAGTAAGATCTATCTTGATAAACAGTAATCACTACAGGAATAATCATTCCTGCTTCATTTGCCGTTTTTGCATTAAATTCTTTACAGAATCCCATAATGTTAACACCATGTTGTCCCAGTGCAGGACCAACTGGTGGTGCTGGTGTTGCTTTACCGGCAGGTATTTGTAATTTTATTAGTCCCATTACTTTCTTTGCCATGTTAACACCTCCTTCATTTTAATATAGTATTTTTTACTCCGAACGGAGCTAGCATGAAGAATAGTTTTTCCTTAAGTGTTTATTTTTTCTATTTGTTCAAATCCCAGTTCAGCAAGCGTTTCCCTGCCAAACATGGAAACATTGACCTTAACCTTTGATTTTTCTGGATGTACTTCTTCAATAATTCCAGTGAAACCTTCAAGCGGTCCTTCAGTAACCTTGACCTCTTCTCCAACCTTCATGCTAATTTCCACACGCTGTTGGCGAATGCCCATGCTTTTTAATTCAGCTTTGGACAACGGCACAGGTTTTGACGCTGGACCAACAAACCCGGTAACACCACGGGTATTTCGAACTACATACCATGAATCATCTGTCATGAACATTTTGATCATAACATATCCAGGAAATAGTTTCTTTTCTTTTACGACGCGTTTGCCGTTTTTGCTTTCAACGACTTCCTGTACAGGAACTTGAACCTCAAGGATCAAATCCTCCATATTTCTGTTTTCTACGGTAGCCTCAATGCTTGCTTTTACTTTATTCTCATATCCCGAATAAGTATGTGCAACAAACCATTGCGCCTGATCGAGTTGATCGAGTTGATCGTGCTGATTACTATCCATGGCTCTCCCTTACCTACTTGTTTACAAATAACGCGGCAAGTCCACCTAGTCCTGTATCAACAATCCAAGTGAGAAGAGTAAAAATTGCAACAACTCCAGCTACTATGCCCGTCCGCTGAAGCAATTCTTCCCTTGTTAACCAAGTAACTTTTTTCAGCTCACGGTAAACCCCTTTGAAAAAGCCTACCATTTGTTGAAAGATATTTGGTTTTTTCCCTTTTTCGCTTGACTTCTTTTTCGTTTTTTTCTCATTTTTTTCCGTTGATTGAGGCGTTTTTTTATCCTCTTTTACCAGGTTTGCAGCCTTATCTTCGGTTTTTTGCGCCTGTTTCTGGGTGTTATCATTTTTTCCTTGTTTATTACTGGCATTTTTCGCGTTTTTATTTGTTGCCATGATATCCCTCTTTATCCATTATTTCGTTTCTTTATGTGGTGTATGCTTCTTGCAAAATTTGCAATATTTTTCCGCCTCTAAACGATCAGGGTTATTCTTCTTGTTTTTCATGGTATCATAATTTCTTTGCTTGCATTCTGTACATGCTAAAGTAACTTTTACTCTCATTCCAGCACCTCCTACATCCTTATATATCAACACCCGCAGGAACACGCAGGCACACGGTCCCTATTTTCATAGTCACTAACATAGAATAGCACAATAAACCTGTTTTTGTCAATAAAAACATTAATAATCATGACATATTCTCTTAAAATTTTCTCAATAAAAAAAGGCACACAGCCTTTTCAACAACATTGACATTATATCAGTAATAACTGAAACAATCAAGGAAGATTTCTTTTTTTTACAATTTTAATCCCCAGTAATCGCAGCCAAAATTATTTCCATCAATATCAACCACATCCGGCATATGTCCCCATCGCTCAAACCCATGTTTTTTTGCAAGTGATTGACTGGCGATATTGCTGTCAAAAATGATGGCAACCAGATTTCTAAACCCTATTTCTCGGGCCGCTTCAATTGCCCGCTTCATCAACATTGACCCAACCCCTTTTCCATGGACACGGCTATCAACATAATAGCTGATTTCTGAAGTATAACGGAAGCCCTCACGTCCAGAACGAAATTCTGTAAGTGTCGTCCACCCTACTATTTCTCCGTCCAACTCCGCGACAAACATCGGATGTCGGGTTCCAGAATGCTGAACGAACCATGGTTTTCGGATTTTCATCGTAGCCGGAGATAATTGCGCCGTAAATTTTCTTGCTTCAATCGCTTCATTTAGTATATCCAATACCCGCTGATAATCTTTTTCTTCTGCTAATCTTATTTTCAAACGTTATCTCCTGTTTTATATTAGAATTTTACTTTAATTTATTTTTCGTGTCATCAGAACTTTATGGGAAATTATTTTCGACCGATTTTTCCATACCACGCAATGATAACCGTAGCTGCAAAAATAATGATGATAAAACCGATGGTCGATATATAGGGCGAAAGAATCACATCCAACCATGCAATAATGACTGGCGAAATCAGCGCAAATAATAACAGGCAGCCGAACACGATCAATGTTTTTTTGTAATCTTCCACATCTATCTCCCCTTATCAAATTATTCCAACTGATTTTCATTCGTTTTTCTAATATTTAGAAGTATAAACCTTGTCATTCAACTTTGCAAGATTTTTGTATTAAACTTAGACAATACTGTATCTCCATTGAAAAAGCAACCCCTCTCGAGGTTGCTTTAAATCAATCAATTTTTATTTCAGTTTTCTTTTCACTTTCTTTGAACCATGATGATCGGGCATCATTGAAAAAATATCAACCATATTATCGAAATTATAGAACTCAACCACATCATCCGACCTTGCAATCAGATTATCTTTTAATGGTGCACCCGAGAGGATTCGAACCTCCGGCACGCAGTTTAGGAAACTACTGCTCTATCCACCTGAGCTACGGGCGCACAAAATTCGTGATTATTATATCAATAAATCAGCCTTTTGGAAACTATTATTTTGTATGGAATGTTTCCATCTATAAAAAGGTATCTGTCTGACACCTCTTTACTAATTCACGCCGTAATATTCTTCCATCGTTTTACCGCTATTGTAAATATCGGTTGCGACATCTACACCCAGATAACGGATGTGCCATGGTTCATAGGCATAGCCAGTAATGTCTGTTTTGTCTTGAGGATAACGAATGATAAACCCGTACTTATAGGCATTATTTTTAAGGAATTGCCCTTCTGCTGTCGTCCCAAAGCTTTCCAACAGATCGAAACCAACAGATGCACTCGTGACATCCATCGCCAAACCCAGCTGATGCTCACTCATACCCGGTCGCGCACTGACAAGATCAGCCTGCTCAGCACCGTAAGTGCTGACGTTCCAATCATATAACTCCGATTGGTTTTCGTAAGAACGATAACCGGAACAACAATAAAGGTCCAATCCGGCACTTCTGGCAGCATTAAAGAGTTTTACCAATGCTTCCGCGGCATCACTCCGAAGTTGGGTATCCCTTGTTGATGGAAGATCCAAAGTTACCAAATCATTGGGTACGTAACTCGCAGAAATACTGTGATTTTTATTAACCAGCGCTGTAATGCTGTCTGTTGATGTACTACTTGTTTTATCTCCCGCATCGTTTCCAGTCTCAGCCGTGGTTGTCGGAGAATTATTTTCTGTAGTCGCTTCCTGTGTTGACGTTATCTTTGCACTTGCTGTTTTATCTGCAACCTGAGCATTATTTCCACTGTGATATAATCTGACTGTAAATAACACAATAATCGCAATTAATATTGCTGCTAATCCACCGCAAGCAATAATAAAACGTTTCTTATCCTTAATCCTCATCTCATTATTTCCTCTCACTTTTCCCTTTATTATACACGATCATGAAAAATGGTCCTAACTTTTTTTGCTTTTAAACAAAAAAAGACAGAACCAAATTAGTCCTGCTTTCAAGCATGGATTGTTGTATTTATTGAAAATTTAACCTCTGAAAAGAATTTTTGCTTCCATCATTTTTTTTTGAACAGCTCGCATTTCTTCAATCGCTAGAAATATTTCTTTCGAAACAGCATCTTTTGATGTGCCTTTGAGCTTTTCTGCCCATTCTTGATAGCCATCAATATGATCACCTGTATGGTTAATCCAATGCGCCAGAAATACTTTGAAAATTTCTTCTTGTTTTTGAATATCTAATTTGCCATCCATTTACACATCCTCCAAATGCAGTTCTTTTTTTATCAAAGCAATCGCTTCTCTAATTTGGAGCATCAATGGTTTTTGTTCCAAAGATACGATATGATGATTTTCGGGTAAAATCGGAATGTATATTTTTATCCCTTCGCAACTTCCAATGGCTTCAACCATTCTCAGCGTCACTTCTCCCATCATCGAATTTGGAATGGTCATTGCAATCGAGCCGATAATAAAATCTGCTTTAACTACTGTTGTTGCAATGGCATTTTCTCCGGTTGCGCCTTTATTGGCACCCTTTTTCAACATCGCAGCTGTTGCTAAAGCATTGGTTCCCAACCCATATATTTCAATATATGGTGGCATTTCTTCTTTGAGAATTCCAACAATTCGCGACCCTATGCCGCCTCCCATACCGTCAAGCACAACGATGTTCATAAACTAGACCACAGTTCCTTCAATAATAATTTTGTGGGCAAGAAGTTTTACTTCCTTGAGTCTGCCTTGAACAATCTTTGTACCGCCCAATAAATCCGACAGGGTTAAACTCCCATCATCATTCGGGACAATATCAACAACGTAGTCCATTATTTTTTCTTCTCCTTCAGGAGTAGTCATATAAGCTGATGATTCACACATGTTCTCAGTCTCCTTTCTTTTATTTGAGATTATTCTAACACAGAATGCCCCTTAACACAAGTTAAGGGGCGACTGCATCTTTATTTTATTCAGTAATCTAATTACATAATTGGATCCATCGCTAAAGCCGGATGTCCTTTTGATTCCAGGAATTCCAATACCGCTTCAGATTCAATAGCAATCGTTTCATCACAGACCATATCTGCAAAATTTTCAATGCCGGTCATTTCTTTAACTGCTTTATTTAATCGTTCTGCAACATCATCTTTTAATTCTTTTGGCATCCAGACGATTCTTTCCAGGCCGCCTTCAGCCGACATGAATTTCTTAGAACCGATCAATTGGCGGCCATGACCCATGAAACCAGGAGTTTGAACCCCACCACCGGTCATCGAAGCCAGTTCTCCAAAGGTCATACCCACTGGTGAAACATCGCTAAACTCTCGGTTTACAATAACAACGCCGTTTGCTTCCGGCATAATGCCGCAGATACACTCGAAACAGCCACAGGAAGTCATTGGATCTTCAAGAATTGAATATAATGTAACTTTTTCAACTGCTCCTTGGGAATTAGTGGCAACTGCTTCGTTGACTGAAGCCCAGATCCCCAGTCGTTCGTCAATGGCTTGGCCTTTGACAACCGGCTGATTTGGTCCGGATGGATCCAATTGTTTGGTTGCTTTGGCATCCAACCAGGAAACCGCACCGCAAAGACCTAAACGTTCTGGTGTAATGATACAGACATGGCTTGGCGCAAATGATTGACATAATAAGCAGGTGTAGAATTCCTCAACACTTTCATCTGTCAAGGCGCTCATTCGATCATCACGTTGAACATAGATTGGTTTAACGCGTTCTTCATAAATTTCTTCCACATCTTCTTTTTTCGTATAAATAGTCACTTGACATTTATCGACAACATTGTCAAAGTCTGCCCGCATTTTTGCATAAAGAACTTCGCCAATATGTTTTAACCGGAAGCCTTTTTCATATGCTTCTTTGGTCAGTCGAATCCATACCGTATTTCTTTGTCCAACATGCATAGCACCATCAATATAGTTCATAAAATAGTGAATACGTCTTTCCAGAACGGTTTCAAAGTCTTTTTGCATTTCTTTACCGGCAACTTCAACCAAGATACCTAAAGGCAGCCGAACCGTTTTACCATCTTCGAACATTGCATCATCGATATCTGGTCCAATAACGGTAATCTTATGATCTTCAAGTTCTGCTAAATCACCGGTTGTTACCAGTTCCCAGGCCGGTGTTTTGTTTCCGCCGAATTCTGCAAACATGGTATCTTTACGAACACGTTCGCCTTCAAATGCTGCGGCAACTGAAACCGGTACGTCAATTTTTGTAACTTTAATTTTAATATCTCTTGATTCTAAAGAAGTTTCTACTGTTTTAGAATGATCTGCTTGTGTCATCAGTGCTCCCGGGACTTCCGGCACTTCAACATCAGCAATGACTGGGAATCCTAATGCAATGGCACCGGCGCCAACTGCTACCACCACTTCATCGATCGGGCCAAATGTGTTAACAAAAGCAGGAACTCTTTCTTTGGTATAGGCTAAGAAGTCCGCTAGTTTTCCAGGTTCAACAGCGCCAAAGATTAAAGCCGTACGGATGGCAACCGACACAACATGAATAACTGAAGTCACTTCGTGACCTAATGGAATGACACGATAATCAAGTCCCATTTTTACGCCTGCTTCTGAAGCCTGCTCAATGATGTTCCCAACCATAAAAGTCAATAGACCTTTTTCCTGATAGTCTTTAACAATAGCAGCCAATGTTTTGGGATCTGCTGATTCGCCTAAAAGAACGGCAATTCCAGGGATATCTCCGGTTACCAAGGGCACGCCAAGAGAACGAATGATTGGATCTGATACAAAGCCAATTCCAGCATCCTCGGCATAAGGATCGCCATCTAAATAACGAATCGCTTCAATTATTTCCGCTCCAACCGCTGTTGCAAGACCTGCATTTAATGCTTCACCTAAATCATCCTTGTTGGTAATCAAACTTTTCAAAATACCCACTGCCGCCGGTAAATCACCTAAGGTCTTAATTTTAACTCCAGTTGCCGCATAAATAATAGGTAAAAAATAAGCCGTATCCGGGTATCCTACCGCATGGCTTTCGCCATATTTTTCAATGGCATCATTTACAGCTCCTTCAGTTAAACCGGCGACTGCGTTAGAACCAGCATAAATCAAATCTGTCAAACTCATAACAATTTCACTCTTCCTTTTCTAAAGAATTTCAACGCCTTCAGGCATCGTATTATATATGAAATTGAAGGACTGTTTTACCATCTCCTAAATTACATATACTTTTCTAAATTTATACATATATTTTACTATATTTTCTGCTTTTATACAAATAAATACAAGTTTTCACAAAGAAATTGCTGGATTCACATTATCAATCCAGCAATTTCTGATACACCGGTCTAGATCAAATATTTTTTTGCCTTAATCAAATGTTTGTCTGCTTCTGCCATCAACTCGATTGCTTCAGTTAACGCTTTAGCCACTTCATTTTTTCCCAGTTTGTTCATTTTTTCAACCCATGTTTTATATTCTGCCGCATGATCCTGATTATGCGAAACCCAGTGATCTAAAAGAATACTGATAATTTCGAGATCTTTATCTTCTACAGCAGAATTTCCTTCATGGGAGTGACCGTGTTCATCGCCATGAGTATGGGGATGTTCGTGGGGATGAGTATGTTCATGGGTGTGCTCATGCTCATGTTCTTCACCTGGGGTATGTTCATGTCCGTGGTCATCACTGTGGGGATGGGTATGACCATGTTCATGACTGTGTTCATGGCCTTCTTCACTTCCATGTTCGTGTTCAATACATCCTTCATGCGGATGTCCCTCTGTGTGGTCATGATGTTCACCATGACTATGGAGTTTTTTATCTTCAGACATTTCATTTCCTCCTATTATTTTTCATATTTCACTGTTTTAATTATAACATTTTTTACTTAATAAATACATGGTAACTCCGCACTTTCAATGATATCTGTGTCTATGATGCGAAAAAAGGCAGAACACAAATGTGTTCTGCCTTCAGACATACGGTTTTTGACTCGGTCAAAAATTAATTACATAATTGGATCCATAGCTAATGCTGGATGTCCTTTTGTTTCTAAGAATTCTAATACTGCTTCAGAATCAACAGCGATTGTTTCATCACAAACCATGTCTGCGAAGTTATCAATGCCTGTCATTTCTTTGACTGCTTTATTCAAACGTTCAGCAACATCATCTTTTAATGCTTTTGGCATCCAAACGATTCTTTCCAAGCCGCCTTCAGCAGACATGAATTTTTTAGAACCAAGCAATTGACGACCGTGACCCATGAAACCTGGAGTTTGAACTCCACCACCTGTCATCGAAGCCAATTCACCAAATGTCATACCTACTGGAGTAATATCAGCATGCTCACGATTTACAATAACAACACCGTTTGCTTCTGGCATAATTCCACAGATACATTCGAAACATCCGCAGGAAGTCATTGGATCTTCAAGAATAGAATAAAGTGTTACTGATTCAACTGCACCTTGTGAGTTGGTAGCAACTGCTTCGTTAACTGAATCCCAGATTCCAAGACGTTCATCAATAGCTGTGCCCTTGATAACTGGTTGGTTTGGTCCGGTCGGATCCAATTGTTTGGTTGCTTTAGCATCCAACCAGGAAACAGCACCGCAAAGACCTAAACGTTCTGGTGTAACGATACAAACATGGCTTGGAGCAAATGATTGACATAATAAGCAGGTATAGAATTCCTCTACATTGTCATCTGTCAAAGCAGCCATTCGAGTATCACGTTTATCGTATACTGGTTTAGCTTTTTCTGTATAAAGTCTTTCAACATCTTCTTTGTTTGTATAAATAGTTACTTGACATTTATCAACAACTTTATCAAAATCATCTCTCATTTTTGCATACAGCACTTCACCTATATGTTTCAAACGGAAGCCTTTTCCATATGCTTCTTTGGTTAAACGGATCCAAGAACTATTTCTTTGTCCAACATGCATAGCACCTTCAACATAGTTCAAGAAATAGTGAATACGTCTTTCCAGAACGGTTTCAAAATCTGCCTGCATATCTTTACCAGCAACTTCAACCAAGACACCTAAAGGCAAACGAACCGTTTTTCCTTCTTCAAACATGGCATCATCGATATCTGGTCCGATAAGAGTGATCTTATGATCTTCGATATCTGCTAAATCACCTGTTGTTACAAGTTCCCAAGCTGGTGTTCTGTTTCCGCCGAATTCTGCAAACATGGTATCTTTACGAACACGTTCGCCTTCAAATGCTGAAGATACAGATACTGGACAGTCGATTTCGGTAATTTTAATTTTAATTCCTCTAGCTTCAAGAGAAGTAGCAACAACCTTTTCGTAATCTGGTTGATAGAGTAATAATGTTGGTACTTCATTGATGTATTTATCGACAGTTGCTGGGAAGCCTAATTCAATGGCAGCAGCACCGGCAGCGATAATTTTGTTATCCCATCCGCCAAATACATTAACAAACGCTTTAACACGATCTTTTGTATAAGTTCTATGAGCAAGGAAATCTCCTGGTTTTGTTGCCCCGAAGATTAAGCTGGCACGGATTGCTACAGAAACAACGTGGATAACAGATTCGATTTCATATCCCAAAGGAATAACTCGAAGATCGACACCCATTTTAATGTTTTGTTCAATAGCTTGATCAATTACTTTACCAACCATGAAGGTCAATAAACCCTTTTGCTGATAATCTTTAACAACACTTGCCAGGGTTTCAGCATCTGGTGCTTCACCGATAAGAACAGCAACACCTGGAATATCCTGTGTAACTAACGCAACACCGAATGAACGAACTTCAGCATCTGGTAAGAAACCTAAAGTACGTATTTCTGCAGTATTTAAATCTTCTGCATCACGACCTTTATATGGGATTGGATCGTATACAAATTTTACTGCTTCAATAATTTCAGCTAACATAGCAGAAGCTGTACCAGCATCTAAACCAGCTTGTAAAGTTTTTGCTGGGTGAATGTATTCTTTTGCCAGTGCCAAAGCTTCTTCCAATTCACCTACATTGGTGATTTTTTTACCTGTAATAGCGTAGATGCAAGGTAATGCGTAGGCAGTACCTGGGAATTTAACTGGTGTTTCTTTTCCCTGTTCAGCGACAACCTTGGCAACCATTTCTTCAGCACGTTGAAGATATTGGGCTTGACCGTCGTAAATAATATCTAAAAGATTCATATTCATATGGACTTTTCCTCCTTAAATTGGTTCATCTAACATAAGATTTTTGTGACTCTATTTCTTTTTTTCCTGTACGATCTCTTGAATTCTTTTGCCAAGAGCAGCAATATCAGTCTTCATGACTGGATCGTCATAGGGTGATTTATTGTTTCTGTCTGATTCTGAGATTTCATCACGATAGTTTAAAAAACCAACGATGTTCTCTGCTCCGATTTTTTCTGTAAGAAAGGCAATATCTCCGTTGTTCCGGATTTTATTTCCAATAACATAAACTTGCTTGACACCAATATCCATCGCCATGGATTTAACTTTATGATAGGTTTGAATACTGCGAACTCCTGGTTCAACAACAACAATAAATGCGTCGACTGCTCCGGCCGTTCCTCTCCCCAAATGCTCAATTCCGGCTTCCATATCCATGACAACCACGTCTTTTTGATAAAGCACCAAATGATTCATCAGCGTTTTTAACAAAACATGTTCGGGACAGACGCAGCCGGATCCTCCGGTGTCTACTGTTCCCATCGTTAAAAGCTTAACACCATTAAATTCTTTAGCATAGCGTTCTGGAATATCGGCAACCTCAGGGTTCATTCTAAACATTGAACCAAAAGATCCTTTATCAGCAGCGGTCCGTTCTTCGACAAGATCTTTCATCTCGGAAATCGGCACAATGCTGGCAATCATCTCTTCGCTCATGCCCAGAGCAAGCCCGAGATTTGCATCTGGATCTGCATCAACAGTTAACACATTAAATCCTGCTTCAGCAAAATATCGGCTTAAACTAGCTGCGATGGTCGTTTTTCCAACCCCGCCTTTTCCTGTTATTGCAATTTTCATTTATACACCTGTCTATCTTTTATAAATTAGATACCTAATGCTGTTCTTTTATCTTCTAAATCGACCATGATTTTATCAACCATAACCAGTGGATCTTTTTCAAATACAAAGTGAGCGCCAAGGAATTCTTGACAATCTTCAGTCATTAATTTTGTGAAGTTTGGACTTCCCAAAACTTGTGGAATAATTCCCAGATAAGTATTAATACCAGAACCAACAACGTAATTAGCAATAGCTACTGCTTTTTCTGACATCCATTCTGGTGCGATACCAACTACCGGTAATAATGCTGGGTCGATACCTTTTACGTCCGCACACAAGTTAACTAAGTGAAGGATACGGCTGATATCAACGCAAGATCCCATATGAAGAACTGGCGGAATGTTGACACGTTCGCAAACTTCTTTTAAGCCACGTCCACACATTTCTTTAGCTTCTAATGTTAGTAAGCCAGCTTTTGCAGCCGCTTGAGCAGCACAACCGGTAACAACACAAATGACATCGCGTTTGATCAGTTCTTTTAATACGGTAACATGAGCATAATCATGTTCAACTTTAGGATTGTTGCAACCAACAACACCAGCAGCGCCACGAATAACACCGGCATAGATAACATCGGTTAATGGTTTAACAGTTCCCATTGCGTCAGAAGTGTTTGTGTTTACTACTTTATCTAAATGATCAATGATCGCTTCAACAGAGTAACCAACCAGTGTATCTTGTTTAATATCTGGTATTTCTACTTTGGAAGCATCTCTGTTAGGGAAGTTTTCAACAGCAATTTTAATGATTTCATTAGCATTGTCCAAGCCGGTTGCTTCAGAGAATTTAATGAACATGTCCCCAGCGATTTTTGCTTTTTCAGAAGTACTGATAAAACGGGTATGGTATTTCTTTGCTAATGCAGGAAGAGCTGGGAAAATACACTGAACATCTACAACAACGGCTTCAATGGCACCGGTAATGATACACATTTCTTGTTGATAGAAATTACCGGCAATTTTAATACCATGTCTCATGGTCATTTCATTACCAGTACAACACATACCAACGATGTTAATGCCTTTAGCGCCTTTTGCTTTTGCCATTTCAATAAATTCTGGGTTTTCTGCAGCTAAAACAATCATTTCGGCAAGATTGGGATCATGGCCATGAATCAGGATATTGACCTGATCTTTATCGATAACGCCTAAATTTGAAGATGATGCTTTTGCTGTTGGTGTTCCGTATAAAATATCAGAGAATTCAGTACCGATCATCGATCCGCCCCAACCATCTGCCATACCTGTTCTCATGCCTCTTCTGAAGATGCTTTCATAATCTGAAGCACAACCCATATGAGTCGAGTGCATTAATGTGGTTACTTCCATATCAATGGCTCTTGGTGCAATATCTTCTCTTTCCCAAACATCCTGTCGCGCTTGTGGTGCTCTTTTTAAGAAACGTTGTGTTCCAAAAGGTTTACCAAATTCTCCTAATGCCATTTCAGCTAATTCATGAGCCAAAGCATAGGTTTCTTTAGTATCTGCTCCTTCAATGCCCCATTCTGCCGAGATTCTTCGTAATTTGGCTTCATCTCTGATTTTAAATGGACCCTCAGCTTTAGTTGCATGCATTGCATGAACAATATCACGGGCATGATCGGAATGGGCAGAAGCTCCGCCAGCGATCATTCTAGCAAAGTTTCTTGCTACGATTGTATCAGCATTTGCTCCGCAAATACCTCTTTCAGCGCCTTTTCCAGGTACTGGACTTACTCGACATGGACCCATTGCACAAATTCGGCAACATACTCCTGCTTCTCCAAAACCGCATTGTGTTTTTTGTGCGGCTTTACGATCCCACATAGTTTCTGCGCCATCTCTTTTAGCTTTCGCTAGTGATGCTTCAGCTACTTTGTCGTAGTTTAAAATTTCGTTGCTCATATTTTTTCTACCTCTCTAAATTTTATAATTTATATCTCAATACCAGTTCGTATAATATTTTTTTACGCATTTGTAAAAAAGTACGCATTTAATAAAAAATGTTCTTTACAAACATTGTTAAATGTTATACAATGTAGGCAATCGATACATTATACATTATTGTTTTGCTCCTGAATGTTCATTTGTTTCTTGTGCTGCAAGTAACGAACATAATTCAGGGGCTTTTTTGAGTATTTTCAAATACCTATTGCTTTTTTTTTAAAAAGGTATCTAAAAAGTCGAGCACTATATCTATATAAAATAGCTTGTTCGATTATTTTTAAATACCTTTTTTTATTTATAAAGGTATCTTAGAACTCTAATACTGAATCAGCATAAAGAATATTATTTTTGATAATATCGCAAGCTACAACAGTTTCCATTAATCTTCTATCACAAGGATTAACGATTGCAGAACTAAATCCACATTGAATAGCCATTGCTATCGTTGCAGAGTCTAATAATGGACGGATATGTTTTGGTGCACCGTTAGAAACGTTGCTTAATCCACCAGTTGTTAACAAGCCCATGTCAGTAATCATCTGGATTGCTTCAAGAACATCCATTAATTTATCCTGCATTCCTTTGATAACGATGAAAAGTGGGTCAAATAACATATCTGTTGGTTCCATGCCATGTTCCATACCACGTTCTAATAATTCAGAACAATACATGATACGTTCGTCATTATCTGCTGGAACGCCTTCTTTTGAACATAGAGCGATACACATAGCATCATTAGCAGCTGCTAAGTCAAGATATCCAATTCGATCGCCTGCATCTGCAGAGTTAACGATTGGTTTTCCTTTTGCGCGGTTGTAAACTTTAATTCCAGCTTCAATAGCTTTCATATTTGCAGTATCAAGTGCTAAAGGCACATTGTCGAAGTTTTCCTGGAGTAATTTGACACCCCATTGCATTAAATCTTCGCCGTCTCTTTCAGCAGGTCCGATATTTAAATCTAAATAGTCTGCACCAGCTGTTAATTGTTCTTTGGCTCTCAAAAGAATTGGATCAGGATTTCTGTCTGCAAATGCCTGTCGAATTGCTGGAGATATACAGTGAATTCTTTCACCAATAACCATGAATTTTGACATATTGTTCCCCTTTCAAATTAAAAAATATTTATAAGTGTGCCCGGAAAAATTCCGGACACAGATTGGATATTATGCTTGTAAGTCTCTTAAGAACTTAGGTATTTGCATTGCTTCGGTTGGTCCAACAACTATTTCCCATTCAGGTAATAATTCAGCTAAATCACCTTGAAGTACTGCAACTTTACCAGGTAAGATTAACTTACGAGATGTTGTAAGGTCTGCAATATTATTTTCTTTAACAAAGTTAGCAATTACGGTAGAACCGAATTTACCAGCAGCCCATGAAGTTAGTACTGAGTAACCACCAGCATCTGGGATAGCTAAATATGCAGGTACTTTTGAACGTTCAATTTCGCCGGCTACAACAAAGTATGTTAAAGCGAAATCGACAGTAACAAGTACTGGATCTTTGCCTGTTGGTTTATTGAATTCATAAATTTTAGGTTCAACACGCATTGGTTTTTGAGGATCTGTAAAGATGTTTTGTCTTAAACCAAACAGTGGCAATGCTGCATTAAAGTCCATTTCTTCCATAACGATGATTGAACCGTAACGAAGAACGAAAGCTGAAGCCAATGCAATTTGCATGTTGATATCGCCAGGTGCCAGTTTATTTGTAAATACAACTGAAGGATATCCGAAGGTACGGTCACTGCCTTTAATAGCAGCTGTTCGAATATCTACTGCATTTGCATATGCTTCTTTAATAGAAGTTTCGCCAACATTTAATACAAGTTTCTTGTATCCTAGTTTTTCGATAGATTCTACTAAATCATGTAATGCGTCAATGCTGTCTGCAGAAACACCAAGAACAGCATCTGCTGCTTTGGCAACTTCTACCATTGCTGCGGCGTTATCTTTGGTTGCTCCCATGATAATTGCGCCGGTACCAGCAACTGCAACTGCAGCTTTTGCTGCTTCAGCATCAGTTGTAATGATCATTGGAATTTTGCCGCATTCAGTAACTTTTTTAACTAATGCAACAAATTTAGCCTGATCAGCTGCAAAACGAACGCCAACAATTTCAACGAACATCATTTCGCCAATACGGTCATAGTTAACTTTTTTAAGTTTATCACAAGCTGCTGCTACTTCAGCATCACTCATTGCATCTGATAATTCAATTGCGAATAAGTTTTTACTTACTAAAGTTTTTTCATGTCTGAATAATACTGTTTCGCCACCAAGAGTTCTTTCAGCATCGCCAGATCCAACTTTAATTGTTTTCATAGGAGGAGCTGTTGCTTCTGATAATAATTCTTTTGATTCATCTGAAATATGCGGACATTTTTCGATGGGAACAGCACCAGTTGCTGCTTTCATTGAGAAAGCCATACACGTTGGGAATCCACACTCTTTACAATTTGACTTTGGAGTGAGTTTGAAAATATCTAAACCTTTAACTGCCATTTGTATTCGCCTTCCTTTCTTAACCTATTAGTCCAGCAATCATGCTTTTGATTGTTTTAGCTGATTCTGGATGTCTTACGATGATAGCATTTGAGCCACCAACAACACATGCTGCTGCTGTTGTTACTTCCATGCCAATACCACGGGCTTCTAAATTACCCCATTCTGGTGCTTCTGCTTCTGTAAATACTGATTCTTTTACGCTCCAGGAATCGCTAGAAACATCTGTTATAATTGGCATTTGTAAGCTTTCATCATTTTGACCAAGGCCTGCTAAGCGAATACGATCCATGGTTGAAGCAACATATTCAAAACCGTAACCGGCAGCTGCTGAACCAACATCCATAACGATATCTTGACTTTTAACACCAAGTTGTGTCAATAGAATATTTAATTGTTTTGCAAGGTTAATATCAACTGCAGATTCGGCAGATACTTTCTGTCCGTAAGCCATTGCTCCGGCAGCACCGATTGTTTTGTAATTATCTTCTACTGCAGAGAATAAAACAACATTCTTGTTTTCAAGTGCTTTTGCTACTGCTTCCAATAACTTAGCATCTTTTTCTGCATTTTTGCATCCTTCAATAACGACTGGTACTTCAACTGCAGCTTCTACAGCTACTGCTGTAGCAACACAATTTTCTACTGAATTGTCAGCACCATTTGGATCTGCGCTAGCAAGTTTAACCAGTATGAAATCAGCACCTGATTTTTCTACTGCAGCCTTTGCGAAAGCGGCTGGGTTTTTAAGATCATCACCGTAAATAGTTTTGAAGCAATCAGCCCAATCTTCTGGGGCATCTGAAATTGCTATTCCAACTGCGGTTTTGAATCCTTCATCACCTAAAAATGGTAATGTTTTTTCTCCACCTATGCTTATAGCTGCATCTCCAGCACCTATCTCACATACGTTGATCTTGCCATTGAATTTTTGTTCTGTTCTTTTGTATGGCATTTGTTTGTTTCCTCCTAACCTGTTACCTTTTTTCAAAATATTTATTTCAAAGCTCGACACTTTAAAACCAAAATAAAACCATTACATATTTTTACAGATATTGACCTGTATATATAAGTATACACAGATTGTACTATATTAGTTAAAAGTTTGTCAATTAATTTTCGAATATTTTTTTATTTTTCTAAAGAGAAAGTAAAGGTTTTCAATGAAATGATCAAAACATCTCCTAAAATTGCTAAATCTTTAATATTAAAGACTTTTGTTAAACTTTTGTCAAATAATATCTGCGCCTCTGCTTCAAACTCATCGTCACCAAACCAGAGGATACCGGCAGCCGTTACTCCCGGCATGACTGTGAACTGCCAGGATAAATCCCCTTTTCCTAAGGGGATTCCGTTGATGGCGTTCATGTACTTCTTAATTTCATCCGGCATTTCGTTTCCAATGTTCGCAAAAACCTGAATACAGCGTTTATAAAAATTCGAATAGTATAGGGGGCCGTCTGGAAATTCTTTAAAACTGATTAGCTCATCTTCATTTTCTTTTCCTTTGGCATTCATTAAATATCGAAGAATAATGATTTTTACCGAATAATTGTCAAAATCTTCTCCATCGACGTTACCGACCTCGCCACTGGGATAATGAACAATATAGTTTTCTCCCAGCACTTCTATTTTGAAAGTCCCACTTTCCTGATCAAAACTACATCGGGATTTTTCACTCATTTCAAACGGGTCATAATTTTTAAGCAAATCCCGACTGACAAAATAGCTGCTTTCAGAAAAATGAGGATCGATTTCCTTTATTTTTGATTGTTTCATTATTTCTTACTTAAATCTTTCAAAATTGGGATGAATATATCTCCCATTACTGCCATATCCTCTGCACTGAAAGCCGATGGAAAATTAGCATCAAACAGAATCTGCGCCTCTGGCGGAAATTCATCATCACCCAGCCAAAGGATCGCTGTCATGAACATATTATTAATGACCTCGAACCGCCATGAAAAATCGCCATTTTTTTGTGGTTCTGCACCCAAAAAGGCCATGGCTTTTTGCAAACCTTCAATGTTGTAATTAAAAGTAAAGGCAAACCGTTTCAGGCAGCGCCCTTCAAAACATGCGAAATACACATTTCCACCGGAAACATCGCGATAAGCAATGTTTTCTCCGGTTGAGGGGATCCCTTTCGCATTGATTAAATATCTCAGAATCATGGTTTTTAGTTTGTAATTGTCAAAGTCTTGTCCTTCCGAATCAGTGACATCCCCCTGCGGAAAGGTCACCTTATATGGTGTGCCCATCACGGTGACTAAGAATGAACTTGTTGCTTCATCATATGGACAGGTACTTAATTTTGAAACATTCTGGGGATCCTGGTCTTTTAATAAAGACTTGTAATGTTCATAAGGAATTTTATCTTTTCTTTTTTCTTCAATTGCGGCTTCATCCCGTAAAGTAATTTCCATTTAATTCTCCTATTTTTAGTATTCAACGGAAGGAAATAATTTCAAATTTGTATGAGGAATAAAGCAAGCGGATATAAATTCATCCATATAGCTTGGGTAGACGCTCAATTCCATATAAGTCATGTTTTTAGAAATCTCTCTAATCTTATCTTTTCCTTCAGTAAGAGTTAATGCAAGATAACACCCCTGCATTGAACTGTTGCCAATATAATGATATTTTTCTACCGGTATATCCGGTAGCATCCCTAATGCAATGGCATTTTTTATAACCAGGTTGGTGCCAATGCCTCCGGCAACATAAATGTCGTCTAAGACATCAATGGGCATCTCCAGGCTTTCCATTAAAGTATAAATAGCGGAAAATACCGCACCTTTCGCTTTAATAAAACTGCTGATGTCAATCTCAGTAATATAAACATCCCTGGAACCATTATCTAATTCTTTTGAGTATAAAATATATTGTCCAATGTTGTATTCGTCGAAACGAATGCGGGGATGATCCAAAGTCCGATCGATTCGGCCTCTGCCATCAATAATCCCGGTTCGTTTCATTTCACAGATCAAGTCGATAATTCCTGAACCGCAAATTCCAATCGGGCTCTGATGTCCGATCGTATTGTAAAAAGGTCTTAAATCGCTATCGTTAATATATATCTGTTCAATTGCTCCAGGTACAGCACGGGTTCCACAACTGATTTCGCCACCTTCAAAGGCCGGACCGGCTGAACAGGCACAGGTCATTAAAAATTCTTTGTTGCCAAAAACGATTTCCCCGTTTGTTCCCAAATCCACCAGCATGCTGAATCCTTCTCGTATCCAAATAGGCACTGCAAAAACTCCGGCAGTAATATCCCCGCCGACATAACTGGCTACCGATGGGGCAAGATATATTTTTCCCTCGGGATTGATATTAATTCCCAGTTCTAAGCATTTCATTTCCGGAATGTCATTAATTACCGGAATAAACGGTTCCCTTCTTAAATAATCTGGGTTTATCCCCAGCAGCAAATGGTTCATGGTGGTATTTCCTGCGGCACAGACTTCATAAATATCTTCTTTGGCTATATTAGTGGCTTTCACTAACTTTTCAATAAGCATATTGATACTTTCATCGACAATAGCCCGGCGGAGATTTTCCAATCCTCCGCTTTTTTGGGAATAGACAATTCGATTAATAACATCTGCGCCATATTTAACCTGGGCATTTCCCATGGACGCCTTTGTTACAATTTCATTGGTATTCATATCCACTAAACAGGCTGAAACAGAAGTTGTCCCGATATCCAGGGCTATTCCATAAAGAACCGACTTATTTTCGTTTGCCGGTTTAATATCAAGTATTTCCGCCACATCCCTACGTTTAAGGTAAACCACTTCAATTAAAAATTCTTTTTCTCTGAAAGCATCTGGAATTTTTCTCATCACGTTCAGGCTCATGACGATATCATTGTAGCCTAAATTTTGTTTGAAATAACGTTTTAAGCGGTCTTCATCGCCAATATTATCTTCAAGGTTGGGCAGTGGTAATTGAATGACCTCCGACCATAACCGACTGGCATTCGTCATGCCATTTTTTATCAGTTTTTTACGGACATGCTTGATATTATCATTTTC
Organism: Acetobacterium tundrae; assembly: GCF_008086615.1. GTDB lineage: Bacteria > Bacillota > Clostridia > Eubacteriales > Eubacteriaceae > Acetobacterium > Acetobacterium tundrae. Next base: position 24,053 of record NZ_RXYB01000003.1, read on the forward strand.
ATTTTTAGAAAGATCGGTTATTTGCATTTCGTTTACAAAGGAAGACGCCAAATCAGGTACTTCCACCTCGATATCGCCAATAATGTTTGAATTACAGGAAAGGACGATTCCCGCAGCTGCTTCTTCCTCCGAGATATGTCTGGTTTCCGTTGTTTTAACCTGACCGGACACTATTTTTACCTTGCATTTTCCACAAGTGGCATTCCCATTACAAGGCGAGTCAATCATTACACCGGCTCTTCTTGCTGCATCAAGTAAATTTTCATTATCCGTCGCAACCAAATCAACCGTTCTTTTACCTTTTATTTTAAACTGAACCTTTTGCATTTAATCTCCCCTCTCCGCAGTTTCTCTTATAAAGCTTATCGGCAGATGCAGTGCTGTCTAACAGCGCTGCATCTGCTCAATTATAAACTTTACTTTATTTTTTATTTTTAATGATCTCTAATTTATCGACGATATCCCTTAGTGCCGCCTTTGCCGGGGAATCTGCCGGAAGGTCAACCAATGGTTTCCCGTAAGAATCAAATTCAAAAACATTTTGATCCATGGGTACAACGCCAATAAGATCCAATCCTTCTTTTTCGATTTCTTCCGATGTTCCCGCATTAAGAACGCCATCCGGAGCGCGGTTTACGATCAGCTTGATGGTTGGCACTTTTAACTTAAGCTCAGCCACTAGGTCTCTAATGCGTCCAACTGCTTGAATTCCCCGACGGGAACAGTCACTGACAAGTATCAGAAGGTCAATTTTGCCTAACGTTCCGCGGCTTAAGTGTTCCATACCGGCTTCATTATCGACAATCAGATATTGATAATTTTTAGCTAAAACATCTAATTGGTTTTTTAAAAGTCCATTTACGTAGCAATAACAGCCAGCGCCCTGGCCTCTCCCCATGACAAGAAGGTCATAACCATTGCTTTCAGCAACCGCCTGGTTTAGCCGCAATTGCATAAAATCTGCTTTTGTCACACCTATAGGCAGGGGTACCCCGGCCACTTCGGCTTTATTAATTTCCTCTTTTATTTCTCCAATTGAAAGATCAACTTCTTCTCCAAGCACTTCATTTAAGTTTGCATTGGCATCTGCATCCACTGCTAAAATGGGCCCTAGCCCCTGTTCAACTAAATATTCAATGAGCATACCGGTAAGACTGGTTTTTCCAACCCCGCCTTTACCTGCAATGGCAATATTAAAAGACATTTTATTTTCCTCCGAAATAATTTTTCACTGTTATTTTCTTTGCTATGATTAGTTTATGTTATTTATCCCAATCTTACAACAGGAAAAATTTGTATTTATCGACTTGTATATATATGTATCGACAGGGCTATCATACCATAATCATTCTAATTTTACAATAGACCTTTATCCGATAACTGACAATTTAAGTTTATAATAACAGTCGTAAACATCAGCTTTTTTCCCGTTATTTAGATTATTCGCTGTGCCACGAGGCGCTATGAAACCCTGGTAATCTGATAACTAGAATCCATGCCTGTCACGGTCACTTTCTTTTTGCTTTTTTTTAATAAAAATGCCATATCCCCCAAATTTGGGATATGGCATTTTTTAAGATAACCGGTTTTAGCGATTCTTTCTGATGTTTACTTTGATCTTACGATAAGAGTTTTGCCAGGTCCGCTTCTGGGGTTGAAATTGGTCCAATGTTATAGTTTTCAACCAGCACATTTAACACCTTCGGGGAAATGAATGCCGGCAGTGATGGTCCCAATAAGATATTTTTAATGCCTAAAGATAAAAGGGTCAGCAAAATACAAACCGCTTTTTGCTCATACCAGGAAAGGACCATACTCAGCGGCAATTCATTGATATCACATTTGAATGCACCGGCCAAAGCAATGGCTACCTGAATAGCCGAATAGGCATCGTTACACTGACCCATATCCATTATTCTCGGAAGACCGCCAATGGTTCCAAGATCTAAATCGTTAAATCGGTATTTACCGCAGGCAAGGGTCAGAATGATTGAATCTTTTGGTGTTTGTTGAACAAATTCGGTGTAATAATTTCGTCCGGTTTTTGCACCGTCGCAGCCACCAACCAGGAAGAAATGTTTAATATCTCCGGCTTTAACCGCATCAATAACTTTATCTGCCACGCCAAGAACTGTTCCGTGACCAAATCCGGTCATTACTTTTTTACCGCCGTTGATTCCGGTCATTTCCTTGTCTTGAGCGTAGCCGCCTAATGCCAAGGCCTTTTCAATAACCGGTGTAAAATCTTTATCTTTTCCGATATGGACCATCGATGGATACTGAACGACATCGGTTGTGAAAACACGGTCAGCATAGCTGTCTTTCACCGGCATAATACAGTTAGTGGTATAAAGAATCGGTGCTGGCACATCGGCAAATTCTTTTTGTTGATTTTGCCATGCTGTCCCAAAGTTTCCCTTTAACTGCGAATATTTTTTTAGTTCCGGATAGGCGTGGGCTGGCAGCATTTCACCATGTGTGTAAATATTGATTCCCTGATCTTTTGTCTGTTCTAATAAAAGTTTTAAATCATGCAAATCATGACCGGTAATTATAATAAACGGTCCTTTTTCAATGGTTAACGTCACTTCAGTTGGTACGGGTGTGCCATAGGTCTCCGTATTGGCTTTATCTAAAAGCGCCATACAGGCCAAGTTCACCGTTCCCGTTTCTAAAACAAGCGTCAATAGTTCGCCCATTTCCACCGTATCTGTCCCTATTGCCGCCAGTGCTTTATAAAAGAATGCATCAACAACAGGATCTTTATAGCCTAATATTTCGGCATGATGGGCATAAGAAGCCACGCCCTTAATGCCTAAAAGAATCAGTGTTTTTAATGAGCGGATATCCTCATTATCGTCCCATAATTTAGCCATATCGTAGTTTTCTGCGGTCGGATCTAACGCAACTTTCATTTTTTCGACACAGGCCACCATGAATTTTATGCTTTCATCATCAAAATTCACGTTGGTAACGGTTGTGAATAACGCTTTCTTGATACAGGAATCCGTTGCTTCCGTTGCTTTTGTTTTTTGAACGGCCCGGGCTAAACCAATACACGCCCCAACCAACTTGTCCTGCCAAACCGCAGTGGATGCCGTCTTACCGCATACCCCTTTAACTTCGCAACCTGTTCCTTTTGCCGTTTGTTCACATTGAAAACAAAACATATCTTTCATTCTTTTACCTCTTCCTTTATTATTTAGCCTTTTTACGGCTTCAACCCGTTTTATAACGGAGAATGATCGGTTATTAATATCAGCTTACCCCTATTGTTGGCAAACAAACTCTAAAATATTTTATGCATTTTCTAAAACACTACCATCTGTGGTAACCATCAATACCTGCCAGGGAATCATTTTTCCCGAATTCTGCAACGCACTCGTAACGGCTGCGACAATGCCACCGCAGCACGGCACTTCCATCCGTACGACAGTGATACTTTTGATATCATTGAGTTTGAATATTTCGGTCAGCTTTTCAGCATAATCAACTGCATCGAGTTTAGGGCAGCCGATTAAGGTAATCTTATTTTTAATAAAACGATTATGAAAATCACCGTATGCATAAGCCGTACAATCTGCGGCAATTAATAAATGGGCCCCCTTAAAGTAGGGTGCATTGACCGGAGCCAGCTTTATTTGCACTGGCCATTGACTTAATTGGGATACTGGTTTGGTTCCGGCGGAATCATTACTGCTTTCACATTCACAGGAGCTGGTTTCCCGACTGATCGCTTTTGATGATGATCCCGGGCAGCCGCAGGCTAACGATTCAAGACCATCATCTTTCTTCAGGTCTTCTCTGACAATTGTTTTTGCCTGAGTTCCCGGGCAGCCACCCGTTTTTTTCGCACTGCTTTCAGTGATCTGATTCTTTTTTTTCATGTTTTCAAGAACCGCTGCTTCATCATAAGCCGCCGCTTCCCGTTCTACAAAGGTAATGGCCCCGGTTGGACAGGTTGGCAGACAATCTCCCAAACCATCACAGTAGTCATCTCTTAATAGCGTGGCCACACCATTTACGATTCCAATGGCATTTTCGTGACAGGCTTCGGCACATAAACCACAGCCGTTACATTTATTTTCATCGATTGAAATTACTTTACGTATCATTTTTTTCCTCCTATCGATATCATGTATTGATTTCTTGGCCTAATCATAGTACAATTTACCCAAAAGTGCCGTTGCATATGCAACACAAAGGAAAATTATGAATAATAATATTGATATTTTAAGAAAAGTTAAGTTATTTGAATCGATAAATGAGGATCTTGAAGCCATGCTCCAATGTTTGGGCGGCGAAGAAAAGCAGTATGAACGGGGAGAAATTATTTTGATGACCGGACAGCCAGTTACCTCGGTCGGGGTTGTCTTATCCGGTGAAGTACAAATTATTCAGGAAGATTATTACGGCAATCGTTCGATTCTCACTGAATTAAAACCCGGACATATTTTTGGAGAAGCCTTTGCCAGTGCAGGAATTACTGAAAGTCCGGTCACCATTCTGGCCAAATCCAGCTGTACGGTTTTGTTCCTGGGTATTGAACGAATCATTACCACCTGTCCGACCAGTTGCATTTTTCACAATCAACTGATTGAAAACTTACTAAGAATATTGGCCCGAAAAAATATCCTTCTCAACAGCAAAAACCAATTACTCTCACAGCGAACCATTCGTGACAAGGTGCTCTCTTATCTTACCCTGCATGCCGAAAAAGAAGGGCATCCCGAATTCGAGATCCCCTTTAGCCGCAATGAACTAGCCGATTTTTTATGTGTGGATCGAAGTGCCTTATCACGAGTTCTCTCCCAACTCCAGAAAGAAGGAGTCATCGAATACCAAAATAAGCATTTCAAGCTGCTGTAGTTTTCACCCCAAGTCAGACAGGACGTCTTTTTTGATGTTTTTTTCGATATCCTGATACAGCGTTCGGGATACCACAATCGAATCTCCCCGTTCATACAACCGGTCCAGATAATCCAGATAAGCCCCCGGTGTTATGATTCCGTTGATTTTCATAAGATCAATCCCAGTTTTACCAACAATTGTGTCGACGAGTTTGACACAGTTCGTCCCCATGGCATAATAGGTTTTAAATGGATCGCCAAATTTAAATTTATAAAATCGCGCTCCGGCGTCATTGTATAGCTGACTGGACACATCATCGTAATCTTCCGGCTTTCCGTCTATTTCACCTTTCTCAGCCTGTTCTGCCAAGGGTTCCCATGGAACCAGATCCAAAATGATCTCATTAAGTTTATCCCGAGCACCCTTTTTTTGATCCGGCGGCAACGATAAACCATAGCCCATCAAAATTTTCTTCTCCACATCCAATGACTGTTTGATGTGGGATGCCTTACCCATTTCCACCATCACCCCATCCGCGAAGAATCCACCCATTTTCCAGGTGGCGGTGTCATAATTTCCATAGCTGTAAACCACATCTCCCATGGAAACATCCACATGACCGATTCCCGGAAGCAGTCCGGCTTTCGTATGGATAAAAATTTCCATATCTATTTCCTGCTCTTTGTTTTTATCAGATAGAAGCAGCAACGCCCCCGGTTCTTCCGCCACTAGTTTATTTACTTTATTTAATAATCGTATCGGCAAAAATGCGGCAATCACCACCGGGAGTGAAACGCGGATATGCTTTTTCATTTTTTGAGCGCCATCATTGTTTTTCATAAAACTTGCCAATGCGTCACTAAAAATATTAAGCGAAAATAGAATCAGATAGATGCCAAAAATAATTCCAAAAAGTCGACCCTGGGTCGCAAAAAAAGCCATCTCTATTCCCAAGCCAATGTATATAAGAGCGATTAACAATGTCCCCACCCAGGATGCGCCATCTTTTTTTAATTTCAGGCTGCTTAACAACACAAAAAAGCCCATGATGATTCCCAGTGCCCCCACAGCAAAAGCAAATGTTCCTTTAATGAATTGAGGGAACACATAAATGGCAACTCCGCCAAATAAACAGAGCAAGCCAATTCCTAATTCTTTAAACTTACTTTCACCCTTTTTTAGAAATATCGACAATAGATACATGATCCCGACAACAAATATTGAGCCGGATACAATCGCTACAATAATCTCCCAGGCCAGTTTCACATCAAACAATAAAATAATTCCGCTGATCAGCACTGCAATCGCCACTAATATCCAGACAACTGGCGCCGTGTTTTTAAATGCAACCATAGCAATTCCCCCTTTACACTTTCATCCATTCTATCAGAATTCTTTTGCATCCACAATCTTATTGTTTGGAGTGAATTACCTGACGAATCACATATAATAAAAAAAAAGACAATTGTTTTGCCAATTGTCTTTAACCGATAGACTAAGTGCAAAAGTAAGCACTGAAGTTTTCTTATTAATATTCTTCTCTGGTTCCAAATTCAGCAGACTCAACCCACTCTTCCGGGCGTTCCACCAATAATATCAGGCCTTCAAATATTTTATAATGATTTTTTTCCTGTTTAACCAGATATCCAAATAACTCCTTTAGTTTATCATCCGATGCTTCAGATAAAAATTTTTCATAGAGTTCAATACTTTGTCTTTCTTTTTCTAAGGCTAATCGGTACACCTCAACCTGATTGGGAATATCCTTGAAATCATTTTGAAAATTCTTGCTGCCTTTAAACACATTATTTGTTTCCAAAAGGGTATCATTATCAATTAATGAATACTCTAATTCCTTAAACTCGTTTTCCAAAATTTGAGCATGCCTCCCTTCATCTTTTGCCAATAAAAGAAATACGGTATTCAAACGGTTGTTTTTATTTATTTCAGCTTGTTTCTTGTAGTACTCTTCACCATCATGTTCCATCTTTATTGCAAATTCTAAACTATTCATAACTTTATCTCCTTTTTTAATTTTTTAAATTCGTATATTTTTTCACTTGATTCACTCCCAAGTTACTTTACCATTATACCCTAAGAAATTAAATTTAATCACCAGTATCATTTATCCATAATTCTTATAAAATCTTCAAGTTCTGTTACCGGCAGCTCACATTTGTAATTTTTACAAACATAAACCGTTGGTTTGTTATCAATCATTTTTTGATTGACCACAAAATCATTAACCCGCTCCAGATCCTGACCTTTTTTATTGGAAACCACCACTGAAAAAGGTAAATACTGTTTGTTGAGATAATCATTCATTTTCATTATAACCGGATCCTCACTGTTTCCGACAAATAAAACTTCTGTTGTGGGTTGATCTTCATACAGTTTTGCACTCAACATCATGGTACACGCCATCGGCGCCTGATTGAGATTATTTGCAAAATAAGCAAACATTCCATTGGCAATATCCGTAAATTCCTGTTTGCCGGTTATTTTACCCAGTCTCAAAAGACAGTAAGCCGCGATAGAATTCCCCGAGGGTTGAGCATTGTCATATATCTCCTTCGGGTTAGCGATTAATTGCTCGGCATCTTTACCATATAAATGAAACCCTGAAGTTCCGCATTCATCATCTCCGAAAAGGCTGATCATTTCAAGAGATCGTTTAATAGCCTTTTCTAAATAGTCGGTATTAAAGGTTGCCTGGTACAATTCCAGATAGCCCCAAATAATATTGGCATAATCGTCTAAATAACCTAAATGTTTAGCCTCGCCCTGCCGATATCGGGCATAAAGGCGGTCATCTGACCGGGTTAAATTCTTTTCAATAAAATTCATCGTTTGTTCCGCCAGTTTAACATAAACAGAATGTTGATATACTCTTCCCGCTATGGCTAATGCTGCTATCATCAAACCATTCCAGGCGGTTAATATTTTATCATCTTTATGGGGATGAATTCGTTTTTCTCTTTGTTCAAAAAGATCTGCTCTCATCTCATTTAGAGCTTTTTGAAGTTCTGGATATTTTTCGATTTCTTCAATTGAAGTTGAAATTAAATTGGGAATGTTTTTTCCGTCAAAATTACCTTCCTTTGACATAGGATAATACCGAAAAAACACTTCTGCGCGATTTTTCCCAAGTATTTTCTCGACCTTATTCATGTACCAAACATAAAATTTGCCTTCTTCGCCTTCAGAATCCGCATCTTCTGCACAATAAAAACCGCCGACTTGGGATCGCAAATCCCTGATCACATAACTTAATGTTTTTTCTGCAATTTTTCGATAAAGCTCATTCCCCGTTGCCTGATAACCTTCGGTATAAGCCATGATCAATAAGGCATTGTCATAAAGCATTTTTTCAAAGTGCGGGACAAGCCAGGTTTCATCGGTTGCGTATCTTGAAAAGCCAAACCCAATATGATCAAAAATGCCACCTTTATACATTTGCTTAAGGGTTTTTTCAACCATTTCAAGTGCCTGTGGTTCTTTAAATGCCTGATAGTATCGTAATAAATAAAACAAATGATGGGGTGTCGGAAACTTAGGAGCTTTCCCAAATCCACCATATTGCGAATCAAAATTTTCTTCGAAAAAGGTATAAGCATTCTTGAAAATGTTTTCGTTAAGTAATTCTTCATTCTTGCTGACTTCTAAGTCATTTAAAAGCTTGGTCATTTTATCAGCCGATTTTTTTAGATCTTCGGGGTTTTTCTCCCATTGGCTTTCAATCCCCATTAAAACATCGATGATCCCAGGATGTTGGTGTATTGATATTTTCGGCAAATAGGTTACGGTATAAAAAGGCTTCTTATCTGCTGTTAAAAAAACGTTTAGCGGCCAGCCGCCCTGTCCGGTACTTACCTGGGAAAAAGTCATATAAATTTGATCAATATCCGGTCTTTCTTCCCGATCCACCTTTATACTGATAAAATATTTATTTAATACTGTTGCCACTTCTTCATCTTCAAAAGATTCTTTCTCCATCACGTGGCACCAATGACAGGTGCTGTAACCGATAGAAAGAAAAATTGGTTTATTCTGTAATTCTGCTTCTTTGAACGCTTCTTCGCTCCAGGTGTACCATTCAACGGGGTTATAGGCATGCTGTAATAAATAAGGACTCTTTTCATTGATTAAACGGTTTGCTTTTGGCATTAGCCGTATTTCATTCTGTGACATTGATTCACACTCCTTTGCGGCTGCCTTTTTTACCAACAACCATTACTTATTCAAAATTTAGTAATTTCACTGCTAAACGTTTGTCAATTATCTTATAAAAAACAACAGTCATAATACCACTAATTACTGAAAACAATCCATAACCCAACCAGGGATTGATAAAATACCCTAAAAGACCGGAAACCGCAAGGAGCAACCCAATATAAGCCATTCCCACAAAAAGCGTAGTTACTACATTCATATTATTTTTCACGGCCTTTTGCGGATTGTCCCAATCGAGCAGCGGATGATTCATATCCATAAATAATCCAAACAAAAGAATTGGCAGCGAGCCTAAAATTCCTAAAATGACAGTTAAGACAAGACTTAACAGGGTCAGCGGGATATAGAAAGATACCCCAATAAGCGTAAAAACAATCCCTAAGCTTTCAATGATAACTGCTACACTGGTCCGCCCAATAATCTGATCTTTTGATGAAATAGGGATCATCCGGGTTAACCATGAAGCCTTTCCTTCCCGTGAAAAAGTGGTGGCTGTGGTCGCTGTGGTCGCTCCGAAAAAAATGAAAAAGGCAATCAATATGAAGTTCACAAGTATTGGCATTTCAGTATAAAAATTTCGGATGCTGTTAAAATCTTCTGGCGTCAACTTAATAAAGGAAAGACTGATCAACAAACATGCCGGTACAATAATAACAACACTGACATTATTGAAAAAATAAATCGGCGTTCGTAACAGCAATCGCAAATCCATGGAAAAGATGGCCATCACGCCATGGCTTTTTTTACCCAGAGCCTTTTGTGTTTCAATCTGACTCAATCTTTTCCCTTTTTTTATGATTTTTCCACGCACAATGCTTTTTATATAAAACCGTTTTCCAACTAAAACCATCAATGCAAAGGCTATGATATTAATGGCAACGCTACTCGCTGCCCAGGCCAAAGACATCAAAGTAATCTTATTAAGTGTCCATGCCAATAAAAGACTCGTGGGCACAAAATAGCCAATGGTGTTCAAAAGACTTTCATTGTTCTTTAGCAAATTGTTCATTAAATTTTGGAAATCCACATTATTTGCATTCCCCATGTGATTTCCAAACCATACTTGCACACTCATAATCAGTGCGATACCTAGAAACGCAAAAATAATCCGAAGCATATCCTGACGGCCTTTAATAGAGGCGGACTGCATAATAAGCATAATCAGTGCCGTAAGCAATGCTAGCGGCAATACCGGCACGGTTAAAAACATCAATATTGAGAGGCACGCATAGACAAAACCCATCCCCTCCCCGACTCCATAAATAATAAGAGCCGGTACAAATATCAGCGCCGTAAAAACATATTCGGATACCAAAATACTAAGGAACTTAGAAATGATAATATTACGAGAAAGTATCGGCAGGGGAATCAATTCTTCGATATTCTTCGAAAAATAAAACTCCGAGAGGATATACATAATTCCAAAAATAATGATCAATGCAATTGTCAAGATATATCCGACACTTAAAAATACAGAGGTCTGGTTGATCATGCGTAATCCAGCATACAAAGCGATATAAAAAGAAACATACATGAAAAATGCCGGAATCAAAGCGATCGGAACAATAATCATGGGAACTAATTGTTTGTAGAACGCTTTCTTATTATTGGTTCTATTGTATAAGAATTTCGAAAATCCCCATGATTCATTAATAAATAATTTTGTTAATGCCATTATTTCTTTCATTATTCCGTCAACTCCAGAAAAATATTTTCTAAAGATTCTTGGCTGCCTGCTTTTTCACGAATTTCTGCCATCGTTCCCACTTCAATGATTTTTCCTTTTTTGATAATCGCAATCCGATCACATATTTTTTCAGCCACATCCAATACATGGGTTGAAAAGAACACCGATCGTCCCCGATCACAATGTTCCCGCATGATTTTTTTGAGTTCAAACGACGCTTTGGGATCCAAACCCACCATTGGCTCATCCAAAACAAACAGCTGCGGATCATGAATCAAAGCCCCAACCAGAGCAAGTTTCTGCTTCATGCCATGAGAATAAGAACCAATGGGATCATTAACCGCTTCCTTAATCTCAAAAACAGCCAAATATTTTTCAATCAATTGCTGCCGCTCTGCAACGGGCACCTCATAAACATCCGCCATAAACTTCAAATATTCGATTCCTTTTATTTTTTCAAATAGCTCCGGATTATCAGGGACATAACTGAACTGTTTTTTTGCCTCAAGGATATTTTTCTGATTATCAATGCCGTTTATTATTATTTTTCCGCTATTGGGGGCTAATAAACTGACAATCATTTTAATCGTTGTTGTTTTTCCCGCCCCATTCGGTCCCACAAATCCAAATATTTCACCCGGATAAACCTGAAAGCTGATATTATCCACCGCTTTTTCACTTTTATTTCCATATGTTTTTGATACCTGCTCAAGTTTTAGCATTTTAAGCTCCTTTTTCGTATATGATTAAGATTATTTTAACATATCCATTTCAATAATGACGGCAAATTTAATATTGTTTTTAGAAAACAAGAATACAATAACTTAATAGTATTATGAACCCTTATAAAGAAAGCAGGTAATATCGTGATCACACAGAATGAAATTGCAGCATTGAAAGCTCAGGGAATTTTGGCCCAGCAACAGGAAGGGTATTTTTCCTTTCGTATTTTGAGCCGTGCAGGAAATTTGACTTCAGAGGAATTCCGGTCTCTGGCAGATATTGCTGAAAAATATGGCCGTGGTTACCTGGGTGAAACAACCCGTTTAGCCATTGAGATTCCATGGATAAAATATGATGACATTGAAGCCGTCAAAACGGCTCTAAAGTCTGGCGGATTAACCTATGGTGGCACCGGCAAAAAAGTCCGTCCGCTGGTCGCTTGCAAAGGCACCGTCTGCCTCCACGGGCTTTACGACACCCAGAAGCTTTGCGGTGAATGCCATGACCGTTTTTTTGGCCGAGAGCTTCATTCCAAAACAAAGCTCACTTTTGTAGGCTGTCCAAATAACTGTGCCAAAGCCAATACTAATGACATCGGTTTTGTTGGGCAAGCTTATGTACAATATGATTCCGAAGCCTGCAAACACTGTGGAAAATGCACCAAAGTTTGTCGGGCAAAGGCACTGACGATGGTTGATAAAAAACTAGTGTGGGATGAAATAAAATGCGTGAATTGTGGCGAATGCGCAAAAGTCTGCCCAGCTGAAGCCATGACTGAAGAGGTCAAAGGAATTGCCATTTATCTGGGGGGCCGAATGGGACGTGGCTACCGATTTGGGGATCGTTTAACGGATTTATATGCCGTTGCAGAAATCCCCGACCTGATTGAAAAAATTTTTGAAACCTACACCGATCTTGGCGTGGATGGCGAGCGGATCTCCGCTGTTATTGACCGAATCGGCATTAAAACCTTTGAAAACGCTTTGCTGGAACGTCTGGAAAATTAATCAACTATATTTAAATGAGCCGATATGACAAAATCATATCGGCTCATCTCTTTCGTTTTATTTTTATCCCCTTGAAGAATTGCTTTTCGGTGATACTTAGAGTTGCCAAGTATCAGATAGGTTTAAGCTTCCCATGGAACAAAGTACACACCATCTTCACGCTTTTGACCTTTTCCCAGCTCGAGATGTCTTAAAACAGTTGTTGCCGCGCCAGCCTCTTCAGCAGTAAGTTTAAATTTTTCAATAAGTTGTGGAACCGTTACGCCATTTTTTTCCTGAATAAATAAATAGATTTCTTTTTGAATTTCGGTTAGTCCTTCAGTTCCTGTAAAGCCTGATTTTTTTCGGTCAAGCAAAGCGCTGTGAACAGCCCCGGGATCACATGTTTGCAAAACTTTTTGTTGTCCCATGGCACAATCATCACAAAATATTTTACCTTTTACTTCATATACATCTTCATCTTCCAACTTAGCACCGCAAGAAAAACATTCTTTCATTAAGAACCTCCACAAATTTTATTGTTTTATGTAATTATTCAAACTATCATAAATGCAAAAATTATGCAAAATATTTTTTGCATTTATGACAATATTTCTTTCTAGACTGTTCTCTTATTTTTTTCAAAGCAACAATGTTCTAATGATTTTCTGTTGATTACCTCATCCATTATTTCTGCGGCAATACCAACAAGTTGTTCACATGGGCGTGTTTGATAATATTCATCCGTTCTCGCCTTTGGTATTGGATTATCAGTACCGACCATATCCAAAAGATCTCTGCAAATATAAGAACCGTTACGCTCCTTGAACTTGAAAGCAAGTGCTTGTATCCGTTTATAATGCTCTGCCTTTTTAACATCATCACGGGGATCAGTATATCCATATTTTATTCCTGCAATCATGAACATCGCCGTCACGGCACCGCAAACCTCACGTAATCTACCCATGCCTCCACCAAAAGAAGAGGAAATCTTCAGAGCTGTTTCCAACTCCATTCCGGTTTCATCGCAAAAAGCAGCAAAAACCGATTGTGAACAATTATAGCCTTTTTCAAATAGTTCTCTAGCCTGACAAGCATGTGTTATCAAATCGTTTACTCCTCACCTTTAATTTTCACCAAATCGTACCATCAGGTTTTTCAAGAATACCTTCAAACAAAATAATAAAATTCAGGTCTCAGCTATTCTTCATTTCCATGTGTATAATCAACTACTTCAAATTTTTTTGATAGCTCGTCCACAAATTCATCATGCCATTTACATATTGATCTCATGCAGCTTGAAAGGTGTATTGTTGTCACACCCTTTTTTGCCATTTTATCAGCTTCTTTTATTACCCCGGCAAGAGCATTTTTACCACAGCCATGACATCGGACAAATCTAACCAGTTTAACTTCCTTAGATTCATATCTGGCAAAGGCATCTTTTTTTTCTTTGTAGGCCTTTTTACATCCTTTTCCCGAGCATTTTTGGGCCGTTTCATAACAATTGATTATCCCTATTTTTTCCATAACATCTTCCCTAAGTTGTTTTATAAAAGTGATGGAACAGAAATAATTGTTCCATCACTTTTAAGATCTACAACTACATGTTAATCAAAACTGATATTACCACTCATCATTCAATAAAGTAATAACAGCAATTCCTCATTTTATTTTCAGAACTTCTTATTCCTCTCCGCATTCATCACTGTGTTGATGTTCATGACAAATAGATCCTGTCGATTTAAGCATCCCCTGTAAATAATTGGTTGCCGCATCTTCAGCTTTTCCACTCGCACCCGTGATAACCTCAATGTTTTTTTCATTGAAAATATCTACCGCACCGCCACCCATGCCACCGGCAATAATAACATTAACGCCCATGTCATGTAAAAAGACAGGTAAAAACCCTGGTTTATGTCCAGGATTGGGAACTGCTTCACTTTTAACAATTTTATTATTTTCCACATCAAAGATCATAAAACTTTCACAATGACCAAAATGTCCTGTTACCAACCCATTATCACTTGCTACTGCAATTTTCATTTTCTTTTCTCCATTCATTTCTAAAGTATCAGCTATATGATCCAGCCATGTTCCATCAAATAATTCAATCATGCCCTTATCGCAGGCACCTGCGAGGGCTGTATCAATTGGCATCTTCGCAATTAAATCAATGCCATGCTCTTTTGCCACTTCTTCAATATGACTCTCCCCAAAGATCTGATGTTTTTTACCACAATCCGGACATTCGAAATAGGACATATTTTCAACCACTCCAATTACCGGAATATCCATCACTTCAGCCATTTTCACGGCCTTTGAGACAATCATTGAAACCAGTTCCTGAGGAGATGTCACGATGATAATACCATCAACCGGTAAAGATTGAAACACGGTTAAAGGTACATCTCCGGTACCTGGCGGCATATCAATAAACATATAATCTACATCGCCCCAGATAACGTCGGTCCAAAACTGCTTAACCGTATTTGCAATAATAGGACCTCTCCAGATAACCGGATCCGTTTCGTTTTCCAGCAATAAGTTAATCGACATGATGTCAATATCTGTTTTACTTGCAATCGGAAACAATCCTAATTCGCTCGACATGGCTTTTGTGTTGATTCCGAAAGCCTTGGGAATGGATGGTCCGGTAATATCCGCATCCAGAATTGCCGTTTTATAACCTCTCCGATTCATTGTAACCGCCAATAAGGATGTTACTAACGATTTTCCAACCCCACCTTTTCCACTTACCACACCGATTACTTTTTTGATCTTACTCAACTCATGTGGTTTTTCTGAAAAATCCACTGGATTTTCCTTTCTTTCATCACAATCATCATCACTACAGGTACCACAGCTCTGGTTACAACTTTCACTCATACAAATTTCTCCTCTTTTGTTTGTTTTTTTGTCAAAATCCATTTTGTATTATTTTATCTTTTACCCTTAACTCGCCGATCCCTTTGAAAATCATCCAAGAAAATTGATTTGGGAAAAATCAATCATCCCATCCTTGTTCACAAGTTTTGAATCTCCGTGAACGTATTCAATCTTCCCAATGAACATTTCATGAGAACCCGTCACAATCGAATCAACCACGGTACACTCAATATTCACCGGGCAATCAGATAAAATAGGCGCATTAACGACTTTCGCCGTTTCAAGTTTGACCTTCATAATAGCTAATTTATCTTCATTTCGTTTACTGTGGCTACCTAAATAAATAAACGTTTCCTGATAACTTTCATCTACCAGATTAACTACAAAACACCCGGACTCTTTAATCAAGTGATATGAATAACGAGAAGGGACAATTCCTACCATAACCATCGGTGGATCGTAACTGCAATTTCCACAATAACCTACTGCAAGGGCATTTTCTTCTCCATTTAAACCGCGACATGATACCAGAACTTTTGGAACCGGATTTAAACAAGATTTCATGTTTGCTTTTACTTTATTCATTTTCATACTCCTTTTAAACAATTTATATTTTTTCTGAAAATTTCATTTTGCTATTTATTCAATAATACTTGCATGGTATTGTTAAATACTTCTCGAACCGCATTACCGGCTTCACAGTAAATATCAACAATCGTTTGCCCCTTGTTAATCGCCTTAACAGCATCTTCATCATAGGGAATATTACCTGTATAAGGCAAATTCATTTGGTCACAATAAGATTTAATTTTTTCAGTATTTTTCATATTGGTATCATATTTATTAACACATACCGCAATTTTTGTATGAAACGTTTGAGCCGTTTTAATAATCCGTTCCATATCACTAATTCCCGATACTGAGGGTTCTGCGACAATTAAAACCATATCCACACCGCTTAAGGATGCTATTACCGGACACCCGATTCCCGGGGATCCATCAATAATTGCCAGCTCAGCGTTGACATCCACTGATTTCATTTGCTTTTTGACTTCAGTAACAAGCATCCCCGATGTTCCGCTGCCCATTTTAAGCTGAGCGGTTGAAAACACTGTATCATTCGAATACAGCATGAGTTCACCAGCGATATTCGGTTCTAATGTGATTGCTCGAACCGGACAGACAACTTGACAAACTCCACATCCTTCACACGCATAAGAATCGATGTGATATTCATCATTCACCACCGTTACTGCATCAAAGCGACAATTTTCTCTGCACCGGTCACATTTTGCACATAAATCTGAATTTATTTCTGCCTTCGGCATTCCATAAAAATCTGTTCGTTTTGGTTGACTTGTTTGGCCTAAAACAAGATGCAGATTCGGTGCGTCCACATCACAATCAGCGTAAGCTTTTGCCTGTGCTACCTTGATAAATGCACTGGCTACGGTCGTTTTTCCGGTTCCGCCTTTTCCACTAAGAATGAGTAACTGTTTCATCGTGCACCTCCTTAGTAATGATTTGAAGCAAAGAAGAAAACATTGAATAGTACTTTGAGCTTTTTCTTGATACAATCATCGCATTTGAATTGAGTATTCCCAATTCACTTTCAAAGAGGATTTTAGTGAGTATTTTTATCTTATTATCATTACAATATTTTTCAATCAAATTATCATTTTCACTCTGCAAACATTTGTTGATGACAACTCCATAGGGTTTTTTGAAAATTTTCACCAGTTCATAAACCATTTGGAGATTATGCAATCCAAACACTGTCGGTTCTGCAACTAAAATACAATAATCAGCATCTCGAATACTTTCCATAACAATGCAGGCACTCCCAGGCGGGCAATCGATAAATGTCATCGCCGTTTCGTTTGAAATTTTATTCAATAATTTCTTTATAATGGGTATTCCTGATTCTTCTCCGGTATTCATCATGCCGGTAATCACTTTGACGCTATCAGAAACCCCGCTTTGTATTTCTCCAATCACTTTATCCTTTTCAGTCAAAGCTTTTGTTGGACAAAACAGGATACAACCACCACAGGAATGACAAATTTCATCAAATACGATTAGTTTATCTAAAACAGCGGCAAGGGCATTAAACTTACAAAAATCAACACATTTACGGCAGCCAATACAAAGATCTTCATCAACAACTGGAACTTTAATTGTCACCTTTTCTTTTTCTATCCCTTTCGGTTTGAAAAACAGGTGTCCATTCGGCTCTTCAACGTCACAATCAATATAAACGGAATTTCCAGCTACCGCTGCCAGATTAACAGAGACTAAAGTCTTACCAGTTCCACCTTTTCCACTGAGTACTGCTAGTTTCATTTTTTAATTTCCCCCACGTCCATGAAATCCTGCATGAAAGTGATCAAGTAGATCCAACTTTCCATCATTGTAGCTATTGATATTATCCTGAATGGTTCCCACACTGCTTTTAAAAATTTTAATCTTGGCAACCTTAAAAACGTCTGCAGCATTTTCACCACACCGCGGTGTAATTAATACCTCGGCCTGATTGTCGACAATAATTTGAGCGGCTTTTATACCTGCCCCACCTGGCTCAGTTGCTGCATCATTAATTATGAAGTCACCGGTTTGAGTGGCTGTATCATAAATATAAAAATAAGGAGCCCGTCCAAAAGACATACAAACTTCACTTTGCAGAGTATTTTCATCTGCTGGTATTGCTATTTTCATTAAATTTATTCCTCCATTTGCTAAAATTTTTTCAGAAGTGTTTCAACCCAATTAAACGTTGGGTTAAAATTCTCACTTGTTGGGTTCGCTCTTTTATCCTTAAACTATTAATTGACTGCCAGTTGATAGATATTCTATTTTATCAGTCATAATTGATTTTAAACTTTCATATGCTTTGATTCCTGTACAGTGGCAGGTATAAAACATTGCTCCTGTACTGAGAAGGCAGGTTCCAATATCCGCTATCGCACTTGGATTCTCATATCTGCCTGCTGATCGATTATAAAGATGAAAACCGCCAATCACATAACTTGGCTGTCTGTTTTTATTTAAATGAAAGTGCTCCAGGATATTTACAATTACATTGTGGGCGCAACCTGCAACTAAAACGATATTTCCATTTTCCTTTATAATTAAGTTCTGTTCGTGAGCAAAATCATCCAGAACTAATAAAGAATCAACCTTCATGAATAAATCCTGATTCCCTGATGGTTTCAATTTATTTCCTTTTACATTTGAGAAAAGTTCCAGCTCATCATCAATTTCAGTTTGTCCGTCTACCAAAATAAAGCGATCATTAGGCAGCAGTGTTTTATCTATTCCAATATATTTCTTTTCACCATTTAGTCTATTTGAATAATAATCACCAAAGGCCTTACTGTTCAGATAGATTTTTGCCTTACTATTCACACTCATAAAAGCCCTGAGCCCACCACCATGATCACAATGCCCATGAGAAATTACGACTAAATCGACCTTTGATAAATCAACCTGCATTTTTCTTGCGTTTTCTAAAATAAGATCACTTGCACCGGTATCAAACAACATTTTATGATTATTAGTTTCAATATATAAACTAAGGCCATGTTCACATCCTAAATCTTCATCCATTGAAGTGTTTTCCACTAAAGTTTTAATCAACATATTCTTTACCTATAACTTTCATTTTATCTTTATTTCTTTTACTCTGTTGATATCATTAAACTGCTTTAAATTTTTACAAGCCATCATAATAAGGCCTATATTTATGTCTTATTGTTTATTTTCACGGCAGCCAGGACAGGGTTTAAAAAATTCACCAGGAAAATCTTTATGCATTAATACTTCTGATTCTTCAATAAATTCATGATCGATAAAGTACTTTTTAAATTCTTCATTTACATCATGAATTGATACAATTGTACATCCCTCTTCAGCCATTTTTGCAAGAAGTGTTCTGATCATACCGTCAAACACTACCAAGTATTGGTCGCTCCGATAAATCATGATCATTTCAAAAATATCCACTTTGTTATCTTAATAAATAAAACGAACAACTCCCAGCAGCTGAGAAATTTCTGTGTCTTCGGCTGTAATATATAAATCTCTTTCTTTTTCCTTTTCCGCGAAAAGCGCTTTTAATTGGCTAAAATCTTTCGGAAATCCTATTTTTATCATAATTTTCCGCTCCTAATAGTTTTTGGCATATGTTATTTATAATTTCATTATAGACCGTTATTGGCATATGTCAACAACTATTTTACTTTTTTACAAGAGCCCAAAAATAGAAAATAACCGCCAATCAAGGAGTCATCATCCTCAACTGTCGGTTATTAAAAATTCTTTTGTTCAATATTCGATTCTGCTTCTAACCTAAACACTAGGCTGCTTCAAGTCATTACCTTCGTACACATAAAAAACAATACCAAAAAAGTGAAAACGCTGTAAATTTTTTTTTGATTTTCTCTTTTGTTTTTTTATTCTAATTATCTTTATCTCTTATCATCCTATCTTGACAGGGGACATAACCGCTTGAAATGATTAAAATTCGCCAATGCTGCGCAGGTTGTTCCAAATAAATAAAACTGTTTATTTTCCAATTCATCCAATACACTTCGATCCGTTCCATTTGCTAAAATTGAACCGGTTATCAGCAGTACATCTGCAAATTCCACCACTTCCTTCGTATCGGTTAATCCATCCAGCACTTTCACGCCATAACGAAGACTCCCAACATTCTTTCTATTTAAATCGCTGATCTTTATATTGTCTGCCCCAAATACCCGGGCACAGTTTTCCAGGATAGCTGGCTGATATCCAATGATGCCTATTTTACAGAGGCCATGTTTTTCCAAAACGGTCTGACTGATTTTTCCAGCACATGTTTCCGGTTCATTGTCAACGCAATGAATGGTGTGATCGGCAAAACCCAGCTTACGTGAAACGGCATTGAGAGTCGCAACCAAAAGCGCATAATTTCCAAGTCTATCGGCCGGTAAATCCAATATGCCCGGTATATTTCCCTGATAGGCAATCGGATCGCTGGTAAATGCCTGGCCCAGGCTGCCATCCACTTCTGCCTGCAAAAGAACTTCTTTACCTGTTAATAGTGGAAAATCTTTTCGATCTGGGTGACCGATCGCCTCCTCATTCTTCAAAGCTCTGCTGCTGATTGTAATATTTAGGTTATTTAATTCTTTATTTTGATTTAACAGCGACTTCAAAACCTCTCGTGCATCTTTAAATTGCATCTTTTTCTCCTCTCGAATTTCCACAAAGAAAATTATTTATATCTTCATCTTGACATTTTTTAAATAAATCGATGCTCTTTCGAATTCCTCTCAGTTCACCATTTACCATAATACCGATTCGGTCAGCCATGATCTGAGCTTCATTAAAATCATGTGTTACAAAGAGAATGGTACATCCAAAGATCTTATGTATCTCTTTAATCTGTTCATACATGCTCTGTTTTGTCGCTGGATCCAATGCCGAAAACGGCTCATCCATTAATAGCATTTTGGGATTAAGAACAAGCGCCCGGGCAAGAGCTGTTCTCTGCCGCTCGCCGCCGCTCAATGTCCCCGGATACTGCTTTAAAATATGTTCAATTGACAATATTTCTGCCATTTCAGCAACTTTTTTCTTTCGTTTTTCTTTATCCATTTTTTGTATTTTCAATCCATAACAAATATTATCATATACCGTCATATGCGGAAACAAGCCGAAATCCTGATATACAAATCCAATTTTCCGTTTTTCCAGGGGAATCTCAATAACACTTTTTCCCTGGATAGTCACATTTCCCGAAAAGCGCCTGTAAAACCCTGCAATGGATTCAAGAAGCACGGTTTTTCCCGATCCGGTTTTTCCCAGCACGGCAAATATTTCATTATCAAAAATATTCAAATTGATATTTTTTAGCTTAAAGCTTCCCAACTGAATTGAAAAATCTTTTATCTCCACCATTGCATTCATCGTAAAGTCACATCTTTCATTCTGCTTTCTTTGGAATTCTTTCTTCCCAACCAATTTGTAATAAACAGTGATGCAAATGAAATAATCAGTATGATTGTTGCTGAAGCCATCGCTGCACCATTGTCTCCTGTTGCCAAATTCAAATAAATAGATGTTGTCAATGTTTCTGTCTTCATTCGCGTCGCCCCAACCAACATTAATGTCGCTCCAAATTCTCCGAGACATCTCGACCATGTCAGAATAATCGTTGCTATAATCGCATTTTTTGACAGCGGCACGGTAATCGTTGTAAACCGTTTCCATTTTGAAGCGCCCAGACTTCCCGAAATGAATTCCAATCGCTCATCCACCTCCTGAAATGCCGTTCGAATAAAGCGGATCACATAAGGTAAATTCACAACGGTCTGAGCTAGGATAATGCCATTTTTGTCAAATACGACTCTGAAGCCCAGCTCCTTTAAAGCTTTCCCAAGATCGGATGAAAAAATTAGCAACAGACTCAAGCCCAAAACCAAATACGGCATGGATAAGGGAAGTTCAATAATGATCTGACATAGTTTTTTTAATGGAAAGGACGTTCTAGTCAATGCGTAAGCGGTGGGTACCCCCAAAAACATACAGATAAACGTAGCGATACTCGCCGTATACAAGCTCAATTTGATGGAAAATTGAATTTCTTTAGAAAGAAATGCTTCTTGCAAGTACGGAAAACCTCTCACAATAATTGTCAGAATCAACACTGATGTAAATACAACAACAACAGCCGCCGTGATAATCGAAATAATTTCAAACAGATTAAATAAATGGGTGCGTTCTTTCATAAATATAGTTTAATTGAGCAATTCATAACCATAACTTTTCCAGATACTTTTTGCTTTGTCTGAATCAAGAAAGGTCAAAAATTTTCCCAAAGCTTCGGTATTTGTACTGCACGTTAAACTTGCTGCTGGAACCGTTTTAACATAGGCATCCAGATCGGTTGTATTAACAATCTCGGTGGTTGATCCCGTAACATTTTCTTTCCAGTCAATGATTGCATTGCACTCATCAACGGATAGGGCATTGAAAATTTCCGGTGCCGTGGAAGCTCGTGCAATGACATTTACATTTTGAAGAATTCCTAAATCCGTCAACGCTTTATTTGCTATTTTGCCAATGGGTGTCGCATCTGCATCGCCCAGTACAACCTCCACGCCATCCTTTGTCAAATCATTCAATCCTGTAATACCTAATGGATTTCCGCTTTTCACAGCCAAAACCGGAATATGTTTGACCAGATTTTTACTTTCCTTCACAAGATCTTTCACCGGTACCAACTCATCGGCTGAACCTGCTATAAATAGATCACCCTCCTTGGTTGTTTGAATCTGATTCTGAATTTGAGCCGCATTTGCATATACGACTTGCACTTCACAGCCTGTTTCTTCCTTGAAAGCATCTGTAATTTTACCAAACGGATCTGTCATTCCTGCCCCGCAATAAACAAATAAATTTTGTCCAGTAAGTTCCTTTGCGGTGTCCTTCGATTGTGTTTCAGTATTGCTACTGCATGCTGTCATCAGTCCAATCGACATACCGGCAACCAATAGAACCGCCAACCATTTCTTTACTCTTTTCATTTTTCTCTCCTCATCTTTTTTTATTATGTTTTATTGCTTTTAATATTGTTTTATTAGTTTGAATAATACACTACTTTTTTACGTCACGTCAATCTTTTAATTTTTATGTACAAATAAAGAACACAAAAATTTGTCTGATTATAGCCAGTGAATTCTGCTATAATGTTGATAAGTAATTGAAATATAGCAAATAAGTAAGGAGAAAAAATGTTAAAACTTGAAAATGTCTCATTTGAAGTGGAAAATGAAAAAGAGATTTTAAAAGACGTTAATTTAACGATTGAAAAAGGTAAATTTATTGCTATAACCGGTCCCAACGGTGGCGGGAAATCTACCCTGGCCCGAGTTATTTCTGGAGTTATCAAACCCACCAGAGGTAAAATCACCTTTAATGGCGAAGATATTACCAATTTAAGTATTACTGAAAGAGCAAAACGAGGAATCAGTTTTGGATTCCAGCAGCCGATACGATTTAAGGGAATTACCGTTCACAATTTATTAAATGTTGCCGCCGGTAAAGATTTATCTGTAATGGAAGCCAGTCAGTATTTATCAGAAGTTGGCTTATGTGCAAAAGATTACATCAATCGGGAACTCAATGCTGGGTTATCCGGCGGAGAAATCAAACGAATTGAGATTGCCACTATAATTGCCAGAAATACGATCTTATCCATATTTGATGAACCCGAAGCCGGTATCGATTTATGGAGTTTCAACCACCTCATTGATGTGTTCAAAAAAATGCACAGTAATAAGGAAGTATCCATTATCATTATTTCCCATCAAGAACGGATTTTAGATGTGGCAGATGAAATCATTGCCATGGTGGATGGGGCTATTATTAAACGTGGCGCCAAGGATAGTGTCTTGCCTGAATTGCTCCATTGCGAAGATCCCTTAAACTGTCTGAATTGTCAAGATATCGTGGAGGCTTAAAAAATGAATGATATAGCAAAACAATTGTTAAAAGAAGTGAGTGGACTGGAAGAGCTGCCAAAGGGTGCTTATAATATTAGAGACAATAGCCAAAGTGTTGCCAG
The DNA here is from genome assembly GCF_008086615.1 of Acetobacterium tundrae. Lineage (GTDB taxonomy): Bacteria > Bacillota > Clostridia > Eubacteriales > Eubacteriaceae > Acetobacterium > Acetobacterium tundrae. Next base: position 48,033 of record NZ_RXYB01000003.1, read on the forward strand.
ACAATCCAGTGAAAATATTGAAATTGTCGGAAAAAAAGATAAATCCGGTATTGATATTATCGTGAAACCCAATACGAAATCTGAGTCTGTTTATATTCCGGCTTTGGTTTCCTGTAGCGGCGTCCACGATTTGGTTTACAATGATTTTTATATCGGGGAAAATGCCGATGTTACGATTATCGCTGGATGCGGAGTCAGCACCGGGAATAGCTGTGACGGCTCTGAACACAATGGCATTCATCGTTTCTTTTTAAGCAAAAATTCACGGGTTCTTTATGTTGAAAAGCACATCGGCGTAGGTACCGGGACTGGCAAGCGGATCATTGATCCGGTGACAGAAGTGGAACAGGAAGAAGGCAGTTATATGGAAATGGAAACCTCTCAAATTAAGGGGGTTGATTCCACGAAACGATTGACAAAGGCAAAACTAAAGGCCAATGCAACCTTAGTTATTAAAGAAAAGTTGATGACTCACGGAGATCAAATTGCTGAATCGAGTTTTGAAGTGGATATGAATGGTGAAGATTCCAGTGTTAATCTGATTTCCCGTTCAGTAGCCAGAGAGCATTCCAAACAAACGTTTATTTCTAAAATCAACGGCAATACCCGCTGTATGGGGCATTCCGAGTGTGATGCGATTATTATGGATCATGGCGTGGTAAAAGCCATTCCTGAAATTACCGCCAATAGTCTGGATGCAATGCTCATCCATGAGGCAGCCATCGGTAAAATTGCCGGAGATCAGATGATCAAGCTGATGACATTAGGCTTGACAGAAAGTGAAGCGGAAGCAAAGATCATCGACGGTTTTTTGAATTGATGTCGTAACACCACTTTTGTCAGACTGTAAATAATTTTGTATTAACTTAAAAAAGCTTTCAGATTTAATTTGTTTTAACATTAATCTGGAAGCTTTTTTTATTTATAATCATCGCATCCATTGGTTCCTTCTTATCTTGCGACCCACGATCTTTCTATCTTCTAATTCTCAAATTAATAATGCTATCTATGTTCATATTTATCGCATCATTCTTTAAACAGCACTATTAAGACCTAATCAAAATATCAGAATATCTTATTGCCATAATGGTCAAAAGTGTATATAATAAAAATAGAATTGATTATATTTGGAGGAAACGCATATGAATCCAGTTGCATTTTACATTTTTGGTGTCAGTATCAGATGGTATGGATTATTAATTGCTTTTGGAATGATTTTAGGTTTAATTTTTGCAAAATACAACTGTAAATATAGAGATATAAATTTTGATTCCTTTTTAGATGTCGTTCTTATTTCTTTACCTATTGGTATTATCGGAGCCAGATTATATTACGTGGTTTTTCAATTCAATGATTATAAAGATAACTTGATTGATATATTCAATATTAGGCAAGGCGGTCTTGCTATTCACGGTGGGATTCTATTCGCGTTCATCGCTGCATATATTGTAACAAACTATAAAAAAATTGACTTTTTAAAGATAGCTGATGTCGCAGCTCCATCAATTATCATTGCTCAAGCACTTGGCCGATGGGGAAATTTTTTTAATGGTGAAGCCCATGGTGAGGCAGTATCTTATGAATTCATTAAATATTTTCCGCTTTTTATCCAAAAGGGGATGTACATTGATGGTCTTTTTTATCAGCCAACTTTTTTATATGAATCTGTATGGGACTTATCAATATTTCTAATATTAATGCTTATTTTAAGAAAATATCAGAGCAGCGGAATTGTGCTCTTTACTTATATTGGCTTATATTCCGTTGGTAGATTTTTTATTGAAGGATTGCGAACTGACAGTTTAATGCTTGGTTCAATTAGAATTGCTCAATTAATGAGTTTAAGTGGCGTTATTATCTGGGTAGCCTTTCTCATTTTCTTAAAATATAAAAAAACGGATGATCATCTTTTATAAATAACTCAGTATTTTAAAATTCATTTAAAGGAGCTTTTTTTATGGATACACAGATCAAAAGTACCTCTGAATATGGAAACATGTCCACCGAAGAAACAATTGAGTTTCTTGAAACAACTACAGACGGTCTTTCTACCGATGAAGCAGAAATTCGCATTAAAAAATTTGGTTTTAATAAAATTGTGGAAGTAAACAAGAAGCCCCTTCTTGATTTTTTTAAACGCTATTGGGGACCGATGCCATGGCTATTGGAATTTGCAATTGTACTCACAATAATATTGGGGCATTACACTGAAAGCTTAATCATTTTTATTTTACTGACTGTAAATGCCATTATTGGATATCTGCAGGCACAGAACTCACAAAAAGCAGTCGAGTTGCTTAAAAAAAAGTTGGAAATTAAGACGAATATTTTACGTAATCATACCTGGATCGTAAAAGATGCTGAAGATTTAGTGCCGGGAGATATCATCCATATCAAACTTGGAGATTTAGTTCCGGCGGATATAAAAATCATAATCGGTGACATATCAGCTGATGAATCGGCGATAACCGGCGAATCGCTGCCAAAAGACCTGCATTCTTCAGACATCGTTCATTCCAGTTCGATTGTCAAACGCGGCGATGCCAATGGGGTGGTTCTCAATACTGGTGCAAATACGTTCTTTGGTAAAACGGTTGAATTGGTAAAAATAGCCAAACCGAAGTCAAAACAGGAAGAATTGATGATGAACATCGTCAAATATATGATGTATTTGGGAATTGCAGCATCGATCATCGTTTCATTATATGCGTTATTTCTTCACAAAGATTTTTTGTTTATCTTATCTTTTATTGTGGTCTTTCTAATTGGAGCCATACCGGTGGCTCTGCCGGCGGTGCTGACAATCGTTCAAGCTGTTGGAGCAATGGAACTATCTAAAAAAGGGGTATTGGTAACCAGGCTTGATTCAATCGAAGATGCTGCATCCATCGATATTTTCTGCTTTGATAAAACCGGTACAATTACGCAAAACAAATTATCAGTCGTCGATTGCATCGCTTTTGCAAACTATTGTAAGGATGATGTTGTCAAAATGGCGGTATTAGCTTCCCAAGAGGAGGGACTGGATGCCATCGATCTTTCAATTATCAATTATTCAAAATCAATTAATACCATCTTTGATGGATATCAGCAGATTTCCTATACTCCATTCAATCCTGAAAATAAAAAAACCGAAGCCATTGCTGCAGCTAATGTCATTAAGTTCAAAATAATTAAAGGCGCTGCGCAAACAATCATAGCATTGTGCGAAGAACTCGAAACAAAAACTTTAGCGACGGCAAACCAGGCAATTGAACGCTTTTCTGAAAAAGGATCACGAACAATCGCCATTGCCGTATCAGAAGATGAAACCAGCAATCATTTTACCCTTGTGGGACTGTTGGCTATCGCCGATCCGCCACGGATGGATTCAGCCAGCATGATATCTGAAATAAAAAATCTTGGTATTAAGTGCCTGATGCTTACCGGTGATAGTATTGCCATTGCCCAAGAGATATCCAGACAAGTTGGGATCGGCAATACTATCTATCGCATTGGTGATCTGAAGGGATTATCACATAGCGAACAACTTCGACTCATTGAAGAAAGTGATGGTTTTGCCGAAGTATACCCCGAGGATAAATATAAAATAGTAAAACTGCTGCAAGATAATGGACATATGGTTGGCATGACCGGTGATGGGGTAAATGATTCTCCCGCCTTGAAACAAGCTGAACTGGGGACGGCTGTCAGTGAAGCAACCGATGTGGCAAAAGCATCCGCAAGTATTGTTTTAACACAACCGGGTTTAAGTGAAATAATTGATGCTGTGAAGGTGAGCAGGAAAACCTATCAACGCATGTTGACCTGGGTTATCAACAAAATAACAAAAGTCGTGGAAGTCGTGATATTATTTACGATCGGATTTTTTTGGCTACATGATCTCGTTATTTCGCTTTTAGGCATGTCATTATTGGTCTTTGCCAATGATTTTGTCACCATGTCCATTGCTACTGATAATGTAAAATCCACCGACTCACCCAATAAGTGGGAAATCAAGAATATTATTTCCGCATCATTAATTCTTGGTCTATTCTTTGCCTGCGAAGACTTATTTCTGATTTTTATCGGACTAAGCTATTTTCAGCTGGAATTTGATCAATTGCAGACCCTAGTGATGCTGAGCCTTGTTTTCAATACGCAATTCAGAATCCTGATGGTGAGGGAAAGAAGCCATTTCTGGTCGTCTATTCCCAATAAAAATTTACTGATAGTAAACACCTTAACGATCTTCGGATTTGTATTATTAGGTATTTTCGGGCTATTTATTCCCAGTCTTTCAGCCAATCAGGTCTTTATTATATTAGGGATTGCGTTATTATTTACGCCGTTTATTGATTTCGCTAAATACGCTCTGTTTAGACAATTTAAAATATAACGATAACGCTTATCGCAAAAAGGGAGTGTCCTCTAAATGAACGCATATAAATATTTTGAAACACTGAGCGATCGGTGCAAATATATCTTTAATATTATTCAAAAATACGGTCCGCTAACCAAGAATCAATTGTTAGTGAAAACGCAACTAAAATTAACCACTTTAAATCGCGATATGAAAAACCTGATTGCTAGAAAAATGATTATTGAAACGGCAACTGCCGAATCAACCGGGGGAAGAAAGCCGGCCTTATATGATGTCAATCCCGGTGACTTTTATATGATCGGAATTGACATTTCAAGAACCTATACCCAAATAATTATAACAAATTTGAAATTTAGAATAATGGCTGAAAAAAGGATTGATGACACTTACGAAGTCAATGAAGTCATCAAAACTATACCAGTTAACGTTAGTGACTTGATAAAGACATCGAATATTGATAAATCGATGATTGTTGGGATCGGCATCGGCATCGTTATGGGCTTCGATACGAAATTATTATATACTAAGTTAATTGCAGCATATCAAGTCCCGATATCGATTGATAACGGCGCTAATGCTGCCGTTATTGGTGAGCATTTTCTTGGCTTTGGTAAAGATAAAATAAACATTGCCTACATCCACTGTGGTGTTGGTATCAGAACCGGGGTAATCTCTTCAGATATTTTAATTCGCGCGATAAACTCTTCTGAAGATGCCCTTGGTCATATGATTGTGGGTAACCATGGCGATCTCTGCCCCGATGGAAATGATGGATGTGTAGAAACCTATGCATCCATCATCAACATCACGCAAAAATTTATTTGCCAGGAAGGAAAAATCGGAAAGAGAATTCTGAATAAAAACCTAAACGAAATCAGCTATATCGATGTTTGTTATTTGGCGGAAAACAACAATATCATTGCAAAAAAAATTATTTCGGATTCCGCCCTGCATTTTGGAATTGGGCTCGCAAATTTTATTCGGTTGCTGGATCCCCAGTTAATTATACTGAGCGGTCCGCTTATCCAACATTCGCAATTATTTTATGATGAATGTAAAAAAGTTGCACTAGAACAATGCCATGTCATAAATAATCAGATTAAATTTAATAAAGGCGGTTACTTTGAAAATTATTCAATTTCGGTTGGTGCTTCGATAATGGTAATACAGGAAATCATTAATTCTTAAAGAATTGATGATTTCCTGTATTACGTACTTTTACAGAGGCAGCGATATTTCAAATCGCACCCCGTTTTCCCTGTTGACTGCTTCAACTTTTCCGCCATGACATTCAATGATTCCCTTCACAATCGCCAAACCCAGGCCGGTCCCTTTTTTGTCAGACTCACCCTTGTAAAAGTATTTCCAGATCTGATCCAGTTCGCTTTCCGGAATGACATTCCCGGTATTGTAAACCGATACGACCCACTGGCCTGAACACAGCTCACATTCAACCTCAATGATGCCATCTTCCGGACTCACGTGTTTAATCGCATTGCTCATCAGATTGTAAAAAACCTGTTCGACCCGTTTTCGGTCCATCTCAATAATGAGCGCTGGTTCACAGCAGTCCTTCAAAATGATGTTTTTTTCCGGATAGGTGTTTCTGAATCGGTCGACCACCGAGGAAACCACCTCAAGCCCTATAAATTTGTCTTTTTTTAGCCGATAAGCGCCGGATTCAATCTGGGACAGATCCAGTAAATCGTTAGCAATTCCGCTGATTTTATCTGCTTCCTTTTGGATCGTGATGTAGTATTCCGACTCCTCATCCTGATTTTCAAGAATCCCATCCTCCAGTGCTTCCGCATAGCTTTTGATAACTGCCAGAGGCGTCTGAATTTCATGTGAGACCTGCGCCGTAAAACGTTGGCGCATTTTATCCAGGGTCCGTTCCTTATTCAGTTCTCCCTGAAGTTTTTCGATCGTCGTTTCCAGTTCATCGGAAATATGATTCAGCGTTTCCCCCAATTGTCCGATTTCATCCTTACGGTTTCCTTTGTATTTTTCGGAAAAACTGAGGTTTCCCATTTCTTTCGCAATCCGGTTCAATCTGATAATTGGTTTTGAAATTCCACTGGTAAAAAAATAGGCGAATATCAATGAACAGCTAAAAATAACGATCAAAAATATCAATAAAAAGTTCTGTACAATTGCAATCACTTCGTTAACCGAGTACAATGGAATACGTCCAACAATTTGAGACCCGTCGACTGCTACTTCTTTATAAGACAGCCATTCGACCTGATGATCGCTATTCCCCAAAACCATCACAAAACTCTCACCATCCTGATGGGTATCCACCTGATTTTCAAGGCTATTTTGCATTCCTGAACCAGAACCGCCAGCATTTCCTGATCCATTTCCCGTCCCATTGCCAGAACCTTGCCCAGCATTCATTCCGTCACCATGCCCGGCACCGCTTCCTGATCCGTTCTGACTATTTTCAGATGCCACCAGTTTTTGACTACTTACCCAGCTTCCCAGTTTCTCAGTTTGAGTCGTTTTTGTCCCTTGCAGTTGCTCAGCTTGTCCCGATTCCGCAACGATATTCTTAATCAATGAAGTATCTTGTGAATTCACCTGTTTCTGAATAATCTGAATCACCGTACCCTCTTCTTCGGCAAGATCAACGAAGGATTGAAGTTCCGGTGTTAAACCATCCTGATTGTAAATCGACAACACTTCCTTCGTTTTTTCAATTAAAGCATCGGTTCGGCTTTGCGTATAATAAACTTCAAAATAGGAAGTGAGTGCAAAATAAGTCAAACCACACAAAATCAGAAAAAAGATACTCAAATAAAGCATGAGCCTTGAAAAAATCGAACTTCTCATTTTTGAAATTTGTATCCAAGACCCCGAATTGTCTGAATGCATTCTCCTTTTTCTCCCAATTTTTTTCTGAGACGTTTGATGGACGTATCCACAACTCGACTATCCCCTTCATAATCAAATCCCCAAATCCGATCGAGAATCTGCTCACGCGATAATACCAGTTTCTGATTATTGATAAAATATATCAGCATGTCATATTCTTTCTGGCTCAACTGAATCGTTTCATCATTGATCGTCATCAAGCGTTCTTCAGGATTGAACTGAATCCCACAGACTTCCAAATTGTTCTCGACAGTCACTACCCCACTGCGTTTTAGCAGCGCTTTGATCCGCACCATCAGTTCTCTTGGACTAAAGGGTTTTGTGACATAGTCATCCGCACCGACTTCAAACCCCTGTATTTTGTCGTCTTCCTCTCTCCTGGCCGTCAGCATGATCACCGGGACGTTGTCCGTCTGTCTGATTTCTTGCAGTACTTCAAATCCATCCATTTTCGGCATCATCACATCCAGTATGACACAATCCGGTTTTTTCTCCTCCCAAAGTTTCAGCGCTTCTTCTCCGTCAGAGGCACCAAATCCTTCATAGCCTTCTTTTTTAAAATATTTTAAAATGACTTCCCGCAATTTATCTTCATCTTCTGCGACAAGAATACGAATTCCTTTCATTGTAAATACCTCCATAATAATGATAATAGTGTATCACATCATCATGTCAATTTTGTGTCAAATCAAAATGTCTTCAAACTTCTTGTTTTTATATTTCTACCCATTTTGACACACTAATGACACATGGACGTCGTACAATACAGCTATAAAATAATTTAAACACGGAGGAATAAAAAATGAAAGCAAAAGTAATTTTAGTCGCATCATTGGCATTGATGCTGGTAACCGCCGGAAGTGCATTAGCAGCTCCAGCAAACGGACAAGGCCAGGGTAACAGAAACGGAACCTGTGTCCAACAGGGACTTTGTGATACCAATGGCGACGGCATCTGCGATGGTACTGGCGCCGGTGCCGGCATGAAGTATGGTAACGGATCCTTTGTCGATTCTGATGGTGATGGCGTTTGTGATCTTAGCGGTGGAACTCACCCACAGGATGGCACTGGAATGCAGCACGGAAGAAATAAATAGTTTTCCATAATTTTGTCTTGAGCAACTGGATAAAAACAGAAAAACAGCTTTCTATGATGTTTTATTTTCATAGAAAGCTGCTTTTTTTTCCTAATTTTTATATGCGGTTATCCCGTAAAAATGTTCACTAATATCTACGGCCGATATTTTTTGAAATCCATGTATTGCCAATCGTTGCATCAAATCCGCTTTATCCAGTCGATGTCCCATCGGCGGACCGAATTCACTATTTATTTTTTGCCATTCCACAATAGCGATTCTCCCTTTATCAGCCAGAACCCCTTTTATTTCATCAAGCATTGAGTCTTTGTCATCAAGTTCATGCAACACCGTACTGATAAAAGCAAACGTGATGTTTGAATTTTCAAGATTCAATTTATGTTCATCTGCAGCGATCGTTTCGATATTGCCAATATGGTTGTCAATAATCTTCTGATCGACTTCCCCAAGCATTTCAGCTGAAATATCCTGGGCATATACCTGTCCGGACTTTCCAACGATTTTAGCTGCCGGAATACTGAAATAGCCGATACCACAACCAATGTCAGCCATAATATCGCCACTCTTCAGGCCGAGACTTATGAGTGTTTTTTCTGGCGGCAGCATCTCTCTTCTTGCTTGATTATCGAGCTTGTGTTTATTTTTAACATCAAATTTATGCGTCATCATCCATTAAGCCTTTCTCTGTCATTTGTTTGCAACTTATTTGTTATTTTTTTAAAGGTAACGGATATCCTCCGGTACCTCCCGAAACATTCACAACCTGATAACCCTGAGATGATAAATTCGCGCAGGTTTTTGAACTTCTTGAACCTGACTGACAGATGATATGATACTGTTCTTTTTCATTGAGATATTTCTCAGGGCTCTTTAATAAAATATTCATGGGGATGTTTTTAGCTTTTGGAACATGCCCCGCTTTATATTCGCCGCTTTCTCTCACATCGATTAAATTTATCTTTCCCAGCTTCTCGCTTAAATCGCGAACATTGATTGATTCAAATTTCTTTTTACTAAAAAGTGAAAACATATTCTTTTCCTCCATACTGAATATTTAAATAAAAAAGTTTACATTGGAGTCTTCGGCTTCTCCCAGCATGTATCCGACGCCCCCTAATTTGACGCCGTCAATCATTTCTTCATGATGAATACCCATGACGTCCATGGACATCTGACAGGCAACCAGTTCGATTCCGCTATCAATTGCAGCTTTGACCAGTTCATCTAGCGAGGTGATGTTTTTATCGTTCATGACTTTTCGCATCATTGCCGTTCCCATGCCCCCCATGTTCATTTTTGAAATCTTAAGTTTATTGGTTCCACGCGGCATCATTGCTCCGAACATGGAATCAATCAAACCTTTTTTCACCTCGACCTTTTCAGGTTTTCTCAGAATGTTAAGTCCCCAGAAGGTGAAAAACATGGTGACTTTTTTCCCCATGGAGGCGGCTCCATTGGCAATGATAAAGGCTGCCATGGCCTTGTCCAGATCGCCGCTGAAGACGACAATGGTCTTGTTATCTTTTGCCGGGACATCAAATGAATTCTGATTGACTACTGCACTACTGGCGTTTTTTTTTATAAAGGCGGTAATATTTCCCGGTATTTTTTTCAGATCCAACAGTTCATTGTTGGTTCGCTTGCACCAGGCTTTGATGTCTTCATAAAAACCGGGATCGGACGCTGTCACTTTCAGAATCTGACCGTCTTTCAGCTCATCCATGGATGCCTTGACCTGCATCAACGGCCCTGGGCAGCATAGTCCACAGGTATCCAACTGTTTGTCATAATTTTCCGTTTTATTTTCGTCGATTCGGATAGCCTGTGTATCCGGATCAATGCTCATATTTGAAGACCCACTGCTGTTTGAGTTTGAATCCTTGGTGTCGGGTTTTTCAGGGGCATAATGAAGCATCGATGATGTCTTGTATCCGCCTGTTACATTGGCAACCTTAAAGCCGTTCTGGCTTAATATTCTGGCGGCAATATAGCCTCGGAGCCCTACCTGGCAGTATTCAATAATGGTTTTGTTCTTGTCCAATTCGTTCATACGTTCTCTTAAGCTATCCACCGGAATGTTTATTGCTCCATCCAGATGGCCATTACTAAATTCCAGTTCCGTACGAACATCCAAAAGCATCGTATCTTCATTGCCGTCCTTTTCAATATCTTTCCAGGCAACTGTGTTCATTCTGTCTGCCAGTACATTCTGGGCCACAAAGCCAGCCATATTAACCGGATCCTTTGCGGATGAGAATGGCGGTGCATAAGAAAGCTCCAACTCTGCCAGATCATCAACCGTGCCGTTAAAACGGATGGCTGTAGCAATAACATCAATTCGTTTATCGACGCCGTCGTATCCGATTCCCTGGGCTCCCAGTACCCTTCCTTCTTCATTGAAGATTAGTTTAAGCGACATCGGAATGGCTCCGGGATAATAGGAAGCGTGCGATACCGGATGAACATAAATCACCTGGTATGGCATGCTGGCCCGTTGTAGGGTTCTTTCATTGGCCCCGGTGCTGGCCGCGGTTAATCCAAATATTTTAAGAATCGATGATCCCTGGGTCCCTTTATACGTGGCATTCAGTCCTGCTACATTGTCTGCGGCGATCCGTCCCTGTTTGTTGGCTGGGCCGGCAAGAGCAATGGCGGTTTTCTGTTTGGTAATGAAATCAACCACTTCAATGGCATCCCCAACTGCATAAACACCTTCCAGATTGGTTTCCATTTTCTCATTGACGATGATGTGTCCTTTGGGCCCGAATGCCAGTCCGCTTTCTTTCAGGAATGCGGTATCCGGTGAAACACCAATGGCCAGGATGATGATGTCCGCATTAATTTTCGTATTGCTGCCGAGAGTAATCTGAACCTGATTTCCAATTTCTTCAAAGGATTTGACGCCGTCACCCAGGATCAGTCCAACGCCGTTTTCAGCCAGTTCTTTTTCAGCTATCACCACCATATCGGGATCAAAAGGTGCAAGTATATGGGGAGCCGCCTCCACAAGTGTCACGTTCAGTCCGCGATCTCTAAGATTCTCCGCCATTTCGACACCAATGAAACCGCCACCGATGACAACGGCATGATTGATGCCTTTTTTGTCCACATAGGCTTTTATGATATCCGTGTCTGGAATATTCCGCAAGGTAAAAATCTTTTCACTGTTGATGCCGGGAATATTCGGCCGGATGGCCTTTCCCCCTGGGGATAGAATTAAATAGTCATAGCTTTCTTCATAGGTTCCTTTCGTTTTGCTCTTGACCACAACTTTCTTGTTTTTCGCATCAACGCTTATTACTTCACTATTGTTGCGAACATCTATATTGAATCTGGCTTTCATTGCCTCGGGTGTCTGAACAAGTAATTTGTTCCGATCTTTAATGGTTTCTCCGATATAATACGGAAGGCCGCAGTTTGCAAAAGAGATGTATTCATCTCTTTCAAACAGAATAATCTCAGCCGTTTCATCCAATCTTCTGAGTCTTGCGGCGGCAGATGCACCTCCAGCAACGCCACCAACGATTAATACTTTTTTACCCATAACAATACCTCCTATAAAATTTTAATTGTTTATTCTGTATATTAAGATGATACGATGTATTTATTATAGTATCACCTTTTAGTATGACACTGAGACCATCTTATTAATTATCTTTAAATATTGTTTTAATTATGTCAATTACTCTATCGTTACAAACTCGATAATTTATCTCAAGACCATTTCTTTTGCCTTCTACAATACCAGCCGCTCTCAATTTTTGCAAATGTTGAGAAGTTGTTGATTGAGGCGTATCCAAGCAGGATTGCATATGGGTAACATTACATTCTCCATTTTCGATCAAGCCTTTCACAATGCAAAGTCTTACAGGATGAGCCAATACTTTTAAAATTTCAGCTATTTCATTATATTTGTCAAAATCTTTATCCATGTATTTCTCCCTCCGTTTTTCTTATATGTCCTATTAATCTTTGTATCTGTATATTACGATATATCAATTAATTTGTCAACCCTTTTTTATTAAAACTTTAGTTTTCTATCTTTATTGCGTTTAATATTTTCAAATCACTCTTTACTAGTTTAATTTTAAACCAACGCCAACCTCCCTAACTTTCAATGATTTATTCATCTCTGCTTTAACACCAAAGGATGTACAATAGAGATAAGTTTTTGTCAGCAAAAAGTCCGCTATATTAACTAATTTTTAAAAAGAAAGTGCAGCAAAATGCTTATCACTTTGCTACACCCTACAAATCTATGTACAAATATCTAAAATTCTTTTTTTTGATAGATCTTCACCGAAATAAAATAAGAAGCAAAAAAAATCACCAATGAAATCAGCGCCATGGCAATCATGATTATTCCAAAGACTGTCTCTTCATTATCAATGGCTGGGAACGGAATATTCAGCTGAGCCAGTCCCAGTACAACAGCTGTTGGAACCGCGGCACAGAGAATAATCATCAGCCGAGCTTTTTCGGTTCCAAATTTATAAATCATTGGGATTAAAACGCTTCCAAAAATGACAGCAATCATCAGAACGATAAATATGCTCATTAGTGTTTCCACCGTAATGCCTGTGCCTGTAAAAAACGAACCGACGAAAGCCAAAACCAGTGCCAGTACGACACCCGTGAGATCCAGCATCAATAACAGCAGGTATTTGCTGAGAACAACTTCTTTGCGGGATATAGGCATAGTTAAAGCATAGGTATCCCATTTTGCCATGTCATCATAGGACATCGTCGTGATAACCATCATCGCAAACATAAGCACAACCATACCGCTTAAAAAGCTTTCATTTCCCATCGGAATATATAAAACTGCGAATGCAATTAACATGATTCCCAGCGTTTTCATGCTCTTTTTCAAATTGATTAAGTCCTTCAGGATCAATCCCTTCATTATCTTTCACCTCTCACATAAAACAGCATAATTTCTTCAATGGTGACCCCGTCCACGATAGCCTCTTTGTATTTCTTTTTCAAGGCCAACTTGTCGTTGATAAGAACTTCAAACCCAAACTGATTTTTTCGATAGCGAATATATTCTTCTTTATCAAGTTTTCTAAAATCATCCTCACTGCATTTTAAGATCCCCATGCCTTCCAGCAAGGTCTCCTTTTCTTCATTTAGCAGAATCTCCCCCTGGTGAATAAAAACAATATAATCAGCGATTTTATCCAGGTCACTGGTAATATGGGAAGAAATAAGTATCGCATGTTCTTCATCCTGAATAAACTCCATAAATACATCCAGCATTTCTTCCCTCACAATAGGGTCCAAACCGCTGGTGGCTTCGTCTAAAATCAAGACTTTAGGATCATGGGATAAGGCAACTGCGATCTGCAGTTTCATTTTCATCCCCCGGGAATATTCTTTTACCGTTTTATTTTCCGGAAGCTCGAACTTTTTCAAATATCGCTGAAAAGCAGATAAATTCCAATTCTTGTAAATACTCGCCATCATCTTCGAAATATCTCCGGTTTTTAAACTATCATGAAAGTTGCAGCCATCCAATACAACGCCAATATCTTCTTTTGTTTTTTTTTCTTCTTTTGTGTTATCCATTCCCAATATTTCAATGATTCCATTGTCACGATTGATTAAATTAAGAATGGCTTTTAGAGTCGTGGTTTTTCCTGCTCCATTTTCTCCGATGAAACCCACGATGCTTCCCTTTGGGACATTAAAACTGACATTTTTTAATTGAAAATCATGATAGTTTTTATTTAAATTTTTAATTTCTATTGCATTCATCATGCTTCCTCTCCTCCATACAATATTTCCAGCATGTCTTTAAGCTCTTTGCAGGTAATATCACTGTTCTTTGCTGTATCCACTGCTTTCTGCAAAAATTCTTCGGCCAATCGCAACTGTTCTTCCCGAATAAACGATAAATTCTGATTCGCCACAAAACTGCCTTTTCCGGCGACGGTTTCAATAAAACCATCGCGTTCCAAATCAGAGTAGGCCCGTTTAGTGGTAATGACGCTGATTCTAAGTTCCTTTGCTAAAAAACGCATGCTTGGCAAAGCGTCGCCCGGGGACACCTCTCCGCTGATAATTATTTTTTTTATCTGAGTGGCAATTTGTTCATAGATGGGTTTGTCACTTGAATTGCTGATGATAATATTCAAAGGATCACCTCTTAATTTTTCGTGCATAGTGCATAGTGTATATATACTATATATACACTATGCACTATTTAATTATAAATGTCAAGTTTTTTTTCATATTCTCTCCACTTAGCAATTCCTGATATTCGTTCAGCTCGCTGCCTTCACAAAAAAAAGATCACCGATTATCACGGTGATCCAAACTGTAAACAGTTCAAAAAAGAAGTCCTGAAGACAATAGTAATATCATTGTCTCCAGGACTTCTTTTTATCAACAACCTCATCACGCTGTTAAAGCGTGATGAGAAGTTATCAGCAGCATTTATTCTGGTGTTAAAACCGGTTCTTTTCTATTGAAAATTTCCTGTGTTTCTGCTTTGGGAGCTACCGCAAATATTTTTTTCCACTGCATCTTAAGAATAACAGCGGCGAGGACAAACGCCAATCCGTCAGCAACTGGTCCTGCCCATAACGCCCCATCTACTCCTATGAAAACCGGCAGAATCAGGGTTGCTGGAATAATGAATACCATTTGTCGGGATACCGACACTAGGGTTGCCTGCACCGGCTTTCCAATTGCCTGGAAGAATATTCCGGTACACATCTGGAATCCATTTAAAATACAAAACAGCAGGAAAATACGCAAACACTTAACAGCAAATTCGGTATACAGTTCAGATTCTGTACCAAATATGCTGAGAATTGCATTTGGAAAACACTGGAAGCCAATAAATGCTAGTCCCATACAGATTGTAGCCGCAACCACAATAATCTTAAATGTTTTCTTCGTTCGTTCCATGTTTCCAGCACCATAATTATAACCAAGAATCGGTTGCGCCCCGGTGGCAATACCAAGAATAATTGCCATAATCATCTGATTGACCTTCATCGTAATTCCCATGGTGGTGATCGGAATATCCGCACCATATACTGACATGGCACCGTACTTAACCATCACATTATTACTGACTGCAATCATCGCTACGACAGCAATCTGAGTAATAAAACTGGAAATGCCAAGACTGCATACTTTTGTGATAATCCCGCTTTTTAACTTGAAATATGCTTTTTGAACATTAACACTTTTAAATTTTTTTAAATACAGCAAATAATAGCCACTGTTTAAAATCTGCCCAATAATCGTTGCCAGCGCTGAACCAGCCACTCCCCAGTGCAATCCAAAAATGAAAATAGGATTAAGAATGATATTGACGATGCACCCCATGATCATTCCCATCATGGAATACCGGGGGCTTCCATCGGCACGGATAATACCACTTAATGCACAGTTAATAACTGAAAATGGAAAGCCGATGATTATGATCTTTCCATAATCCAGTGCATAAGGTAGAATGTTTTCCGTTGCGCCAAACAAGTGACAGAGTGGTTCAAGAAAAACGATTGAAAAGACAGCCAGAACGATTCCTAAAATTATCGAAAGCGTAATGGCATTACCAACCCCTTTTGCTGCCGCTTCTTTTTCCCCTTTTCCAAGGTGAAGGCTCAAGTATGCCGCACACCCATCACCAACAAGAAGTCCTAATGCAATGACCACCATCGTAAGAGGTAAAATGACATTTGTTGCGCCATTTCCTAGAAAACCGACGCCTCTTCCTATAAATATCTGGTCAACGATATTATAAAGAGCATTCACTACAAGCGCAATGATACTCGGTACCGAAAACTTGATCAGCAATTTTCCAATTGGCTCATAGCCAAGTGGATTTTCTTTGTTTTTAATCGTTAATGTTTCGTTCATATTCTCTCCTAAATATTTTCTAATGTTATTTGTCTCATTTGGTACCGCTTTATCGATACCAAATTTTCGCTGGATGTTTAATACCTGCTTTGATATACTATAAACTATCCCATTATGGGAGAGTCAATAGAAAAGGTGATGAAAATGAAAAAATATTTAACCATCGGTCAGGTGGCCAAAATAAAAAAAGTTGGTATAAAGTCTTTGCGATACTATGAAAAAATCGGTGTTTTAATTCCGGCGTATACAAACCCGGACACAAACTATCGTTATTACACCCTTGATCAACTGCTGGTTCTTGACACGATTCTTCTCTGTATTGATCTGGAGATCCCCCTTAAAAAAATGAATAACTATACCAATGCTGATGACCAGTTTCAAATTAAGCTTCTCCTCGAGGATGGAAAAAAAATCGCTTCCAAAAAAATCAAGAGCCTTGAGCAGAGTCTTTCGAAAATCGAATTAAACTTGAGTCACATCAATAAAAGTGCCGCCTATCAGGATAAAAAGGGGCTTTATACCAAACACGTCCTGCAACGATACATGCTTCGAACGCCCTCTAAACCGAAATTATCTCCGATCGAATACCAATCTAAATTGTCGGAGCTCTTTTCTTTGGCTCAGGAAAAAGACATCTACGCCACTTTTCCTCACGGTACCATTGAAGATTATAAAGATCGCCAAGTCACTAACTATACTTTTCTTGAGACCGTAAAGCCTGAATTTGAAACAGATCTTATCCGCATCATTCCGGAAGGAGATTATCTTTGTTTTCAGCAATTAGTAGCGACGTATCCTGATACACAAGACATTTTCAAAAACATTTTTCAAACTCGGGAGGAAGTAACCATCATTATCAGCAGCGTATCCGTTACGACATTCAGCTATGATCGGATGTTTATGGAATTTCAAACCCTGATATAATCACAATCCTTTTTTCACATATTCTGCATCAACTTTTTAAAACTTTCTTGACAAATTTGATTTATTATTGTATATTCATATAAAACATATTTGTTTTATATGAATTATTTTTTTCGGTGAGGTACAAAGTAATATGAATATTCTGTCTGATATATCAAAAGAAAAGGCTTATCTTTTATCTGTTAGAAGACATCTGCATAAAAATCCTGAACTTAGTTTAAAAGAATTTGCAACTGCCACCTATATTGAAGAAC
This sequence comes from Acetobacterium tundrae, assembly GCF_008086615.1. Taxonomy (GTDB): domain Bacteria; phylum Bacillota; class Clostridia; order Eubacteriales; family Eubacteriaceae; genus Acetobacterium; species Acetobacterium tundrae. Next base: position 65,425 of record NZ_RXYB01000003.1, read on the forward strand.
AATTAGATTCATTCGGAATCGCTCACCATCGAGTTGGAGAAACCGGTGTTCTGGGTATTATTACCGGCAACCTCGGACGCGGTAAAAAAATATTACTGCGAGCTGATATCGATGCCCTTCCTATTCATGAGAAAACCACCTCTCCTTATCGTTCTCAAACACCAAACATCATGCATGCCTGTGGCCATGATGTCCATACTGCAGCATTACTTGGTGCCGCAAAAGTATTACAGTCACAAAGCGATACATTTGCCGGTCAGGTTTTACTGGTCTTCCAAGCTGCTGAAGAATTTGGCCATGGTTCACAGTTTTTTTTAGCAGCGAATGTTACCCAAGGCGTGGATCGGGCATTCGGTATTCATGTTTCTCCTGAATACCCCGTCGGAACGATTGCCATGACGCAAGGTGCCGATGCAGCCAGCTGTGATTATTTCAAAATTACGGTTAAGGGAAAAGGTGCCCATATTTCTAAAACACATAAAGGAATTGATGCTTTGCATATTGCCAGCCTTATCGTCACTGAACTTAAAATCTTGGTAAAATGGTTGCTTGATCCATTGGAAGTAGCACTCATTGGTGTTGGAAAAATTTCATCTGGTACTTCTTATAATATTATTGCCGAGGATGCCGTTCTGGAAGGAACCACCCGCACCTTCTCCTACGAAACTCAAGCTTTACTGCAACAAAAAATCACCGAATTGGCTAACCATATTGCTGTCGAGCACGGGGGCAAAGCAACAACAGCATTTGAAACTTTCACCGCTCCGCTGATCAACGACGACACCGCTTTTGACGAGGTTTTGCAAATTGCCGACGCAATTGTAGGCAAAGAAAACATTGTGACGGATTCGAATCTTATTACCGGATTTGGCTCTGATGATTTTGCCGAGTATTTAAAAGATATAAAAGGTGTTTACATCCATGTTGGTACTTCTAATGACACAAACCCGGATACCCAACAATCCCTTCATAGCAGTAAATTTGACATTGATGAAGAAGCTTTGCTTATTGCCGCAAGCCTTCACACTGAATACGCTTTATCATTTTTGAAAAGGAAAAATCCCTGGATCTATAGCATTTAGTAAAATAATTGATGACAATAAAGTTATCACGATTTTAGGAGAAAAATCATGAACGAGAATATTGTCCTGGAAACACTGTATGAAAAATATATCAGTCCCACAAAGAAAAAGCGAGACAAATATATCGGTATTGAAATCGAAATCCCAATAGTTAATTTAGATGGTGAACCGGTTGACTTTTCGGTGGTGCATCGGTTAACTGATGCATTTGCATTTCAGTTTGGAATGGAGCCAATCGGTGTTGATGATGATGGTTATGTCTACTCTCTTCAAAACCATCATAATGGAGACAATTTTTCTTATGACTGTTCCTACAATAATCTAGAACTTTCAATGGGGAAAGAACAAAACTTAAATCTTCTCTATGAACGTTTTAAAACCTATTATCTATTTATTAATGATTTTATGAATCCCTATAATTATACCCTTACCGGGATGGGCATTAATCCCTATCGAAAAACAAATTTCAACGTTCCCATCCCCAATGAACGCTATCGGATGCTGTTTCACCACCTAGAATCGTACAAAGATTATATCCATCCCCATTTTTTCCACAGCTATCCTGATTACGGCATGTTTTCCAGTGCATCTCAGGTGCAAATCGATGTGGATCATGCTGATTTACTGGATACCATCAATGCCTTTTCAAAATTGGAGCCGATTAAAGCCCTCCTGTTTTCCAATTCGGTGATGCCAGAAGATGAAAATAAAACCCTTTGTGTTCGGGATATGTTTTGGGAAAAAAGCATGCACGGAGTGAATCCCAAAAACATTGGAATGTTTGATCGGGAACTCACTAGCGAAGAAGATTTGTTCGACTATATCAAGGAAACGAGTTTGTATTGTATTATGCGGGAAGGAAAATACATCAATTTTACGCCAATTCCTTTGTTGGAGTACTTTAACAGAGCACAGATTACAGGAGAATTCTGGAATGGTGAGACTTACGAAAAAATCACATTTCAGCCTCAGATTGAAGACCTCCAGTATCACCGAACTTTTAAGTTTGAAGACCTGACTTTTCGGGGAACAATTGAATTCCGCAGCTGCTGCTGCCAGCCGATCGCTGACAGTATGACGGTTGGAGCATTTCACATCGGACTGATTGCTATGCTTGATCAGTTGAAGGCACTGCTTGACAGCGACCATGTTTTATACGGCCACGGTTTGGCAACAACCGAATTGCGACAGGCATTCTGCCGTGGTGAAGTTCCTGCGTTTATCAATGAAGACGACTTACAATCCCTCGTTTTGTCGATACTGGACCTTGCTCATGAAGGTCTCGAAAAACGTGGTCTTAAAGAATCACACTTTTTAGAGCCACTTTATGATCGTGCCCGACGAAGAAGCAATCCCGCGATTGATTATTTAAACGCACTTGCCAACCATGTACCGGTTCAAGAACTTGTTTTGCAGTATGCAGCAATATAAAAAAACATGATAATACAAAGCCTCTTATTTAATGATTATTGTCATCATAAATAAGAGGCTTGAATTTCTATTCCCAGTTCTGCACACTTAACGTTTTCTGAAGCTTTTTCAATTTTTCTTTTTCCTGTTGGTAATCCGGCAGAACTTGTTTCACAATCTTCCAAAAATTTCGAGAGTGATTCATTTCAATCAGATGAGCCAGCTCATGGACCACTACATAACGAACCGTGTCTTCCTCTGCCATGACCAAATACCAGGAGAAATTCAAACTCCCTTTGCTTGAGCAGGAGCCCCATCGCGTTTTCGCCCCGTTAATTTTAACCGCCTGCGGTTTTAATCCCATCTGGGTGCTGAATTTGTTCACCTGGTGATCAAGCACCTTTTTTGCAAGCCCACGATAAATTTTAACCATATCGCTTTTTAATTCTTCCGGCATTAAATGTGCGTATGCATAAAAGCGTTGTCCGTCAAAGCCTGATCTTGCCGCTTCAACCGGCATGAGGGGATATGCTTTTCCCAGGAATAGCAGGTCATTCTCAAAATTCAATTGAAAAGTTTCCCGCTTTTCAACCTTTTCCCGTACCGCACCGTAATGCTCATCAACCCAGTCTTGATGTTCTTGCACAAAACTTTCAATGATTTTTTTCGAGGTTCCAATAGGAGCCCTTACTTCGATGGCAGCTGTTTTGGTAATCATCAATGCCAGTGTTTTTCGCCTGGAATATTTAATGATATAGTCTGTTGTCATGTCTTAACCTTTCTCGCAATATTTTATCGTTCGATTCGCACATGGCTTCCGCCAACGCCGGCTTCTCCCGGCGTAACCAGAAGCTTCACCGGCATCCGATTCTTGATCGATTCCACATGGCTGATGATTCCCACCTTCAAATTTTCATTATGGAGCATTTCAATGGAATTCATAACCACCTCAAGGGCATCTTCATGCAGCGAGCCGAATCCTTCATCCAGAAAGAAAAATTCCAGGGGGGCCCGTCCTTTTAGCTGGATTTCTGCAGACAAAGCCAGCGCCAGTGCCAACGATGCCAAAAATGTTTCCCCCCCTGAGAGTGTTGACGGATCTCTTGGCGCCCCGCCGTTTTTATTGTCTCTAATGATGAACCTTCCATTATCATCCGCCTCCAGCCCGTAATTGCCATTGCTGATTTCCAAAAGCCGTTTGGATGCCTCAATAGATATGTACTGAAGCCGGGCCACTGCCACGAATTCAACAAATTTCTTACCTGAGAAAAGCTTTTCCAAATCAGTGATCAGAGCCAGCTGATGATCAATTTTTTTCTTGCCTTCCAGAAATCCCTGAAGTTCCTTTAAACGGCTATCCAGACTTTCAAGCTCGGCCTGAAGTTGGGTTTCTCTTTTTTTCAGGATCTCTAATTGATTTTTAACCCGTTTATAATTATTGTTAGTCGTCTCGTATGCCTCAGCGTCAATGAGGTTTCCATTGATTTTTTTATTTAATCCCTCAATGGTCCCTTTCACTTTCACACAATCTTCACGATATTTTTTGATAAGCTCCTGTTCGTTTTTCATGGTTTCCGGCATCAGATAGGCATTAATTACCTCTGCCACATCCTTAAACCCTAAAATGGTCAATTGCTTATCCATCGATTTCTTAACGGTTTCATTTTGTTTTTCCAGGGTTTCCAGTTTAACGGTCAGGGCGCTAACGCTTTCTTTAACGATTTCATAAGACTTTTGAATTTTCCCTGATTTTTCCTTCAGTTCGCTCCAGGCAGTATTGATCCGGTTGATTTCATCTTTGTATTTTTTCTGCCCGCTGAGAAGTTCCGGGACTGCATCCGCACCGACTTTATCGATGATCGCTATTCGCTTTTCTTCTCGCTGTTTTTTCTTTTCATCACAAGCGGCCATCGACTCCCGCATTTGAATTTCCAGAGCACTGCATTTTTCATTCAGGCCGTCTTTTTTGTTCTGATCTGTCTCCAGCGCTTTCCGCTGATTCTTCAGTTTGATAAGAATTTCATTCTGACGCATCGTCATCTTAGTCAGTCTCATATTTTCACTGAAAAAATCGGTGACCGCTGTTTTGGTGCTTAGTTTTTTCAAATCAGCTTTTAGCGCTTTCCATTCCTCTTTTTTCTGTCTGCTCTCTGCTGCATATTCTTCGGTCTGACCCTCCAGCGATTTTATTTCCGCTGTTTTCTCTTTCAGATCTCCGATAATTACCAGTAATTCCTGGTTCTGTAGATTCTTCTGATTTTCAGCTTCCGTTTTTAATAATTCCCAGGTTTCCAGCTCCATCGTCAATTTTTTTAGTTGCTCTGTTAATTCTTCCGGATTCTGAAGCATTATCTTCTTTTCTTTTACAATGGTATTGAGTTCTTCTTTCTGGATTTCTTTTGTGTGAAGGTTGTTGGTTTCTGCAGAAAGTCTTCCTCTTGACTGGGATATTTCTTCTGTAAATTGGCTCAATTCTTTTTCCTTATGAGCCAGTTCTTCTTCCAGCTTTTGGATTTTCTCGCTTAAATCTTTTCCCTGCTCATCCGAAAACTTCAAGGGATGGTTTTTAGATCCACAAACCGGACAGGGTTCGCCTGAAGCCAATTGATTTCGAAGCTCCCGGCCGATGTTTTCATTTTCAAGTTGCCGCAAGCTTTTTCTTGTCGTCTCACAGATTTTTGACAACTCATCCTTCACTTTGTTTTTGCCGTCAATTTCGACTTCCAGACATTTTATTTCCGATTGCAGCATCTGGATGTTCTCAGACAATGTTTGATTCCTTGTCCACAAGTTTTCAATTTCCCGGGTTTGTTCTCCCAATTTCTGCAGTTCGCCACTAGTGGTGGGTTGATCTTTGATCAGATTTTTCAGCTTATGCTGTTGTTCTTTTACAGTCATTTCAAGTGCTTCTTTTTTTACTTTCAGCACGTCGCCCGCACCGACAAGTTTTTGGATCAGGCTTCTGTTGTTGTTTATCCGTTCATCCTTTTGGTTAAATTCATCTTTTAGTTTTTCTGCTCTTTCGGCGTCTTTTACCCCTTTGTTAATGCTATCTCGATATGATGCATCGACACGAAGAGATATTTCTTCCGTCTCATTTTCAGAAAGTATTTTTTTCTTTTCAACTAAACTTTCCTGGATCTCACTAATCTCTTTTTTGTAATCTTCGTATTGGCGGAAACATTGGTTGTTGGTGTTCTTAATTTGTTTTATTTGCTCATCCAGTAACTTTTGCTGTTGTTCTAAAAGAATGGCATCTTCCACTTTTGAAAGCTGATTCTGGTATTGGAAAAGTTTGTTGTTTTTTTCTTCATCGATGGCTTCCCAGTCTTTTTCAACCGTCTCTTTTTCACAAAAGAGTTTCATCCGTTCTGCTTCGTTGACTTTTAACTGTGCATCCACTTCAGTGATTTGATTCATCAGGATTTCCATATCCGATATGGTCATCCGGATGGACTCTGCCTTTTTTCCCTGATCCAGTTTTCTTTCTTTTTCTTCAATTTCTGTCTTGCTGTCCTGCAATCCCTTTTCGGCTTCCAGCGCAGCATTCAATTCCTGTTGAAATGCCCACAGTCTTTCTGCTTCATCCCGTTCTTTCTCTATTGTTTTAAATATCTCAAGTTCTTTTTCCAACGCCTGACGATTTGTATCATACTCAGCCTTTTTTTGATTTCGCACTTCCCCAGAAATGCCTTCATAGACACTGATTCGTCCTTCCACCTGATGAAGATTCTCGCTTTCTTGACTCTTTTCAGCCTTTAACCGATCGGTCAGATTATCTCCGTATTTCGACAAATTAAATAGCCGTTCCAGCATTTCCCGTCGCGGTCTTCCTTCCAGTTTCAGAAAATCACTGAATTTTCCCTGGGGCAATACCACGGTTCTCGTGAAATCCGTGAGATTCAGTCCGATGATCTCTTCACATTGTTTTGTCACCTCTGTGGGCTTGTCTGCCAGAATTTCGGGTGCTTCCAGAAGCAGCTCCACCAGCTGACATTTCCCCTGATTGATGCCCCCTTCTTTGCTTCGTACAAATTCCCGGCTGACGCAGTAGTTTTTAAGTTTCTGTCCAGAGATAGTGAACTCAAACACGACACTTGCTTTTTCTTCATTCACATTAATGTAATTGCTGCTATTTCGGGATATTTTTCCATAGAGTGCCAGGGTAATTCCATCCAGTATCGTTGATTTACCACTGCCGGTAGGTCCAAAGATGCCAAACAAACCGCCCTGAGTCAGGGTTTCAAAATCAATGGTCTGTTCTTCCACAAAGCTGTTGATGCCTTTTATTTTTAGCGAAACCGGTCTCATCGGTTTTCCTCCTCTTCAAATAGTGACAGAACCAGGTCCAAGACCTCTTCATCAGCTTCAGCGCCCCGCTCCCTGCGGTAGAATTCTTTAAACACATCACCGAAGGACTGATCCGTTAATTTTTCCAATCGCGCTTCGGTAAAAATGGTAGTCAGCTTTGGAATGACTTCCAGAATATCAGCCTTGTATTCTTTCATCTTTTTTATCTCATCCTCGCGAATGTATCGGTCGGTTTCAATTTCCAAATAGACCCAACAGGATCGCTCCCCATTTTCACAGCATTTTTTTATCGCTGCTTCAATGTTTTGGCATTGCCATACTTCAATGGGTTTATATACTTTTAATTCGATCTCCCTAATCTCATTCTTGATGGTGATTTCATTTTCAACTTCAAGCTCTACCACCATGCATTTTTTCCCATAGGCAATCTCCCGGCGATTGAAGTGGAGAGGCGAACCGGCGTAGTACCCGCGTTTTCCAGTGCCAGAAACGACCTGTGGTTTATGGATATGTCCCAATGCGATATAATGGGTCTTTTCAGGGAAGCAATTTCCATCCACGATATAAGTGCCCCCCAGCTGAATGCTTCGTTCCGAGCCGCTTTCCACGCTGTTCATTGCAAAAATATGCGAAACAACCAAATTGATCGTATCTTTTCTAAAATGGGTTTGAAGCTGATTGAAATATGAAAAAATCCGATCGCCATATGACTTTTTATTCTCTTCATCATCGGAAGCCACATCATAGAGCACTTCGTTAAGCCGTTTTTCACTGGGATAGGGCAACAATAAAATAACCGCTTTTTCCCCGTTTATTTCAATTTCAACAAAGCCTTCTCCTGAATCCACCACCTGGTGTTTTCCATAGGCACCTTTTTCAATGATGGTTTTGGGGAGCCCTGCCATCAGGATCCCGTGATCTCTGGCCAGCGGGCCAGGCGCTTCAAGCCGTTGGGGATTATCATGATTCCCGGCAATGACAACCGTCATTCTTTCGCCATTTTTTGACAGGCGCTTAAGTGTCTCGTAAAACATCTGCTCAGCCCGTGCCGGCGGGTTATAGCTGTCATATACATCTCCGGCCAGGATGATCAAATCAATGTTTTCTTTTTCGACAATTTCCACGAAGTCATTAAGAAAGCATTGCTGCTCATCCATACGACTATGCCCTTCGATATTTTTTCCCAGATGCCAATCGGCGGTATGCAATATTTTCATAAGCTGCTCCCTATTTATTGTTCCGTTTTTTATCATTATCCCACAGAATAATTAGCTTGTATAGATCTGAAAAAGCTCCGGCAAATGCCGAAGCTTTAGAATATCTTTTACGATTGATAACACACTATTATCGATTTTTTATTTGATGACATCAACAGCTTCTAATAAGTCAGAAATCGAACCGTACCAATTTTTAATCATGTGACGCATAATACCAACCTGTTCTGATTTTGCCATGAGTCCCAGAATCGGAATTTTGCTTCCGTAAGCTGTTCCGACTTCGGCCCAGGCATCACATCCCGATGCTCCCAGATAAATGATTAAGTCCGCACTGGTCACTGAAGAAATACAGAACTCAAAAACGCGTTCTCCCTCAGCAGACTCAATAAAGTGAGCAAGCTCCTTTTGGGATAAGAAAGCTTCTTCCGGCCGTCCTTCCCGGATCCAGGATAAAATCGTGTGTCCCCGACTTTCTAAAAGGTCAGTTAACATTTCAACAGCATGCTGATGTTTCCATGAAGCGGCTATATATATTCTCATACTTCCTCCAATTTAATAAATTTTTCTAATAATAATTCAATTATACGCTTCAGTTTTCAACTTCACAAGCACTTGCGGCGTCTAAACCAATCTCCATCATTCGCACAAAAGATTTTTCCCGCTCCTTTGGACTGGTTTCCTCATGGGTAATAAGATTGTCACTGATGGTTAACAGACTCGTGGCCTTTTTCCCGGTGAAATTGGCGTTATGGAAAAGCGCAAAGCTTTCCATTTCCACACAAATACAGGCCCGTTCAGCATAAAGTGTTTGGGGAACCTCCATTTCCGGTGCACAATAAAAAACATCTGAAGAATGAATTCGACCTTTATTCAGAGGATATCCCCGGCTTTCTGCCGCCTCAACAACCACTGCATTCAGCTCTTTATCCGAATATAAGACCCCTGCCTCGCATCCGTTTTGTACCTTTGCATAGGTGGATTCGCTCCAGGCACTTTCTGCCAGCACCAAATCATAGACGTTTAGATCTTTAATATAGGAACCGGCGCTTCCAATGCGAATAATCTGGTCAACATCATAGCAGTGAAACAGCTCATAGGAATAAATACCGATGGATGGCATCCCCATGCCGGAGCCCATCACACTGATCTTCTGTCCCTGATAAAATCCCGTATACCCAAACATATTTCGCACCGTGTTAAACTGAAACGAATGATCTAAAAACGTTTCTGCGATATATTTTGCCCTTAAGGGATCGCCAGGCATTAAAACCGTTTTTGCAATTTCGCCAATATTTGCTTCATTATGTGTTGTTGACATGATTCTCCTCCGGTAACTTTTTTAATTGTTTCAGTATAAGACGAGCTTTGTCAGTCGTCAATCTCAATCATATTAAATAGCTTTCAAAATTAAAAACCGCCCATATCTTCAAGAAGAACATGCAGCGGTTTAAAATTTGTCAGAATCAAAGTTCTTTTTTTCTTAAGATATCCATCGGGCTTACCGGTTTATCCATTTTCAGGCGATAAACCATTTTAGGATGTGGCGTTGAATCAATGGCTTCGCCAGACTGATCCACTATCAGATTGGCTTTTTGTATGAAATATCCTTTTCCCGGAATCATGACTTCAATCTCATCTCCCTGAGAAATCTTGTTGCGCTGTTCAATCAGAGCCATTTTTGTTTTTTCATCATATTCCAATACCAGGCCGACGAAATCGTAATTTCTGGTATAACTGCTGGTACCGTAGTTCTGATCCTCAGCAGTTGTTTTTCCGTAAAAAAATCCGGTTGTATAATTGCGATGGCTCACTTTTGTCAGCTCTTCATAATAGTCTTTATCCGGTTTCGTTGCTTCCGGGTGATCATAATAAAAATCAATCGCACTGCGATAGGCGGATACCACCGTCGCCACATAATAAAGGCTTTTCATTCGCCCCTCTATTTTAAAGCAATCCACTCCTGCCGCCATTAATTGCGGTATCTCATTGATTAAACATAAATCTTTTGAATTGAAAATAAAAGAGCCACTTTCATCTTCTTCTATGCCAAACTCTTCATTAGGCCTTGTTTCTTCAATCAATTTATATTTCCATCGGCAAGGTTGAGCGCAATCCCCTTTGTTTGAGTTCCGGCCTGTCATGTAATGGCTGAGCAGACAGCGACCGGAATACGATATACACATGGCGCCATGGACAAATGTTTCTATTTCCATATCCGGATCGACTTTTTCCCGAATTTCCTTTATTTCATTTATTCCCAGCTCCCTGGCTAAAACCACTCGCTTGGCACCCTGGGCCTGCCAGAATGCCACACTTCGCCAGTTCGTGTTGTTCGCCTGGGTGCTCATTGATATTTTCAGCTCCGGCGCGACCTCTTGAATAATTGAAAATACGCCGGGATCGGCAACAATCACTTCGTCTATTGACAGTGCTGAGAGCTCTCTGGCATATTCCGGCAGTCCCTCAAGATCTTCATTCTGAGGAATGATGTTGAGGGTTATAAATATTTTTTTCCCCCGGCTATGGACGTACTCAACGGATTCCTTTAGGGCAAGATCATCGAAATTATCGGCCTTAGCCCGCAAGCCAAATTTTTTTCCTGCACAATACACCGCATCCGCACCATAATGAAGAGCATATTTCAGCTTTTCAAAATTTCCTGCTGGTGCTAAAAGTTCCGGTTTTTTCATGGGTTTTCTCCGTTCAAGTCAAGCTCATCTTTCTTCCAGCTAACAGCCAGTCCATCCCCAAGAGGTAAAACACTGGTGATCAGCTGCGGATGATTGGATATAACTTCTAAATATTTTCGCATCCGTTTGACGATGGTTATTTTTCGACGCACCACCAGATCATCTGAAGCAATCATTCCCTTAAACAATACATTATCTGAAACCAACATTCCTCCTGGTTTTAAGCATCGCAGGCAATGGTCGAGGAGATGAATATAATGACCTTTTGCACCATCTAAAAAAATCATATCATAAGTTTTTGTTAATTCTTCCACTTTTTCCTGGGCATCGCCAATCAAAATATTAATCTGCTTTTTTAGCCCCAATGCGCTGATGTTTTCATCCGCCTGAACGATCATTTTTAGACTGCGTTCAATGGTGTCTACATGCCCATGAGGTCCCATCGCCAGAGCAAAAATGGAGGATGAGTAACCGACCGCTGTGCCAACTTCCAAAACTGATTGTATCTTATTGGCATGAATCAACATTTCAATATGTTTTTGCACTTCTTTATGAATAATGGGGACTTCTTCATTTTCGGCCCGTATTCTAAACTCTTCTATTTCTGGACTGCCGAGAGGGATCAAACCTCTGATGTAGTCTTCAATGTAATCTTGAACAATTTCACTCAATTTAATGCCTTCATTCTTTTTTTAGTTTGTTCCACCTAGATATGTTTCCACATCGACTAAATGTTCTTCATAGGTTTCATTAAAATAAATTTTACCAGATGTCATATCGGCTACAAAATATAAATACTTTGTCGTCGCAGGATATAATGCCGCTTCCAGAGAGGTTTTTCCGAAAGAACAGATCGGTCCAAACGGCAATCCCAAATTAGTATAAGTATTGTATGGCGATGGAAACTGCGTTTCCGCAGACGTCAACACCGCCGTCTTTTCGCCGCGGGCGTAATCGACGGTAATATCTGATTGCAGCGGCATATTGGCCGCGATGCGATTATAAAAGACACTGGCTACGTTAGCCTTATCTTCAACGTACTTTGTTTCCAATTCTACAATCGATGACATGATGACGATCTGATCTACAGTTTTTCCCATTTCTGTCGTTCGGTTTAAATAATCTTGATCATAGACCTCTACGAAACGATCGAGCATTGCGTCAACCACAGCTGATGGATCGGAGTCAGGTGTAAAGCTGTAGGTATCAGGGAAAAGATAGCCTTCCAGCGTTCGACTTACACCATCCCTGGTTTCTAAAGGAATGCTGCTCAAAATCGGATATTTTTTTTGGTACTCAGCCACTTTTTTTGTTTCCGCTATAAATGCATCCCTATCACAAACATGGTTCTCTTCTAAAATTGTCGCGATTTCTTCAATGTTTTCCCCTTCGGGAATCGTCACTGCCGAATCATAAACGTCTCCCGCAACCAATCTTTCCAGTATTTGCTCAGCGGATTCACTGGGACTGAATGCATAATAGCCTGACTGAATCTGGTCCGTCAGATTTTTGTTTTTGGCTAAAACCTCAAATGCCAGGGCATCCTTAATTAAATGGTCTTTTTTTAAAAGATCTGCGACCTCACTAACCACGGCGCCTTCTTCAATTCGAACATAGACAAAATCCCCAGCTCCAACCGGTTTTAATATTTCATTCATAAAATAATTGAAGCTAAACACTGCGGTAGAGCCAAAAACAACCAATAATAAAAGAATAACAGCAAATAATTTTCCTCTTTTGGGGGAGGGTGGCTGGCCTGGCAATTTTGATTCGGCTTGCTCTTTCCTTCTCATAATTCACCATCCTTTCATTTAATTTGAAAAACTATAAAAAAGAATATAGGACCTCTGATAAAAGTGGGTACCTATATTCTCTTGAAATACTTCTATTTAAATAAATATCTAAGCCTAGCAACCCTCTTCAGACTCGAAAAGTCCCATGTCCAAGTCAACAGCTTTGGCAATAATGTCCGTGATATCCTGGAAAATAACGGAAAAATACATTTGCGTTTGGAAAAATTCGGCGATTTCAGGCATTCCCATAATCGTGTTTGCAAGTGTATTATAAGAGCTGATTTGTTCCTCTGGAATTTCTTGGCCCATCATCTGCATGGACTGAACTTCCATTTGCTTGCGAATATAATCCTTGGTCATTTCAAATTTTTCAGGTTCTTTTTCCAGTTTCTCTTTAGCCGCTAAGAAATTTTTATATTCAGTCGATTCTTTAAGTGCTTTTGCTAAATTATTAGCTTCATCATATACATTCATGCTTCTCTCCTAATTTTTTAAAATCTATACTTCCATTAGAATGGGTAGTATCATTGGTTTTCTTTGTGTCTTTTCATAAAGAAATTTAAATAGGGCTTCTCGTATTACATTTTTTATTGAATTCCAATCGACAATCCCCTTATTTTCACAAGACAACAAGGCTTTTTTTACTTCTTCTCGGGCGTCATTAATGAGGTCTTCCGATTCTCTTACATAAACAAATCCCCGGGAAATAATATCCGGTCCTGAAATAGCTTTTCCCTTGTGCATGGTACAAACCACAATAAAGAGACCATCTTCTGATAAACGCTTTCGGTCGTTAAGGACAATATTACCGATGTCTCCAACCCCAAGACCATCAACTAGAATAGCTTCTGCCTGGGTTTTTCCCACTACCTGAACACTTCGTTTGTCAATTTCAAAAATATTGCCATTTTCTCCGATAAACGTATTGTCTTTTTTCATCCCCACATTATGAGCTAATTCCGCATGTTTCATCAGCATCCGACTTTCCCCATGAATAGGCAGAAAATGCTTTGGTTTAACTAATGTAATCATCAGTTTTAATTCTTCCTGTTTTGCATGTCCGGAAACATGAATTTCGGCAAAGCGTCCATAGACAACATCTGATCCTAACTCGACCAATTTATTGATAACTTCTGAAACCATTTTTTCATTTCCTGGTACCGGAGAAGCAGAAATAATAACCATATCTCCTTTTTGGATCTTTAAGTGACGATGTTCACCTAATGCCATTCGACCAAGCGCCGCCATGGGTTCACCCTGACTTCCTGTGGTGATAATAGCCAATTCTTTTTCTTTGTATTTTTTGATATCTTTAAGTTCAATCAGTACATTTGGTGGAACATTTAAATAGCCAAGATCCATCGCTACTTCAGTCACATTTTCCATACTTCTTCCGCAAATAATAACCTTACGGTTATATTCCACTGCGGCATCGATGATTTGCTGGATTCGATGAACATTTGAAGCAAATGAAGTGACAATGATTCTTCCGGGTGCTCCTCTAAAAAGGTTGTATAGGGTTGGTCCGACGGTACTTTCCGACGGCGTAAATCCTGCCCCTTCGACGTTTGTACTATCCGACATAAGCAGATCGACTCCTTGAGATCCAATTTTAGCAAATCGCTGCAAGTCGATTACTTCGCCTCCGATTGGATGATAGTCAATTTTAAAGTCTCCCGTATGAACAACCGTTGCGGCCGGACATTTGATACAAAGTCCAACTGCATCTGCAATACTATGATTAACCCGAATAAACTCAACGTTAAATTCGCCAACGTCAATACGTTCTTTTGGTTTGACAATAATTCTTTCCGTTTTTGTTAACAATCCATGTTCCTTGAGTTTTTTATCAATCAGTCCCATGGTGAATTTGGTTGCGTAAATGGGAATGTTTATTTTTTTCAAAAGATAAACAAGTCCCCCAATATGATCTTCATGACCATGGGTGATGAAAACCCCTCTTACTTTATCTTTATTCTCCAAAATATAAGTAAAATCTGGTAAGACAATATCGATGCCAAACATTGAATCATCCGGGAACTTCAAGCCACAGTCTACCAGAATGATGTCATCCTTATATTCGAATACCGTGAGGTTTTTCCCGATTTCGCCGAGACCTCCTAATGGTATCAACCTCAGCTTATCTTTGTTCTTTTTAGCCTGAGGCCTTCTTTTCTGTTTCGAACGACTTTCAACTCGTTGGGTCTCCGTTGTTATTATGTTGTTGTTTTCAGTCAAATTTTTCTCCTTTCATAATTTTATAACAATCTGAACAGTATCCGTACACCTTAAGTTCATGATTAATTATAATAAATTCTTTCTTTTCTTCTATTTCTTTTTCGAGAGTTTCCAGGAAATCGTCTTGCATTTCAATAACCTTTCCACATTTCAAACAAATTATGTGATGATGCCAGTGTTTTTCATCCAACTCGCATAATTCATAGCGAGCAAAGCCATCATCAAAATTTCTTTTAGTAATGAATCCCATTTCTTCTAATATTTGCACCGTTCGATAAATGGTCGACATTCCTACATCCAGATTGCGCTGTTTAACACCTTGGAACAATTCTTCAACACTAAAGTGCTGTTGTCCCATGGACAGAAGAACCTCAATAGTCGTAAGACGTTGAGGGGTTACTTTATTTCCTCTTTTTCTGAGTGCATCCACAATTTGAGTTAAATCATTCATGGTATTCACACCTCTTTTACCTTTTCTTCTGATAAAATATTTGCAGGCAATTCTCCGATTATTTCTATGTTTACTCCATCAATATCACAGGAAAGCGCACGGATGTCCATTCCCAGACTATGACATTGACCCAATAAACTCGCAAATTTTGGATCCATTATTTTATTTACAGGATCGACTGAATGCCTACCCATCGTCCATTCTTTTCGACAAGAATAAGGGTATAATTCGTCTTTCGATGAGGTGCCGGATTCCATGCCAGCACAACCCGAACACCTGGGTTAAGAAGCTCGCTCATGCGGCCAGTATTTGGCACATGAGCGATGATCGCTTCTTGATTAATCATTACTCCCGCAACAAAACGATTGGGGCGGCTGAGAGATACTCCATTAACTAATTGGAAATTTACTCAGTTTTACCTTCGTCTTCGTCATCTTCTTCGTCCATCTCATCCATCAGCTCATCGTAAGCTTCTGCAACTAAAGCAAATTCCGCTTCATCTTCCACTTGCATCAATACTTGGCCCTCTTCATCTTCAGTGATTAAAAAGGCATAAACATCGTCGCTTTCTTCATCTTCAGATAACAATACATATTCTTTGTCTTCAATGTCAAACCGGATAACAACTTCGTAATCTTTTTCATTACCCTCATCATCAATTAAACTGATTGTTTCTTCTTCCATGTCTACTAATGTTACTTTTTCCTTCATTTCTGCACCTCTTTTAATTTATTTATTTCTATTAATTCTTCATAAGCTTCTAGAACCAAGGCAAATTCCGCCTCATCTTCCACAGGCATCAGCCCTTCTCCATCTTCCGTTACAAAAAACGGACACACATCTTCATTTTCTGCAAGCAACAGATATTTTTTTTCCTGAACATCAAGGCTCGCAATAATATCAAAATCCTTTACAACGCCGGTATCATCCGCCAATGATATAACATTTGCCTCGTCGTCATGATCATCTATTTCCATGATCTCGTCATATTTTGCTTCTATTAACGCTAATTCTGCGTCGTCTTCCACCGGTATTAAACGATCTGCTTTAATAAAGGCGTAAACATCGTCGCTTTCTTCATTTTCAGATACCAATACATAGGTTTTATCCTCAATGTCAAAACTGACAACTAACTCAAATTCTTTTTCAACACCCGTTTCATCTACTATTATTACTTTTTCTTCCATATTCGTTTCTCTTTCAAGTTTTTTCGCTCATAATCTTATGATTATACCGTTTCAACCTTAAAAAATCCATTATTTTGATTATTTTTTATTTGACGGGCCGATCCATATAGGATTGTAAAATCATTTGGGCTGCCAACATATCGATATACTCTTTTCGGTTTTCCCGCGATACATTTCCCTCAATCAATATTTTTTCCGACCATGAAGATGTCAAACGTTCATCAATATAAATGATTTCGATATCCAGTCTTTTTTTAATAAACTGACAAAAATTCACTGTTTTTCTTGTTTGAGCAGATTCTGATCCATCCATATTCAGTGGCAAACCAGCGACTACTTTTTTTATTTCATATTTTTCAATAAGCTGTCGAAAAGCTTCCAAATCGTCATCTCGTGTCTTTCTCTTTACCGTAGCGACACCTTGTGCCGTAATTTGCAAAGGATCCGTCACCGCAACTCCGATCCGCTTATCCCCAACATCTAATCCTAAAATTCGCTCCATATATTATCCTATCTATTTTATGTATGATTGTTAAATCACCTTTATGCAAAAAAGCTTGCAGTAGGTACTGCAATAACAACAAAGAATACACTTTTCATTATCAATCGCAGCTTTGCCATCAACAATTGTTATCGCCTTGGGACCGCAATGCTTAGCACATTCTCCGCATCCTTCACACCAATCACTGATATGAATGGCCTTTGAAGATCCGGCAACTGCCAATTCCAATTCTTCAGGAATTGTTTCTCTATTGAATTTCTTTACATCATATAAAACTTCATCAACAGACTGAACACCAATGGCAATCGCATCCAAATCATCCAAACCAAAAATAAAATCGAAGCAAGCCTGTTTTTGAGCAAGCAAATTACCGCCGCCCAACGGCTTCATGGCATAAATGCCTTTGCCCATCATTTTGGCTTCATGAATAGCTGCTACCATCTCCTGAGGAGTTCCGTCTTCAATTCCAATCCCAGTTAAATTAATCAGGGGATGAATCACATCTAACTCCGGAAAAAGCGTGGCCCCGATAACCCCTTCTATTCGATGAGTGGAAATGCCAATGGCTCTGACAACTCCAGCCTCTTTAAACTTGATTAACTGTTCAATTGCCTCCCAATGACCTTCAATGGTTAGGCGACTTTCCTGTTCATGAAG
This sequence comes from Acetobacterium tundrae, assembly GCF_008086615.1. Taxonomy (GTDB): domain Bacteria; phylum Bacillota; class Clostridia; order Eubacteriales; family Eubacteriaceae; genus Acetobacterium; species Acetobacterium tundrae. The sequence goes on from NZ_RXYB01000003.1 coordinate 82,963, forward strand.
CAAATAAAGATCCACATAGTCACGGCCTAATTCTGTCAATGCCCGATGCAGACTTTTTTTTACACCTTCAGCGGTATAATCATAAGATTTTGTACTGATGACGACATCTCTTTTTATATCAATTGCCTGTCTCAGATGATCATAGTTATTATATAAATCTGCGGTATCAAAAAAATCAACGCCATGATCCAAAGCAGCCGCGATAATTTCTTTACTTTCTGTCAATGATTTGTTCTTTTGAGTGGGTCCAATGGTCAAACTGCCAAAGCACATCCGAGATACCCTGATTCCGGTATTGCCCAATGTATTTTTTTTCATGTTCTACCTTGTTTCATAATTCCGAGGAACTCTTTCCCCAAGTTTCTCGGCGCTTCGCAAGCCCGCATTATTTGGCGACTGACTTCGCCGAAATCAAAACAGGACTGCCTCACTTATTGAGACAGCCCTGTTTACTAGCCTACTAAATACTGTTTAAATAACGACGCACAAGTTCTTCAAGCAACTCGTCCCGTTCAATTTTCTGTATGGCATTACGTGCTTCTCTATGACTTGTGATATAGGTCGGATCTCCTGACATGACATAGCCTACAATTTGATTGACGGGGTTATACCCCTTTTCAACTAAAGCTTTATGCACATTTCTCATCACATCATCGATCGTTTGAGACTTTTCGTTATCGACCTCAAACATAATGGTTCCCCGATCAATCACCGTATTTTCTCCCATTGTCATCTGACCTCCTTCACAATCAACTTGCTATCATTTTAACCCAAAGCTAAATAAATTACAAGTTAAATGACATAATTTTTGATATTCTTAACAAATTAATTCAACTGCCCCCGAATACACGTCTCTCCCTTTGAAAGAGATTCTGTCAGCTTTTCTGGAAGTTTCCCCCCAGCTTGCGCCATATCAGGCCTCCCGCCGCCACCACCGCCGGCAACTGTCGCCACCTCTTTGATGACTTTGCCAGCATGGAAGCCCCGTTTAACAATATCGTTTGTCGCAGTTGCAATAAAGTTAACTTTTCCATCCAGCACACTCCCAAGGAGGACAACACCTGAACCCATGCGGTCTTTTAGCAAATCACCGATGGTTCGCAGTTCTTCCATTGGCATTTGTTCAACTTCTGCAATGGTTACTTGAACACCGTTGATGACGATCATTTTCTGATGAATATCCATAATCATATTTCCGGCAAATTTTTGTTTTAATTCATTAATGGTTCGTTCTTTTTGTTTGTTGAGTTCAGCTAACTCACTCACCTTTTCCAGCAGCTGATCGGGATTTGTTTTCATGAGATTTGCAACATCCGTTAGTGTATCGTCCATTTTCTCGACCACTTCCAGGGCATTAAAACCGGTTGCTCCTTCAATACGACGCACGCCGGCAGCAACTCCGCTCTCACTAAGAAACTTAAATGATCCAATCTTTGCAGAATTGGTAATATGACATCCTCCGCAGAGTTCCGTGCTGAAGTCTCCAACCTTAACAACCCGAACAATTTCTCCGTATTTTTCACCAAAAAGTGCTGTCGCTCCGAAGTCTTTGGCTTTATCAATATTCGTTTCGAAAATTGTAACATCGTAGGCTTCTAAAATAGCCGTATTGACAATTTCTTCAACCTGTCGTTTTTCTTCCCTCGTCATCGCCTGAAAATGATTGAAGTCAAATCTCAAACGATCTGGAGATACAAAGGAACCAGCTTGCTCGACGTGATCTCCCAAAACCATTCTTAAGGCTTTTTGCAGCAAATGAGTCGATGTATGATTTCTCTGAACAGCGTCTCTTAATTTTTTATCAACTTCCATGATAACTGTTTCCCCAACTTTGAAGCTTCCTGATTTTACAATTCCAGAGTGAATATGTCGGCTTAGACTTCCCTTTTTACAATCAATCACTTCAATGATTCCATCTCCATTTTGGATGGTTCCCTGATCCCCAGTTTGTCCACCACTTTCACTATAGAAAGAAGTTTGATCCAAAAGAATTAAAACTTTATCTCCTTCATTGGCTGCTTCTACCAATGCACCATTTACATATAAACCAAGAATGGTTCCCTCTGTTACCAAATTATTGTATCCAACAAAAGTGTCAACGGCTTCGGATCCCAATTCGTTAAATGGATCATCCGCCCAAACGGCCAAATCACTGTTCTTTCGATCTTGTCGGGCCCGTTCCCGTTGCGCCTGCATTTCTTTCTCAAAATCTTCTGCGACAATCGTAAGCCCTCGTTCTTCAACAATTTCCTTTGTTAACTCATAAGGAAAACCATAGGTGTCATAGAGTTTAAATGCTCCGAAACCGGGGAAAACACTTTCTTCCGTTTCAATGACTTTGTCAATTTCTTTATTTAGCAGCGACAATCCCTGATCAATCGTTTCCTTGAATCGTTCTTCTTCAATTTTTATCAATTTTTGAATAAAATCCTGTTTTTCTTTAAGTTCAGGATAAGCCCCTTCAGAAACTCGTATCGCTTCTTTAGCGACATCGAATAAAAACAAATCTTTAATTCCCAAAAGCTTGCCATGACGAATCGCCCGACGCAGTAATCGTCTGAGCACATAACCGCGTCCTTCATTCCCGGGCATCACTCCATCGGCGATCATAAAGGTTACACTTCTGACATGGTCGGTGATGACTCGAATGGATACATCATCATCCGGATTTTCTCCGTATTTTACCCCGGCGATTTTACAAATATAGTTTAGAATATGACCTACTGTGTCAACTTCAAAAATATTGTCGACGCTTTGCATAATAACAGCCAATCGCTCCAAGCCCATTCCGGTATCAATATTGGGTTTTGCCAAAGAATTATAATTTCCCGCTTCGTCTTTGTCAAATTGAGTAAACACTAAATTCCAGAACTCAACATAACGATCGCAGTCACAACCGACACCGCAAGTGGGACTGTCACAGCCATATTCTTCGCCTCGGTCAAAGTAAAGCTCCGAACAGGGGCCGCAGGGTCCTAAGCCATGTTCCCAAAAATTATCTTCTTTACCTAGTCTTACAATTCTATCTTTGGAAACACCCACAACCTGGGTCCAAATATTATAAGTTTCGTCATCATCCAAGAAAATTGATACCCAAATCTTATCTTCCGGGATTTCCATCACTTCGGTACAGAATTCCCAAGCCCAGGGAATCGCTTCTTTCTTAAAATAATCGCCAAATGAAAAATTCCCCAGCATTTCAAAGAATGTGCCATGTCGCGCTGTTTTTCCAACGTTCTCAATATCCGGTGTCCGAATACACTTCTGACAAGTTGTCACTCTTTTTCTGGGTGGAACTTCATCCCCGGTGAAATATGGTTTCATGGGCGCCATTCCCGAGTTGATCAACAGCAAACTTTTATCATTAATTGGTACTAAAGGGAAGCTCTTTAAACGCAAATGGTCTTTTCCCTCAAAATATTTTAAATATTTTTCTCTAATTTCATTTAATCCCAGTGGTTTCATTTATTCTCCTTTTCTAATATCTCCCCAAGTACTCTGACGATTTTATCGACAAACAAAAAATCCCCTGCAATCATGCAAGGGACGGTTATAATCCGCGGTACCACCCAAATTAGCTACGATAATCTCATAACTCACTTTATTAAATAACGGTTTCCCGACTGAAAATACTCAATGAAATATGATCTCAAATTTCTTAACAGCTGCTCTAACGCGGCACCCTTAAATCCATTATAAAAGACTTGCAGCAATGTCCTTCTCTCTGAAATAATCTTTTTAGAGCATTCGTTTTCCATGCATTTTAGTATTAACCTGTAAATTTAATTATATTAATTTCATATAAAAATGTCAATCCTTTTTTAATTCCGCTTCATCTCTGGATGCAAATACTGAAACAACATATCCTCCAACGACCTTAATTGTTCCCGCTATCGGAACAGCCATAATCATTCCTAGTCCTCCAAACATAGCACCAAAGAAAAAGATTGAAAACATAATAAATACCGGATGCAAGCCGACATTTCCTGCCATAATCGCTGGCGCCAGTAAATTACCGCACACCACTTGAACAGCCCCAATGGCAATCAACATGGGAATGATCATCGCCGGTTCAGTGAACAACACCATCAGCATAATTACAATGGTTCCTACAACCGGTCCAAAATAGGGAACCATAGTTGTGACACCAGCGACCACACCAATAATGCTGGCATAGGGAATGTTTAATGCAAACGCACAAATACCTGTTACAATACCAACTAAGAGGGATATGAGCCCCTGGCCTTTAATAAAGCCACCAATAACAAGATCAATATCACAGCACATTTTCAGAATACTATTTCTAAATTGCAGGGGCACCAAATACATAACACCCTTAATAAAGAATTCTTTATCGACCAGCAAAAAAATGGTAACCAGCGGCACTATAATAATATTCATTAACTGCCCGCTATTTTGAATAAGGGCATTACTGACCTGCTGAAGTGCGGTTCCAAATCCTTGTACTACATTTCCCAATGCATCTTGAATATTTATATATTTTGCTATGTCAGAGTTGCTTATTTTCGTAATATAATTTGAAATGTCTGAGTTATATTGTTGTATCTGACTGATGAAATCTGGAATATTGCTGATCATTCCCGTAATACTGGTAATAAGAGTTGGTACAAAACTCAATAATGTTCCAACCACAATGGCTAATACCAGCAAGAAAACAACGATAACCGATACAATTCGATTTAGCCCTTTTCGTTCAAAGAATCTAACTAAAGGATTTAATAAATAGGCGAGAATAATAGCAATCAGAAATGGCATAAACATTCCTGCCAAAGTAGGCCATACAAAATAAATAATAGCGCCGATTATAAACAGCACGATTAAGTTAAGAATTAATAACCGCTTTCTACCTGATAAATCCTGCATCTATTCTACCCCCAGCAGTTTATTTGCAATCCCAGTTCCCTGGTTTTTAAATCCCAGATCAAACATTTCCTTTTCATAGCAGAGCACTTGATCTTTATATATAAGTTCAGACGCGTTGATTATTCCAAACCCATGATCTAAATCATCAAATAAGCTTCGGGAGACTTCATATTCTGTGATTTTATATGAATCTTTTTCAATCGTTGCATTTGCTATTCGCCCAAAAGCTTCGCCATTTTTATCGACCACTGGATAATCCATAAGAGGGAAAGCCTCTTCTAAATAGTTTTTCACCTTTTGTCCTTTAACTTTTATAATATCTTTATCGCTTTCTATGATCAGTCTTTTATAATTAACATCCACGATACTCTCCGGCTTGAAAAATTGAGCTTTTGTTAAAATTCCGCCCGGATTAATCACCAAGTATTTTACCACGTGGTTCACCACCACCAAGCTTTTTACCAAACCATGGCGTCGCCCATTTTTTTTTGAAACTACCTCAACATTCAGTAAGATGTTTGCCTTCATTCCTTGCTCCTTTCATTTTTCTGTCATGCCTCTTATCTTACACTATTATTTTTTTAATGGCAATGCGCTTTTTTCAAAAAAAACAAAGACGCAGTTTCCATTATATAGAAACAACGTCTTATTTACCCGAGCTTATGCTTTTTTATTTTTATAATCCTGGATGGCGGCCTGTATCGCTTCAGCTGCCAACACTGAACAGTGAATTTTCACATCCGGCAGTCCCCCTAATGCATCAACAACATCTGAGTTTTTCAACTTTCCAGCTTCCTCGATGCTTTTTCCAATAATCATTTCGGTTGCCATACTGCTGCTGGCAACCGCTGCGCCGCAGCCAAATGTTTTAAATGAAGCATTTTCAATGATATCATCATCATTGATTTTAAGAAATATCTTCATAATGTCCCCACAGGCAGGGCTGCCAACCTGGCCAACGCCGTTTGCATCTTCAATTTCACCTACATTTTTGGGGCAAGTGAAGTTTTCCATTACTACATCTGTATATTCCATTTTTTATTCTCCTTTAGAATTAATGATGGTGATGATCTACTTTATCAAAAACAGCAGCATCAATGGGATGATCCGCATCAATGGGGGACATGTCCCTTAATCGTTGAATAATCTCAACAAGATTGTTCACTACGTAATCGATATCCTCAGCGGTTGTACTTTTCCCAATGGTGAGTCTTAGCGACCCATGGGCAACGCCTGCTGGTAATCCAATCGCCAAAAGCACATGTGATGGATCTAATGAACCTGACGTACAAGCTGAGCCACTGGATCCGGCAATTCCAATAACATCAAGACTCAATAAAATAGATTCACCTTCAATATAAGCAAAACAGAAATTCGCATTCCCGGGAAGTCGTTTTTCCGGATGTCCATTTAGACGAGCCAGCGGAATTTTTCCTAACACGCCTTCGATCAGCTGATCTCTCAGGGTTTTCATATGTGTCATGTTTTCTTCAAGATGTTCACTTGCGAGCTCTGCTGCTTTTCCAAAAGCCATAATTTCAGCAGTATTTTCTGTTCCTGCTCGTTTTTTTCGCTCTTGCGCACCGCCATGGATTAAATTATCAATGGGCAGTCCTTTTTTAATATAAAGGACGCCAATTCCTTTTGGTCCATATATTTTATGAGCCGAGAGCGAGAGCAAATCAACATTTAAATCCTTTACATCAACCGGAATATTTCCCAAGGCCTGAACCGCATCGGTATGAAAAACAATTCCCTTTTCTTTAACAATTTTTCCAATTTCTTTAATCGGTTCAATGGTTCCAATTTCGTTGTTCGCAAACATGATGGATACTAAAATCGTATCATCACGAATAGCATTCTTTAAATCTTCCAGGGAAACCAGGCCAACTTCGTCAACTGGCAGGTAGGTTACTTCAAATCCCTGTTTTTCCAGATATTCGCAGCTATGAAGAACCGCATGATGCTCAATCTGCGAGGTGATAATGTGCTTCCCTTTTGCCTTGTTCTTCATCGCTATGCCTTTTATAGCCCAATTATCGGCTTCCGACCCACTGGCAGTGAAATAAATTTCCCGTGAATCGGCATTAATGGCCGTCGCAATTTGCTGGCGTGCTTTTTCAATGCTTTTTTTTGCTGCTCGTCCTTCAGCGTATATCGATGAAGGATTTCCAAAAGTTTCTGTTAAATAGGGGATCATTACTTCTACAACTTCCGGATCAACCGGTGTTGTTGCTGCATGATCCAAATATATTCGTTTCATTCTACACCTCTTTCATATGATTTATTTAGTCAATAAATCCTGTAATGATCGATTATCAATTATATTGCTGATGCTGTCATTAATGTCTTTCCAAAGGCTTTTTGTCACGCATTCCGGTGATTTTATACAAGTAAAGCCTTCATCTCCGTTAACACAATCTGCCAATTCAATTGGGCCTTCAAGTGCTCTAATGATTTCACCGACGATAATATCATTAGGATCTCTAGCAAGTATATACCCACCATGAGCACCTCTTAAACTTTTAACAAGTCCAGCCATTTTCAATGCCGAAAAAAGTTGTTCCATATAGGAATCTGAAAAATTTTGTCTTTCAGCAATTTCCTTAATGGAAAGCGGCCCCTTTCCATATTGAAGTGCCAACTCAACCATAGCAAGCACACCATATCTTCCTTTTGTTGAAAGTCTCAAGTGATCAACCCCTCTCGATTATTTCCGAGTATTCCACCTGGATTTAATGACTATTATAGCACTTTAAAAATATTTTTCAATAGCTTTTTGAAAATATTTTTTTCTTAAGAACTTAAAAAAGGTCCGTCTTTGGACAAACGCCAAAGACGAACCTTTTCAAATTACAGTTTTTTATTCTTCTGTTTTTTCGTCATCGTCGAAAAGGCCGCTGAACATATCGCCAAAAGCATCCCCAAGGGTAACATTTGCAGTTTCTTCATAAACAGTTTTATTTCGATTGTTATTGCTGTTATGACTTTGTGGTCGGCGATTTCCGCCACCGCTGCCGCCGTAACTGCTGTTGCTTCTTTCTCTGCTGCCTGTGTTGCTGCTAGTACTGCTTGTACTAGTGCTGCTGCTTCTTTGTGAAGCTGCTGGACGAGCTGGTGCTTCTTCCATTGCTTTTTTACTTAAGCTGATTTTTTCTTTTTCAGCATTAATTCCGATGATTTTAACGGTTAAAACATCTCCAGTTGCTAAGACTGAAGCAACGGATTCTACTCGGTTATAGCTGATTTCGGAAACATGAATTAATCCTTCCACACCAGGAATAACTTCAGCAAATGCACCGAAATCTAAAATATTGGTAATCGTAACTTCGACTTCATCATCGACATGATATTTAGCAATAAAATCATCCCAAGGACGATCCAATAAAGCTTTTACACTCAATTTTATTTTTTTGTCTTCTTCATTTTTAGCAATGACTTTGGCTTCAATTTCCTGACCTTTTTCAATAATATCTTTAGGTTCATTTATTTTTTCCCAAGTCAAGTCAGAACGATGTACAAAACCGTCGATACCTTCAAGATCAACAAAAATTCCAAAATTAGTGATCGTTTTAACCACACCTTTTACGATATCATCAACGTTTAATTCGGCAAAACGTTTTTCCTTCGTTTCTTTAAGTTGTTCTCTTCGATCTTTCATATCTTTTTCAAGAATAATTTTTTGTGAAAGAATCGCACGACGACGTTTGGGGTTATAGTCAATGATAATACCCTTTACTTTTTCGCCAATAAGGGTGTTTAAATCCTTAACGTAACGAACATGATATTGAGAAGCCGGCATATAAATATCAGTAAATCCAATATCAATAATTAATCCATTTCCAGAAATATCTTTTACTGTTCCTTCTAAAATAGTTTTATTATCAAAGGCATCACTTAACTGTTTTTGCACCAGTCGATTATCATATTTGATTTTTGAAAGTTTCACATTTCCTGAACCTTCATTTAAATCAGTAACGATACACCAAATCTTATCTCCCATTTGTGCAAGATCAGATAATACCTCATCGCTTTTCCATGTGAAATCATTCTTTTTGATAATACCATCTGCTTTGTAACCAATATTTAAGATCACCTCATCATCGTCAACATGAATAACTTCGCCTTCGATTTCAGCGCCTCGACGAATTGTTTTTAATGATTCTTCAATTTCAGCTGCGAAATCAAAATTCGCATCATCATATTCGTCCTTTTCAATGGTTTCTGCGGCCTTTTCTTCAACCACTTCCTCAACAGCAACAGTTGGCTGTTCTTCGGTCGTCACTACTTCGACCACGTTTTCCTCAGCAATTTTGTTTTGCTCTTCCATACCTTCCAGTACCTCCTTAACGATCCAATCCGGTGTCGATGCTCCTGCCGTAATACCGATTTTCTGGTACTTCATTACTTCAGCGAAATCTAAGTCCCGGATGGTTTCTATGTGACAAGTATTTTCGCAGCAGGATTTACAAATATCAACAAGTTTCTGCGTATTAGAACTGTGATATCCTCCAACTACGACCATATATTCTACTTCTTTTGCAGTTTTTGCCGCTGCCGCTTGTCTTTCAGCTGTGGCGCTGCAAATAGTATTAAATATAACGACTTCATTGACTCTTGACCTAATTTCATCACAGATTTTATTAAATCTGGACTCAATAATGGTGGTCTGAGCCACGATACATATTCTATCATAAACTTCAATATTTTCCAAATGTTTTATATCATTAATTATTAATGCTTCATCATTGCACCAACCATTTGCACCGATCACCTCGGGATGATCACTATTTCCAACAATCACAATTTTATAGCCAGCGTCATAATAGGTTTCAACTTTTTTTTGTACCGCTCTGACATAAGGGCAGGTGGCATTGATGATCGGGATTTCTTTTTCTTCAAGAGCTTTGATTATTTTCTTTCCTACCCCATGAGAACGTAAAATAACACAACCAGAATTAATTTTTTCAACATCTTCGTCATTTATAATCATAATCCCCTGATCCGTCAGTCTCTGTGTTTCCTGGGGATTATGACTGATTGGTCCTAACGAGTAAATCTTGTCCTGACCAGAATGCATTGTATCTTTTGCCATTTTCATGGCATTCTCGATTCCAAAACAATAACCTGCTTTTTCTGCAACAATAATTTCCATATCGTCCTCTGAATTATTCTAAACTATAGATCTTATCCATAACTTCTTCTGCCAATTTCTCATTTTCTTCTTCCGATAATTTTTTCCCATAATATTCCTCAAGATAAATAGGTTCTCCGATAATAACATCAACCTTTTTGCGAAAGCCGTATTCTCCTCGGATTCTTACTGGAATGATGGGGGTTTTCGTCTTAATGGCAAATACCACAAATCCCGCCGCAGGCTTTATCCGCGCGCCCTCTTTCACCCGTGTTCCTTCCGGAAATATTCCTAGGATCTCCTGGTCTTTTAATATTTTTAGCGAAGTTTTAATGGTGTCAATCCCCACTTTTTCTCGATTCACAGGAAAAGCATTCACCTTACGAAAGAACCAATTTAGAATACGATTCTTGAAAAGTTCCACCTTAGCCATATAATGAACCGCCCTTGACGTAGCAAATGCAATCACAACCGGATCAATATTACTGATATGATTGGGACAAATCAATGCGCCTCCGGTTTTAGGAATGTTCTCTTTGCCGATAATGTTGATTCGATACAAAATCACACTAAGAAAATACGCAAAACCCCGGCTAATTTTATAAATCATGCTTTGACTCCATCAATGTAACTTCTCATAATATCGCACACCTCTTTGATGCTTTTGCCGGTAGTATCAATCACAATGGCATCTTTTACTTTTACCAATGGACCCTCTGTTCGGTTCCGATCATTATCATCCCGTTGCTGAATTTCATTTTTTAAATTTTCCAGATTCTTGACGATGCCTCTTTCATCCAACTCTTTTTTTCGTCGTCTGGCACGTTCCAGAACATCAGCATCCAAAAAAAATTTGAAATCAGCTTCCGGTAAGACAACCGATCCAATATCCCGGCCATCCATGACAACTGAATGGTCTTTGGCAAATTTTCTCTGTTGAATCACCAACAATTCCCGCACTTCCTTAATGCGGGCAACATCTGAAGTATGTCGGGAAACCAATGGTGTCCGTATTTCTTTAGTTACTTCTTTATTGTTACAGAAAACCCGATCGCCATCGAAACTGATCTCAGCCTCTTTTGCAAGCCGAATAATATCATCGGTATTATCAAAATTATCGCCTTGATTTAAAACACAATGGGCAATACAGCGATACATCGCACCGGTATCGAGATAAGTCATTCCGTAGACCGCCGCCAATTTTTTGGCGATCGTGCTTTTTCCTGCTCCTGCCGGACCATCAATAGCTATTTGCATTTTATTCTCCCTCATTCAAACCCTTCTTTAGACAACCGAGTTTCCGGCCAACCACCCTGTGGAAACAGCAATCTGTATATTATATCCACCGGTTAAGGCATCTACATCCAGCATTTCTCCGGCAAAATAAAGATTCTTAATTATTTTTGATTCCATCGTTCCCGGATCCACTTCTTTCACATCAACCCCGCCAGAAGTAATAATCGCTTCCGTGAAATCGCGAAGATCGGCAATCGAAATGTTAAGTTGTTTAAAGCACTGAACCAGGTTTTTCCGTTGCTCTTTGGTAATCTGATTAACCTTAAGACTTGTATCAATTCCCGAAAGATCAACCATAACCGGAATCATTTTAGAAGGAAGCAAATCCCCTAAAGCATTCCCAAAATCTTTGTTTTGATATTTTATAAAATCTCTCTGGATACGATTTTCCATCTGTTCAATGCTAAGCCCTGGTTTTAAATCCAGGGTCAGGACATAGTCTTTTGGGTCTCCTGATATATACGAGCTTAACGACAGCACCAAAGGACCGGAAATTCCAAAATGAGTAAACAACATTTCTCCGAGGATGGATTTTATTTTTTTTTGTCCTTTGGGTGTCTTTTTAGATAGTGTTAATACCACATTTTTCAGTGATAGACCTTGAAGCTCCCGAGGCCAGTTTTCTTTCGTATTGACAGGAACCAGGGCCGGTGCCAGTGAACGGATCTGATGTCCGCATGCTTTTAAAACTTTAAAAAAATTGCCATCAGATCCAGTGGAAGGATAGCTTTTTCCTCCTGTGGCTAATATCACCGCGTCATAATAGCCTATTTTACCTTCATCCAAAACAAGCCCCTTTAAGACACCGTCTTCAATTAAAAGATTGGTTACTTTTTTATTTAAACATACGTTGCATTTATTTTTGTTTAAAGCTGTTTTGAAACCAGAAATGACATCACTTGATTTATCCGAAACCGGGAATACTCGGTCGCCGCGCTCAATTTTTAAAGGAACGCTATTTTTTTCCATGAATGCCATAAAATCTTCATTGGTGAAAGAATAAAGCGCACTGTATAAAAAGCGATGATTATGAACAATGCTGTCAAAATAATCACCAATATCGATGGCATTGGTCAGATTGCACCGGCCTTTTCCTGTGATATAGAGCTTTTTTCCTAGCTTTTCGTTGCTTTCATATAAATCTACACGGTGTCCCTTGTCTCCGGCAGCTACTGCCGCCATCATCCCTCCCGGGCCGCCTCCAATTATTGCTATCTTACTCATCGTTGTCTTCGTGTCCTTTCATGAACTCTTTTTCCACTTCATCTCCTGTGTAGATGTAATGATCTCTCCATATTTCTTCAAGGGCATTGAATGTCTCTTTTGTTTTTCCAATATTTCTTAACCCTACCGAAATAACCAATGCATTAATTAAAGACAGCGGTGCAACCAGAGAATCCACAAAAGAATAAACATTACTTTTAGCAATCAGCCGATACTCCGTGAATTCATTAATCGGCGCATTTTCATTATCTGAAATCGCAATGATTTTAATGCCCTTGTCCTTAAGGAATTCGACCGCTTCATAGGTCTTCTGAGCGTATCTTGGAAAACTGATGGCAATGACCACATCTTTTTCATTCAGACGGATTAAATCTTCATATATATCGGAAACTCCGTAGTTCACTACCTTTACATTATCTAAAATAAGGTTGAGATAATACCCCAGATGTTCAGTTAAAAGCGATGTCGTTCTAAAACCGATTATAATAACTTTTCGTGCTTCCAAAATTAAATCGATGCATGACTTAAAGTTTCCATAATCAAATTCTTCAAAAGTCGAATTAATATTTTCAATGTCTGCTTTTAATACATTATGAACAGTTTCCTGAAGAGCCTTATCCTTCTCTTCATTTCTAAGGGTCATATTAATCCGTTCAATGGTTGTAAGTTTACTGTTTAATTCATTTTTTAATGCTCTTCGAAATTCTGGATATCCTTCAAATCCAAGAGCTATAGAAAAGCGAACCACTGTTGCTTCACTCACCTCAACACCTTTTGCCACCTTACTAGCTGACATTTCAGAAACCCGTTCATAATGACTAAACATAAAATCGGCGATCAGCTTATGGCTTTTACTCAAATTCGGATAAAGCTGTTTGATCGTTGAAAATATATCTTTGCTTTCTTTTACACATGGAATTTCTTTCATTTCTTACCTCGTTTTAATGCTTTAAGTATTGTTTTTTTGATGTCATCCTTAGGAATCTATTTTCCACTGCAGCCGGGGCAGGGTTTGAAAAATTCAGCTGGATAATTTTTGTGAATATAGGTACCAGATTCTATAATAAATCCGTGATCCATAAAATATTTTTCAGTTTGTCCTTTTAGCTCATGAATGACGACGGTTGTGCATCCCTCTTCAGCCATTTTAGCCAGCAGTGTTCTGACCATACCATCAAATACCGCCATGTATTGTTCATCTTGATAAAGCATCTTCATTTCAAAAATGTCCACCTGGTTTCCTTTGTAGAAAAAGCGAATAGCTCCAAGTATTTTAGCTGTTTCCGTATCCTCAGCAGCAATATACAAATCTCGCTCTTTTTCTTTTTCCGGAAAAAGCACTTTTAATTGACTGAAATCTCTTGGGAATCCTATTTTTATCATATTTTTATATCTCCTTTTAAATAAGTAATTTCGTCTTTTTTTAAAAAACGCCAATCACCGGGTTTTAAATCACCCAATGTTATTTTACCCATTGCAACACGTTTAAGATCAATAATTGGATGCCCCATTGCTGCACACATTTTTCTGATCTGGCGTTTTTTACCTTCATGTATCTTCATTTCCAATAATGTTGTATCTTTATTCTGCTTTAGAATCTTTATCGACGCCGGCGCGGTATGATAATCTTCAATGTCCATTCCCTGCCTGAATTCTGCCAGCCTCGTTTTTTGTGGGCATCCCCTGACCAGACCAACATAAGTTTTAGCAAACTCATGCTTGGGATGGGTTAAATAGAATGTCAAATCGCCGTCATTCGTCAGTAATAGCAAACCTTCCGTGTCCATATCCAATCTACCCACCGTGTAAAGCCGCTCTTTAATTGGCACCAAATCCAATACCCGCTGACGCCCATGGGTATCTTCGGATGTTGATAAAACCCCTTTTGGTTTATTGACCATAACATATATTTTAGAAGCTACCGTTAATTTATTTCCTTTAACAATAATTTCATCCTGCTCCGGATCAACTGGAAATCCTGGTTCTTTAATCACTTTTCCGTTGACCTGTACCAATCCCTGCTGAATTAATTCCTCTGATTTTCTTCGGGATGCAACGCCGCACTGTGCCATAAATTTCTGAATTCTCATTGTGCCGCCTCTACTGGCCGATCTTCTGCAATGGATTTTTCTAATAATCCTGACAGCATTTCTTCATGTGAGATTTCTTTTTCAGACTCGTTTTTTATCATTTCCAAATTAAATGATTCTTGTTTCCCCTGCGAAAACACTTCATACTCGGGCATTTCTTTAAGATTTGTAAATCCCATGGATTTTAAAAACTCATTCGTGGTTTTATAAAGAATTGGCCGTCCTGGAGCTTCAAGACGTCCACCATCACAGATAAGTCCCCGATCCAGCAACCGTTGAATTGCACTGCTTGAACTCACGCCACGCAAGTCATCAATGGCAACCCGGGTAACCGGTTGCCGGTAGGCAATAATGGCCAAAGTTTCCAATGCCGCTCGAGATAAACCTGTTTTTTCCTGATGCTTTGTGATTTCTTTGATATAGCCATAATATTCTGGTTTAGTGGAAAGCTGATAGGTATCTTTGACTTGAACAATTCTTATTCCCCTTGCCTTCGACTGATAATCCTGTTTTAGAATTTCAATTGCAAAGCGGACTTCGGCTGCGGCTTTATCCAAAGACTGACATAATTCACTTAACGAAATCTTTTCTCCTGCTCCAAAAAGGACCCCTTCAATCACACCTGCAAGCATATCACTATCCATGATTTTCCACCTCCTTTTCAATATGAAAATCGATAAATACCCGATTTTGAACAAGACGTAAACCACTGGTTTTAACCATTTCCAATAGCGAAAGCAAAGTCACAACAACCTCTTCCCTTGAAATATCCGGATGCAGCAATTCAGAAAAACTAACCCCGGCCTCGCCGGCGCGAATGAGAGCACCCGTTATTTCGGCAATTTTTTCTTCAATACTAAAAAGTTCCCTGATAATCTTTTGTGGCGGTGCTATGGCTTCAAGTTCTTCTTCCTGTTGAAATAGCAGGCGTTTAAAACATTGTTCCAAAGCAACCGGATCAATCTCTAAAGGCGCTTCTTCTTCGTTCTGAGGAATGTACTCCGGATCTCGGTAAATAGCACCCAGTTCTTGTTTTTCACGGGTCTGAAAATAAGCACTGATCTCTTTGAAGATTTTGTATTCGATCAACTGACGGACCAGCTTGGCCTGAATATCCTCTTCATCTTCTGTTTGATCCGCTCTTTTAGGCAACAGTGCTCTGGCTTTGATCTCCAAAAGACGGGCCGCCATAACAATAAAGTCACTGGCTACATCCATATCCATATCCTGCCAGGTTTTAATTTGTTCTAGATACTGATTCGTAATCGCCGCGATGGGAATATCATAGATATCAATTTTATTTTTTTGAATCAAATGGATTAATAAATCCAGAGGACCTTCAAAGCCCTCTAAACTAACAGCATATCCCATGTTTAAGACCAGAACAGATTGAAAATCGGCAGCAGTATTGCTGAAAACAGACTCACAATACCATTAATAGCCGGATTGATGATGATTCCCAGCAAGCCGGTTATCGCCAAAGCAAAAATCACGATCATCCCATAACGCTGATATTTATAATAGGTCATCAATGCTTTAGGCGGCAAAAACAATACCAGTATTTGCGACCCATCCAGTGGCGGAATAGGAATAATATTAAATACGGCAAAAACAATATTATAAATATAAATATACTGCAAAATGGTCATTAATATCTCATTGTTCAGAGGAATGACTGCTAAATAAGCTGCCATTCCTAAAAAAGCAAGGAGTAAATTGGTGAGCACTCCGGATAATGCAACGGCGATCATTCCCTTTTTTCGATCTTTAAAATTATTGGGATTCACCGGAACCGCTTTTGCCCAACCGAACCGAAACAACAACATCGATATAAAGCCTAATGGATCAATATGTTTTAACGGATTGATCGTCAAACGCCCGGCATTTTTGGGGGTTGGATCTCCCATTGCGTCCGCAGCATAAGCATGTGCCATTTCATGAAAACTGATGGCAATCAGAATTCCGGGCAGGCTCAGCAATAAGCTGTAAAAATAATCAGCAGAAAAATTAAACATTATCTAGCCACCCCGGAATTCGGCTTTGTTTCATTTAAACTTTGTAAGCTTTCACATTCATCCGAAACTTCCGAAGCCTTTCCCTTTGATATTCCTGCTGTTGATCGAAGCAGACGATTGCTTTTTCTGACTATTAAATCATTATAGGCGCCGGTTTGCAAACCTTCTGCTCCAATGGAATTCACATACTTTACCGTATCATGCCCAAAAGCTATATCATTCTTTTCCATTACGATCTCCTTTATTAAAACTTTCACATTGTAATATAAAATAGATGATTTATTCTAATGCCCTGCATCGAAATAAACCATCTATTCTCATTGAACATTATTTATTCTTACAAAAATCTCTGGTAGTGATAGTAAAATAATAACCTAAAGCTGCCACCGTTTTTCCATCAATAAATTTTCCGTTAATAAAAAGAGCTCTTGCCGTCCGCAAAGGAATTTTAATCACACTGATAAATTCGTCGTTATCTTCTTCCAAGGGATCCCAGGAAAAATCTGTCGCACAAAAAAGAGTAATCTTCTCCGAACAGTATCCCGGAGTCGGGATAAACTCTCCCAGCTTAAATAAGTCAATCGGTCGATATCCAATTTCTTCACGGCATTCCCGTATGGCCGCTTCCTCAGGGGTTTCTCCCGACTCTAAAAGTCCGGCCGGAATCTCTGTAAGTAGTCGTTGACTGGCAATCCGATATTGCTTCACAAAAATCATCTGCCCATTTTTTACCGCTAAAACAGCAACCGCCCCTTGATGGGTGACGATCTCCCGCTTTGAAAAAGTGCCATCTGGAAGTTCAACATCATCAACACGAAGTTTTACGATTTTTCCATTGTATATCTCTTCTGTTTTTATCGTTTTTTCATATTGTTTCATGAATTTCCCTCGGTTTGTTTTTCTGAAATCAACCGTTCTAATTCATCACGAAACGAAGTCACATCTTTAAATTGGCGATAAACTGAGGCAAAACGAACATAAGCCACCTCATCCAGAGTTTTCAATGCTGCCATTACCTGTTCACCAATCAGTGATGATGGGATTTCCTTCATTTCGCTTTGATAGAAGCTTCGTTCAAGATCATCCACAACTTCTTTAATCGCATCAATGGAAACTGGACGTTTTTCGCAAGCTTTAATCATTCCGTTGAATATTTTATTTTTGTCAAATGGGGTTCGCTGACCGCCCTTTTTTACTACAATAAGCGGGATGTTTTCAACCCGTTCGTAAGTTGTAAAACGCTTATTACATTTGGTACACTCCCGGCGTCTCCGGATCATGGTACCTTCTTCACAGGGACGAGAGTCAACAACCCGACTTTCATCAAATGCACAATAAGGACACTTCATCTTTAATTAGTCTTCATGTGTTAAAAAATCTGGAATTGAAAATTCGCCTGCATTGTTCGTGTTCGCACTCTTAACAACCTTTTTAATCGCAGCTTTTTTATCTTTTTCTTCTCCGGAAAGGAAACCAGTTGCAATGACAGTAATTTGAATTTCATCACCTAATGATTCATCAATGGTTGCCCCAAAAATAACGTTGGCATCTGGATCAGATGCTTCTCTGGCAATGCTTGCGGCACGATCAACTTCAAATAAGGACAAGTCTTCACCTGCTGTAATATTAAGCAGCACGCCGGTTGCGCCATCAATTTGTGTTTCCAGCAAAGGACTGAGAATCGCCTGTTTAGCGGCTTCCTCGGCACGATTATCGCCTGATGCACGACCTACACCCATGTGTGCAAGTCCGGTGTCCTTCATAATCGTTTTTACATCTGCAAAGTCTAAACTGATAAGGCCTGGCATTG
Source organism: Acetobacterium tundrae (assembly GCF_008086615.1). Taxonomy (GTDB): domain Bacteria; phylum Bacillota; class Clostridia; order Eubacteriales; family Eubacteriaceae; genus Acetobacterium; species Acetobacterium tundrae. The sequence goes on from NZ_RXYB01000003.1 coordinate 101,416, forward strand.
AGATGAGGTCTGAGATGCTTTTAACCCCTTGCAGGAGCACATCATCAGCCAATTTAAAAGCATCTTTAAGCGATGTGGATTTATCTGCCATTCTTAAAAGTCGATCATTCGGAATTGTCACTAATGAGTCGACGTTTTCCTGCAGAAACTCACTGGCAATTTGAGCATTACGCATACGCACACGGCCTTCAAAAGAAAAAGGTTTTGTGACAACCCCAATTGTTAAAATATCCATATCTTTGGCAATTTTTGCAATAATCGGTGCTGCTCCCGAGCCTGTTCCTCCGCCCATGCCTGCTGTCAGAAACAAAAGATCGGTGTCCTTTATCATATCTGCAATTGCATCCTTGCTTTCTTCGGCAGCTTTTTGGCCAATCTCAGGATTTCCGCCTGAACCAAGTCCCTGAGTCAGTTTTTCTCCTATCTGAAGTTTTTTTTCAGATAAAGCTAAAGCAAGAGCCTGTTTGTCTGTATTGATTGCAATAAAATCAACACCCTTCATACCTGCTTCAATCATGCGATTAATGGCGTTGTTTCCACCACCACCAACACCGACAACACGGATTTTTGCGAAATTATCGTAATTCCCATCTAATTCAAACACTTTTTTTCCTCCTCTGACTAAACAGCTTTCTCATAACACTTTTTATTTCAAAAATTTTGTATTTCTTTTTCCCAAAACTCTCTTGAAAGCTTTGGTTGTTTTTTCATAATATAAAATTGATCTTTCCTTGAAATTCAAGTAAAAAAATCTTCACTTCTTTATATTAACCTGAATTCCCAAATTTTTCAACTATTGAATCATAAATTAAGCAAAATATCGTTCAATATTTTTTATTTACACACTGACGGTCCGGTCACATTACACCGGATGACAAGCAGAATTCTACCTTGCTTTTATCACCGGCTTCGTTCCGACAGTCAAATTAATAAGCATATTGCTTGTGTTTTCAGCCAGATTATTTAAAATATAGTTTTCATTTTCCGAATAATTATTATAATCCCAAAAACTGAAAATAGTCCCATTCTTTGTCACGATCTCGTAGGTATTATTATCCGTCATCCGGACTTCTGAAATTTTTTCTAAATAGCCGCTATCCTTTAAGTCGATTAATACATTCATAACCGTATCAAAACGCCAATAGGGTTCAATTACAACTTCTTGCCCGATTCCCGGCGCATTAACGCTCTCGCACCCAAAGACCAGCGGAATATCCGTTTTTCTTAGATATCCACTGTTTTCGATTAGTTTTTTATCTCGGGTAAGATAAAAAACGTTATTACCATCGTTGACCGCACAAATTGGCGTTGATTCTTTCAGGCTGATCAAAATTTTATTAGGCATCACTTTCGAAATGACTAAATCATCCAGGTTCAGTAATGAACTTATACTATAATTCGCTTTATTGATATCGACCAAAAATATACTTTCCCCAATTTGAATTCCCGATGCATCAATGACCGTCTGATCATCCACGATTTCATTTCCAACCACTTCTATTTCTGAAACGTTAAAAAAGCCTTGTTTCACAGCTTCATAAGATGCAAAACTTAACCCGCCAATGATGCCAAGGATAACAAGAATCACAATTAGGCTTTTTATGATTCTCTTGCGCTTTTTTATTTTACGTTGTTGTCGTCGCTGCTCTCGCAACTCTTCTTTTGACAACTCATAAAGTTGCGGTTTTTCTTTGACTTTTTCTTTTTTAGATCGTTTCATAAATTCTCCATGAGCTTATTTATTTCACTATAAATCCGATCTCCAGCATCAAGAATGCTTAATTCTTTGGTAATTTCCGACATCCTCTTTAGCCGCGGTTCATCATTTAAGAGTAACTCCGTAATTTCTGCTAAATATTCTCCGGTCAAAGCTTTATCTTCAATTAAAATTCCACCGCCCCGATCCGTAATAACTCGAGCATTAAAATCTTGATGATTTCCCGCCGCCATCGGATAGGGAACTAAAATTGATGGTACTCCCACCGCTTCAATTTCAGCCACAGACATGGCTCCAGAACGGCTGATGACCAGATCCGCCGCCCCTAAAAGCTGATAGACTTCATTGCTATAGGCCTCTGCAAAAATATTTTCGGATGCTTCCAAACCTTGTTTGCACATCGCTTCTTTAATCTTGTTATATTGTCCTTTTCCCGTTAAATGATAAATCACCCGATCATTGCGATTTTTGTAATCCGCCATCAGCGCTAAAGCCCCTTGATTAATGGATCCTGCGCCCTGGCTCCCACCCATAATCAATATCATTTTCTGTGAATCCAGAAGATTAAGACTTTTTCGTGATTTCTGTTTATTTATCGATTGGTATTCGGAACGGACCGGATTTCCTGCTAAAAATGTTTTTCCAGCTGGAAAATACTGTTTTGCTTCTTTAAAGCTGATCGCAATACGGTCCACTTTTTTCCCTAACATACGGTTTGTTTTTCCAGGAAAAGCATTTTGTTCATGAATCATTGTGGGAATTTTTAGCCGACTGGCTAATAAGAGCAGCGGACCAGCCGTAAACCCTCCGGTGCCAATGACTAAATCAGGTTGGTGGCGAGCCAATACTTTTTTTGCATCACTCATTCCATCAAAAATCCCTTTAACCGCTGCCAGTGTTTCCAATGAAAGCTGCCGTTCAAACCCTCTTACTCTGATATACTCAATTGGATACCCTAATTGAGGGATAATATTTTTCTCCATTCCAACTTTCGAACCGATGAAGATGATCTCGGCATTCGGGTTTTCTTTTTTTATTTTTTCAGCAATCGCAAGTCCCGGATAAATATGACCTCCAGTCCCTCCCGCTGCAATGAGTACTTTCATAGTCTACCTCACAATCTTTTTTTGCTAAGATCAACGCCCCGGGAAATATTTAATATCGGCCCCATCATTGCAAAAAGAATAATTACCGATGATCCTCCGGCACTCATAAAAGGAAGCGCCATCCCCGTTACCGGAATAATTGCGGAAGCCACGCCAATGTTTACTAAAACCTGAAATGCCAATAACAGCATAACACTACTGGTATATAAATATCCAAAAGTATCTGGGGATTTTTGAGCGATCTGGAAGCCCCGCCAAATAACAAATGCAAATAAGCCCAAAACCACCAAGCACCCGATAAAACCAAATTCTTCGGCAATATTTGAAAAAATAAAATCATTTTGCAATTCTGGCAGAAATGAATATTTCTGTTTGCCATTTCCCAATCCCTTGCCAAAAATACCACCGGTACCAATCGCCAAAAGTGATTGGGTTATCTGATAATCATAGCCGCTTTTTCCTAAGAAAACATTAAACCGGTCAAGACGCCACGGTTCAGCAATCATCAGACCGATAAATGCCAAAAGGCCGAACCCAATATAGGGTAAAAATATTTTAAAACGAACTCCCGCAAAATACAAAACACCGCACACACCAACCACGATGGCCATTGTGGCACTTAAAGAAGGTTCGATGACTGTTATCCCACAAATAAAGAGCAATGGCAGCATACAGTATCGAAAAAAGGGGCCCGGTTTCCGGATGACGTTAGGCTTTTTGGCGATAAGCGTACTGTAATAAAGAATTCCGGCTACTTTTGCAAATTCTGATGGCTGAAATGTTGTAAATTTCAAATCAATCCATCGTCTTGCATCATTGACTTTCACTCCAATACCTGGAATTAAAACAATCAGCAAAAGAAAAGCCGCTATTACCATCGCTATTATATAATATTTTTTATAGGTTCGATAATCAATTTTACTCATTATTACCATGACAATCACACCCAAAGCATCAAATAATAATTGTTTTAAAAAAAGAGTATACCCTTTTTCACCGCTAATCGTTGATGAGTACATACTGGCGCTAAAAACCATTATTACCCCAATTCCCGCCAATATCATCAAGGCAATCAAAAAGGGACGATCTATTTTACCTGTCTTCATGGTTTGCTCCTCAATTTCTTATTGATTCTCTATCACCAGTTCCTTGAAAATTTTGCCTCGGATTTCATAATTATCAAACATATCCCAACTTGCACAGGCTGGAGATAACAATACTGTATCTCCGACGACTGCTTCTGCTTTTGCAACAGCAACTGCCTCTTCATAATTTTCAACTTTTATGATGTTTTCAAATTCTTTTTCATGGGCCGCTTTTATTAAATCATTGGCTGTTACACCCAATACAATGAGTCGTTTTACGCGTTTTGCGACTAATTCCATTAAATCAGAATAATCTTCCTTTTTATCATAACCGCCGGCCAACAGAATAATCGGTGTTTCCACCGCGTTTAATGCCGTAATGGTGGCATTGGTATTGGTCCCTTTTGAGTCATTGATATAGGTAACTCCGGAAAAACATCCAACCCATTCCAACCGGTGTTCCACACCTTTAAAGGACTTCAGCACCTTTACAATCACATCTACCGTTACGCCTGAAAAGTATGCCAAAGTCAAAGCCGCCAGTGCATTCATGGTATTGTGGGGCCCAATAATCCCCAGTTCATCTTCACGGCACACAAAAACAATTTCTTTGCCGTTATTAATGTACAGTTTTCCATCCAGGCACCAGGCCCCGTAATCCAAAGGCTTTAAATAGCTGAAATACGCTTTTTTTGAAATCGCCGATTCTCCTAACCGGCACACCAGATCGTCATCTGCGTTTAAAACCAATAGATCTTCCGGGGTTTGATTTTCAAAAATCCGGCCTTTGGCTTTCACATAGTTTTTCATTGTCAAATGCCGATCAAGATGATCCGGCGTTAAGTTTAAAATCGTCGCTGCTTTGGGATGAAATGTTTGAATGGTTTCTAATTGAAAACTGCTGATTTCCGTCACAAAAACGTCCGCTTCTTTTGATCTTTCGATATACTTTGTGATTGGGTCGCCAATATTACCGACCACATAGGTTCCGCGTCCTGACGCTTTAAATATTTCCCCTAATAAAGTGGTTGTGGTTGTTTTTCCGTTCGTTCCTGTAATCGCAATAAAAGGCGTTTTTGTCAATCGATAGGCTGCTTCAACCTCTCCAATCACAGGGATACCCTGTTCATCGGCCGCTTTGATGATGGGAATAATCAGTGGCACACCTGGACTTACCACGACTTCATCAATTATATTTAAAATCTCCAGACTGGGTTGCATACCAAATATTGATTCAAAAAAGGGCCTTTTTTCATAGTCCGAAATTTGCGGGAACTCTTTCAAAACAATACTAGATGTCCGGGTATCTGTTAATACCACACCTTCTCCCTGATCTAGTAACAATTCCGTCACAGCCACTCCGCTTCGGGCCGCTCCAATAACTAACGTTGTTTTTCTCATATTGATCCTCTCCTAAACTAAACAAATAAATGCTATGGCAACAAAAATTGCTGTCACAACCCAAAAGACTGTCACAACCCGTGTTTCACTCCAGCCGGCTAATTCAAAATGGTGGTGAATCGGAGCCATTCGAAAAAAACGTTTCCCTTTAGTGGCCTTAAAATAGCCGACCTGAATAACTACTGATAAAGCTTCAATCACAAACAATCCACCAGCGATAAGCAAAAATAGTTGCAGTTGTGTAACAATTGCCATTACCACAACCGCACCGCCTAATGCCATGGACCCGGTATCTCCCATAAAAATAGCCGCAGGATTTGAATTATGTCTTAAAAAGCCTAAACATCCGCCAATGACGCTGCCGATAAAAATAGCAGTCGCGGACTCCGGCAAAATCAATGATCCGACAAAAAAGAAAAGTGATACAATCAGGGTCACCCCAGATGCCAGTCCATCCAATCCATCGGTTAAGTTAACCGCATTGACGATCGAAACAATCGCAACGAACGTCAAGGGAATATACCAAATTCCAAAATCTACCGGTTGATGCATAAAAGGAACAATGAGTTCCGATCCAATCGTCGAACAATTGTAGGCATATAATGAAATAGCCAGGGCTCCAACACATTGAAGAACGAGTTTCTGCCATGCCCGCAAACCAAGATTGTGTTTCTTTGCAACCTTTATGTAATCATCGATAAAGCCGACACAACCAAAATACAGCATGACAATCACGGGAAAAAAATCCCAAAAACCGGTCACTGCCGATAATAGAATAAAGACAACAACAACACCTAATTGAATAACCAGCCCACCCATGGTTGGCGTTCCCGATTTTGCCAGATGACTTTGCGGGCCTTCTTCCCGAATAGCCTGCCCGAATTTTAACCGCCTGAGTACCGGAATAAAGTGAGGTGTCACCAAATAAACAACAGCAAAGGAAATAAGTAAACCAATCAACCCTGCTTTTAAAGCTGTCAATTCCATTATTCATGACCTCCTTCAATATAATCAATTACTTTTTCCAGTCCCATTCCGCGGGAAGCTTTAATTAAAATAACATCTTCCGGAGCCATGATCGCCCGGAGACATTTTCCTGCCGCCTGAGCATCCAAAACAGGATAAACACAATCTTGTTTATCACCATAACCCCGGCAAATTTCTTTTCCTAAATTTCCGACGCCGATGAGAATATCTGCTTTGTCTTTTGCATACTCACCAATTTCATAATGGGCAACCGGGCCGTAATCCCCCATTTCAAGCATATCTCCAAGAATTGCGATTTTACGCTTATAATCACATCCAATGGTTTTAAGCACATCCAATGATGCTTTCATTGCATCAGGATTTGCATTATAGGTATCATTGATCACTTTTATTTTTCCGATTGAAAAAATATTCATACGGTTACCGCTTGGCACAAAAGCATCCAAACCTTTTTGTATCTCCGGTTGCTTCATGTTGTAAAAATACCCCAGCCAAATAGCCGTTAGACAATTATAAACATTATGTTCCCCGGGAAAATTGAATATATATCTTTCTTTCCGCCCTTCCCATTCCACCGTCATTTTAAGACCGCGACTATGGGAAGTATATTCTGAAACCTTAATATCTTGCTGCCCGTGAATTCCAAAACTTTTAACCCTAAAATTATTTTTTTCTTCTTTTAACTTTTTCAGGAAACAATCATCCCCATTAACCAATGCGATCCCATCATTCTTTAACGTTTGTAATATTTCTTTTTTTGCCAGAAAAATATTTTTCTGGGTTTTTAAACGTTCAATATGACTCAGACCAATGTTGGTAATGACACTGATATCCGGATCAACACTCTGGATTGATTTTGAAATATCTCCCCGATGATCCATTCCCATTTCAATCACTGCTATTTCATGTTCAGGGCCTAAATTAAAAAGCGTTTGGGGGATACCATATTCATTGTTGAAATTTCCTTTGGTTTTAAGGACGTTGTATTTCTGAGCAAGTACCGAAGCCACCAAATCTTTTGTTGTCGTTTTTCCGCTGCTTCCGGTAATGGCAACTACCGACAGTGCATATCGATGCCTGTTGAAGCTTGCCAGTGCTTTCATTGCTTCCAACGTCGAAGGCACAAGAATAATGGTCATGTTTTCCGGAAAAAAGCGATCTTTTTCTTGACTCAGACTCACTCTTCCACCATTTAAAAATGCCGATTCGATAAAAGCATGGCCATTATTCGTCTCACCAATAACAGGAATGTATAAATCCCCATTTTCTATCTTTCGACTGTCAATTTTAACATCTTTTACTATTAAGTTGCTTTCCCCTTGAAGTAATTTTCCCTGGGTGATCCTAAGTATTTCATCAATACTGATACTGTCCATCGATAAATTTTACCTAATCTTTCTCCAAAATTTTCTTCTTTTTCCCAAAAGACTGTGCTATTATATCAAACTTTATACATAAAGAAAAGCAAGGATTTTCCCCTCGCTTTTCTTTCACCTTTACTATGGGGTAAATGTTACATTAACGTCACTGCCTTTTTCAACAACAGTCGTTGCTGCCGGCGTCTGACTTGATGCAAAACCATTACCTGTAATTTTAAGATTTAGTCCCAGTCCCGTGAGTAACTCATTGGCACTTTGAATTGAAAGTTTTGTGACATCAGGAACAACGACTGTTCCGCTGGTCGAGCTGGTGGAGTCTCCCAATCCAAGTACAATTTCTGTACTAGAATCGTACACGGAATTAGTCGGAATGCTTTGACTAACAACTGTACTGCCACTTGTCGTTGCATCAAAACTGTATTTGATTCCTTTTTCATTAAGGATACTTGCTGCAAAATCTTTATTCTGTCCAACCAAATCAGGAACGGTTATGCTGCCCTTTTGAACTGCTTCTGTGCTCACATCATTGATGTTGGTATCGGCAGAATTATAATTCAAAGTTTGTTCCATCAAACTAATCGCCGTCGGAGCTGCACTAGTACTCCCATAAGCCCCTGCTTTCGGTTCATCAAGCACAACATAAACAGAATATTTCGGATCTTCAATCGGTGCAAAGCAATAAAAAGAAGTAACATATTTGGTCGTTGAATAGGCTCCGTCGATAAATTTTTCTGCCGTTCCGGTTTTTCCGCCGATACTGTAACCTTCAGAAAGGGCGGTCATGCTCGAATCATAGCCAACCACTTTTCTCATGATTTCTCTCATTGCTAAAGATGTTTCCGTTGAAATAATCTGCTTCGGTGATTCGGTTTGGGTACCCTTGGTTTCATTTGAAATAATGGTGGGCTTTACATAATAACCATTGTTTACAACACTGTTCAGCGCACTGACCATCTGAATGGGCGTTACCGCCAAACCCTGTCCAAAAGAAAAAGTTGCATAATCAACTTGATTGATTTCACCGTTTGCCTTAGAAAGACGGTTGATGATTCCGGATTCTTCTCCGTCCAGCTCAATCCCGGTTCTTTGACCTAATCCAAAATTATAAACATACTGAAAGAAAACATCAGGGTCTAACTTTTCAATAATTTGAACCAAACCAGGATTGCAGGAATACGCAATAGCATCTGAAACAGTCTCGGTGCCATGAGGTCCGGTTGAGCAATTAATGATTGCATCCCCAACCTGTATAGATCCACTGCAATAAACAAGGGTATCCGGTGTTACCACCCCTTCTTCCAGTGCCGCCGACCCGGTAAGCGCTTTAAACGTTGAACCCGGTTCATAGATAAAACTCACTGCCGGATTTTGGTACATTTCCAGCAGTTTTTCTGAATCAGTCAATCCTGTCAGGTCTTCTGCATGCGTCGATGCGAAATTTGCATCAAGGGTATTCGGATCATTAAGATTATAATTCGGGTTTGATGCCATGGCAACAACCTGTCCGGTCTTTGTTTCCATAACAATAGCTGTAACACTTTTTGTCTGCCATGTTGCTGCCGCTTCTGCCACCGCTTTTTCCGCCATTAATTGAATATTACTATCAATTGTTAAGGTAATGTCTTTTCCTTGAACGGGGGCCTTTAGGATTTTTGTTTGCGAAGCGATTTTATTTCCATCAGCGTCCTTCTGATAATACAGTACTCCATTTTCGCCGCTTAGAACATCATTATAAGTTGATTCCACACCATAACGTCCACTGTAATCGGCTCCGGTAAATCCCAAAATGTAGGAAGCAAAATTACCGTTTGTATAATATCTTCGATAATCGTCCAGTAATTCAATTCCATTGTAACTCTGAATGTTCCCCGAGGCATCTGTTATTGCTTCGGAATTCTTAATATCCAATGCCAGGGCATTATCAACCTGACCTTTTATTAATACCGTGGTATTCTCTTTTCTGGTCGCTTCTTCATAAAGAGTGTCATACTTCAAATCCAGTTCACTGGCCAAAGTCTTAGCCACCGTATTGGGATCAGTGATACTTTTCGGTTTAAAATAAAGCACATCATCTTCAACACTTACGCCTGGAAAGTTGTGACTGAGAACCGTCACTGCCGTTGCACTACTGACCGCTGTATCCACTTCAATAGCATCATCTTCCAATACCGAAATCTTTGCCAGTACATCTTCATATTTTAAGCCAAGCTTCGTGCTCAATGTATTTGCTAAACGTTCCGGGTCTTTAACCTCAAAAGGAACAACATTGACAGCTGATGCCGATGAATCTTTAGCTAAAACATTCCCATTCCGATCATAAATATCGCCGCGAGAAGCCGTAATCGGCACTTCCTCAACAAGCTGATCAACCTGTCGCTCATATTTTCCTGCCGAATTTACAATTTGCAGGGAGAATAATCTCACAATAACAACAATTAAGCACAATGAAAGGATAACCATAATCAGCACAATTTTCTTTTGCTTGCTTAATGGTCCAATCTCCCGTTGTGCTTTCTTTCTTCTATTCACATTTTTTCTCCAAGATCTTTTAACGTTTGTCGACAGTTTACTTCAATCAGCTTAAGGTAAACCATAGTCTAAAACAAATTTTCGAACCAGCTTTTTACTTTTTCTGTTTCTAAAGTAGTTGCGGTCTTTTTCTGTTCTGAAACCACTTCTTTCCGATATTGGGCCTGAGTTGGTTCCGTCATACCGTAACTCCTTGCTTGTGCTTCAATGGATTGCAAGTTCATATTTGTAACTAACTGTCCCTCTTTACTGTCATTCGCCTGAATGGCTTCATTAAGTGTCTTTTGAAGACTTAAGATTTCAGTATTTTTCTCTGTGATCATAGAATGCTGAAATAAAAGTCCTGCCATCACGGCAAATACGACCAGCGCCGTCATTGCAATATACGAAGAAGGCGTTAATATTTTTTTCTTTTGTTTGGATCTTCGCTTTTGTCTTTCAGTAGTAACTACTTCTTGTCTGACTTCATTTTGTGTTTCCAGATTGGAACTTTGCTTTCTTTTCCTTGCAGTCGCCATGGAACTCTCCTTTAATTAACTCAGCTTCCTGTTCCTAGCTTTTCAATGATCCGAAGTTTTGCACTTCGGGAACGTCGATTTTCTTCTTGTTCGTCTATTCCCGGTACAATAGGTTTTCTTGAAATTATTTTTAATTCCGGCTTTTTTCCACACATACACTGGGGAAAATCTGGCGGGCAGGTACATGGATTTGCTCTTCCTTTAAAAAAGTGCTTAACAACGCGATCTTCCAAAGAATGAAATGTAATGACACACATTCGTCCTCCCGGTTTAAGCGCCTCAAGCCCTTGAGACAAAGCATCTTCTAATATTTTTAATTCCCCATTAACCTCCAGGCGAATGGCCTGGAATGTTTTTCTGGAAGGATGTTTTTCTTTATGACGGTCCTGGGGAGGGTAAGCTCTTTTAATGATCTCACTTAACTCCAAGGTTGTTGTAATGCGTTTTATTTCTCTGGCTTTCACGATGGATTTTACAATTTGACCGGCAAATTTCTCTTCCCCATAAAGAAATAAAATTTTCTTTAAATCTCCTGGTGAATAGTCATTGACCACCATTTCCGCTGTTAAATTCGCAGACTGGTTCATTCTCATATCCAAGGGGCCATCGTGATGATATGAAAAGCCTCGGGTATCATCGTCCAGTTGAAATGATGAAACCCCGAGGTCATATAGAATACCATCGATTCCAAAGAGATGGAGGCTCTCTAGAACCTTGGTTAAACTGGCAAAATTACTTTTTATAAAAAAACGTTGGCAAACATAAGCTTCCAAACGTTTTTTGGCATATTCCAAGGCAAAGTCGTCCTGGTCAATGCCTACTAAAATTCCACTTTCTCCCAAAGCTTCACAGATCCATTGGGAATGACCGCCACCGCCTAATGTGCAATCAACATAGACACCTTCCGAACGAATGCAAAGGCCTTCTATTGATTCTCGCAATAAAACAGATGTATGAGAAAATGTGTTTGGTTTCATTAAATTCCCAGCATTGCCATATTATTGGCAATGTCCTCATAGTTTAAATCCTCATTATCATTATAGCTTGACCATAATTGACTATCCCATATCTCCAATCGATTTGAAACGCCGATGATGGTTACCTCTTTAGTGATTTTTGCATATTTTCGAAGCGAAATCGGAATGCTGGCGCGACCTTGTCGATCCAATTCACAGTCTGCCGCTCCGGCAAAGAAAAATCGGGTAAACGCCCTTGCGTCTTTATCAGATATTGGCAAGGTTTTTAATTTACTTTCAAAATTCTCCCATTCTTCCATGGAAAAAATAAATAAGCAACAGTCCAATCCTTTTGTTAAAACGAATTGACCGCCAAGAGATTCTCTGAATTTTGAAGGAATGATTAATCTTCCCTTATCGTCTATATTATGTTCATACTCTCCAAAAAACATTCAGGTTCCCCTCCTTCTTACTTTGTTCTTCCATTACGTTCCACATTATACCACACTCCACCACCCTTCACAAGTTGCACAGACGCTTATTAAGCAAAAAACAGGGTTAAATTTTGTTAAAATTTCACAACATTTGTATCGATTTTATATCATTATACTTAAAAAGCTTAAAAAAATATTATTAAAGCCAATTTCCCATAAACTCATCCGATAAGGCCATGATAAATCGTTGTCTTCATTATAAAGATTTTTCGGGCTACCGCCTGTTCACTATGATCCAGATAACTAATATTCCTGTTATCTGCAGTCCTTACTTTTGCACTTTTTCACGTTCTCCTTAAAATATTTTATATTTGTTTCCTCTTAAATTCCACATTATAACTTGTGATTAAAACTATTTTGGTTTAAACTGTTAAAATAATGAAACTTAAGGAGTATGAAATATGAGAGCAGTAGTAACGGTTATTGGAAAAGACCGCACCGGAATAATATACAATGTATCAAAAATATTAGCAGAAAATAATGTCAATATTGAAGATATCAGTCAAACAATTATGGATGATTTTTTTACGATGATCATGTTGGTCAACTTAGATAATATGTCCATTGATTTTAATGTACTAAAAAACGAACTGGAAAAAATAGCCGAAACCATCGGCATGTCCATCCGCATTCAGCATGAAGATCTTTTCAATGCGATGCACACCATTTGAGGCAGGATTATGACAATGTTTAAAGACGTCCTAGAGACGGTAAGCATGATTGAAAAAGAACGCTTGGATATCCGCACAATTACGATGGGAATTTCGTTGCTTGACTGTATCGATTCCTCCGGAGAAAAAAGCCGACAGCGAATTTATGATAAGATTACTCATTTGGCCGAAAATCTGGTAAAAGAAGGGGAACGCATTGAGACCGAATTGGGTATTCCGATTGTTCATAAGCGGATCTCAGTCACCCCTATTTCACTGATTGCCGGCAGCAGCAGCGACCTCAATTATGTAGAGTATGCCAAAATTCTTGATGCCGCCGCCGCAACGGTCGGGGTAAACTTTATTGGCGGTTTTTCAGCGCTCGTGCCTAAAGGCTTTACTAAGGGCGACCGTATTCTGATTGATTCCATTCCCGAAGCTTTAGCGACTACCAATAATGTCTGTTCCTGTGTAAACCTTGGCTCATCAAAATCCGGTATTAATATGGACGCCGTGAAACGCATCGGTGAAATCATTAAAGAAACCGCTTATCTCACCCGAGACGCCGATTCCATCGGTTGTGCAAAATTTGTGGCATTCGCCAATGCTGTCGAAGATAATCCCTTTATGGCCGGTGCTTTCCATGGTATCGGTGAAGCTGAATCGGTTCTTAATGTGGGGGTCAGCGGTCCTGGCGTTGTCAAACGGGCTCTTGAAAGATCGCAGGATGCATCGTTTGGCGAAATGGCGGAAATCATTAAGAAAGCCGCTTTTAAAATCACCCGTGCCGGACACCTGGTGGGAACAACTGTCGCTGAACGACTTAATGTTCCTTTTGGTATTTTGGATTTGTCCTTAGCACCAACTCCGGAAGTCGGTGATAGTGTTGCCCGTATTTTAGAAGAAATGGGGCTTGAGCATTGTGGTACGCATGGTACTACCGCCGCATTGGCGATGCTAAATGACGCGGTTAAAAAAGGCGGAATTATGGCCTCAACTTCAGTCGGTGGTTTCAGCGGTGCTTTTATTCCTGTCAGTGAAGATGAAGGTATGATTGAAGCCGTAGAATGTGGTGCCCTCACCTTTGATAAATTAGAAGCCATGACCAGTGTTTGTTCAGTCGGCATTGATATGGTTGCCATTCCCGGCGATACACCCGCGACCACCATTTCAGCCATCATCGCTGATGAAGCCGCAATTGGCGTCATCAATAATAAAACAACCGGTGTTCGACTCATTCCGGTTTATGGAAAAGATGTTGGCGAAAGCGCTGAATTTGGAGGGCTCCTTGGCCATGCTCCTATTATGGCGGTTAATAAAAATGACAGTTCTATTTTCATCAACCGCGGGGGACATATTCCCGCACCGATCCACAGTTTTAAAAACTGACACTCATTAACCGTAAATTAATATTTAAAGGCCAACATTATCGTTGCATGCTGCAACGCGATAAATGTTGGCCTTTGTTTAATTTTTTGTCTTTATACTATTTTGGCATCCTTGAACATCCCAATATGTTATAATAAAAAAAACAGCTTAGCGAGGTGCATTTATGTTTACATTACCTGATTATATTTTTCCTGATTTCACAGCAGCATTATTTAAAAACGCTCCCAGTGTTCGGACCATGCCCGCACCCTTAGACGGCGTCGTTCCAGAAAATTTTTACGCCACCACGATCTACCCCGAATATTTTAAAATTCACGATACCTGGCAGCTTATGTCCGAAAGCCGGATGGACTGTGTCGTCGTCATTACGGATGATCTCCCTCAAGCCATTGAATTCAGAAATGTTAAAAAAGGCGATTCCGTTGTTGTGGGCCGACAGGAAAGCGCTGAGAACGGCGTCTATGTGGATCATTTCGCTTTTGCAAAAAAACAAAACAAAGGGGATAATTTTTCATTCAGAACCTCCAATTCCAGAGAAACCGCCTATTCCAGAGATTATGACCGACTCTATGAATTATTAGAATTCGAACGTGAAAACGGCTATATCTTATGGGTTCTCGGTCCCGCCGTAACCTTTGATCAGGATTCACGAAACGCCATGTCTCACCTGGTCAATTCAGGCTATGTGGATGCGCTTTTCGCCGGCAATGCACTGGCAACCCATGATTTAGAATCTCACTTTTTTAATACTGCTTTAGGACAGGATATTTATTCCAAAGAAAATATATCGATGGGGCATTATCACCATATTGAAACCATTAATCGCGCCCGAAACTGTGGTTCATTTGAAAATTTAATTGAAAAATATAAAATTGAAGATGGTATTATCAGTGCCTGTATCAAGAATAAAATACCAATGGTATTAGCCGGATCGATTCGGGATGACGGGCCGTTGCCCAGTGTTTATGCAAATGCCTACGATGCTCAGGATGCTCTTCGCGTACATACCAAAAAAGCCACGACCGTGATTTGCCTCGCCACTCAGCTTCATACCATTGCCACCGGGAATATGACCCCTTCCTACCAGGTTGTTGACGGCGTGGTACGGCCAGTCTATTTTTATTCAGTCGATATTTCCGAATTTGTGGTTAACAAACTAAAAGATCGTGGCAGCCTCAGCTCTAAAGCCATTATCACCAATGTTCAGGATTTTATGGTTAATCTTCAGCGAAATCTGCCTGAGTAATTACAGAAAAAAGAGCGGTTTCAATGAAACCGCTCTGATAATGCAGACAGATCCAAATCAGGCAACGCCTTTTTTCAGACCTGTAGGGGCGATCCATGATCGCCCGAAAACGTTGATCTTTTATATAAACGTCAACGAAGATCCTGGCTCGCCTCTACAATATGATACTTTTTCTATAGTTTAATGGCTCCCAGCACTTCTCCGATTTTTCCATCAATCGCAAGATTTGCTATGGCGTCCATGGGTGTCGAAGATTTATTGATTAAAACCAGATGATTACCCCGATAATAATTAATGAGACCCGCGGCCGGGTAAACGGCTAATGAAGTTCCCCCGATAATCAGAACATCTGCCTTGGTAATAGCAGCGACCGAGCGATTCATGACATCACTATCCAAACCTTCCCCATATAAAACCACATCCGGTTTTATGGTTCCTCCGCAGGAACACTTTGGTACCTCTTCACCTTCGGCAATGGTTTCAACATCGTAAAACTGATGACATTTCATGCAGTAATTTCGCAGCACCGATCCATGCAGTTCCAGTACATTTTTACTTCCGGCCATTTGATGCAGCCCATCAATGTTCTGAGTGATCACCGCTTTTAGTTTTCCCGCCGTTTCAAGCTCTGCCAGTTTGATATGCGCTTTATTCGGACGGGCATCCGGACATAACATCTTGTTACGATAGAACCGGTAGAATTCCTCGGTGTTATCCATGAAAAATTCATGAGAAAGAATGGTTTCCGGCGGATATTTATAACTCTGACTATAAAGGCCGTCCACACTTCTAAAATCGGGAATACCGCTTTCCGTGGAGACTCCAGCCCCACCAAAAAAAACAATGTTTTTTGCCTGATTCACAATTTCCTGTAATTTTTTTAATTCTGCTGTCATTTTTTCTTCTTTGTCTCCTTTGCTTATTCTTCAATTTCTTTTAGAAAACATTCTACCATATCAAAAGCTATTTTACTTAAATCAATACGATAATTCTTTGCATATCGATCAGCAAAGCCATGTTTGCCTTCCAGCACCGTGGCTCTAACATCTTTTTTCTTCCGGAGCTGAAAAACGATATCATCAACACAAAAGGCTTCTTCATCCTCAGCAAATAGGAGCAGGCAGGGGCAATCCGGGTCGACCTCAAGATAGTCCCTTATTCTTGAGCCATAAAAACCGATCATCCCACTACAATAGCGATTTTTAGATAGTCGCCAGGCAATGGTTGCCCCGACGCTTGATCCAAAGACAATGACATGATTGTATTCACTACCCAGTTTTTTTATAAAACTTTCCACTTCTTTATCGACTTCAAAACCTATTTTTGTTTTAAAATAAGCATAAGCTTCTTCCTGTTCAGAATAGGAAAAACAGTTTTCTCGATGGTTTAAATTCAGGCAATAGGTATCATAGCCTTGTTCATAAAAAAAATCTGCAAGTTCCATGATATATTGATTGATCCCATATATTTCATGCAGGATTATAACTGCTCTTTCTGATCCGTTTTTTTTAACAACCATCGTTTTCTCCTCATAATCTATTGCTAAATAAGATCCATTAAGGCGCACTCTTATTATTTTGATTCCTGGCAAATAACATCAAATATTTTAAGACACACCTTAGCAATTCACCTATTATTTATAATTATATCAAATCTCGATGGCTTTATCCAGCCGATGGATAAGCCGCTGTAGAAAACCAGGTCAAATTATTGTGACCAGAATACCACCTTTCATGCGCGTTATAAAAGCATGCTTTATGCTTTCCTGATTCTGAGAATGCTATCCTCCTTATTTATTTTAAAATTTTCATTGACAGTTAATCATACTGCAAGTACAATAATAGAAATGACGGTTTAATATTTAGTACAATAGTATGATTTTAAGGGAGGTACAATAATGGGCGCTAAAAAAAAGGATATATTAATTCAGTTTAATCGGGATATTATTTTAGCATCGGCTCGGAAGTTATTCCAGCTTAGTGGCATTAACCGAACGAGTATGGACGAGATCGCCAGGGAAGCGGATTGCAGCAAATCAACGATATATGTTTATTTTAAAAATAAAGACGAAATCATAAACTATATTGTCTATGAACATATGGTTTTGTTAAGAAATGCTTTGCAGGAATGCACTCCTGACAATAAAGATTTTGAAAGAAGTTATTATGCCATTTGCAATACCTTAGTTGACTTTCAAGAACAATATCCATTGTATTTCGAAAGTCTATTAAGCGAGATTGACGTTGAGCAGGAAAAAATCCAGCAGCCTGGTTTGCTTGCTGATATTTACAAAGTAGGCGAGCAAATAAATGATATCATCGGTGAACTCTTGAAATCAGGAATCGAGCACAACTGTCTGCGAGAAGATCTTGAACTGATCCCCACTGTATTTTATCTTTGGTCAAGCATCAGCGGTATTATACTGTTGGCAAATCAAAAACAAAAATATCTTAAAATGAGAGTTGGCATGGATAAGACCATGTTTTTAAACTACAGTTTTAAAACACTGCTTCAGTCGATTATTAAATAATTTGGAAGGAAATAATATGACATTCATATTTTCAATCATATCACTTGCAGTATTACTGGTTGTACTTAGTAAATTTATCACAAAACATCTCCATTTAGATAAGGCCGACAAAGTACTGGGTAAAATTCATTGCAAACTTGGTTATTTGCTCGTAATCTCAGCGACGATTCATATGCTATTTTCGTTTTATGTATTTAATTCCCGCCCTGTATATTTATACCTATTAGGTATCTTAATGCTTGTCTGCATACTCTTGACAGCCATCAGCTATTGGTGTCGAAAGTCCTTGAAAAAAAACTGGCTTATCATTCACAGACTGGCTGCACTTATCCTCTGTTTGCTGTTACTTTCTCATGTCGGCATGTATTTTTACAGTGTCATCAGTTATCAAAGAAACGTGAGCAGTATTGAAATTACCGAAATCGATGTGGGAAAAACACCTGACGGAACCTATATCGGGGAATGCGATGTTAAATACATTTATGCAAAGGTGAATGTCACTGTCTCGAATGGAAAGATAACAAGCATCAATCTGCTGGAGCATCGTAATGAAAAAGGAGCAGCGGCAGAAAGTATTGTTAATGATGTGATCGAAAATCAGAAAATTGATGTCGATACGATCAGTGGTGCGACCAATTCCAGTAAAGTTATTAAAAAAGCCATCGAAAATGCATTAGCTGACTGTCAAAAAACTACTTAATTTTTATTAGACCATCGAATAATTTTAAGCACTAATAAAAAGGGCGGATTTTCTCTCTTCCCCATAAAAAATTCCTCTTTCCATTTCTTTATCTTATGTAAACTATCATACATAAACATTATGAAATAAAAAGAGGAACTTTATGAATAATTATGAACGCGATTCAATCAACAGCAAGAGGGGCTGATTGAATCGCATGAAAAAGTCACTAGCAATGAAATACCTGAACTTCCCTACGACTTACACAGAAGTTTAACAATTTCGCAAATATTCTCAAAAGATTTTTAAAACGATACACAGATTTAACATTTTGTTCAAATTGCCTTAACATCACAACGTTATACTCAATATTAGATAATTTGATATTCCTTCCGGTCTCAATAAGAAACATCGAGATGGACACCGTATCAAATTGTAAATATTTTTTTAACTGAAAGGTAATTTGCTATGATAGAATCACGATTTGCTACCTATTATAAGAATCATCCGGAGCGTCACGTTCTTTCTAAAGCGCACAATGAAAAAATAAAATTCACAGCAATACCTGAGCTTTCGGCAAAAATAGATTCAAATTTTGAAAAGAAGCTTAGATCTGATAAATATGCCTATTTAGAACAATGCGTTGAATTAAAAATTGAAGTGGCATTGATGTATATTAATCGCACCCATTCCAATCTCCAGTATATCTAGACCCAAAAGCCAAATCGTCCTTTTAACAGCCAGTGACTGGTCGACTAAATCTTTCCGACAGAAATACCAATAAACCGGTCACCGGCGAAAAAAGAACCATCGCATTAGAGATTTTCAAGAACTGTTAAAAAGCCTGTTTCTTTTGGGACAAAATACCAATCGTCGAACGCCCCGGCAATACAAAAGCGTGTTCGCCCAACGATACTCCGATTTTTTTGGTATCATCTCCAAACATATAAAACAGTCGGGTTTGTTCCTCGGTGGACCATTCTTCTCCGTTTCCTGGAACATAGTCCTGAGTTTTTTCCCATCCGGCTTCTTTTTGAACCTCATTAGCCACAAAGACTTTTCCAATATTAACCAGAAGATTCATCATTTCATCAATCATGAACTGGTCCATGGCATCCGTTAATGTTTTTGCATAATCATCAAGCTCTGTACCGACTGTGACAATATACGGGAACACCATGTCACCTTTTTCAACGGTTCCCCCAAACAACTGACTTTCAAAGATTTCATTATCAACCGTCACACTTTTTTCATGCTTGTCCGTGATCTCAGCTTTAAAATAAATGGCCTTCGGTTTGGCAATTTTTTGAGTCATCTCAAATAGCGGCGCAACTATTTCCAGCATGCTTTCTCTACCCTGGAGATTGAGTTCTTCGTTTAAGATATCCATACTCAGCTCATAAGGGAAATTCATAAAAATTTTACAGTTCATTTCTCTGCCTCCTCTTTTTACTTAATCATTAGCTATTATATCAAATTTTATTCCATTACTTTTTCAACTGCGTAATCGGGATGACTTCGTTGGGTGGAACTGGATGCTTACCGATCATTTTCTCCATCCAAACCATATCATACCAGGTTTCAAATTTATACCCGCATTTTGTAAAATGTCCCACCGTTTTGTACCCCATATGCTGGTGAAAGCCGATACTCACCGGATTCGGATAGGCAATACAGGCGTTTAGATTGATGATATTCTGCTTTTCCAGCTTTTCTTCCAAAGCGATGTAAAGCTTTTTTCCTAGCCCCTTTGCTTTGCAGTCCACCTTGACATAAACCGTCATTTCAACAGCCCAAGCATAAGCAGCCCGATCCTTGAAGGTTGATGCATAAGCATAACCCACAATTTTCTTATCTAATATTGCAACCAGATAGGGGTATTTCATCAGTATGTGTTTGATCCGCTCTGCAAATTCCTCAACTGTGGGAACCTCATATTCAAATGTAATGGCTGTATCCGTGACGTAAGGCCCATAAATACCCAATATTTCTTCTGTATCCGCCGCAGTTGCCATACGGATTGTTATTAATTCATTATTCATTTTTACTGTCTCCCGTCTGGCTACTCAATTCAAGCCATCAATAATAACACCATCAGCCTATTTCAGACTTCCCACACTAACCCGGTTGCGGCCATCAATTTTGGACTGATACAGCGCTCTATCCGCTGCGGAAATTAGATCGTCCGGCACTAAAATTTCCTCCTGAGATGCCGTTACAACGCCAATGCTCAACGTGACATAATCCGAACAAAAGGAATTGACATGATCAATACACAATTTTTCAACACCAGCCCGTAATCTTTCTGCAACCAGGGCCGAACCTGCTTCGTTTGTATTGGGAAGAACCAAAACAAACTCATCCCCTCCATAACGTGCCAGAAAATCACCGGGACGCCTCAAATTCATTTTAACGGTTGTTGTCACTCTCCTAAGGCAATCATCTCCCTTGGTATGTCCATACATATCATTATACTCTTTATAATAGTCAACATCGATCAAAATCAAAGACAACGGATTTTTATCTCGTTTAGCCTGACCAATTTCCTGAATTAATACCTGATCAAAATACCGGCGGTTTGCTGTACTAGTCAACCCATCAAACAATGACATTTTTTTCAGTTTTTCATTTCCGATAATAGCAACACAATAAATAATGACCGTGACCAACACTGCCATTGCCAAGATAATGAGTATAAAAGTATTGAATTCCAGCATTTTACCGGCCCTGTCTTCAAGCATTGAATTTTCATTATTGGCTATTGAAACTACCTGATCAATATAGTGCCGATGCTCTGTATACAATGGTTCTAATTTAACCGTTACTATTTCATTTGCCTTTACCTGATCGCCACTTCTAATTGCCGGAATGAATTCATTTTCAAATACTTCATAAAATTCCATTGCTGGCTGATAAGCATTTTCCACCATATTCGCTTTCAAATCTCCTACAGGCAAATGACTCTCCCAGAGATCATGACACGCCATATAATCTTTTTTCAGCTGTGCTTCTTCGCTAATAAGTTCTTCAATTTTAGCTGTGTCCGTTTCTTTTAATAACTGAAGTGTGACAAGATAGGATTCAATAATATATCCTGGTGGTGGTAACACATCAGCCACAAGCTCTTTTCCAGACATTATTTCATTATACATTTCTCCATTGATCTTGATGTTTATGATTGTTTTATAACCAACAATTGCAAATAAAATAAAACCGATCATAAACGCCGTAATTAAAATCATCAATCTTTTATTGCTTTTTAAATTATCTGACAAATTTGCATTTTCCCCAGTTCCGATTCAACTTAGAAATATCATGTTCAAAATTAATTGCGATATCCAAATATTGTCGAATTGTAATTTCCATTTATCCAACCTCTTCGCTTCATTAAATTTTTTATTTATAACCTATTTCATCTTATGATCGGGATTCATTTTTATTTTTTTGTATTTTGAATGAGAGTTCTTCTAATTTTAGATTACCCTGCTCCTCTTTTCAATAAAATTATGGATAAAAAAATAAAAAAATTGGCAGCGATCGCCCTGAAAAACTTTTTGAAGGTCACTTTTTTTATATAAGTTTATCTATTTAATTTCTTTTGCATTGTTTTCAACTTATGATGAATCTCTGAATTTAAAAGAAAGAGTACATAAGATTCAGTTGTAACGAACTAAACGAAGCGTTATAATATTTATCAAGGAAAACGTTTAGACCGTGTATGCTTGCAAATATTCTTGCCCCGGGAACAGGAGAAAATAATGTTTAATAAAAACACCCTTCATTTTAAGTTGAATCTGTTCATTCTCAGCATTATTTTTTTAATTGTTACCATCGGGTTCTTTATCGCCATCGCCATATTTTTTTCGATCTATGAAGCAGATGTAATCGAGAACATTTCAACCGGCATTTCTCAATTTAGAGAAGTTGCGATTGATCATCATAAAGCAGAGCTTCTTTCATTTACAACGGGATTAGTTGATCAATCTGATCAACTGCTTTTACAAAAAGATACCACTACTGAACAGACCTTACAAAAATATATCGACTACGCAAATACTATCGGAATTGAATTTGTTGAGATAAGCGATTCTAGTACAGTCGCATATAAAGAACTCGTCTGTGACCAGAGTGTTTTAGATTTAGCTTCCCAAAACACAACTATAAATAATAAAGAACCGACTTTATGGGTAGATGGCAGTGCCGAAATAGGATTGCATTTATTCTGCAGCTATCCCATCGTTGATTCCAACAAAAATCAGATCGGCACCGTTTTGGTGGGGTTGCCGATTGCAAATCAGACCGCTGTTGAATATATCAAAAAGACTTCCGCTCTAGATGCTACTATTTTTGCTGGAAACAAACGCATTGCAACCACCATTATGAAGAACGATGTTAATCAGATCGGAACAACGCTGGATGCCTCCGTTGCTTCCACAGTTCTGGATCAAGGACAAGAATATTATGGAAAATCCACGATATTAGGCGAACCTTACATGGTCGCTTACGTTCCTGTTTTTAATTCGAACAATCAACCGGTTGGTGCCTTATTTTTGGGAAAATCAATGCTCTCAATTTATACCATGCGAAACCATATTGTTTTATTAATGTCAATTTTAGGAGCTCTATTGTTTTTTATATTTTATACCTTCTCCAATCACTGGCTGAAAAAAAATGTCACCCATCCCATCCGTTGGGTTGCTGATGCGATGAAAACAATTTCCGAGAATGAATATAGCATTGTGGAAAATATGCCCACAGCCCAAAACGAGAAAATCGATATTCTTCAGACCACCATGCTAACAATGGTTGCAAAACTGATAGCCGGACAGAAAAAGCTGGAAACTGTAGCATATATTGATTCAATTACCGGTTTACCGAATCGCGTATTTCTTTATAAAAAATATAACGCCGCTTCACTTATTAAAGAACAAAACGCTTTATCTGTTGTATATTATCTTGATGTGGATAATTTGAAATATATCAACAATTTATTTGGCCATCGTGTCGGCGATGGTTTGTTGATACAAATGGGAAATGTTTTAAAAGGTTTGCTCAGGGAACTTCCAGAATATGAAATATACCGCATTTCGGGGGATGAATTTGCAATCTGTAAAGAAGGTTATTATAACCGCGATGCGGTAACAAATTTGTCCAAATTGATCCTTTCCGTTTTTGAAAAAGCCTTCATCATCAATGAACAAAGTATCAGCGCAAGTGTCAGTATCGGAATCTCCTATAACGACTCTTGTAACGGTACACGATGTGAAATCTGCACGGAAAAATGCAAGGATGATTTAGAGATGCTTTTGAAGAAAGCGGAACTTGCCATGAATCGGGTCAAGCTGAATGGTAAAAATGATTTTATGCTATTTGATCCTTCAATGAACGAAGATATACAACGAAAGGCCTCTTTGGAGCAGGATTTGAAACTTGCCATGAAAAACAAGGAATTAGAGCTTTATTATCAGCCGAAATTTGATCTGGAACTGAACCATTACGATGGCATGGAAGCATTGGTAAGGTGGAATCATCCCGTACGAGGATTTATACCGCCCTTTGAATTTATTAAAATCGCCGAAGAATCCAATCTTATCATCGAATTAGGCACCTGGATCCTGGAAAAGTCCTGTCGCTTTATCATGGAATATAACCGAACCCACCATTCAGAGTATTGTGTCTCCGTCAATGTATCAACGATCCAGCTTCTAAACGAGAATTTTGAAAAAACTGTTTTGAGTATTCTTGAATCAACCGGACTGAATCCGGCTTATCTTGAACTGGAAATTACCGAGACTGTATTTATGAACTCAATGGATACCGCTTATGAAAAGCTTAAATTTTTCAAAGAGAAAAATATCAATATCGCCTTGGATGATTTCGGAACCGGCTATTCCTCCCTGACTTATTTAAAATCACTGCCGATCACAACTGTAAAACTTGATAAATCATTTGTCGATGACATTGCTTTTAATGCTATTTCTTTTGGCATTGTAGATAATGTTATCCAAATTGCCAGAAGCATCGGACTAATAATAGTAGTGGAAGGTGTCGAAACAAATGAGCAGCTTCAGATATTAAAAAGCCTGCGCTGTCATAAGATACAGGGATACTATTTTTCAAAACCAGTACCAGAAGCAGAGCTGCCTCTGGTACTCAGTCAATACCAATAAGCTGTTATTATGATAAATTTCAGACCTTCTGCCTTATATAAAGAATGCAATTTGAAATTCCATTCTTTATCATCTCGCCTATTTTGACTTGAACTGCTCATGGATTCCGAAATGATTTTGAAGGGCCTCCTGGATTTCTTCATCGCTGTCGAATGCAATCTCCGTTTCCGATTCCTTCCCGGCAATCTTCAACTGATGATCAAACAAAGTGACCCGCCCATCTTCAGTCGGCTTGGTACAGATTAGCGCCTGTCTGAAAAAGGAAGAGGGGTATGTTGATGTATAATAATTAGCGATTGCATAATCCTGAGGGTAACATTCGTCTAAGGTAAACGCATATACAGCCTGAAATACATCCTTTATCTTAAACTGAAGGATGTAACCGTAGATCGGATCTCTGGTGATTCGATAACGCCTCATAAAGTCCTCCTGCTCGAATCCCTCCTCTAACAAAATTGGGGAAACTGGACCATTGCCGCCAAAACCAACGTCACAAAGCCAGTTTTGACCATCAATTTCAACAAGCATAACCTGATGTGTTTTTCCCGAAGATTCAAACCCATCCTTCCATACTCTGGCTAAAAGATTTTCTACCCGAAATCCCAGTTTTTTCAGCACAAAAGAAAACAGCCTGTTCATCTCAAAACAATAGCCGCCTCGTTTGTTCGTTACAATTTTTTTAAACAAATCGTCGATCTCAAGGGAAATCGGTTTTTGATTCAATATGTCGAGGTTTTCAAAAGGAACCTTCATCACCTGGGCGATATGCAGACCTCTTAATGTTTCAATGGTAACATCCGTCGGTCCACTATATTCAATTCTTTTGAAATATGCCATGATGTCAAATAATTCATTACTCATACAATTTTCTCCTACTCTGCTGTCAGTAAATATAAATCTAACCTTAATATTAAACCTTTTCATGAAAACTGACAATCGATTTTCAAAAAATATTGCAACTTAATTGAGCACTGTTTGGGGCAATCGTTCTTGAGGAAAAACAGATAAAGAAAACCTCCCCCTATTTTTATGCTAATTCCACCCATAACGCCTTAAAGTAGCATTCTATCGTGTACACAAATTTATTACAAACGTTTACAAAATATCTATTTACTTCTGCGAAATAGGTGTTATAATAAAATTGAATCAAAGATCAACCTAAATCTTTTTCTAAGTTGAATGATTTTGATCATTGAAAAGTAAACAAACGCTTAACTGACCGATAAGATTAAAAAAGAAGCGGAAAAGAATGAGTATCAACTACCCACTTCATAAAATTGATTTTATCTATCATTAACTTCCGATATGCAAAACAAGTATAAAAAGCAATCGGGAATTGGGAGTATTAGTTTAAGATTGGTATTGGTATTATGGAAAACACATCTCATTTAATTATTTATAAAGGGAAGGCATCCATAATAAAGAATAATAAATCAAGAATGAAACATAGTCTCAAAAACAAGTGATGATTAAAGTCAGCCAGGAAAATATTTGAACGAAAGAACAAGTTCCTCTGAAATTAATGACATTGGGAAAAGAATCCCAATCGAAAAAGTAAGATAGTTCCTGATCCTTAAGTGATGAGTTTATGTTAGAAAAGAAAAAAGAAGATTTTTGATGAAAATCGAAAGGGGTGAATCCAACAGGATGACATCTGAGATTGTAAGCTAAAGCCGGTTCTGCAGGTAAAATGTAGAATCGGCTTTAGCGTTTTTTGGATCCGTTTTTTTACCGTTTTATTGGTTATACTGATTCAGGGTTGCTCTTAGGCTCTCCATCAATTCATCTCTGACACAATCAGACGAGAGAACCTTGACTTGTTTTCCATGCTGCATCAACCAATAAATGAGGCCTTTACTATCCATCACCTGAATGTAGTATTCAAAGCCGTCAATACTTTCAGTAATTTTAATTTAATATCTGCCATCATTACCTCTTTAGAATTCATCTCTTTTTTCTTTATTTTAACACATCTCCAGTTTTTATATTATTTAATTTAATCTCATCTCTTTTATAAATTTTTGAGATATCTTTAATTTTGTCTTGACAGTAAAGAGACAATGTCTTACAATAGCGTTATGGTTAGTTAGTCAACCAACTAACAAATAAACATAAAGGGAGTGTTTCTTTGCAAATAAATTTTGAAGATGAACGCCCGATTTTCATGCAAATTGCCGAAGGTATTGAAGATGCGATATTAACCGGTGCCTTTGCTGAAGAAGAACAGATTCCTTCCATAACTGAATTGTCGGTAAATTATAAGATCAACCCGGCGACCGCTCTCAAAGGGATCTCGATCCTGGTGGATGAGGGAATCATTTTTAAGAAACGGGGGATTGGCATGTTCGTTGCCCAAGGGTCGGTTTTGAAACTGCGGGATAAACGAAAAGAATTATTTTATGAACATTATATTAAACGGCTCATTGAAGAAGCAAATAAATTAGGAATTACCACTGCAGAAATACTGGATATGGTAGAGAGAGGTTATGAAGAATGAACGGAATTGAAGTAAATAACATCACCAAAAGATTTGGCGATACGCTGGCACTAAATCAGGTATCGCTAAAATTTGAACCTAACAAAATTTACGGATTATTGGGCCGAAATGGTGCCGGAAAATCGACACTGTTAAACATTATCACCAATCGTCTCTTTCCGGATGAAGGCGATATTAAGATTGAAGGCTTGGCCAGTGCCGAAAATGATGAGGCGCAAAACAAGGTCTATTTGATGTCTGAAAAGAATTTATACCCAGACAGCATGAGTTGCCGGGAGGTGTTTAAATGGAGCCGGATGTTTTACCCGAACTTTGATTTGGAATATGCGATGGAACTAGCCAAGCAGTTCGGTTTGGATATTAATAAAAAGATCAAAACCCTTTCTACCGGATTTTCGTCTATTTTTAAAATTGTGATCGCTTTATCCGTCAATACCCCCTACGTTTTGTTTGATGAACCTATTTTAGGGCTCGACGCAAACCACCGCGAAATGTTTTATAAATTATTAATTAAAAAGTACAGTCTTTCCCCATTTACGGCGATCATATCAACACATTTAATTGAAGAAGTCGCGATGATGCTTGAGAATGTCATGATTATCAAAAATGGTGAACTATTGATCAATGAATCCTGTGAAACCCTGCTCAAAAGCGGCTATTCCGTGTCGGGAACGGCAAAACAGATTGATGCTTTTATTATGGGCAAAGAGGTTATCAGTATTGACGCTCTGGGCGGACTAAAAACAGCGACAATCATCGGAGCTGTTGATAAAAACACCATCCCCCTCGGCCTTGAAATGACGGGTCTTGATCTGCAAAAATTCTTTATTAAACTTACAAACGAGGAGTAGAAAAATGAAATTAAGCGCAATTTACAAATTTCAGTTAGCGGAACACAAGAGATCGATTATTGTTTTTTATCTTGTCATAATTGCAACTCTTGCCTTCGTCTTTGCAACTAATGCTGTTTCCGGACTGATTTCAAGCCAAAGTGCCTTTTCAATTCAGGTTACCGGTATCGATCTGGCCCCTGCCATTTTTCTTTTTGTTTACGGCCTGAATGCCTTTAAAGAAAATTTTCAAATGTCTCTGCAAAATGGGATATCCCGAAAAACTCTATTCATTAATCAGATAGCCGTTGACTTAACTCTCGCTGTGGGCATGTCCCTGCTTAATCAGATTTTTTTGTTCATCGGAAAATCAATGGCCTCTTTTTTCAACACGATTCAGTACTCGAGCATATTGGAGAAAATTTACGACTTGCGATATGCGGGACATCCAAATGGATTAATGCTATATCTAGAAAATTTTTTATTCTACATCTTTTTATTTGCTGCTTTCTTATCAATCGGCTATTTTATCTCCGTGGCATTCTATCGTATGAATAAGAAGCAAAAATTCGCTTATAGCTTCGGTTTTTATATTCTGGCTTTCGTTGCTTTCCCCCTCATTGATGAGCTGTTATATAAATTGGGGATTTTCAGTGTTCAGATTTCTGAAGTGCTGCTCAGGTTTTTATATGCCATCATGGGAGTTTCAGCCCAGAACCCTTACATCGCCATGATTTCACTTTTAATAATCAGCATCATCATGCGCAGTTTAACCTGGCTTCTCGTTAGAAAAACGGGTATCAAAAATTAAGCGACATAAAACCGATTGTTTACTATTGGTGCAAAATCATATATAATTAGGCAAATGTAGAAAGAAGGTAGCAACTGTGTGTACAAGTATAACATTAAAGACCAACGATCGATTAAACCTGCTCGCCAGAACGATGGATTTCGCTTTTATTCTTGAACCAGAACTTATTTTCATCCCCCGGAAATATCCCCTTATCTTTGAAATGGATGGGCCTGAACGGTCAGCAAAATACGCCTTAATGGGCATTGGCCAGCAACAGGAAACTTGCACTTTTACTGATGGGGTGAATGAAGTAGGACTCGCCTGTGCCACGTTGTATTTCCCAGGCTATGCAGAATACAGTAAAGAGATCGTTGCTGATAAAACCAACCTTGCCTCCTATGAGGTCGTGGGATGGCTTTTATCTAATTTTTCAACCATCGATGAAGTTAAAGAAGCTATTTCCCAATTAAATGTTGTCAATACGCCAGCTACACTTTTTGGAATTGTGACCCCGCTTCACTGGATTGTAACCGACAAAAACGGCAATACCATTGTCATTGAGCCCATGAAGAGTGGACTCGTCATTCACGATAATCCTCTTGGGGTAATGTCCAACAGTCCTGATTTTAATTGGCATTTGACCAATATTCGCAATTACATTGGCATTAATCCCTGTAAAATAGAACCACTAAAATTAAATGGTCTCACCTTTTCACCATTTGGCAATGGTGCAAGGGCAATTGGTTTACCGGGTGATTATACGCCGCCATCACGATTTATGCGCGCACTTTTTGGAAAAGAGGCCATCAATGAATTAGATAATGAAGATGAAGGAGTTAAAGCGGCCTTTCATATTTTAGCATCAGTTGATATTCCAAAAGGAAGCGTCATCACCGATGAAGGTGTTGATTATACTCAATACACCGCCTGTATGGTTTGCAACACCGGTACTTATTACGTGAAAACCTACGATAATAACCAAATAACCCGGGCATGTCTTTTTGATGAAGATTTAGATGCTTCAGAACTTAAGGTTTGGAAAATTCCGCAAACACAGCAATACGGTCGTTTAGCATAAAAAACAAACTCATTTTAGCTGTTCCAGTTTCTTTATTTCTTCAACTTTGCGTTCCCCTCCGTTCAAAAAATAAGTGGCTATGACTGTCCTCGAACCGGACTTAACTCATAACCACTTAATTTCATTTATTTTCGATGAAGCACTACATTCGGGCAGCCTTCAAACGCTTTATCACTGATTTCTTTAATTGTTGACGGCAGATATACGTCTGTTAAATTAGCACAGTCTTTAAATGCCCAGGGCAGGATTTTCCTGGTTCCTTCATTAATCCTGACCGTATTCAGTTGATCGCACTGGTTAAAGGTGAAGGAAGCGATCCGGTCCACACTTCCCGGAATTTCAATTTCCTCGATGCCGCATCTAGTCATTGAATATTGCCAAAAATCTTTGAGGTTCGCAGGCAGTTTCACTTCCTTCAGGTTTTCACACCCATCAAATAAAAATCCGCCGATTTCAATGATTGAATCCGGAAATTCCACCCGCACCAATTCTTGGTGTCCTTTAAACAGATCATCCGCAACAATCAGAATGTCTCTATCCGTTGGAATAATGGCTTCCTCGCCCTCCCCTTCACAACTCATCAGGCACATACCAAAATCTTGGGTTTTATAATAGTATTCGTACATCTCTTATTCTCCTTCTCCAACATTACTTTTTAAATTCTTTAATCACACTGGCTATCTTCCAATCGGTCTTTTTTGTTAAATAATCTATAGGCTGTTAAAATGGCACCAATCATACAAATAACAGCAGCAACAATATAAACAATGCTCATACCATATACAAAAGCATCGTTTCTACCAACAACATAATCCGTTACTGGATAGCCAATCTTGTCACTCATTCGATTATATAACAAGGTGGTAGACAGGGCGATACCGCAGATCATTCCCAGATTTCGGATTAACGCATTGGTACTCCCGGCAATACCCAGTTTATCCTTTGATACCGTGGACATGATCAGAGAATTATTGGGTGATTGAAACAAGCCATTTCCAACCGATAAAATAGCGATATAAATCACAATGCTTATTAGCGAAGAATGCTCATTTAAAGTTGACATGAACAATAAAGCCAGACTTGTTACCAATAATCCAGCAAACGTCAAAATTTCCGACCCGATTTTATCTGATAAATGGCCGCTGAATGGTGCCACCACCGCCAAAACAATTGGTGATATCATCAAGACTAAACCAGCAAAAGAAGGTGAATATGCCAACACATCCTGTAAATAGAACGGCTGAATAATATTGGTGCAAAACATCGCAACAAAAGATAAAAATCCACAAAACAGACTCAATGAAAACAATTTATTTTTAAATATTTCCAGATCCAGCAAGGGTTCATCCTTCTTCTTTTCAACAATAATAAAAACAATAAAAGAAAATATTGAAATCAAAAAACCAAATATAATTATCGGTTGAGTAAATCCGATTTCCTGACCTTTACCAATGGCGGCAAACAAAGGAACAATGGCAAGCATAAACAATAGCGCTCCAACGATGTCCAATTTTCCTGCAGCCATTCGATTGCTTTTGGGAAGTAACTTAAGTGCTAAAAAGAACATGACGATACCGACAGGGACATTAATTAAAAAGATGTATTCCCAACTAAACGCATCAACGATGAAGCCTCCCAACGGCGGGCCGATCAAAGCGCCTAACGCCACAAACGTACCGGTTGTTCCCAGGGCTTTGCCTCTTTCATTTGCAGGGAATACGGCTGTGATAATTCCCTGATTATTCGCCATGCAGCCGGAGGCGCCGATTGCTTGTATGGTTCTGGCTAAAACCAGAATGGGGAGTGAACTGGTGATACCACAAAATAAAGACCCCAATGTGAATAGGACGAGCCCAAACTTGAAAACGCGCACCTTGCCCAGAATATCCCCCAACCTTCCAAATACCAGAATTGTCGCTGCAATGGCAATTAAATAACTGGTTACGACCAATTGAATACCCGATGATGTGACATCTAAAACTTTTGACATGTCTGGTAATGCGACATTTACGATGCTGCTATCCAGTGTAGCCATAAACGTAACCATCACGACGACAAATAAAATAAGCCACCTGTTTTTGTAATTATTAATTTCCTGATCCATTTTTTCTCCTTGTTTTTAATTGACAATGTCTTATATGTTGAGTTCTCTCATATTAGTTAGAAGCTTTTGTAACGATTTGACGGTGTTGATCTTCTCTTCATCATCCATCCCTTTTGTCATCAATTGAATCAATTGATGAATTTCATCCAGAATATTTTCAATGACAACATTGGCTTTTTCAGTTAAATAGATATTATTGGCGCGATGATCGGTCTCATCTTTATTTCTTTCCAAATAACCAAGTTTGATCAGTTTTGTGACGGTTCGCGTTGTCATTGCCTTATCGTAACCCAATTTTTCACTGATCTTATTTTGATTGATGCCGTCCTGGTGCTTTAACATGAGTAAATACGGGTACGAACCACTGCTTAATTCATATTTCTTCAGAACCTTATCCAAATACACTTGTGTGGTTCTAAAAATCTTATTATTAAGCTTAAGCAAATGCATAATTTCTTCTTGTTGCAAGACGGATCCTCCCTAAATTACTAATTTTTTGTTACATCCGTTGAAATTGAATGTGTTCTCAATTGACTTGTCAACTAAATTATAGCCTATGTTAATTGACAAGTCAACTAATTTGTAGATTTTTTTTCGTTTGTTTATCATTTTTTTCATAATATTTTTCCCAAAAAATAAAAATAAGTGGTTATGATTGTCACTAAATATGACTTTTATCATAAACACTTACTAATTTCTATTTTTAATAATATTTCCTTTTAGATATTATATCTATTCGGTCAGCGGGTTACCACTTCATTGTAGCTCTGCAACCACACTAATGTTTTAGTTTTTCCTTCTCAATGCTCTTATGCTATTCTTTAATTGTTATAGATAAGCAAACCAAAGTAAGTCACGTTATTTTCTCCGCTATTATAGGTCATTCCATAATCACGACTTAATCGAACCACATCGATTCCTGTAGCCTCCAACGAAGGGATTGCATCATCCGGGAAGCGACAGGGTTCATCTGTTAGAATTGCACACTTTTGACAAAGGGAACAGGTTCCAGCTGAAAAAAAGAGACAATCTAAATTTTTTGATTTCATTTCATTCTTGATTTTTTGAATTTCATTTCGAAATTCAACTCCCGACTCAACCATCCGCTTATAATCATATTTGTTTTTCAACGCATATACTTTTGAGAAAAGCAAACCTTTTTCATATTTTCGTATTATTTCACGATATTCTTGCAAACCTCCCACTGCAGGAGGACACATATGGTTTTTACCATAGAAACCGCAATAATTATCGGCACAGCGATCTCTGATTTCCTGGGTGATCTGAATCAAATCGACATCAATATCCATTATTTCAGAAAATTTACCTGATTCGAGTAATTCTTTCATTTATCTGCTCCTCTATTAATCGTTTTTCGATTAATTCTGCCTGAATTTCTAATATAAACATAGCCCTCAACCTGACATTTGCCAAGGAAAGGGCTATTATCGTTAAATTCAACATCACTTCTTGGTAAAATCTATTTTTGCAGCAACCGTATATTTTCGACAAAACCGATCTCTGCCAAGAAGCATTTCTGAGGCTTTTAGAGATTCTATCAAAGGCACATTCTCGGGATTAACAACAGCCGAATCCATGCCGGCCTCAACAGCCAAGGTTAAAAACGTTCGATTGACTAATGCTCTGTTTGGCAAACCAAACGAAATATTGCTTAATCCACCGGTAATATGGGCTTCCGGATAAGTTTTACGAATGGTCCGGATCGATTCAAAAGCGATCAGTCCGGCTGTTTGATCCGTGGCAACCGCCATGATTAACGGATCAATAAAAACTTTACTGTCTGCGATACCGGCATTTCTTGTCGCTTTGAAAATTCTTTCCAATACAGTCATTCGCTCATTCACTGTTTTCGGCATTCCGGATTGTGACTCATCCATTGCCAGTGCAATCACATTGCAGTCTCTTTCCTTTATAAATGGAATAAAGCTTTTCAGCCGTTTTGGATCTCCATTTATCGAATTGATCATGGGTGTTGCCTTTACCGCATGTATCGCTTCTTTTATAACCTCAGGTGTCGAACTGTCAATGCAAATAGGCGTATCCGTTACCGATTGAATGATCTGCAATAACCATAACATATCCCCTTTTTCCCGTGATGGATCGGTACCGGCATTGACATCCAGATAATCAGCACCTGCCTGAGCCTGTTCCAGAGCTGTTTTTTTGATGAATTCTGCGTCCCGGCTAAGAATGGCCTCCTGAATAATTTTACGTGTACCATTAATTTTTTCTCCGATAAATATCATTGATGTCTCCTTAAAAATTATTTCCAGTCATTGGCTGCCTGGAACATTGCAACCATATTTTCAAATTTTGTATTGGCTGGCGCATCGCAGCCTGCGGTGACAAACAATCCTTTGGGTCCGATGTCATCAATCAGTTTGGTTACATAATCTTTTACTTCCTGTGTTGTTCCGGTTGCCAGCAATGGGGCTGGTACATCACCCATAATGGCAACATGTTCCCCTAGTATTTTTCGTGCTTTTCTCAGATCAGTCATGCCGTCCGTGTTGATGATTGATTTTTTTTCGGGAATTTCCAAAAAACGTTCAATATCGCGATCCCAGCATTGATCCAGATGGAAAGTAGCGATATCATTGTTTTCGATCAGTGCCAATCCCATGGCTTTCATTCCCGGCCAAACCAGACGATTCCATATTTTAGGTGAAACCAGCGCACTGGCGCCGCGCCATCCGCCAACCCAGGCACCGCTACCACTCACTGGGTTTACGCTTGCCAGCATGCTGTGAATCGAACCGGGTAGCATGACTTCGATGGCTTTTTCAATTTTATCCGGGATTTTATAACAGTCCATAAAAAACTGAGACATGGAACGTCCGCCGCACAATACTTCAAATGGTGGACTGGCTACTCCACTGTTAACTGAAGGGAAATCATTATTAATAAATAATTCAACATTTTTCTGCCCATTTTCCTCTTGATATGCGATACTTTCCTGGAATTCTTTCATATTCACAAGTTGCGGGAAAATCCGATTAAATACCGTATCAAATCCCTGCTCAATGATCACATCATAATCTTCAGGCTTGAAGATACTCGTTTCAACGACCTGCCATAATGAATCATCCGGCAATTCTATTCCCGGCATCTTAACCTTTGACAGCCAAGCCATTGGCAAACTATGATCGGAGCGCATGCCATTCACTCCGGTGTTCAGACAATCAACTGATGTGATAGCATTGATTTCATTGATATAATCCAGTGTCATTTTAATCATGATGTCCGGGTTTAGGGCAAAATCTTTCATTTTCACCCCCATATGAGCTGCTGGTGCTGCTTGTCCCATAAAACAGGTCGTTACACTTTCATTTTTAAAATTAACCGTATCTTTTATCTTCTGGGCTCTTTCGTCATATAATTTACTTGCCATTTTATAACATCTCCTTACATAATCTTACTGCTGACTGGGCATCGTCTCCAAATGCATCAGCTCCGGTGTATCTGACAACTGATTCGTCTGTGGGTCCCCCACCGATGATAATCTTAACCCGGTCTCTCAACCCGGCTTCCTCAACAGCTTTGACGGTGTTTGAAATAGAATCATAGGCGGTCGTTAATAAACAGGATAATGCCAGAATCGGAGCGCCAGATTCTTTTAGTGCCTTCACAAACACTTCCGGTTTGGCATCTACGCCCACATCAATGACCTCAAACCCACCAGATTTCAGCATAACATAGACCAGATCTTTTCCGATATCATGGATATCGCCTTCAACCGTTCCCAATACAACCTTGGCCAGGATATCTCCGGTTTTACCATCTAAATAAGGTGCCAGCATCTCGCCGACTTCCTTGAACATTTCCCCAGACATCATCAGATCAGATACAAAGTAGTCTCCGCTGCTAAACATTTCCCCTACTTTTACCATTCCCGCTTCACATTCTTTGAGAATGCCAATAGGATCTGTTCCTGCCGCTAATTCTTTTTGAACAACTTCCATTAACTCATCCATTTCAAGATTCGCTAATAATTCACTAATTTTAGCCATTTCTTCATCCTCCATGTTTTCTTTTGATTACATTTTTTATTTTGTCTTTTGTGCCG
Source organism: Acetobacterium tundrae (assembly GCF_008086615.1). Classification (GTDB taxonomy): domain Bacteria; phylum Bacillota; class Clostridia; order Eubacteriales; family Eubacteriaceae; genus Acetobacterium; species Acetobacterium tundrae. Next base: position 137,641 of record NZ_RXYB01000003.1, read on the forward strand.
GACATCTTCACCGCAAAGAAACTTCATCAAAACTGAGGAATATAATATTTTTTTGAAATAAATAAAAAGGGTCTTATCATTTATTTGAATTTGTGTTAGAATTTTGATGAGATTTCCTTTAACTTTTCCTTTGTACTTATCTGTGGCCCGTAACGCCTGTACTACTGGAATTTTCAGGAGTCTCTTTTTATGTTTTATACATCTTTATCACCTCCAAATTTATTTTATAACACCAATGTATTCATTGATTACTATCACTTAATGATTGTGTTCATATTTTTCATTATGGTGATGATGTTCATGATAGACTGGGCATGTTTCAGCTTCTTGTTCTGCTGTTTTCGACTCCCTGGGCAAGATCTCTTTATAATCCGTCATTAATCCATACACACTGCAAGTTCGCTCTAATGCCATATGAAAATACTGAATATTCTTAACTTTTAATACCTCACTAATAATGGAATTAAAAGTTAAACCCGCTTCCAGGCTGTGTCCCTCAGTATTAACAATTTCACAATTAGTTGGCCGATCCTGACTAACACAACTTAACTTGATAAAGCTGTTATCTTCCAATTCAATCAGAACTTTAATATGACCTATGACCACTTTTTCTGCTTTTCCTAATTGTTCAACATAATTCTGAATAAAAAAGCATCCTATTTCTCGCCATTTTTCATTTGAAATTTTGTTTCTCGAAATCAATTTTGTGTTAATCGCCAGTGCTTCAAAAGTATTCTGATACATACGCTCATCTCCATTCAGACTCTCAAATAAGTTGTCTTATCTGTTTTTCTTCAAGTTCATTTACATTTATTTTTAATATCATAATTTCTTTATTATATTTTCTAATAACCTTTTCCGACTCAGCCATTTCTTCAGCAGTGGCTATATCAATTTTATTGATTACCGTAACATCAGCCAAAGGGATGGCTGATTGAAGATAGGGTTCCAGAACTTCTTCGAACATGCAAATCCGAGTTGGATCCAAAATAAACACATTTTTTACCTTTTCATCAGGAAAACCACTATGTTTTATTGGCTGGTACAATGCTGACGGATCAGCGACCCCTGAAGGCTCCATAAGAATATAATCGATTTCATAATTACCCAAAAGTTGATGCATCGTATCTTCCAAACTGATGGCCAGTGTGCAGCAAATACACCCCCCGAATATTTCCCAGACATCATACCCCATTTTTTTCATCTGTAAATTATCGATACCAATTTCGCCAACCTCATTAACAATAATTGCACAACGTTTCTTATTTTGTGATAACTTCCGGGCTATTTCCAAAAGCAATGATGTCTTTCCAGATCCCAGGAATCCTGTAAAAAGCAATAATTTTGGATCATTCATCTTTTATCTCCCATATTTTTTTCAACATATACGTACAAGTCTGTACAAATATAATATACCCTTATGTAAACGTTTTGTCAATAGCTTAAATAAAAAAAGACCAAGTTTAAATTCGTACTTGATCTTAAAATATTCTCTTATCGACCGAATCTTTCGGCGTAGCCGCTTTTATTGTTAAGTACTTCGGACTCACATAAAACCAGCTAACCTGCAAACTTTCATGTGCCGCGCCATTTTTAATCGTTTCAATGATTTCAAAAATCGGTTCATTTTGATTTATATTAAGACGTTCACTCATTTCTTTTGTTGGCATTGTAACTGAAATATTAATTGTTTTATCTAAAACAAAAGCCAGTTTTTCTTCAATTGGTTTTAGATAGTTCGCAAATTTCAACATATCTTCGATAACAGGCTGATTTTGCACATAAGGTAAATAGATTACTTCCATCGCTATTTCCTTATCATCCGAACACAAAATTCGAGTTGCTTCCACCACTTTTTGATTTTCATCCATATTTAAGATGCGATCAATCTGCTTTGTGGGAATCTTCACTTTAACCGACAGTAATTTTACTCGATCAATATGAGTGTTTAAGCCATCGTATTTATTAAATTTAAATTGAAAAATATCAACTTCCGGTTTACAAACAAAGTTTCCTTTTCCCGGGACTGAATAAATATAACCTTCATTTGATAAGAGGGATAAGCTTTTTCGAATGGTCATTCGGCCAACTGAATATTCTTTCATAAGTGAACTTTCTGAATTAAGCATATCGCCCGGTTTAAGTCGACCTTTGATAATTTTTTCTTTTAAACTGGCTACAATAGCAAGATATAAAACATCACTCATTTACTTCGTTTCTCCCTTTATATTTTTCCCGAAGAAACGACTCACAGTAATTTACGCCTTCGTAAAAATTGTTTGACATAAAATCAACTTGAGGGATTCTAATATAATCATTATCCACGCTGGCTCCACCTAAAATAAATCGACGATTTTCAAGAAGATTTTCCCTTTGTAATGCAATGCCCAATTCTTCCACATATGAAATTGAATTAACCATAACACAGCTTACTGCAATAATATCTGGGTCATTTTGTCTGACCGCATCAATATATTTTTCTACTCTGACATCGACTCCCAGATCAATAACTTTTATCCCCTTATTTTCAAGCGCATCTATCATTAAATCCTTTCCAATATCATGAATATCATCATAGATTGTTCCCATGACAACCATTCCCAAGGTGTTTGGTGGCTCCTGGTTTTCTTGATATAAATTGGCCTCGGCAAAAATATTCTTAGCCATCATCCCCGAGACGATAAGGTCCGCTATGAAACACTGTTCATTTTCATACTTCTTTCCTATCTCCGCCAAACCTGCCATAACTCTTTCAAAAAGAACTTTATAGTCTATTCCGCTATGAATTAATTCACTGGCAAAAGCTTCCGCTTCATCCACCTTTAGGTCAGCAATGAGTTCGATCAATTTATCCTTCATTTTCCACCTCAACTCTTACGTACATATCTGTATATTATCAGTATAGCACATTCAATTATCTAATTACAGAATATTCTTAACGTATTATTCTCAAAAAAAAAGAAAACAATCGATCAAAAATCTGAAAATCTTCAGTTTTTTAATCGATGTTTTACAATTTTAAATCAGCATCTGTCGGTTACTTTTACTTTGTGCCATTTTTTTCAAAATACTTATTGGTGCGATTCTCCGCATTTTCCCGGAGATTAAAATAATAGAATGGATAGTCAAAGGTATGATATACGCCTTTTCCAAACGTTGCATTACCAGGCGATAATAAATCAACATTCGCCGTGCTACAAATCAGCACCCCTTTTGCTAAATTAATCTGGGCATCCGCAAAATTCATCACTGGCTCAATTTTCCCTTCAGCATTTAAAACCGCAGAGCCATCACGATTGAGTGCAATAGAACCTAAGTTTTCAGCTGCCGTTGCGAGAGTTTCATCACGCTTCCAATTGATTGGATTAATAACAAGAGCGCCTTCAGTAACAACAGGATTACCTGGATCGAGAACCGTTTCTGCTTCTGTATTGTAAGAAACAATAACGCCGGTATCATCCGGACCTTCGGCAAATTTCAAATGCGGATTAGCCGTAAGATAATCATTTGTAACGGTAAAGCCAATGACATAGGCGACAACCATTCGCTTATAAACATCCGGATGATCTTTTAAATACCCGGATAATAGATTACTCATTACATCAGAGCCTTGTGAATGACCAACTAAAATAAAAGGACGGCCATTATTATAATGTTTAATGTAGTAATCAAACGCTGCTGTAGCATCTGTAGTGGGTATCCCGGCAATGGTTTCTTCACGATCAACCGCTGATAAATTGTCCTGTCTATAGTAGGGGGCATAAATATTTCCGACGGTTTCAAAAGCAGTGGCCTGTCTGCCATAGGCTGTTTTTGCACCTTGCACCATCCCGGCATCATCGATTGTGCTAATACTTGGATCTGTCTCATCAGCAGGTAAATACGACGTGGGATAAAGGTAAAACACATCCACCTCTTTATCTGTGGTGGTAGGTATGTTCAACCAGTTCTCAGTTTTTGAATAATCGGTTACATCCTTCTTATTGCCACAAGCCGTTAATAATATGCTTAGACTAAGAATTGCAACTGCCAAAGCAATCTTTTCCCTTTTCATTTTCATTTTCTGTTCTTCCTCCTCATTATTTATGATTATTCCATTTCTACCCATACACGATCATTTATAACATAAGATAGCTCTTTGTCAAGTAAGGAGAAAAAGCTTGTGATTTTATTACGATCTTCGTGGCTACCATATAAATTACATGTAAAGGTTATTTTATCAGCAAAACTACTTAGCGCCAATTGAAAATAGGGGCGGTATTTTACTGAGCCAAACATAAATGCATTATTAATTGATGCGCCCTTAAATTTCAATAACGTTGAATCCAATACCCCTATATTGGTCATACAAATCAATGGGTTTTTAAAACCGCGTTTGGTCATTTTATAGCCTGTTTTATCGCTAAAGATTTTCGCAAGTAAATCGAGTTTCACAAACCCATTCAAGCCAATATTTTTTGCTTTTTTAATATTCATCATCTGATTGATTTTTGTTACCGTATCATAAAAATTTTCTCTCTGAACAAGATTTAAATTTGTAATCACGGTGGAAGATAGATTTGAAAGCGCCATAAAATCTTTGTTTTTCAAGTTTCTGCGCATATCGACCATGATTGGGATATTGAGTGGCTCAGTAGTAATAATTAATATTCGATAAAGAACTCGATAATATGCCGCAAGGATAATATCATTCACGGTAACCTTATTGATTTTACAGTATTTTCTAATTTCAGCAAATTGATTCTGTGATATTTCATGAGTAAGAAAAAACGGAGTAACCTTTTTTTCTTCACTCATTGGAAATTTATAACTGCTATTTTGATTGCTATCTTTACGTTGAAATAAAAGCGCCTTTAATCGATCCATTAAACTAAATTCAGCAATGATTTTTTTGAAGCCGCGATCCCCATTAATCACAAATTCAGGAGAATAATCAAAATTTTCAAGCAGCTCAGAATAAAAACTGCCCAGCAGATATAAGCTTTGCTTAAAACCGGCAGCGTCGCAAATCATATGATTCATAACAATTGCAAGAGAATCTTCATTTGCTGTAAATAAGCAAGCTTTTATCTGCGGACCAGTCATTTCGTTTATCTTTTCTGTAATAAAGCCATTAAAATCACCTTCATTATCAACGATAATAAAATTGTCTTTGACTTCTAAATAGTCAACACTTTCCCAGTAAAAGCTTCCGTTTTCCTCTCTATATACACTGGACAAAATAGGAACAACTTTTAACAATAACCGCATTGCCTGCTCCATAGCGCGTATATTAAGTTTATCTTCAAATCTTATTACCCCATGGAGGGTATGGTCATTAAATTTATTTACCTCCGATAAATATTGAAATTTATCAAAAACTTCAGCCTTAAAATTCATGAATTTCTTCTCGATTCTTTTTTTTCAGTTTATTAGCATACATCTTTTTATCTGCTGCATTAATCACATCGTTGACACTTAATTTGTTATTTTCTGTTAATTCTATTATTCCGTAACTAAAAGCATGTTGATACATTTTTTCGCTTTTCTTATCATATTCTTGCAATTCATCGTTGATTCGTGTGATTACTTTTTCAACATCCAATTGAAAACAGCCAGGAAAAATGACAAGAAATTCATCACCGCCTATTCGGCTAATTGTATCAATCTCTCGTAAGGTTGATTTAATGATTGTTGTAATACAATTAATTAAATTATCTCCCTCTTCATGACCAAAGGTATCGTTTACCATCTTGAGGCCATCAATATCAAGAAAGCAGATAGATAAAGGTAATCCTGTCCTATGTTCAAAAGCCAGTTCTTTTTCCAATATCATCAGTCCTGTTCTCCGGTTTGAAACCCCTGTCATTGGATCAGTAAAAGCATAATATTCGAGCTTTTCATTCTGCCTTTTTAATATTTGGTCCATTTTTTGTCTTTCAGTTATGTCATTGAATAAAATTACTGTTCCTCTATATTTTTCGCTAACATCTAACATTTTTTTGAATTTTATCAAATATGTTTTTTGGCCCTCTTTTGTTTCAATTGTTTTTTCAAGTAAAACTTCTTTTTCATTTAAATCAGTAAATTTATTGAGTTCTCCAATTAGCCAGCTCAACTCTTTTTCATTATTGATATTTCGGTAATATTTCATTCCCGAAACAACAACATCAAAGAAGACTTCCGCTGCTTTATAATTAATATTTTCGATATTGTTATCCTCATCCACGAGAATAATTGGATCATAAATACTTTCGAAAATTGTGAGGTATTTATTTTTTTCATTTGTCATGACTCTGTTCACTTCCTGAAGATCTGTTAACTCATGATTTTCTGATAACCCAGACCATTCTATTGCAAAGCCCAATTCCACTTGATCAAAATACCGTTTGATATACAAAGAACAATATTTTTTTTCTTCTGGTAAAAAATCGCTCTCAAAAATCAAATCTTCATATGCCTGTTGATAATATTTCATAAAACCCAGAAACATGCCTAATGTAACACCACGTGATCGATGTTTTTGTGCTTCAATTATGCCAAATTCAGCAACTTCACTTTTTGTAAAATCATCATCCGGTCCCATCTCCGGTATATCATTCTTTTCAATGACTTTTACTAATGCTTGCGATAGACCTGCTATTGACAGCCGCCATGCTTCTTTTAACGTTGACGTATATTTTGTATAATTTCTTTCTTTTCCATATTTCAAAGATTTTTCCATAAGAATGTCTTCATTATCTAAAATAATCCTTTTGAATTTTTCCATATTCATTTCTTTAACCTCTCCTTCTTTGAAGAATCACTTAATCATTTTCTCGCCACAGGAGAAAATGACATGGTTATAAACATTTTTGAAAATCGAGTGTTATTCGAATTCAATAAATACGCAGTAAATATTGTTCCTCGACGAAGAATCTGGTTGAATCAAAATTATATTTTGATACTCACATTTGAGTAATATTTAATCATTTAAATTGAATTTTGGCAAACTGTTTTTTGAGAACGTTCTTCTTTAAGTACCATTCTTTTTTAATCAATTTTTTTGCCATTTGCTTTCCAGCCGTTTTTCATATCATCTTCCCAAAAATAAAAAATGGTTATGATTGTCTCAATACGAGACTTGAATCATAACCAAGCAAATCTATTCCGTGTAACCTATATTTCTATAAAATTATTACAAAAAACTGTCACTCCTTATAAATAAAGAATTACAGCGTATTTCAAAATTTTCTATATTATAAAAATCTGAAAATGTAAAGAGATGTGTAAGGTTATCAATATCCATCAGAGAACCGAAACATCAGATACCGTCTTATGCTGCTTTTTTTACATTCAAGATTTAAATTAACTAGAACATATTTACTAAATATATTTTAAGCCTTTTTTCGCTGCTTCTCAGGACTTTCAGCTCTTCTTCATAAAATACCTCCAAACTGATTTTATGCTACATCAGTTTGGAGGTTGACACGAATTTTGAAACGGTCTCGGTCTATCGTAATTTTCCCTTCTCTCAAATAAATAAGTAGCTATGATTGTTCAAAAATCAGTTTTTTTAAATCTCTTTGTTTTCTTTGTCTTCGATGGTTCTCAAAGATTTCCGAAGGACATCCTTCACCTGGTCCTCTTTATTTGTGGGAATCGTTATGATTTCTTCTAAGTCTTCAATTATTATTCTGATTTTATCTTCTTTACTGATTTTCATTTTATCACTTCCTTTCAATCACTAAATGATATCATATCCCTAGCGAATTGTGTTATATTTGGCAACGTTGTTTTCAATTGTTAGCTATTCCGGGTCTGTTTTAAGGGATTCTTGCAGAAAAGCCGAATAACAATGGCCCTCTCTGCTATGTGAATATCCTATTTAAATAGTTGCGCGCTTTCCGATATTTCAAAGCACGTTTTTCCAGAACCAATTCAATATTCTTACCACCTACGTTATCGTTTTTTACCAGTGTTACGTAAATAATCACAATAAAAGTTCTCCAACAATTAATTCAATGGGCAGCTGTAAATGGCAACTACACTTTGCATAATGCAAAGTACACTTGACATCCAATTTCTTCTATGCTATACTCAAATTAATGAAGGAGGTATTTTCTTGAATGATAATATAAAGTTTAAAAATCGATTGAAAGTTTCACGTGCTGAAATTAATATCTCGCAAGAACAACTTGCAAAATTGGCTGGTGTATCTAGACAAACAATAGGTTCCATTGAAACTGGTCAATACTGTCCAACAACTAAACTTTCTTTAATTCTTTCAAAATGCTTACAGAAAAAAGTTGAGGACTTATTCTATCTTGAGGAGGATGATAATAATGAAAAACAATAAACAAGGAAAAGATATCCCTATGTATGGTGTTGTTGATGAAAGAACCAAAGCTGTAGTATATCAAGGTGATGCATATACAGGACGTTTTATGTTGTTTGCAGTACTAATTGATGTTTTCATTCGAGGATTAAATCTAAATATTCCATTTTTAGATTCAAATTGGGATTTGATGCTTATCGTAATTATCGGAAGTATTATCTCTACTGTTTATCAAGTCAAAAACAGAGTTATTTTCAACTCTGAATCTAAATCTAAAAGCCTTCTTTTCCTTATGGTTTTTATAAGTCTTTGTGCTCTAATTACCTTTATGATTACAAGCGTCAAATATTGATTGTTCAGTTTCTTCCATTAGAATATTCATTATGTTGTAATTTAGTTTGAATGATGTGACTGACTTGAATAACAGCTGCTTCCATAATAATCAAATAAATGTTTGCACCTAAACTAAACTCAATTGGCAAAAAATAAACACTTTTCTAACCATTGCAATCTGGTTAGAAAAGTGTTTTGTTGTCTTTCCTGTTCAAGGGTAAATCCCTTCATCCTCGAAAAGGCAATTCTCTTTATCTTCTGCTTGGGGATTCAGGTCTTTGCCCTTGACCAACAAAAGCCATGATTAAGCTCTTAGGTTCGTGTATTCAATAATCATTAAAAGCGTTGACTTTACAAGGCTTTCGGCTACTATGAAATAAAAATAAAAGAGACCGTAAGATGAGGAATATTTGGACTCATCTTATGGTCTCTGCTACTTTTTATTTAGTTGTTGACGATATACTTTTTTGCCCTTTTAAGGATAAAGTATATTGCCCTTTAACAATCCCTATCACTCCCACTCGATCGTACTAGGCGGTTTTGAAGTGATGTCATAAACAATACGATTCACATGTTTAACCTCGTTGACAATCCGGTTCGAGATGCTTTCCAGCACGTCAAAAGGGATTCTGGCCCAGTCGGAGGTCATTCCATCAACTGAGGTAACCGCTCTTAAACCAATGGTATAATCGTAGGTCCGTTCATCTCCCATAACACCAACGCTTCGGTTTCCCGGGAGTACAGCAAAGTATTGCCAGATTTTTTCGTTCAAACCGACTTTGGCAATTTCATCACGGAAGACATAATCGGCTTCTTTTAAAATATTCAGCTTTTCTTTGGTCACATCTCCAATGATCCGAATGGCAAGTCCCGGTCCCGGAAAAGGCTGACGCCAGACCAAATCATGATCCAGGCCCAGTTCTTCACCAACGGCTCGGACTTCGTCTTTGAATAGATTTCTCAGCGGTTCGATGAGTTCAAAATCCACATCGTCTGGCAGTCCGCCGACGTTGTGATGACTCTTGATCACGGCGGCATTTTTAGTGCCGCTTTCAATGACATCTGGATAAATGGTTCCCTGGAGCAGAAAATCAATATCATTAAGCTTACTTGATTCTTCCTCGAACACCCGGATAAATTCTTCTCCAATGATTTTTCTTTTTTTCTCCGGATCGCTGACGCCTGCCAATTTCTCAAGGAATCGATCTTCGCAATTCACGCGGATAAAGTTCATATTGAAACGATTTTTGAAAATCGTTTCGACCTGATCCCCTTCATCCTTTCTTAGCAAGCCATGATCAACAAAAATACAGGTGAGCTTATCACCAATGGCTTTGTATACCAGGGTTGCCGCAACCGATGAATCAACGCCGCCGCTGAGTGCACAGAGAACCCGTCGATCTCCAACCTGTTCTTTTATCGCTTCGATCTGTTCCTGGGCAAAGTTTTCCATAGTCCAGAGTCCCTGACATCCGCAAATATCATAAACAAAATTGTTCAAGACTTCTTTTCCGTATTGGGTATGTTCAACTTCCGGATGAAACTGAACGGCATAGAGCTTTCGTTTCTGACATTCCAAGGCTCCGGTAGGACACGTTTCGGTGGTCGCCGTAATGGTAAATCCTGCTGGAATTTCTTTGATATAATTGGTATGACTCATCCAACAGGTTGACTGATTGGGAATATCTTTAAAAAGAAGGCTGTTTTCGTTTATAGTGAGTGCTTTCTTTCCATATTCTCTTATATCTGCGCCTTCGGTATGCCCTTTTAGTTGTTCAACCATTAACTGAGCTCCGTAGCAAATTCCTAGAATCGGAATGCCGAGTTCATAAATTCTGGGATCACATTCAGGTGCACCCGGTTCGTGGACACTCGATGGTCCACCTGTGAAAATAATGCCCTTGGGATTTTTTGCCAGAATTGCTTCCGGGGTTATATCATAAGGAACCACTTCAGAGTAAACTCTGGCTTCTCGAACTCGTCTGGCAATAAGCTGATTGTACTGTGCTCCAAAATCTACAATGAGAATAACTTCACTGTGCACTTGCTTTTTTTTCATAAATACTCCTTAAACTTGAGCGCTATTATAATTTGGTGATTCTTTAGTAATCGATATATCATGGGGATGACTTTCAATCAGTCCGGCACTGGTAATTTTTACAAATTGTGATTTTTCTCGCAAATCTTTGATGGTTGCAGCGCCACAATATCCCATCCCGGAACGCAATCCGCCAACTAATTGAAAGACGGTATCGGCAAGGCTGCCTTTATAAGGAACCTTACCTTCAACCCCTTCAGGCACCAATTTCTTTGCACCTTCCTGGAAGTATCGATCAGAACTGCCGTCTTTCATCGCCCCAAGAGACCCCATACCACGGTAGGTTTTAAAGGATCTGCCTTGATAAATGATGGTTTCTCCCGGACTTTCATCGGTACCGGCAAACAGACTGCCAATCATAACCACGTCGGCACCTGCACCAATCGCTTTTACAACATCGCCCGAATATTTTATCCCGCCATCGGCAATAACCGGAATGCCATACTCATTAGCAACCTCAACAACGTCTATAATAGCCGTAATCTGAGGAACACCAATCCCGGCAACCACACGGGTTGTACAGATGGAACCAGGTCCAATCCCCACTTTGAGAGCATCTACGCCTGCTTCGATAAGATCTTTGGCCGCTGCTCCAGTGGCAATATTTCCAACAATCAGTTGCAGCTCCGGGAATTTATTTTTAATTTGCTTAACGGTTCTGACAACCCCGGCAGAATGTCCGTGAGCCGTATCAACAACGATGACATCAACTTGCGCATTAACCAGCGCTTCCACTCGTTCAAAGGTGTTACCGGTAACGCCAACTGCACCGCCAACCAGCAAGCGTCCGCGGGAATCCTTTGCGGCGTTTGGATATTTAATGCTCTTTTCGATATCTTTAATGGTGATCAGACCTTTAAGATTGTTGTCTTCATCCACGATTGGAAGTTTTTCAATTTTGTATTGTTTTAAAATAGCTTCAGCTTTTTCGAGGGTCGTACCTTCTTCCGCTGTTATCAGTTTATCTTTCGTCATGGCATCTTTGATCTTCTTTGTGGGGTCATTTTCAAAGCGCAAATCCCGGTTTGTAATAATCCCGACCAGTTTACCTTCTACCGTGATGGGAACTCCGGAAATCCGATAGCGGGCCATCAGCTCCAATGCATCGCCAATGCAGTGCTCTGGCGATAGATAAAACGGATCGACGATGACGCCATTTTCTGAACGTTTAACTTGGTCTATCTCAAACGCCTGCGCTTTAATCGTCATGTTCTTATGAATAATTCCGATTCCGCCTTCTCTGGCCATGGCTATCGCCAATCGTGCTTCTGTAACGGTGTCCATTCCGGCACTCATAATGGGAATATTCAATGAAATATTCTTTGTAAGTCGGGTGCCGGTGTTTACATCACTTGGTAACACTTCTGATTTTGCAGGGATCAACAGGACATCATCAAATGTGATTCCTTCTTTTAATATTTTCTCCAAACTGTGTAACTCCTTTCAAATTCAAACTTTCGTTTAGATGCAAAAAAAGCAGACAATTGGCCATGCTTTTCATCTGCTTCGCGTATCTTCAGTAATCTTATATTCTGTTTTTAGTCTAACACAACTGGCTTAAATGTGACAATGATTATTTTTCTGGTAACGTTATCTTTTCTCATCTTGCATTCTAAAACAATAACAGTGATGGATTTTCCATATCCGCTTTAACATCCTGCAAAAATTTTGCACCCGCCATCCCGTCGGCTACGCGGCGATCAAGATTCAGGCTGATTTTCATTACCGATCGGATTACGGCCTCGCCCTGATGCACACGCACCCGTTGAACCACCTCGCCGACACTGAGAATGGCGCCGTTGGGTTGATTGATAATAGCGCTGAACTCCAGGATGCCATACATGCCAAGATTCGTGATCGTGAACGTGCTGCCTTCGAGATCTTCCGGGGTGTAATACTTATTCTTTATAGACTTTAACGTTTCGCCACGATGCTTCACCATTTCAACAAAACTCATATCTTGGGCATTTTTAATCACCGGAATAATCATTTCGTCATCCGTATCAACAGCAAATCCCAAATTCACATAAGCATGAGGAATGATCTCATCATTTTCAAAACTGCTGTTAATAATTGGCTGTTTCATTAATGCCCGGGCCGTTGCCATTAACAGAAAATCGGTATAGGTACAACGAAAGTGAGCCTGCGATTCAATTTTCTTTGAGATCTTCTTTCTGAGATCTTTGACTTCCGTCATATCTATTTCGGTGGTAAGCGTAATAACGGCCGTTTCTAAATTGCTTCTAACCATTCGCTCGGCGATATCCTTCCGTATTTCAGTAAGGATCGTTTTATTTTCCAGTTGCTTTTCATTTTTTTCAGGAACAGTTTTTTCGAAAGACGTTTTTTCAAGAGAACTCAGGGGCACCGATTTTACAATAATCTCTTCTCGTAACGGTTCAACCTCACCTTCCACGAATGGGACAAAATCCAGTTCCGGATTTGGAATCATTTCGGATTTATTATTCCTGGCCGCTGGTTTCATAGCTACTGGTTTCTTGATTTTAGTTTCCCTCTTTTCAGATTTATCTTCTTTTATCTCTTCCTTTACAGGATCTGAAAATACATTTTCAGGATTCCCGATGATTTCTTCCAATGCGGTGCCGATAACCGCCGTTTCCGGGGAACTGTAGCCGGAATGGCCGGGAGAAAAAACCACCATCCTTTTGACATCTTCGATTTGAATCCGCCCATTCGGTCCCGAACCCGGAATCGTTTGAATGTCGATATGATGTTCTCTTGCCACTCGTCGGGCCGCCGGCGTCGCCCTTACTTTTTCCAATCTCGGATCAGTTTCCGGTTTTAGCTCTATTTCATCTTGGATTTGCGCTTGATTCGGATTTGGCAGTAATTCTTTTGCTGATTTTTCTGCTGCCTCTGGTTCCCCCGTAATATTGGCTGCCACCGCTTCTATAGGTTTTTCGGCAATAATTTCTGAACTACTTGATTTTTCAATCGGTAATATTACTTCTTTTTCCATAATATTCTTACTCCCTATTCCCGATTAAGCAGGCGATATACCCCATGAACAAAATCATTTCTTTGTGGTACCACTGCTGCCTCTAATTCTTTGTTATAGGGAATCGGAACGTCTAATCCACCGAGTCGAATAATTGGGGCATTCAGATAGTCGAAAGCTTCACTTTCAACAACTCTAGCCACAATTTCTCCGCCAACTCCACCTGTTTTTGATGCTTCATGGGCCACGATTAAACGCCCTGTTTTGATCACCGATTCGACAATCGGCTTCATATCCATGGGATAAAGGGTGACTGGATTTATGATTTCCACTTCAATCCCTTCTTCCGCCAAAAACTCAGCGGCCTCAATGGCTTTGTGAAGAAGTGTCCCATAAGTGACAATCGTCACATCCTTGCCCGGCCGTTCAATAAACGTTTTTCCGATCTCAATTGTAAACTCATCATCCACCGGAACCAAGCCCTCCATTTTATAAAGCATCTTATGCTCGATAAAACAGACGGGGTTATTATCCCGAATAGCCGCTTTGATCAAACCTTTTGCCTGGGCCGGTGTGGACGGTGTTACCACCTTTAAGCCCGGGACATGGCACAACCAGGCTTCCAGACTCTGCGAGTGCTGAGCTCCAGCCCCGCTTCCTGAACCGGCCGGTAACCGCAAAACCATGGGAACCGCTGCTTGTCCCCCAAACATATAATGCATCTTAGCGCCCTGGTTGACCAAAGCATCCATGCCCATGGTGACAAAGTCCATAAACATCATTTCACAAACCGGTCTTAATCCTGTTGCTGCTGCCCCAACGGCAGTACCGACAATGGCGGCTTCTGTTATCGGGGTATCCATAACTCGCGCTTCTCCAAACTCATCAAGCATGCCTTCGGATAAACCAAAAGCCCCGCCATAAAGACCAATGTCCTCACCTAAAAAGATGACATCATCATCTCGCCGCATTTCTTCAGTCATACCCAACCGGATCGCGTCGCGATAAGTCATTTTTTTCATTTCATTTATTTCCATTACTAACCCCTCACGCATATATGTCTTCTAAAACTGTTGTAATCTCAGGTTCTGGACTTTCCATTGCAAATTCTACCGCATGTTCAATGGAGGTTTTCGCTTCATCTTCGATAGTTTGTATCTGCTTATCCGTAAAGACTCGATTTTCGTGGAGATAGTTTACGAATCTAATCAGTGGATCTTTTTTCTGCCATTTCTGAACCTCTTCTTTGTTTCGATACACCTGGGCATCACTGCTCGAATGGCCATTGTAACGATATGTTTTTGCTTCAACCAGCACCGGTCCTCGGCCTGCTCGGGCATAGCGCAAAGATTTTGTCATGACATCGTAAATCTCCAGAAAATCAGTTCCATCAATTGTCAGTCCGGGAATATTATAACTTGCACTTCGATCTGAAATATTCTCAATATTCATATGTTTTGAGACCGGCATCGACATCCCGTAAAGATTGTTTTCAATCAAAAATACAATCGGCAGTTTCCAAACCGATGCAAGATTCAGGGCTTCGTGAAAACTTCCTTCATTTGTAGCACCATCACCAGCAAAACACAAAACAACTTTTCCCGTTTTTTTGTATTTCTGGGTCAATGCCGCACCGCACGACAAAGTGAATCCACCTCCAACAATACCATTGGCACCAATGTTTCCGTTTTCCACATCAGCAATATGCAGAGAGCCACCCTTGCCCTTACAATAACCGGTAGATTTTCCCAGCAGCTCTGCCATCATCATGTTAACATCCAGGCCAAAACCAATCGCTTGAGAATGTCCGCGATGGGTCAAAGATGTTAAATCTCCTTTTTCAAGCGCTAAACAGGAAACAACACCGGTTGCTTCTTCCCCTTTCGAAAGATAGGTTGTTTCATAAATAAGTCCTTTTTCAAAAAGATCCTCAACTTTTTCTTCAAAAAATCGGGCCTGGTTCATTTTATAATACATTCTTAATAGAATCTCTTCTGATAGTTCAATCATGGTTTCCTCCATATTTTCACAATCTGTTCAAAATGGTGAATCATTTTTATTTATTAGTGATTGTCGACAGGGTAAAATACCAAACCTAATCTTAACATGTAATGCCAGCCATAAAACTTAGATTTGTCGATTTTCTGCGGTAACTAACCTAGGTTCATTATAGCTTTTTTTTTCCAATAAATAAAGAATGAAGCCAAAACTATGTCAAATAATGACTATTTTAGACTCATTCTTTTATTTGTTTAATAAACTCTTAATTTTTCCGGTTTGATCAGACATCTTTTTGAAATCGTTTGATGATCGCTTCTGCAATGATTAAGTCTTCTGGTGTGGTAATTTTGATATTGGTGTAATGCCCGATCACAATTTTTACCGGGCAATTAAGGTGTTCAACCAGAAAAGCATCGTCTGTTCCTTCGATGCCTAATTCAATGGCTCTTTCATGAGCTTCTTTTAATAGGGCATATGCAAAAGTCTGAGGTGTTTGTATTTCCACCAGATAATCTCTGTTTGGGGTGTATTCCACAAAGCCTTCAGCGTTAATCACTTTGATGGTGTTCTTCGCTGGAACCCCCACCACTGTTGCCTTATATTCCATGGTGTCATGAATACTCTTAACAATAACCGACTCTTCTATCATCGGTCTGGCGCCATCATGAGTCATGACAATACCGGTTTGGGGATTGACTGCCAGCAGCCCATTATAAACCGATTTTTGTCTGGTTGTTCCGCCTTCAACCAGCTTAATTTTCTTATAATGAAAGGGTTTCAAAACCTCCTGCCGGCAAATTTCAAACTCGTCTTTATTAATAACGACGATAATTTCATCAATCAGCGGACATTTCTCAAAAACATCCAAGGTGTAGGCTAAAATTGGTTTGCCATTGATTGCTAAATACGGCTTATTTATCGTCGCGTTCATCCGGCGCCCCTGACCTGCCGCCGGAATGATGACGCTGGTAAAAAGTCTTTCCTTATTTGCCATCTCAGCAGTCACTTAAAAGTTGTTCTATTTTAGCATCACTTGTCGCTAAAATAATTTCTCTATCATCTGGGGAACGAAAATCGGATTTTAAGGTAATCTCCAGCTTGTGTTCAAACGAATCATCAAGCAGCAAATCCGGCCACTCCAAAATAAGGGTTCCCTCCTGATTGAGGTAATCTTCAAAGCCCATTTCATAAAGTTCTCCGCCATCTTGAAGTCGGTACAAATCAAAATGAAAAACTCGGGGCGGATCTCCATACTCATTTACAATGGTATAGGTTGGACTAGTGACTTCATCATCGATTCCCATTCCCTTAACAAAGCCTTTGGCAAAAACCGTTTTCCCAGCGCCCATTTCACCGCGTAAAAAAATAACCAGGGGGAAGCCGAGTGCTTCCCCCAAATGTTTCCCAAAATCATAGGTTTCCTGGCTTGATTTTGTTTTAATTGTTTTGGTTAGCATTACTGTTGATCCTTTTCTGATGGTTCATCACTAAAATCCTCTGCATCCTCAACCTTAGCCTCATCGTTGTCGTTGTCATCAATTATTTCGTACTCAACTTCAACCACATTCTGTTCTTCAATCCGTTGTTTATCCGGGAGCAGAATAGCAAGAAGAACATAAATAACGATACTGAAAATGCCAGCCATAAAGGTAAAAATAAACGGCAGCACCGGCAGAATAAACAGGATCCTGAATATCCATGGGGAAACATGACAATAGTCACCAATTCCCGCACAAACACCGGCGATAATTCCACTTTCTTTATTTCTCATCAAACGCTTTTTTTTCATATTTCTTCCTATCTATCAAACTTTTCTTTCTATAAAAATGATTCCTATTTCTGTTTATAAGAGGCCAGGAATCGTTCCAGTCGATCCATTGTTTCGGTTAACTGTTCCGGATGCGGTAAAAAGACAATTCTAAAATGATCCTGATTGGGCCAATTAAACCCAGATCCCTGAACCATCAGTACGCGCTCTTCTTTTAAGAAATCCACGGCGAATTGGGTGTCGCTGGTAATGTTGAATTTTGCGATATCAATTTTAGGGAAGGTATAAAAGCCGGCTTCCGGCTTGGTACAGGACAAACCCGGAATGGCATTGACCCGTTCGTAGACAATCTTTCGCTGTTCATAAAGACGTCCGCCGGGCTTAAGCAGGGCTTGCATGCTTTGATACCCACCCAGCGCGGTCTGAATCACATGCTGTCCCGGCACATTAGAACACAGCCGCATATTTGAAAGCATTTTTATCCCTTCAATATAATCTTTGGCATTTTCTTTGTTCCCTGTTAATATCATCCAGCCGACTCTAAACCCAGGAATGCGGTGGGATTTTGATAGACTATTAAGGGTAACAACCAGGACTTCATCCGTCAGCGTTGCCAAGGGTATATGGACTGCTTCATCATAAAGAATGCGATCATAGACTTCATCGGCAAAAATGATCAAATCATTTTCAACTGCCAGTTTGACAATCCCTTCCAAAATTTCTTTGGGATATAGAGCCCCGGTGGGATTGTTGGGATTGATCACGACAATCCCTTTGGTGTTTGGGGTAATCTTGCTTTTCATATCTTCAAGATCGGGATACCATTTTGATTCTTCATCACACGTATAATAAACGGCGGTTCCTCCCGAGATGTTGACCGCAGCCGACCATAAAGGATAATCCGGACAGGGCACCAATACTTCATCGCCGTTGTTCAAAAGCGCCTGCATACAAAACAGAATCAGCTCACTGGCCCCATTTCCCAAGAACACATCATCCACGGTTAAATCCATGATTCCCTTGGTCTGATAATAATGAACCACGGCCTTACGGGCAGAAAAAATCCCCTGAGAATTGGAATATCCTTCGGCATCTTTAACGTTATATTTCAAATCATTGATAATTTCATCCGGTGCCATTAAATTAAAGGGTGCGGTGTTCCCGGTATTGAGCATAATAATGTCAATGCCTGCCCGTTCCATACGGTCCGCCTCGTCAACCACCGGTCCTCTAATATCATAACAAACGTTGTCCAACTTCTTCGACTTCTTTACAGCTTTCATCACTACACTCAACTCCTTCAATATTAAATTTAAAATAAGATTACTTCAACACACACTATTTTTCAATGTTTTTCATTTTTTCAATGACATTCCGATAACCCTTCCCGTGTTTTAAACAACGGTTTACCCGGCTAATCGTGGCCGAACTTGCTCCGGTAATTTTTTCCACATCAATAAAAGTTTTTCCCTGAGACAATAAATAGGCGATCTCAAAACGATGCGCCATATCTTCAATTTCTTTGATGGTGCAGAGATCCTCAAAGAGCAGATTGCATTCTTCTTCAGTTTCAAGAGCTAATATTGCCTGTGTCAAAACATGTCTCTTTGTCTTTTCTTCCATGGAACATCCTCTTCATTTCCTAATCATTAAAGAAATTTTCTTCCTAAAAAATTTTATCCATTGACACTTAATCTTATCTTTAGTGTATAATGTATTATCATAACACAATCAAGTTAAGAAATGAAATGAAAGGTTAAAATTTATGAAATTATATAATACCCTAACACAAAAAAAAGAAACGTTTATTCCGATCGAAAAGGGAAAGGTGCGAATGTACGCCTGCGGCCCAACCGTATATAATTATTTTCATATTGGCAATGCCCGACCGTTTATCGTATTTGATGTCCTTCGCCGCTTTTTAGAATATACCGGCTATGAGGTGACCTTTATTCAAAACTTTACCGATGTTGACGATAAAATTATCAATCGCAGCCATGAAGAAGGCATCACTCCTAAAGAAGTTTCAGAAAAATATATTCATGAATATTTTGTGGATGCCGATGCTCTCGGCATCCATCGAGCATCGGCCCATCCTAAAGTCAGCGAGCATATCCCTGAAATCATCGACATGATCAAAACCCTTGAAGAAAAAGGACTCGCCTACAATATTGACGGCAATGTCTACTATCATGTCGATCAGTTTAAAGCATACGGAAAACTCTCAAAGCAATCCATTGATGATTTGAAATCGGGTGCCCGCATTGATATCAACGATGAAAAGAAAAGCCCTCTGGATTTTGCTCTTTGGAAAAAGAAAAAAGCAGGCGAACCTTACTGGGAAAGCCCTTGGGGCCAGGGCCGGCCAGGCTGGCATATTGAATGTTCAGCCATGTCTAAAAAACTTTTGGGTGAAACCATTGATATCCACGGTGGCGGTCAGGATCTGATTTTTCCCCACCATGAAAATGAAATTGCCCAATCAGAAGGTTCCTGTGGCAAACCATTTGCCAACTACTGGGTGCATAATGGCTATATTAATATTGACAATGAAAAAATGTCAAAATCCAAAGGCAATTTTTTCACGGTCCGGGATATTGCCAAAACCTTTGACCTGGAAGCGGTGAGAATGTTTTTATTGATGGCCCACTATCGAAGCCCGGTCAATTTCAGCAAAGCCTTGTTACAACAGGCCGCCACGGCTCTTGAACGGCTCTATACCGCTAAATATCAAATGGTTTTCCTTTTGGAAAAAGCCGCCAATAACATGGTTTCTGAAGCTGAAAAACTTTGGATCGCCACTCTGGATCAATACAAAAAAGCCTTTATCGAAACCATGGAAGATGACATCAATACGGCCGATGCCATTTCAGTCATTTTCGAATTGGTCCGAGATCTCAATTCTTCACTTGATGAGCATTCGTCGAAGCCAGCCCTTCTCGCCGGCCAAACGATTTTTAGGGAACTCACCGATGTTTTAGGACTTGCGGTTAAGGATAAAGAAACAAACCTTGATGCTGAGGTTGCCGCGCTGATTGAACAACGTCAGGCTGCCAGAAAAGCCAAAGATTTTAAACGATCGGATGAAATCAGAGATGAACTCCTGGCCAAGGGAATTGTCCTTGAAGATACGCGTGAAGGTGTTAAATGGAAAAAAGCCTGACCGTCCTGGAAACAATAAAATCAGCCCTGGATAAATCATTTACCAATGCCCAGGCATCGGCCATGAATCCTTTGGCTTTGGCTTACATTGGCGATGGTATTTATTCGGATGCGATTCGAAAATACCTAATTGGATGCGGCCACCAGAATGTAAATTTCATGACCAAGACCTCGGTAAAATATGTAAGAGCCAGTGCCCAGTCATTGGTCATTCATGCCCTTATCCCCGAACTGACTGAAGCGGAACACCGGATCGTTAAACGCGGTCGGAACACCAGCTCCCAGGTTCCGAAAAACGCCAAAGCGTCTGATTATCGTTATGCAACCGGTTTTGAAGCCCTAATCGGTTACCTTTATCTCAGCGGCGAAACCGATCGTCTCGATGCTTTGATTATCCAAAGCATCGAACTCGTTAATCGGCAGCTGGCTGCTAAAAAATAAAAGATCGCTTAAAAGAGAATTCTCTTTTAAGCGATCTTTTTATTGCTCTTTTCTTATTTATGAAATCGCAGCCACTGGATCCCAGGTACTGAATATGGTCCTTTGATAATGTCGATACATATAAAGGGTGTAAGTCAAGCATACAATTTCCGACATAATAAAACCATACCAGACCAGATTCAGCCCGCCGATATGAGCTAACAAATACGAAACCGGCAAAAGAAAAATCATTTGTCGGATAAAGGATGCGATCATACTCACATGTGCCTTGCCAATGGCCTGAAAACTTGTGCCAATCATAATCGACACACCAGCCACCGGAAACCCCAGGCTGATCGTTCTGAGACAATGAATGCCAATTGTCATCATCTCTTCCGAAGGATTAAAGGCTGACATGATTTGAGCCGGAAAAATCCAGAAAGCCAGTGTTCCAATACACATAAAAGTCAGTGCAATTGTTGCTGCTACCTTAAGTGTTTCCCGATACCGCTTTTCATTTTTCGCTCCGAAATTAAATCCGAAAATAGGCATTGCACCTTGTGCCAACCCGAATATTGGCATAAAAATGAAGGACTGAACCTTGAAATAAATACCGAAAACAGCCACTGCCGACATCCCAAAAGTCGCTAGGATCAGATTATAACACGTTATCATAACGGATGCCAAACCTTGCATAATCGCCGATGGTAAACCAACCTTTAAGATAACTTTGATAATGCTTCCATCATAATGAAATGATCTGAAATCCAGTTTCAACAAATTGTTTTTGCCTTTGAAAACGACGAAAAGCATATAAATCATTCCTATAATCTGTCCAACTACCGTTGCAATCGCAGAACCTCTTACCCCTAAGGCTGGGAATCCAATCAAGCCAAAAACAAGAATCGGATTGAGAATAGTATTTAATACCGCCCCGAGGATTTGTCCGATCATCGGTTTAATCATATCGCCACAGCCCTGGAGCATCGCAAAAGCAGCCTGGGTAATGATGCTTCCAAAACTTAACATCGTAACAATTAAAAGATAATCCCGCCCCTGCGAAATAATCAGTTCGTTATTCGTAAACAAACTGATAAACGTTTCTGAAATAAAAAAGCCGAGCACCACGATGATTAGTGATAGAATAATGGCAATAATAAATCCGTGTTCGGCTACATTTGCAGCCTCATCATTTTTTTTCTCACCCAAACGTCTTGAAATTGCCGAATTGATCCCGACTCCCATTCCGACACAACAGGAAATAATGATCATTTGGACTGGAAAGGCAAGAGAAACGGCGGTTAAGGCTTCTTCCCCCACTTGTGCCACAAAGATACTGTCTACTACATTGTACATGGCTTGAATAAGCATGGAAATAATTGCTGGTAATGACATTAAAAAAAGCAGCCGGGGAATGGGAACGACTCCCAGCTTATTTTCTTTTTTAACTTGAGTGTCTTTCATTTGACTCATTGAGCCTCCTAAATATTTATTGAGACCACATAGAAAGTAAAAAGACAAACTTTTCAAGGATGATATTCTTCTATATTGTATCCCTCACAGCGAACAGGGAAACCCTGTTCGTCATGATAGACACACAACAATAAGAAATGAGCCTTAACTAAAGTTTGTCTGCAATCTAATTAATCTAATTTATTTCTTCTTTTTAGATATTTCTACTTTAACCTTACGGTCTTTGATTATTTTACCGTTTAATTTTTTTTCAACTTTTTTGGCCAGTTCTTCATCGACATCGACAAATGTAAATTTATCGTACATATCAATGTTGCCAACCGAAGAGGATGAAATACCGCATTCTCCACAGATAGCGCCTAAGATATCACGTTTCTGAGCCTTATCTTTTTCGCCTACGCTGATAAACAGACGTTTCGTTTTTTCAGGACCCGATCGGTGAGAACCACCTTCTCGGGATCCGCCTTCACGACGAACACGACCGTCTCTGCTGTCACGTCCATCTCTTCGCGGACTGCTTTCAGAACGTCTTGGACGTCTTTCCACGGCATTAAGATCTTCGGCTTCGGATAATGGCAATTGTGACTGAAGCAATACCGCCGCAATGGTTTCTGGCGTGTAGCCTTTTTCCTTAAGGTCCTCAACTATTTTAACATAAACATCTAAGGTCCCTTTATTGCCATTGCCTTTTTCAGCGCGTATTGTAAATCGTTCATGGAAATGAGCGATCTTAATATCATTGATGACTTCGCTGGTTGGAATCAGGCCGCGTTCAATGCTTTTCTTCGTGTAGTCCGTAATTTTCTTGAGTCTGAATTGGTCACGAGATCTGGCAAGGGTTAACGATATTCCGCTTTTCCCGGCCCGGCCGGTTCGACCAATACGATGCACATAATACTCTTCATTGTCCGGCACGTCATAATTGAATACAATATCAACATCATCAACGTCGATTCCTCGGGCCGCCACATCAGTCGCAACCAGGATTTCAATTTGTCCTCGGCTGAACTGCTTCAGAACTGCCATACGGGACACCTGCCTCATATCACCATGGATTTTATCGACCGAGTAACCCAGTTTTTTCAAATCGTCAGTGATGTCATCGACATATTTTTTGGTGTTGCAAAAGATCAGTGATCGTTTTGGTTTATACACTTCTAAAAGTCGAGTCAATGCCTCAAACTTATTATGGTCGCTAATATTGAAGTATTTTTGTTCAATGCCTGGGGCAACCATGTTTTTAGGCGATATTTCAATCAGGGTCGGATTCTTTAAATATTTTTCAGCAATTTTTAAAATCGGTTTTGGCATTGTTGCTGAAAACAATGCGGTCTGGATATCATGTGCTATTTCATCAAGAATTAATTCAATATCCTCTCTGAATCCCATGTTTAACATTTCGTCTGCTTCATCCAAAATAACCATTGATATATCATTAAGTTTTAATGTCTTTCGTCGCATATGGTCCATTACACGTCCTGGTGTACCAACGACAATTTGTACTCCGGATTTAAGATCTCTAAGTTGTGCTTCAATCGAAGCTCCCCCATAAATAGGTAAAACCTTGACACCTTTTTGGAATTTTAAAACTTTTTTAAATTCGTCTGAGACCTGTACCGCCAACTCTCGGGTTGGGCAAAGAACTAAAACTTGTACTTTTTTTATAGTAGGGTCAAGCTTTGTAATGGCTGGAATAGCAAACGCAACAGTTTTTCCTGTTCCTGTCTGCGATTTTCCAATGAGGTCTCCTCCCATCATTAATTTCGGTATCGCTTGCTCTTGGATTTCGCTCATGTCTACAAAGCCCATTGCTTCGATGCCTTGCAGTAGTTGTTCATTAATCTCTAATTCTGTAAATTTCATTTAGTATCCTTTCTCGAATATATAACGTCTAATTATACATCAAACAAAACAAAAGAACAAGCAATGCTTTGTTATACTTAAGGAATAATGATTCTGATTCATATTGGATTTTAATTAGTTTCTCGTTTGGCACATTCAAATAAAAATACTATTCATAAGATAGACACATGGTGTATACTCTGCTTAAGAAACAATCTCAATAAGAGTGACTTGTTTTTTATCTAAAAACTATAATTATTATTGGAGGAAGTCAATGTCAACTTTCGGAACACGATTAAAACGACTGCGTATTAACAGGGATATGACCCAGCAGGATTTTGCTGAGCATTTTGATTTAAACAAAAGTTCAATTTCTAAGTATGAGAAGGATAAAAACCTTCCTGAAAATCAATTGCTTGTTGAAATTGCAGATTATTTTGATGTATCGGTTGATTATCTTCTTTGCCGCACCGACAATCCCACATCATTAAATGATGCAAAACTTAAATCTGAAGGCTCTTTGAATTCGACAGAGCAACTGACAAAACCAATGGAGATGAAAGATCTGCTGGGACTTTTCGGTTATGCTATGGTTAGTGCCGAAGGAAAAAAGGAAATTTTGGATTTCATCAATTTCAAACACGAAGTTCTGGTTCAGCATTATTCAAAAAAAGAAACGGAATAGACATTTAGAAGAGACTGTTGTAAAACAGCCTCTTTTTTTTGCTAATTTTTGATTGTTGTCTCCATTTTCTTCAAACTCCCCAGCCATTGGGTTACACTGGCATCGGAAGGCATGCGCCAATCTCCCCGGGGTGAAAAGGATACTGATCCAACCTTCGGACCATCCGGCGAACACGATCGTTTAAACTGCTGGCTGAAAAAACGTTGATAAAAATTTTTCAACCATTTAAAAATTATTTTTTCCTCATAAACGCCTGCAAATGCTTTACCGGCTAAAAAATACACTTTTTCTGGTGAAAATCCATATCTCACCACTTGAAAAATGAAAAAATCGTGCAATTCATAGGGACCGACGGTTTCTTCAGTTTTTTGGGCAATTTTGCCGTTCTCATCCGGCGGCAACAGTTCCGGTGAAACCGGCGTGTCCAATACATCATATAATATTTTTTGAATTTCAGTTTCTTTAGAGTGCTCGGCTACCCATTCCACCAAATAGCGAATGAGCGTTTTAGGAACACTGGCATTCACATTGTACATCGACATGTGATCGCCATTATAGGTTGCCCAGCCAAGAGCCAACTCCGAGAGATCTCCCGTCCCAATGACAATTCCACCTAATTTGTTTGATAAATCCATCAGAATTTGAGTTCGTTCTCTGGCCTGAGCATTTTCGTAAGTAACATTGTGTAATGTTATCGGCTGTCCAATATCTTTAAAATGTGCTTTGCAAGCCTCCACAATGGAAATTTCATGAAAAGTTGCTCCCAGCCCCTTAATTAAGGCAACCGCATTATCGTAAGTTCGATCGGTGGTTCCAAAACCCGGCATGGTGACCGCATGAATTTTTTCTCTGGAAATATTAAATCGATCACAGACACTGACACAGACCAGCAGTGCCATCGTGGAATCCAGGCCACCTGATATCCCCACGATCATGGGGGCATTTCCAATATGCTTTAGGCGACTGGCTAATCCCATGGTTTGGATATTAAATATTTCTTCGCATCGTTCACTGCGCCGATTTGGATCTCTGGGAACAAAGGGATGAGGATTGACGTCTCCCTCAAAATCTTCTGGATCTTGCGTTTCGAAGATGATGCTGCGATAAGGCTTCTCTTTAATTAAATCCATCGAATCTAAAAGAGTATGTTGTGATTGGCGGTCGTGGATTAACGACTCAATATCAATGTCTGCCACTAAAATTTCATTTCCAAGATTAAATTTTGGCAGTTCTTTAAGTAACACGCCTTTCTCGCAAATGATGGCATTTCCGCCGAAAACCAAATCGCTTGTCGATTCTCCAAATCCAGCCGACGTATACAAATATGCTAGATTACATCGGCCCGACTGAGAACGAATTAATTCTCGTCGATAATCACTTTTCCCGACAATTTCATTGCTGGCGGATGGATTCAATATAACTGTTGCACCTGCTAAGGCATGAAAACTCCCGGGCGGAATCGGCATCCATAAATCCTCGCAAATTTCTATTCCAATCACAAATTCTTCCATCTGCGCATTTTTAAACAGCAAGTCTGTACCAATTGGAACAGTCTGTGAACCAATGGTGACTTCCCTTTGCATGAGTGCTTTTGAAGAAGCAAACCAACGTTTTTCATAAAATTCCTGATGATTGGGAATATAGGTCTTAGGGACAATTCCCAATATTCTGCCATCATTAACGGCTGCCGAACAATTGTATAAACTGCCGGCGATGACTAATGGCAGCCCCACCACAATGAGTATTTTTTTTCCGTCTGACCATCGGCATAAATGATCCAAAGCGTTTAGCGCATTTTTTTGAAGCTCCCGTTGGAAAAACAAATCACCGCAGGTATAACCGGTGAGGCAAAGTTCAGGAAACAGCAAAACCTCAATGCCTTGATTAAAGGCCGTTGTTGCCAATGAAATTATTTCACCAACATTATATTCACAATCTGCCAATTTTAATTTAGGAACAGCACAAGCTGTTCGGACAAAACCATATTTATGCATTTGTTTCACCTTTTATTTTTTATTTCTCATTGAATATCAATCAATGTCTTTCATTATATCCCCATTTATGATTCATGACAATCTTATTTTATTTTCCACAGCCTGTGCTTAATTCTTGTTTTTTTATACACAGTTTTGTGTTCCTATATTTCGCCCATACTTTGGCTCTATTGGTTCTTTTGAAACCTTTTAAACAGATTTATCAACAGTATCCACAGGCAAAGTGCGAGTTGTCCACAATATCCCCCGCTTTTTATCAACAGAATTAAAGTTATCCACAGTTTATCTTACTTATACATCTTGTGTTTTTGGCCATAAAAAAAATCAAGATCTAGGATCTTGATTTTTTTGTTCGTTATTTTTTTGCTGCTAAGGCCGCTTTGATAAAGCTTTTGAACAGCGGATGTGGCTTGTTTGGGCGTGATTTGAACTCTGGATGTGCCTGGGTTGCAACAAACCAAGGGTGATCTTTAATTTCTATCATTTCAACAAGAACCCGATCAGGTGACATTCCGGAGAAAACAAGGCCTTTTTCACTAAGAATCTCAAGATATTCATCATTCACTTCATAACGATGTCGATGTCGCTCATTGATGTTTTTCTCTCCATAGGCTTCCATGGCCTTAGAGCCTTCCAATAGTTCACAGGGATAAGATCCCAGGCGCATGGTTCCACCCATATTGATAACCTTTTTTTGCTCTTCCATCAAATTAATCACTGGATAAGGCGTTTCTGGATCCAATTCAATACTATGAGCCCCTTTAAGCCCTGCCACATTTCTGGCAAACTCAACAACTGCGAGCTGAAGCCCTAAACAAAGGCCTAAAAAAGGAATCTTATTTTCACGGGCGTACTGGATTGCATGAATCTTTCCTTCCACACCGCGATGACCGAAGCCCCCCGGCACCAGAATACCGTCTAAATCCTTTAACATCCGGGCAACATTTTCTTCATTGATGTCTTCTGAATGAATCCATTTTATGACAACCTCAGAATTATTGCCAATACCGCCGTGGCGCAATGCTTCTGCAACAGACAGGTAGGCGTCATGCAGCTCAACATATTTTCCGACTAAGCCAATGGTAACTTTGTTTTCAAGGCTTTTTGCTTTTTTAACCAAATCTTTCCATTCTCTTAAATCCGGTTCACCGCACTCGATATGCAGTTTTTGACAAACCAATTGTGCCAAACCTTCTTTTTCAAGGATTAATGGTACTTCATACAGTTCAGCAGCATCGATATTGGTAACCACCGATTTTTTATCAACATTACAGAAGAGCGATATCTTTCCTTTTAAGCTGTCATCCACTTCCTTTTCAGATCGAAGAACGATAATATCCGGTTGAATCCCAATGCTTCGCAGTTCTTTTACCGAATGCTGGGTTGGTTTCGTTTTTAGTTCTCCAGCCATTTTGAGGTAAGGCAACAGGGTCACATGAATATACAATACATTCTCGGCTCCCAGGTCTCCCTGGAACTGACGAATGGCCTCCAGGTATGGAAGACTTTCAATGTCCCCAACGGTTCCACCAATTTCAGTAATAACCACATCCGGATGACTATACTCCGTTACGCGGAGAATGCCATCTTTAATTTCGTCCGTAATGTGCGGGATTACTTGAACCGTTCCGCCCAGATAATCACCGCGGCGTTCTTTTGAAATAACATTCCAATATACTTTTCCTGTCGTTACATTGCTGAACTTGGAAAGATTTTCATCGGTAAAACGTTCATAGTGTCCCAAATCCAAATCGGTTTCCGCCCCGTCATCGGTAACGAATACTTCCCCATGCTGATAGGGACTCATGGTTCCGGGATCAAAATTCAAATAGGGATCGAATTTTTGAATGGATACCTTAAGCCCTCTTGCTTTAAGCAGTCGTCCCAATGAGGCACTTGTAATACCCTTTCCAAGCGAAGATACTACCCCACCCGTGACAAAAATATACTTTGTTTGCATTAATTCCATGCTCCTTTTTCTTTTACATTTTCTTTATTCTACAATAAAAAATCACCACAAAAAATTGAGTTTTTTTTTTGCAGTGATGCAATTAATAACATTATTCTATTCTAACTTTTTATAAAATCACAATAAGAATTTGCTTACATAATTAAATTACTCATTGATTATAGCATTTTTTTTCTAAAGAATAAAGAAAAAAACGCAAATAAAATGACAAAGCGATCCTAAAATTACAAAAATATGAAATAATTCATGAAATCCAAAGTCTTTTGACAAATTCGGCTTTTTCATGGCATAGATAACCCCGCCAACCGTGTACATCACACCACCCCCAATTAACAGTAAAAAGCCAGCGAGGGAAAGGGCATAATAAAGAGGCACTAACACAAATAATGCAAACCATCCCAGGAAAATATATAAAGCCGTCCCTAACCAGCGAGGCATTTGAATCCAGGCCACTTTGAGTACAATCCCAAGGATCGCCACGCCCCAAATTGCGATCATCATTACCATCCGCATGGTCCCGGTCAGACAAAGCAGACAAAATGGTGTGTAACTGCCTGCGATGAGAATAAAAACCATGGAATGATCCAGTTTTCTTAAACGCAAGACCTTCTCCTCACTGCCAAGGGAGGCATGGTAGGTAAAACTTGTAAAATATAAACAGATCAGTCCGAGACCAAAAGCAAGAACTGAAGTCACGGTCAGCGGAGTCACATTATTTTCTGCTATAATCAGCCAAAACATGGCAATAATGCCTATCACTGATAGTATTCCCCCGATAAGATGGGTTAAAGCATTAATCGGATCACGAAATCGATTCATAATACGTCCTTTCATACATAGTTTCAATAACCATGTAATATTATTTTTTAAATATATCATATGTGCGCAATAACTGTCAAATGAATTTGCCTATTGTTTTTTTTGTATTATTCGTTTATTATAATAAGAAACGCTTACAAAGGAGCTATCATGAACGAACAATGGCTAAAAGCCGCAATAGCAGAACTCGAACTGACAAAACATATGGAACTCAGCAGTATTCCAAACATCAGCTTATATATGGATCAGCTTACCACCCTTTTTGATCAAAACCTTTCCCATAAAAAACGTCATCTGGAAGACAAACTCCTCACAAAGACAATGATCAATAATTATACTAAAAACAAGCTTCTAAAACCTGCTGAAAAAAAGAAATATACCCGGGATCATATTATTCTCATGGTGTTGCTCTATGAACTAAAACAGATTTCCAGTATGGACGACATCGAGGCCCTTTTCTCAATGATCCCGGTTCAGGAAGACCCGCAATATCTTGACGCCTTGTATCAAACTTATTTAGACTGTGACGATCAACTTCTCGCCGACTTTCCCGCCGAGGTGCAGTCTATTTTTTCCGCTGTCAAAGAAAAAACCACCCCTTCAATTTCTGGAGAGTGGCTAAATGAAGAAGATATTGAAAAAACGAATACCCTTCTCACGGCGCTTTTACTTTTTCAAACAGGGGTTCATTATAAACGGCTTGGCGAAAAAATAATCGATGAATTACTCAAATAAATACTTATGCTTTTCTTATGGCGACTCCGTCAAAATCATCTTTACTGGTTGGACGCCCTGGCAAAACCACGCAAAATTCGTCATCCCATTGTCCCGAAACAAGTTTTTCTAACGGTGAAATATTTCCCTGGCTAATGACCACCTCTAGTCCAATCAATTTTCCAATATCATTAACCCGTGGCAGAGTCTCTTTAACATCATAGGCACCGGTATCAATCAGCATCAGATTCTTGTAATTCTTAAACATAATGTTCGTAACCATTTTTGCGCGTTTTTCACCATATTTTTTAAGGTTATGTTCGTACTCTTTATCTAAAGATTTATCACCCCGCAGCCATCCCTGAGTTAAAAAATATGTGTTCGTCCGGATCCGCTCAAGGTTAGCTTTTTCACTCAAGAGAATATCAATACAATCTCCGTACCTGGGTATGATGATCGTTGCTTTTTCACTTTTTAAACCTAAAAGTCCATTGCCACAGTTGCCATAAGCGAACAAAAGCTCATCATAATACCCTTCGGCCTTATTTATTTCTACCTGTAGCGCATCTCTTAATCGCTCTGGAGAGTCATGAAGATTATTTGGCATCCAAACGGTTTCCATCTCAACACCCTGCTTTTTCATTGCCAATTCAACCTCATCACGTATGGTTTCACAAACGATTAATAGTCTTTTCATATAAATTTTGCACCTTTTTCTGTTAGCTTTTTCGAAAGCATTAATAAAGAAATTTTTTTCTTCTATAACATCAAGTATAACCATCTTTTCTTTGTTTTCAAGACAATATTATGATAAAATTTCCTCTTGATATTTTTTTGTCCATGCAGAACTTTGTGTTATAATGGCATCGTCAATAAATCTATAGTACGAGGAGAAAAAAATGGATAAAACATTATTTCGAAAAGAAATATTAACACGGCGAAAAGAAATTTATTCCGCCGATACCGATACCAAAATCATCAATAATTTTTTAGCCAGCGATCTTTATAAAAACGCTGACTGGATCATGGCTTATGTCAGTTTTGGAACAGAAATCTATACGCATGATTTTATAAAAAAAGCCCTGGCTGATGGCAAACACATCGTGGTGCCCATTTGCAATCCTGATCATACCCTCACCTTATCAGAAATTGTTAACTTTCCCGCAGATCTGGAAGAAGGTCATTACGGCATCTTGGAAGTGCGTAAAGATTGCCTACGGATTGTCGATGCCAAACAACTTGATCTGGTTATGGTCCCTGGTTGTGCATTCAGCCCTTGCGGACACCGGATGGGTTTTGGCGGCGGTTATTATGACCGGTTTTTAGAAACCATCAACGATGATTGTGTTACTGTTGCGCTCATCCGGGAAGATTTTATTTTCGCTGAAATTCCCATGGAAGAACATGATAAAAGCGTCAACTTCATGGTTACTGAAAAATGTCAGACCTGTTGTGCCACTCAGGAGGACTAATAAAAATGAACATAACCGAAGCCATCAACTATATCGAAGCTACGCACAAGTTCGGCACCCGACTGGGACTTGAAAGCATGAAAAACCTGCTTGCTGAAATGGGTAATCCGCAAGACAAACTTAAATTCATCCACGTTGCCGGGACAAACGGAAAAGGTTCCACATCAGCCATGATTGCCGCCACATTAAAAAATGCCGGTTACAACACTGGTCTTTTTACTTCACCTTTTTTGGAAAAGTTTAATGAACGCATTCAGCTGAATAATGTACCCATCGATGACGAAAGTCTTGTTGCTGCCACCAGCTTTGTAAAAGAACGAATCGAAGTTCTGCTCGCTCAGGGCGAGCCCCATCCGACGGAATTTGAAATGGTCACCGCGGTCGGACTCCAGTATTTTTATGAAAAACGCACCGACATCGTGGTGCTTGAAGTCGGCTTGGGAGGCCGCCTTGATGCCACCAATATTATTAAAGATCCGGTCGCTGTCGTCATCATGAGCATCAGTCTGGACCACACCGATTATCTCGGTGAAACCGTCGCTGAAGTTGCCTTCGAAAAAGCTTCCATTATTAAGGAAGGCTCCGATGTGGTTGTTTATCCTCAGGATCCTGAAGCGTTAAAGGTCATTCTTGATTTCGCCAAATCAAAAAATGCATCCGTGATACTGGCAGATCCTAAGGACATTTCCATTGAAAGTTTTGACGGCCATTCCCAAACCTTGAAATATCTGGGCGACCATTTGGATCTGGATACTTTTCAGCTAAAACTATTAGGCAGTCATCAATCCCTTAATTGTCTTACTGCTCTTGAAGTGATTGCATTGCTGATTAAAAAGGGTTATCACATCAATTCCGATCACATTAAAGCGGCATTATCTGCGGTTACTTTCCCCGGACGTTTCGAAATATTTTTAGAATCCCCGGTTGTGCTTATTGATGGTGCGCATAACAGCAATGGGATTCAGGCCTTTGTCAAAAATATGAACCAATACTTCCCCGGAAAAACAATCAACCTGTATTTCGGAATGCTGGCAGATAAAGATATTGAAGTCTCCTTGTCATTCTTGGTTCCCATTGCCACCACTATTCATACTCTGACTCCCAACAGCGATCGAGCGATGCCGGCAGAAACAATGGCTGCTCTCATTCATGATAGCTACGGAAAAACCGTTGATTTTTATGACACGATGGATGCGGCGGTCAAAAGCATCGACCTGACTAAAAAAGATGAAGTCAATGTTTTTGTCGGTTCTCTCTATATGATTGGAGAAGCCCGAACTTTGATTCGCAAGAATTTAATGTAATCAATCGAGTAGCTAGAAATCCGGATAATTAATCCGGATTTCTTTGCTCTCACAGAACCGTGCTTCAGACTGTCTAGCAAATAGATAAAAATAATATTTTCAAGTCAATTAATACCGTCTACAATTAACATTTGCTAGAAAAACGTGTCGTTCATCTGCATAATTCGATGAACACCCTATATTTTCATGCCAAACTTTTAAATTTTAGTATCAAGTCTAGTACCGGGAACTTGCTAAACAAACGCTTAAGATTATAAGCGATAAACATGGATGCGGATTCAGCATTTACTGAATCAATCCCTTTCTCAGAAAATAAGTGTAGCCCAGGGTTCGTTTAATGGTTCCAAATGGATATTCCACGATACAACGCCTTTGTTTGTAGATCTCATTATTCAGATGGGTGTTCTCTGCAACTTTATCCAGTATTTCTTCGTGTTCCCATCTTTGAACACTTATGCCCGTAACAGACGTTGTACATGCTGATCTTTTAGGACAATTATCACAGTCAGCACATTTATATCGTTTATATTTCATCCCATTTTTTGAGGTATTCTCGAAAAAATATAACTTCTTTCTT
The DNA here is from genome assembly GCF_008086615.1 of Acetobacterium tundrae. GTDB lineage: Bacteria > Bacillota > Clostridia > Eubacteriales > Eubacteriaceae > Acetobacterium > Acetobacterium tundrae. Next base: position 171,527 of record NZ_RXYB01000003.1, read on the forward strand.
TCTGGACACTGATAAATATCCTGATCGGTATCGTAGAGAAATCTATCTTTTCGATATTCATTGTTTTTTGTTTTATTATTTGCTTTTGACCGTTTAATAAATATCGTCAGTTTCTTATCTACACATTGCTTTATTTCTGAAGCATTATAATAGCCGGTATCCACGACAACCATCATTTTTCTTTTCTTCAAAAGACTTTTCGTTTTAGTGCCATATTTGATAGTTGATTTTCGTCGTTAATATCGTTGACTGTTTCCACATCGATGAGTCCCAGGTCTTCAAAGTACTGGTTCACTTATGTTCCGCTCCAACAACCGCCATCAAGACCTTCCCGTTGCCGGAAACGCCCTTGCTTACAGTTTGTCTTCCCAATTAACCAGGTGACAGGTCTTCTTTCAGACCATTAGCTCGGCAACATGCCTCGCAAACTAAAAAGAGCACCGCAATACGGTGCTTTTGAAAAAACAAGGATTAAAATATTTACGCTGCTTATTTAGGCGGTTGAATCGCCTCGATCTTAGACCAGAGTTTAAATATTTCATCAAGCGGTCCATTGAATATTTCCTGACGCACTTCAAAGACTTTATTATAGAAATCATTGTATTCAGCTTGTGGTGTAAAGGTCCGGGTTTCCTGAGACCATTTTTTAACAGTCTGGATCATATCAGATACATAGCCGGTTCCGTGAGCGGCAATAACGCAATTTCCTAAAGCTCCGGTATCCTGAGTGGAAATGACAGTATACGGTACGTTCAGCATATCGGATTTGATCTGATTCCATATCGGCGATTTTGCTCCACCGCCAACTCCAATAACACGATCATAATACACGCCCTGTTCTTCTAATGATTTGAGGAAAAGCAGGTATTCGTAAGCAACCGATTCCATCATTGAACGCCACAGATGAGCCTGATTGTGGCTGGGAGTCAATCCCATAAAAGTTCCTTTTGCATCCGGCCAGGAAGGTGTCATCGTACCTGTAAGATAGGGGGCAAAAAGCAGGTTCAGTGCTCCGGCAGGGACCGCATCAGCGAGAGCGTCCATCATCGGATAGGCGGGAGAAATTCCTTTTAAGTTCAAGATACCATCGCGATACCAGCCACGAGAAAATCCACCAGATGATAGACAGCCCCAGAGACATAGTTCATCCGGGAATATATGTTTGCTTGTAACCAGTACTTTATTGTTGACAGCTGCCTGGATGTCGGTCGTGATAAAGGTCATGATTGATGCGGTGCCAGCCACGTCAAATGCCTGTCCGGATCCGACAACGCCAGCTCCCAGCGTTGAAACCATCAGATCGCCGGCTCCGGCAATAAGAGGCGTACCTACCTTCAATCCAGTCCGTCGTGCTACCTCTTCGCAAACACCACCAACCACTTCCCACGGCGCAACAATTTTTGGCAGGATATCAGTCGGCACTTCAAACATTTTAAACTGGCGTTCGGACCAGGTATTTTTTTCAAGATCAAACCCAACGAGCCAACCTGAAGCCATGGACCAATCAACATACGCGTCTTTTGCTTTAAATCCGCCTAATTTTCCGGTAACGAATGGCGAAATATTTACGAATTTTTTTGCTTTTTCAACGTATGGTATTTTATTCTTGTATAGCCATCGCATGACCATCGGTACACAGTCCGGGCCTATCCCGGTTTTTCCGCTTTCCTGTACCCAGATGGGTTCGCAGTTTTCCCGGATTTGAGCCGCCTCTTCCTGGGCACGCATATCGAGATATGGAATAAAAGGCCCGACCGGATTAAAATCTTCGTCAACGGGAACAGTTCCGTCGACAATCCCGCTGGAAGATATTCCCTTGATCGCTTCGCCTGGCACACCTGACTTTTGCAGACACTCGGTGATACCGTTTACAATATTTTCGAAATACTTCATTGCATTCATTTCCACCCAGCCGGGATGAGGATATGAGAATTCATTTTCAGCGAAAGCTTCTGCCATGCAAATCCCGTCAACGTCGTATAATGCCACTTTTGTTCCCATTGTTCCACAATCAAATCCGATAAAACAAGGTTTCGTCATCATATTTACCTCCTAAAGCAATATAATATTGAATAGAAAAATTAAAAGTACCGGATGTACAAAAATGATGCATTCGGCTTCCCAATATAAATAAGGAATCAACAGATACCTTTTAGGAACGCAAAAAAATACAGAATCTTAAAGAGCGGCGGATTATTGTTGCCTGTCTGAATCAATGACTTGATCGATCTTCAAATGCTATTTGAGTACATTGTAATGACTAAATCAAGCAAAAAGCAACAGTGAAAATATTTTCACTCTTATTGAAATCGAAAATATTTTCATGTTTAAGTGTTTTATTTCTTTTCAGACAGCCCATTTTTCTGGTACAAATTGATATACCTCTCTTTTTCCAGCGGTTTGCTAAAAAAGAATCCCTGAAAAATCGCGGCTCCATTTTTAAGAAAATATTCAAGCTGTTCATGGGTTTCGATTCCTTCACAGATAGCCTGCATATTGAGTTTTTCAGCCATTGTCAATATGGTGGTTGCGAGACTGTTTTTTTCTTCCAACACGGAATTCTGAATGAAGGCCTTGTCTATTTTGATGAAATCAAACGGCAGTTTGCTGACGATGCCCAGTGATGAGTAACCTTTTCCAAAATCATCCAATACAATCATGATGCCAAGATCCTTTAATTCGTTGATACATTCTTGTGTTGATTCATAAACGGTTTTATTGGAGAAATATAGCCGCTTGGCCGGTCTCCTTCTGAGTCCCATAATCCTGCATTAATTAACAATTAATACATCAAATAATCTGCCATCTATAAATTAAAATGGGTGTGCTCCATAAATTTTCAACCAGGATTTGCCTATACAAACAAGTCATTCAATACGTGTCCCCACTGAACCGTCAACACTTACTCTGAATTTCGGGCCTCCATAATCGGTGATTATCATAAAGTTACCGGATACACCATCCAACTGCCAGATATCAATGCCGTTGACTTTTTCACTTTCTGTGCCATCCATTCCGACGCGGTTCAGCCCCCCTTCAGCGCTGTACCGTAATATAACAAATCGCCATCAGCACTGGCTGTTCCGGCCTTCCTGAATTCCGGCAGCTGATATTTCACGGGAAATAAAAATAAAAGCAACCGTATTTTCCGTAACCACGGTGCGTTCTGTCCAATCGTTTTTTATCCTAACAAGCTGTCCTTCTGTCACATAATAGACACGATCATCACTTTGATAAATCCAACCCAGGTTCATCAAAATGCCGGCAGGATTTCCTGCTTCTTCCGCTGTCAGCTGATTGGCAACTTTGAAGTCCTTGAAAAGACCGAGGGATGATATTCCATTATGGGCCAGAACAAAAAGAATCCCCAGCCCTACCAAAATTGAAAAATAGGCGACTACAGAATGATCTTTTTTATGACCGCCATAATGGCAGTTATAAATCCCAGAATACCCAGAAAAACAATTCCAAAAGTTGGCACGGGAATCCCCATCGGCAGCATTTTCAACAGTATGAGGATAATGAAAAGTACAGTGATGGCAATGGCACTTTTTCCTAACCTTGTTTTTGGCAAAATTGCAATTTTGATAAATCTCATTCCTTTACTTTAGATTTTGTCAATCATTTCATTTTATTTATACCCCAAACTGGGTAAAGTAATAGCAACGGAGGTTGGCAAAGATGAAAAATTTGATATTAAAGACTGATCTTATCAATTCTTTCCCCGCCTTGAATTGCCGAAATTTTCGTTGCTTCTGATTTGGTCAATGCATTTCTCTTGTCTCTGATTATATTTTTCGGTCATACCAAAAACGAAGGAAAATTTGAAGAAATGTCTGTATATGAAGTGTCCGAGTTACAATTTTTTTTACAAAGTTAAATCGTACCCCAGAATATCGGCTTTAAAATTGGCTCGGTGGAAGAAAAACACCATGCCGGAAACACCCTTGCTTACAGCTTATCTTCCCAATTAGTCAGGTGACAGCTCTTCTTTCAGACCATTAGCTCGGCAACATGCCTCGTAAACTAAAAAGACAAACCTTAATGGTTTGTCAGAGGTTGTCAGCAAAATCGTCCTGGAGAGACTTACTTTTTGTCTTTGTTGCTGCGATTAGTCGCGTTCTATTTCGCCGTTTAGGAGCGCAATCACGGTATCCTTATCAGCCGCTCTAAACAGCTCATTCCTTAATACGGTCGCGTGCTTAAGCCCTTTGGTGTAGGCCGCCAGATGCTTTCGCATTTCTCGAAGACCGGCTTCTTCATTTTTCAAAAGACATAATAACTCAATATTTTTCAGTGCCACTTTTATTTTTTCCTGGGGTGTTGGTTTTTCAGCTTCTTGACCGGTTTTCAAATAATGATTTATTTCTCGAAATACAAACGGATTGCCAATGGCCGCTCGGCCAATCATTAAGCCATCCGCTCCGGTCGTTTCGATCGCTTTTTTGGCCGCTTCTCCGCTGTTGATATCGCCGTTTAATATAATGGGTATCCCGGCATTTTTCTTCACTTCGCCGATAATATTCCAATTAGCTTTCCCGGCATAATAAGCTTCTCGGGTTCTTCCATGAATGGTCAGAGCGGCTGCTCCGGCTTCTTCAATACCTTCGGCAATTTCTCGAATATTGATGGTTTCATCATCCCAGCCGATCCTTGTTTTTACAATCAGCGGTTTTTTAGAAGCCACCGCCAAAGCTTTTACCACTTTAAATAATAACTCCGGTGTTTTCAGCAAAGCTGATCCCTCTCCGTTTTTCGTTATTTTCGGGGCGGGACAGCCGGCATTAAAATCTAAAAAGGTATAGTCTGTTTCATTAATATAATTTTCAACCACTTCACTTAAAATATCTGGTTCAGACCCAAATATTTGGATGCCGGCAGGCGTCTCCTCTTTAGCGGTGATCATCAGTTCGGCGGTCTTATGATCCTTATAATAAAGACCCTTCCCGCTGATCATCTCCGTAAAAGTTACACCGGCTCCATATTCTTTTGAAATCAATCGAAAGGGTAGATTGGTATAGCCTGCCAAAGGTGCCAGAAAAAGAGGGTTTGTTATTAAAATATCGCCAATTTTAAATTCTGCATGCATCATTTTCGTCGAAAAATCTTCCTTCATCTTTCATCCCTAACGTATATTTTTGTCATGAATGATCTTTAACCCTTTAAGGGAAAGCTGGGGATCATAAACATCGATCGTATCTGTTTCCTGATAAAACAGGCGACCATATCCGCCAGTTGCTACCACCTTCATATTTTTCAGCCCGGTTTCCTTCTTAAATTGCTTAATAATATATTCTACCTGTCCGATATATCCATAAACCAGGCCCGCCTGCATGCTGGTGACGGTATCTTTTGCCAATATTGAAGCTGGTTTTTTTATTTCAATATTTGGTAATTTTGCTGCGCTTTTCCATAAAGCGTCAATTGAAATCTGAATTCCCGGCGACGTAACCCCAGCCGAAAAAACACCCTCGGCGGTAATATAATCAAAGGTGGTGGCCGTTCCAAAATCAATCACGAGAACGGGGCCGCCATAAATAGTATAAGCTGCCACTGCATCGACAACGCGATCCGCCCCAATTTCTGATGGGTCAGCGGTGTTAATTGGCATACCTGTTTTTATTCCTGGTCCCACCACCATTGATTCCAGACCAATGAATTTCTTAATGCCGTTATTTAAAGAATACATTATATTGGGTACAACAGAAGCTACGATGACACTGCTTATTTTATCAAGCGACACCCTGGAATTTGAAAAAAACGATTGAATCAAGACCCCATATTCATCTGATGTTCTGGGCGTTTTTGTAACAAAACGCCAGGAACAAAGAATTTCATCTCCCTGAAGCACTGCTAATTCTGTATTCGTATTGCCAACATCAATAGCTAAAATCATTTTTTCCTCCTAAAGGTTCTCTTTAATCTTTTTCATCGCTTTTTTCATAAATCGGCTCTTGTCAACTATAACGCGTTGGTGGGTCGCTTCCCCTATTTTTTCTATTCTATCCCATGCTTCAATTTTAAAATTCAAAGCTCTTTTTTCCTGACTCATCAACGTTACTTTAACCTTAATTTCCATCCCCACAGGAGAAGCCGCCATGTGTTTTAAATTGATCTGAACCCCGACCGTTGTATTTTCTTCGGACAGCGTCAGGTCTGATCCTTCAAATGCGGTATTCTCCATCCAGGCTACCAAACGTGGTGTGGCCAATACTGCTTCGCCACCGCTGCCTAAAGCCAAGGCCGTATCTTCTTCATTGACAAAGAATTTTTTTTCATAGCAGGTTCCTATTTTAATTTCATCCATATTTCAAATTTCCTCCAACTATTTCAAATTTGATGGTATCTTATTTATTATCTTAAAGAAAGCCATTATAACATAACGACTGGGTGGATAGACAATCAGTTTGCTCAGAAATCATACCGACAACTGATTAACGATTGTCAGCATAACCGTTCTTTAACAGTTTGAAAGCCGTTATAAAATAACGGCTTTCGGATAATACTGTTTATTCGATTTGAGCATCTACTTCAATTTTCACAATTTTTTCATCATCTTTTTTTTCTTCAAACAATGCTCTGAACTCATCGCCTGTTACTGTTTTGTCTCGTAAAAGCCGAGTTGCAATTTCCTCTAGTTTATCACGTTGTGTTTCTAGGATTGAACAAGCACGTTCATAGGCATTTTCGACAATGGTTCGAATTTCTTTGTCAATGACTGACGCAACCTCTTCACTGTAGTTGCGAGATCGTCCCAAATCGCGTCCTAAGAAGACTTCGCCACTATCCGGATGACCAAATGTCATGGGTCCAAGATGTTCGCTCATTCCCCATTCCGTGACCATGCTTCGGGCTATGCCGGTAGCGCGTTCGATATCATTGCTTGCCCCGGTACAAATATCATCCAGCGCAATCTTTTCAGCCGCTCGCCCGCCAAGCAGACCGCAGATCATTTCCAATAGTTTGTTCTTGCTCATATGCTGACTATCATTATCCGGCAGTGACAGGGTATAGCCTGCCGCCATACCACGAGGAATAATTGAAATTTCATGAACCGAATCACAATGTGGTAAAAGATGCATCACAATGGCATGCCCTGCTTCATGATATGCGGTAATATGTAAATCATCCTCATTCACCACCTTACTTTTCTTTTCCGGACCGGCAATAACGCGTTTGATTGCTTCTTCCAACTCCGTCATAGAAATGAGTTGACCATTGTGTCTTGCTGTCAAGATCGCTGCTTCATTCATCAGATTTTCCAAATCTGCTCCGGTAAATCCCGGCGTCCCTTTGGCAACGACGCCTAAATCAACTTCAGGTGCCAATGGTTTATTCTTTTTATGGACATTAAGAATTTCTTCTCGTCCTTTAACATCTGGTACTCCAACTGTGATCTGTCGGTCAAAACGACCTGGTCGCAGCAAAGCTGGGTCTAAAATATCCTGTCGATTGGTGGCGGCAATAATAATAATTCCTTCATTGACCCCAAATCCATCCATTTCAACAAGCAATTGGTTAAGTGTTTGTTCTCTTTCATCATGTCCGCCGCCAAGACCTGCACCACGATGACGACCCACTGCATCAATTTCATCAATGAATATGATACAGGGTGCGTTCTTTTTGGCATTTTCAAAAAGATCTCTTACTCGGGAAGCCCCGACACCAACAAACATTTCGACAAAATCAGAACCACTAATTGTGAAAAATGGAACCGCCGCTTCTCCAGCAACTGCTCGCGCCAATAAGGTTTTCCCGGTACCTGGAGGGCCCACTAAAAGGATTCCCTTTGGTATCCGCGCTCCCAGTTTTCGATAACGCTCAGGGGCTTTTAAAAAATCGACAACTTCTTCAAGTTCCTCTTTTTCCTCATCAGCACCAGCCACATCTTTAAATGTAACCTTTGTCTCACCTTCAACATGAAGTTTTGCCCGACTCTTTCCAAAGGACATAACTTTACCGCCGCCGCCGCCAGCCTGTTGGCTAAAGACCAGAAAAAAGACGACCATTAATACAATCAGCACCACTGAAGGTATTAACGAGATCCACCAGGAATCCTGTTGCTTCGTAATCGTTACTTTTATGTCATTTTGTAAAATATACGAAGATACTTGTTCATCAATAACATATTGCGGCACCACTGCTTCAAATTTTTCGCCACTTCGCAGGACACCCGTCACATTGGAATTGTTTATTTCAATTTCTGCTACCTGATTATTATTAAGCTCAGTCAGCAGTTCACTGTAAACAACGGTCTTAACCTCATCTTTCATGGGGTTTAAAAAGGTTACCGCGACAATAATGACTACTAAAATCACTAAATAGAATCCAATCATCTTAAGGTATTTATTCAAAACGCATCACTCCTCTCTAAATATAATAGTTGATTTCTTTTTGTAAAATTATTTTTCATATATTTCTTTTTTTAAAATCCCGATATAAGGCAAATTGCGATATTTTTGGGCATAATCCAATCCATAACCGACCACAAACTCATTGGGAATTTGAAATCCGATATAATCAGCAACAACCAGCTGCTCCCGACGGTGTGGTTTATCAAGAAGGGAACATACCTTAACATCTTTTGCCCCTAAACCTTCAAAACGGTTCAGTAGAAATTTCAATGTGTTTCCAGTATCGACAATGTCTTCAACTAATAAAATATGACGTCCCTGAACCTCCATGGAAAGATCTCCCTTTAGTTCAATTTCACCAGAACTCTGCGCCTCGCAGCCATAACTGGAAGCTTTTAAAAATTCAATCTCAATTGGAATGCTTATTCTACGAATTAAATCCGAGAAAAAAACCGAACTTCCTTTTAAGACACAAACAAGAATAGGATACTTTCCTTGATAATCTTTGGTAATTTGTTTACCAAGTTCACTGACGCGTTTTTCGATTGCTTTTTCATCCACCAAAATTCCCTGAATATCGGATATCACACTTTTCTCCTAACATAAGGTCACATTCACCTTTAATATATTTTTTGTATTGAAATCTGCTAAACAGCGTCCATTGATAGCATAACCAATAATCCACAACACTTCGGAATTCATTGCTAAAAGAGGAATTCCATCTCGCAAATTTCGATCAATCTTCTTGTCGATATAATATTTCTTGATCGTTTTTTTTCCTGAAATACCGGTTGGATAAAAAAAATCCCCAGACTTTCGACTGCGCAAATATATGTTGTCATTCATTTTATCATAATCAAAATATTTTTCACTATGATTTTCCAATTCTTTTGAAAAAAAAGACATTTTTTTTCTAAACTCATCTTGAGTCATAATCTTTGACTCCAGGATTATCCCTTCCCTGGAAAATATCCAGGTTTTATCGGGAATAATTAGCTTCGGAGATACGACTGCTTTATTCATATCTTTTTGTCTATTTGTCACCATCACTCGATCATAACGCCGCATTAGCAGAATGTCATGGGGAAAATGAATTTCCCATGTCGTTTTATCAGTTTTTAGCAGATGATATAACGCAGTGATGTGATTGTACTCAATTTCCTTTAAACTTCCCTTAAATTCAAAAATTAAACGGCGTAATATTTCTTTTTGAACCACCGGCTCTTCACAAAGCCACAATTCACGATCAAGATACACCACGTCATCTTTTTGGGAAACCAACTGTTTCTGAACTCGATCAACATATTTTTCAAAAAACGCCTCATACTCATTCGCGATTTTTGTAAACTCATTAAAATGAATTTCCGCCTTGGGGTTGATCTCCAAGATCATCGGCATAATATCTAAACGTATTTTGTTACGGGTATAATCTTTTTGGAAGTTAGTTGCATCGGTACGATAGGCTAAATGATTTTTCTCGCAATACGTAACAATTTCCTTTTTCTCCAAGCATAAAAACGGACGGATATAAAAATTATTTCGGTTCGATTTAATCCCTGAAACGCCTTTTACACCGGTTCCGCGAATGAGCCGCATGAGCATGGTTTCCGCCTGGTCGTTAATATGATGCCCCAAGGCAATACGATTGTACCCGTTCTCCTGCGCCACAGTTCGAAAAAAATCATACCGTTCGTTTCTTCCGGCTTCTTCAATCGAAATTTTTTCATTCAAAGCTATTTCCGGAATATTTCGTTGTCTCGAATAAAATGGGATCTCTTTCTCTTGGCAAAAATTTTTGACAAACTCTTCATCCGCATCGGCTGCTTCGCCACGAAGACCATGGTGAAGATGTGCCACGCCAATGGAAACATTAAATACCGCTTTGAATTTATCCAAAAAATATAATAAAGCCAGCGAATCAGCTCCACCGGATACGCCGATGAGAATATGATCGCCAGCCTCTAAAATTCCCTCTTCTTCAATATAATTATTTACTTTTTTCTCCATGGACTCACCACTTCAGTAAAATTCTCTTGAAATAAAAAATGGTGGTCGCTACAGGGCTCGAACCTGTGACCCCCTGCTTGTAAGGCAGGTGCTCTCCCAGCTGAGCTAAGCGACCACGCTAAAATGTTATACTGGATTATTTCTTTATGATTCTAATACAAATCCACTGCAATTTTAGTGGTGACCCCTAGGGGACTCGGACCCCTGTTACCGCCGTGAAAGGGCGGTGTCTTAACCACTTGACCAAGGGGCCATTTATTTATATTTTAAAATTTTTCTATGGTAGCGGCGAACGGAGTCGAACCGCTGACACCGCGGGTATGAACCGCGTGCTCTAGCCAACTGAGCTACGCCGCCATGAAAAGTAATTTTTTTAATTGGTTGCGGGAGCAGGATTTGAACCTACGACCTCCGGGTTATGAGCCCGACGAGCTACCAAACTGCTCCATCCCGCGATGATTAAATTAAACGAAAATTAAGTGGTGCCGAGGACCGGAATCGAACCGGTACGATCGAAGGGATCGCAGGATTTTAAGTCCTGTGCGTCTGCCAGTTCCGCCACCCCGGCATATTTTTCTTTTTTTTCGTTTGTTCCCTCGTTCAAGGGACAAGTGTTATTATACTCCCACAGAAATACAAAGTCAAGCTTTTTTAAAATGTTTTTTACTTATTTCATTTTCATAACAAAATGGCGGTATGCGGCGCCTTCAAGATTGTCATAATCACAGACTGTGAAACTGTTTTCTCCGGTGATTTTAAAAATATTTAACAATAATAATGCGCCGGCAAGAATAATGTCAGCTCTTTTCGCCTCTAGCCCTACAATATTTTGTCGTTCTTGGATGGTTTTACCGGACAAATTGTCAATCATGACTTCCAGCTCGTCTTTGGTAATCGTGCTCTTATGAACCTTCTCACTGTCATAGATCTTTAGTTCCTGCTTAATGGTTGAAAGACTTGTGGCGGTACCGCCAATGCCGATCAGTTTATATGGTTTTGTCGGCAGAAAATCTTTAGTTCTTTTTACAAATTCCGAATAAATCCGTTCATTCATTTGTTCCAATTCCTGAACAGTCGGTGGATCGGAAAATAAATATTCTTCGGTACATCGGACACAGCCTAAATTTAGACTCATCATTTCTTTTATTTCATTATTTTCTCCATAAATAAATTCTGTGCTTCCTCCGCCAATATCAAAAATTAGTATTTTTTCATCAAAACATTGGGATACACCGACAAATCCAAGTTCAGCTTCAGCTTCTCCTGAGATAACCTCAATATTTAGTCCCAGCTTTTCTCTTATATAAGCCGTGTAATTTTCGGTGTTTTCAGCATCCCGCATGGCGCTGGTACCGAATAGATAAAAATCTTTAACCCGATAATCTTTGGCGATATTTTGAAATTCTTCCAGCGCTTCGAAATTTCGCTTTTCCGCATCTGGATGTAATCGGCCGGTCTGGTTCACGGCTTGTCCCATTCTTGTATATCGGACTGACTTATTTACGCGAATCAATTTGCCTTCGCAATTTCTGAAAATAAGCATTCTCGTAGAATTAGTTCCAATATCAATAACTGCCAAATGTTGTTTTTCATTTATCTGTTTTTTTTTCGTATTTTTAATATCACTATTCAACCGTTAGCCCATCACTTTCTGAAGCTTCTTTACTGTGTATCCACAATTATGATCGTTTCATCTGGATAGTATAAACCCAGATATTTGCGCGCAAAATACTCTACATAAAATTTGCTGCCCATTTGTTTAACCTGTACATCTAATTGATTGCTTCGAACTTTTTCATCTTCAATTTGTTGTGCAATTTGGGTTTTTTGTTGTTCTAGATCATATAGCGTCGCCGCATTGCTGGCAAAAAGATATATTGTAAAACCCACTATACATACGATGATCAGTATCCTTAGAAGACGTTTTTGAATAACTCTTTTTGTTTTTTCGTTCATATTCCGTTCTCCATTTTAATTGCCGCCATTTATAATTCCCGATACATATCGGCAGCGTGTTCCTTAGGAGCATGTTCTAATATCTCCAAAACTTCCACCTTCTGCTCACCATCTCCATAACGGATGGTAATAATATCTCCTGGCGACACCTGATCTCCCGGTTTCGCAACTTTGCCGTTAATGGAAACGCGTCCGCCGTCACAGGCATCTTTACCAACAGTCCTTCGTTTAATTATTCTTGCATTCTTTAAAAATTTATCAAGTCTCATATGTTCCTCTATTATTTCCTCCGAAATCAAAAAGCTTCGTTTGCTTTCGCGAAAAAAACAAAAAGCCAGAGCAAGGCCCTGGCTTCTGTATCGTTACTTACTTATTGTTCTTATTGTTAACTTCATCTTTAAAGCCTTTACCTGCTTTAAAGCCAGGGGCTTTAGAGGCGGCTATTTCGATGGGTTCTTTTGTTCGTGGATTAAGACCTGTGCGAGCCGCACGTTCTCTTACCTCAAAAGTTCCAAATCCAACCAATGATACCTTGTCTCCATTTTTCAAGGTTTCAACAACAGTGTCTAGAAAAGCACCCAGGGCCTTCTCTGAATCTTTTTTTGATAAACCTGACTTCTCTGCCATTTGGGCAATTAATTCTGATTTGTTCATTTTTTCCTCCATCTGATAGTTTCCAGTATTCTATGTGATATATTATAAGCTCGTTCATACGTAAAACACAAGTATTTTTTGCTTTTTTCGACTTTTTCCACTCTCAAAGCCCTTTTACCCGGTTCCAAATAGCATCCAACTGATCAAAATTACAGTTTTTTAAGGTTTTTTTCTCTTGACTTGCGATTATTTCCATCTTTTCAAAACGATGAATAAATTTTTGCGTCGCATTTCTTAAGACAATCTCCGGCTGAATTCTAAGCAGTCGGGCGACATTTACGATCGAAAAAAGCAAATCGCCCAGTTCTTCTTCAATATTCTCTTGCCGATTTTCCTCTAGCGCTTCTCGCAATTCTTCCATTTCTTCATCAACTTTTTCCAATGCCAGGGATGCCGTTTCCCAATCGAATCCGATTTTCGCCGCTTTTTTCTGAACCTTATATGCCTCCATTAGCGCCGGAAATGTTTTCGGTATGCTTTTCATTTCTGAAGAAATTTTATCGCTATCCGCTTCTCCTGAAAGATCAGTTTCTCCTTTTTCCAAGCGTTTAATGGCATCCCAGTTCGTTTCAACTTCGTCAGGATCAAATTCCATTTTATCCATAAAAACATGGGGATGTCTTCTGATCATTTTTTGATTAATTCCGCTAATCACCTGATTCATCGAAAAGCGATTTTTTTCACTGGCAATTTCGGCATGAAAGACGATTTGAAATAGCACATCCCCTAATTCTTCAGCTAAATTATCCCAGTCTTCATTGTCGATGGCTTCTAAAACTTCGTAACTTTCCTCAAGCAGGTAACTTTTTAAACTTTCATGTGTTTGAGCCCGATCCCAGGAACAGCCTTCCTCACTTCGCAGGGTTTTCATCATATCAAGAGTCCCGTTAAACCCCAAATAAGCATCTTTTTCCGCTGGTATATAGAGGCTGGTAAGATGATTGATGGCATCCATTCGATCCAGCTCATAAAGACAGATTTCCCGAGCTATTTCCTTGCCCGGAATTCCCGAATTAATTAGCAGAATCACCTTTTTTTCGGGATCATACTGTTCCATTAATCCAAGCTTCAACTCGGATGCGATATGGTTATCATACACCTGCGTCACCAAAATACCCTTCTGTGGGTCCGGAGGACTCTTGATACAATCAACGGCATCTAAAATTTCGATCCCCTGGATCGGATCCTCTTCCAGAGCATTCATGGTTACATCTACAAAACTAACTCCGGGATAAATGCGATAATCAATTCCCTGAATTTTTGCTGTTTCAATCAGTTTTACCACTGTTTTTTCGCCAAACAGAGGATTTCCCGGGACCGCATAAACAATCTTTTCACCGGTTCTCACCACTGACAAAAGTTCATTAACAATCTTATTATAAACAGCCTCAAAAGAATCTTCAGTTTCATAATAATGGTCAAAACTTTCATAAACAATTCCTTCTTCCCGAATAAAATCCATCACCGGATGGATTTCTGTTCTGAAGAAATTTCGATTTTTATTTTTTAATAGTTTTAGTGTTTCCAGCGTCATATGACCTGGATTTCCGGGGCCTAAGCCCACAATATCAATTTGTGGCATCTCAAAACATCCTTTCTTAATCATCTCCGGTTATGAATATGATTGTTTTTTCTTCCCGGGATAAGCCCATTAATACGATTGTACACAACCAGCAATTTCTGACTTCCAGGAAGGTATCTAATTTCCTCTTCTGTAATTCCATTTATTAAAATCATAATAACAGAATAAACCAGCGCCCCAACAATCAGAGCAACTAAGATCCCCATAAATCTGCCCAAAATCATTGCTACTCCCGTATAAGCCAAATGTGTTATAAATCCCATGATAACAGCAGCGAACAAAGGCTTAATGAGCATATGGAAGAAATCAATTTTTACTCCAGTAAAGCGTTTTACTGAAAGAAAGTTTGCCACAGTTAAATAACCAAAGGTTATCATACTGCTGATAACGATGCCCTGGATGTTAAACGCCGGAATAGAAAGAAATATCCACCCGGTAATAAAACGAATGATGATGGCCACGCCCAGGTTAATAAGGGGGATCCGAAAGCGATCTATGGACTGAAGGACACTCTGAAAGGTATTCGACAGCATCATGAAAATAGTTGCATAGGAAAAAGTGCTCAGAATGGCTCCGCCATAAGGAGCCCCCGGGAAAAGCAAGTCAAATATGCCATATGAAAGCACCGATAAACCAATACAGCAAGGAAATGCCAGTAATAAAATAATGCGAATAGACAGCATTATCTTCTGATTCACTTCTTTATGGTCACGACGAACAAATGATTCGGAAATCGTCGGGATCATGGCCACAGCCAACGTTCCACTTAAAATCAACGGGATGTTAATGAGCTGCTCGGCATTAGTGAAATCTCCAAACATCATGGTGGCAGTCACTTCATTAAAGCCCGCTACCCCTAAACGTGAAACATAAATAAATGAGTCAATGGTTGAAAACAGTGAAACTAAAGCAGATGTTAATGTAACTGGAATAGAAATGATAACCAATCTTTTAAAAAGCCATCGATTGGAACGCTGTCGCCTTCTTGTTCGCGTTTTTAAAAGACGTTTGTTTTTTGTTGCAAAACTATGATAAAGATAGCTTAAAAAGGCGGTGGCGACAATTCCTCCTGCCGTGGCTCCAAATACGGCTCCTCCGACCCCCAGACCGATACCAAAATTGCTGACTAAAAGCCAACATAAAATCACGCCTAAGAAGACGCGGATAATCTGTTCGACAATTTGTGAAATAGCTGTTGGCGTCATAATTTGAAAACCTTGAAAAAAGCCTCTGTAAGCAGAGCAAATGGATATAAAGAAAGGTGATAAGGCAATCGCTACAATTGCCGGGTAACTTTCCGATGTCCAGTGTGCCGTTTTAACAATCCACTCGGCGCCAAAAAATAAGAACAATGTCGAAGCACCGCCTAATATTACCAGTGCCATCATTGAAAGTTTAAACACCCGATGAGCTGTTGCATACTCCTTCTTGGCTATATTTTCAGAAACCATTTTTGAGATTGCCATCGGAAAACCAACCGTTGATACCATTAATAATAAATTATATATATTGGTAACATTTCCATAGATTCCATTCCCATAACTTCCAACCAATTGATACAATGGAATTTTAAAAAAAAGGCCCAGCAGCCTAGATAAGATACCTGCTGCCGCTAAAATAGTAGCGCCTTTTAAATAACTTGATTTTTTCTCAGACATAAATAAACCTCTTTATTTTTTTCTGCACAACCCAATGATTGACCTTTGTCTTTGCAGATTTTTTTATTATATCCTTTTCGCTGTAGCAGCGCAATGAAAAAGCACTGAATATCAGTGCTGGGATAAGTACTTTTAGACTGTCGACAAAATGCAAAAGCAAGTCCTGGAGACAATCGTAAATCATTGTCTCCAGGACGAGTTTATCAATGTGCTTATTTAAATTCTTTTTTCATAAACTTTTACGTTTAAATCTGTTTTAAGCTGATTAACATAGGCATCTGCCGGTGATATGATGTCATAGATAGTGATTTTTGTTTTAGCAACAAGTTTATCCTTAAGTTTTGTGTATTCATCTGTGACCTTTTCACTTTTAAGTGCTGCTGTTATTTCGTCTTTTTTATCTTCTATTGATGCTACTGTACCTTGTGTTTTGCCGTAGACAAAAATAACATGGTAGCCGTAACTTGATTTTACCGGCTCACTAACGGTGTTGACATCCATATTAAAGGCGGCATTCGAAAACTCTGATACCATCGAGCCATAAGTAAATGCGCCTAAATCTGAAGCATCCTGAACGCCATCTGTGCCCTTGTATTTTGCCATAATTGCATCAAATTCTTCTGGTGTTTTGACATCTTTTGCTTCTGCATAAATCTGATCTGCCAGTGCCTGGTCGGTGGTTAAAATATGTTTTGCTGAAACCGTACTGGTATCATACGACTTCTTATTATCATCGTAATACGTTTGAATTTCCTTGTCTGTCACTTTTATGGAGTCTTTCAAACTTGCCTGGATGGCCATGACAGTCGCTGAAGCAGTGGCCTCCTGTTTTTCAAAGTCGCGGAACTGAGCGACGGTGAGATATTTTGCGTCCAGGAATGACTGTAAATTGGCATCTCCTGAGAGCATATAATTTAAGAAAGCATCCTGAGTCGTGATGTAATTATCAATATCAGCTTGATTTGGAGTGATTTTGTTTTCCTCGGCATATTTCATCATGGCTTTTTGTTCCGCAATCGTATTAAAAATCGTCTGGTTGGTCGTCTTCATTGTTGCCGCATCCGTTGCCAAAGCTTTCTGAGTCTGATAATAGGTTGTTAATTCTTCATTGGCTAAACGATAGTTATAAATATCTTTTTTTACATCATCATCACCAATTTTTCCAACGACAGTATTTAGCTCTTTACTGGGATCAGCTTTCAAAGCATTCTCATAATTTGTTTCCTGAGTGCTTGAATAGCTATAATCGATCAGAAAATCCTTCATAAAAGCTTCAAAGGAAGTTGCGTCGGTGTTGTAAGCTGCCAGCTCAGAAGCATATTTAGCATCGCCAAGAGATGTTTTTAAACTGCTTATCATGCTATCTGAATTGGCAGAGATCGTGGCTTCATCAATCGTGACGCCATCCTTTTTTGCCTGAGCAGTCAACGTGTTGACCCGAACCAGATCATTCAAAATATCCGTTCTTAAAGTCTTCAAGTCAGCCCCAGTCGGAAAAGTCTTGCTGCTTGCATCATAATACATTTGATAATAGGCCATATAATTGTTAAAGCTTTCTTTTAATATTGGTGTTCCATCGACTTCCGCTACAACCTGTTTTTTATCCTTTTCGGGATCCACTTTAACTAAGCTGCATCCGCTAGCCAGTATACCGATAAGGACAACCCCAATCAGCAGCAGGGATACGCTTCTAAATCTTTTCTTTTCCATATAATTCTCCTTAATATTATTAATAATCTTGGACAGTTTAACATAAAACAACAGCTTTTTACCTTAATTCTTTGCTGCCGCAGCAATTGAAAGAAATTTGCCAAGCTCACTTAAATAGGTCTGATCCTTTTCGTGTTTTAATAAGATCTTCCAGCGTACCTGGTCCTTTTTTCCCGCATTGAATTTTATATTATATTTTTCAAAAAGCTGTTTTATTAATTCAGGATCCGGAATTGGTATATCCCGGTTATTATCGAAAGTGAATAAAACACTATTTCCTCTTTCCCTAATTTCAGTTATTCCTAGCGATTTTCCTAAGTGTTTAATCATCGCCAGGGCCATAAGATTGTAGACTCCATCGGGAATTTCTCCAAAGCGATCTAACAGTTCATCTTCCAAGTCCTCATAATCTTCTGCCGATTTAACATAGGATAATTTTTTATAGATATCATACTTAAGCTCTTCATCCGAAATAAAATTCTCTGGAATATAGCTACTGACATTTAAATTGATAATCAATTCGCTGACCGGGTACTCTGGTTCATTGCCCAAACGCTCATTGACGGCTTCATCCAGAATCCTACAATAAAGTTCATAACCAATGGTTGCAAGGTTGCCTGATTGAGCTGATCCCAAAATATTGCCAGCTCCCCTGATTTCTAAATCACGAAGAGCAATTTTAAATCCCGAACCAAAAGCCGTAAAATCCTTGATTGCTTTCAAACGCTTCTGAGACAGTTCTGAAAGCACCTTGGGTCGATGAGTCACATACGTATAACCTTGAACATCAGACCGGCCAACACGGCCTCTTAATTGATACAATTGTGAAAGGCCCATATAATCTCCATTATCGATAATAAGGGTATTGGCGTTCTTAATATCCAATCCCGACTCGATAATCGTGGTTGTCACCAGAACATCATAATGATACTCGAGAAAGTCCATCATAATGTCTTCCAGTTCAGATCCCGTCATCCGTCCATGGGCCACCGCAATTCGAGCTTCCGGGACTAATTTTTGAATTTTTCTGGCCACTTCAAAAATATCATGAATTCGGTTATGGACAAAATATACCTGCCCCTTTCTCCCCAGTTCCCTTTCGATGGCATCTTTAACAATCGCCTCATTAAATTCCATCACATAAGTTAAAACCGGCCGCCGGCCGGCTGGCGGTTCATCGATGACACTCATATCCCTTACCCCGATCATCGACATGTGCAAGGTTCTGGGAATGGGTGTCGCACTCAGGGTTAGGACATCAACATTTTCTTTTAGTTGCTTAATGCGTTCTTTATGTCCCACTCCGAAACGTTGTTCTTCGTCAACCACAAGTAATCCCAAATCCTTGAACTTCACATCTTTTGATAAAAGACGATGGGTTCCGATAACCAAATCAATTTGCCCCACCGCCAATTCCTTGATGGTCTTCTCCTGTTCCGTTTTTGTTCTAAAACGACTGAGGACTCCAACATTCACCGGATACTTTTTAAATCGATCCATGACGGTTTGATAATGCTGTTGCGCCAGAATGGTTGTCGGTACTAAAAAAGCCACTTGTTTGCCTTCCATAACCGCCTTGAAAACAGCTCGAAGCGCTACCTCGGTTTTTCCGTAGCCCACGTCTCCGCAAAGCAAACGATCCATGGGACGTGTCGATTCCATATCGGCCTTAATTTCTTCCACTGCCTGAAGCTGGTCATTGGTTTCCTCATGCGGAAAAGACTCCTCAAACTCCCTTTGCCAACTGGAGTCAGGGCCAAAGGCATATCCCGTCAAGCTTTGTCTTTTGGCATACAAAGCAATCAATTCATCCGCCATCTCTGCGACAGCCGCCTTTACCCGGGATTTTGATTTGCCCCAATCATTGGTTCCCAGTTGATTAATCTTAGGTTTCTTCTCGCCTGTTCCCACATAAACCTGAATAGCATCCATTTGGTCCACCGGACAATAAAAGCGGGCATCATTGGCATATTCAATGACCATCAGATCTTTAATGGTTTCATCAATTTTTAATTGCTCAATGCCGCGGTAAATTCCAATCCCATGCGTATCATGAACCACAAAATCGCCCTGGTTAAGCTGCGTAAACGAATCTATTTTTCTGCCTTTTTTCCGTCGACGCTTCTTATCCCGGCCGGATTTCTTTATTATTTCACTTTGATTGATACAAACCAAATTCTCTTCAGGGAGTTCAAATCCACCGCTTATTTCCCCGATTGATAGCTGAATGCCGGGTAAAACATCATTGGTAAAGCGATAAATCTCTGCCTCTGCGAATAATTGTTTTAGTTTTTCCAAACCCGCCGCATCCCGAGCCCGTAAATTAATGATTGCATCCTTATCCAGCTGTTTTTTAATGAATTCAATAAACAGTGGCAGCTGCCCTAAAAATGAGTCATTGTCTTTCACGCCCATGTCCAGAGATATTCCTTTTTTGCCCCGGGATGCAAACAAATGGTATTTTAATTGGGTTTGTTTTTCCAACGATTTCTCAATTTTTGAAAATGAATAAAATTTATTCTTTTCTTCCGGAAACATCAAATAATCCCGCATCAAAATTTCGAGATCGCTTTGTAATTTTTTTTGAAAAATTCCCTGGGCTTCTTTTATCCTGGGTGGTTCATCCCAAATAACAAGACACTCTTCCAAATAATCCAGCAGCGACGCATCCGTTTTCGCAAAAGAAAATAACGTTTCATCATGTCCAGTTGGATCCTCATTAATCCGTTCAACCAACCCGATATATTCAACATTCTCGTGATAACTTTTTTTGATTTGTTTTAACGCCTTATTTCGTTCATCCTCTTTGAGAATAATTTCCCTTCCGGGAAGTATTCTTACTTCCTCAAGGTTATGCGTTGACAATTGCGTTTCCGGATCGAAACTTCGAATTGATTCAACGGTATCCCCAAAAAAATCAATCCGATAGGCTTGAACCCCGGTTGGCGGAAAAACATCAATAATCCCACCGCGGCGAGCAACCTGTCCCTTTGCTTCAACTTGAGAAACGGCTTCATATCCCAGCTCAAAAAGACGGTTTGTTAATTCCACCGGATCACAAGTTTCCTCCAAAGACAAGGAAAAGCCCAGCGCTTCAAATTCTTTCCGGGGCATCAATTTTTTCAAAAGTGTTTCGGCACCCACTACCACCACAAATTTTTCGTCGGACAGTATTTTTTCAAACACTTTCAATCGTTGATGACTAATCTCGCGGCTGTGAACATCAGCAAAATAATCATGGATGGGTTCCATGGGAAAATACAACACTTTTTGCGGCAGAATTGTTTCCAACTCCTGAGTCACTTTTTGGGCCTGATAGTCTGTTGCTGTTACATAAAGAATCCGCTCACTGGCATGGTGAAAAATCTGGCCGGTAAGAACTTCTTTAAAACCACCGTTCATATTGGAAAGATTAATTATTTCTCCGGAAGACAGGTGATTGATGATTCTTTGTATTTTTTCTACCTTCATAAGGTTTTGATAAAGTAATTCCATTTGTCACTTCTCTCATTCATAAAACACGGATAGCCCAGGTTTCTCAACCCGGGCCCATGACTGTCCGATATCTTTTACGCGTTCTTCATTATTTTCAATTTTCCAAACGATCCGTTTCTTCTTTTTTTCTGCGAACGTTGACCTGATTCATTGCCAGGTCAACGCCGTCCTTTACAAAATAGTCGATCCCTTTAACCGCTTCCAGCACGGCACTTTCCATTAATGGGATTTCGCTTTTTGCAAAATGCCCTAACACAAAATGAACTAAATCGGCACCTTCTTTTGGTCTGCCGGTACCAATCCGAATTCTCGGAAAATCCTGACTTCCCAAGCTCTGGATAATGGAACGCATGCCATTATGGGTTCCGGCACTGCCCCGCTGCCTTATTCGCACATCCCCAATTGCCAAATCAATATCATCGTAAATGATAAGCAGATTTTCTAAAGGCACTTGGTAGAAATTCACCAGACCGGCGATACAAAGCCCACTGTTGTTCATGAATGTCGTCGGTTTGGCCAGCAGGATCTTTTCTCCAAACTCGCGATAAACACCGGTCAGACCATTCTGTTCTTTCTTTTTTACTAGTATGCCTTTTTTTTCGCTGAGATAATCAATGACTTCAAAACCAATATTATGTCGGGTCCCATCATATTCTTTGCCGATGTTTCCCAGTCCCGCAATCAGATACATGGTTTTTATCCTAAGCGTATCTTCCCACAAAAAGCTTACTTAAAGAACGTCCAAAATGTACATAATCAATGGCACGGCCAAAAAGCGTTCCGGTGGATAAAATTTTGATTTTTTCAATCTGTTTTTCCTTTGGAATAACCAGGGTATTCAGGGTTACTAATTCTTCAATGGCTGAATCCTGGATCCGCTGAATAGCCGGGCCCGAAAACACGCCATGGCTGCAAGCGGCAAATACGGAATTAGCACCAAGTTCAACCAAGGCATTGGCCCCACTTGTTATGGTTCCGGCAGTGTCAATCATATCATCGATTAAGATACAGTTTTTCCCTTTAATATCTCCGATAACATTCATAACCGCTGTTTCATTAGGACGGGGACGTTCTTTATCAATAATCGCAAATGAACAATTTAAGGCTCTGGCCAATTTTCGTGAACGCTTAACACTTCCGGCATCCGGTGATACGACTACCATATTCTCCAAATTTTTGTCTCGGTAGTATTCTGTAATCAGTCCACTCCCTGACAAATGATCCAACGGAATATCGAAGAATCCCTGAATTTGGTTTGAGTGAAGATCCATGGTGATAACGCGATCCGCTCCAGCCGTTGTCAACAGATTTGCCACTAATTTTGCCGTAATCGGATCTCTTGATTTTGCCTTGCGATCCTGCCTGGCATACCCATAATACGGCATTACCGCATTAATTCGCCCGGCCGAAGCACGCTTCATCGAATCAATCAGAATTAGCAATTCCATTAAATTTTCGTTAACAGGCGTTCCGGTCGATTGAATAATAAAGACATCCGCACCACGAACCGATTCATTAACATTGATTGAAATTTCGCCGTCACTGAATCTGATAACCTCAGCATTACATAATTGTATCTCCAGATACTCGGCAATTTCCTTGGCCAGTGCAAGATTTGAGTTTCCGGCAATAATCTTAATTCCACTATACTTTCCATCCATACGTTTCATACCTCTTCTTAATTTTCTCTTTTTCTATATTTTTTTTATGGTGTCTACTTATTTTTTAAATAGCCAACCTTATTAACCTGTCTGGCTCTGGCGATCGCCAGGCTTTCTTCCGGGACATCATCAGTAATGGTCGATCCTGCCGCGATGTATGCCCCTTCTTTGACGGTTACCGGAGCAATGAGGTTGGTGTTGCACCCCACGAAAGCACCCTTTTCAATAACCGTTCGGTATTTTTTCTTTCCGTCATAGTTCACAAAAACAGTTCCGCAGCCAAGGTTTACATTCTCCCCCACGTCACCATCTCCAATATAGGTTAAATGAGCGGCTTTTGCGCCGTCCGCCATGGTGGAATTTTTAACTTCTACAAAATCTCCAACCTTGCAATGTTTGCCGATATGACTGCCGGGACGAATATAGGCATAAGGACCAACATTTGTATCATCATCCACGTCACTATCCAAAATAGTGGCGTGCTGAATCGACACGCTGTTTCCGATTTTTGCATTCACCAAACGGCTGTTTGCGCCAATTGTACAATCTCTGCCGATAGCGGTCTCTCCCTCAAGGATTACCCCGGGATATAGAATGGTGTCTTGACCCACTATCGATTGACTGCTGATATAGGTGGTTGCCGGATCAATCATGGTCACACCAGAATCCATCAGTTTTCGATTAATTCGTCTTCGCATAACGGCTTCAGCCTCAGCAAGTTGACTTTTCGAATTAATTGCCTGAATGTCTTCATAATCCGGAGTCGTATAAGTCCCGGCAGTTTTTCCCATTTTTCTCATAATTTCGATAATGTCAGTTAGATAATATTCACCCTGAACATTATTTGTTTGGAGCTCTTTAAGTGCAAAAATAAGCGTTTGAGCATCAAAACAGTACATCCCTGAATTGATTTCCTTTACTTTTTTTTCTTCCGACGAGGCATCCTTTTCTTCCACAATTTTAATCAGCTCCGCTGCTGAGTTTTTTATCATCCGACCATATCCGGTGGGCTCATCAAATTCTGCAGTTAAAACCGTAACGCTGTAGCCATTTGTTTCATGCACCGACATGAGACTTTTGATTGTTTCCGGTCTAATTAAGGGCGCGTCTCCTACCAGCACGATCAGATTTCCCTGGAATTCATCAAAAAACGGCAGTGCTTGTAAAACAGCATGTCCGGTACCCAACTGTTCTTTTTGAAGGATTGTCGCGATTTCGGAAGGCAGGCTGTCCTTGACTGTCTCGGCCTGAAAACCGACAATCACTCCAATATCATTGATTCCACACTCTTTGCTTGCCTCGACCACATAATCCAAAATATTTTTTCCGCATACCTGATGCAATACCTTTGGCTTTTGTGAGTGCATCCGTGTTCCCTGGCCGGCCGCTAAGATTATTGTTTTTGATTTGTTCATTTTTGGCCTCCAAATATAAATTAATAGTTAACAACAAAAAAAGGGAAGCACACCCTCCCTTTTTTATTTTAACTTTTATTCTTCTTCGTAATCTACTTCTAGTTCAACTTCTGCTTCTTCTTCATTGGTTTTCTGGTTATCCTCTGCTATGGCCTTTTCGTAAGCACGCAGGACACATTCCTGCATTTCACGACGGGTACCCATATTTATGGGATGTGCAATGTCTTTAAATTCGCCATCCGGTGTTTTCCGGCTGGGCATCGCAATAAAAAATCCGCTTTGCCCCTCAATTACCTTAATATCATGAACAACGAATTGATCATCAAAAGTAACCGAGACAATCGCTCTCATTTTACCATCTGGATACGTTTTCCGTACTCTTACGTCTGTTATTTCCATCTCGTAAGCTCCCCCTTTGAAATAAAGTCACATGTCTAATTTCACACCTATATACTACCACAAATTCAACAATATTAAAACAAAAACCTTAACTTTTTTCCATATCCTACCATTCTTAAAAAGGGTTTAAAAAGAATGACGAATTTTTGCATCTTAATTTCTAAAGACGAAATACCAATTTTTGTTTTTTTATTAAAAAAGCGTGATTTGATCAGGTTTGTAGACATCACCGTGGTACGAATCCACGCGGTTTATTTCATAACTGCATTTATTTGGTTGTGGATCTCATCAGAAATAATCAGATTGTCATTGGCATTCAGATTTGCAGCGATTTTAATTCAAATCATTTTTCAAGATTCTGAATACAGCGAAACGCCTATTCCAGTTCCTTCGGTATCCTCATCATCCATCCAAATCAGCGGTTTAAAATGATCGACAAGTTTTTCAAAGGGAAATCGGGTGACAAATATAACACAGATTCCCATTACTTCGGCACCAACCTCTTCCATCAGATTAGCCATTCCCTTCGCCGTTCCACCGCCTTTCATGAAATCATCAATAATCAAGACTTTCTTGTGCGTCAAATCAATACGTCTGCTTAAATACATTGTTTTTATTTTATTGGATGACCCTGAAATATAATTGACACTGGTCGTTGCCCCTTCAGTCACACGGTTTGATCGTCTGATAATGCCCATTGGTACATTCAGATAATGCGCTGTTTCCAGAGCAGCTGGAATTCCCTTTGTTTCTGTTGTTATAACATATTCAATATCCTTATCGCCATATTTGGAAGCAATAATACGCCCAATATTTTTAGAATAGCGGGGATTTGATAGGATATCACTGTAATATAAAAAACCACCCTGAATTTTTCGGGAAGGTTCTTGAAGCATTTCAGCAATCTCTTTAAGAATCGCTTCTTCTTCGGTTTTCGTTACCATGGGATGATAAACAACGCCCCCTGATGCCCCTGAATAAGTTTCAACGCAGCCTGATCCCGACATTTCAATCGCACTTTTTACGATGGCGACATCTTCACACACGCTTGATTTTCCAACTTCTAACAGATCAGTAAAATAACTATAACTAAACACCTTACTGGGGTGGTCTGACAATACTTTTGTAATGATACTAATTCTTTCATTTTTCTTCATTTCTCACCTATGATGATTTTTTCTTAAAATCCGAACATTTTTCTCAATATTCATAATTTTATTCGTATTTCAATAAAAGCGCAAGTTTTTTTTAATCTTTACTCAAGTCAAACACCTGTGTTATAATTTTTCGTAAAGTGTTTTTCTGGCTATTGGAATGGTATTTTTGATTATTTTATACCCATTCATTGAGAATAAATGTACACTTTAAGATTTATCATTAAGAAATAATTAAGATTTTACCATTAATAAAGGAGCTGATTATTTGAAATCTCAACTTGAAAAAAAATTCAATCGACCAATTAATAAATTATTCTTTATTGGAATTGGTGGAAGCAGTATGAGCGGTCTCGCCTCTATGTCTTTATCTCAGGGTTTTTCTATTGAAGGTTCTGATATGATAACCTCGTCTTATGTTGAAAAATTAGAGAGTCTGGGCATTAAGGTACACATCGGACACAATTATGAAAACATCCCGGCTGACACAGATTGTGTTGTTTACTCTGCCGCTATCCATGAGGATAACCCGGATATGATTAAAGCCACCGATTTGAACATTCCCAAAATTGAACGCTCGAATTTTTTAGGGCTTTTTTCCCATATTTTCAACAAAACCATTGCCATTTCCGGTACCCACGGCAAGACGACCACCTCATCCATGATCGCATGCATGCTGCAATATGCTGAATTGAGACCAAGTTTAAGCATCGGTGGAAAACTTGACGAATTCGGGGGAAACGCAATCATCGACTCGAAGGAATATTTTGTCGTTGAAGCTTGTGAATATGTGGATAGCTTTCTAACGACTTCCCACTCCATCGGGGTTATTACGAATATTGAAGAGGATCATCTGGATTATTTTAAAAATGGCCTTCCTCAAATCAAGGAATCCTTTCATAAATTCGGATGCATTTTACCCTCTGATGGTCTTATGATCGCCTATGGCGATTCTCAGGATGTATTGGATGTTGTTAAAGGTTTGGCCTGTCCAATTATTACCTACGGTTTAAATCCCCGGAATGACTGGCATCCTGAAAATATTCAATACGACAAGGTCGGCAAACCAAACTTTGATGTTTATAAAGGCAAATCATTTTATGGTCATTATGAACTGATGATTCCCGGCGAACACAATGTCCTGGATGCCCTGGCCGCTATTATCTGCGGAGACTTCCTGGCCATTCCCGTTGAAACGTCTATCGCTGCTATGGCTCGCTTTCATGGTGCCAAACGCCGGTTTGAATTCCGCGGTGAAGTCAATGGGATCAATGTCTTTGAAGACTATGCCCATCATCCTACTGAGTTAAAGGTTGTGATCGATGCAGCTCTGAACTATGTTCATAATAAACTTTGGGTTGTATTTCAACCCCACACTTACTCGAGAACCTACTCTTTCTTTGATGACTTCGTCGATGCTTTTGCAAAAGCTGATTATGTCATTCTCAATGATATTTATTCAGATCGTGAAGGCAATGATTGGAACATTCATTCGGAAGATCTTCAAAAAGCTATTGAGGAAAAGTACCATATTCCAACCGTGACTATTTCGGCTTTTAAAGATATCGTCGACTATCTCACCAGCCATTTATGTGAAAATGATCTAGTCCTCGTTGCCGGTTCACAAACCATTAATCACGTTGCTTTTGACCTCATTGACAAGTTAAAAGAAATGCATAATTCTTGACATTTTTTCCTAATTAGGGTATTCTGAAGCCAAGTTATATTTTTTTTAGGAGGCTATTTTATGGAGCAGTATAGCAACAAAGCCACAGCTTCCCTCGTACTGGGAATCATCTCTTTGGTTTGTATTTGGTTTGGCTATTCGGCACTGGTCGGTGTTGTCTGCGCGATTATCGGTTTGGTTTTTGGAATTCAAATTCGTAAGGCATCTCAAGAAGAAGGCTTTACCCCAAGTGGTATGGCTACAGCTGGTTTAGTTCTCAATATTATCGGACTATCATTATGCGCAGTTGCTTTTATTGCGTGTGTGGCTTGTGTTGGTTGTATAAGTACTGCCGCTTATCTATAAAACGCACCAAGGATAGACGATTTCAATCGTCTATTTTTTTTATCATCATGCCTCATATCATTGGCTATAATTGGCTATAATGGAAGGAGTCTTATGTATCCCATTATTCACATCTTAAACTACACTATCCCAACTTTTGGTATTTTATTTCTTATTGGCACGGGGGCCGGATTTTTAGTTGCTATTTTGACCGCTAAAAAGTATGATCTTCCCACCATGGATGCGATGTTTTTTGGTCTTTTTGCAATCATTGGTGGTATTTTAGGCGCAAAAATTCTCTATCTTCTTGTCGAACTTCCCAGTTTCATTACCAACCCCGAAACAGCTTTGATTAAACTAACCACCGGAGGCGCCGTTTTCTATGGCGGGCTTATTGGCGGTATCCTGGGCGGATTTCTTTACACTCATATTTATCATCTTCATGCCATCAAATATTTTGACATAGCCGTCCCCTGTCTCGCTCTCGCCCAAGCTTTCGGACGGATTGGCTGCTTTTTCAACGGCTGCTGTTATGGCATTCCCTATGAAGGATTTGGGGCTGTATATTATCCCGTTGGATCCTATCCACCATCCGGCATCGGCCTTTTTCCCTCCCAATTAACTGAGTCATTTTTTCTTTTTATCTTAACGCCGGTTCTCATCTTCATCTTATCAAAAAGTAAAACGCCCGGCTTTACCACCGGGTTCTACCTCGTTTCTTACGGCATTTTCCGGTTTATTAACGAGTTTTTTCGTTCAGATCCCAGAGGATCAATTTTATTCCTTTCAACATCCCAGGTACTCAGCCTTTTTGTTATTACTCTCGGGCTTCTGTTTATATTTAAAATACCTCAACGACTTTATGGATATCATCTGAAAAGCTAGTTAATTTAATGGGTTTGGGGTATAATTACTATGATTAAAATTAATTTAGGAGGTTTTATTATGAATGATTTTGAATATCTTTTTGAAGATGCGGCTCCCTATGCTTCCCAATCAGATAACTTTTGGGCCATTATGCCTATTGTTATGTCTATTCTCGGCGTAATTCTGGTTATTGCCCTGATCCTTTGTATCACCTGTTATGTCTTTAATGCCATTGGTCTGTATTCTATGGCCAGAAAAAGAAACTTGGACCATGCCTGGTTGGCCTGGATTCCCATTGCCAGTAATTACCTCAAGGGTTCTCTTATTAATGATGATGTCTCCATCGGTTCATGGCATATTCCTTTCGCCAAAATATTTTTGCCATTGATCGGATTTGCGGTCTCTTTGGTCATTTCAATTCTTGGGTTTATTCCATATATTGGTGTTTTCTTTGGCCTTGTTTTATCTTTGGCCGTTGGCTTTTATTATTACACTGCGCAGTTCTGGCTTTTTAGCATCTATGACAAAGACCATCGTGTGGTTTATCTGGTACTAAGCATTATTTTCCCTTTCTTAGGCCCAATTTTTACATTTGTCATTCGAAATAGGGATGCTGTGGATGAACGACATCCTGAAGAAATTGTTGAAGTCAACTATGATTCTAAATCTATTATCGCATTGAGTCTGGGTATTTATTCTATTGTCAGTTTCTTCACATTGATGGGAACTGGTTTAATATCAGGTGCTGTTGGTATTATTTTTGGAATCATTGCCATGAAAGAGCTAAAATCACAAAATAAACCAACCGGAATGGCATTGGCTGGATTGATCTGCTCAATTGTCGGCATTGCCTTCACGATTCTTATTTTGTTCGCCTGTGTGGTTTGCATTGGTGTGGGAGCTACTGGTATCCTTGGCGGTCTTCTAAACAACATCCATTAAACAAATCCAGCTCATCGTTAACATTTCTTAGCATAGCGAGGTAAATGAAACATGTCTCAATTAAAATATGGTTTGGTTCTTAGTGGCGGTGGTGCGAAAGGCGCCTTTGAAATGGGTGTATGGAAAGCGCTTAGAGAATGCGATTATTCTCTGGGAGCCGTTATTGGCACCTCGGTAGGGGCGCTGAACGCCGCCGTGATTGCGCAGGATGATTTTGATATTGCCATGGAATTTTGGTCAAATCTCACTGTTAACCAGGTTTTAGATCTTAATCAGGAAATAACCAATACCTACGTAAATGAATGGTCAAAAGGAAATTTTGATGCATTTAGAAACAGCTTTTTAAACATCCTTTTTTCTGATGGTTTGGATATTACCCCTTTGCGAAACAACCTCAACCATTTGATCTCTGAAGATGCCATTCGAAAATCGCCCATTCGTTTGGGTTTAGTTACTGTCGATCTGACCAGTCTCAGACCAAAACAATTAATGATTGAAGATATCCCTGAAGGACAGCTCATCGATTATTTACTTGCCAGTTCCGCTCTTCCGGTTTTCCAGAAACAGGAGATTGACGGAAGAACCTATCTTGATGGCGGTTTTTTTGACAATGTTCCGATAAATTTTATGATTGAGCAGAATTTTAAAAGAATCATCTCTGTTGAATTTCCAGCGATTGGAATGCGCAAATGGGTTCGGGAGAAAAATGTTGAAATCATTACTGTCAACAACTCTCAGTTATTAGGCGGAACCTTGGATTTCGATTCTGCTAGAATTCAACAAAATATTCAACTGGGTTATTTAGATGCACTGAAAGTTTTTGATGCGGTAGAGGGAAAATACTTTTATTTAAACACTCAAAAAAGCAATGCGATTTACAAAAAATTTCAAGCCCAATTAGGCCTGCCGCTTTCCAGTCCCAGGCAGCATAAAAAAATGCTGTCATTACTTAATTTGCCAAGGGATTCTGATCAAACTCAAATATTGGCTTCGTTGGAAAACTTATTGAAAAAAACTTCGTATAAGAATCATCCCTTACCCCTTTCCCTGCTTGAGATTGCCGGCAAAAACTTAGGTGTGCCCCAATTAGAAAACTATCCCATTGATTATTTCTTTCAGGCTCTTTTAAAACGGCTTAATCAGCTTTTAAAGGAAAATCTCACATTGCTTGAAAATCCCGGAATTATTAAAACCTTTTTAACACCCAACAGCAATAAATTTATTCTGTTTAACTTCATTACCTTCTATATCGTTTTTTTAAGCATCCAAGGAGATTTAAGTCATGAAAACGAATCGACTTTTTTAAGTAAATTCACTCCGGAAGTATCACTTTCGATGATCACCATTCTTTATATTCATGAAACGCTTAACCAATAAAAAAAGAGCTTTCGCTCTTTTTTTATTGGTTAACGTCCGCAGCATTTTTTATATTTTTTCCCGGAACCGCAAGGACATGGATCATTTCGACCGACCTTAATCTCGTTGACGACTGTTTTTGAACGTTTATATTCTTTTGTCAGCACGTCCCGCTCTTCTTCGCTAAAAATATTATTCCATTCTTCTAAGGTATACAGCCATTCTGCCGGAACTCCCAGCATGTTTTTGTAAAGCTTCGAGAAATCAACATCCAGCTTTATTTCAGTATCCAATTCTACGGCCTCAAGATCAATTGGCGTCACCAGGCTCTCGCTGATGCCATCGATAAAACCCATATATTGAGCCGGAACCATATTACTTTCTTTAGCAAGGTCTTCCACCTTACCTTCAATCGTTTTGGTTTTACTTCCTAATATCTTTTGATACAGGACTTTTTCATCAGAACAATATTTTTCCCAGAACACATTTTGTTCCTCTTCGTTACTGCAATTCTCTTCTATATAATTTTTCCATTCTTCATATAAACTCATTCAATTTCTCCTCATCATAATCTAACTATTATTATATCGTAAATTCACTCAGAGTAAAACAACTTTCTTTATTTAAGGAGATTTAATCCTGCAGTTGATTTAAATATGATTCCAGTTTACAATAATTGTATTAGAATATTTTGAGAGGAATACCCATGAAAAACAACAAGCAAAGCAAAACAAATGAAACTAAAAATTTAAAAGCTACCTCCTATAAAGGATTAAGTTCTGTCTTCCTTAAATATTTAGTCCTCGCTTTTTTGGGAGCTGTCGGATTAAATCTTATATTAACACTGATCATCATCCCATTTTTCAGTGCTTCTGGTTTATGGTTAACGATTCTATTAAACTTAATCCCTAATTTTTTTATAATCATTGTTTTTACCGTGTTTTTCAGTAAGAAAATAAGCTATATCAAAGAAATCCGAAATGAAACGCAAATGCTTAAAGCAGAAATTTTTGAAGGCTCTGTTTCCATTCAGGGAAAGGATGAATTGACAGCGATCGCCGAAAACATCAACATCCTTCATCAGTTATATGAAAGAAAAAGCAAAGCCGAAAATCTTGTTAAATTGGAGAACCACCATATCATCACCTCTGTTTCCAAAAAAATTCATTCGCCGCTAACCGGAGTGATCGGTTACCTTGAACGGATTCAAAATGAAAAAGAACACAATTTCTTGAAAAAGGAAGCTTATTTGAATACCGCCTTGAAAAAAGCCTACCTGATGAAGAATTTCATTGATGAACTTTTTGAGCATGCTTTTACTGATGATGGCAAAGGATACTATCAATTCAAAATATACAACGGAAAGCCCCTTCTCAATCGAATTATTGACACCACCACCCAAGCATTGGAAGAAGGTGGATTCAATGTCGTTCTAGAGAACTGTCTCGATCAGGATTTTTCATTGTGGGTTGACCTGGAACAGATTCAACGCATTTTTGACAATCTGGTTTCGAACATCATTAAATATGCCGATCCTGACAAACCAGTGGATTTTGGATTGATCCTCAATAAAAATGAATTATGTATTGTTCAGCGAAATAAAACCATCTCTGATTCTGAAAATTCCGGAAAAACCGTCATTGAAACTGATGGTTCCAGCTTGGATTCCTGCAAAAAAATCATTGCGCGTCATCAAGGCCGAATCGATTATTATCAACTCAATCAAATGTTTAAGGTTGAACTAACCCTTCCGATTCACCAGTAGCAACGAGTCAATTGCAATTCTTTCTTTTCAAACCGCGAATCATTGTTTTGGTATCTGAATCGATTCGTCGCGACTCGGTGATCTTCTGCAACGCCTTATTAAAGGTAAAAGCATCGAGCTTGTTGTTGTGCAAATAATCCCGAGTTTCATTGGGATAATGAATATAGAAAGTCGAAATAGCCCAGGCTACTGCCATTTTCGCATAATAATTCTCGTGGTTTAAAACATCAAAAATAGCAAAGGCGGATTTTATATAATCCGGTTTGACAAAATAGGAATTGATCATAACCACCCCAAAGCGGATTTCATAAGTCCGCTTTGACCGGAAGTATGGCTGCAAAAACTGCCATACTTCTTTTTCATTCTTCTTGGTGAATTTCAAACCGGTGATAAAACTGTCACAGGTCGACCAGTTATTTATCTTCGGCATGAAATCGGCAATCAATGAAAAACGTTTGTCTAAAGAAACATCTACTAACCCAATCACGATTCCCTGTAACATCACCTCTTCAAAATACTCATCTTCGGCCGTGTTCAAATAATTTTCCCAGTCTTTTTTTATTATCTCTTTAGCCAGTTTTCGAAGCACCGGCAATCTCACGCCAATCATATTGTCAGTGCCCGGCAGCAATGAACGCGAAAACTTCTGATATTGTTCATCGCGTAAATCTAAAAGCTCTTTTTTTACACTTACTCCAGTTATTTCCATCATTTTGTCCTCTACTAAAGCTATCCAGGTATTTCTATTTCAATTTCATGGGAATCCCGGAAACCGTGAAATAAACTTCATCGGCACGACTCGCCACCAACTGATTCATCCGTCCGGCAATATCCCTGAAATAACTTCCCAGTTTATAGGATGGCACCAAACCCAAGCCAACCTCGTTGGACACCATAATCAGGGTTTTATCCTTGCATACATCCAAAAGTCTTTCTACTTCGCACTTGATGGACGCTTCAACTTCGGACACCGTATCCATGGTGCAGGTATCATAGTCTACCTGAAAATCCAGCATATTATTGGTGGTCATCACGGTGAGACAATCAAAAAGCACGACATCCGTTTTTTGAAATGTCGGATTATCCTTCAGTGTTTCAAAATTATTATATTGTTCAATCGTACCCCAATTCTCAGAACGCTGAGCCTGGTGTTTGGCAATCCGGTCCTTCATGCCATCATCAAAGGCAATGGCGGTGGCAATATAAACCACTGGTTTTGACAACTCCTTTGCCAAATGTTCTGCATAACTACTCTTGCCACTCCGGGCACCTCCGGTAATAAATATTAAGCTCATTCTAAGCTCTCCAATCTTTAATAAATGTCAACAGTCGGTTGTTTTCTTCGCTCTTCTTAATGGCAATCCGAAAATATGACTCATCCAAACCGACAAAGTCCTCACAGGTTCGAATCGACATATCTTCTGATTCGATCGCACTTTTCAATTCTGATGCAGTTGCCTTAAGAAGGCGGCAGAGATGAAAATCCGTTCCGCTTTGATAAACTTTTATCGTTTCTATTTTTTTTAGTTCCTCATAAATACGCTGCCGTTCCTGTTCTATGTACGCCTTGGTTTGTTTGGCGTAGTCTATTTCGTCATAAACAGCGGTTGCTGCAATCAGCCCCAACCCATTAATAGTCCATGGTTCTTTAAAGCTCTCCATTTTTTTTATTACGGCTGGATTTCCGACACCATACCCGATTCTAAGACCCGGCAACGCATAAAATTTAGTCAGGGATTTTAATATAAATATCGGATAATCCGTATCTTTAACCAATGTAAGTCCGCCACTTTCATTGGCAAAATCCATAAACGATTCATCCAAAAACCAGGTGATTGCCTGCGCTGATTTTTCAATCAGTTTTGTGATAAACTCAATTGAATAAACACGACCGGTGGGGTTGTTGGGGTTGCATAAAAAAACCGCCTGAGGTTTCGTTTTTTCAATGACCTGCTCCAATTCAACGGGATCAATCGAAAAATCATTTTCTTCCTTCAATACATAATAGTCAACGTCCCAACCGTACAGCTTTAAAGCTCGTTCATATTCATTAAAAGTTGGCTGAATAATTAAAGCTTTCCCTGGTCCATTGCTTCGTGAAAATAAATAGATCAGTTCAATGGCGCCATTTCCGAGAATCACATTCTCCGGAAACACGCCCAAATCCTGAGAAATCTTTATGAGTGCCGATCTTCCTGTTATTTCAGGGTATTTCACGAGCTCATCGATTCCATCAATGAGTTTTTTCTTAATTGTTTCGGGAATCCCCAAAGGGTTGATGTTTACACTAAAATCAATCATCTCGATGTTTTTTCCGATATATCCGCCATGTTTGTTCATTTTATGCTCCCAATTATTATAATCAATCTGCTTTGTTAAAATGAAAATATGAGTACTGCTGCGATGATACTGATAATCATAACCGCAACTTCACTCCCATACATAATTGTGATGGTTTCTCTAATATCCATTATTTCCAAAGGTGTTTTGGCCTCTCCAATTGTTGGTTTTTTTAAAATTTCTCCAAAATATTGGTTGGTTCCACCCAATTGAATGCCTAAAAGCCCGGCCACGACTGACTCCGGGTGTGCCGAGTTGGGGCTCTTATGATTTAAACGATCCCGTTTAAAGATGCGACATCCGTCTTTAAATGGATAACCTAAAAACATCCCCGCAATCAGCATAAAAAAGCTTCCCATTCGGGCCGGAATAAAATTGATAATATCATCAAATTTTGCCGCAGCATAGCCAAAATCTTTATAGGGTTCCTGAATATATCCAACCATGGAATCCAGCGTATTGGTCGCTTTATACAGCATCACCAGCATTGCCGGATTAAGCCAGGGAACGGGAAGCAGTGCTCCGAGCAGCAGGTAGAAAAGCGGTGCCAGAACACCATCAATCGTATTTTCTGCAGTGGTTTCCACGGTGGCGCGGATAATTTCTTTTTCTTTGAGTTCTGTGGTATCCCGCCCCACCAGGTATCCTACCTGAATACGAGAAACTTCGATATCTCCGCCTTTTAAAGCATTCATTACTTTTTCCACTTCAGTTGCCAGGGTTTTTGCTGCCAGAGAAGTAACGATAAGATATAAGTTGAAAATGATATATAGAAAGATATTGACCTTATAACATATCCATTGCAGCGTAAAAACAATGATCCCGGTTAATGCGAGCACCAAAAATAAAAGCAAAAAACCTTTTGCTTTTCTATGTTTACCACGATTTAATTTCTTGTTTAAAAAGCTGATGGTTTTCCCCATTCCCACAATGGGATGAGGCAGCCAGGATGGATCGCCAATTAACCAATCCAGGACAACCCCAAATAGTATGAGCAAAAACCAAAAGCCGCCCCCTAAACCCTGGGGAAGTCCTTCAATTAAATTCAATTTTCTATTTCTCCAATATTTCCATTATTTTTTTCATGTTCAGATTAGCTTCCACTGTTTCCGCCAGAAGATCGTACTGTTCTTCCTTAAAAGCCTTGAAATCGAAAGCAACCGGCCCGGCTTCCAAATTCTTTTTAGCACGGATGGCCTCAATAATTTTTTCTCTGAAATCGTCATTATCGAAAATACCATGAAGATAAGTCCCCATAACGGTTCCATCCTCAGCAATGACACCGTCGACAGTACCGTCTTCCAGGATTGCAAAGCCTTTTGCTTTCCCCAAAGCTTTACTATCCCCCATATGAATTTCATAACCTTCCACGATCATATCAAGCAATTCCATTCCCATGAAATTTCCCTGAACTTTTCCAGTTGTCCGAACCGTACGTTTTTCTTCACCAATGGTGGTCACGATATTTAATAATCCCAATCCTTCGATGCTTCCTTTGTTTGACTCGATGCCAAGCGGATCGCGAATTTCTTTGCCGAGCAGCTGATAGCCGCCGCAGATTCCGACAATGGGGACTCCGCAATCGTGCATGCGGCGAATTTCATCTGCCATTTTGCTTTCAATGAGATGACCGGTATCATCAATCGTATTTTTAGTTCCGGGAATCACCAGCAAATCAGGATTCGCCAGTTGCAATTCCCGTTGATTCCGATAATATTCCACCTTCACATCCGGATGCATTTCAAAAGCTGTGCAATCGGTAAAATTAGAAAGATGCGGCAGATAAACCACACCAATGGTAATCAAACCTTCACTTTGATTGTCAAATCGTTCGGTGACGCTATCTTCGTCATCGATGACAAAACGTTTGTAGGGAATAACCCCGAGGCAGGGAATATTGATTTTCTCTTCAATCATTTCAATCCCCGGTTTTAATAATTCAACATCACCGCGAAATTTGTTAATGACAAAGCCTTTGATTCGCTTTTTCTCTTCCGGCTCCAACAGCATAATTGTACCATAAATGGATGCAAAAACGCCACCCTTGTCAATATCTCCGATCAGTATCACCGGAGCATCCACAAGCTCTGCCAAGCCCATATTCACAATGTCATTATCTCTTAAATTGATTTCCGCGGGACTTCCGGCCCCTTCAATAACAATGATATCTTTTCCTTCGGCCAATGAATCATAGGCCGAAACAACAATATCCACTAATTTCGGCTTATGGGCATGATAATCCATCGCATCCATATTGAATGCCGCTTTTCCCATCAGAATGACCTGAGCACCCATATCCGAATTGGGTTTTAACAACACCGGGTTCATTTCCACCTGTGGCTCTATTCTGGCACATTCTGCCTGAACAACCTGAGCTCGGCCCATTTCCTTGCCGTCCTTGGTTATAAAAGAATTAAGCGCCATATTCTGGGATTTATAGGGTGCCACCATATAGCCGTTATTATTTAATATTCGACATAATGCCGCCGTCAGAAGACTTTTTCCAACCGAAGAGCCAGTACCCATAAACATAATATTTTTTGCCATTGTTTCTCCTTTTCGTTTTCCATTAAACCGAAATCTTGATATCTTCCGTTGCCAAAGCCACTGCTTCGTCAGCCGACGAAACAACTTTGGGATAGGCAACCACCGGTCGACGGATAAATAAAACCTTGGCACCGACTTTTCGGGCGGCCTCAACCTTTTCACCAACACCGCCGACATCCCCGCTATCCTTTGTTACCACAAAACCGATATTGTATTCTGCCATAATAGCAGCATTCAGTTCCACTGAAAACGGCCCCTGCATGGCGATAATATTACTGGTTTTATAGCCCAGATTTTGACATTTTTGCAGCACCCCTGGGGTTGGCAATACTCTTACATAGGTTCGTTCTCTGGGAAGGTCTTCAAATATTTCCAACTGTCGGCTTCCGGTGGTTAATAAAATATTGCTATCATTATTACCCATCGCACCATTTAAATAGTCTCTGACCTCTTCATAAGTGTCATAAGCCAGGACATCTTCCCCTTCATCAATATGCGAAGGTCTTTCCAGTCGAACGTATTTAACATTCATCGCATCGCAGGCCCAAATTGCATTTTCCGATATTTCCCGGGCATAAGGATGGGTCGCATCAATGCAAAGATCAATGCTGTAAATCGTCAGCGTTTCCCGCAGGGTACTGCCGTCTAATTGTCCGGAAATCTTTGTCAATCCAGGCTTTTCCTGAATGCTCTCAGTGGCAATATCAGTGAGCGATGAATAGCAAACCTCTTTACCTTTTTCAAGCAAAGCTTCAGTCAGTTCGCGACCATCAATCGTTCCTCCAAGTACCAGAATCACAGCTGATACCCCCTTGGTGTGATCATTTTTAATTGATCTCTTGTAACATACGTTTTTGAATTGCCGATGATGACCATCGAAAACATGTCAATCTCTGCCTCATTCATTTTTTTTAAGGTGGTGATTACATACGATTCATCGTGGCGTTTGGCATTTCGAACAATCCCAACGGGCGTTTCCGGGGCTTTGTATTTTAATAGAATTTCCTGCGCCATTTCAATATTATGCGGTCGACCTTTGCTTTTTGGGTTATAAAGACTGATCACAAAATCTCCTTCTCCGGCACAATGGAGCCGTTTTTCAATCACTTCCCAATCAGTGAGAAGATCACTCAGACTGATAACGGCGTAGTCATGCATCAGTGGGGCACCTAAAGTTGCTGCCGCTGCATTCGCGGCAGAAATTCCGGGGATAATATCGACCTCAATATCGCTGTGCTTTGATTCAACCACTTCGAGCATAATCCCGGCCATTCCAAAAACGCCGGCATCTCCGCTGCTTACCAGACAAATGTTTTTGCCCTGTTGCGCCAGTTCCAAGGCTTTTTCGCAGCGGTCAATTTCCCGACGCATCCCAGATGATAGCACTTCCTTATCGCCAATCAGATCCGCAATAATATCAATATAGGTTTTATAACCAATAATGATGTCGGCATCGGCTAAACTCGCTTTAGCCGCCTCAGTCATATGCTCATAAAGTCCAGGTCCAATACCAGTAACGTATATTTTACTCATTTTCCAACTCCTTCTTCTGATTCCATCTTTAATTTCTTACTCTATTTTTCTGCCAGCCACACCGAAAGGGTGATGCCATTCATTTTCTGTTTTTCCAAGAGACATTTTCCAAAGCTCGAGGCAATGTACCCGCAGGGTTCAGAGACACAATATAGTCCCGTTGTTTGGTAAACAAACTCTGATCCTTCGAAACGGCTTTGGACCATTTGGACCATTTCATTGGGAACAATCACTTTTCTAGCTTTAAAATAGCTGCAGGCTGCATCAATTCCTAATTCATTTTCCTTCAAACCAATGGTTGCCAAGGCTTTAATGCCTTTGTTGCTCAATTTTAGTGATTCCAGGGTCAACTGAACCGCGGCAATTATTTTTTCTCCCGGTGTATCCCGGCGACATCCAATACCCAAGACCAACTTTTGGGGGATAAGCTGCACCCAGGGAGTGTTCAATATTGGCTTTTCTGTATTCAATGAAGTCAGTATCAGGCCGGCATATTTTTCGGTATTGCCTTTTTCGAACTCACTCAGTGTTTTTAAAAGCTCTATATTGGGGGGGAGTATCACCGCATCCAATTCGCAATTTTCCAGATTGATCAGGCCGATGGACTCATTATTTAAAATTAATGCGGTAATATCCTTAGCATCAGTAAAGTTATCAATCACGCAGTTTAACTTTTCCGCCAGCACATCCACTGCCATGGTTCCCTTGACATCCGTGCCGGTGGTAATCACGACCTGGGCATCCAGACGTTTTGCCACCAGTCGCGCCGCATCATTGGCTCCGCCTAAATGACCGGACAATAAACTGATAACATATTCCCCTTTTGTATCCATCACCAGAATTCCCGGATCCGTTGACTTATGCCCCAGATTCGGCGCAATCGCTCTGACCACAATGCCTGAAGCCATGATACAACAAATAATATCATATTCGCCCATAATGCGCCCCATAAAGGTCGTAATATCGGACTCAAAAACCTGTATTGTTTTCTTGGCATATTTTTCCCTGGTGTAAATATTGCACGTCTTATCCTCCAAATGCTGGGCAAGCCGTTCTGCCAAAGCAACGCCATCCTGAGATAAGGTGACAATGGCCCATGTTTCTTTGTTCACTTTATTATTCAACCCCTTGACGATATTCGTGGCTAAAGGAAGGATCATACAGTTTGGATAAGCTGTATTCATCCCCTAAAAAATCACCAACTAATATTTGCGCCGTTTTTGTTATTTTTTCTTCTTTAACTTTCTGGGCAATGGTTTCCAGTGTTCCCATCACGATTTTCTGATCTTCCCAAGTTGCCCGCTGAATCACGGCAATCGGAGTCGTCGATGGATAATGTGTCATTAATTGTTTTACCACGTCATCGATCATTTGTACAGACAAAAATATACACATGGATGCCTGATGAGATGCCAAATTCTCTAATTTTTCTTTTTCCGGAACTGGCGTTCTTCCCTCTAATCGTGTCAAAATAACA
Source organism: Acetobacterium tundrae (assembly GCF_008086615.1). GTDB lineage: Bacteria > Bacillota > Clostridia > Eubacteriales > Eubacteriaceae > Acetobacterium > Acetobacterium tundrae. The sequence continues at coordinate 212,410 of NZ_RXYB01000003.1, forward strand.
GTTTGGGATACATCCGGAAGGGTGAATTCTTTTTTAAGTGCTGCCGCAGAAGCCACGAATGAACTGACCCCTGGAACAACTTCATAGGGGATGCCTAGTTTCTCTAAACGGTCCATCTGCTCCCGAATGGCGCCATAGATGGAGGGGTCTCCAGTGTGTACCCGGGCAATTTTCTGGCCTTCATCGGTTCCTCTTTTAATCACCGCAATGACCTCATCCAAAGTCATAGACGCAGAATTGAAAATCTCAGCATCCGGTTTGTGTCCGCCAATAATGGCTTTATTCACAAGTGAACCGGCGTAAATAATAATATCCGCTTCATTGACAATCCGTTGACCTTTAACCGTAATCAGCTCTGGATCTCCAGGACCTGCACCCACTAAATAAACAGTATTCATAAATAATTTCTCCTAAACTTTATAATGTCCCTACATTTCTGTAACGGGCTGTGCTTTTTTTAAATGTTCTACAAACATGTTCTGAATACCGGGATATTCCCCCAGACCTTCCAAAATGCATTCTACTTTGAATTGTTCTTCCTCTAAAACGGTTTTCCATGACGCTTCATCATCACTCGCCATGTCATTGCGCGCATGGTCACCGGCAACCAACATAAAGGGTGCCAAATAAATCTTTTTATATTTTTTATCCTGCAGCAGCGGCACGATGTTTTCCAACTCCGGAAAGCCCTCTACTGTACCGACATAGACATCCTCATAGCCCTTCATCTTAAACATATAATCCAGGCATGGGTAAGTGGCATTGGCCTGATGATCGGTACCGTGTCCCATATAGACCAGGGCTTCCCCTTTTTTGAGCTTCGGCATTTTACCCATCACGACATCCACTGTTTCTTCGTAATCTTCCACTGTGGTTAACAATGGTCTTCCCAATGTCAGAAACTCAAAATCATTTTCAAAAGCTTTTAGTTCTTTTAAGGTGATTTCATACTCGTGACCATTGATGATATGGGTGGTTTGACAGCGAACATGGGTATATCCAGCTTCTTTGAGTTTTTTCAATACATCGCGCGGCACATCCACAATTTCATTGTCCCGTTTCTTCAGTTTGTTAATGATCATCCGTGAAGTAAAGGCTCGGTAAAAGTCATGGTCTGGGAATGCTTTCTGCAAGCATTGCTCCGTAGCCGCTATGGTTTTTGTCCGGGTTTCAGCGTAGGATGTTCCAAAACTGATGACCAGCAGTGCTTTTTTCTCCATCGTGCGTCTCCTATGTTTTGACTAATTTATTTTAACTTCTTCAATGCCTGATAATTGTCTTCAATGGTTTTTTCAATATCCTGGAGCGTGTGGGCGTCGGAAATGAAAATCGCCTCATACTGTGCTGGCGGCAGGAAGTTGCCGGCCTCCAGCATGGCTTTGAAATATTGCGTATACGCCTTGGTATCGGAGGTCATGACGGCGGCATAGCTGTCAATCGGCTGATCGGTGAAGAACAGACAGGTCATTCCCTTGAAGCGAACCATTTGCGCTTTAACGCCGGTTTTTTCAATGTTGGCCTTGAACCCGGCTTCCAGGCGTTTGGCCTTCTCTTCCAGCCCTTCATAAACTTCGGGATGATCCCTTAAATAAGTCAAGGTGTTTAAGCCCATTTTCATGGCAATGGGATTTCCGGATAGGGTTCCCGCCTGATAAACGCCGCCTAAAGGCGCTACCATTTCCATAATCTCCCGCCGTCCGCCGAAGGCACCTACCGGCATCCCACCACCGATGATTTTACCTAGGGTGGTCATATCCGGTTTGATCCCCAAAACTTCCTGAGCGCCGCCGTAAGCTAACCGGAAGCCAGTGATGACTTCATCGAAAATCAAAACGGTTCCTTCAGACTCAGTGATTTTCCGCAAGCCTTTCATGAAATCCAAATCCGGTGGCACGACGCCCATATTTCCTGCTACCGGCTCGACAATTACGGCCGCAATTTCTCCGGGATTTTCGGCAAAAAGCGCTTTCACACTTTCAATATCGTTGTAAGTCGCCACCAGCGTATCCTTTGCGGTACCGGGCGTGACTCCCGAACTCGTGGGCACGCCAAAGGTCAGGGTGCCGGAACCGGATTTCACCAGAAGTCCGTCACTGTGGCCATGATAGCAGCCTTCAAATTTGATGATCTTGTCCCGACTGGTAAAGCCTCTGGCCACCCGCAGGGCGCTCATGGTTGCTTCTGTTCCGGAACTTACCATCCGGACCATTTCCATGGAAGGATAGGCTTCGGTAATCAGCTTGGCTATTTCAACTTCAATCGCCGTGGGAGCGCCGAAGGTTGTTCCTTTTTCTAACGCCTCCTGAATGCCTTCATAATAAACCGGTGAAGCATGACCTAAAATAAGCGGTCCCCAGGAACAAATATAATCCGTATATTCATTCCCATCCACATCATAAATCTTGGCACCCTTGCCACGGTCAACAAAAACCGGCGGCATGTCCACAGATTTAAACGCCCGAACTGGGCTGTTCACCCCACCGGGAATATATTTTTCCGCTTCAATAAATAATTTTTCTGACTTTTCTCGATTCATCTCTATCTCCAATAATGATCATATTTTTCGTCTGAATTCCTGATTTTCACAAGGATGAATTCAGCCCAAAATTACGTTAGCTTTTACACCAGCCACACGCTCACGCTTAGTGACTTACCAAATTTAAAAAAAATTTGGGTAAAAGCGTCATTGATAATCCTTCAGCATGGCCTGCAGCTCTTTTGCAAAATAAGTGATGATGATATCTGCGCCCGCACGTTTGATGCTGAGCAGGCTCTCAAAAATCACGCGGGAATCCATTAAGCCTGTATCGACGGCAGTCTTGATCATGGCGTATTCCCCACTGACCTGGTAAGCGGCCATCGGCAGATAAGACAGTTCCTTGCCCTGGGCGATGATATCCAGATAAGGCATCGCCGGTTTAACCATGACAATGTCTGCGCCCTCGTCAATATCCAACATGATTTCCTTCAATGCTTCCTTTGAATTGGCCGGGTCCATCTGATAGCTTTTTCGATCTCCAAAAGCCGGAGCGGAGTTGGCCGCTTCCCTGAAAGGACCGTAAAAGCTTGATGCATATTTTGCTGAATAAGCCATAATCGGAATCGACTCGTAGCCGGCGCGATCCAGGGTTTCCCGCATGTGACCGATCCGGCCATCCATCATATCCGACGGCGCTACCATATCGGCTCCGGCCTCGGCGTGACTCAGGGCTGTTTTGCTTAAAGTTTCCAGTGTTTTTCCTCGTTTGATATCGCCATCGTCTTCAAAGAAACAACAATGACCATCGCTTTTATACTCGCATAAACAGACATCTGTGATGATATACATCCCGGGATCTGTCTTTTTAATAATCCGGATCGCTTCCTGAACCAGACCATTTTCGACAAAAGCCGGCGTTGCTTCGCCGTCTTTTTCATCCGGCACGCCGAAAAGAATCACATAGCGGATTCCCAGTTCTTTAAGCGCCAGAATTTCCGCCCCCAGCATATCCAGAGACAAATGGTACTGGTCTTTCATCGCGCCGATTTCCCTGCGAATTCCCTGTCCGTCCACGACGAACAATGGATAAACCACATCATTCATGGAAAGCTGTGTTTCTCTCACTAAATTTCGAATGCCTATATTTTTTCTTAATCGTGTTGGCAACATATTGTTATTCTCCTTAATTTATTTTTCTGCATCCTTCAGAATGGCATCCACCATTCCCTGAATGGTATATTTTTCTGCTTCAATATCCACGTTGATTCCCAATTCCACACATTTTTTGGAAGTCTGAGGTCCAATGGATACACATTTGGCTGTATTGATTGCTTCGATGTGTTCCGCGCCTATTTTCTCCACGAAAAACTGAACGGTGGTGGAGCTTGTAAAGGTAATGTAGTCAATCTCTTTGTTTTCAAGCATTTCCAGAGGATTCACGGTGATGTGATCTTCTCGGACGGTTTCATAGGTTTGCACCTCATCCACTAGGCAGACCTTGGATAATTCTTCCACGACATAAATCCGGGCGTTTTTTGACCGTGGAATCAGAATTTTGGAATCTTTATTGATAAGCGGCAGTAAGCCCTTCACCAATTCTTCGCCCACATATTTATCCGGCACAAAATCAGCCTGCAGACCTCGGTCTGACAAAGCTTTTCTGGTTCCTTCGCCAATGGCTGTAATATGAATATTTCCAAAGGCTCTGGCATCCTTGCCGCATCGTTTCAATGAATCAAAGAAGATTTCAACGCCGTTGATGCTCGTAAAGATGATATGGGTATATTCTTTCAGTTTCTTCACCTTGTCATCGCAGGCCGCTCCATTGATGGGTGCAATCCGGATCGTTGGGAACTCAATGGCATTGCCGCCCAGCTCCGCGATTTTTTCAACCATCTGTGAACTTTGTTCCCGGGATCGCGTCACGATGATGTTTTTCCCAAACAATGGCTTTTCATCAAAGAAGCGAAGTTTTTCCCGTTTATTCACTACTTCGCCGACCACAATCAAACTGGGGGCGGTTATTTTTGCTTCCGTGGCGATGTCATAAATCGTTTCTAAATTTCCCGTCACCACCCGCTGATATGGGGTCGATGCCCGGTAAACAACAGCTGCCGGCATTTGCGGATTCATTCCGTTTTTGACCAGTTCTTCGCAGATTTTTTTTAAATTTTTAACCCCCATTAAAAAAACAATCGTGCCTTTGAGTTTTCCCAGCACCGGCCAGTCCAAATCTGAGGAACCGTCGTAGGCGTTGGATTTCAAGTGTCCGGTGATGACATGAAAAGAGGAAACACAATCCCGATGGGTAATCGGAATGCCGGCATAGGCCAGGCCGCCGATAACCGAAGTAATCCCCGGTATCACTTCAAAGGGTACGCCGGCATCATAAAGATCCTCGCCCTCTTCGCCGCCGCGGCCAAATACATAGGGATCGCCGCCCTTGAGACGAAGAACGAGTTTTCCTTCCTGTCCTTTTCGGACCAGCAACGCATTGATTTCTTCCTGAGGCATCGCATGATTTCCTGCCCGCTTGCCCACGTAGATGATTTCTGCCTTATCTTTTGCATCGTTTAAAAAGACATCATTTACCAGGGCATCATAAACGACAACATCCGCTTTTTGCAGAATCTCCTTAGCTTTAACCGTTAACAGCCCAGGATCTCCGCAGCCGCCTCCGGCCAAATAAACCTTACCCGGTTTCTTGTACAATTCTTGATAACACATTGTTGCCAATTTTTCACCCAAAATTTCTGCCTCCTCCGCTAGACCTTCAATTGTCTGTACAACTGCCTGGCTACCGTCTTCTAAACCATAAAGCCCGTATAATTTAATGGTCGCTTCTTTTATTTCGCAATAAGCACCAATGGGAATATGGCAACTTCCATCAAGTGCTTTGAGGAAACTACGTTCCCCCTTCATTTGAACAAGGGTATTCGCATCACAGATGGCTCCCATTAAATCTTTTGCCAGCTCATTATCCGCTCGGATTTCCACTGCCAGAATCCCCTGGGCAGGGGCCGGAATAAAAGTAGTTTCAGGCAAGGTTACCGTTTGATAATCGGGATCTTCGAAACGGCCAATGCGTTTCAGTCCTGCCGCGGCCAGAATAATGCCGTCCAGTTTTTGTTCTTGCATTTTTCGAATACGGGTATCGATGTTTCCCCGGATGCCCACTATCTCAACATCAGGTCTGAGCTTCTGCAGCTGATAAATTCGGCGTTTACTCCCGGTTGCCACCACGGCGTTTTTAGGCAGTTCCGCTAAGGATTTGATTTTATGCAGCGTCAGCAACACGTCCCTTGGATCTTCCCGTCTTGTCGGTACTGTCAGTAACAACCCCGCCGGCAATCTCGACGGCATATCCTTCATACTGTGGATGGCCATTTGTATTTCGCCCGCTAACAAAGCTTCTTCCAATTCCTTGGTAAACAAGCCCTTATCGCCAATTTTATCGAGAGGCTTGTTTTGGATTAAGTCCCCTTTTGTTTTTATAATGACCATTTCAAAATTAATCTGGGGATGGGCCTTAGCCAATACATCTATTAGCCATTGGCTTTGAATCCTGGCCAGAGTACTTCCTCGGGTTCCGACTTTTATATTCATTTATTTTTCTCCAATTCATCGATTGTCGCTTCATCATCCGTAACTGAGCTCTCAATTTCTGCGAGTTTTTTCCTCAACTCCGCAACGGAGCATAACGACAACGCTTTTAGTTTTTCAGTATTTTCCTGTTTTGATGCCGTGCCAGCTAAATTTTTTTTACGCAGCACTCGTAATAATGCGGTTCTTTCTACATAGCTTTCGTCATACTCTGCGGCTAAATCCGCAACAATTTTTTTAGTTAAAAAAGGACTGGCCCCTTCGGTGCATACCGATAAGGTTAAATCCCCTCTCCTGATCACACTGGGAAAAATAAAATCAGAATCATCCGGATCGTCCACCCGATTACACCAAATTTTCTGGGACTGACAGTCTGTTTTTATCTGCCGGTTTAACGCCCTACTGTTTGTTGCAGCGATGACTAAATCAATGTTGGTCAGCTGTTCTTTCCCATAATTTTCATGAATCAAAGTTAACCGAGCTTCTTTTATATTGCAAAGATTCTCAGAAATTGCCGGACTGACACAGACAACCTGAGCGCCGTTTGCCAAGAGCGTACGGATTCGTCTAAGTGCTACCTGTCCGCCGCCAACAACCAGCACCATTTTATTATTTAAATTAAACAGCAGTGGTGTCATCATTTTTGATCTCCCAAAGCCACTTCCTGCACTCCTGAAAAAAGATAGGCAACGGTTTTTTCCATGCGGATTATTTCTTCTTCCGTATCCAGTGATTTTAATTGTTTAATCGGTGGCATTACCATTTCCCGGAATTTTGACCGGACGATCTTTGCAAGATAAGTTTCTTCTTTTTCGGTAAGACTTAACCGACCACAAAGATTTTCAATGGTCTCTTCCGCTAATTTTCGCGAGGTTTCGTTAAGATCCTGAACCATGTTATCAACCTTTGCATGGGTAACCCATAAAATAAGTCCGTCGATTTCCTCTTGAATTTCCCCGGCAATTTTTTCTGCAACTTTCATGCGATACACCATGGTCTCATCAATGATCTCTTTAAAATCATCAATGGTCAATAACTCCGTTCCCGGAATATTTCCCACCGCTTCCTCCACATCCCGGGGCAGGGCTAAATCAATAACAATAAGGGGTTTATTTAACCGGGGCATTTCTGCCGCTTTTAAAATGACATGGGGTGATGCCGTTGCCGAAATGATAACATCCATCTCCGGTATCACTTGATAACGATTTTCATAATGAATCATTTTTACATTTTCATGGATGGCTTCACATTTATCCATATTATGAAAGGTTCGATTCGTCATGTATGGGTTTTGAAAGCCTTCTGCCTTCATATAGCGCAGCGCCAACTCCCCCATTTTTCCAGACCCGATAATGAGTATTTTCTTATCTCCATAATTTTCAGGATACTGCCGTTTTATATGCTTAATTGCCGTTGAACTTAACGACAACGGGGTTTCCGAAATCTTATATACTGTTTTAACTTTTTTGGAAAAGGTAATCGCTTCACGGAACATTTTTGTCAAATATTTTCCACAGCCTTTAATCGCCTGGGACTTTTCCAGAGCATCCTTTACCTGTCCTAATATCTGATCTTCCCCTAATATCATTGAGTCCAGACCGGTGACCACCTCATAAAGGTGTACCATGGCTGCTCTCTCTTTTTTTATAAAAAGATAGGGTTCCAACTGATCAGATTTTTCGCTGAGATAAAATCCTTTTAAAATTTCTCCGGCGGCATCGACATTCCGGGTGGCCACATAGATCTCACTTCGATTACAAGTCGAAAGAATAATCACTTCAGCAATATCATTCTCATTCAAAAGTGTTCGAATCCCCTCATTGAGAGTTCGATGGATAAAAGATCCCTTTTCTCTAATTTCCAAGGGGGTATCTTTATGATTAATACCGACTACCACTAGTTTCATTCGTTAATTCCTCCTTCTTCTGTTCTTTGATGCTTTTTCTATTTTGTAAATCCCCAGAGTAGAAATAAAACGGCAACAAATATTACGGCCATAATGATCTGGTTTATCTCAAACTTTTTTTCTTCTTCCAAAAATATTATTTCGCCATCATAACACCTGGCCTCCATGGCATCATAATACGCATTCGCCTTTTTCAGTGAGATAATCAGCATATTACCAGCAATTCCTCCGAATGTATAGCAGGAAGTCTTGAAGTCACAATATCCCTGTCGTGAATCTGCAGAATTTTTCATTTTAGAATAGACATCCAGCAAAATAAAAATATAACGGTAAATAATATTCATCAGTTCGATAATCAGTTTTGGGACATGGGCTTTTCGCATCACTGAAATAATTTCTGAAGATGGCGTCGATAATGTCATCATCTGTAACGCGCTAACCGCTGCAAATACTTTTAAAATCAAGAAAATCATTTCCTTGAGCTTCTCCTGAGACGTGTAAATATAGAAAAAGCCACAGTGCAAATGGTACTGTCCGATTGGATCAAAAGAAAATTCAATGGCAATTGCCAACGTCCCTAAGAGTATAAAGGCAATCGGAATCATCAGGACCGATAGATATTCATTTACCGAAAGCCCCCCCTTTACCATCGTCAGGTATGCCATGGCAATTAAAACGGCAACGGATACATAGGGGTTATTCAGAGCGATGCATAAAATCAGCAACACTGTCGCCAGAGAAACTTTAAATGTGGGATTCCATCCTCTTATTTTTGAAGCATAAGCATGCATATCAATGACAAAGCCTTCTCCATGTTTATGACCAATTTTATGATGGTGGTGCTTGCCATCTTGTGAATGGTGCTGACCAACCACTGCCATCAGCAAAACAACCACCGCAAGAACACCCAGCACGAATAAAATAATTTCCCTCATACAAAACCTCCCTTCTTACTATATTTTGTGGATCTTTCATACTTCTATTTTATCGCTTGAATCATTTTTTGAAACACCTCAATACTTCGGGGATATATTTTTTCATCCGCGATAAGATGTTTCTCGACCAGAGATTCATACACATTCAATAACATGGGTTGCTTCAAATTCGACCTTTTCAGCACTTCTTCATTTTGAAAGATTTCCAGTGGCGATCCATCTGCAATAATCTTCCCCTGGCAGAACACAATAATTCTTTCCGCCCAACGATAGGCAAAATCCACATCATGTGTAGAAATCAGGATTGTTTTTTCTTCCCGACTTAATTTGGATAAAACCACCTCAAGCATCTCGGCATTTAATGGATCTAATGCCACCGTGGGCTCATCGAAAATTATAATTTCCGACTTCATCGCAATAATATCTGCAATACTGACTTTTTTCTTTTCACCGCCACTTAAATAATGGGGTGGTCGGTCTTTGAAATCCATAATATCCATATAGGTCAATGCTTCATCAACCCTTTTTATAACTTCTTCTTTTGGCAGTTTTAAATTCATTGGTCCGAATGCGACCTCGGCCCGAACGGTTGAGGCGATGATCTGATTGTCCGCATCCTGAAAAACAATTCCGATGTTTTTCCGCAGTTCCTTCAGATTCTTTTTGTTAATCATTGTCCCCCGATAACTAATTTCACCGCTTTCCGCTTTCAAAACACCATTCACATTTAAAAAAAACGTCGATTTACCAGCTCCATTTGAACCGATAACCGCAATCTTTTCACCTTCATTGATATCAATATTAACCCCGTCCAGTCCTATCTGTCCATTTCCATAGACATAGTATAAATCACGGACCCTTAAAATTGGTTCTTTCATAACCTATCCTCTTTATATCAAGTACCAATTTGTAAGTACTGATTATTTTTCTATTTTTATTTAAATGAAACTGTTGTTCATCTCATTTCTACCAAAAGTTGAAAGCTCCTGTAATGAGCATGAAAATTCCAATCTGATAATTTCATAACTATCCGATTGGAATTCAACATTGGACTTCTATACCCGCTATCTGTACGATTAGCTCGGACCGTTATATCCTGATGTGAAGCAAACAACAGTTCACCTTATATCAATTCAGGGAGTCATAAGTTTCTTCTTCTTTATCACGGATCTTTTTTTGCCATTTATTTCTTTCTACATATCTGCCCAGGAAAAAGAACAAAACTCCTGCACCGAGGCCCGTCTGTAAGGAGAACATCAGACTTTCAACTTCTGCTGGTAATTTTCCGCCAATCCATGTTTCTAAAACTGGGGTAAACCATGGCTGGTAATCCGTTCCTGTAATTTCTGAAATTGCTTGACTTCCCGCATCGTCGGAACCACCAAACTCAGCTCCTTTTAATGTAAATAACGGGACCATTGCAATCACTACAACAATTAACAATAAAACAATAATCGTCTTTTTATTTGACTTTGACATTATTTATTTCCCCTTTCAGATATCCAATATCAATCAGTTCCGATGTTGCGTAAGACTCCAGCATAATCATAATCACAACCGTCAGAATCCCTTCAATAATCGCCAGGGGAATCTGAGTCGGCGCGAATACTCCCAGAAACTTCAGGAAAGACGCTGTTATTCCGCCATTATCGGATGGATAAGCGGCCGCCAACTGAAAACTGGTCACACAATATGTAAACAAATCTCCAATTGAAGCAGCCAGGAAAATACCCACACGCTTATTCACCTTCACCTTCTTACATAAGATATATATTCCATAAGATACTAAAGGACCGGCAATGGCCATTGAAAATGTATTGGCCCCCAGTGTTGTAAGACCCCCATGGGCCAACAAAATTGCTTGAAAGATAAGTACGATCAGACCTAAAATACTGACTGCAGTTGGTCCAAATAAAATTGCCCCCAATCCAGTTCCGGTCATATGCGAACAGCTTCCCGTAACCGATGGAATCTTTAATGATGATATAATGAATATATACGCTCCAACCATTGCAAATAAAGTAATAGATTTACGATTCTGCGAAACTACTTTTTTGATGGAAAAATAACCTCTTACGAGAAATGGCAGACAGACAACACCCCATACGATACAGTATTGTACTGGAAGGTATCCTTCCATGATGTGCATTGCATTGGCAACTGGATAAACTCCGAATACCAATGCAAAGGCTGCAACTAATGTGATGATTCTCTTTTCACTTAACTTCATAATTCATACCTTTTTTCATCTTTTTCCCCCGAATGTTTTTTATCAACCTCAAAATATAGAATTCCATGTTGTCCATTTCAATATCACGCTATGATCTATTCGATTAATCTGTTTGAACCAATTGAGTGCCACCTCGAAAAAAAACCTCTTTTTCTATATTCCTACAGAAAAAGAGGTTTGATTATCAGTTATCAATTGATTTATAAATTTAAGACATCAAAAAATCAACTTCTATTAACGTTACTAATTCCCCTTTTCCCTGGAAGGATACTTCAGCACTTCAATTTAGTAGGTTTCCTGACTTATAGCTTTTATTCTCCTTGCCTTCCCGAAGCAATACGTGCTCAGTGACATATTAAGGAGACGTAACTAATTACAGTGACCGGATCGTTCTGGATTCTAACCAGATTTCCTCAATGAAATTATTCATCCTAAATGAATTTATACATTTCTTATTCAATTATGAATATATTATAACATGATTTATTTGAATGTACAGAATTATTTTTTTTCAAAACATCCCATCATTTACTGCTAAAATATATGAAGTTTGATCTTTTGTGCAAAACCTATTTGTTACTTTTGTCCTTCTCCTCTTTCTTCGTTTTTAGTTGGTTCAATACGAGTTTAGAAATATTATCGGGATTTTGAACTTTTACAATGGCATAAGCATATTGCGGCGAAAAAGGCTTTGGCGAATAGGCAATATATCGCTCTTCCCAATAAGAAGGTGCATACTTTTCTTTTGCATGATGGAGCGCTTTAAAGTCATATGAGTCATTCATATTGTCGTAAACATAGGCGAAAAGTTTTTCATTGATCGTTATTTTATCTCCTGATGCCACATTGTAGAGAGGTGACAGGCCCATATTGACTAATTGCACCCCTTCACCTTTAAATACCATAAATGCCTCGTAATTAATTTTTTCCAAAACCCCTTGCGGCGCATCGCTTTTTCTTCTGGTAACATCAACTAAATAACTGGATCCATTTAAATACGGTAAGAAGACCGCAAACCCAAGCATTTTTCCTTGTGCGTCCCGGGCATAGAAATATCGTCGGTCAAGGGGATCGTCAAGCCCAATGCCGCCAAGCATAAAAGTCATTTCCGAAATCTTTTTGCTCCTAAACCATTCTTCGGATATTTCAAATATTTCCTTTTCTATTTCAAGATTATGCGCTATTTTCGGTTGATATTCCGTAACCGTAATTCCCGCCTTATTAGCATGGTTTATTGCGGCCCTGACCTTTGCCACTTTTCCTCCCGCAAGACTGTATTCAGACAGATTAAAACAGGCATCTTCTCCATATTTTACAATGCCAAACTGAGCCGTTTTATATAAATCAAGAAAATACTCAGTCACATTGAGGAATAAAATATCGAGACCGTTTTGCCTGGCAAATGTTATCAGTTCAGTCAAAAAAATGAAGCCATCTTTTTTGTCACAGATAATATCTCCACAACACACTAAAACCTTGCCCACAATGGTATAGGAACAAACGCCTTTAACATCTTTACTGAAAAAATAACGTTTATCATTTTCAAGAGACAGATAAGACATCGGGTTTTGTCCATGTTTAAGCACAATTTTCCGGACCCTTTCCTTATCATGTTTATCATGGATATAATCATATACCAGCGGCTTCATAAGAAGCAATGCCGAAGCAAAAATGCAAATCCAGTTTATACTTATTAAAGAATCCGCATATATTTGCCCCACATTATTCTTTATATCCAATACCGAAGTATCCATAAAAATCAGTAAATTCACTGAACCCAACAAAGCGTTATAAATGGTATGCACATCATTAATATGCGGTCTCATGATATACAAACCAAGCGAAGCATTTGCAATCAGTAACACAAACGAAATCCCAACAAATATAAAAGCCCATTTCAGGGTTACTCGGTTGGGTAATCTAGAAAAGTCCTTATAAGAAAACACTAACACAAACAGAACAAATAACTCGATAATAACAATCGGAACCGAAAATTTATGAAAATGTCCAATCTCTAAAACCAAAGCTGCAAAAATAACAATGACCTCAAGAATCCAGGCATTACGAACCCTTTTATACAAACTGTAAGCCAGCAGAAGCATCAGCGCTCCGAGTAAAAAAGACAATACTCCGTGAATTGCGGCAGCATTCGGATCGATCACATTGCCATATAAATGTTCAAACGCTTTAGCAAATTTCAAAGGCAATGCTGCAAGCAAATTTCCAAATCCAATGATTACTAAAAGAAAAATAGCAAAATTTTGAATTTGTCTTCTGATGAATGTATTCATATTTTTAATACCCCTTCAAACCTTACCGGTTAAACTAAATCGGTTAAATCCAATTTGCAAACGAAAAGTGTGGGGATTCCCCACACTTCTCGGATAAATTATTTCGAAAATAATAATACCATATAAAGTACATTTCTCGTCTTAAATCTTTTTCTTTGAAATTCAAGCTGCCCTCGGCATTGATTTTTATTCATTTTCCTTAATATCTTTACGTGTAAGAGCCATGTATCCAACAAGACAAAATATTATTATTGTTAATCCTAAACTGACTACACCAGTACCAATTCCAAGACCACCGCGACTAACTGGAACCCCCATCCAGTCTGCAAATGAAGCACCTAATGGTCGGGTAAGAATGTATGCGAACCAGAAAGCAAATATCTCATTTAAACCAAACTTCCAATAGCCTATAGCTGGTATTGCGATCAAACTAGCAAAAATCACTCCAGAGAAGAAATAGCCTAAATTCATGGTTGTGGCCGTCATATCTCCGGCCGCAGTGCCAAGTGCGAAAGTGGTCAATACTGTTGCCCAGTAAAAAAGCTCACGACGACGAGTGAAAATGCTATGTATGGACAGGGTCTTCTCGCTCACATACCAGGTGATAAAAATAATTGTCAGTGCGATCACAAAAAACATTGTTGACACTAAATATGGTATTCCGAAACCTACATGTAAAACATCTGCAGCCATCGTACCGAAAATACTTACCATGACTACATTCAACCAGTAAATCCAAGCTACATATTTACGTATTGATAATTGTACTGCCAATGCTGATATTAGACAAAGTCCAGTAACAGCTACTGCTATCACTGGATCAATATGGGTAGCTAAGTAATCCGATGTTACTTCACCCATTCCCGTAGTCAAAATTTTAATTATCCAAAAGAATAATGTAATCTCCGGAACTTTATTTAAGATTGGTTTTGCTTCATATTTTGGGTGAAATACATTTTTATTCATACTCACTTCTCATTTATAGTAATATTAGGTCGACATTTCTTTTGTTTTTTGATTTCGTTTTCGTTTTGTGCCCCTTTTCACCATATTGCTGAACTTCCTGCCATTACACAGTTGTTTTACTTAGTTAGTAAGTTCTTATATAAAGTATAAAAAACGATCAAACAGTTTAATGGCACGATTCCCAGACGCTTAAGTCTTATCATTCTCAATTCAATTATAATCTATCAGGTTTTTTGAATTCTGTTTCTACACATGTTTATCTTTCCAATTATGACTATTTCTTTGATAAAACTTCTTGAAGATCCAGCAAAATTTTAGTTTGATTTTTTAGTTCCTGCATCTGCTCATCCTGTAAAATACTTAGGTAAGTCAATGTTTTGTGGTCAGTATCGGCTTTCGCTTCATTTTGAGCCTGGATCACATTCTGCCCCACCATGATGATGGGCAAAAGCACCAATTGCAGAACCGTTTGGGCAATATAGGTCACCCAAATCATTATATTGTTAGCCTGAAGAACGGGTGGCAGCATTAACAGGTCAAGAAGAAAGAAAGCATAGGCGCACCACATCGTGCCAACACCATTGGTAATTTTCACTGCCAGCCAAAAATTGAACTTAGCTAGGCCTTTTCGATCCTTGCTTATTATGTCATTTGGATGAATGACATGGGGATGTTTCTTGAATTTTCTAATGGAATCTGGTTTACACCCTAAATTTTTAATTTTCGGATTGGTTAAATGGCTGTTTTTTTTTATTGTTTTCACAGTAATTCCCCCTTTGATTCTATTCTTGAATCGATTTCAGAAATTTGCAATCATTGAACAATATTTCGCTAAATATTGTTTACTCTTCATACTTATCCAATCATTTTCAGTCGAAATCATTTTTCTACTCTTCTCAATTTGATTATACAAGCACTTTATTTATTATTTGTTTATTTTACAATATATTTTAAATTTAATAATCTATTATTTTAAACCATCATTATTAATTTTCAGAATAATCATGTTGAATTATTACATCAAAATGTTATCGAAATTCCAATTTTGAAAATATTTTATGTACATTATTGAGAAATATGTTATAATCAGCAAATTGCAATTAAATATTCCGAGCATGATGAAATCATTTTCATATTTATTTGCAACTTTATACTATCCCCATTTCATAATATTTGCAAATCTACACCGCTTTATAAAATTTAGCTTATTGTTAAATATTTCCAAGTGAGGTATCAATATTGAACAAACGAAAAAAAAGTGTTATTGAAAACAGGCGCAACAGCTCACCCCTGCCTCAAAAAAGAGAGTCTTCAAATCAAAAGAAAATTTCTCAATCTGTTGTGAGACCTCCGGTCAGTCTTAAAAATAATAAAAAGACCAAACGAAAAGGTGGTTTTAAAAAATTCTTTAAAACGATTGTTATAATTGCTTTCATCTTTGTTGGGACTTGTTTTGGTGTTAATGCATTTTTCCTGGGATCTGTTGATGATCTTCCTGGAAATCTCAGTAATTATGGCATCAGCTCTGAAGCAGCTACCATGGCCAAGCAACACAAAATTGTCAATGTTGCTGTTTTTGGTGTTGATGGTCGTGATGATGTTCAAGGTAATCGTACCGACACCATTATGATTGCCTCAGCCGACTACGAACATAGTAAAATTAAAGTGACCTCTCTAATGCGTGACACTTATGTTTATGTGAACGATCAATATGGCTATGATAAAATCAATGCTGCCTATTCTTATGGTGGGCCAACACTGGCCATGCAAACCATTAATCAGAATTATGACACCGCCATTACTGACTATGTTACCATTGATTTTACTGCCATGGTCTTCATGGTAAATGCTGTTGGAGGAATCACCATTGATATTGAATCTCAGGATGAACTGGATTGGGTTAACGAATATCTGATTGATGTCAACGACAAAGTAAACACTGCCTCACCCCCATTAAAAAATACAGGATCTCAAGTAGTAGATGGCTCACAAGCCCTGGCCTACTGTCGAGTACGTTATGTCGGTGATGGTGACTTTGATCGAACGCTTCGGCAACGGACAGTCTTTGAGCAGGTTTTATCAAAAGCATTTGACCTTAATTTGATCGATCAATATAAGCTTCTTATGGGAACACTTCCCTATATAAAAACTTCATTGACAACACCTGAACTCATTAAATATGCCGCAAATCTTGCCCTGATGCCAAATAAGAATATTGAACAGAATCGACTGCCAACCGATGATGCAAATGCGCTGGAAAATATTGATGGTGTTTCTTATGTTATCCCAAATACTCTGGTTGACAACATCAAAGCCTTCTACTCATTTATCTATGAAACTAACTATACCCCTTCAACCACAGCCAATAACATCAGTAAAAAAATTGCTGTCACACTTAAAAGTTCAAGTAATTAATCCAGATGGACCACAATAACATGACACTTGATACAAATACGTTAAAATTTGTATGATTCTACTTGAGTAGATGGAACTCATAAGTCGAAAGGAATATTTATGAAGCAAAAAATAGTTTTTGTGACCCTCTTTCTGGCATTCTTACTCGTTGGCACTGGATTGATTTATGGCTTTAACACCATTATCCAAGCGAGTGAGATGGTTTCGGCACCTGAACCGGATACAACCAATCTAAATACAAATAATAATTTAAATCTCGATACTGTCAATATTGCCGTTTTTGGCATTGATGGTAGAAGTGATATCGAAGGTGATCGATCAGATACTATTATGATTGTTTCATTGGATTTTAAAGACGGCTCTATAAAAGTTACCTCCGTCATGCGAGACTTGTTGGTTCAGATTCCTGCAACCAATAATACCAATCAATCATTTGATAAAATCAATGCTTCTTACTCCTATGGTGGCCCAGAGCTGACTGTTAAAACATTAAACCAAAACTTTGATCTAAACATCACCGACTATGTAGTTGTTAATTTTGATGCCATGGTGGATATAGTAGATACCCTTGGCGGTGTTGAAATTAATGTCAAAAACCAGGAAGTCCTCGACTGGACTAATAAATATATTGATGATGTCAATGATAAAGTTGGAAGAAAAGATCCCTACCTTACTGCTATTGGTCCCCAAACCGTTACCGGTGTACAGGCGCTGGCTTATGCAAGAAATCGCTATAGTGATAATGATTATGAACGTACCCAACGTCAACGTGAGGTTGTTGAACAAATAGTTAAAAAAGCTTTTAATGTTGACATACTTACAGACGTAAACCTCTTAACCAAGGTTTACCCCTATATTAAAACAACCCTTTCCGTTAAAGAAATCACTACTTATACCAAGGCTTACTTAGCATCAACGAACAAGCAATTCTTGGAGTTCCGTGTACCTACAGATCAATTTGTTCGCGATGACATGATTAACAGTGTTTCCTATGTGGTACCAACCAGTCTGGCAGATAATGCGATTGCACTTCATTCATTTATTTATGGTTCTCAACAAACCACACCAACCGATGGAACCACATCAAGTCCCGATAATAGTAGCAGTACGAATATTACGAGCAATACCAACAGTTCAACTAGTACTGATACACCTTATGTACCAACGGATGGACTTCTTAAAATCAGTGCCGCTATTTCATCGTATGTTGGCTACTAAAGAAATTACAGTCTTTTTAAAAACCACGATCCCTCTTTCTTCTAATTAATTCGTTTAAAACATAACAGCGTGATTTATAGCAAGTCGCACATGAAAACTTCTAAGCTATCACAGATAATGATATCAATCATTATCACAAAGTTCATATTTGAAATATGTTAAATTTACACTTGCAGGTTGACATCGCCGTTAATAAGTGATATTCTCATCAAAGATATAGGATAAATACGGTAGGTGAGGCTACCGCAGGGATACGGGTTGCTACCGCGGAATAGTGGAGACACTATGAGAAGGTTAGCAGTTTATGTCGATTCAAGGCATAATCTAATGCAATTTCACTGCCCTGCGATGCTAAAGCTTGAACGGATATAGTTTCTTGCATATTTTTTGTGCGAATTTTTATCTCTTGCCGATTTATTGTGGTAAGGGATTTTTTATTTTTTGAATAACCGTAATAGATCCTAATTAAATTGAAAGTAAAAGGTGGTGAAAAGAATGGATTCAGATCATAGTAGCGGCATAGAACCTGAACGGCAAAGTATCGAGGACTATCAGAACAGCAACTATTTCTCCATCTGTTCTTCTTGCTAACCCCACACGATACGAATACGCTTTTGTTTTATGTCTTTACTCCTAAAACTTTAAACAGTTATGGCCCAAATAAACTTTACTGGGAGGTAAGACAATGAAAAAGAAAATAAATCAAACGGTGATAAATTCTGTTTCCCCAATAACAGAAAAACTGATTCAAGCAAGTCGCATGGATGAAGCGACTCTTTTAAACGAAATGAAGGCCTCTATTTGTGGCTACAGCGAAGATGCTGCTGAAATATTGAGAGATCAATACGGCAGCAATGAAATTTCTCAGGAAAAACAAGAATCCCTGCTATCAAGACTGATTGGTGCTTTTGTCAATCCCTTTACCATTGTTCTTTTTGTCCTTGCCCTGATATCAATCTTTACCGACGTCATTTTAGTTTCACCTGAAGATCGAAACTATCGAACGGTTATTGTTATTACCTTAATGGTAACCATCAGCGGACTGCTGCGGTTTATTCAGGAGACACGTTCAAATCAGGCCGCTGAAAAGCTCAAGGCATTGGTTTATACAACGGCAGCTGTTGAACGTAAGGGCGAAGGTAAAAAAGAAATTAGACTCTCTGAAATTGTCCCTGGCGATATTGTTTATTTAGCCGCCGGTGATATGATCCCCGCGGATGTTCGAATCATTGCCTCTAAAGATTTAT
Source organism: Acetobacterium tundrae (assembly GCF_008086615.1). Taxonomy (GTDB): domain Bacteria; phylum Bacillota; class Clostridia; order Eubacteriales; family Eubacteriaceae; genus Acetobacterium; species Acetobacterium tundrae. Next base: position 231,700 of record NZ_RXYB01000003.1, read on the forward strand.
TTATCAGCCAGTCCGCACTCACCGGTGAAAGTGAGCCGGTTGAAAAATGTGTCACCCCAGGAGCATCGGTGGATAACCCCCTGGAATTGGCAAATCTCGCCTTTATGGGCACAAATGTTGTTAGTGGCTCGGCAACCTGTATTGTGCTGGCAACCGGTGACTATACCTGTTTTGGCTCAATGGCCAAATCGATTACCGGAAAAAAAGTTGTCACCAGCTTTGATAAAGGTATTAATTCCGTCTCCTGGGTGCTGATTCGTTTTATGATGTTTATGCTCCCGATTGTTTTCTTCCTGAACGGTTTTACCAAGGGCGACTGGCTTGAAGCCTTTATGTTTGCACTTTCTGTTGCGGTTGGACTAACACCCGAGATGCTGCCGATGATTGTCACCACCAATCTCGCCAAAGGTGCCGTTGCCCTGGCAAAGAAAAAGACCGTGGTCAAAAATCTTAATTCCATTCAGAACTTTGGCGCCATGGATATATTATGTACCGATAAAACGGGAACATTAACACAAGATAAGGTTGTTTTGGAATATCATCTTGATATTCATGGTAACGAAGATGAACGCGTCCTGCGCCATGCTTTTCTAAATAGTTTTTATCAAACCGGACTTAAAAATCTCATGGATGTCGCCATTTTAGACCGTGCTGATCAAGAACCCTATCAATCACTTAAACAAAAATACGTCAAGGTAGATGAAATCCCGTTTGATTTCAATCGCCGCAGGATGAGTGTCGTAATTAGGGATGAACTCGACAAAACCCAGCTCATTACAAAAGGTGCCGTTGAAGAAATGCTAGCCATTTCTTCCCACGCTGAATATAAAGGTAATGTGGAGCCGATCACCGATTTAATTCGCCATAAAATCCTTAAGACCGTTAAAAAATTAAACAAGTCGGGGATGCGTGTGATTGCCGTTGCCCAGAAAAACAACCCCTCGGTTGAAAGTGTTTTTTCTGTAAAAGACGAAACCGATATGGTCCTGATGGGTTACCTTGCTTTTCTGGACCCCCCCAAAGAAACCACTCGCGCAGCGATCAAGGCGCTAAAAAAATATGGTGTTACTGTCAAAGTACTGACCGGTGATAATGATGCGGTGACCCAGTGTATCTGCAAAAAAGTAGGTTTGAAAGCTGAAAATCTACTCCTCGGTTCGAATATTGATCAAATGGATGATGAATTACTTGCTAAAGAAGTGGAATCCACCAGTGTCTTTGCCAAACTATCGCCCCAGCAAAAAACCAGGATTGTTCGAATTCTCCGAAAAAACGGCCACGTTGTCGGTTTTATGGGTGACGGCATCAACGATGCCGCTGCGATGCGTGAATCTGATGTCGGAATTTCAGTGGATACGGCGGTTGATGTTGCCAAGGAATCGGCTGATATCATTCTTCTTGAAAAAGATTTGATGGTCCTGAAAGATGGGATTATTGAAGGTCGAAAAACATTTGGCAATATCATCAAATATATTAAAATGACCGCCAGCTCAAATTTCGGTAATATGTTTTCGGTTGTTGCTGCAAGTGCGTTTTTACCTTTCTTACCGATGCTGCCGGTGCAGATCATTTTATTAAATCTCATCTATGATATCTCCTGCATTTCAATTCCTTGGGATAACATGGATAAAGATTATCTGAAGAAACCTCGAAAGTGGGATGCTTCATCGATCGGAAAATTCATGATCTGGATCGGACCAACCAGTTCAGTGTTTGATGTGATAACCTTTATTATTATGTTCTTTATTATCTGCCCGGCTGTTGCCGGTGGTGCCTATGGAGCACCCGGTGTTGATAACATTCTGTTTGCTTCGCTCTTTAATGCTGGTTGGTTTGTGGAAAGCCTTTGGTCACAAACCCTTGTTATTCATATGATTCGCACCCCTAAAATTCCATTTATCCAAAGTCGGGCCTCATGGCCAGTTTTATTTACCACCACTCTTGCCATCATAATCGGAACCATTATTCCCTATTCGCCATTCGGAGAATCCCTGCGTATGTCCGGCATGCCACTCATTTATTTCCCCTGTCTTTTCGGAATGATCTTATGCTATATGATGCTTGCAACCTTTCTTAAAACCATGTATCGAAAACGCTATGGCGAATTACTTTAAGGAGCAGGAAAATGATAATAATAGAAAGCAATATCTATGTGGCGATCGGTCTATTCGGAACCTGCGGCTTGATGCTTTTAGGCCTTTTTTCGACCTATCCAGCTATTAAAGCTTATGAAAAAGGCCGCAATTTTTTAAAATGGTACATCTTTAGTGTTCTGCTTTTTCCGGTGGCCTTGATTGCCTCGTTTGTCATCAAGAGGAAGCGGAAACATCTTAAACAATCAAAACACAAGACCTCCAAACGGTAATTAAATTCATATTCGCGTCCATTCACATCTCTATTTTACCAGCTTATAATAAGCTTTTGCGGTCCACCAATATACCAGAGCATAGATTAACGCGTAGATTAATGTCACTACAATCGTGCAAATTAAAATCAGTCCGGTATCGGTGAGCCTGAAGGCTGCCAGCATTTTTGCCATCACCCGGAAGGCAAAGGCAACATGAATGGTTGCTCCCGCCAGAGGCAGGAAAAACACCATCAGAATCTGCTTTCCAATTGTTTTTTTAACCTCGGCTTTATCCATTCCCACCTTCTGCATGATTTCAAAGCGATCCCGATCCTCATAGCCTTCGGAAATCTGTTTGAAATAAATAATCAGTACCGTGGCCATCATAAACAATGTTCCCAGAAAAACACCGAGGAATAAGAAGCCGCCAAAAATGGAGTACCATTCCGTTAGCGAGACATAGTAACTTGCCTTATCGATATCCGGGTTAATTCCTTCAACTTGTTGAAAAACATTTTCCGAAAAAGCGAGTTTCGTTTCATCATTTCCTTCCAGATTAAAGAATTTTCCAAATAATAAGGACTTACTAGTATTATCAGGATACAGATTATTTTGAATATCCGCGATAACCCCTTCGTCTTTTACAATAATATAACAGGTTTTTCCAACCAGTTCAGTTTTCTTATTATTCAGCGGAAATGTCTGGAGATTCTCTTTTACCGAAAAACTACGGTCGCCAAAAGTCATGGTTTTCTGATTGTAATTATCGCCTACCGAAAAGATCATCACTTCATTTTCGTTTAAAGCCGTAGCCGTGTCACTCATTTTATTATAGTCCTCTAACGGAATCAACCATACATCAGTTTTTGTGGTGTAATAATTGGTATCCTTGTCTTCTTTAGCGACGAGATCAGGCATAAAGTGATCGCCTTCTAAAAAAGCGGTCAAATTTCCAAGTCGAAGATTGATCTGGTCAATCGGATTGACACCCGTCTGCTCCGCTGTTTTCTGGATCGACTCATCTACCAAAGCTTCATCATTTCCGGTATTTTCACCAACAAAGAGCATATCAAAATGATATTGATCCCGCATCATATTTTCCTGACCAACATACAAAGATACCGTGGTAGAAATCGTCACCAACACCATGGTGGACAAAATACAGATATTGGCCAAGCCCACTGCGTTTTGCTTCATTCGGTAAATCATCCCGGAAACGGAAATAAAATTACGGGATTGATAATAGAAGCTTTTATTCTTTTTTAGAACTTTTAGCAAGGCAATGCTGCCAGACGTAAAAAGTGCATAGGTTCCAATAATTACAAAAATCACAGCTACAAAGAACAATAAAATAGCTTCAATAGGAGATTTTACCGTCAAGGCGATTCCATAACCAATGCCCAGCGAGATGATCCCGAAAAGTGTCACAATCCATGAGGATTTCGGTTCTTTTTCCCCTTGTTCTCCCCCTTTCAGAAGATTGATGGGATTAGCCATTTTAACCTGAAGAAAATTAGTTAACAGGGTCAGAAAAAAGATGGCCAGAAAAATTCCAGCCGTAATAAGCAGTCCCCGTCCATCAATATAAAATTGAATGGGCGTTGTAAAATGAAGCAATTTTAGCAGTAGTAAATATAATAGTTTCCCAATTAAGATCCCTCCCAATAATCCCAGCGTAAGGCTGACTATCGTCACTACAACTGTTTCATAAAACAAAACCCGGGCGATGTGTTTCTTTTCCATACCCAGTATACTGTACAGTCCCAATTCCTTTTTTCGCCGCTTAATTAAAAAGCTGTTGGTGTAAAACAGAAAAATCGTTGAAAAGATACCAATCACAATCGTTCCCAAAAATAGGATTGTCTTTAGATTTATCGAACCCGGCATCTCATCCAGCCCTTTGTTTCCATAGAAGGAAATCATGGTATAAAAAGCGATAATCGAACCGATGCAGGTTAGAATATAGGGTACGTAAGTATCCGCATTTTTTTTCAGATTGGTAAGGGCCAATTTGGGGTAAAATATTTTATTCACCCTTCACACCCCCTGTTGCCAGCACCGTGAGGGTCATGGAAATCTTTTGATACATCTCATCATTATTCATGGATCCCCGATAAATCTGGTTGTAGATTTCTCCGTCTTTAATAAAAAGTACCCGTTTAGCATGACTTGCCGCGGCAATACTGTGGGTTACCATTAAAATCGTCTGGCCGGCCTCATTGATTTCTGAAAAAATCTTCAAGAGATTCATTGCCGCCTTTGAATCCAATGCACCGGTGGGTTCATCCGCCAGGATCAGCTTTGGGTTGGTTATCAGAGCCCTTGCCACCGCTGTTCGTTGTTTTTGACCGCCGGAAATCTCATAAGGGTATTTGGCAAGGATTTCATCAATCCCCAGTTTTTTTGAAAGCGGTTTGAGGCGTTTATTCATTTCTTCATAGGGCTTTTGAGATAGAACTAAGGGCAGAAATATATTATCCTGAATAGAAAAAGTATCCAGCAAATTAAAATCCTGAAAAACAAAGCCTAAATTGTCCCGACGAAAAGCTGAGATTTCACTGTCCTTGATTTTTACGATATTATTTCCATCGAGAAAGACTTCACCCCCGGTAGGCTTGTCGAGAGACGCCAGAATATTCAAAAGGGTTGTTTTCCCCGAACCCGATTCTCCCATAATTGCCAGATATTCGCCATTTTCCACCGAAAAGCTGACATTACTCAAAGCCTGAACCTGATTTCCACCAAAACGGGTGGTATAAATTTTTTGCAAACTTTTTACTTCTAAAAGACTCATTGTTGGCCTCCTTCTTTTTACTATACTCAGTATAATAAAAAGGGAAATGCCCCACCATAATTCTGGCTTACATTTCCCGTTTTAATCTTACAGTTTTGTAAGATTAAAATAATTCGATATTTTTTCTGGATAAATCAATTTCTATTTTTGTTCCAACTCCCAATTGGGATTCCACCGAGATCGTGTGAGCCAGCTTATCCAAAACCGATTTGGTGAGATACAAGCCAATTCCCGTCGATTTCTGATCCATTCGTCCATTGTACCCCGTGAAGCCTCGATCAAAAATCCGATTGATATCTTCAGGATGAATGCCCACCCCGGTGTCCTCGATTACCAGCGTTTTCTCTTTATCTTTATTCATGTAGATCGATATTTTCCCTTTGGGTGTATATTTTAAGGCATTGGAAATAATCTGTTCAAGAACCAGCGTCAACCACTTTTTATCGGTAAGCACCGTACAATCAATTTCTTCCAATTCCAGAGATATCCGCTTATTGATAAAAATAATACTGTATTTTTTGACACTTCCCTGAATCAGGGCAAGCAAATCATATTCCTTTAAAATCAGATCTGATGACATGCTTTCCAGCCTCAGATACTGAAGAACCATTTCGACATATTCCTTGATTTTAAACAATTCCTGTCGCAGTTCAGCCGGGGGACTGGCTTTTTCCGCCTGGGTCTGCAGTAGCAAATCCATTGCTGAAATTGGTGTCTTAATCTGATGGGCCCACAAAGTATAATAGTCATTCAGTTCTTTCTGATTGTTTTTAGCCTGAACGATCAGCTCAAACCGGCTGTCCACCAGGACCCTGATAGCTTTTTGATATACTTCTTCAATTTCGTCTTTCGGTTTGGGCAATGGCTTCATTTCCACTAAAATGGCTTCTCTGAATTCTCTCATGCGATGCAGTTTTTTATAATAACTGCTGAAATCCCACACCCCCAAAACAAGAGCCAGCGCTCCTATCAATTGAATGCTGTAAACAAGCGGTTCCAGGTTAATCTGGTATAAAAAATAGACAATTGCAAAAATAAAGATAAACAGCACAAAAGCTAAAATCACCCTAATCCGTGCTTTTAAATAAGAAACAATAACTGATCCCAATGAATCTTCCATCTCAATCCTCCACCAGATAACCGCTGCCCTTTTTCGTTGTGATAAATTCAGTCAGCCCAGCCTCATCCAGCTTTTTTCTTAGCCGGGCAATGTTCACGGTTAACGTATTATCATCCACAAAGCAGTTGTCATCCCATAAGCGGGTCATCATCTGATCCCGGGAAACCACTTTTCCTTTGTTTTCCAGCAGAATCTTCAGGATCCGGAAATCATTCTTTGTCAGCTCCACCTTTTGTTCCTGAAATATCAGGCTGGCATCTGAAAGATTTAAAATAGCTCCCCGGTACTCCAATAAATCGGCCTCGCCCTGAAAAGAATAGGCCCGCCGCAGAATGGCCTGAACCTTGGCCACCAAGACATTCACATCAAAAGGCTTGGCGATAAAGTCATCTCCCCCCATATTCATGGCCATGACGATATTCATATTGTCGCTGTTCGATGAAATAAAGATGATCGGCACTTTGGACAGCTTTCTTATTTCAGTACACCAGTGATAGCCGTTAAACAGCGGCAGAGCAATATCCATCAGGACAAGCTGCGGTGAAAATCGGACAAACTGGTCGATGATTCCATTGAAATCTTCAACCAGCTCCACATCGTAGCCCCAGTTTTCCAGGCATTTTTTGATAGAATTGGCAATAATAGCGTCGTCTTCGACGATTAGAATTTTATACATAACAGCACCCCAACTTTTCATATTCTGGTTTTCTTTATTTGCAATTGAAATTTATTTAAATCCTCGCTTATTGTCCCGAAACTAGACAAAATACAAACAGTTAGATGCTGCCTTCCTCAGCCATTATTTTGACCTGATCAAGAAATTGATCCATCCATTGATTGTCCTGAGAAATATATTTTTCCTGAGATCGAACTTCTTCCGGTAACTGGACATAGCTGCCCTTGGTCATTTCATCTCCGCAATTTTCAATAAGCGCTTCAATAATAGACGAGGTATTTTCTAAATGGAACTGAAAACCGAAAACTCTCTTTTTATAAACGAAGCCCTGATTTTGACAGGCCTTGCTTTCTGCAATAATAACTGCCTCTTGCGGCAAATCGGCAAAGGTATCGCCATGCCAATGGAATACTACCGGATTGTCCGGGAAAAATGAAAACAAAGTGGCTTTTCGGGCTTCCGCCGTAAAAACAATGGGAAACCAGCCAATTTCTTTTTCTTTGTTTTTAACGACCTTTCCGCCAATAACATCGGCAATCAGTTGACTGCCCAGGCACAAGCCGATCACCACCTTTTCCATCGCTATGGCTTCTTTTATCAAGTGCTTTTCTCTGGCCAGCCAGGGGTATTTTTGATCTTCATAAATATTCATCGGGCCGCCCATTACGACCAGCCAGTCAAATTCAGAAACATCGGGCAGTTTCTCGTCATTATACAAGTGGGTAGCGGTTACTATGCCTTTATTTTTTTCTGCCCATTCCAAAATCCTGCTGGGATTTTCAAAGGGTACATGCTGCAAATAATGAATTCTCATCCTTACCTCCCCAATCTACTTCTAAATGTTATACTTTTATAAAAGTATAACATTTAGAAAGCTTTCTACAAATTCTTTTTTTAATCTCGCGTACAATAAATTGTCAGCATTAAAAAAAGCCTATCCTGTTTGGATACGCTTTTTTTGATGGTGCTCAAATTTTTGGCCAGAAAAATTTGAGCGAAGGAATAAAAACATCTATCAAAAATATAAATTAATGAAAGCAATTAAAATTCGGGGATGTCACACACCATCCCCGAAAAAGAAGGAAATTAAATACTGACTTGGAGATGTCCTTTTATTCGAAGAGATTCTATTATTTTCTATTGCCTAGGAGAAAAACAATTAAAAAAATCCTTCTCCAAAGGAGAAGGATAAAAGAATCATACTTAAAACTTAAATATAATGCTCTTACAGTCCTCTAAATCGGAGGTTTTAATAAGAAATCACTACAAACAGGTCTTCTGGCTCAACAATCAATTTTCCATCTACCCTTCCCGTTAAAGACTTAACAGTGGTTATGAGACGGTCATCATGCATTACAGCTGCGATTACAGCAAAGGATTTACACCTTTTTCCCTTGAATATAGGACAAGTTCACTATTTAATTGTGGTTATTATATAATAAGTGCTTCTAGTTGTCAATAAAAATCCTGCAAATTATTTACTCCTATGATTCTTTTACTGCCACGTCGCCGGTAATAATGAAAATAGGATTGGAAGCCTTCAGCATCGTCAGTCCCCCAAGGCCTTCTCCCCGACTGATTCCAACCTGAATGAGTTCCACATTATCAAAATACCGGTTCATCAGTGTGGTCGCCTGCGCCGCATTTTCAAGCGTCACAAAATTGGCAACCACCCGTCCGCCGGATCGGATCTTTTCCTTGCACCATTTGAACAGGCCTTCCATATTGCCGCCGGAACCGCCAATGATGACCCGATCCACCGGCTCTGTTATTGCAGCCAAAACTTGCGGCGCTTTGCCGGGAACAATCATCACATTGTCGGCTTTAAAATGTTCTTTATTTTTTTGCACCAGTTCCAGTGCCGTTTCCTTTGCTTCGACCGCATAAACCCTTCCCGATGCTGCTGCATAAGCCGCTTCCATGGTTAAGCCGCCGGTACCGGCACCAATATCCACCACGACATTCCCCGGTTCAATGCCCAATAATGAAATCGTCAACACGCGAATTTCTCTTTTGGTCATCGGGGCTTTTCCCCGAATATAAGCTTCGTCTTTGTATCCTGCTATCTTACTCATTGATAATCACCACCACCGCCATTCCTTTCTCCTTAAAAGTCAGGGCTTCTTCAATGGTCAGCCTGGTAACTTTTTCATTAGGATAGGATAACTCTTCCCCCACATAAATAATGCTGTCTTTCAGCCCCGCTGATTCCAGGGTTTTTGCTATAAAGGCGGTGTTGTTATTTTTATCTGTCAGTATTCCCAGCTTCTTATTTTCAGTGACCGCTGCAAATAAATCCTGGTCTCGGCCATGAAGACTCATAAGCCTGGCATCTTCCCATGTTTCTCCCAGTTTTCCAAAAAGATATTGCAGGGAACTGATTCCGGGAATACAGACAATGTCTTTTTCCGGAATTACTTTTTTCGCATAGGATAAAAGGCTGTAAAACCCGGTATCTCCCGACACCACCAAGGCTGTTTTGCGAGTTCGGTAGACCTTTGCAACCTCCTGCATCAATTCGCTTAACGACGTGCCTTTTCCGATATAGAGCATTTTTTTCCCGGTGGGATCAAAGCTTTCAGCATGTCGGACCCCGCAGAGAATAACCTCAGCAGCTTCAATTTCTTTTTTAGCAATCGGCAATATATAATCCGGATGTCCCGGCCCCAATCCAATAACTTTTAATGGATACATAATCGTTCCCTCATTTTCTCCGCATCTTTACTTTGGCCCAATCGGCCATGGATTTTAGAAAACAGGATCACCTCAATGTCGATGGTTTTGTAAACCCGATCCATGGCCCTCCTCTTGACAGCCTCTGCCAGATGATTAAAATAGTCCGGCAGGTTTTCTTCTAAAATAATATCGGTTGCTTCATCGGTTGTTTTACAGGCCATGATTTTTTCCATCGTTGTTTGAGAAGCTCCCAACAAACCGCAATGAGCGGCGAGTATTTCCATCCGGCCATCTGCCACACTGCTGTGGGTATTGAAAATTCCGCCGGCAACCTTCACCAGTTTTCCCAAATGCCCGACCAACAGAATCTTCTCAAATCCCATTCGTTCCGCTTCATCGAGCATGAATCCGATGAAATTACTGGTTTTGATGAGCACCTCCTGATTAAGTCCCAGGGTCTCCGAAAAATCTTTTCCATAATTACCCGGGACAAAAATGATTTCTTTATACCCTCTTGCCTTGAGAACATTGAGTTCAAGCTTTAACGATGCCTTCAGGGCATCCTCGCTCATGGGTTCCACAATCCCGGAGGTGCCCAGCACCGATAATCCCCCTTCAATCCCCAGTTTAGGATTAAAGGTCCGTTTGGCCAGCTCCACTCCCTGGGGAATGGATATTTCGACAACCCAGCCTCGCGGCAAATCCACTGCCGGGCTCTGGTCATTCGCTGCCAAGACAGTCGCTATGGCCCGGCTTATCATTTCCCGGGGAACCGGATTGATTGCCGGTTCTCCCAATGGGATACTGAGCCCCACCGAGGTTACCGTCCCCACCCCGATTCCGGCGACGAACTGGATGCCGTCTTTATTTGAAGGTATTATTCTCGAAAAAACCTTAACGCCATTGGTAACATCCGGATCATCACCTGAATCTTTCACGACCGAGCAGGAAGCTTCTTTTTCAGAAAAAACCTGATCGTGAAGAATTAGCTCAAGTGGCCATCCCTTAGGGGTATCGATCTTAACGGTCGCCACTTTTTTTTGGTTTAAGTACATCAGAAGGGCCGCTTTTGTTGCCGCCGTGGCACATGATCCGGTGGTATAACCATAGCGCAGTTCTTTTCCGTTTTTTTCAATCGTTTTATTTAACATCTGCTGGCCTCAATTATTGAAGGGGATAATTCTTTTTTACTAACAAGGTTGATAAATACGGAATCTTTCCTTTAAGTACGTCAATGTCTCGGATGATCTGTTGATTTTCCATCCCGATGTTTGACACCAGCACAAAGGACTTTTCCAGACCCCGGGCTTCCAATTCCTCAGCCATTAAAACATTATTGGCGGAAATTTTCATTACCACAATATTTTGATGGGCATCTAAAATAGCTCGGATTTCTTCAATCGGCTGGGTCATCGCCACGATCCCCAGGGATTCTTCTCCCTGCGTTAACGGAATGTTAAGCTGCGCCGCTAAATTACAAAATGATGGGACGCCGGACAGGGTAACCACTTCAATATCCCGCTTTAATAAAAACTCCATGACATAAGAATAGGTACTAAATACCATGGGGTCTCCCAAGGTAATAAAAGCCACATTCTTGCCTTCATTTAAAAGCAGTTCAATCTCATCGGCATTTTCTTTCCATTGTTTTGCCAAAACTTCTCGTTCTTGACTGAGCGAAATCATCGGGAAATTCATGTCCAAAACCTTTGAAAGGTCAGAAATATGACTTTTCACAATTTCAAAGGCAATGCTGGTTTTTCCCATCTTTTTAGTCGGGGTGATCACCACATCACAGGCATCCAAAATTCGGGCGGCTTTAACGGTGATTAAATCCGGATCTCCCGGACCGACACCGATACCGTAAAATATTCCTTTTTTTTCTGCTGTCATTTCCCTACCATTCCCTTCCCAGTTGATACAACATCGCATTAAGAATGGCTGCCACCACCGGGCTTCCGCCCTTTCTTCCGTTAATCCGAATAATCGGACTGTCAATTTGATCCAGGGCCACTTTCGATTCTGCCGCTCCAACGAAGCCAATCGGCGCTCCGATAATCAGATCTGGTTTTACTTCCCCCGCCTTCACTTTTTCAATAAGGGTATACAAGGCTGTTGGCGCGTTTCCGATCGCAAAAATACCGATACTGTCATCTTTAAATGCTTTTTCCATTCCAACCGTGGAACGGGTCACGCCGCGTTCTTTGGCTTCAATCGCGACATCCGGATCATGGACGTAATTGACAATCTTGATCCCATGATCTGCCAATGCTTTCTTATTAACAGCTACCTGAATCATCCGGGTATCCGCATAAATTTTCTTCCCCTGTTTCAACGCTTCCATGCCGCTTTCATAACCATTATTAAGAATTTCCAGCAAATCAGCATATTCAAAATCGGCGGTAGTGTGGATGATCCGTTTTACCATTGGGGCAATCGCTTCAGGAAAAACCTTCTCCCCTAATTCCTGGGTAATAATTTCAAAACTGCGTTCTTCGATTTCTTGGGGGTTATTAATATAAGCCATATTTTCTCTCCTTCTAATATTATTCATTTTCTAATTTAAATTTCTTCCTGGGATACTGTTATTCCACCCGGAATCAAGTGATTAAAATATAGTTCCGCGTAAGCCGTTTCCGGAATATGTGTTTTTAAAGCTTTTATAAATTCAACTTCCTGAAAGTTTTCTTTCTTGTACATGACCCCGATGACCGTTCCACTGTGGCCGATCACGGTTCCCAATCCGCCAAACTTTTTTGAAAGTGTGGTTATTTCCTCCAAGTATTGTTTTTTCAGTCTTTTCTGATTGAGAAAGGCACTTTTGGTACATGCTGCTCCGATATCTTTTAAACTTTTCGTTCTAACCCCTTTTTCAAATAGGTTTACAATTTCCGAAAAAGTTTCTAAATCTTTATCTGAATAATCATCCTGGGTTTCATTGAAGGACATCGTATCGATGCCCCCATGGAAATCAACGATTATCAAATCCGCTTCCACACAACCGTCGAAATTCTTTAAGACCACTCCATTAATATGATTAAAAAGATTCAGTTCAGAAAACATTAAATTATCCGATGGCTCAATCACGGCACAAAGCGCTCCGATTTCTTTCGGGGTCAGCCCCAAGCCAAAGTATTCTGAAAGCCCGGCCGCCATTCCGGCTATATCCGCGGTGCTGCTGGCCATCCCTTTTTCCAGAGGTATTTCAGTATCCATTGTTATATGCAGCTTTTCTTTTTCCTCATTGGGAATTGCATAAAGGCGAAACACTTCTTCAATCAGTTTAACGGTTTTCGGCTTTAACAAATTCAGATTACCCGGGCCTTCTTCAATGGTAATGTTTGAATAACGGTCAATAGGACAAGATACCAGACAGGGATTATCATCGAACCAGCCTTGAATAAATTCTCCGCAGGTTCCCGGTGTTTTTACCTTAACCCGCCTCATTCTCGTCCCTCTTTGTGGTCGAGTGCCGATGTCAGCAGAGCCTTCAAGAATGAAGGATTGCTGTAAAAGTGAATATGCGGATAGCCGGCCAGCATATTTTTTAATCGATAGCCGCACGTCCAGGTTCGGCTATTTTTTGTGATCACATAGGCCGTTGGAATTTCTTCCGATATGGTTACCTCACTGTGATGAAATTCATGTCCGCGTATTTCAATGGGCTTTTCCCCTAAGAAAGCACAGATATTCACATAACCAAATCGCTGCAGGTGTTTTGTCATATGGGATTCACCATCAATAAAACCGACACCTTCATTTGTTTCGCCATTATTGAGGGTCATGGATTTTGTAAGATACATCAGTCCCCCGCACTCCGCATAACAGGGAAGTCCGGCTTCCAATTGTTTTTTAATATCGGTGAGCATTGTTTTATTTTCTGCCAGCTCAGCCCCAAATACTTCCGGGAAACCCCCGCCAATGTAAAGCCCATCGAGGTTTTCCGGCAGCGCTTTGTCATTCAACGGGCTAAAGGGAACGATCTCAATCCCAGCATTTTCAAGGGCCTGGAAATTGTCTTCGTAATAGAAATTAAAGGCCCGATCTTTCGGAACACCGATACGCAGCCCCTGATATTTCTTATCCCAGGCGCTAAATGGATCGATATAATGATTGGTAATATCGGCGTGATGACTGAGTTCCAGCAATTTGTCCAAATCAATATGGGCTTCCGCCAGTTCACCGGCTTTATCAACTTTTTCTCTAAAATCCGGGATCTCTTCAACCGGAACCAAACCTAAGTGACGACTGTCCATTACAATATCCGGATTGTCAGGGAAATATCCCAGGCAGGTCACATCATTATAGGCTTCAATCATTTCCTTAAGTAACTGGTAATGAGAATTTGAGGATATTCGATTAATAATTACCCCGGCAATCTTTGTCTCGGGATCAAAATCGATATATCCTTTTACCAATGCCGCAGCACTCTTTGACATGCCCCGACCATCAATGATGAGAATTGTCGGAGCATCCACCGCTTTAGCCAGGTAGGCACTGCTGCCGACATCCGATTCCAGGCTATGTCCGTCATACAGCCCCATCACCCCTTCAATTATTCCAAGATCATTCGCTTCTTCAAGGCGGCGGTAAAACAGTCCTCGAATGGTGTCTTCATCCAACATCCAGGTATCCAAATTTATGGACCGCGCCCCGGTGACAAAGCTATGAAACATGGGGTCAATATAGTCCGGCCCGGTTTTAAACGGCTTTACATTAAGGCCTCTCTTTTTAAAGGCAGCCATTATTCCCATCGTAACCGTTGTTTTTCCAACATTACTGCTGGCACCTGCCAGCATAAAATAATCCATCATGATCTCCTTCTCCCGAATGACACGGATTTTATTTTTATCCTCGATATTAAGCTTCATGGTTTTCGATGAGGGTTAATTTTTTAATCATTTCTAAAAATTCCTGATGATCATCAATTTCCACCAGCTGCTTCTTTGATTTGATATCCGAAAGACGTTTTGATAATTTGCCCTCAGTAAAATCATTATTGCGACAGTTTTTGTGAAAATAGATACTGCCACTAAGATTTTCCAAGCCGCTAAGATTGTTGATATTCCCATGTCCAAAAGGCAGATCCGAAATGAGAATAAAATCACAATCTGCCATTAAGGCCAGATTTTCTTCCTGCTTTTCCAAACTAATTGATGTAAACGGACTTTCCTCAACCATGGGAATGCCGAGGACATCGCATATCGTCCAATCATCACTGCCCTGATTGACCACTCCCGCGGTCACATGGTGGCCCATCGCTTCGAGCTCTTCCAAAACCTGAGAGGCCTTATTTCCACCACAAATCACGTGAATGCGAAGGCTGTGATAGGTTTCTGTTTCTTTAATGACCCGAAGAGGAATCACTTCCGGTTTTTCAAAAAGCTTATTCTCCTGAATAAACATTTTCATATCATAAACTTTTTTCAAATTATCTTCGGTGATCACTTCTTTAGGCGTTCCATCCACGACAACCTGGCCATTTTTCATCAAAATCAGACGATTGCAATACCGGGAGGCTAGATTGATGTCATGCAACGCCGCCACCACGGTCATGGATTTTTTTAAATTGAGGTTGCGGATCAACTCCATCACTTCGATTTGATGGTGAATATCCAGGGCTGATGTGGGTTCATCAAGAAAAATGATATCCGGATCCTGAGCGATTGCCCGGGCAATAATGACCCGTTGTTTTTCGCCGCCGCTCAAATTATTATAATAGCGTTTCCGGAATGATAATGTCTTGGTCACCCGCATCGCTTCTGTGACCATATCATAATCTTTCCGGCTTTCCTTAACTCGGTAGCTCAGGTAGGGGTTTCTGCCCATCAGCACAATATCTTCGACCGTAAAATCATAGTCAATGTCAAAGGATTGCGGCACCACGGCCACCAGCTGCGCCCGCTCTCGTTGTGAATAATTGGCATTGTTTTTTTCTTCAAGCATAATCTCGCCTGATTTTAACGGCAATAGCCCCGTCAAACATTTTAGCAAGGTCGATTTTCCAGTTCCATTAGGGCCGATCAGCCCCACAAATTCTCCCTGACAAATCGTGGCATTAAAACCCTGCAGCACATTTATTTCGCCATAGGCAGCGACAACATCCTTGAAATTCAGCATAATTTTTGGCATTAAACGTTGCATCTTAGACACCGCCCTTTTTTCTTTTTCTCAAGAGATAAACAAAGAAAGGTCCACCAAAAGCCGCCGTAATAATTCCTACCGGAATTTCCTGAGCTGTTACCGTCCGGGCCAGCGTATCGCACAAAATCAGGAAAACGCCACCGAACAATAGTGAAAAAGGAACTAAAACACGATGTTTCGGCCCGGTCACCATTCTGACAATATGAGGGACAACCAATCCTACAAAACCGATGATTCCGGTAACCGACACGACTGCTGCTGTTATCAGCGAGGAGGAAAACAAGATCTTCTTTTTTAATCTCTCGGTATCCACTCCCAGCTGATTGGCCGTATCTTCTCCGAGAAGCATGATATCCAACTCTCGCACCGACGTTAGCATAATAACACAGCCTAAAATCACATAAGGCAACACCGCAATGACCTGATTCCAGCCCTTGCCATTTAAGCTCCCCATGGTCCAAAATATAATCTGCGACATTTCATCCTGATTGAAAATCATAAATAAAGATATTAATGCGCTCAAGGTTTGTCCAATCGCAATCCCGCTGAGCAATAGGGTTGCCACCGGCACTTTACGCCCCACCCGGGAAATATTATAGACAATCAAGATGGTTGAGAATGAACCGATAAAGGCTAAAATGGCTATTCCATTAAGACCCAGAAAGCTGCTTGAAAACTTCAGGATAATGCCGATGGTAGCCCCTAATGCAGCTCCCGATGAGACCCCTAAGATATAGGGATCCGCCATGGGATTTTTGAAAATCCCCTGATAAGCCGCGCCGCAAAGTGCTAACGCGCCACCCGTTACAAAGGCCAGAATAATCCTCGGTAAGCGGACATTCCAGATAATGGCGATGGCCCCGACACTGATGTTTTCCATACCAAGATCAATATGAAAAATCTGATTCAGCAAAATCTTGTTTGCCTCCACAAAAGAGATAGACGTAACGCCCATTAAGGTACATAGATAAATAATAATCATGCAAATAATTATCGATATCAGCATGGCATGTTTTTTAAGCTTGCTTTTCATTGTGTCTCCAATTTAATTTCATTTTTGTCTGTTCACCCCTGAATTTACTCCTAATTGATGAGAAAACTCAGGGGCGAACAGCATTCGCCCCTGAAGTGATTATTTACTAAATACATCTGGATAGATGCTCTGTGCCAGTAAAGCCATTCCTTCAATAATACGCGGACCCGGTCGCTGAACCATATCGCTTTCCGGCGTTAAATATTCAAAATAAACAATGTTATTATTGGCAATGGCATTGATTTTATCAAAGCCCGGCGTTGCCTTTATCACATCCGGTTTTGTATAAAGAGAAATATACACATCCGGATTATCGGCGATGATTGCTTCGGTGCTCAGTTGCGCCCATTGGCTTGTCGCATCGGCCGCAATGTTCTTAGCATTAAGATCCGTCAACATCGAATCCAGCATGGATCCCGGGCCGGCTGTGTAAAATTTTCCAATATCGATGAAGACCGATTTTGGTTCTTTTATGGTTGCCGCCTTGGCGATTAATTCCTGGCGTTGTTTTTCCATTCCTTCTACAACTTCTTTGGCCTTATCGTTGGCATTGCTTATTTCTCCGGCCATAACAATATTATTCATCACCCCATCGATGCTGGTGGGATTAACAACAATAACCTGCGCTCCGATGGCCTTTAGTTGCTGGCTCATCTCATCCGATACAAAATCTGAAGACATGACAATATCCGGTGCCAGTTCAATGATTTTTTCAAGATTCGGCGAACTGAAACTTCCAATACTGGTTACGGCCGAAGCCTCTTCCGGATAATCACAGTAATCGGTTCGTCCGACAAGCTTGCTGCCTTCGCCAATCGCAAAGATGATTTCCGTATCGGATGGCGACAAGGACACAATCTTTTGCGGCTCTTTATCAATGGTTATCGCTGTTCCTGAATCATCCGTTATGGTTAATGGATAGGTTGTCGAACCGCTTTTTGTTTGAACACCCGTAGCCGTCTTAGTCGTGCTGCTCTGCTGACAACCGGTAAAAGTTGCAACCAGTGTTAAAGCAACCAAAATAGCCAAAATGCTTTTCATTTTTTTCTTTTTCATTTTTTCCTCTTTTCCTTTTCCATTCCTATTTTTTCTGCATTTTTTTGCAAAAAATAAATCCAGCTTCCTGGGGATGCTGGATACTAAACAAAAGGTTTAATATTGTTCTTCCCACCGAAGAAATTCAATGATCAATGAGTGTCCTGACTTTTGCTTCCTTCGCCATTCTTCCTTCCCATCTTTCGACAGTGGTTTACAAGAATATTGTCAACAATTACAGTAGCGGGGGCTGTAGGGGAGTCTCACCCCTTTCCTCATTACTTCTCTATTTTATTAGTCGCAGTGTATCATAAATCAGACAACATTTCAATTGATTATTTCAGCGTCACGCCCGCTGTTGCTAATTCGTTTTGTTCATTAATGGTTAAACTTTTCAACACGGCACCGGCAAACTCAATCGGTTCCCGCTCCCGCCATAATTCATTGGCAATGACTTCATAGGAAATGGTTTCAATCGTCGGCACCGAAAGAAGCTCCTGCATGACTTCATCCAGTGGGATATTTCCCTCTCGGGGAATCCAATGGCGATCTTCCTGAAAATCATTATCGGATAAATGCAGGGCTTTAATCCGGTATTTGTATTTTTTGAGAATTCGGCCGGAGTTTTCGATTTCCAGAAAATCATGAGAGCTATCGTAGCACATGCCAAAATGAGGGGCATCAATTTCTCCCAGCAGATAATCCAACAGATATTGCCGGGATACATTTTCAACAGCTAAATCTACCCCGTATTTCTCGGCCGTGTCTGCCAGTTCAGAGAAAAAAGCTTTGCCCTTATCCAGATCCGGCTTGAAGTCATCGAGATCATTGGTATGCATCACCATTGCCGGAATATCAAAGCGCTTGCAATCGCGAATATAATCCTTGAACACCTCGAGCTTCGGTTGTATTTCCAGACGGGTGGCTTCCCAAATGTCATTGTAACCGATAAAAGGCGCATGAATATTCGTGATCCCCAATCCGCTGCTTCTGACAATCTCAGGAAAAGCTTCTTTTTTTAATGCCCAGGGTTCAAATTCATCCTCCCAGGAAATCATCGCTTCATCAAAACCGGCATCGGCAATAATTTTAATTCGTTCTTCAAATTTCATAAAATAACCAAACCAGGAAAACATACTATATTTCATAACTACTCCGTTTCATAAAAGGTTGTTTCTTTATTCACTCATGGTTTCAACGGATTCAATGGTGTATTTCTGTTTGCTGAAGACCAGATCAATCAGCATCGATAAATATTTTATCACGACTGCAAAAATAGCAAAGACCCCGAAGAAGCCGAATACAAGGACGAGCATCATGGACGTGTAACCGGAAATCACCTGGTCGGTTACATAGCTGACCAGAGTATAAATGCCAATGACAAAGGTTGCCGCCATCATAAAAACAGCCGCCCAAAGGGACATTTTATAGGCAACATTTGTAAATAAAATCAAGGAATCCGCTGCCATTTCTTTCCGTTGATGCTTTGTTTCCTTATTATAAGCTTTGGTACAGGACAAATCATTGTCATACTCAATGGTGTCGATTTTTAACCCACAGTTGGCGTAAACCGCCTTGCGGTAAGGAATGGTTTTGCTCATGGAATGCACCCGATTAATCGCTCTTCTGGACAGCACCCGAAAATTTTCTGTCCGCAGCGGATGGGGACTATGGGAATAACGATTAAATACTTTATAGAACAAGCGGGACGTTTTCCGTTCGCATTTTTTTGGCGCCGCATTCACAATATCAAAACCGGTTAGGGATTGATAATAGACTTCCATGATTAAATTGAGGTCGTAATCCATCACCATATTATCAAATTCAAAAACAAAGTCGCCAATGGAAATATCGATTCCCGCGTTCATTGAAAGCTCGACGCCCTGATAAAAGCTCATTTTAATCACATTGATGACCGTTCCGGTAATGGTTTTGGCAACCGCTCTGATCACCTCAAAGCTTTTATCGTCGGATGCGTCGTTTACGCAAATAATTTGATAGTTTTCAAAATTTTTACTTAAGACCGAATTAATCTTAAGTAAAAATTCTTGAATCCGTTCTTCATCATTATAGACATAGATGACCGCCGAAACGAAGTTTTTTTCTTTATCGTTTATCTCAACACTATTCATTTGGGTTTCAATCATTTTTTAATACCTCATCCAAATCATAAACCGTATTAATTTTCCCGGATAAAACGGAAACAAAGGTTGGCTTTTCACTGACCTTTCGGATCACCGTCGGCCGGGAATCGTCCACCTCTGAAGCTTTGAGAATGGGTTTCATGGAAAACAGCGACCCGGTATAGGCAAAACCGTAATCTTCCCTTAAATACTTTCTGGCCATACTGGACATGTACGGCCAGGCTGATTCCGGTTTGGCCGGGCAATCATTGCAATTTCCCAGTTGTTGAGGGGTGCAATAACCGCCGCTTCGCTGCTGGCAATGAAAAACCGGCAGACTGTCAAAGGAAGATACATGGGGCGTAAAAGTTACCGCTGTTAAGGAATGCTGTCCTGTTTTTCCAAAGGGCATAATCGAAAAAAACGGACCATCCATCACCGTAATCCCCACATTCAAAAGCTTATTCAAGGGTTTGCATAGAATAATTTCACAAAGCTCATACTTTATTTTAAACGGTTCAAAACCAGCCAAATTTAATATCTGATTCATTGAACCATAGGTGGCATTAAGAAGAAAACCGGTTTGCACCGTATCTCCATTTTCAAGAATGATTTCATAAACATCGCTCTGTTTAACAATCTCCTTAATTCGGACGCCGTATTTTATTTCAACGTTGCTGCATTTTTCCAGCGAATCCATAAAAAACTGCCCCAGAATCGCGGCATCATAAGTGTATTCCCTGGTTGCAAAAGCGCCATCACAGAGACCTTTTTTAAAATATTTTTCAGGATATAATTCTTCACAGGGAATTTCAGCCGCCTCGCAAAATTGCGTAAATTGTTCCCGATTAGTCCAGCTGAAGCTGTCACTGGTCGCATAAACTTGCTCAAATTCGCTATGAATACAAAAATCATAATCCTTGACAAAACGATTAAAATAATGAGCCGATTTAATGGCGGTTGCATAGGATCGGGGATAGTGGTAGCCCATGTGTACCCGAGCCTGATTAATATAGGTGGCTCGTTTAAAAGGCGCTTCTTCCCATTCCAAAACCAAAACCCGCTCGCCACGCTCGCCGCAGGCTTTCGCCGCATAGAGACCGTAGAGACCGGCGCCAATAATTATTTTGTCCCAGGTCATCTTATTTCTCCAAGGTCTTTGGGACAAAGGCATTGATTGCCTGAATGACGGTATCCATTTCTGCTTTTGTCATGCCATAAAACAAAGGCAGAGAAAGCACCTCATTCGCCAGCTTTTCGGTTATCGGCAAACTGCCCGTCCCGATCTTCAAATACGCATAGGCTTCGGACAAATGAGGGGGAATGGGATAATGGATGATGCTGCCGATTCCCTTTTCCTCCAGGTAGGCCTTGAACTCATCCCGATAGGGGGTGGTAATGACAAATTGATGCCAGACGGTTTCTGAATCTTTTCTTCGTTTCGGCAGTTGAATCACCGGGTTCTTGATGTGCTCCAGGTAGCTATTACAAACCCGACGTCGGTCTTCATTTAAGGCCTCTAAATAGTTCAATTTAACATTGAGCAGGCCCGCCTGGAGCTCATCCAACCGCGAGTTGGTCCCAACCACTTTATTATAATAACGTTTTTCGCTGCCGTAGAAACGATACATTCTAAAGGCTTTATTCAGCTCTTCACTGTTGGTGGTAATCGCGCCGCCATCTCCGAAACCGCCCAGGTTTTTAGACGGATAAAAGCTAAAACAACCGATATCTCCAAAAGAACCGGTGGTTTGCCCTTTAAAAGTGGCGCCGTGGCTTTGGGCACAATCCTCCACCAGATAGAGGCTGTGTTTTTTTGTAAGCGCAACAATTTTATCCATTTCACAGCACTCTCCGTAAAGATGCACCACTAAAACGGCTTTCGTCTTAGCGGTTATTTTTTCTTCAATTTTATCGGCATCGATAGAATAAAATTCATCCGGTTCAACAAAAACCGGGGTCGCTCCGTTAATCGTAATCCCCATCACACTGGCGATATAGGTGTTGCCCTGAACGATGACTTCATCCCCGGGACCCACGCCTAAAATACGGAAAGAAAGCCAGAGCGCATCCAGACCATTTCCCAGCCCTACGCAGTAGTTTGTGCCAATATATTTTGCAAAATTATTTTCAAATGTTTCCACTTCATTACCCAGAACATAGTTTCCGCTTCTGAGTATTTCCAAAGCCTTCGCTTCGTACTCGTCCTGGTGTTCATTATAGTGTCTTAATAGATTATTTGCCGGTACCTTCATCTTTGTCTCCACTTCTGTCATGATTTGGAAGTCTTCCGATCTTCCCTTATAAATTCTGATTTTATCAAATGAATTTGTTTAAGATAGGATACCACAGTTTTTATAACTTTAACTTTAGTATCATAATCATCCTTCCAAATAACCGGAATATCATGAACTTCAAGGCCCTTTCGTTCTGCCCGAAGCAATAGCTCGACCGTATAAAACCAGCCATTATCCTGACTGGAATCGGCGATTAGTTGCTCGATGGTTTCTTTCCGATAGAAATCAAAACCGCAGAGAGCATCGCTAAAGTGATTCTTGAAAACAATGTGGAGCAGGGTGTTCAGTCCCTGGGAGGTAAATTCCCGTGACGCTTTTCGCCCGACAACGGTGGAGTCTTTCATCAGCCGGGAGCCCTTTATGATCTGCACCTCAGGCTGGTTTTCAAAAATCTCTTGCACCTCTTTGAGATGATCGATTTTGGTGGACAAATCAATGTCCATATACCCGACAATTTCACAGGTGTTGTCCGCCACTCCGGTTCGAACGGCTACCCCGACACCCTTTTCAGGTGTTTTTAAATAGCGCACCTCTTTGTGTGTCTCACAAAGGCGCTTGCTGATTTCTTCAGTGGCATCAGTTGAGCCGTTATCAATGATGGTTAATTGATAATCAAACAATTTGTTCTTCTTTAGGAAAACCAGGGTTTTTAAAATCCCTTTTTCCAGTCGCCGTTCTTCATCCAGAACAGGAAATAATATATTTACTTTCATTTTTCACCACTTAACTTTGGAATATTGATATCGTAGGGCGGATACACCACACCCTTTTCAGTAATAATAGCCGTCACATTTTGATGCGGGGTAACATCAAACGCCGGGTTTTCCATTGCCACACCATCTGGTGCCACCTGAATTCCACAGATATGACTGATTTCTCGGCAATCCCGTTCTTCGATCACAATCTCATCACCGGATTTCATGGCAAAATCAATGGTTGAGGTGGGCGCCGCCACATACATGGGAATGCCATGGGCTTTAGCCAGAACCGATACCGAATAGGTTCCGATTTTATTAGCCACATCGCCATTGGAGGCAATCCGATCCGCGCCAACAATTACACCATCAATTTTTCCCTGTTTCATCATCCAGCCGGCCATGTTGTCCGTAATGAGCGTTACCGGAATTCCTTCCGCATGAAGTTCATAAGCGGTCAGCCGGGCGCCCTGTAAAAGCGGTCTTGTTTCGTCGGCATAAACCGAAATGTTTTTGCCTGCTTCATGAGCCGCCCGGATCACACCCAGCGCCGTCCCATAATCAGCAGTAGCCAATGCTCCGGCATTGCAATGAGTGAGGATGGTATCCCCGGTATGAATGAGTTCCGCCCCATATTTTCCCATGTCCCGACACATCTGGATGTCTTCAGCGCAGATATCATCTGCTTCTTTTTTTAAAAGTTCCACAATCAGGGAACATTCTTTTTCGCAATTAGTTTGCAGCACGCTTTCCATCCGTTTAATCGCCCAAAATAAATTAACAGCCGTTGGACGGGTTGCCGCCAGCAAGGCACAAACTTCTTTCATTTTATCATAAAAAACTTCTTTTGTTTCATTTACATATTCTAAAGCCCCAAAATAAACGCCATAGCCTGCGGTCACGCCAATGGCTGGTGCCCCCCGTACAATCATCACCACGATTGCTTTTGCAATCTCCCGATAATCGGTGTAGGAACGAATAATCAGCTCGGTGGGAAGCTTGGTCTGATCGATGAGTTTTAACTTTCCCTCTTCATAATAAACTGGCTTCAAACCTATACCTCTAATTTTTCGACAAGCTTAAAGATCAGCATCTTCACTTTTTCAGAATTCTCATTGAGAACCTGGATGACATCATCATTAGTTACCGGCTTAATATCCGGATGGTCTTCTAAGCCGGCATCATAATCAGTTACCAAAGCAATATTAACCACTGGAATTTCCTGTTCCAGACAAAGATAGCCTTCCGGATATTGGGTCATGTTGACCACATCGGCTCCCATTATAGTGAACATCCGGCTTTCAGCCATCGTTGAAAAACGAGGGCCATTGATGACCACGACTGTTCCCCCAAAGTGAGCAGTAATTCCACATTCTTTGGCTGTTTCCATTGCCAGAACTCGCAGTTTATGGTCATAGGGATGGGCCGAGCTAAGATGATTAACCTTCGGTTTTTCGAAAAATGTATCTTTTCGACCCGATGTGAGATTGATAAACTGATCGGTTACCACAAAATCGCCGGGCTTAATTTCAAATTTCAGGCTGCCAACGCAGCAGGGCGAAATAATCGCTTTTACCCCAAGGCTTTTCAATGCATAAATATTTGCCCGATAATTGATTTCTGAAGGATTGAGGATATGATCTTTACCATGACGTGGTAAAAACGCAATGGTTTTTGCGCCTGCTTTTACAAGGCTTATATCATCCGATGGTTTCCCGTAAGGGGTATCAATTTCAATTTTTTTCACATCTGTACTTAATTCATAAAGACCTGAACCGCCAATAACACCAACATCTGCTGAATAATACATATTTTTTCTCCTTCTATTCTAATTGTTTGAAAACAGAATGGGATCACAAGATCCCATTCGCACTAAAACTATTAATTTATTCGGGAATATTTAATTTTGATAAGGTTGACTTGGTTTTAATTGGTTCTTCCTCATCATCTAATGGTGCTTTGAACCCGAGCCATTTATATTTTGAATCATCCTCTTCTTCGCTGGCATCCGCCAGATTTTCCGAGGGCTCACTTATTTCTTCTGCAACTTCAACTTCGACAGCTTCGACAGCATCGACAGCATCTTCATTCCTCAGTTCTTCATCATCAGGAATGCTTTTACTATCCTGGACTGATTCGATTACTTCTTCTGCCGGTACCGGATCTTCCTCGACCGGAACCCCAATCTCAGGTTCCGTTTCTTCTTCCCCTTCAAAAACCAACTCACTCATTTTCGGAATTGGTCGTTTGACTATTTCATCATCATCCAGATCAGCCTTAAAGCCCAGCCATTTATAATTTGACTCATCTTCTTCTGCAATCTCCGGCGCTGGTTTTGATTCAGCAGGTTCTTCCGGGACGACTTCTTCGACACTATTTTCTTCTTTAATGTCAGGAGCGGTATCTTCTTCAAGAACCTCTTTCGCTGCCAATTCTTTAGACGTTTTTTCCGGCTCTGAGGGTTCTTCTTCCTGAACCGTCACGGTCGCTCCCATTTTTGCCGGCAGATCTTCCGGATTTCGTTCCGCTTTATACCCAACCCAACTTTTTTGTGGACGGTAGGCCGGAATCTCATCATCAATAATTTTTGAGCTGGCCCGAACCTCTTCTATATTGCCATGGATTGTTTCAGACGATTTAATAGTTTCCGATACATGAAAGTTCGTATCCGGTTGAGTTGAATTATTTTTGACCCAGCTTTTCTTTTTATCCGGGAAATATTTTTTTAACACTTCCTTGGGGATTTCTTCATTGCATAAAATAGCCGAAACAGACGTCAGGACCTTTGGCAAACGGCTGTTCGCCGGCCACTCCAGAGTCATTCCCACTTCATATTTTACCAGCGACGCAACATTAAACCCCAGTGACTCTAATGAATACCGCATTAGATTAGGATTTCGGCATGGCTGATGTGATTTTCTGGCACAAGGCATCTTTTGAATTTCACAAATAGGACAATTACCGGAAACCAGCCCTAAGGCACCTTCCACTTCGTCCTCGATTTCTAAAAGCGTTTTCCAGGTCATCACTTTTATGGCTTCCAGCTTTTCGGTACAGTAATCATTAATCTCCTGAGGATCACGGATATTCCGGATATCATCTCGGGGAACTTCAAACTGCCTTCCGATAATATGCATATATTTAAACTGTTTTAAAAAGATCGCTTCGTCAAAGGTGTAAGTGGGACAAGACCAATACTTAGAAAAATTGGGACATTCCTTGCAATAGCCAAGGGTTTTCTCACGATCGAAATACTCTTCCATCAGATATTCCACCCGCTTAGCACCAAAGCTCAGTTTATTTTTTAATTCCATTTTTTTCATCCCTTCCTAGTCGATCCGACAATTGTCTGATCTCCATTGGTTCATTTTATTTAATTATTCATTACGATAACTTCAAGCTAAAATTAACCTATTTTAGGTTTATGCTCTATTTTACATCGATTCATCCTAATCTTCAATTAAACTTTTTGTCCAATACGGGTATTTTTCTTTAATTTTCATAAATATCAAAAATTTACCTGTTTTTTTTGTTATTCTATGTTTATAATAAATCGAGTAATTTTTTGAAGGGAGATTAATGAATGGAATATTCTCAAGAAATTAAAAGAATGTGTACCGTTGGCAATAATGCAAACCACGGTTCTGCACCAATCCCAGAGGAGGGTAAGTGGATTCAATCGAAAGAAGTCACCGATATCTCCGGTTTAACCCATGGTGTTGGCTGGTGTGCTCCTCAACAAGGTGCCTGTAAGTTAACCCTCAACGTAAAAGATGGCATTATCCAGGAATGTCTGATTGAAACAATCGGCTGTTCGGGAATGACTCATTCCGCTTCAATGGCCGCTGAAATCATGCCGGGTAAAACTATTTTAGAAGCACTTAACACCGACCTTGTTTGCGATGCAATCAACACCGCCATGCGGGAATTGTTTCTGCAAATCGTATATGGCCGTACCCAAACGGCATTCTCCGAAGGCGGCCTCCCAATTGGAGCCGGTCTTGAAGATTTGGGCAAAGGCTTAAGAAGCCAGGTTGGCACCACCTACGGTACTCTTGCCAAAGGACCGCGCTACCTTGAAATTGCTGAAGGTTACATCCAGAAGCTGGCCTTAAATAAGAATGATGAGATTATTGGTTACTCCTTCGTTCACCTTGGGAAAATGATGGAAAGCATCAATAAAGGCGTTGAACCTGCTGAAGCTTTGGAAAAAGCCTCTGGTAAATATGGACAATTTGACGATGCTGTAAAATACATCGATCCAAGAAAAGAATAGGAGGAAATCACATGGCATTATTTGAAAGTTATGAAAGAAGAATCGCTAAAATTGAAGAAGTTTTGGCTGCCAATGGCATTGCATCTTTAGAAGAAGCAAAAGCTATTTGTGATGAAAAAGGGATTGATGTTGCAAAGATTGTCAGAGACATCCAACCGATCTGTTTTGATAACGCCTGCTGGGCTTATACACTGGGTGCTGCCCTAGCGATTAAACGTGGCATTACCAATGCTGCGGATGCATCAGAAGTCATCGGAGAAGGCTTACAGGCTTTCTGTATTCCCGGCTCCGTTGCCGAACAACGCAAGGTTGGTTTAGGTCACGGCAATCTCGGCGCGATGCTCTTAAGAGAAGACACGGAATGTTTTGCTTTCGTCGCCGGGCATGAATCCTTTGCTGCCGCTGAAGGTGCCATCGGCATCGCCCGGTCGGCCAACAAGGTTCGAGTGAAACCACTCCGGGTTATCCTAAACGGTTTGGGAAAAGACGCCGCTTTGATTATTTCCAGAGTCAACGGTTTTACCTATGTCAAAACCGATTATGATTTTAAAACCGGAAAACTCAACATCGTTGAAAAAACACCTTATTCGGTTGGCGAACGTGCCGCTGTTAACTGTTATGGCTGTAACGATGTTCAGGAAGGCGTTGCCATCATGCATCATGAAGGCGTGAATGTTTCTATCACCGGAAACTCCACCAACCCGACCCGTTTCCAACATCCTGTTGCCGGTACTTATAAGAAAGAAGCCCTGGAGCAGGGCAAGAAATTCTTCTCGGTGGCCTCCGGTGGCGGTACCGGTCGTACTCTGCATCCTGACAATATGGGATCAGGTCCTGCTTCCTACGGGATGACCGACACGATGGGCCGGATGCACTCCGATGCGCAGTTTGCCGGTTCTTCCTCCGTTCCTGCTCATGTCGAAATGATGGGTCTGATTGGAATGGGTAATAACCCCATGGTTGGCGCAACTGTTTCAGTGGCGGTGGCGGTTGAGGAAGCAAGTAAGTAGGCTAGCCCCATTTATTACGGTATCATGCGATTTCAGGCAAGTTCGATTGAGATAGATTTTGGTCGTATGACACAAATATTGAAAACCCAGGCTTCAAAAACCTGGGTTTATTTTTCATCCCAGTCGCTCCACCTGATTAAGAGTCAGGAAAAAACAGCATGCGTAGGTTGGGATTTCCTTGGTTTTACTTGTTCGGTCTACTATAATTGTTGTTCTATAATATAGTTATCTATCATATCCATAATGTAAGTATTCCAATATTCATACACATCATTATCCATATAATCTCTCAAATTTTTCCCCTCTTTTTTCATCTGCACTTTATCCTTAAAAGACGCTTCAACAATTTCCTCAACTTCTTGTTCTTCATACAACCGCCTATTGTTATTCAGATGCCTAATAAGGCGGTTCAGGATTTTCAAAATATTATTATAGTTTTGTTCATTTAATTCAAAAGAAGACCTGTCTTTAATATCAAATGCAAATTCTGGCTTTCCATTTGTGAGGAAAACGGGAATACACCCATAATCAACAGAAATTATACTGTAATCAACGATGGCACGCGTAGCCCATGCTGCACCGCCTTCAAATAAGCAAAACTGGCTTTTTAAAAAGTTTTGCGAGGTGAAAAAAAGAATATCAGTATTATGATTGAGTATCATTTCCCTTATCATGTTAGATAGCGGAGTTAATCCGGTAATATCCAGACCATCGGATGAATAAAAAATATCAGTTGTAGTATAATCATCAGTCCATTTAAAACCTCTGTGCTGCAAATAGTGAGAAATAAAATCAGTAAACATTCTGTCTTTTTTTGCATGGGAAATAAATAATTTATAAGAGGTTTTTAGTTCGTATTGCCCTTTCAATTTGTTAGCTATTATTGGAGAAACATCATTGGCGATATCAACCGGGACACTTGCCGATATTAAATCATCGTGTAGTTCTTGTTCAAAAGTTGATTTTTCTTTTGCTCTTATCTGCTCATCTTCTGCATTTTTTATTTCATTGACTTTATCGGCTAATTCTTGCCTACGAGCTACTAATTGACTAGCAATACCTCTTAATAAACTAATCAACAGCGTTACTCGTTCATCAATTATTGAAAACTCTTGTCTGTTAGATGTTGCAATATCATCAAAATCATCATCATCTAAAATTTCAAATGAAACTTCACCTTCTAAATAGTTAGCATACGTTCCAACTAAATCTAGTTTTCCTAAAATATTTTCATTAGCCAGTTTATTTCTAACATATACTCTAATTTGATTGGGATTATAAAACTGGTTTTTGATATATCGCTTATCATTCTTTTTTGAAGTTTGACTATCGATTGATGAGTGAATCCCTATCCACCCTGTAAGTACATACTCTTTTTCTTTTCCATAAAATTCTTTAATCCCTTTAATAGAAACTTTTTCTTTTAGTCCGCGATTGGTAACTTCCGCTGGGAAATTCTGTTTTTTTCTCTTAAATAATTGCGTTTTATTTGTACTTAATTTGTTATTATAATTCACCTCGAAACTATCTTTAGTAGAATCAATGTAAGTATCTTCGGAACAGTAAATATGTGACATATTATCAAATGCGATACTTTTATAAACATCTTTAAAAACCAATTCATCTGTAGCTTTTTTAATAATGCAAACTTTTAGTTTTTTTTCCATCGAATCAAAAAGGAAATAATTTGACAATTTATGCTCTAGAGCGTCTATTGCCGCATCACCAAGTCTACGCAAGTTTACATCTAGTAGTTGGATTAGAGTTCCGTTTTCAAACTCTGTTCCGTTCCATATGTCCGCACACGTCACCTTAATCGACATCGTATCAATCTCCTCCAAGCTAGGAATGCTAAGATCATCCATGTTGGAAATATCAACTGCCCAAGCTGTAATATCACTATCCTTTTTTGCAATAATATTATAATTGTCTGATAAATATAACGCAGCCAATTTCCCAATGCCTTTACGCCCGGTAGCCGTATCCTTTGGATTACTTAACCTGCGATTTCTACCAATAATTACATATTTGTTACGTAACTCTCGTTCATCCATGCCCGAGCCATTATCTAAAAGTTCAATAGTCGAGTGCTCTTTATCAATCATATTAATATATAGATATACTTTGGACGCTTCGGCGTCAAAACCATTTGCAACTAACTCGGAAATTGCCGCCCAGGCATTAGAATAGAGTTGCCTCCCAAACATCTTCAATGCGTTATAGTTTAACGAAAATGGTATGCTATTTTTCATAATACGACTCCTTTAATAACGTTTTTATGACTTCTATAATAATGTGTTGCAAAACATCTACAACTACGCTATTTCCAAACTGCTGATATGCTTGATTTGGTGCTTCTGCAATCACAAATTTATCAGGAAACCCCATTAATCTAGCACATTCTCGAGGGGTTAGTTTTCTGATTTGGTTGTTTATTAAATAAATACCCGTTCTTCCACCTACCCCCCCACCTGATGCAGAAAGCGTAGTGGCACAACCCTTGATGCTATAAATTCGCTCGCCTTGACGCCCGAGTCCAATCTCACCAATTCGTATACATGGTTTTTTGTACTCTTTTTCTATTACCTCAAAACTATCTCGAATATGATACTCTCTGTTAATAATGCTTTTACGAGCAGACTCCGAGTTTTCAGCTTCTAATATCGCTTCAACATTACGTTTTAATTTTATACGCTCCGGAAATCGAAATTCGCAAATTTTCATATCTTCTCGAAAAGCTACAATATATAATCTCTTTCTGCATTGTGGAACGTTGTAATCAGCAGCATTTAATAATTGTTTATAAGCACTATATCCTATTTTGTGTAATTCACTAATAATTATATCAATTGTTTTACCATCATCATGAAATTCAATATTTGCAACATTCTCCAACAGTATCAGCTTCGATTTATGATATTCCGCTATTCGGATTATTTCATAGAATAACCTTCCGGATTTTGCATTATTAAAGCCTTCTTGCGAACCGGAAATGCTAAATGCTTGGCAGGGAAATCCTGCACATAAAATATCATGCTTTGGAATATTCGCCTCCCTCATATCTCTAATATCTCCTTTAGGTTCAATTCTAAAGTTAGCTTTATATATCTTTTGTGCTTCTAGATTGATATCGGAAGCAAATACACATTCTGCTCCAAACGCTTTTAGTGCTGCGTGAAATCCACCGATTCCGCAAAACAAATCCACAAATTTGTATCCAGCCAAAGTTTTCTTATATTCTTTTTTTAATCGAATCATTAATTTTTTATCCGCCTACAATCATTGTTTTTTTTATATGTTAAGTATAGTATAAACAAAATCATTACTAAGATAAGCAACCATTTCGTTCGGCATATCCCCGCTATCTAAAGTTTTTTTTTACATATTACCAATTTGTGTTTATGATAAATTGACAGTATCCCATTAGTGCGATCGGTCTTCTATTAATACTCAGAAAATTCATTGGTCACATTAAATTTTCAAAACTAAATCGGTTGAAATATTCATTAATTTATTTGTCGCTACTTTTACCAATTCTTCGCCCTTTAAAGATCCCGACAAAATTACTACTTTCTCTATAATATTGTAAAGTTTATTAATTTCATACGATTCTATTAGCTTAAAACATACTTCATATATGCTCTATTTTGATCGCTTTTTTAAAATTATTTATAGTCATTGCCACCGCCATAATTGCTGTGGCCGCTCCCAACAGTATGCCATATAGTATTGCGAACTGTCAGAAACTGGCCATGAAGTAGGTTATTCACCAACCAATCGCCCACAGTTATACACTTTTTTAATTATGACCGGCACCCTCAAAATTAAAAAATGCCAAGTAAACGTAGACCAGTGCCAATTAAATTATTTATATTTTTTTCTGCATAAAATTCATAGCGAATCGCCCATCAATAAACGTCTATTATTTTAATTATACGACATCGATATCAAATTGACAATTAAAATAGAGCAGTAAGAATAAAAAAAGAGTCATATACATGCTACACTAAGGGGCTGTTTTCTTATTTTGTCCATTTATATTTATGACAAACCGACATTTATTCCATCAAAGTAAGCTGCTCCTCTATCAAACCTTTAGAAAGATTCATTACTTTGATTAAATTTTCAAGATGTTTATGATGAGCGGTTCCCTCTGCAAATTTTCCCTGTGCTTTTTCACATTTACTAATAACTGAAGCGACTGGCCTAAGTGCTTCTATTAATTCTTCTTTTGTGTACTGTTCCATAATTCTTTGTTCCTTTTGGGATAGTTCACTTTCTATCAATAGCTTTGAAATAACCATTGCTTTGATTCTATTTATAAGCAGTGAACACTGGGCGGTTCCTTCAGCAAATTCACCTTGCATTTTTTCACATTTGCTAATCGTTGAAGCTACTTCCCGAAGCACTGCGGTTAATTCTTCATTGGTGTAATTCTCTATAACAATGCTCCTTCTCAATTTTCATTTGACATGAAAATAGGCTGTTTGGAAAATTCTTCTTTTTCGAGAATTTCAAAGCTTTTGTACCAATAAAAATACGCTTCTGGATCAAACCTCATTATTGTTTTGAATTTTTTATATTCCGGATTTTTAATCTCCAACGTCCTTAAATCAATCGTCTTATCAAAACGTTCAATATCAGATATCCCATACTTGATCAGCAACGATAGATAAGCCGCTTTAGAAGCGCTATTCACCGCTCTATCCGCAATGTAATTTATCGAAAAAATATAATTCTTTATCCTTTTAATGCCTGTCTGCAATAAATCAAATGTTTCCTTCTCAATACGCCCACGTTCTCCAATGATTTTCGAGGTCAGAAAAATATCGTCAAGCACATCAAAATAAGTGTAATCCTCCATTTCTCTGTACATCAACTATTGCTGGACCATCATTTTAAATGTATCACCTACTACTTTTATGTTTTCCATTCTATCAAATAAGTTGGCCACATCAAACAGCTGTTTAATAATTTCTAGTTCCTTGTTTTTTCCGTAAGGAATGCCCGTTGTGTTGGGAGCATATGCTGTTAATTTATCGCCCAGAATACAATCAATATTGGGGATCTTGACCAATCTGCTGGGTTCTTCATAATCAATGAATTTACAATTAATGTCTTTCTCAATAATTTCAGCATAATGGCTCTTTTCAAATAACACATCCAACAGAACATAACTGTCTGAACCATCCAATGCCGATTTGTAGAAGATCTTATAATGGGCTTTGGGTACATCATTACTCCCTTTTCTCTTGTTTTCTTCAAATCGATCAAATACATAACTCGCCTCGACGACCTTGCTCAAAATTGCATCCAGATCGACATCATTCTTGTTTTTCTCAATGATGATATCAATGTCAATGGAAAAGCGATGCATTTCATCCAGAAGTAACAATAAGGCGGTTCCGCCTTTAAAGATAAACACTAAATCCGTTTGCGATAAATTTTCGAGAAGGTGCAGTGCTTTTGTCACTTTTTCAATTAATGTGGGATCTGCTTTCTTGCTACCACGTTTGTAATCATTGCTGATTTTCTGAATCCATTCTTCAGTAAATGTATTGTTATGGATCATTTAGTCACCTCAAATGTAAATCTCTTTCTGATCGATATTCGTTTCTTCCTTTAGAAATTTTAAAAACCTCCCTTTTACCTTTCTTTTCGTTGCATAGCGGTTCAGTTTAGACTGATTAATGCTAAAGGTTTCAAAAAATGCTTCATAAATATTCTTTAATTCTCCACCTTGATAAGTCACGTATAATTGATCTTCTACAAATAGATCAACCATAATTTTTTCAATTCTGGGTATGCTGATCCCTTCTCTTATTTCGACTGGTGATTCTACCACCAAATTCTTGATAATAATATTCCGTTGTCCCGGTATCATATATGTTTCCATCTCGTGATTGTCAGGATTTACAAATACGTTCTTCATGGATTCCTGTAAAAAAGCAAACACAGATGATACTGCATTCTTATCGACTTCAATAATAATGTTGCTGGTAATGGGTTGGTGAACCATATAATTATTTAACCAGCTTGTATCCCACATGTTCACTTCACTATATGGAAATTGCACTTTAATCTTCTTGTACAGATTCTTCATTTTCTTGTCAATAGGGGGTGAGAAATCACTTTTTCTTGTAGTTGTGTATAAACCTCTTTTTAAACTCTGAATTATTCGTTCCTTTTTTAAATGATAAACTCGCCACCTAAAGGTCGTTTCTTTCAAATCCGGCTCTTCTTCTAAATAGAATTGGTAAAGTTGATTACTTGCAAACGGCTTATCCCCTAATTCTTTAATCAATTCAGCAGTTCTTAATTTATCGTTCACTTTATCTCATCTCCGATTTTTATTTTCCAACAAACGGGGCCTTTTCAATTTAGGCCCCGTTTGTTGGGTTTGATTTGTTATCGATTCGAAGACGCGTGTTGTGCCCTTTGGACAGCACAAGGGGACGGTTCGGGACCAGTGAAAAAGTAGAAAATATTAGTTTGTATAGATCGTTGAAAAAAATGGAAACCACGAATTAGAAATGGTGTAATATTTATAGGATGAAATTGAAACATCCAGTGTGTTTTTGATTAAAACAGAGTAAAAAAATAACCCTGCATGGTATAATTTAAGTGCGAACAAAAACAACCAAACAGGGGGGAAATCATGCTTCGATTTGAATCAAAACAATCATCATTCCATTGTCTATTATACAACAAAATCCCGGAAAATCATATCCTTAAACAGGTTAAAAAAGCGGTCGATTTCAGTTTTATCAATGATCTGCTGGAAGATACCTACTGCAAAAACTTTGGCCGTCCGGCGAAAGAACCGGAACTGATGTGCAAACTGCTGTTTCTGCAGCATATCTACAATCTCTCTGATGAAAAGTTGATTGAAGAAGCGACTCTCAATCTGGCCCATCTTTATTTTCTGGACATCAACCCGGAAGATCCATTGCCGGAAAAAAGTCTGTTGTCCAAATTCAGAACCCAACGGCTAGGTGAAGAGACCCTGGATGAAATCATCATCGAAATTGTAAGACAATGTGTGAAAAAGGGGATTATCAAAGATGAAGGGGTTAGTATTGATGCCACCCATGTGGAAGCCAACACCATCAAAAAAACACCGGAACGATTGATGAAACACCTAGCCAGAAACATCATCACCATCTGTGAGAAAGAAACAGGTAAAGCAGTTGAAAACCTCCCAGAAGAACCAGCCTATAAAGAAATCAGATGATTGTAAAAGCAAAAGAAATTCTGGATGATCCCAAATTCATCAATCAAACTAACATCCGATCTTTAATCGATGAAGACGCCCGGGTTGGACGAAAAAGCAAAACCTCCAACTTCTTTGGTTACAAGGTTGAATTCATCATGACCACCGATGAACGCTTGATCACGGCAGTTCGAACCGGAACGGGTGCCTATGTAGATGGGACGATGATTGAAGCCTTGCTTAAAGACACTCAAGCAAGTGGTTTAACGATAAACGAATTTTACGGAGACAAGGCATACTTCAGAAAATCCATTCTTGACAGAATTAAAGAACTCGAGGCAGAAGCTTATATTCCCGTCAGCGGTTCTGCCTATCGGATTGATGAAAGTGAATTCTCTTATAACAAAGATTCTGATCAATGGTTCTGTAGCCAGGGAAATCAGACGGTTAGCCGAAGATACTACAAACGGAAACGCAAAGACTGTAAAAGTGGTTTTCAGGAAGGATATAATTATTACTTCGACGTAAAAATCTGCAAGAGTTGCCCTAAACATGATGAATGCGCAAAAAAATCGGTCCGTAAAATTCTGAATATTGGGATCAATACCTTGGAATTCTACGAAATCTCCCAAAGTCAGAAAACCGATGAATTTAAAGAGAAGTACAAAAAAAGAGCCAGCATCGAAGGGAAAAATGCTGAGCTCAAACGATCCCATGGACTGGGCCGGGCAAAAGGCTACGGTCTGGTTTCGATGTCCAAACAATCGAAACTGGCAGCCATTGCAGTTAATATAAAAAGAATAGCGGCCATCATGACCGCTGATTTTTCTTGTTTTATTAAAAAAATCGTTATATTTAGAATAAATTTTGGTTTCTAAAAATAATTCACTCATATTTTCAGAAATCAGCTCCAAAACATGTCTTTTTCACTGGTCCCGAACCGTCCCCTTGTGCTATGCTAGGGCAGCAGTAGAAAAGGGTAACTCGGAGACGGTTCCACTGAATGGCAGATAATTAATTGTGGGAAAGGTGTCCTTGACCCATCCGATTTCTGCGGAATGGATCAATATTGAGGCATTCAAATTTTTCGTTTTAACTTATTTCCAAATCGTTCCTTGTGGGATGATTTTCATCAGGCATTTGTCATCACCCATTTTGATACTTTTTAACAACTCTACCGCTACTGGGCATACAAACGCTTTTTCGAAAAGAACCTTGCTGTAACCAGTTGTGCATTGACACCAGGTATCGGTCTCCAACCGATCTACACCTTCAAGCATTGGACATGCGCAAAAATCAAATTGGAGATAGAGTTCGCCATTGTCACAAAACAGTCCTGCAGCTTTTGCTTTGTCCAGATTGCCGAATTCTTCCAGGCTCGAAGATGCCTCTACCAGCTCTTTAACAAGCACCAATTTCTGATCCATACCGTAACCGCACTGACAATTCCGTCTCAGCTGACGAATAGTCGATTGATCAAACTCTTTTTCCAGTCGCTTCATTGTCGCTTTTACCCAGGTCGGATTGTCCTCAAACTGCCCTTGTCCATCCGGTCCATTGACGATTACTCTTGCCGTTTCTTCATTGCTCTCTTCTTTAACTGCCACATAAATGACTTGCTCCTGAATTTTTCTAATATCAAACATTATAAAATCCTCCATTTTCTGATTTATCGATCGAGATCGGATCGAACTCTATCCCGATAATAGTTTTCATGATATAGGAAAGTCAGTTTTAATACTTCTGAATTCTTGCTCTATTTATTTTCATTCTATTTAATAGGAATGCATAAATCAATAATGACATGCTGGTTATCCCTGTCCATCCGGCGGTAAATATCGAGTCCATAGCGTTCATCCATTTCATAACGGCTATTTGGCAGCCAAATATTAAAGATGCCCTGAAGCGCTTCATAAATATCCGGGATCAACCCATCAAAGCGGTAAACGGCAAATTTACCGCCCTGAATCGTCATTACATTTTCAAGCAGACAGTTCTCGTCAACCGTCATGCAGATGTCATATAGGCATTGGCTAACATTTGTAATGGAGGGATCATCAAAGAACCGTTCAATCAAAAGGGTGTCTTCTTTTAAGTAATTTTTATATTTTTCCGTGAATTCGCAAAAGTTCTTGCCTAGGTCAAGGTAATTTCCCAGATACCGTTCATAGATCACCACAAAATCATCCAATTCTGTTATTTGAATCTGCTGATTGTATTCTTCAAATGATTGAAATTCTGCCAACTTATCCAGAATAAACGGATGGGAAGCGCAGTTGGTATTCACCGTTTTGCGAAATTCAGCCGGCGGCGAAATATGATGGTGTTTTTTAAAGGCCGAACTGTAATTTGATGAACTGTACCCATAGGTTACACCAATATCGGTAATGGTTTTTTCTTTGCCAAGCTTCATTTCGATGGCGCTTTGTTCCATTTTTAAACGCTTGATAAAGGCGTAAACGCTTTCACCTGTTTCGGCTTTGAAAACTCT
This sequence comes from Acetobacterium tundrae, assembly GCF_008086615.1. GTDB lineage: Bacteria > Bacillota > Clostridia > Eubacteriales > Eubacteriaceae > Acetobacterium > Acetobacterium tundrae. Next base: position 269,630 of record NZ_RXYB01000003.1, read on the forward strand.
GCTAAAATAATACTTGGAAAGATGACAATAATCGGCGACATCTTCGATGGAAATTTTCTCATTTAAATTTTCTACGATATAATCAATGGCTTTGCTGACCAATTCATTTTCAAACATAAACTAACCCCATTCTGCCGGATACTTGTCTTTGACACAAATTTTGAAGCGTGCCCCCTGTTTAATGCTATACTGTTAATGGCATTATTCCTCATTCCAGCGGTATTTTTTATTCTGCCGGAGGATCTCAAAATTACACTTCAGACAAAGACCATTATGACAACAGATTGGCTTGCTGCATTGAGAACATGCCCATTTTTCCGCTTCTGTTTTGAGGAAGCTGTCCATTCCATTTTTCTCGATGGATTTCAGATTTTCAATCATGCTCATATGATATTTAGTTCGATAGCGCTTGTCCAATGTTTTTAACCGTTTGCAGGGAAAGGTTTCACACTCATAACAAAAACGGACACTTCCGTTTTTCAACTGTTCACACTGGTCGCCCATATGGGTGCAGTTTTCATCTCTCGGAATACAGCCGGGACAGTATTTTCGATTCAATCCCTGCTTTTTCAAATCATACTTCTGTGACTGGTAGCTGACACACAAACTGCAGTTCATCCCACAGGGTGCAATCAATTTTTCTTCCATTAAGAACGCCTCCTCTTTGTATTCCGGATATATGCCGTATTTTTACCAGCTCCAAGTTTAACGATATAACCTTCTTTTAATAAAGATGACAACGTTACTTCAACTGTTGATGTACTGCTGTCTGCACAATTTTATCGACTATTTATGTAGAAGTCAATATTTTTAAGCAGAATAGCGGCCCCATCATCAATATGCTATATCCTTTGTTATCTTTGAAAAAGTTCCTGTCTCTTAACATCTAAATGATGATACCTTTTTCGCTTCGCTGCTTTTCCTTGATAATCTATAGCATGATTTTGACACCACTGAATACACCCCATACATTGATTACAATGATCTCCAAAGGTTATTTTCCCATCCGTCAACGAAATGTTCCCTACCGGGCAGATCTTTATACAAGCCTCACAAGCACTACATTTATTGCTTACCTTAAACTGTTTTCCGATCATCGCATAATTTGCGATTGAGTGCTGCACGGCTGCTTCGTATTTTGTTTTGTAGAAAATCCCCTTTCCGAGCGGTTTTCTTTTCCGACCATTTTTAATATCCAGTGCCATTTTATGAATTTTTTTATATGATTGCTTGATGAAAAATTTCTGGTACCACATTGGAAATGAACCATAAGAAAGAATATAGCTCCCCGAAAGCATTACCATGTATTCCAAATCGACTTCTTTTTTGCTGTTATGTACATGTTTTCGCATGTCTTGAATCGCAAGTCCTCGGTTTCCTCCACATCCTGCAATCAAAAAAACTTTTTGTTTTTCATTGTAGCTAACATCCTTCATACATTCTTCTACATAAGGTGGAACATGTGAAAAATAACTTGGTGCCGAAAATCCTACCCACTCATATTCATCCGATACTTCGGCAGCAAAGATGCGCTTGTCATTGAATGCGCAAAATCTATTATCCAAGATAGCATCGACAAAGCCTCCGCACTCCTTGCTACCGATCAGCCTTATCTTGATAAGCTAAATACCGCACTTTCACTATGCGCAACAGATATCAATGCTTCGCTCACCACCTACCTTACTGCATCTGCCCTGGCCGATAAGAGCTTTATAAAACTTCTATCCGATGGCGTTAGCGAATTACTAAACGATCTATATCTTCACTTTATCGAAGCTGGAAAAAGAGAAGGCTACATTGACCCTGCTCTTCCGACGCCACTAATCCTTAAATATATTTCTGCGGTTAACACCATCGATCTTTCACCGGAAAGCTATCATGAAGAAATTAATGCCCTCCATCAAATGTTTTTACATGGAATTTTGAAATAAACATTCAGAAATCTTTATTTCTTAAATATGAAAATAGGAAATTTTCACGGGACGTTTCTGATGATTTCATGCCCCTGCAAAAGCCTCTAAAATTTTGCGTAACAGAAACACCTTGGGAATTAACATGGTACAATGAGTTAAAACCTTTATTTCAAAATGACAAGGAGTTTAAATGAAAATCCGCAATGATTACACCTGCCCCCTTGAGATTGTCCATGACATTATCAAAGGCAAATGGAAGACAATTATCATTTTTCAAATGAGATCCGGTTCTGTTTCTCTTTCTCAACTGGAGAAAAGTATCGAAGGCATCAGTCAAAAGATGCTCTTGCAACAATTAAATGAGCTTCGCCATTTTGGCCTTGTCGACAAAGAAAACGCTCAGGGCTATCCGCTTCATGTTGATTATTATCTGACCGAGCGGGGCAAACGAATCCTCAAAGCAGTTGAAATTATGCAGGAAATTGGAATTGAGTATATGGTTGAACACCAGCTGACCGATATCTTAGATCAAAAGAATATCGGCTATCTGAAATAATTGACCTGATTTGTTTTACTGATACCCACAAAAAAGTGGGTAATTTACCTCCAGTTCAATCTGAATTATACTTTAAAAAAACAGGAGGTTTATGAAATGAAAAAAGCACTCATATTAATTGATATCCAAAATGATTATTTTAGCGGTGGGCGTTTTGAGCTAAACGATCCAGACAAAACTGCTCTAAATGCCAAAAATGTTTTAGCCTATTTTAGAAAAAAAGATCTCCCTATCTTTCATGTGCAACATGTGAATTTAAGGGACGATGCGCCTTTTTTTATCGCCGCCACTGAGGGTGTCAAGATCAATCCGCAGGTGTCTCCCTTTCCTGATGAAACAATCGTCATCAAACACACCCCGGATAGTTTTTTCAATACCGATTTGCTTCCACGACTAAGGGAATTGGATATAAAAAAGTTGGTGATCTGTGGCATGATGAGTCATATGTGCGTTGACACAACGGTTCGTTCGGCCAAAAGACTGGGCTTTGAAATTGAATTATTGAGCGACGCCTGTACCACCAGAGATTTACTTTGGAAAAATACCCTAATTCCTGCTGAAATGGTCCACGCTACTTTTATGGCTGCCTTGCAAAACACCTTTGCTGATGTAAAGAATACTTCAGATTTTGTCAAGTCTGATTCTTAATTTTGCGATACAAGAACCGGCACCGTTGTGTTCTATAATTTCAAAGCACCCTTGAGTATATGATAATACAGCCTACGTAGTATACAAATTTATTATCAAAAAAACCAGGTTTTTAAACCTGGGTTTTTTGATTCATGGTTTTCTTTGGACCTCCTGATTAAGAGTCAGGTGAGACTTGTGTAAAACAACGCTTTTAAATTCCGTCGCCATTTTTTTAGCCGCTTATTTTAATTAGGCTATGTTTAATAACAGTGTTGATAATATGATAATTTTTAAGGGAAGTCATTCTAAGCTTCCCTTAATTCACATGTTATAAAAGATGTGCAGGTACTACCTATATTAATAATCTCTTTTAGAATATCTTCTTTAAAGCACCTAACTTTTTACCATAAATTAATGAAGCCATCTCTCTACTTATATAGGTACCACCAGCCCCGCTCATTGACAAGAATTGGTATTTTACTAAATCATTGCTTAATACAACAATGGTAATATCGTCATCAATATATTTCTCAAAATGAGAAGTGTAACCATTTGGCATTGACCCACCATGGCAGATGCTTTTACAATCAAAATGGTTTTTTACACACAATCCATAGCCATATTTTACATATTTGCCGTCATAGTGAGGTTTTTGCATTTTCTTTAGTAGTTGAGTTTTCAATAGTTTACCATCCTGAATGGCTCGATCAAGCAAATAAAAATCACCAACAGTTGTTACAATATCACCACAAGCAAAGAACATTGTTGGATCCATATAGAACCCTTTTTCACCGTTAATATAATTATTGGCGACATTTTTTTGTTCTTCATCAATAAAACCTGAATGAGTCATTTTAGCAGGAATAAATATATAATTTTTAACATATTGGTGATAATTCATTCCCGAAACCATTTCAATTATCAAACCAAGAATAAGATAATTAGTATTACTATACGACCATTTTTCACCAACAGGGAATTTCAAATTATAACCTTTTACAATTTGTAGTATTTCTTGGGGGGTATGACGTGCTCCCCATTTTATTTGTTTTTTTAGCATTAAGTAGTTAGGTATCCCAGAAGTATGCGTTAGCAGATGATGAATTGTAATTCCATGACCCTTGTAGACGTCTGGAAGATAATCGTCAATATTGTGTTGTGTTGAAAGCATCCCTTTTTCTGATAACTGCATAATACATAATGCCGTTATTGCCTTTGTCATTGAGCCAATCATGAATTTTGTTTGAGGTGTATTTTTTATTCCTTTTTCCTTATTTGAATATCCATATGATTCATTAAATATAATTTCATTATTTTTTGATAACAATACATTTCCACTAAATTTTTTTTGTTTTTTAAAGTATTCATTTAAATTAACAGTCATTATTAAAATCCTTTCTGCACAAATATTTCCTATTTCTGCACAATTCTATAAACTATTTATGTAGAAGTCAATATTTTTAAGCAGCATAGCGGCCCCATCATCAATACGCTATATCCTTTGTTATCTTTGAAAGAGTTCCTGTCTCTTAACATCTAAATGATGATACCTTTTTCGCTTCGCTGCTTTTCCTTGATAATCAATGGCCTGATTCTGACACCACTGAATACACCCCATACATTGATTACAATGATCTCCAAAGGTTATTTTCCCATCCGTCAACGAAATGTTCCCTACCGGGCAGATCTTTAAACAAGCCTCACAAGCACTACATTTATCGCTTACCTTAAACTGTTTTCCGATCATCGCATAATTTGCGATTGAGTGCTGCACCGCTGCTTCATATTTTGTTTTGTAGAAAATTCCCTTTCCGAGCGGTTTTCTTTTCCGACCATTTTTAATATCCAGTGCCATTTTATGAATTTTTTTATATGATTGCTTTATGAAAAATTTCTGGTACCACATTGGAAATGAACCATAAGAAAGAATATAGCTCCCCGAAAGCATTACCATGTATTCCAAATCGACTTCTTTTTTGCTGTTATATACCTGTTTTCGCATGTCTTGAATCGCAAGTCCTCGGTTTCCTCCACATCCGGCAATCAAAAAAACTTTTTGTTTTTCATTGTAGCTAACATCCTTCATACATTCTTCTACATAAGGTGGAACATGTGAAAAATAACTTGGTGCCGTAAATCCTACCCACTCATATTCATCCGAAATCATCTTGTTCTGCATCAAATCACTCATTGGCAATACCGTGGTTTCTCCTAATTCTTTGGCAAGCTGTTTGGCAATTGCCAAATTATTTCCGGTTCCACTAAAATAATAAATTACACTTTTCATATGTCCGCTCCTATGTTTTGAAATATTTTAGTATTGATTTCAAAACAATGATATATCATCAAACTTATGTTGTCAATATTATTTGAAATAAATCTATTTATATTTCAAAACATGTTCTATAATAATATTAAGAATAACAAAAAGGAGTTTTAACGATGGAGCCCTATCCAAATAAATACGAAACCAGAACAAACAAAAAAAAGGCAGCTATTATTTCAGCTGCCAAGGAACTATTTCAGGAAAAAGGATTTGCAAATTCAAGTATTAAAGAAATTGCCGCTATTGCTCACGTATCCCAGGTGTCGATTTACAATTACTTCGGCAGCAAAGATGCACTTGTCATTGAATGCGCAAAAGCTATTATCCAAGATATCATCGACAAGGCCTCCGCACTCCTTGCAACCGATCTGCCTTATCTTGATAAGCTAAATACCGCACTTTCACTATGCACAGCAGATATCAATGCTTCGCTCACTACCTATCTCACTGAATCTGCCCTGGCCGATAAAAGCTTTATAAAACTTCTATCCGATGGCATTAGCGAATTATTAAACGATCTATATCTTCGCTTTATCGAAGCTGGAAAAAGCGAAGGCTACATTGACCCTGCTCTTCCGACGCCGCTAATCCTTAAATATATTTCTGCGGTTAACACCATCGATCTTCCTCCGGAAAGCTATCATGAAGAAATTAATGCCCTCCATCAAATGTTTTTACATGGAATTTTGAAATAAACATTCAGTCAAAACTGTGCTCAATGCCAAAAATGTTTTAGCCTATTTTAGAAAAAAAGATCACCCCATCTTTCATGTTCAACATGTAAATCTAAGGGCCGATGCGCCTTTTTTATCGCCGCCACTGAGGGTGTCAAAATCAATCCGCAAGTAGCTCCCTTTCCTGGTGAACCAATCATTATCAAGCACACCCCGGATAGTTTTTTCAATACGGATTTGCTTTCACTGGTGTCAGTCGATCAGTATGTCACCACCAATATCAACCCTTTTTTAGTGGTTTGTACCGTATTGGCGTTGTTTATCATCAAAAGGCCTACTGCAGCAATTATTCAATATTCTATTGCATTGGTTGCTTTTTTTGTTTTAATGGCAATTTTTCAAATAGAGCCTGCCATTTTGGCAACCAATCAATTAAATGGTCTCACCTTTGTTGCCATCGGCTTGTGTATCGCCCTGTTATACTGGCATTCGGAACGGAGTGCCATTCTACAACAACGAAAAATTACCGAACAACAGCATAAATTGGAAGAGATCGCCTATTACGACAATTTGACGGGTTTAATAAATCGCTGGAAATGGCTTCAGTATGTAGATATAGAACTGGAGAAAAACCAGTTGCCAGGCAAGGAAAGCTGTATTCTATTATTGGATATCGATTTTTTCAAACGGGTTAATGATCAATACGGACATCTGGTCGGTGACCAGATCTTGAAGCAATTGGCACAGATTCTTAAAAATGAAGTCGGCTCCCAAGGCGATGCTGCCAGATGGGGCGGCGAGGAATTCATTATTCTTCTGCCTGGTATGTCACTGTCAAAAAGCATCGAAATTGGCGAACAAATCCGACAGTGTATTGCCAAAACACCCTTTTATATCAAGAATTATCAAATCCACATTACCGTTAGCCTTGGAGCGACCTTGCTGGAGAATCATGGTGATTTTATGTATGCCTATAAACATGCCGACCAAGCCCTCTATATGGCTAAAGATAATGGCCGAAATCGCTTAGAATATGTCGTAGATCTTGCATAATACCGTGTCATATACGACAGCCGAAAAACCAAATATGAAAGGTTTTAACAGGAAAGGTCCGTGCCACGGAGATTTTTGTTCTTGCCCGCTTTATATTCGATTGATAATTCGGATCTGCATGCTTGCCATCACATCCAATGCCGCCTCGTTAAGACGTTTTTCATTGCTGGCGACGCAACTAGCATCAACAATAATTTCCGCTTCCGGCAAAGCCGCCTTTGCCAGCACAGCATCCGAGATCAGACAAATATTTGAAACAACACCCACCAACTCAATCTGGTCATACTGGTTCGCAGCCAGATAATTGGCAAGCTCCATCGATCCAAATGCGATCTTTTCAATGCAGGTATCGCTATCTCGCCGAAGCTCAGCCACCTTTCCATAAAGCTGCCACCCTGCTGTTCCTTTGATGCAATGAACAACTGGTAAATTTCTTCCTTCCTGGGTGTTCAAATAGTCTGCCGTATGCGTATCATAGGTAAACACAATTTCCTGTCCATTTGACCGATACGCCAATATTTTTTGTGCAATCGAATCCTCAAGACTAACCGACTGGGGAAAGCCTAGGCTTCCATCTACAAAATCTTTCTGATAATCTATTACCAATAGGACGCTTTTCATTTATTTCTCTGTTTTTCTGCCACTTGCCATTGCATAAGCAGCGGCTTTCGCAGTTACCTTTTTATAATCATTATTCCAGCGATTCACGCCAATATAGTCAAAAATAACCATACCGGTATGACGGCAGAAGCGATCCATCTGTTCAAGACTGGTCAACAGCCCATTTCCGGTTCCCCCGGCTGAAGCAATCATTAAAACTTGCTTATTACGCAATACTTTTTGTCCATTAAATTCGCATCGTCGAAGTCGATCAATAAAGCTTTTGAAGGTTTCGGAGGTTTCGCCCCAATAGACCGGTGAAGCAAAAATGATCGCATCACTTGATTCGATCCGAGCGACAATTTCATCAAAACCATCCTTACCAAACTTACAGAAATTTTCATCGCGACAGGGACCCCAACCGTCACCGCAGACTTGGCAGCGGATTAGTTTGAAATCGCACAATTTTATTTCATCTACCTCGGCGCCGCCATCGGTGGCACCCAGCTTTGCCGCATCAATTACCGACTGACATAACCCATCTTTTTTAGGATTACCTGACAATATACATATTTTCATTATTTATATCCTTTCTCTTGCTATTTTAGTTATTTAGTTATTTAGTTATTTAATTAACTCAAATTTCTCCTTTACCTATGCACTTATAAAATTTGGCCACTAAGCATTCATTTTAACTTTGATTCCAGCAACCTAATCAAAGCCTTTACTTTACTGCATTATCGTCCAACTTTACTCAGTTCATCGACAAAGGCTGGCTTTTTTTTATAAAAAGCAACCAGCTCCTGAATGATCGTGTCCTGATTTTTTTTACCAGCAATCTTATTGTACTGCTTGATGATTCTGCAAACGCCCTGATAGTCGCGTCTGTTTCGGGCAGCTCCGGCGGCTCCTTTGATATAAGCTTGATAAATTTCAATGACTTCATCTTTAAACTTTTCCTTAAGCATCCCGGCATAGGTTTCAATACTTTGGGGATTTTCTCTGACGAAGTCCATGATCGCATCCAAATCTTTAGCATCGACAATCAGCGTTCGATACAACTCTCGGCCACGCCAGTTTTTGAGCGCTTTTAATTCCTGCTTTAAACTCTGATAAAGTGCGGTTTCATTCCCGGTATTTAATGCTTTTAGTTCCTGATAATACTCAAAATTTCCGTCCAAAAACAGTTCTTTAGCCAGCTGTTGCTGTTCTTTCTTATGGGAGAGCTGCTTATAAGCCGTATATCTGATCTTTTTCCATCGGACGACTAAACCAGCATGGTCCTGATCCTTTTTTTCGCCTTCCAAAGCCAGCTCAATCACACGCTGGAAATCTTTTTCTTTAATGCATTTATCAATCAGCGCTTCTCTAAATGATGAATAATTAAGATTCTGTCTGATAAATTCATCGACCTCAGCTTTCGTACCATACCGACTTTTTATTTCCAACTCGATCCGCAGCAATGCTTCAACCGTGTATTGCTTATATGGATCATCAGAGAGCTTACCGATCGTCGCTTCAATCTTCTGCTGTAGCTTGTTTCTCAGGCTTTCAACATCGGCAAATTTGATCCCGATTTGAAGCAGATCGATTCTGAAATCCTCCCACCCATCAAAACCGCTCTCATCAGATAGTTTGAGTAACTTCTCAAGCATTTCTCCTTTTAATTCAATGTCAAGATCTGCATAATCAGTAACAATTGTTCCGATGGTGTCGATGCCCGCTGAGACTAATTGACCGATGCTGCCATCTGAATCATCGGCGTATTGAAACGCTTCAACCGCCTCAATCAACAGCATCGATGCAATATCCATTGATAGGCAGCAATCTTCGGTATCGTTTGCCGCTTCCAGCAATTCTTCCATTTCAGCAGCAAATTCATCAGCTTCCTGATATTCAATATAGCCACTTCGGCCCTGGTACTTTCTGACAATCGATTCCATCAACCTTTTGCATTTTTGTAGTTCCTGTTGCGGATTTCCCTTTGAATATCTCATCATCAGGGTGTTTTTCAGCGTTTCATCCTTATCCGCCATCCCGATGATAATTTGGGTCAGTTGTTCTTTTGTGAGGGTATCCAGTACACCTTTAAGCGCTGGCTGTTTGTTTGCTGTTTCGATCTCTGGCCATTGATTTTTTTTGTTGCTGACAATATCAAACAGCACATAAAATGCCGCCACCTGATGTTTGCAGATTGGCCCAAAATCATAGGGGCAATCACAACCCGTTTGCGTAATTTCGCCCTGATCATCAAGTTTGATAGTCACCTGATAGACTTCGGTTCCCGCTACGGTAAAAAGATAGTCCTGATCTCCCTGTTTGATAATTTCGCTGATTCTTCCCTCATCATAATAATCGTATCCCCGATCCAAGATCGTTTCGTCGATATACTTCTCAAAATCATTCAGCTTCATCGGTTATCTCTCCTTTATCTAATTGATCGGCGGTGACTTCATCCATCTCACCACCAAAAAATTTATCCAGCACCGCCTTAAATGTCGGATTACCATCGACCAGATAAAACAGGGACATTGACGATTTCAATTTCAAACCATCAGGTCGGCCAAATATCGCATTGGCGTCACTCGACTCAAGTTTCAACAATTCCCCGGAAATCGCCAGCAAACGCGAACCCAGAACAGGATGCACCATATACGCCTTGGCTTCCTGCCAATTCGCTATTCCATAATACCTGGCGGTTTCACTCCTGCCCAACCCTTTAAGCTGGGGAAAAATATACCACATCCAATGGCTGCGCTTGCGGCCATTTTTAATTTCTGTTAGTGCCTGCTCATAGTTTTCTTCCTGTGCTTTGATAAAACGCTCAACTGTGTCCATCTATTGTTCCTCTCCTTCGTTTAATGACACGACTTTTCAATCTTAATCAGGTGAATTCGATACCCTAACGTCTTAAAAAAGTTACAGGTTGATTGCCGGAATAAAACCCGAGTATTCTGCTTGACCACTCCAACCTTTATTTTTCTTCCTGCTCTGTTTTCCGAATAATCACTCCTTACTTTTTGCCTTAAAATGATTATAATTTATTTTTATTTGCATTTCAACGCCTTAAATGAAAACATCTTTTTTCGTATGCACTTAGTTCCCTACACAGTGGGGACGGGACTTTTATGATATCTATCTAGAAAGGGTTTGGCACAACCTCCCTTAACGACCCTTAAAATTCAGCGAAACACATTTGTCATTAACATGTTACAATATGTTAAAACCTTTATTCCAAAATGACAAGGAGTTTAAATGAAAATCCGCAATGATTACACCTGCCCCCTTGTGTTCCATAATTTTAAAACACCCATGATTTTAACTCACGGGTGTTTTTTATGTTACATACTCTGTGTCCACTTTTAAATATTAATCATTTTCATCTTTTTATAATCCTTTGACTAACTCTGACAAAGGATTTGATTGTTTAGCTTTGGATTATATGTTCTGTTTCATTTTATAACAGCTTGCCAATTTATATTTGATTTTTATTTTTTTCATAGTCTTCTTTCAAACGTTTTAATTTTCTCGTTCTCTTTAATGGCAACGTTGTTAATAATTCATAGATCTTTTTATTTTCTTTAACTGTTAGATTCTTAGTATAATTTACTACTGAAGGACCTGATCCTTCTTCAACTATTTTAAAATTTTCTTTATCCAAGAATCCAACCTTTTTAATCATTACACCTTCTTGATTTTCATAAATAGCTTCAGCGTACCAAGAATTATTGCCACTTCTATTGATTATTACATTTTTTAGTCCAAGGATTCCTGCGCATATTATTCTAAGATCCCTATCTATCTCATTTTTTTTATCAACATTGCAAATAAAAACATCTTTGTTTCCGGACTCAGTATACTCTTCTATTGCCCTTGCTATATCTAAGAATCTTGTTTCCATAATTATTTGCATCTTATTCATAATTGCGCACACCTCTTTCAATATTAAGACGATTATACCATGGATTCTTCAAATTGTCCGAAACGCAAAAATATAAAAGATTCACCCTGTTCAACATATAAATTCAAGAGCCGATGCGCCCTTTTTTTATCGCCGCCACTGACACTTTGAAAAAGCATCTTGACCACGCGCACATAAGTCTCTGAAAAACAAGGCAACATGTCAGTGTGACCATCAAACGTCTACTGGAAAAAAAAGAGCAATAGGATTATAATGAATTGACTCAACAAAAGGAACTGCCGTTTGTTAGAGAATTGTATCATTAAAAAAAGCTGGGAGGTAATAACATGACGGATATTTTAGTGATCGAAGATGATAATGAAATCAATCGTCTATTGTGTAATATTCTAAGTGAAAATCAGTATCACTGTGTATCTGAATATTCTGGCAAACCCGCTTATGAAACGCTGAAAAATAGAAGCTTTGATATGGTGCTGCTGGATTTAATGCTTCCTGAAATTCCGGGTGAAGAATTACTCGCAAACCTTCGTCGATTCTCCAAGGTGCCGGTTATTATCATCTCTGCCAAGGATGAAATGACGGTAAAGGTCGATATGCTCCGAACCGGCGCGGACGATTACATTACAAAACCGTTCGACAACAATGAGGTGTTGGCAAGAGTCGAAAGCAATTTGCGACGCAGTCAAGGTTTTAGCTCTTCACACCTTACCGTGGGTCCTTTGGTTTTTGATACGGAAACGAATGTATGTAACCTATCTGGAAAGCCAATTTCTCTGACTGGAACGGAAATGAAAATTCTCAGATTGCTCATGGAAAATCCCCAGAAACTATTCACGAAAGCCAACCTGTTTACGAGTGTGTGGGATGAACCATATAGCTATGATGACAACGCAATTAATACCCACATTAGTAATCTAAGACGCAAACTGAAATCTGTCTGCCCCGACCAGGAGTTTATCGAAACGGTTTGGGGAATCGGATACAAACTGATCGAATCTAAATAAAATTGCCTGTTTTCGTGATCCATGGGAACAGGCAATTTCTTTAGAAACTCTTATGATTCTCCTTAGAAATAATTACGAATTGCATTTTATAATAGAATATAAAGGAGATGAAATTAATGGAAGAATCTATATTTGAAGCAAAAGATCTTACAAAAAAGTATAAAGGAACCATGGCACTTGATTGCGTAAATCTAACTCTGCGACGTGGTGAAATTTATGGTTTTATTGGTGAAAACGGTGCGGGGAAAACCACAATGATTCGATTGATCACCGGTCTTTCCTTTCCCACCGATGGGAAAATGACACTGTTTGGAAAATCCGGAGCAAAGGAATTGCAGAAACAGCGTGCCCGTATTGGGTGTATGGTGGAAACGCCCGCACTTTATAAAAACATGACGGCTCAACAGAATTTGGAGGCTCAGCGCATTCAACGCGGAATTCCGGACAAGGAATGTATCCAGGAAACATTGAAACTGGTTGGCTTGACAGATACCGGGAAAAAGGCCGTGCGCCATTTTTCCCTTGGAATGCGTCAGCGACTTGGCATTGCGATGGCTTTGTTGAATGATCCGGAATTTTTAATCTTAGACGAACCGATTAACGGCCTTGATCCATCCGGTATTGTTGAAATACGGGAACTGATGAAACGGCTGAATCGGGAGCGTGGGATCACGTTGCTTGTTTCCAGTCATGTTCTCAGTGAACTGTATCAAACGGCAACACAATATATCCTATTGCATCAGGGCCATGTACTGGAGGAATTAACACAACAAGAACTGGATGAAAAATGCAAACGGCATATCGCCATAAAAACAAATGATACTACTAAAACAACAACTGTGTTGGAAAGCGCATTACATACTACGCACTTTCAGGTTATGCCGGATGGCGTCATACGATTGTATGACAATCTGGACAACATGGAAGATGTGGCACGTGTGCTTTCACAAGCAGGACTTTTGGTAACCGGTCTCAGCCTTGCCGGAGACAGTCTTGAAGATTATTTTCTGCACAGAATTGAGGGCGACTAAATATGGGTAAGCTTTTACATGTTGAATGGTATAAACTCGTCCGCGATAAGATTTACTGGATACTGCTGGCCGTCATCGTGCTTGTCAATTTGATTATCTTATCCGGCGGTCAGCAATTCAGTCTGTCGGGTTACTCTTTTTTGAAAAATATTATGCAAAAAGAAGTGATAACAATTATGATGGCAAGTATTTACGGTGGACTGTTTGTCGGTAGAGATTTTGAAGATGGCACCTTATATCATGAGATAACGGCGGGAAGAAGTCGTATACAGGTACTTTTGGCTAAAACCATTGTTTTTTTATTAGCATTAAATGGTCTTATTCTGATATTTCCGCTGCTGGGTATTATATACTGCACGTTAAAAAATGGCTGGGGTATCCCTTTTACTGCTGGAATGGAATTTTATCTACTTTTTGTGTTTATAGCATTCGTGTTACTCAACTGCGCCATTGGTATGATATCTATGCTTGCGGCGGTCTGTTTCCGGGACGTTGGCCGAACTATTGGTATTCCAATAATTCTGTTTTTTATTATGATTATGCTGCTAAATGGTAAATACGCCATTCAATATGCACACTTTCTGCCTATTGGTATGTTGGCTCTCGTTACAAACGGCACCGTTCACCCTGTATATGGAATGCTGTTGGGAAGCATTTGGAGCGCTGTTTTATTTGTGATATCTGCATTAGTATTCCGCCAGGCGGAACTGCGTTGAGGAGGAGAGAAATGAGCAATTTATTAAAATATGAATGGTATGAACTGCGGCACAATTTGATTTTTTGGCTAACCTTGATTATTCCATGTGCCTTTGGACTCATTATGTTTGGTCCTGATTACTTGGGATACGATCCCATGGTACCGGATATTCCGCATAACATACAGGGGATCTTTATGACTACAGCAGCGGATGGCATCTTACCATTTTTGATTATTACCGGTGCATTTACAGCGATGCTTTTTGGTCAGCAGTTTTCCAACCGAGTCATTGATCACGAGATTTCCGCTGGACACAGCCGGGCAGCTATTTATACAAGTCGGTGCATTGTAGGCTTTATCGTGCCAAACTTGGCAATTCTATTGGCGCTGCTGCTTGGCTGCATACGCTGTTCCTTCTCCCTTCCATTGCCTTCCACTCAATCTATCCCGTATTTTATACGAACAATTGCAATGCTTTTACTGCTGAATTTTTCGCTTATTTCAATTTGCATTTTTTTTGTGATGTTATTCCGAGATACCGCAAAGTCAATAGCCGTTTCTGCACTCTTTCTGTTGATTATTTGCTGGTTCATGGCAGGGTTATTGCAGACAGCCAATCTAGTACCTGGAACTGCTTATACGAATACACCCGGGGTTGCCTTGCTTTTTCATCCGGCCTATTTGATCCGACATGTACTGAGACCTTACCTGACTTTAAGGGAAGGGTTAGCGGCAATAGCTGTGGCGGTCGGCTGGGCAACGGTATTTTTAGGTGGTGGTTATTGCGTATTCCGCAGATGTGAACTAAAATAAGATGTTATAAAAGAAGGCGGTGGTTGAATGATTTGGATTTTAATTACGGTATGTATCGCAACGGTTATGTTCGGCGTCCGCCTTTTTCGCATCAAACAGCAGCTTCGCAAGATCACAACACAACTGCATGATCGCACAAGCGGCAGTACCGAGAAAAAAGTTACGGTTTCATTGATTGACAACGATTTAAACAAACTTGCCGCCGCCATCAATCGCAATTTAAATCTGCAAAAAAGTCTCCGAATTGAAGTGCGGCGCAATGATCTTCAACTAAAAGATTCCATTGCAAACCTCAGTCATGACTTACGAACTCCATTGACCTCTATTTTAGGCTATTTGCAATTGTCTCGGAATCCTGAATGTCCAGTGGAAAAGCGTGAAGATTATCTAAAAACTGTGGATGACAAAGCGCATGCGTTAAAAGCTATGATAAACAGTCTTTACGAACTGTCTGTATTGGATGTTAATGAAACGCTGCTTAATGAAGAAAAATTCGACCTAAATATATTGGTAACCGATGTTTTAGTGGGACAATACGAGCTGTTTCAGAAGCACGGAATTAGTCTTCAGGTAAACCTTCCTGATTATCCAATTTGGATATCCGGCGATCACGTTGCCTGTACCCGGATTGTGCAGAACTTGCTTAACAATACAATACTTTATGCCAAGGAAAAAGCCGACATTGTTTTGACAAAAGAAGATGCCTACGCAATCCTGTCAATCCGTAATCCTGCGCCGAATCTATCCCAAGATGATATTGATCATTTGTTTGACCGCTTTTATACCGCGGATAAATCCAGAAAAAGCAGTGGCACCGGTTTAGGACTTTATATCGTAAAAACATTATTGATGAAAATGAAGGGTAAAATCGTTGGCATTTCTTTAAATAGTCAAATTCTTTGTATCGAAATTGGGTTTATATTGAGTAGTTAAATCTTTTCAACAATCCGCGCTCACTAAACAACACCCCTCGCCTAATCCTATTACGCCATCCGAGGCCTGGCCCCAGTGAAAAAAACATGTTTTTTTAGCTGAGTTCTCAAAATTCGAGTGAATTATTTTCAGAAAAAGAAATTAATTCTAAATTCGACAAATCGTTCACAGAAACAGGAAGATTTAGCGGTCATGGTGGCCGCTATTCTTTTTATATTGACTGCAATAGCTGCCAGTTTGAGTGGTGGTATTTATTTTCGCTTTTTCGATAACAGTTTCCAGGTAATCTTTCATCACCTTTTTTGCCTTTTTATGATCAATACTTATTCTAAACTCAACGCAAATTCCTCTGCTTTCCTTAAATCTTCACTGTCTGGTCTGCCTTTGTTCATTCCTTAATCGTTGATGTTACTTCCACAAGTGCTTCTTTCAATTCTTTGTTTGTGTAATTTTCCATACTTGCCTTCCTTCTCAATTTTCATTTGATATGCGGACATAAAGCTGAAGTATTTGATTGAGACTAAATAGCTCCTTCAGTCACGATCATTAACAGTCCAATCGTAAATCCGATGATGGCTCCCGTGTAGACTTCTTTTGGCGTATGTCTTTTTAATTCAACTCTTGACCAGCCAATAAGTCCAGAAAAAAACAGAACACTTATGCCGATAATTAGGTTTATTGGCATAATCAAAAATGCGCGATAATCAGAGAAATGGATGCTGCAATTTTCTGTTTCACTTAAAACCGCCTTTACTTTATTCGATCATCAAACGACCTTATTTCTATTCAAGTATTGATAAAATCTCATTTAACGATTTTTTAAATTCTTCATCCGTTGAGTTTTTAAAAATAAGCAAATCATCTTTTACATGCGGATTGTCCAAGGCAGTGGGAATATCGAAATTGCTCTCTGCGAGATAGTCCTCCCAATGGGAAAGTTTCCAGGTATCCCGTTCAGAATTTCTTGCAATCATTCTTTGGCGGGTCACTTCTATTGCCGTTTCTACCCAGACAACAACTAAAGATGCCTTCTTTTTTATTAGTTTTGCTTTCAATTCACGGATATAATTGATATCCCTTACTTCTTTTGTGAATGGCGCATTAATCAATACCGTATTGTCGTAATCCAGGGCTTCTAAAGCAAGAGCGACAATTGTTTCGTATTCATAATCACGAATATTTTTCTCAAAAAAATCAGAACTCCGGTTATATTCTTCCCCAGCTACGATAAAAATCTGTTTTGAAAGGGGTATGAGTGTATCCTTATCCAGGTAAACCACCTGACTTAATGCCTCTGCAAGTTTCTTTGCGACATAGGTTTTTCCACTTGCTGGCGGTGATGTTACTAAAATCAGCTTTTTCAATTGTTATGCTCCTATTCTTCGAATCCACAGAGTAACTTGTGCTTTTGGGGATAATTATACCCGAAATCCCATTTTAATCAAAGTAGTTTGTCTTATCTAGACGGGGGGGCTTTTCGTTCGACATCCCCGAGGTTACTTGACCTTTGGTTTGAACCGCTGCACGTGGGGACAGTCGGTAAGCAATCTGGGTATGAAAAATCTTTTAAACGATTTGTACAAACTAATATTTTCGACTTTTTCACTGATCCCAGACGTTTTATTATGCAGATTCCCTTCGCGAAAACACGATAGCCCCTCCCATTGTGATTCAATTTTAAATTAAATATTTCTTAATAGGTGTTGACGACTCGGTTTAGGCTATAACTCGTTAGGTTGGTAATCTAATTAATTTGGTTGCCAACAATTTTGACAAAAAGAAAGAGGAACCTTATTTTATGAATCAATTAACAAGTAAAAAAAAACGGTTGTTATGATCGCGTTGATGGGAGCAATGTCCTATATGCCATTCTACATTCAAAGGGTACAAGGCTTATCAGCAACGACATCCGGTTTATTTAATATTCCCATGTCAATTATGATGATTATCTTCAGTACACTAGTTGGAAGCTGGTTATCAAAATCATGCAATTACAGATTATTCGCCGTAGTGGGTTTAGGTATTATGAGTGCCAGCATGATTGTGATGGCTAATATGGGCAGCGTAACCATGGCTGCGGTGAGCCTGATTATTTTCGGAGCAGGTCTTGGTTTTAGGATGACTGTCTTCACAACAGCAGCACAAAATTCAGCCCCAGCCTCACAGCTTGGTGTGGTTACCGCAACCACACCACTTTTTCGTAATCTTGGCGGGACTATTATCATCGCCATATATTGAAATAAAAAAACTAATAGCTGTATTTGAAAACTTGTCTAGAGCTGAACGAAAAAAGCAACCATTATTGGGATTAAAACAAAGCGAAATACGTGTTTTGTTATGTCTCAAAGATATTTCTTGTGATGTTAATTATATTACCAGTATATCAGAAATCAGTAATCGAATGTCAGTAACATCACCTACTGTTACTGAATTGGTTAAAGGTTTAAGCAGTAAGGGATATATTGATCGCAGTACAAATTCAAAGGATAAAAGGATTGTTGATCTCAAGCTAACAGACAAAGGAGAAAAAATAGTTGAGAAGGGAACCTACTATTTTACAACTTTTTTTGCTGGGCTTGTCGACAAATTAGGAGCAGAAAAAAGCGAGCTTCTACTCGATTTATTGGAGCAGGTGTGCTAATATCTTGATGAGGTGCATGTCGAGGTTTGGTAGTATTAAGCGTGATTGAAGACGTGGGAATTTTAATGGATATCGCGAAGTAGGGATACAATTACATCAATAGTACGAGGGTACAGGATAGTTGTTTCCGATGATGGCATCCGTGAACTCTTTCACCAAGGCATCCCGATCAATGTCCAGTACATCGACACCATAATCAATGAAGGTTTGAATGAACGCGTCTTCCTTCTGGCTGAGATCCAAAAAATCATTCAATCTGCCACCTATTCCATCCAGTGTTGTGTATACAGCCATGATAATGCTTAAAAATCTTTTTCTAAATATTTTCGTTCCTCTTGCTATAATCTTAGTCCTTCAGGCATTTTTTCAGAAGTGCTTTTTGCAGAAAGTTGCAAGTAAAAACACCCTTGAGTATAATTTTTTACTCAAGGGTGTTTTGAATTCGAAGTACTATTTGTCGTGACCATGTCAGTCCCTGCATAAGCAGACAATTTTATTTTAATTTAGTTTTACTTGATTTTCAAATTTTTCCGTGATCCCAAAATTCACCACAATAAATTCATCCGTTTCAAAAATAGAGCCATTTTTCGGCCACTGCGGCTTATCTTTTGCCAGTGGTAATGCTTCTTCTCGCATCGTGTAATTATCAGCCTTGAAGTCGTACCCCAAATCTTTAAAAAACTTGTGCGCTTCGGAAACATTGTTTTCAAAATTCCAGCCGACCGCCCAGTCTAAAAAACTATCGCCATTGGATTGAACATATTTGTATGCATATTTGCCGTCCGGTACAATCCCGGTCAGGTTCATATAGAGTTTTCCGGCCAGACTGGTTTTTTCTGCCGAAGTATACTGGTTGATATTATCCGACAACTTATAATCACCCAAGAAAACCACCGGTTTGTCCAAATCGTAATTTGAACGTATTTCCGTAGCAACCTGGTTGACCACGTTGACCTCTTCCTCATACCGCATATAATCAACATAAAACCACTTGTTGATATCATTTAACTGCCAAATTAGTACGATGCAAAGAACCACAACAAATGCTCTTTTTATTTCGATTCTGAACTTGCCTTCTTCTACAAACTGCAACAAAAGCATGAAAACAAAGGCTGTAAAAACACTAAAAACTGAACATGCCCGATATGGGGTTTCAATTCCCTGGAAAATCGTTAAAGAAAACAAACTCACGATGCTTCCCAAATATAAAGCCGCAATTGTTAATGACCGGTATTTGAATCCCTGCCAGAACATCAAAACAAGTGTTGCTCCAATTGTGATTAGCAAAATGGTGATCGGCAGATAGACGAGCGCATTGTAAAAAAAGCTCAGGGTCACGCCCTTAAACAGCTTTGGTAGATTTTCCATAAATCCCTGATCCCAATGAATTTCCTTAGATGCATTAATGCTTGTGCCAAGCTGAAGGACGATCCTTAAACTCATATCGATAAGAAAGCGAAAAACGATACCAATGATTAACGGGATCACAAAATATACGCCCCGTGAAAACACATCTTTAAATTTTCTGCTATCATCACTGTATAAAAACCGCAATATCAATATGGCAAAAATTCCAAACAAATAGACAACTGCAAACGATTCATACAATGATAACGTCAAGGCTATTAAAAAGGATGCCAAAATATATGGTCCCGGCTTGTTCAGCTTTTTGGTGTCGGTTAATAAAATAAATAATATGAAGGGGATCATCGCATGGCCAAGGCCGATTTCAAAATCAGAGCCCATATAAATAAATATTTCGGTTATCAACGGATATGAAACAAAAAAACACGCAAAGAACATATATACAATTAATTTTAATTTATCGCCGGTAACCTTTTTGAATAATGAACACCACAATACCGCTGCTGCAACTAGGCACAGTATGGCAAGGAAGTCCAGCACAAACGGCCTGAAGTTATAAATTCCCAATATTTTATCGATAAATACCTGAAAAAAGCGTCCCTGTCTCAGCAACTCGTTTTGCCGATAATAATAATCCATCGCCGTGTCATCGACACTCATACTTGGATGCGTTAATGTGAATCCGTAACTCATGATTGTTACCAGCAACAATGGAATCATAACCCATTTGCTGTTCAGGAAATATTTTACATTTTCTTTTAATTCTTTTAAATTAACCATTATTGTCTCCATTTAAATTGCTTTTAATTACTTGACATATATCAAATATATTATATGCTTGATAAATATAAAGTATATTTCAAATTGTTTTAACCGTCAAGTAATGAAAAACATAACGTTTGATGCAACTATACTCTATACAATATATTTTCAAACTAATAGCTGAAACAACATCAAAAATCAGCATGCATATTAGTATCCATTAAATAAAGCAGGTGAAAAGTTATGCCGGAACTACCAGAAGTCGAAACCGTTCGGAGAACGTTAAAGAACTTTATTGTTGGAAAAAAGATTCAGGAAATTAGGGTTCATTACGATAAGATCATCACCGGCGATACAAATAACTTTGTAGCATCGTTAACAGGCCAAACTATTCGGGATATCGACCGGGTGGGAAAATACCTAATCTTTATTTTAGATAGCCAAGCGTTTATTTCTCATTTGCGGATGGAAGGCAAATATAATATTGTAGCAGCTTCAAAGTCGCTTAACAAACATGAACATCTTACCTTTGCATTTAGTGATGGCACCGAATTACGTTA
This sequence comes from Acetobacterium tundrae, assembly GCF_008086615.1. Classification (GTDB taxonomy): domain Bacteria; phylum Bacillota; class Clostridia; order Eubacteriales; family Eubacteriaceae; genus Acetobacterium; species Acetobacterium tundrae. The sequence continues at coordinate 291,110 of NZ_RXYB01000003.1, forward strand.
TCAGGACACCCGTAAATTTGGTCGTTTAGAACTGGTGAACAAAGAAACCTATCGTCAGGATTTACCGCTTTGCAAGCTTGGCCCCGAACCATGGGATGCCGATTCTAAAGAGATCTACTCAAAAATACATAAGAGCAGTCTGCCGATTAAAACCTTGTTACTCGATCAAAGCATTATGACTGGAATTGGCAATATCTACGCCAATGAAATCTGTTTTCGAATGAAAATGCATCCCGCCACACCAGGAAAACGGGTCAGTAAAAAGCGGGTAGCCGAATTAATCACCGTATCAAAAGAAATTCTGGAGCAGGCCATTGCCCAGGGCGGAACAACGATTCATTCTTTTGACGCCAATGGCATTACCGGTTTGTTTCAGGTCCAGTTACAAGTCCATATGCAAAAAGTTTGTCCGGTATGCCATGGAGCAATCACCAAAGAAATGGTTCGTGGCAGAGGCACCTATTATTGTAAAGAGTGCCAAAAAAAGAAGGGGTAATCGCCGGTTTGGGGCAATAATGAATATCTTTCACCTAAAAAGCGCTCCTAATGAATACAAAAAAAGCAGCTGGGAAACAATATCTGTTTGGCCAGCCGTTTTTTTTTATGGTTTAATCAATCGATATTCGCTTGTACTTTTTGCAACAAGAACCGTCAGATTGAACTGGCTGTTAATTTCCTGAACAATTTTATTGATGGCTTCGTCATCAGCGCCATAGATTATGCAGTTGATGGTGTTTTCATCTACAATCAGAGCGCCCACATAATAGCTGCCGTTTGAAATGGTAATGGTGACACCGCTGACGGATTCAAGAATTGTTTTTTTGATCGCTTCTTTTGCTGTTTCTGTTTCCAGAATTTGTTTTCCGGTATTGGCGTCGTTAAGTCCGATTAGCAGTTCATAACGGTTCGCTTTTTCAAGCTTCAACGGATTTGATGAGGCATCCGAGTTTGAACTGCAGGCGGTGACACTAAATAATGACAGAATGATGAGGCAGAGGACAAGGGCTTTCTTTTTCAAAGTTTTTCTCCTTACAACAATAAAATTTCAGGCATTTGCAAAACTGCCGCGAGCTTTATAATTACCTAATAATGAAACTTTGAGGATATTGATCTGCTTTCAATTGCTTTAATATCATAACATAAAATCGTGGGAAAATAAAGATCCGAAGGATCGCAGACTGAAGACAAAGGTCAGGGAAACCTGGCCTTTTTTAGTTTTTTGAAATCAAAAAAGCTTATTCCAAGGTTCATGGTTTATCATAAAATTAGAAAACAAATGGAGGCAAACCTTATGTTAACCAAACGGGAACAGGATATCAGAGAACAGGTACAGATCGTCACAATGGATGCGTTGGTACCGAAAGATCATATTTTAAGGCTGGTCGATGAAGCGATTGATTTTGATTTTATA